>NZ_FXAM01000001.1:297500-1741300 GCF_900155475.1 Methylomagnum ishizawai | reverse complement strand
GACAACACATGGGTGGTGGATACCGGCAGGCCGAAAGCATCGGCCTCGCCGATAGTCAACATCGCCACCACTTCCGCCACCGCCCCCTGGCCATAGGTCAGGTGGCTCTTGCCGATCTTCTCCCCCACCGTGACCACGATGCGCTTCCAGCCCACCAGCGTCCCCAAGCCCAGCGCGATGGCCACCGCCACTTTCACCCAGGTCGGGATGAATTTGGTGGCCGCGTCGATGGATTGTTTGAACGCCTGTAAGTTCTCCCCGGCATCGGCCCCCAGCGCCGCCGAACCGGATTTTTCCAACAAGCGGATGGTTTCCGAAACCAGATACATGTCGTTGCGGACATTGGTCACCGCCGCCGTCGGCATCTGGTCGAGATGGCCGTGCCGCTTCACTTGGATACCGATGTCCCCGGCCAGGGCCGCCAGGGCCGGCAAGGTTTCCGGCACCGGGTTATGGGTACGCACGTAATCGGCCAGCGCGGCACGCGGATCGGCGGGTGCCGGACCGGGTGCCGCATCCGCCACGGCCCGCTGGGTGGCCTGCGCCAGGGCGACGAACTGGGTCATCTGGTCGGGCGGCATGGCGTGGTTCAGGGCATAGGCGGTCGGCACCGTGCCCACCAGGATCAACATGATGAGGCCCATGCCCTTCTGGCCATCATTGGAACCATGGGCGAAGGAAACCCCGGTACAGGTCAGGATCAACAAGCTGCGCACCCACCAGGGCGGCGGCTGCCGGTCCTGGGGTTGTTGGTAGAGTTCGGGGTGCTTCACCAACGCCCGCAAGGCCAGCAACAACAGCGCGGCGCAGCAAAAGCCGATGATCGGCGACAACAGCAGGGAATAACCCACCTTGGCGACCTGCGACCAATCCACGCCGCCGGTACCGGCGCGCCCGTGCATCAGCGCATTGGCGACCCCGACGCCGACGATGGAACCGACCATGGTATGCGAGGACGAGGCGGGCAGGCCCAACCACCAGGTGCCGAGATTCCAAATAATGGCGGCGATGAGCAAGGCGAACACCATCGCGAAACCGGCGTTGGAACCGACTTGTAGGATCAGCTCCACCGGCAACAGCGCGATGATGCCGAAAGCCACCGTGCCGCTGGATACCAGAACGCCGAGGAAGTTGAAGGTGCCCGACCACAACACGGCGACCAGCGGCGGCAGGGAATGGGTATAGATCACCGTGGCCACGGCGTTGGCGGTGTCGTGGAAACCGTTGACGAACTCGAAACCCAGGGCGATGAACAGGGCGACCCCCAGCAGCAGGAAGGGTAGCCAAGCCAGGGTACCGACGCTGGGCGCGGTCACATCGTGGAAAAGGTTGTAGCCGGTGAACAGCAGGCCACCGACCAGCAGCCCGAGGAAGACCCAACCGGTGGCCGGGCGCGCCCGTTGGTCGAGGTCGGGACGGCCCGTGGCCGTGGCGGCGGCTATGGAGGAGCTATCGCTATTCATCGTCTTGATCTTGATCTTGATTTTGATTTTGAAAACAAATGGTCCGTTCGCTGACTCACAAGCAGAGTTGGGGAACCAGCGCACGGGTCGCCCTACCCTGCGAGACTAACCTTCCACCCTGGACGCAGGCGTGGCCCGCGTCTTCGACCACTGCCGCAAAGCCTTGATCTGCTCCTCCATGGTCCGCGACAAGGGCACCATGCGCCCGGTGACATGGGTGATATCCTTCTCGGCCAATTCCCGACCCTCGCTCTGGGCGCGGATGCGCGAGGATTTCACCGCCTGCTCGATCTCGGCCCCGCTCCAATCCTTGGTCAAAGCCGACAGGAAATTCATGTTCAAAGCTTCGGGATCGACCCCGTAATTCCTGAGATGGATACCCCAAATCGCCCGCCGCTCCTCGTCGCTGGGCAAATCCAGGAAGAATAGCTCGTCGAAACGGCCTTTACGGATGATTTCCGCCGGGAGTTTCTGGATACGGTTGGCGGTGGCGACCACGAACACGCTGGGCGGCTTTTCCTGCATCCAGGTCAGGAAGCTGGAAAAGATGCTGTTATTGCCGCCGCTGCTGCCCGACATTTCGTCATAGCCGAAGCTGTTCTCCATCTCGTCGATCCACAGCACGATGGGCGAGATATTCTGGGCCACCTTCACCGCGTGGTCGAAGGCATACTCGGGCGAACCATAGGCACCCGACATCACCAAATTCATATCCAGGCGCACCAGCGGCAGGTTCCAAGCGCTGGCGATCACCTTGGCCGCCATACTCTTGCCGCAACCGCTGACGCCCATGAACAGGATACCGGCGGGCAAAGGCGCTCCCGCATCGAAGGCTTGCTTGTTGAATAAGGATTTCCGGCTCAAAACCCATTCCTTGAGAATATCCAAGCCGCCGACCTTCTCCACCGGGATGATTTTCGGCACGAATTGCAAACAGCCCTCTTTGAGCAAGGAGAGGGTTTTTTCCTCGTAGATTTCCGGCAGGGCACCCTCGATATCGAAACGCTTTTCGCGGATCAGGCGCAATAACAAATGCCGCACCTCGTTCAAGGTCATGCCCTTCATGGCGTTGGCGGCACGGAAAAACCAATCCTCGGAGAAACTCCCCTTCAACTCCAGTTTGGTATCCACCGCCTTGAGATATTCCAGGATTTCGGCTTCGCCAGGACTGCCCAAATCCACCATGAACACCTGGTCCTTCAAGCCTTCCGGCAATTTCAACTCGGGATAGGAAATGAAGACGGCGCGGTTCTTATCACCCAGCTCGGTATAAAGATCGCGCAGGCCGCGCAAGACCAAGGGCTGGCTATCGAACAGGGCGGGCAAATCCTTGAGCAGGAAAAACCCGTCCTGTTCGGCGTTGAGGATGGCGTTCAAGGCTTGCAAGGGATCGTTATGGGCCAGTTCCTTTTTCCCCAGGTTGCGGAAACCCCGCGAGGCCGACCAGGACACCACCGGACGGTTATCCTGGTAGTGCATCCGGGAAACATGGCCGAGGACGCTTTCCAGCCGCTCCTCTTCCCGGCACAACACATAGAACAAGGGATAGCGGGACGCGAGGCCTTTTTTGATGCGGGCGATCAATTCGTCGTTCATGGCGATTTCCGAATGATTTGGGACGCTATATGCTCTCAGATTCGAGGGCGGCGATTGTAAAAAAATCGCGGCCCGGACAGAGCGGGAGACCCTAACCCGCCGCTTACAACCCCAGCCCTAGCGAGCAAGCCATGAGCAATCCAAGCCCCGTAGCTATCCGCCAAACCCAACTCTTGATCGATGGCGTCTGGCAAGACGCCGCCAGCGGCAAGACTTTCGAGACCCTGAACCCCGCCACCGGCGCGGTCATCGCCCGCGTGGCCGAAGGTGACAAGGAAGACGTGGACCGCGCCGTCGCAGCCGCCCGCCGCGCCTTCGAACAAGGCCCATGGCGCAAGATGGACGCCCGCGAACGCGGACGCCTCATGTACCGCCTGGCCGATCTGATGGAACAACACATCGACGAACTGGCCGCGCTGGAAACCCTCGACAACGGCAAGCCCATCCGTGACAGCCGCAATGCCGACCTGCCCCTGGCCATCGATTGCCTGCGCTATTACGCCGGTTGGGCCGACAAGTTGGAAGGCAAGACCATCCCCATCCGCGGCAACCACTTCACCTATACCCGGCACGAGCCGGTGGGCGTGGTCGGACAGATTATCCCTTGGAATTTCCCGCTGTTGATGCTGGCCTGGAAATGGGGTCCGGCGCTGGCGGCGGGTTGCACCATCGTGATGAAAACCGCCGAGCAGACGCCGCTGTCGGCGCTGCGGATGGGCGAATTAGCCATGGAAGCGGGCTTCCCGCCGGGGGTCATCAACCTGATTTCCGGCTTCGGGCCGACGGCGGGCGCGGCCATCGCCGAACACATGGACATCGACAAGGTGGCGTTCACCGGCTCGACCGAGGTCGGCAAGATCATCATGCAGGCCGCCGCCCGCTCCAACCTCAAGCGCGTCACCCTGGAACTCGGTGGCAAAAGCCCGAACATCGTGTTCGCCGACAGCGACCTGGACGCCGCCGTCGAGGGCGCGTTCTTCGGGCTGTTCTTCAACCAGGGGCAATGCTGCTGCGCCGGTTCGCGGCTGTTCGTGGAACAGAAGGTCTACGACGAATTCGTGGAGCGGGTCGCCACCCGCACCGCCCGGCAAATCGTGGGCGACCCCTTCGATCCCAACACCACCCAAGGCCCGCAGGTCAGCCAGGAGCAATTCGACAAGATCATGGGTTACATCCAAACGGGCCGCGAGCAAGGCGCGAAGTTGGTGCGCGGCGGCGGGCGGGTTGGCGAGCGCGGTTATTTCATCGAACCGACAGTGTTCGCCGATGTGGACGACGGCATGACCATCGCCCAGGAAGAAATCTTCGGGCCGGTGCTGTCGGTGATTCCGTTCAAGGATGTGGACGAGGTCATCGCCCGTGGCAATTGCAGCTTGTACGGCCTCGCCGCCGCCATGTGGACGCGGGATATCGGCAAGGCCCACCGCCTCGCCGCCGAGTTGAAGGCCGGGACGGTGTGGGTGAATTGCTATGACGTGTTCGACGCCGCCGCGCCGTTCGGCGGGTTCAAGATGTCGGGGATCGGGCGGGAATTGGGCAGCTATGCCTTGGAGAATTATATCGAGGTCAAGACGGTGACGGTGGCTTTATAAAATCTTGGATTTCCCGCCATTCCACACACCAGTAATGGCGGGAAAACCCACCACGCTAACCCTTATCCACCCAGGCGATTATGTATATCAGCCGGATCACCTTAAAGAACATCCGTGGCTTCACGGAATTGGATTTCGACCTTACCCGAGATGGCGGACGCTATGCTGGCTGGACCGTATTCACTGGGGATAATGGTTCCGGGAAAAGCACGCTGCTCAAAGCCATCGCCATTGGCCTGACCGGGAAGGATACCGCTAGGGCTTTGCAACCTAGTTTTCGCCGCTGGATACGTGAAGGCACGACCAACGAAGCTTTTATCAAAATCGAGATTGTCCGCTGCCCGGACGACGACGCAATATCCGATCCTGGCAGAAATCCTCCTATAAAATTCCCTGCCAAAATCTTATTGGAAAATGGGGAAAAAGAACCATTGTTGCAAACCGCTATTCCTGAAAGGAAAGCTAAAAATTATTCCGCTCCTCAACGCAGCATATGGTCATTGGATGCCAAAGGCTGGTTCTCCTGCGGTTATGGTCCTTTCCGCCGGGTATTCGGTGCTTCGCCAGACGCGACAAGGCAAATGGTCGCGCCGATGACAGAACGTTTTGTCACCATGTTCCAAGAAGCTGCCTCTTTGGCCGAAGTCGATTTATGGCTCAGAAATCTAAATCATAAAGCGCTGGAAAACAAAGCGGAAGAAAAAGCGCAATTGGAATTATTGCTGCAACTGCTCAACGATGATTTGATGCCCAACCAAATCAGCGCGGATCGGGTCGATTCAGATGGGTTATGGCTTAAGGATAGAAACGGGGTAAGATTGGCCTGGAGCGAAATGAGCGATGGTTATCGTGCCGCCTTGGCCTTGCTAGCCGATATAGTTCGGCATTTAATCAACAAATATGGCAGCGATGGTTTATTCGATACAATCGACGGCAAGGTGATCATCAAGCGCAGCGGCGTGGTTTTAATAGACGAAATCGACGCCCATCTGCACCCGGAATGGCAGCGGGAAATCGGCTTTTGGCTGACCCGGCATTTTCCGAACATCCAATTCCTCGTCACCAGCCATAGCCCGTTGATCTGCCAAGCGGCGGACCCCAATGGGCTCTTCGTTCTGCCGGAACCGGGCAGCGACGAACGGCCACGCGCCTTAACCCCCGAAGAATATCAAAAAGTGGTTATATCCAGGCCCGATACGATTCTACTTAGTCCGGCATTCAATCTAAAAAATACCCGCTCGCCCCGTGTGGTCGAAAACCGGGCTGAGTATTCCAAGTTGCAAGCCAAAAAGCGTGGCGGCGGAAGCTTCACCAAGGAAGAAGAAAGCCGGTTCAAGCAACTCGAAATATTCGCCAAGAATCCCGAGGAACTATAAACCATGCGGCGTGTGAAACGCCTGCCTTTAGGCAAAAAGGCCGTGGCGTATTTGGGCCGGTGCCAAAAAAATACCAACCGTAAAGCCGAAGCTGGGGTATTGGATATTGAAAAGGAATGGAAAAGCGCCCGGAAAACCCAAACCATGCAAGCGGTGCTAAAAACCCTTCAAAAAATGATGGGCTCCCGCGAACGCTGCATGTATTGCTTGGATTCGCACGGCTCGGATATCGAGCATTTCAGGCCCAAAGCCCTCCACCATAAACGGATGTTCCGCTGGCGGAACCTGTTGTTATGTTGCACCGAGTGCGGGCGACTGAAAGGCAATCGTTTCCCCACCGATGGAAAACGTCCGCTCTTGATCGACCCCACCAAGGAAGAACCTTGGGAACACCTAGATTTCATCCCTGAAACTGGCCATATCAAGGCGCGGTTCGATCCTCGGATCAATGCCTGGTCGCCAAAAGGCGAGAAAACCGTGGAAACCCTACATTTGGATCGGCGGGAAGCGCTCGAGGCTGGATATTTGAAGACGCTGCGCAGGCTTTCGCGCATTATCGATAATTTCCTGGAAAACCCATCGTTTTCCGCCAGCCACCTGCTCGAATCCTTATCCGCCGACGATGAGCATGGCCTACTAGGCTGGATATTTATAGGAACCGGACAGCATCATCCCCCTTTCAAGGATTTGCGTGAACAACACCCACTCATCTGGGAAAAATGCATGGCGGATTTTTCGATAAATCGATAAAAGCCTGGAGGGTTTGATCCTACGCTTCCCGCCGCGCCCGCTCAAAATTATCCGGCGCTATCGCCCGCAAATAATCCCGCGCCATCTCCGGCGTCAGGAATTCGAGCATCACCCGGTTTTCCAGCCAGAACTCGACCACCCGGAATTCCGCCGTCCGGGCACAGACCACCGCCCGCCAGCCTTCCCGATGGGCGATCTCCAACAGCGCCACCTCGTCCAAGGCCACCGAAAGGGCGGCATGGGTCGCGGTGAAATCGGAAGGGCCGGGATTGTCGATGCCATGGACCGGATCGGACCCCGTGCCGGGAGCCAGTTCCAAACCCAACGGGTAGACCTCTATCGCCGTGCCGTGCCCGTCGTCGGCGACCACGATGCGGCTGCCCGGAAACGGGCTGAAATCGAACACCTGGCCGCCGATGACTTCGGCCAACACTCCGGCGACCCGCCCAGGATCGCGGGCGGCCAGGGAAAAATGATGGATCATACTTGCCTCCTGAGATTGGCGCTGATGAAAGATAAAGCGGCTTGCGCCGGCCATCCTACTACGCTTCCTTGCCGGATTTGGGAAATCGGTCCCGAACGACGTTGCGCAGGCCACCTAAACTCCGCGGCTTTCCCGTCCCTCGGAGAACCGCCATGTCCCGTCCATCCCCATTCGTCCTTATCGCCGTTTTGATCACGTCCGGCCCCGCGACCGCCGCGCCCAGCCTGAACGGCTGCCCGATGCTCCCCGCCAACAACATCTGGAACACCCGCATCGACAAGCTGCCGGTCCATCCCCTGTCCAAGCAATACATCGACACCCTGGGCCGGACCACCGGACTCCACATGGACTTCGGCTCGGGCAACTGGGACGGCGGTCCCATCGGCATCCCCTACAACGTGGTGCGGGCGACCCAAGCGCCCGTAGCCATCGGCTTCCAATACAGCGGTCAAAGCGACCCCGGCCCCTACCCCATTCCGAACAAACCCAAGCTCGAATATCCCAGCGACCACCATATGCTGATCCTGGACCGCGATAGCTGCCTGCTCTACGAAACCTGGAACACCAAGAAAACCAACGCCGGGGCCTGGCGGGCGGGTTCGGGGGCGATCTTCAACCTGGGTGGCAACCCACTCCGCCCGGACGGCTGGACCTCCGCCGACGCGGCGGGCCTGCCCATCCTGCCAGGGTTGGCGCGTTATGACGAGGTGGCGAAAGGCGCGATCAAACACGCCCTGCGCTTCACCGCCCATATCACCCGCGGCCATGTCTGGCCCGCCCGCCACCAGACCAGCGCCCCGGACGATCCCAGCCTCCCACCGATGGGACTCAGGTTCCGGCTCAAGCGCGGCTACGATATCAGCAGCTATCCGTCGCAAGCGCAGGTACTCCTGACCGCGATGAAACGCTATGGCCTGATCCTGGCCGACAACGGCTCGGATTGGTATGTGACCGGCGTGCCGGACCCGCGCTGGGACAACGACCTCCTGCATCTCCTGGGCGGCGTCAAAGGCGATGCCTTCGAGGCGGTGGACAGCTCCGGGCTGATGATCGACCCCAATTCCGGCGAGGCGCGGCAACCCTAGGCCCATATAGCGGGGTCGACCGCGGTAAACTGCCGACCCCTACTCTAATCGGAAACGCACCCATGAGCGCGAACCCTTCCCCCAGGACGCGGCCTATCACCATTAAGCCAAGATTCAGGAGGACGCGGATAGCTTGGGACATTGTTTCGCCGATAGGATGGCAGGCGACGCGGGCGTTCCCCGCCCACCGGACACCCACAGGTCGAACCCGACCGCGAACCACCGCCCTTCCAAGCACATCCATCCGCCAGGAGCCACGCCTATGAATCCCAAGCCTGCCCTGATCGCCACCCTGCTATCCATCACGCCCGCCGTCCAAGCCAACCCGGTCTACCGCTGCCAGGAAGCAGGCAAACCCGTTTATTTCACCGACGAACCCGGCCTCTATTGCGAAGAAATGGACCTCAAGGTCGTCCAGCCCGACCCGGCGGAAGTCGCCCGCCTGCAAACGCGGAAGCTCGAACAAGAGGAACAGGAGCACCAGGCACAAGAACGGGAAGACCGGGAGCGCCTGATCCGCGCCCAGGAAGAAGCGGCCCGCGCCGCCGAAATCCAGGCCGAGGCCCAGCGCCGCATGGCCGAGCAGCAACAATGGCAGAATCAACCACAAACCGTCCCGCCGGTCTATTATCCGGGCGGTTTCTGGCCGGGCTATGGCTATCCGGTGCGCCCGCTGCCGCCGGTCCAACCGAATCCGCCCGGCCAGGGGGAACCCGCGCCCGGCTATCCGTATGGGACGGACCGGGGCACGCTGGGCGGTCAAAAGCGCTGACGCACCAGCCTCCGTCCTGGATACCGGCGGGGTTGTCGCCTTGAGCCGGGTTGATCCGGCGATAGTCCCCATCTACCCTTAACCCCATCGGACGATCCAGCGACATCATCCGGTTTCCCAGCCGCGCCAAACGGTCCCATCCCACTCCCGCCATTTACAACCATGAACCAAAAACAACATCCCGCTTCCAAAACCCATGTCCATACCACCGCCCTCGGCTTGGCCCTGGCCTCCACGCTGGCGGCGGCGGCTCCCGGCGACCTGGACCCTGGCTTCGGCACGGACGGTAAAGTATTGACCTCGTTCAGCCCCGCGTCGGTGGACGCCGCCGATGTCGCGGTGCAAGCCGACGGCAAAATCGTACAAGCGGGTGCCCTGCAAGACTCGGCGACCTATAACACCGACGCCCTACTGGTGCGCTACAACACCGATGGCAGCTTGGACACGGGCTTCGGCACCGGCGGCAAGGCCACGGTCGATTACGGCGAGGTCTACGACGGGGCCAGGGCCGTGAAAATCCTGGCGGACGGCAAAATCCTGGCCGCAGGCAGCGCCACCAGCGCCAACAACACCAGCCGCATGGTGGTGTCCCGCCACAACCCGGACGGCTCGCTGGACACGGCTTTCGGCACCAACGGCTTGGCCGCAGCCCCGTTGGGAACGGACGCTTTCGCCGAAGGCGCCGGCCTCGTGGTGCAAAGCGATGGCAAGATCATCGTAGTCGGCACCTTGAAAGCCGCCGACGATGGCGATTTCGCGCTGGCCCGCTTCCTGCCCGATGGCAGCCCGGACACCAGCTTCGGCGATGGCGGCACGGTTTCCGTCGATTTCGGGGGGGTGCAACAGAACGGCCTCGGGGTGGCCTTGCAAAGCGGCGGCAAGATCGTGGTCGCGGGCTTCCAAAAAACCTCCGCCAACGGCGAAGCCATCGCCATCGCCCGCTTCAACACCGATGGCTCGGTGGATGGCGGTTTCGGCCAGAATGGCTGGGTGATAGGCGATTTCGGCGACCAATACATCCACGCCTATGGCGTCACAGTGCAAGCGGACGACGCCATCGTGGTGGCCGGCAACCGTGGCCAATCCCTGGTGCAACCCTACACCGAAACCTGCGCGGTCGTCCGCTATGGCAAGGATGGGGCGCTGGACACCGGCTTCGGCAGCGGCGGGATATTCAACGGCGGTGACGGTGCTTGCCATGATGTGGCCGTGACGGCCTCCGGGCAATTACTGGTCGGTGGCACCAGCAACCCAAGCGATTTCGCAGTCTACCGGCTCGACGCCCAAGGCGTGCTGGACACCGGCTTCGGCCAAGGCGGCAAGGCCGTGATCGGCTTCGGCGACGCGATGGCCCTGGGCCGGGGTTTGGCCCTGACCGGGGATGGCAAGGCCGTGATCTCGGGAGGCGTCTATGGCAGCACGAACGACCTGGGCCTGGCCCGGCTGGATGCGGGCGCATCGCCAACGCCCACCCCTACCCCAACGCCCACACCGACCCCAACACCCACCCCCACGGGTAGCCCATCGCTGAACTTGGACGCCCCCGGCACTTGGCGGCAAGGCGAGAAACAAACCCTCTCCTGGACCACCCAGCAGATCGATGGCAAACGTAGCGTCACCGTCAAGTTCTCCAAGAACGGCGGGGCGCGGTTCAAGCGCCTCAAAACCATCCCCAACAAGAAGGGCCAACTGGCCTGGAAACCCGTCAAGGCCCAGGTGACGAACCAGGGCGTGCTGAAAGTCTGCGCGAAGCCCACGAAGCAAGCGGCGGCGGTGTGCGATTCGGCGAATATCGTGGTGCTGCCGAAACAATAACGCCCGCGCCCGGCTCCGCCCGGCCCTGGGCGGAGCTTCCGGTCCGGTTCATTCTTCGAGATAGGTATAGCCTCCCAATCCCGCCATCAACTCGCTCTCGTACAACTTGCGCTGGGCCAGGGGCAATTCCGCCTCCAACAGCTTCTTGTGATAGGCCCGTTTCAATTCCTCCGGGTCGATATGCACATAGCGCAACAGTTCGTCGGCCCCGTCGCCGCGCATGATATCGACGATGCGATAACCGCCCCGCCCGTCCAGTTCCACATTCACCGAATGGGTATCGCCGAACAGGTTGTGCATATCGCCTAGGATTTCCTGATAAGCCCCGACCAGGAAAATTCCGATCAAATACGGCTCGCCCGCACGGCGTTCATGCAGGGCCAAGGTATTCTCCAAACTTTGGCGGTCGAGATAGGTATCGATCTGTCCGTCGGAATCGCAGGTCAAATCCTGGATCACGCCACGGCGGGTGGGTTCCTGGTCCAGCCGTTGCAGCGGCAACACCGGGAAAATCTGGTCGATGGCCCAGGCATCGGGCATCGATTGGAACAGCGAGAAATTACAGAACACCTTGTCGGCCAAACGCTCGTTCAATTCGTCCAGCGCCTCGCGGTGGGCGCGGAGCCGAATATCCAAGCGCCGCCGCACGGCATGGCTGAGCGCCGCGTTCAAGCGTTCGGCCTCGGCCAATTCGGCCAGGTTCAGCTTGCCCTGCACGTACATGGCGCGGGCCTCGGCTAGGTCGAACTGCCCATCGTGGTAGATACCCAGCACGGCTTCCGAATCCAGCCGCTCCAGGCACTCGACCAGATCGAGCAACGGCTGGGCGGGGCGGATGCCCGCCGGTGCGCCGCTGTCGACCGCAGCGGCGAACACCGGGGCCGTGGCATCGTCGGGCACGGCTTCCACATCGATGATGTGGGTGATGAGCACAGCGTGATGGGCGGTCATGGCGCGGCCCGATTCGGTGACCAGATGCGGCTGCGGCAAGCCGTACTCCTCGCAAATCTCGGCGAAGGCGCGGACGATGCTCCCGGCGTATTCGTCCATGCTGTAGTTGATCGAGCATTCGCCGGTGGAGCGGGTGCCTTCGTAGTCCACGCCCAGGCCGCCGCCAGCATCGGCGACCTCGATCTCCGCGCCCAGGCGGCGCAGTTCCACGTAATAGCGCCCGGCCTCGCGTAGCGCGGTCTTGACATCGGCGATGTTGGCGACCTGCGAGCCCATGTGGAAATGCATCAGCTTGAGCCAACCGAGTTTGCCGCCCTCCTTCAGCCGCCGCACCAGTCTGAGGATTTCCCCGGCATGGAGGCCGAACTTGGATTTCTCGCCGCCGCTGTTCTGCCATTTGCCGGCCCCGATGCTGGCGAGCCGCACCCGCACGCCGATTTGCGGCTCGATGCCCAGCGCCTCCGCCTCGGACAGCACGGTATCCAGTTCGGAGAGTTTCTCGATGACGATGTGGAGGTTGAGCCCGAGGCTGCGCCCGATCAGGGCCAGCCGGATATAGGAGCGGTCCTTGTAGCCATTGCAGATGACCGTGCCGCCCTTCGACAAAGCCAGGATCGCGAGCAATTCCGATTTGCTGCCGGCTTCGAGGCCGATGCCGCGCCCATCGCCCTGGATCAAGCCCTCCACCACGCCGCGCTGCTGGTTGACCTTGATCGGATAGACCGGGGTATAACCGCCGGTGTAGTCGTACTCGGCGCGGGCGCGGTCGAAGGCGGCTTGCAGCAATAGCACCCGGTCGCGCAACACATCGGTGAAACGCACCAGCACCGGCAGGGCCAAACCCTCGCGGCGGATTTCCTGGGCCAGATCGAATAGATCGACCGAACCCGCCTCCGGGTCTTTGCGCGGATGGACGGCGACATGGCCGCGGTCGTTGATGTCGAAATAGCCCTCGCCCCAGTGTTCCAGGCCGAAGGTCTCGCGGGAATCCTGCACGCTCCAAGTCATGGTCGTCGCCAAAATCTCTTTGAAAAGGTTTAGATTATGTGGAAAATCGCCCGCTTTTTCTATTCATTAAGGAGTCCCCATGGTCAACGACAACGGCTGGTTCACCGAGGTTTATCCCAAACACGGCAGCGCCATCTCGCTCAAGGTGGTCGAGAAACTGCACGAAGAACAAACCCCGTTCCAGCGTATCGAGATTTACGAGACCGAATGGATGGGCACCTTGATGGTCATCGACGGCTGCACCATGGTGTCCGACCGCGATAATTTCCTGTACCACGAGATGATGACCCATCCGGCGCTCTACACCCACGCCAATCCGGAAACCGTCTGGATCATCGGCGGCGGCGATTGCGGCAGCCTCAAGGAAGTCCTGAAACACCCGGAAGTGAAAAAAGCCGTGCAGATCGAGATCGACGAGCGCGTGACCCGGCTGGCCGAGCAATATTTCCCGGAGCTATGCGACTCCAACCACGACCCGCGCGCCGAACTCCTGTTCATCGACGGCATCCAGTGGGTGAAGGACGCCGCCGCAGGCAGCGTGGACCTCATCATCGTCGATAGCACCGACCCCGTCGGTCCGGCGGAAGGCCTGTTCAACGCCGCGTTCTACCGCGAGTGCTTCCGCTGCCTGAAGCCGGACGGCCTCCTGGTCCAGCAGAGCGAATCGCCCTTGTTTCACGCCGAATTGATCCGGGACATGCACCACACGATGCGCGGGGCCGGTTTCGCCACAACCCGCACCTTATTCTTCCCGCAGTTCATCTATCCCTCCGGCTGGTGGAGCGGCACCCTGGCGGGCAAGGGAACGCTGGACCGGTTCCGCGAGGAAGACGCCCGGCAGCGGCCCTTCGCCACCACCTACTATAATCCCGAGGTACACCGGGCGGCGTTCGCGGCCCCGGAATTCTTCAAGCCCCTGCTGCCCCGATAACAACAACCCCCGTAGGGTGGGCCGCGACCCGCCCTACCGCCAAAAGAGGAACCACCACCATGGCCGAAAAAGAAGTCAGCGAAGCGCTATTCCACCTGCGCGGCGAAATCGAACGGCTGGACGAGGACAACATCGAACTCAAGTCCAAGCTCGAAGACCTGCTGGACGATCTCGAAGACAAACTGGAAGCCGCCGAGGACGACCAGCAGTTGCACTTGGTGGAAGACATGAAAGAAGCCGTTTCCCAATTCGAGGTCGAACACCCCACCCTCACCGGCATCCTGAACAACCTCATGGTCGCCCTGGGCAACATGGGCATCTAAGCTTCTTGCATCCACACCCGGCCCATGGCATCGTCTCCTGGCAGCGAGGCGGCACCACGGACCGGGCCAGCCGGTCTCTCCCCCCCACTTCTCGCATTCCCCGCCCCTCTCGGCCCAGCCCGCCGGGGCAGATTTTCCATCCGTCCCCCCCTGCGGGCACCCTGGTGCAAGGAATACGGACCAACCATGGATAACACCGCCAGACGGGTGCTGATTATCGACCCCAGCCTGGAACAGCGGACCCAAATCCGGCGTTTGTTGGAAACCGGTCCGGGACGCCGCTACCACTTCATCGAATGCGCCGATGGCACCGCCGGCCTGCGGGCTTGCCTGGACAATGGCGCGGTCCCGCCCGATTGCGTCCTGCTGGCCGAACGCTTGCCCGATGGCGACGCGCTCCAGGTGTTGGACGCCCTGGGCGACTACCCGGTCTCCTGCTGCCCGGTGGTGGTGGTGGCCGAGGAGGATTCCAAGCTCGACACCGGGCGGGCCTTGCGGGCCGGCGCCCAGGATTTGATCGGCAGGCGGGTGATCAACGCCGACAGCCTCGTCCGCGCCATGGACAACGCCATCCTCCGCCACACCCTGGCCCGCGAACTCCGGGGCAGCGAGGCGCGGCTGCGGCTGGGCTCCGAACTGGCGGGGCTGGCCGTCATCGAAATCGACTACCTCGCCGACATGATGAAGCTCGGCCCCGAGGCCGCCACCGTCCTGGGACTGCCCGACACGCTCCGCACCGTGCCCCGCGCCCTGGTCCACAGCCTGTTCCACCCCGAGGACCGCGCCGCCATCGACGCCCAGATCGCCCGCGCCTTGCGGCCCGAGCATGGCGTGCTGGCGCTGCAACACCGCATCCTGACCCCGGCAGGCCAGGTGCGCTGGTTATCGGTACGCAAACAGGTGTTTTTCCGCCACTCTCCCAGCGGCAAAGTGCGGCCAACCTCGGCGCTGCTGATGCTGCGCGACATCACCGGGCAAAAGCAGGCCGAAACCCAAGCCCAGGAACACCAAGCCCGGCTGGCCGGCATCGTCGATTCGGCCATGGACGCCATCATCACGGTGGACGCCTGGCAACGGGTGGTGCTGTTCAACGCCGCCGCCGAGCGGATTTTCCGCTGCCCGGCGGCGGAGGCCATCGGCGGTCCGCTGGAGCGCTTCATCCCGCAAGGACTCCGCGCCGCCCACCGCGAACACTTCCGCCAATTCGGCAGCGGACCGGCCCAAGCCCGCGCCATGGGCCGCGACGGCTTCTTCAGCGGCCTCAGGGCCGACAACGAGGAATTCCCCATCGAAGCCTCCATATCGAGGGTCGAGACCGGGGGCGAGCCCTTCTTCACCATCATCCTGCGCGATATTACCCGGCGCAAACAGGCCGAGACCGCCCTCCGCGAGAGCGAGGAGCGCTTCCGCACCTTCTTCGAGACCATCCCGGTCGGCGTGGCCTACCAGGACGCGGCGGGCCGGATCATCCTGATGAACCCCGCCGCCGAGCGCATCCTGGGCCTTTCGCAGGCGGAACTCATGGGCGGGACTTCCCTCAACCTGGAGCAAGCCTGCGTGCGGGAGGACGGCTCGCCCTTCCCCCGCACGGAACATCCGGCCTTGGTGTCGCTGCGTACCGGGCGGGAGGTACGCGACGTGGTCATGGGTTTCCGCAATCCCCGCGAAAACGATTGGCGCTGGATTTCCATCCACAGCGTGCCGCAATTCCGGCCTGGGGAAACCCGGCCCTGGCGGGTGTACACCGTGTTCCGCGATATCACCGACCAGCGCCGGGCCGAGATCGCCCTGAACCGCAGCGAGAACCGCTACCGCCTGCTGTCCGACACCGCCGGCCGCCTGCTCACCGCCGAAGACCCGCACGAACTCATCAACGAACTCTGCCACAAGGTCATGGCGCATTTGGATTGCCAGGCCTTCTTCAATCATCTGGTGGACGAATCCGGCCAGCGCCTGCGCCTGAACGCCTGGGCCGGCGTCCCCGCGGCGGTGGCGGCGGATATCGAACACCTGGGTTTGGGCGAAGCCATCTGCGGGAACATGGCCCGGACCCAGCGGCGCGTGGTGATCGAAGATATCGCGAACTCCGGGGACGACCGCGCCATCCTGCTCCAAAGCCTGGAACTCCAAGCTTATTGTTGCCATCCGCTGGTCGCCGGATCGCGCCTGATCGGCACCCTGGCCTTCGGTACCCGCAACCGGTCCCGCTTCGCCATCGCCGACATCGAGTTGATGCGGATCGTGGCCGACCAGGTCGCCGTCGCCATGCAGCGCATCCTGAGCCAGCACGACCTACAGGCCAGCGAAGAGCGCTACCGCGGCTTGGTCGAGCAGGCCGCCGACGGTATTTTCGTCAGCGACGCCGAGGGCCATTACCTCGATATCAATTCGGCGGGCGCGGCCATGCTGGGCTACCGCCGGGAAGAAATTTTGCAACTCGGCCTCACCGATACGGTCGCGCCCCCCGAAATCCCCCGCCTCGCCCCGGAAGTGGCCCGGTTGGCGGAAGGCACGGTGGCGTGCAGCGAATGGCTGTTCCGCCGCAAGGATGGCTCCTTGTTCCCCGGCGAAATCATGGCGCGGCGGCTGCCCGGCGGACGCTTACAGGCGATCCTGCGCGATATTTCCGAGCGCAAGCAAAACGAGGCCAAGCTGCGGGAGCAAGCCCAGCGCCTACGCGAAGCCGACCGCCGCAAGGATGAATTCCTGGCGATGCTGGCCCACGAACTCAGGAACCCCCTGGCCCCGATCCGCAATGCCGCCAATATCCTGCGCCATCCGCGCCTCGCCCTCGGCGAATTGGGGTGGTGCCGCGATATCATCGAACGCCAGATCGAACAACTCACCCGGCTGGTGGACGATTTGCTCGATGTGTCGCGCATCACCCGCGGCCATATCGACCTCAAGCAAACCGCGGTGGAAGTCGCGGCCATCCTCGGTCGCGGGGTGGAAACCAGCCTCCCCGCCCTGGAAAGCCAAGGGCACCAACTGGCCGTGACCCTGCCGGACCCCCCGTTGTGGGTGCGGGGCGACCTGATCCGGCTGGCGCAAGTGGTGTCGAACCTGCTCAACAACGCGGCCAAGTACACCGACCCCGGCGGCAGGATCGAGCTCGGCACCTGGACGGAAGGCGGCCGGGTGGTCATCAGCGTCCGCGACAATGGCCGCGGCATCGACCCCGCCGCGCTGCCCGAGTTGTTCGACCTGTTCTATCAGGTGGAGCAAACCCTGGAGCGTACCCAGGGCGGCTTGGGCATCGGCCTGTCCCTGGTCAAACGGCTGGTGGAATTGCACGGCGGCGTGGTGGAAGCCCATAGCGCGGGCCGGGGCCGGGGTAGCGAGTTCGTGGTGCGCTTGCCCCGGCTCGCGGAGCCAGACCCCGCCCGCGCCATCCCGTCCGATCCCGCGGGCACCCCACCCAGCCCGCGCCGGGTGCTGATCGTGGACGACAACGAGGACGCGGCGGACAGCCTGTCCCTGTTGCTCGGCCTCGAAGGCCACCAAACCCTGACAGCCCACGATGGCCGCCAAGCCCTGGCCCTGGCCCTTTCCGAACGGCCCGAGGCGATCCTGCTCGACATCGGCCTCCCAGGACTCAGCGGCTACGAGGTCTGCCGGAAAATCCGCGAGGCCGGGATGGCGGAGACCTTGATCGTGGCGGTGACGGGCTATGGGCAGGACGGGGATATCCGGCTGGCGCGGGAAGCCGGGTTCGACGCGCACCGGGTCAAGCCGGTCGATCCCGAGGACATCCGGGCATTGCTGGCCCACAACCCCAACACCCCGCCGACATAGCCCGGATTCCATTACGTTCCATCCGGGCTACACGCCCAAATCGCCCAGTTGCCGCATCTGCCGCACAATCCATTGCTGGCGGCGTCCCACATAAGCCGAGGGTTTTCCGGCCTTCAGCACGATGGGATTGGGCAACACGGCGGCCAACAGCGCCGCCTCTTTTTCATCCAAGTGGGCGGCGGTCTTGCCGAAATAAATCCGCGCCGCCTCCGCCACGCCGTAGATGCCATCGCCGAACTGGGCGATATTGAGATAAACCTCCAGGATGCGCTCCTTGGGCCAACAGGCTTCGATCAGCACGGTGAAATAAGCCTCCAAGCCCTTGCGCAAATAACTGCGCCCCGGATACAGAAACAGGTTCTTGGCGGTCTGCTGGGACAAGGTGCTGCCACCGCGCAGACGCTTGCCAGTTTGGTTATGCCGCCACGCCTGCTCGATGGCCTGGAAATCGAAGCCGCCATGCTCGAAGAACCCTTGGTCCTCGGCGGCGATCACGGCATCCTTGGCGGACGTGGAGATTCCGTCCCAATCGACCCAGTGGTAATTCAGGCGGAAATCCGTGCGCCGGGCAGCGATAGCCTCGGCTTGCGCGATCAACATGAAACTGGTGATCGGCGGCGGCAGCCAGCGCAGCAGGGCGACCGACGCCACCGTGAGCAAGACGAAGCCCAGCACCAGGCCGCGCAACCAGCGGAAACAGCGGCCTGGCCAGGACACGGCGGGAGTGGATGGCTTGCGCCGGAACATGGATGGCGATTCAACGATGGAAAGCATGGGAGTCCAAAGCTTGCTTTCGATGCCCCCGCCCCGCCAAAGCCAGCCCTGGAGTCCAAAAACACGCTTATTCCGGTCGCGCATCGGCCCGGAAGCCCCCGCACGCCAACCGCCATCATAGCGAAAAACCAAGCGAGTTGACTGAACCGGCGGCGCTCGCCAGAATACGCCCCTTTGCGATACGCCCAGCTTGGCTCCCCATCGACACATGAGCGGCGACCCGTCGGACAGCGGCATCTTAATCTCCATACGCGATCTGGTCTTCAGCCGCGGCGACCGGAAAATCTTCGATGGCGTCAGCCTCGACATCCCCCGCGGCAAGATCACCGCCATCATGGGACCGAGCGGCACCGGCAAAACCACCCTGCTCAAGCTGATCGGCGGCCAGCTCCGGCCCGACGGCGGCAAGGTCTACGTGGACGGCCAGGATGTCCATCAACTCGGGCGCTCGGCGCTCTACGAACTCCGCAAGCGCATGGGCATGCTGTTCCAAAGCGGGGCGCTGCTGACCGACCTCAGCGTCTACGAGAACGTCGCCTTCCCCCTGCGCGAGCACACCCGGCTCCCGGAATCCATGATCCGCACCCTGGTCCTGATGAAATTACAGGCGGTGGGATTACGCGGGGCGCGGGATTTAATGCCGGCGCAGCTTTCGGGCGGCATGGCGCGACGGGTGGCCTTGGCGCGGGCCATCGCCCTCGATCCCACGATGATCCTGTACGACGAGCCCTTCACCGGCCAAGACCCGATTTCCATGGGCGTGCTGGTCAAGCTGATCCACGACCTCAACCGGGAACTGGGACTCACCAGCATCGTGGTCTCGCACGATGTCGAGGAAACCATCGGCATCGCCGACCAGGTGTTCCTGGTTTCCGAGGGCAAGCTGGTGGGCCAGGGCACGCCCGACCAGATCGAGGAATCCGTTTCGCCCTGGGTCGGGCAATTCATCCACGGACTGGCCGACGGCCCCGTGCCCTTCCATTATCCGGCCCCCGCCTATCTCGATGATTTGTTCGCCGCACGCGACTGAACCCCAGCCACCCCGAGCCCTATCATGCTAGGTCCCTTGCAGCACCTCGGCCACGTCACGCTGAGCGCCCTCCGCAAACTGGGGCGGGCGCACCTGTTCATCGCCCAAGTCCTGGGCGGCCTGCCGGAGACCCTGTGGCGACCGCGGCTCCTGGCCGCGCAGATGTATTCGGTCGGCGTGCTGAGCATCCTGCTGATCGGCGTTTCCGGGCTGTTCGTCGGCATGGTGCTGGGCTTGCAGGGCTTCTATGTGCTGTCGGATTTCGGCGCGGAACAAACCCTCGGGGTCATGGTCGCCGCCTCCCTGGTGCGCGAACTCGGGCCGGTGGTCGCCGCCCTGTTGTACTCGGGCCGGGCCGGTTCCGCCCTCGCCGCCGAAATCGGCCTGATGAAAGCCACCGAGCAACTGTCCGGCATGGAAATGATGGCGGTCGATCCCATCCGCCGCATCGTCGCGCCCCGCTTCTTCGCCGGGCTGCTCTCCATGCCCTTGCTGGCGGCGATCTTCACCGCCATCGGCGTGATCGGCGGCTATTTCGTGGGCGTGGGGCTCCTGGGCGTGGACGAGGGCGCGTTCTGGTCGCAGATGCAGAGCAAGATCGATTTTTATGACGATGTCCTGAACGGACTCATCAAAAGCGCCGTGTTCGGGGTGATCGTGACCTGGATCGCCGTGTTCGAGGGTTATGATTCCGTACCCACGGCGGAAGGCATCAGCCGGGCGACGACCCGCTCGGTGGTGTACTCGGCCTTCGCGGTACTGGGATCGGATTTCGTGTTGACGGCCTTGATGTTTGGAGACGCCTAATAATGCAGGCTAGCAAAACAATCGAAACCTGGGTGGGTTTATTCGTCGCGATGGGCTTGGTCGCGCTGTTCTTCGTGGCGATGCAGGTCAGCAACCTGGCCGAACTCCAGACCAACGAGGCCAGCTACAAGATCACGGCCCGGTTCGAGAACATCGGCAGCCTCAAGGTGCGGGCGCCGGTCTCGGTGGCCGGGGTCAAGATCGGCCGGGTCAGCCATATCGGCTTCGACAACAAGACCTTCGAGGCCATCGTCGAGATGCGGATCGAACCGCAATTCAACACCTTGCCGGTGGACACCAGCGCCAGCATCCTGACGGCGGGCCTCCTGGGCGAGCAATATATCGGGCTCTCGCCCGGCGGCTTCGACGACACCCTCAAGGACGGCGACGAGTTGGAACTGACCCAGTCGGCCATCGTCCTGGAACAGGTCATCAGCCGGTTTCTGTTCAACAAGGCCGAAAGCGGCTCGGGCAACAACAACAGCGGCGGGTCCGATGACGATTCGGCGGACTCCGGTTCCGCCGCCCCCGCCGTGAACCCCGCGCCTAGGGCGGACACCGGCGCGGCCCCAGCGCCGGAAGACGCGCCCGGCCCCGCCGAAAGCACCGGCACAGCCCCCCCCAACACCACGACACCGCACCAGCCCACCCGGCCAAAGGGGATTCCGCCAAGGCCGAAGGCAAAAAAGCCGATCCCAAGACCGAAAGCCACCCCGGCAAAGCCGCAGGCAAAGGCTCCAACCCATGAGCCGCACGGAGCAACCGGGTGGGTTCGAGTTGGCCCAAACCGCCGGGGGCCACGCCTGCCGTGGGGCGTTGACCTTCGCCACAGCCACCCAAGCCCTCAAGCAAACCGCCGGGCTGTTTAAAGACGGCGGGACCACGCTATGTTTCGATCTCGCAGGGATAGAACGCGCCGACAGCGCCGGAATGGCCTTGTTGGTCGAATGGCTGCGCCTCGCCCAAGAGGCCGACATCCGCCTGCGCTACGCCCGCCCGCCCGAACACCTCCAGGCCATGGCGCGGGTGAGCGGTTTGGCCGAATGCCTCTCCCCGGACCCCGCAACCGATTAACCGCACTTCCAAGAGCAAGCGAATGGACAAACTCATCATCACCGGCGGCAAACCCCTTTCCGGCGAACTCCGCATTTCCGGGGCCAAGAACGCCGCGCTGCCCATCCTGGCGGCGACGCTGTTGTCCGAAGCCCCCGTCACCGTGGGCAACGTCCCCCACCTGCACGATATCACCACCACCATGGAACTGCTGGGCCGCATGGGCGTCCGGCTGATGATCGACGAAAAGATGAACATCGAGGCCGACACCTCGCACATGGAGAACTTCTTCGCGCCCTACGAACTGGTCAAGACCATGCGGGCCTCGATCCTGGTGCTGGGTCCGTTGCTGGCCCGGTTCGGGCAGGCCGAGGTCTCGTTGCCCGGCGGCTGCGCCATCGGTAGCCGCCCGGTCAACCTGCATTTGCAAGGGCTCGCCGCCATGGGCGCGGACATCAGCGTCAGGAACGGCTATATCCACGCCAAGGCCGACCGCCTGAAAGGCTGCCGCTTGGTGCTGGAACAAGTCACCGTGACCGGCACCGAGAATTTGGTGATGGCGGCGGCGCTGGCCAAAGGCACCACCCTCATCGAGAACGCCGCCCGCGAACCGGAAGTGGTGGACCTCGCCAATTTCCTCAACGCCATGGGCGCCAAAATCCACGGCGCGGGCACCGACATCCTGGAAATCGAGGGCGTCCCCTCCTTGTCGGGCGAAGGCTTGCGCTACCGCATCCTGCCCGACCGCATCGAAACCGGCACCTATCTGGTCGCCGCCGCCATGACCGGCGGCAAAGTCAAGCTCAAGGACACCCGGCCCGATTTGCTGGATTCGGTCCTGCTCAAGCTGAGCGAAGCCGGGGCCAAGCTGACCTGCACCGAGAACACCATCGAACTCGATATGCAGGGCCAGCGCCCGCACGCGGTTTCGCTGCGCACCGCGCCCTATCCCGCCTTCCCCACCGATATGCAGGCCCAGTTCACCGCCATGAACACGGTGGCGGATGGCGTCGGCGTCATCACCGAGACGGTGTTCGAGAACCGCTTCATGCATGTCCACGAGATGCAACGCATGGGCGCGGACATCACGGTCGAATCCAACACCGCCATCATCCGCGGACGTCCGGGACTCAACGCCGCGCCGGTCATGGCGACCGACCTCCGCGCCTCGGCCAGCCTGGTGTTGGCGGGCTTGGTGGCGGAAGGCCAGACCGTGGTGGACCGCATCTACCACATCGACCGCGGCTACGAGTGCATCGAGGAAAAGCTGTCGGCCCTGGGCGCGGAAATCCGCCGCGTCCCGCACTGAGGTCGCCGCCATGCTCACCCTCGCGTTATCGAAAGGCCGCATCTACGACGAAGCCGTGGCCCTGCTGGGCCGCATCGGCATCCAACCCACGGTCGATCCCGGCAAGAGCCGTAAGCTCATCATCCCGACCAATCGGGACGGCTTGCAGTTGCTCATCATCCGCGCCACCGACGTGCCGACCTATGTCGAATACGGGGCCGCCGATCTGGGCGTGGCCGGCAAGGATGTGCTGGTGGAATACGATTCCAACGGGCTGTACGAGCCGCTGGACCTGGGCATCGCCCGTTGCCGGTTGATGACCGCCGGGAAGCCCGGTGAACCGACGCTGCGCGGTGGCCGCTTGCGGGTCGCGACCAAATACGTGAACGCCGCCCACCGTTATTTCGCGGGCCGGGGCATCCAAGCCGATATCATCAAGCTGTATGGCTCGATGGAACTGGCCCCTTTGGTCGGCCTTGCCGATTGCATCGTGGACGTGGTGGACACCGGCAACACCTTGAAGGCCAACGGCCTGGAACCCAAGGAACTCATCATGGACATCAGCAGCCGCTTGATCCTCAACAAGGCCGCGATGAAGATGAAACACGCCGAAGTCACCGGCTTCATCGCCGAACTCAGGCAAGCCCTCGCCCAATCCCCGGAGTGAACCCATGGCCGATTTCTCCATCACCCGCCTCGACGCCCGCCAACCGGATTTCGACCGCCAACTCGACGCCGTGCTGGCCTTCGATCCGGCCTCCGACGCCGATATCCATGAGCAAGTCGCCGAGATCATCGCCCAGGTCCGGCGTGACGGCGATGCGGCGTTGTTGGAATATACCCGCCGCTTCGACCGCCACGACCCCGTGAGCGCCGCCGCCTTGGAATTGCCGCAAGCGGCCTTGGAAGCCGCCTGGAACGGTTTGGCCCCGGCAGTCGCCGCCGCCCTGGAAACCGCCGCCCAGCGCATCCGGGCCTATGCCGAACACCAGAAAATGGCGCCCTGGAGCTACACCGAAGCCGACGGCACCCGTTTAGGCCAGCAGGTCACGCCGCTGGACCGGGTCGGTCTGTACGTCCCCGGCGGCAAGGCGGCCTATCCCTCCTCGGTGCTGATGAACGCGATCCCGGCCAAGGTCGCGGGCGTGCCGGAACTGGTGATGGTGGTGCCGACTCCCGGCGGCGAAACCAACCCGCTGGTGCTGGCGGCGGCGCATATCGCGGGGGTGGACCGGGTGTTCCGGGTCGGCGGGGCGCAAGCCGTCGCCGCCCTGGCTTATGGCACCACCACCCTGCCCCGTGTGGACAAGATCGTCGGTCCCGGCAATATCTATGTCGCCACCGCCAAGAAGCTGGTGTTCGGGCAAGTCGGCATCGACATGATCGCCGGGCCTTCGGAAATCCTGGTCATCAGCGACGGCGGCACCGATCCCGATTGGCTGGCGATGGACCTGTTCTCCCAGGCCGAACATGACGAGGATGCCCAAGCCATCCTCATCGCCACCGACGCCGCCTACCTCGATGCGGTGGAAGCCAGCATCCGCGGCTTGCTGCCGACCTTGGAACGGGCCGGGGTAGTCAAGACCTCGCTGTCGAACCGGGGTGCCTTGATCCTGGTGGAAGATTTGGACCAAGCCGCCGCCGTCGCCAACCACATCGCGCCGGAACATCTGGAACTCTCGGTGGCGGACCCGGACGCGCTCCTGGGCAAAATCCGCAACGCCGGGGCCATCTTCATGGGCCGCCACACCGCCGAGGCCCTGGGCGATTATTGCGCGGGACCGAACCACGTCTTGCCGACCTCGGGCACGGCCCGCTTCTCCTCGCCCCTGGGCGTGTATGATTTCCAAAAGCGGTCCAGCGTGATTTTCTGTTCGCCGCAAGGCTCGGACACCCTGGCCCGTACCGCCTCGGTCCTGGCCCGTGGCGAAGGCTTGACCGCCCACGCCCGCTCGGCGGAATACCGCATCGTGGAATCCGCATCATGAGCGGGCTGGACAATAAAGTTGGGAAACTGCTCAGGCCGGAAGTCTTGGCACTCTCGGCCTATCACGTCCCGGACGCCAAGGGCTACATCAAGCTGGACGCCATGGAAAACCCCTATTCTTGGCCGGAAGACATGGTCGCCGAATGGCTGGAACGGCTGCGCGGCGCGGAACCCAACCGCTACCCCGATCCCGCCTGCGCCGACCTGAAAGCGGGCTTGTGCCAAGCCAACGGCGTCCCGGCGGGCGCGGAACTGCTGCTGGGCAATGGCTCGGACGAGATCATCCAAATCATCCTGATGGCGGTGGCCGGACCGGAAGTCACCATCCTGGCTCCGGAACCCACCTTCGTGATGTACCGGCAAATCGCGGTCAGCCTGGGGCTGCGCTTCGTCGGCGTGCCTTTGCGGGAGGCGGATTTCGGGCTGGACCTTGACGCCATGCTGGCGGCCATCGCCACGCACCGACCCGCCGTGGTGTTCCTGGCCTATCCCAACAATCCGACCGGCAACCTGTTCGAGGCGGCGGACATCGAGCGGATATTGGCGGCGGCACCGGGCTTGGTGGTGGTGGACGAAGCCTATGCGCCCTACGCCGACGCCAGCTTCATGCCCAGGGTGTTGGAATTCGACAACCTCGTGGTGATGCGCACCCTGTCCAAGCTGGGCTTGGCCGGGCTGCGGCTGGGGTTCCTGGCCGGAGCCGGGGCTTGGATCGGGCAATTCGACAAAATCCGCCTGCCCTACAACATCAACGTGCTGACCCGCATCAGCGCCGAATTCGCCCTGGAAAAGCTCCCGGTCTTGGATGGACAGGTGCGTTGCCTATTGCGCGACCGCGCCGTGCTGGCCGCAAGCTTGGCCCAGTTCGACGGCATCCGGGTCTATGACAGCCGGGCCAATTTCATCCTGTTCAAGCTGCTCAAGCACGACGCCCCGCAGATTTTCCAGGCACTCAAGGCGGCGGGCATCTTGGTGAAAAACCTGCATCCCGCCGGGGGGCCGCTGGCCCAATGCCTGCGGGTGACGGTGGGAACGCCGGAGGAGAACCAACGCTTCGTCGAGGTGTTGCGGGCGCTGTTGGGATAGGCGCTTCCCAAGATTTCTTCCTATAGGTTTTTCCCACACGGCACAGGATAATACCGGCACCCAACGCAGGGTTGTCCCGGCCCCGCGAACCGCCCCGGCGGTTCCGCATCCAGCCTGGGCGCGACGCCGCGCCCGACCGTTCGCCAGCCAAGAGCGACGGGCCGCCACCGGAGCGCAAAGCCGCCCTCCCCGACCCTTTCCCGTTCCGGCGGGAATAGGCGTTTCCCTTGTCGATAAACCTACAATTGTTGTCTTTGTCTTGACCGATTGGGCGTTCTCACACAAAATCCACGCCCGCGAAACTCAGTGTTAAACAACAAGAATGCGAACGTTTGAACAACCCCTTCCAAAACACCCGTTCGATCCAATAAAAGCCCAAAACATGGAGATATTGCATGACTAGCGAAGGCGTGGATACCGAAAAGCGCCGATTCCTAACCCAAGCGGCCACGGTGGTCGGTGCCGTCGGCGTGGGTTTCTTGTCGGTACCCTTTATTTCCTCCATGAAACCGAGCGCCAAGGCCGAAGCCCTGGGCGCCCCGGTGGAAGTCGATATCAGCAAGATCGAGCCGGGCCAGCGGATTGTCGTGCTATGGCGGGGCAAGCCCGTTTGGCTCCTGCGGAGGACGCCCGAAGCCTTGGCGGGCCTGTCCGAACTGACCGACAAACTGCGCGATCCCCAATCCAACGAATCCGAGCAACCCGAATCCAGCCACAACGAATTCCGCGCCATCAAGCCGGAAATCTTCGTCGCCATCGGCGTTTGCACCCATCTCGGCTGCTCGCCGCTGTACCGGCCCGAAATCGCCCCGGCGGACCTCGGCCCGGATTGGAAGGGCGGCTTCTTCTGTCCCTGCCATGGGTCGAGCTTCGATCTGGCGGGACGGGTCTACAAGGGGGTGCCGGCACCAATCAACTTGGCGATACCCCCTTATCGCTATCTCGCGGATAACCGTATCATGGTGGGAGAGGGGGAATAAGCGATGGCCAATGAAAAACAAAAAGAAATCGTGCGGTGGGTGGATGAACGCCTGCCCGTCAGTAAATTCCTGGAAGATCAATTAACCAAGTATTACGCGCCCAAAAATTTCAATTTCCTATATTTCTTCGGCTCCCTGGCGGGTTTGGTGCTGGTCAATCAAATCCTGACCGGCATATTCCTGGCCATGAACTATAAGCCCGATGCCACCCTGGCTTTCGACTCGGTGGAATACATCATGCGCGATGTGCCCTGGGGTTGGCTGTTGCGCTACCTGCACTCGACCGGGGCTTCGCTGTTCTTCGTGGTGATTTATCTCCACATGTTCCGGGGGCTGTTCTACGGCTCGTTCAAGAAGCCGCGTGAGTTGTTGTGGCTGTTCGGCATGGTGATTTTCGTGCTGCTGGCGGCGGAAGCCTTCACCGGCTATCTGCTGCCCTGGGGCCAGATGTCGTACTGGGGCGCACAGGTCATCATTTCGCTGTTCGGGGCCATTCCCGTGATCGGCGAAGACCTGACGACTTGGATCCGCGGCGATTACGTCATCGCCGACGCCACCTTGAACCGCTTCTTCGCCTTCCATGTGGTGGCCCTGCCGCTCGCCATCCTGGGCTTGGTGGTGCTGCATCTCGCGGCCCTCCGTACCAATGGTTCCAACAACCCGGACGGCATCGAGATCAAGAAGAACAAGAACGCCCAGGGCATCCCGGTCGATGGGATTCCCTTCCACCCCTATTACACCGTGAAGGATTTATATGTGGTGGGCGTGTTCCTGACCATTTTCGCCTTCATCGTGTTCTACACGCCGGAAATGGGCGGCATGTTCCTCGAACATCCGAACTTCGATCCCGCCGACCCCATGAAGACGCCGGAACACATCCAGCCGGTGTGGTACTTCACCCCGTTCTATTCGATCCTCCGCGCCGTGCCGGACAAACTGTTCGGCGTGATCGCGATGGGCGCGGCCATCGTGCTGTTGTTCTTCCTGCCCTGGCTGGACCGCAACCCGGTCAAGTCGATCCGCTATCGGGGCGACGCCTTCAAATGGGGACTGGCCGCCTTCGTGCTGAGCTTCATCGTGCTGGGCGTCCTCGGCACCAAGCCGGTCACGCCGGTCGCGACCTTGCTGGCGCGGGTCTTCTCCGCCGTGTACTTCGGCTTCTTCTTGTTGCTGCCGGTGATTTCCTGCATCGAAAAGAACAAGCCGGTCCCGGAACGCCTGACCGAGCCGGTCATCCCGCTTGCCAAGCGCGAGGGCGTCATCTGGCGCTTCCTAGAAAAAGCCTTGGAAGAAATCGGCCATAAGCTGGATAGCTGCCCGGCGGTGCAAAAGGCCAAGGGCCGCGTGTGCGGGATCATCGATAGCGTCATAGACCTGGGAAGCAAAAAACAATGAACAAGGCGCTCGCAATACTCCTGTTGGTTTTCTCGTGCGTCGGCATCGCGTCCGCCGAAGCGGGCAAACCCTTGAAAAAAGCCGATGTGGATATTTTCGACCTGGAATCGGTGCGCCGGGGCGCGGGTTATTTCAGCCAATATTGCCTGGGCTGCCATGGCATCAAACAAATCCGCTATTCCCGCATCGCCAAAGACCTGAAGCTCGATGCGGACATGATGCAACGGGAAATCATGTTCGGCGACACCAAAATCCACGACTACGCCAAGACCGCCATGGCCCCCACCGATGCCGAGATGGCCTTCGGCGTGGTGCCGCCGGATTTGTCCCTGATCGTGCGGGCGCGGGGCGCGGACTGGGTGTATAGCTATCTGAAAGGCTTCTACGCCGATCCCAAGCGCCCCTTCGGCGTCAACAACGTGGTCGCCGAAAACGTGGC
Organism: Methylomagnum ishizawai; assembly: GCF_900155475.1. Lineage (NCBI taxonomy): Bacteria > Pseudomonadati > Pseudomonadota > Gammaproteobacteria > Methylococcales > Methylococcaceae > Methylomagnum > Methylomagnum ishizawai. The sequence goes on along the minus strand of NZ_FXAM01000001.1, from coordinate 1,712,520 downwards.
CATGCCCAATGTGCTGTGGGAACTACAAGGCACCCAAATCCCCGTGGTCGTCAATGTCCACGGTCAGGACACCGTGGTCGATGTCAAGCGCGGCGACGATGGCAAGCTCTCCGCCAAGGAATTCAACAAGGTCGCCACCGACCTTACCAATTTCCTGGCCTATGTGTCGGAACCCGCCAAGCTGGAACGCCTGCCGCTGGGCAAATATGTCATCGCCTTCCTGATATTCCTCACGTTCATCCTGTATAAGCTGAAAAAGGAGTATTGGAAGGATGTCCACTAAGGGCTTCGTGGTAGAATCCGAAGTTCCAGGCGGATACTGACCTGACGCCCACCCCCAGCGCATCCCCGGATACCGCGAGGTCTCCGGGGAATTCCGCCATGGCGGGGCACCCGGCTTGGAACTTTGGATTCCCCGCGAGGTGCTTCGGGTGACGACTTCCCCCAGCCGCAAATCTCCCATGACCTTGTACTGCTCCCCCCGTTGCGCCTATGGCCATGGTGTGCGCTTCGTACTGTCCGAGAAGGCCATCGCGGCGGATATCGAATATCTCCAGGGCAACGCCGTCCCCCGCGACCTCTTGGAAGCCAATCCCCTGGGCAACACCCCCACCCTGGTGGACCGGGATTTGGTGCTGTCCGACCCCCGCATCATCATGGAATACTTGGACGAGCGTTTCCCCCATCCGCCCTTGCAAGCCATGGACCCGGTCGCGCGGGCCAGGGCGCGGATGACGGTGCGGCGTATCGACCAGAATTGGTTCGGCTATCTCGACCAGATCGACCAGTTGCCCGACCTCCGGAAAAAATCCAAGCTCGCCAAGCAACTCCAAAAAGAATTGGTCGGTGCCAGTCCCGTGTTCGATGCCAAACCCTATTTCCTGAGCGATGATTTCTCCCTGGTGGATTGCGCCCTCGCCCCCTTGTTGTGGCGGCTGGGCGCGTTGGGCATCGATTTGCCCGCCCAGGCCGGACCCATCCGCTCCTATGCCAACCGCCTGTTCCAGCGCCCGGCCTTCAAAGCCAGCCTGAGCGCCCGCGAACGGGAATATCCCACCCTCGCCGAAGCTTCCGTCTGATGATTTCACTCAAGCCTTATTTGATCCGCGCCATCTACGACTGGATCGTCGATAACAATTTCACGCCCTACCTCCTGGTCAACGCCGAGGCCGAGGACGTGGTCGTGCCCCGGCAATACGTGCAGGATGGCCGGATCGTGCTGAACCTGCGCCCGCAGGCGGTCCACGGCTTGGCGCTGGGCAACCAGAACATCGTGTTCAACGCCCGCTTCGGCGGGAAGCCCATGCAGGTCGATGTGCCGACCCGCGCCGTGCTGGCGATCTACGCCCAGGAGAACGGCAAGGGCATGATTTTCGACGAGGACGAGGACGGCAACGGGGACGACCACACCCCGCCACCCGCCGAGAACGCCCCGGCCGAACCCGCGCCCGCCAAGAAAAGACCGGCGCTCAAGGTCGTCAAATAAGCGGGCGTCCGCGCTAAAATCCACCGCACCCCCCCATCTTTCCAAGGAGAACACCCATGGGCGCAACCGCTTCCCACCATTCACGCTGGATCATGGCCGCTTTGGCGCTGCTGATGGCGGCGACCCGGTTCCACCACGAAGGCACGGCCTTCAGTTTGCCCGACGCCTCGCTGGCGGTCTTTTTCCTGCTGGGCTGGTATGGCGGCGGTCCCCTGGCCTTCGCCGGATTCTTCCTCGCCGCCTGCGCCATCGACTACGCCGCCATCGCCCATATGGGCGTCAGCGATTATTGCGTAACCCCGGCCTATGGCTTCCTGATCCCGACCTATGCCGCGCTGTGGTGGGCGGGCCGCAGGTCCGGGCGTACTCATGTCGGCGACGCCCTGCCCTGGGGCCGGATCGCGCTGGCCCTGCCGTTGGCCACGACCGTGGCCTTCGTGATTTCCAACGGCAGCTTCTTCCTGCTGTCCGGGCGCTTGGACGGGGCCGACTGGGTCGCCTATAGCCTGGGCGTGCTGCGGGATTATCCGGGCTATCTGGGCGCCGCCGTGGTTTATAGCGGCTGCGCGTTGGCCCTGGACACGCTGGCCCGGACGCTGGCCGACCCGGAATACCGCTGGGCCAAGTCCAAATAAGCCGGCATCGCCCCGACCCGCTGGATCGATCATACCAAGGGGACGCTCGGTCCCCTTTTTTCACCCGCCCGGAGTCCGAAGCGGGTTTTGGCCGATGATCGGAAAAAACCCAAAGCGGGCTTCGGACGCCAATAAAGCCACCGAACCCCGGCCCATGGGTCGAATCCAACCAACCCCCCGAGGAATACCGCCATGTCATGGGATGCCAACCAATTCAAAAAACCCAGCGCCGAACAATTGCAATGCCATCTGAGCGAGGAGCAATTCCACGTCACCCAGCGCGAAGGCACGGAACGCCCGTTCCATAACGCCTACTGGGACAACCACCGGGCCGGGATTTACGTCGATGTGGTGTCGGGCGAGCCGCTGTTCAGTTCCATCGACAAATTCGATTCCGGCACCGGCTGGCCGAGCTTCACCCAGCCCTTGGAACCCGACAACCTCGCCTGCCGCGAAGACCGCTCGCACTTCATGGCGCGGATCGAGGTCCGCAGCAAGCACGGCGATTCCCACCTGGGCCATGTGTTCGACGACGGCCCCCAGCCCACCGGCAAGCGCTATTGCATGAATTCCGCCTCCTTGCGCTTCATCCCCAAGGAAAACCTGGAGGCCGAAGGTTATGGGGAGTACCTCCCTCTTTTCGAGGATGGCCGCTAAACCGGCCCCGGAGCAGGAATTCCCCGTGCGCCCAGCCCCGTTTTTCGCCCGCCCGCTGCTCCTGGCCCTGGCAATCCCGCTGGCCGCTTGCAGCATCATGGCGGTGAACCAAGCCCGCGAGACCGAACAACTGCTGGCCGCCGCCGGTTTCCGTGTCAAGCTGGCCGATACCCCGGACAAACTCGCCCACGTCGAGGCACTCACCCAACTCAAGCTGGTACCGCATTCGCAGGAGGGCAAAACCTATTATGTCTATGCCGACGCCACCCGCTGCCATTGCATGTATTGGGGCGACGAATCGGCCTACCAAACCTATCAACAACTGGCCCTCAGCAAGGAAATCGCCGAAGACCAGCGCATGGCGGCGCAAATGAACGAAGATGCCGCGCTGAATTGGGGGATGTGGGGACCGGGGCCGTGGTGGGTTTATTAGCCAAGGCCCGGCCCGTCGATAGATCCCCCAGAATCCACCCCCTTCTATCCAGCCCGATGAATTTCCTACCGATATTCCTGAAACTCGCCGGGCAGCAATGCCTGGTCGTCGGCGGCGGCGAAGTCGCCGCCCGCAAGGTCGCGGCCCTGCTCAAAGCCGGGGGCGCGGTCACGGTCCTCGCGCCCGCGCTGGGAGCGGCGCTCGCGCCCCTGGCGGCGGACGGGCGCATCGCTTATCTCGCCAAGGTTTTCGAGCCATCCGACCTAACGGGTTTCCAACTGGTCATCTCCGCCACCGACCACCGCGCGGTGAACGAACAGGTCCACGCCGCCGCGACCCGGCGCAACCTCCCGGTCAACGTGGTCGATTGCCCGGAACTCTGCTCCTTCATCTTCCCGGCCATCGTGGACCGCTCGCCCGTGGTCATCGCGGTTTCGACCGGCGGGGCTTCGCCGGTGCTGGCCCGCCTCATCCGCGCCAAGCTGGAAAGCGCCCTGCCCCTGGCCTATGGCCGCTTGGCCGATCTGGCGGAGAAGTTCCGGTCCCGCGTCAAACAAGCCATCCAGGAACCCGACCGCCGCCGCCGATTCTGGGAACAAGCCTTGGGCGGCGTGGTGGCGGACTTGGTGTTCGCCGGGCGCGAAGCCGAAGCGGAACAACGCCTGCACGACCTGCTGGAAACCGGGCGACCGGACCACGCCGACACCGGCGGCGGTTTCGTCTCGCTGGTGGGCGCGGGGCCGGGCGATCCCGATTTGCTCACGCTGGGGGCGCTGCGGGCCATGCAGGCCGCCGACGTGGTGGTCTACGACCGGCTGGTTTCGCCCGAGGTCATGGCCCTGGTCCGCAACGACGCCGAGAAAATCTACGCGGGCAAGGAAAGCAGCCGCCACACCCTGCCCCAGGATCAAATCAACGCCCTGCTGGCCCGCTTGGCGAAACAAGGCCGCCGCGTGGTGCGGCTCAAGGGCGGCGATCCCTTCATCTTCGGGCGCGGCGGCGAGGAGATCGAAACCCTGATGGAAGAAGGCATCCCGTTCCAGGTGATACCAGGCATCACCGCCGCCTCCGGCTGTGCCGCCTATGCCGGGATACCGCTGACCCACCGCGACCACGCCCAATCCGTCACCTTCGTGACCGGGCATCTCAAGCAAGGCGGCATCGGCGAGCTGGATTGGGAACGGCTGGCCCGCCCCGGCCAAACCTTGGTCATCTACATGGGCTTGCAGGCATTGCCGCAACTCCGCGCCGCCTTGATCGGGCACGGCTGCATCCCCGACACACCCGCCGCTTTGATCCAACAGGGTACCACCCGCCGTCAGCGCGTCATCACCGGCACCGTGGACAGCCTGCCCGGCTTGGTGGAAGAAGCCGGGGTCAGCGCTCCCACCCTGGTCATCGTCGGCGGCGTGGTCGGCCTGCACGGCAAACTGGCGTGGTTCCAAGGCGCGAGTCCCGGAACATCCACGCCCTAAAAGCTATAATCCCGCCCGGTTGTTGTTCCCCGGCCCTGTACAGATTCCGGGTGGAAACCACCGAATCACCCTCACATCGAAAACATGGAGCGCACCACATGAAAGAGCAAGGGGCCAAACCCGCCACTTCCCCATTGATCGCCACCCTCCTGACCGGCCTCCTGGGCTTCGTCCTGGTCGGCTGCGGCGGCGGCGACCCGCCACAACCCCCGGCCAGCACCAGCCCCAAGACCACGGTGGCCCCACCCACCGCCGCTTCCTCTGCCGCCGTCACCGAATCCGAACACCAAAAGTTCGAGAAGAAATACGTCGAACTCTGCGTGAAAGGCCAGCAAGACAACCCCGACAGCCCAGTCAAAAGCGACCAGCAACTCGGCCCGACCTGCGAATGCATGGCCAAAACCATCTCCAAGCGCCTGAGCAAGGCCGAGGCGGTCCATTTCCTCGACAAGAAGGAAATCCCCATCGATATCGTGATGATGGGCAACGCCGCCTCCGACACCTGCGCCCAAGCGGGGCAATAAGCCATGCGGGCGGGTTTCATCGGACTGGGGGCCATGGGTGCCCACATGGCGCGGAATCTGGCGCAACAAGGCTGGCTCGGCGCGGTGTGGAACCGCACCCCGGCCACCGCCCAAGCTTTGGCCGGAGAACTGGGCGTCGCCTGTGCCGCCTCCCCCGCCGAATTGGCGGCAACCGTCGATGCCGTGCTGATCTGCGTCTCCGCCGACGCCGATGTGCTGGCGATGATCGACGCCCTCCTGCCGGGCCTGCGTCCCGGAACGCTGGTGATCGATCTTTCCACGGTCGGCAGCGCCACGGCGCGGGCAGCGGCCCGGCGGGTGCGGGAACGCGGCGCGGATTTCCTCGACGCCCCCGTGACCGGCGGGGTCGAAGGTGCCCGCAACGCGACCCTGGCGATCATGGTCGGGGGCGCGGCGGACACCCTGGAACGCGCCCGCCCCCTGCTCGCGGCGATGGGCAGCCGCGTCGTCCACATGGGCGACACCGGCATGGGCCAAGCCGCCAAGGCCGTGAACCAAGTCATGTGCGCTGGAATCAACCAAGCCGTGACCGAAGCCCTGGCTTTCGGCGAACGGCTGGGCCTCGACATGGGCAAATTGATCGAAGTGGTGTCGGGCGGGGCGGCGGGTAACTGGTTCCTGGACAAGCGTGGCCCGACCATGACCCAGGATGTGTTCCGGCCCGGTTTCAAGCTGGCCCTGCACCACAAGGATTTGAAAATCTGCGAGGCCATGGCGGAAGATTTGGGCACGGCGCTGCCGCTCAGCACCGCGACCCGCCAGGATTACGAACGGCTGATGGCGGCGGGCCACGGCGAGGAGGATATTTCCGCGCTGTACCGTTTGAAACGCCCGGCCCGCTGATTCCCACCCCATCAGGAACCCGCTCGCTCCTCAAGCGGAGTTTGGGAACGGGCGGCAACCCACCTCAATACCCGGCGACCATGGCCCCTCCCCCCACGCTGGCACTCATCGACACCGCCGACGGCCTGGAACTCCAACTGGGCGGCGGCTGGACCGTGGGGTCCGGGATTCCCCCGCCCGGCCCCGTGCTGGATCGCCTCGCCACCGCCCCGCCCCACGCCCTCGGCTTCGATTGCCAAGCCCTGACCGACTGGGACAGCCTGCTGCTCGCCTTCCTCCTCAAAATCCTCAACGCCTGCGAAGCGCACGGCATCGAAGCCCGCTGCGAAGGACTGCCGCCGGGCGTGCGCGGCATGTTGGCACTGGCCCGCGCCGTGCCCGAACGCCAGGACACCCAGCGCCCGCCACCCGAAACCGGCTTCTTGGCCGGGCTGGGCCGGGCGGCGCTGGACGCCTACGCCGAAACCCTGGGGCTGTTGGATTTCCTGGGACAGGCCACCTTGGCGGTGGGCCGGGGGCTGCGGGGCAAGGCGCGGTTCCGGGGCGTGGACTTGGTGGATTTGCTAGTGGAGTGCGGACCCCACGCCGTGCCCATCGTCAGCCTTATCAGCTTCCTGGTGGGGATGATCCTGGCTTTCGTGGGGGCGGTGCAGTTGCGGATGTTCGGGGCACAGGTCTTCATCGCCGACCTGGTGGGGCTGGGCATGGCCCGCGAGATGGGCGCGATGATGACCGCGATCATCATGGCCGGGCGCACCGGGGCGGCCTACGCGGCGCAACTCGGCTCGATGCAGGCCAACGACGAGATCGACGCGCTCAAGACCACGGGGTTTCCGCCTATGGAATTCCTGGTGCTGCCGCGGCTCGTGGCCTTGATGCTGGCCTTGCCGCTATTGTGCCTGTATTCGGATTTCATGGGGATATTGGGCGGGGCGGTGGTGGCGTCTTCGCTGTTCGATGTGTCCTATGCGGAATTCCTCAACCAGATCGAGAACCGGCTCTTAGTGGGGGATTTCATGACGGGCATCTCGAAATCAGTGGTATTCGGGCTGTTGGTGGGGATCGCGGGGTGTATGCGGGGTTTGCAGTGCGGGCGCAATTCCACCGAAGTGGGTTTGGCGACGACCTCGGCGGTGGTGACGGGTATTGTGTATATCGTGGTGGCCGATGCGGTGTTGACTTTGGTGATTACTACTTTGAAGTTGAGTTTGTAGGGTTTAATAATTATCAAAAATACATGGCTAGAGATAGATCAAATCAAGCCTAGAGAATAAGGCTTGATTCAAAGAACGGGAAAGTGTAAATTTTTTGCGAATCAACCAAAAGCATAGAACTTCCATTTTGATATTTCGGATCATATCAAATGCCATCAATCAAATACATCTATTTAGCAATAAAAAATTCGGGAGAATTAATATTAGACATGTTCCCAAGCTAACCTATTGTTTTTAATGATAATTTAAAATTCCAGAGGCCAGCACCAATATAAATGAAGGTATCTAATAAATGTGCCAGATGGTTTCTTGAGCGATGTACTAAACTATGCAGACATTTCATCCCGCCGATGGCATGCTCAACAGCCACGCGGGTTTTAGCAAGCTTCCGATTATGTTTCTTCTGTGTTGGTGTTAATTTCGGATCAGGATTCGCTTTGGACTTCTTTGGCTTTTTATGGGGGATTTGAATGGCCCGTGCGTGGGGATAATCATTTTTAATGCCTTGGAATCCGAGATCAACCTCGATAAGTTGCTTTTGAAACCATGGCAAGGCGGGCGGAAATTCCGTCTTAAACAGGGCATAGTCGTGGACACTTCCCGGCACGGTGGAGCTAATGAATAGGATTTTCTTGGCGGGGTTGGCAATCACTAGGTTATTAACGCCGTGATGTTTTTTTTTACCGCTGTAGCGTTGCTCTTGTTGGGATTTATCCTGGGGCCTGAGGGTCGCCCGCTCCGTGCCATCAATGATGATAGTAGGTTGTTTTTCAAGGAGTCTATCCAGCGCCTCAACCGTCTTGACCGAACGTTCGGGAAGTGTTTTCAGATGGGCTAGGCTCGCTTGAAGGATGGGCAGCAGTGTTTCTAAATGATCGAAAGCATGGCCTCCACTGAAACCAAAGAGATAGCCCAGTACGTCGTAACTGGGATAGTTTTTCAAGTAATAAAGGACAAAAAACAGCCGGTGTCCAAAGCTAGATAGATAGCCTGGGAAAGCGGGGCTAGGCGCGTCGAGCGAAGGGCCACCGTACTGGTCACGATAAGTTGATTCAAAAGACAGAAGTAAATGCTTGAACTGATCTTTGGTAAGTCCGGTCAAGGCTTTGCAAACACGATCATTGCCGATGTCGTCAAGGCTGCTAAAGATCATTGTGGAAGCACCATTAAAAAGGATTCGTGGGGAATTGCGATTGATCTTACTCTGCGGACCTTGCAGTAACAATTATGAACAGAATATTTATGAGGCTTTGGGAACATCTCTATTAGAAATATTAATAACCTTAGGGGCTGGCGCGATTCTTGTAATAATAATATATCAAGAACTCTTAGACACACACCATTTCATAATTGCAACGTCACCAGCCGATGCAATTATAAAAATCGATGGCATTAGTTCAGGAAAATCCCCGCTAAATACAAATCTCAAAATTGGCACTTATGTCATTGAAGCTGAAAAACAAGGCTATGAACCAGCACAACATGCCGTTTATGTTTCAGGCGGCAAAGCCAATGACTTTTTAAACATCCAGCTCATACCTTTATCAAACCAGATAAAAACGATTTTGCCTCAACCCGCGCCAGCCATCACTCTCTCGCAAAGTGAGAAGTCGCTTCGCAGAGACATTGAAAAGCTTAAAGCCGCTGTAATATCCAACCCAGATGACGCGATCTCTTTACCGCTGATTCGCGAAAAGCTCAAAATACAAGAAGAGCTATCAAATTCAATTCGGGAAGAAATTAAAGAGCTTAGAGAGCAAAATAAATGGTATTTAGGAACCATCATAGGACTATTCTCAATAATTATACCGCTCTTGATCGTTCAACGAAGCCCACGCAAGGCAGAATAACCAAGCATTAGCCCTCAAGGAATGGAATAAAGCCATAGACCGTGGGCGGGTCGCGACCCGCTATCTCGCGAAAATCACACCCACGTAAACCACAGACGTACACCCATGGAAAAAACCCTCAAAATAGTCCCGCTGAAAAACCAACCCCTAAACCACGGATTTTAGTGCCCAGCATCGTCTCGCAAAAGAAAAAATCGCAGCCCGAATTAAGTACAACGGAATCCGGGCTACAGGCCAACGCGGAAGAAACACACCACCATAGCCAAACCCCTCTTCAAAGCCGACTATAAATACACTTTTAGCGATTATCCGTATTTCATGCAGCCGACCGAATAAATCGCCAATTCCCTGGGTTATATCTTACATTAACCCACAAATCCACCTCGCACATGAATACCATAAAATCCCCCCAAAAAAATCCCACAATAATACCCGAAAAAACAGCGGATACCGCGCCCAATCAAAATATTACCAACGATGGACCCAGGATCATTTTTCAAATTTGGCTGAGCGACACTGAAGATTCTCGCCTTCCCGATGAGTTGACCGCCCCCAAGCAATCCTGGATCGATAACAATCCTGGCTGGACCCACCATCTGATAACCAATGAAAATTTGGAAGAATACCTAGCCGGTTTTCACCAAAGCGAGGCGGTCCGGGCGGCGTTGAATGACCTCGAAAACCCGGTGGCCAAGGCCGATCTGCTACGGTTGGCCGCCTTGGTCACGCATGGCGGGATGTTCGTCAATATCAACCTGCAATGCCTGCGCCCAATTGAAACCTGGGTCGATCTGTCGAAAAATCTGTTTCTGGTAAGCAAAAGCAATACACTGGACAAGCCGCGGCTGATTAATGGACTCATCTGGGCCAAACCGGGAAACCCCTGGCTTTCGAGCATATTGCAGGATGCGTTGGAAAATATCAGGACCAGACATTCCTCGAATCTTTATGATTTAGCGGGAACGCCGGTTTTCAATAAATTTATTGCACCGATCCTGCATCAAACCACTATCGAATCCCAGGCGATCCAACAAAGCAGCTGGCATCACTTGATCTCGCAAAACAATTTCCGCAGTGTTCCCGGCTTGAAATACCGGCAAGCCGACAAGCATTGGAGCAAACAGCAAAAAACAAAACCCATCTTCGCCACCAGTATCCTGGACTCCGAGGATTGGAGCTATTGCCCCTTGCTGATATTGGCCGCCCCCCGCACGGGAATTCGGTATTTATCGCGATATGCCCGGAGCTTGGGTTTCGACATTCCCCAAGAAACCACCATAGGCCACCATGGTATCCTCTCATCTTCTTTGGTGGATACGGTTTTCAATATCGATGAAAATTGCGTGGAACTACGGGCTACCCGGCTGCTGAAACCTGGGGTGGGTTTTGTCTGGAATACCGGCCCGGACCTGTCCCGGCGTTATTATGTGGCCGACATGGTGGCGCGGCTGATTAGAAATCCCTTCCAGAACATACCTAGCCTGATCCTCGAAAACGAAGCCGATAACAGGCAAAATGCCTCCTATATCCAGCGGAGGCGGGTGATCGAAAAATATTTCGGCGTGGATATCGAGGCTTGCCACAACGAATGGGAAAGGGCGGCGCAAATTTATTTGCTATGGAATAGATTGATCGAGGATAAAATCCCTGCGGTCAAAACCCTGAAGATCGAAGACGGCACGGCTTTATTCAGGATGCTGAGCGCGAGATTACAGCCACTGGAATTTACAACGCCTTTGGGGAGCCAGGCGACAGAGTATTCCGGCCCCCAGGCATCCGGCATCGATAAGCCAGAATTTACCAAAAATATATTAACCTTGCTGGCACCAGGAACTTTGGATGCCTTAAGCTATTTTTGCAAGAAATACTCTTATCCTTGGCCAGAATAATAAGCAAACACAGTTCGCTCACACCCCACACTTCTTCCGCTTGCGCCAAAACGTCGCCCGGCTCATCCCCAACAAGGCGGCGGCGTCCTCGATCTTGCCGCCCGTATGTTCAAGCGCCGCCCGCAACCGCCCCGCCTCGTCCAAGCCCGCCCCGAACACCGGCCGCGGCGACCACGACCGTGCCACCGACGGCACCGCCTCGCCCGCCGCCTCGCCGAATTCAGGCGGCAAATCCCCCAGCCCCAAACTATCGCCGCGCCCCACCGCGAAGGCGTACTCGACCACGTTCTGCAATTCGCGGATATTGCCCGGCCAGCGGTAATCCAACAGCGCCCGCATCGCCTCCGGCTCGATGGACAGGATGCGGCGCTGGCCCCTGAGGTTATGGCGGTCGATGAAATGCCGCAGCAGCAAGGGGATATCCTCGCGCCGGGTCCGTAACGGCGGCAGGAACACCGGCACCACTCGCAGCCGGTACATCAGGTCTTCCCGGAACCGCCCGGCTTTGGATTCTTCCCGCAAGGAACGGTGGGTGGCGGCGACGATACGGACATCGACCGTCACCGGCCTGTCCGCGCCCACCGGCAGGAAGGTCTTTTCCTGCAAGGCCCGCAACAGCTTGGCTTGCAATTCCAAGGGCAATTCCGCCACCTCGTCCAGGAACAAGGTACCGCGGTCGGCGCGTTTGAACAGCCCGGCGTGGTCCTTGACCGCCCCGGTGAACGCGCCGCGCACATGGCCGAACAATTCGCTTTCCAGCAGGGCGGGACTCAGGGCCGCGCAATTGATGGCGAGGAAGGGACGGCCGCGGCGGCGGCTTTCCTCGTGCAGGGCGCGGGCGGCCAGTTCCTTGCCGGTGCCGGATTCGCCCCGGATCAAGACCGAGGCGTCGGTTTCGGCCACGTTGCGGATGATTTGCAGGGCTTGCTTCATGGCCGGGTCGCGGGTGACGAGCCCATGGAAGGTCTCCACCGCCTCCCGCCCGCCGAAACCCTCGCCGTCGTCCGGCTCTTCCGGTTCCGGCCACAGCACACCGATGGCCCCGGCGAAACCGCCCTGGGCGTCGAACAAGGCCCGCGCCGAGCGCCGGACCCGGATCGACCCGCCATCGGCCTTCCGCACCGAGGTCGGCTCATGGTCCAATCGACCGCGTTCGATCAGGACGCCGGGACCGTCGCAAGACTGGCAACGCAGCACGGTCTCGGCCAGTTGGCCCAAGGCTTCGGCGGCGGCGAAACCCAGCAGGCGCTCGGCGGCCTGGCTCCAATACAATACGCGGCCCTGGGCGTCGATGGCGTACACGGCGGCACCATCCAATAGCTCCGCCAAGCTCGCCAGGCTGTGTTCGGCCCCGACGGCGGCGATCCAGGGTTTGAAAGCGGGCGAAAAAGTATTCACGATGGGATTCCGGTTCCAAGGTCAAAAGGTTCGGTGCAACATAGGGGCGTTTAAATCGCGTTGCAACCGCGACACCGGGCGCGAATTCCCCGGCCCGCCACCCGGTCCGTGGCGAATTTTCCGGCCCGGCGGCGGTAACAAGAAGGACGGTAATGTATAGAATGCGCGGTCATTTCAACTTGTCTTAGCAACGTGGTTTTTGTCATGTCGATCCTGCGATTTTTTTCTTGGTCGTTACCGTTGCTGGCCGGGGGGCTGGCGTTCCTGGTGGCGTATGGCTTGTTGTGGTCGTTCATCTTTTTCACGACACAGGATTGCCCGCTACCGGAGCGCCTCTGGGAATTGCTCCGCACCTATGGCACGCCGGCCGGCTTCGGGATGATGGTGGCTTTGCCGGTGTATTTCCTGCAAGCCCAGCGCGAAAAACTTCTCACCCTGGTGTCCTATGACAACGGCCTGGGCCAGCAGAACCGCTATCAGTTGATCGGCGAGACCGAGCGCTGGCTGGCCAAGGCGCTGGGCCGCGAGGGCCGCACCGCCGTGGTGATGTTGCAGATCATGGTGGACCACAACCAAACCACCCTGCTGCCCGCCGAACAGGCCACCGCCGCCGTGCAGCGCGTCCTGGCCAATTCCATGCGCCCGACCGACCTCGTGGTCAAGCTGGAGACCGGCTATGTGCTGGTGGTCGCCCCCGGCATCATCACCGGCGAAAGCGCCCAGAACGTGATGAAGAAGGTGCACTCCATCGCCGCCGAGTATTGCAAGACCCAGTTCGCCGAGGCGGTGCTGGCGGTGAAGGCCGGCGGCTTCGTCTGCGACAAGGGCGACACCGCCCGCATCGCCATCAACGGCGTGTTCGACGTGTTCCGGCAGGCCCAGGAAAAGGTCGGCGACGCCCTGGTCACCGATTCCTCGCGCCGCCGGAGCTGGAAAAACAACTAACCGACGGGACGCCCATGCCAGCGAAACCATTGCCCGCGCAAGGCTTGTACGCCATCACCCGCGACGGTCCCGAGGATATCGACGCCCTCTGCCTGGCCGTGGCGGCGGCGCTCCGGGGCGGGGCCGTCCTGGTCCAATACCGCGCCAAATCCGCCCCCGATCCCACGGCGGCGGCGGAACGGCTGCTGGCGCTGTGCCGGGCGGCGGGCGTGCCTTTGATTATCAATGATTCGGTGGAACTGGCGGCGCAAACCGGGGCCGACGGCGTGCATCTGGGCCGGGACGATCCCAGTCCCCAGGCAGCCCGGCGGCGCTTGGGCGATGGGGCCATCATCGGCGTGTCCTGCTACGACTCGGTGGCACTCGCCCTGGCGGCGGAAGCGGCGGGCGCGGATTATGCCGCGTTTGGGCGCTTCTTTCCTTCCCGCACCAAACCCGGCGCACCGCTGGCCCGGCTCGATACCTTGATCGAGGCCCGGCGGCGGCTCCACATCCCCCTGGCCGCCATCGGCGGCATCACCCCCGACAACGCCGCTCCCCTGCTGGAAGCCGGGGCCGGACTCCTGGCCGTGGTGGAAGGCGTGTTCGGCGGCGACGACCCCGCGGCCGCGGCGCGGCGGTTCGCGCCGTTGTTCGAACCGGGCCGAGGCGGGCCGACTTGACCCCGACCCGACCTATCCCACATGAATTGGAACTGGCTATTCACCCACCTAGCCGCCGGCCTGCTATTGCCGCCGCTGAACCTATTGCTGCTGGGCACGGCGGGATACTGGCAAGCGCGGCGGCGTCCGCGCCTGGGCCTTAGCTTGCTCGGGCTGGCCTTGTTGGGATTATGGTTGCTCGCGACGCCCTGGGTGGCGGGGCGCCTGCTGGCGACCCTGGAACCGCCCTACGCGCCCATCCGGGGCGACGAGGCCGAGGCCATCGTGATCCTGGGCGGCGGGCTGCGCTACGACGCACCGGAATTCGGCGGCGGCGACACCTTGAACGCCCGGACCTTGGAGCGGGTGCGCTATGGTGCCCGTTTGCAACGTCTGACCGGCAAGCCGGTCCTGGTCACGGGCGGTGCCCCGGACAACGAAAGCGCCGAGGGGCCGTTGATGAAAGCGGCGTTGGAGGCGGAATTCGGGGTGCCGGTGGCCTGGGTGGAGGAGCGCTCGGCCAACACCCGCGAGAACGCGCGTTTTTCCGCGCCCTTGCTGAAGGCGGCGGGCATCCGCCGCATCTATCTGGTCAGCCATGTCTGGCATCTGCCCCGCGCCATCCCCGAATTCGAGCGCGAGGGTTTCGGCGTGGTCGCCGCCGGAACCGGCTATCAATCCAGCGGCGACAGCCATTTCTTCGATTTCCTGCCCAGCGCCAGCGCCCTGATGTCCAGCTATTACGCCTGCCATGAATGGGTGGGAAGGGTGTGGTACCGGCTACGCGGGTGATGTGGGCCGGTTATGGACGGCATTCGACCGGCAAGTACGCGGCGGGCACCGAGGTCCGGTTCACGCCGTGGGCCACCATGCCCCGGACCGGCTCCGCATAGCCGCACAACCATGATAGCGGGCTGGCCGGGTTATCCCCGACCTGGGCGGGACGCAAGCTGATGGTTTTGCCGTTGATAACCGGGTCGGCGCGATTGCCCAAGGCGATATGGATGGCCCCGTCCTCGACCGCGATGCCGGTCGTGTAATTGCCGATGAGTTGCTCCGGGTCCGGCAGGCCCGCCGCCGGGTTGTCGCGCGGGAATTGGCCGAGCGAGGCGTAGACTTCCGTGACCGCCATTTTTCCTGGTGCCCCCAATAACAAGGCTTCTTGGATTTGGCTGCGGATGGGGGCATCCGGCTGTGGAATACCATTCAGAGGAGGCGCGGCGGCCATAGCGGCCATATCGGTATCCTGGCAGGAATAGGCACCGGGATTGAGCCAACAATAGACCCATTGCAGCGGATCGCGGCCGGTATCGCCCCACACCACCAGGAAGCCGACCACGAGCGTGATGCCCGCGATAGTCTGGGCCAAGCGCCCGATGCGGCTCTTGGATTGGAACACCGCCTGAAACGCGAGCGGCGCGGCGACGACCGCGAGCAGGCCGATGAGGATTTCGATCAAGACTTTAATCAAGCGACAACTCCTATACAGTAAAGCCCAAGGCTTTGGGCGGATTTCGGCTAGAGTGTTTTCGGTTTGGGTATACGGTCCTCAGCATAGGATGGGCACGGAATACGCACCCACCCTATAGAAAACATGAAAACGCCCCAGCGCCTTAATGCCCCGGATCAAGACAAAACCCATATTCTCACTCGATAATCTTAGCCAATGCCAATAACTGCGCCCTGAGCATAAGACCGGCTTTTCTTGCCTTGCCGAGATTGATATCGAAACCCAGGTGATCGTCCTTTCTGACGAGTTCGATCATGCCGCCTTGCCGGGCGAAGCCGGGAATATCGCTGACCGTCAAAATAGGCCGGTCCATGATTTTATTTAACAGGGTTTCCGCCTGGGCGCTCGCGGGCAGACCCATAAATAATACCTGACAGGAGCCGAATCCGTGGTCGGCGGCGGCGATTAAAGCCAACACCTTGATTTCATGGTTATAGATGGTTTTTCCGCTCACTTCCGTCAACAATGCGGCCATAATGGGTTCGCCCACCAAGCAAATCGTCAAGGGTGCCGAATCGGCGAGAATCCCCCGTGGCCATTCGGTGAATTTCGCGAGATTGACCAGGATGGCGGCTTTCACCTTATATTCCGAAGAGATATCCGACCCGGCGGATACCGGGTATGTAATAAGCACCAACACCATGGCGATCATCAATAAGCACCATCGGGCCAGGAGTTTATGGCTCGGGCGGCGCGAAGACATCGCATACATGAATCGCAAGATGCCCTAAAACCTGTAATTCAGCATGGCCCGGAAATTACGACCTAACTGGGGGATGCCATTCAGGCAGGCTCCCAAGTTATCGCAATGTTCCTCCCCGGCCACACCGAAATAAGTTTGATCGAACAGGTTGTAAACGCTGGCCGAAACCTCGAAATCCTTGAGTTGCCCTTTGAAAAGCTGGTCGGTCCTCAATGTGAGGTCGATCACGGGATAAGCTTCCAAGGACTTGCCCCGCCCCGGCAGGGTTTTGCGGCCACCGGTATAGAGGAACTGCGTCCCCAGGCGGAAAGCCTTGTCCCAGAGCGGTAGGGAAAGATTGAGTTTCACCAGGTTCCCAGGCGAATTCGGGGGGGTTCCATCGATCAAAACGCCCTGTTGTTTCACATCCACCCAGGTATAACTCCCCCGCAACCGGGTGCCATTCTCCCAAAAGTATTCGATTTCCGCCTCGGTTCCCCAGGCGTTGGCCTTGTCTTGGTTACGGAAAATCAGTTGATCGTTGTCGGTGGTGAGATTGATCAAATCGGTGATCTCATAACGAAACCCCGAAGCCGCCATCCGCAGACGGTTCGAGGGTTGATATTCGATCACGACTTCATAGGTGGCGATTTTCTCCGGCTGCAAATCGGGATTCGACCGGGAACCTCCCGATGCATAATAGAGTTCATAGGCATTCGGCGCACGGAACGCCGTACCGTACAGGAGCTTGAACGCCGTGCTATCCCAAGGTTTATAAATCAGCGCGACACGGGGGTTGACGGTATCGCCGAAGGTGCTGTAATAATCGTAGCGAAGCCCGGCATCTAGCGTTAGATCGTGGAAGATATTGACATCGTCCTGGGCGTAAAAACCGTAGCGATAATTATGTACATCGCTTTCCGTGTAAGCCAGATAAGGATTAACATCAAAATTGGCGGCTTCGAGGTTGAAATTATTCTGGTATTCGCCGCCGAACACAAGCTTATGTCGGTCAAAATAGGTGCTGACGAATTTTAATTCGGTACCGGCCCAATTGGCCCGGCCCCGGTCTTTATTGAGGGTCGGTGGACTGTAAATATAATCGCCATCGTAGTCATGGCTGCCGGAATAAGCATGGGCATATAAGTCGAGACTCTCGGAAAGAGATCCATTATAAGATAGGTCGATGAAATACTGCTGGTCAAGGGTGAAGCTTCCACCAACACCCAACAACTGTCCGAAAGAGGCGGTCGGGATTTCCTTCTTGCGGTTCACGAACCCGCCTTCGAATTTGAATCCCCGGTACGACAGTTTGCCGAACAAACGGTCGGCGCGGTCGCCATCCGCATGCGCAACCCGGCCCGAATTGGAATCGGGCGCATTGAATTCCGGGAAAACCAGGTTTTGTCCATCGGCGGATTGGCGCGAGCCGGATAATAGCAGGTTGGCACCATTATCGAATTGTTTGCCGTAGGTGCCCCGTTCCTTGTTATAGCCGAAGCTACCATATTGCCCAGACAATTCGCCGCCTTGATAATGCGTTCCGTCTTTGGTGATGACGTTGACGACGCCAAAAAAAGCATTATTGCCATACAAGGCGGACCCTGGTCCAGAAACATATTCAACCCGGTCGATCAAATCGACATCGAGCAGAAAGTCGGTTCCCAGGGAAGCCTGGTCGGCGGCTGGATCGTTGGTGCGATAACCATCGATGAGCAGCAGGATTTTGGAGTTGTAGTCGCCGGATGGGCTGAAACCGCGCGCGCCGAGATAGCTATAATTGTAATCGTAGTGGGTATACAGACCGCGAATACTATTGAGTATTTCGCCCAAGGTCCGGTATCCATAATCCTGGATATCCTGCGCGGTAACAATACTGACCAGCGCCGGCGCATCGATTTTTTTCTGCGGAAATTTCGAGGCGCTATACACCTCGATATTCATCAACTGTTCTAATGGCAAATCGATCAATTCGTCCAGTTCAGCTCCAAAGCCGATGGTATTCGCGATGGTCCATAAGATAGCCATGCGGATAAAAAGCAAAACCAGGCTGAAACGGGATAGGCACATGGACTGGCGGGGCGGAGCGGTTGCTCATGAATGCAAAATTATGGGCTTTTGCTTACAAGCCCGTAGGCGCGGCTAGCGCGGCGCAATCGCACGGATTCATGCCCTCCGATTACGCCAGAACATTTTCACATGGCTCGGTGGGCACGAATACGTGCCCAACCTACGGCTTGGGTGTACACCCAAACCGAAAATGCTCTAGGCTAATCGGAGCGGAGCCACGCGGGCTTCTCCTCAAACCACCATCAAACTCGCCGGATCGATCCAAATCCCGTTCCCAGCAATTCCTTGGTGTCGCCAGCGCCCACCAACTTCAAATGAAGCGGCCAATTGATTCAAACGCTCGACCAAGACGGCGCGAACGGCATCGCGATCCGGGTACGGTCCCCGTTGGCGGCGATATGGAAGATGTCGCGGAACCGATTATAAGCTGTCTCCCAATCCACGAAAGTACCGTTTTGCGGCACCCTCCAGCAGGCGCTTTTATGAAAACCTGAAAACGGTTATTTAATCCCCGAGAAAGCGGGCTTCTGGATCAGATGCGGGGTTTCAATGCCGAAGCAAGCGCTCTCCGCCACCAAGACAAGCGAGTTTATCCCGGAGCGGCGGGTCTTGGCGGGAACCCACACAGCCACCGCCCTTCACTATCGGCATCGAGCGCTTGGACGCCCAAAATCCGTCCACGCACCATCCAGGTGCAAGCCACGCCCGAAAACTCCCCCATCCCGGCCCGGCCCGGCCCACCCCGTTCCGGCCCGCAGGCCCGCCATTCCCGCGCCCCCACCCCGTGGCACGGCTTCTGCAAACCCCGAGCGAAAAGACCCAGGACAGCGCCCATGAAAATCGCCCACGACGAATATGCCCTCAACCAAGCTTACGACGAGCTCCTAGACACCGACCTCAAACCCCGGCCCGCCGCACGGGCCTTGTTCGAATACCTCGATTCGCTCCCGCCCAGCGAGGTGGATGCCCGCCGCCAGTCGGTGGACGCCGCCATCATGACCATGGGCATCACTTTCACCGTCTACAGCGAGGCCGGCAATATCGACCGCGCCTGGCCGTTCGACATCATCCCCAGGGTCTTGGCGAAAAAGGAATGGATACGGATCGAGGAAGGACTGAAACAGCGCCTGACCGCGCTCAACCTGTTCATCAACGATCTTTATAACACCCAGCAAATCGTCAAGGACGGGGTGTTTCCCGCCGAGGTGTTGGAAGGCTCGCGCAATTTCCGCCAACAATGCCGGGGGATTTCGCCCCGTTTCGGCGTGTGGGCGCATGTGTGCGGGACCGATTTGGTGCGCGACAAGGACGGCACGGTCTATGTGCTGGAGGATAATCTGCGCGTACCTTCCGGCGTGTCCTACATGCTGGAAAACCGCCAGTTGATGAAGCGGCTGTTCCCGGAGGTGTTCCAATCCTCCATCATCCTGCCGGTGGACGACTACCCCACCCAGCTTTACGACACCCTGGCCGCGCTTTCCCCGCGCGAGGTCGAACGCCCGGTGGTGGCGGTGTTGACGCCCGGCATCTTCAATTCGGCCTATTTCGAGCATAGTTATCTGGCCCAGCAGATGGGTGCGGTCTTGGTGGAGGGTTCGGATTTATTCGTCGGCGGCGACGACCAGGTGTATATGCGGACCATCACCGGGCCGCGCCGGGTCGATGTGATCTATCGCCGCATCGACGACGATTTCCTCGACCCGGAAGTCTTCCGCGAGGATTCCACCCTCGGCGTGCGCGGCCTGATGCGCTCGTGGCGGGCGGGCAAGGTCGGCATCGCCAACGCCCCCGGTGCCGGGGTGGCCGACGACAAGGTGGTCTATGCCTTCGTGCCCAAAATCATTAAATACTATTTGAACGAAGAGCCCATCCTCGCCAATGTGCCGAGCTATCTTTGTATGTACGACGAGGAACGGGATTATGTGCTGGACAACCTGGACAAGCTGGTGGTGAAACCCGCCAACGAATCCGGCGGCTACGGCATGATCATCGGCCCCAGGGCCACCCCGGAGGAGCGCGCCAAATTCGCCGAATTGATCCGCGCCAATCCGCGCAACTATATGGCCCAGCCCACCTTGGATATTTCGACCGCCCCCACCCTGGTCGGCGACCATCTCTCGCCGCGCCACCTCGACCTGCGGCCTTTCGTGTTGCAATCGAACCGGCTGTACGCCACCACCGGCGGCCTGACCCGCGTGGCTTTGAAGGCTGGTTCCCTGGTGGTGAATTCGTCGCAGGGCGGCGGCAGCAAAGACACCTGGATCGTAGATACGGAGGAATAAGTAAAATGTTATCCCGAGTCGCCGAGAATCTTTATTGGATGGCCCGCTATCTGGAACGGGCCGAGAATACCGCCCGCCTCATCAATACCACCACCCAAGTACTGCTGGACCTACCGAAGGGCGCGTCCTTCGGCTGGGATATCCTGCTGAAAGTGGTCGGGCTAGATAAGTTATTCGACGAACATTATACCGAGGCCAACGAAGCCAATATCATGCGCTTCCTGATCCAGGACGAGCGCAATCCAAGTTCCTTGGTGTCCTGCGTGCGCTGCGCCCGCGAGAACAGCCGTACCTTCCGCGAAATCCTGCCCAAGGAATTCTGGGAGCGGGTGAACGGGCTTTATCTCTATATGCGCGAACACGCCCCCGCCGCCGCCCAGAATCGGGCGCAGCGCTACGAGGTGTTGAACCAGGTGGTGGACCGCGGCCAATCCCTGGCGGGGATGTTGGTCGGCTGTATGAGCCACGATCTGGCCTACCAATTCATCGAACTCGGACGCAACCTGGAACGCGCGGACATGACCTCGCGCATCGTCGATATCAATTCCGCCGTGCTGTTGCCGCGGGATGGCGGCGCCCTGGAGCCGATCCAGGAACGGCTATGGATGAGCGTCTTGAAGGCTTTGAGCGCCTATCAGATGTACCGCCGCCATGTCGATGTGCATGTGCGCGGCACCGCCGTGTTGAGCTATCTGCTGCTGGACCCGCATTTCCCACGCACCGTGCGCCATTGCCTCGCCAAGATCGACGAATGCCTCTCCACCCTGCCCGACCACGCCCAGGCCATGCGGGCGGCACGGCGGTCCTGGCGGCGTTTGGCGGGCTTGCGCTGGGAGGGTTTGACCCCCGCCGTGCTGCACGAATATCTGGACCAATGCCAGAAGGATTTCGGCGATATTCACGCGGCGGTTTCGGCGCAGTATTTCTATCGGGAGCAACCGGAAACCTTGCCGCCTACGCAGCAGCAAGCGGCATAGTCCAGTAAACCCCATAGCCCGGATTCAGCTATGCCGCATCCGGGCTATTTTTCCAATCCTGGGACGCGGCGCGTCCTTGAACCCATTCCCACGCGGCGCGCGGGAACGAAAAAGACAAAAAGGCTTTCGATGACCGTTTCTTCTTTGCATTTCCCCCGTTATGGCGACAAGCAAAACTCCCCTTTCTTCGAGGAATATCTGACCAACCTCCTGGAAGAACGCGACCGGGTCGGCCTGACCGAGATGATCCGCCAGATCGACGCCCTGATGATTACGGTGGAACCCGGCCATTCCGTACCCTATGTGGGCGAACTCTGCCTGATGACGCCCTATGAATACTTGGTGACGTTGGAATCGGAAAGCCATAACACCCACATCCTGCGCATCGACATGAATGCGCCGGATATCCTGGTGCGCGAGGTGAAAAACCCCATGACCCAGGGGATTTTCCGCAGCCTGAACGAGGTCTACCCCATCGGTGCCCATAAACCCAATTCGCGCTATATGGGCGAAGTGTTCCGGGTCAGCAACCTGCACGAGGTGGTGGAATTACAAAAGTCCCGCGATGTGCGTTTCTTCAACCAAGAGCAAATCCGCAAACTGGAATTACCGGGTAATATGGCCGTGGTCAAGCCTTCGCCTTATACCCATAATATCGTGGGTTATTGGGAACGGCCCGAGCAAAGTATCCGCGTCTATGCGCTGGGCTTGAGCTGCATCCGCGACGATGTGCAGCGGGCCTATCTCGAAGCCAAGGAAACCCGCGCCAAACTGGGGCTCGATCCCTTGCTGCTACCTATCGACCATCTCGCCACCCGTATTTACAGCCAGAACCGCGAAGCCTCGATCCTGGAATATCTGACGCTCACCAGTTATTACTATTGGGGTTCCTACGATATCGCCGCGCAAAACTCCTCGACCAATGTCACCAAGAGCGTGCATTACGAGAACGAGTTGGAAAGCCCGGCCAAGGTATTTACAGCGGCCAACCATCCCTATTTCGTCAACCACCTGCTGAAACTGCCCTCGCCCACCGAGCAATTCGTGCGTAACTTCGGGCCGCGCCTGCATCATCTCGCGGTGGCGGTGAACGATGGCGAAACCCAGGGCAAAACCAATATCGATTACGTGGTCGATACCCTGCGGGAATGCGGCAAGGATTTCCTGCTGGACGTGATCGGCTCGCAGGAAGAAGGCTTGAAACAGATTTTCTCCAGCGCTTCGGAATATTCCTCTTTGATCGTGGAATATGTACAGCGCTTCGGCGATTTCCAAGGCTTCTTCACCAAGGACAACGTGGCGGAATTGACCCATGCTGCCGGGGTGGAGGAAAGCTTGCGGGCCTTGCAGGCCGAAGTCGCCGCTTGAGCCTGGGCGGCGGACATCGACCCGGCGCGGGAGGAATGGCATACTGCCGCGGCCCGGTCGGCGCTCCGGCGCGGCCCGCTCATCCCTTCATCCCGCGAGAGGTAAGCCCCATGAAAACACACTCCCTGATCATCCCAGCACTCGTCTTGACACTCGGCTCTTCCCATTGCCTCGCTGAGCAGCCGAATATGCAAAACGCCCTGGACTACCTGAAACAGGCTAAGGACAGTTTGCAAAGGGCGAGCCAGGATAAGGGCGGCCATCGCGGCTCCGCGATCCAAGCCATCAACCAAGCCATCCAGGAGGTCAAGGCGGGGATGGAATACGACCGCGAACATCAGTCGAAAGAAGAAAAGAACAAAAAATAGGATGAAGCCAGGCGTCCCTCGACCCTGCTAGAATCCCCGCTCCCGCGCCGGACGGCTTATCCCACGAGCCTTCCGGGGCATCTTCCAATCCCCTTGCAAGTTTGTTCCATGGATATTTTCGCCCCCTGCGTTTGTGGCTCCGGCCAGCTTTACGGCCAGTGCTGCGGCCCCCTACTGTCCCGCCAATTCCCGGCCCCCACGCCGGAAGCCTTGATGCGCTCGCGCTATACCGCCTTCCAATTGCGCGACGCCGATTACGTCCGCGACACCTGGGACCCGGCCCACTGTCCGGCCAAGCTGGATTTCGAAGGCGACGCCCGCGTCTGGTCCAAGCTGGATATCCTCGCCACCCTCGGCGGTGGCGAGGACGACCAGCGCGGCGTGGTGGAATTCAAGGCCCAGTTCGAACTGGGCGAGGACACCTATATGATCCACGAGGTCAGCCGCTTCCACCGGTTGGAAGGGCGCTGGGTTTATCTGGACGGCACCATCGCTTATCACGGCAAGATCGCCCACCAGGGCAAGACGCTGGCCAATGCGCCCTGCCCTTGCGGGAGCGGGAAGAAGTATAAGAAGTGCTGCGGATAACGAAGCCCACGCCGTGGTCCCGCTGCGGAGACCACGGCACTGGGTCGGATTAGGTGGGGCTTAGGGTCGGCAGTTTATAGGCAGATACTCATTGGCAACGGTGGTCGCTGCTAAACCTCCCCCTATAGGTGAAAAGAAGCCCGTCGGAATGTTGGCATTGCCACAGACCCAAGTAAGCTTGCCATCCGGCGAAACATAGGGGGTTAAGCCCAGCGTCCTTGCCGTAAGATTCACATTCGCACCCCAACCATAGGTGATGGTCAATGCTCCCGCAGCCACCGCGATCCCTTGCACATAATTACCACTGATATCCGAAGGATATGGCAAACCCAAATTGGTACTGTTGGCATTGGCGAGCATCCCTTGAGTCTTATAAATCTTTTCAACTGTGGCCTGTAGTTTCCTTGCCAAGCGCAAGCCTTCCTGGATGTCTTTGTCGATAGGAGCGACACCCCCAATCTGACAATTCGGCGGTAAGTAAGTATCGTTGAAAGTGGTTATTGGAGGAACACTACCGTTAGGGAGAGTCGTTCCAGTGGGCACAACTGAATTGCCACATTGCCAGACCACATCGCCACCATTGTTCCGCCAAGGTGTGAGGCCCAAGCTCTGGCCGACTATCCTGCTGCTAGCCCGGTTGCCATAGGTGATAGTAATCCCACCGCCCCGGACATCCACCGAACTCACATAATTGCCGCTGGTATCGGCGGCACTAGGTGTCAGGCCGATAGCGGCCCGGTTCGCCGGAGCGGAACCCACCTTGGCGATGTAGTTCTGCACCTTGAGCTTGATCGGAGCTGCCAGTTTCAACCCCTCTAATACCTGCTTCGGGATCGCGGCCGCACCAGCTGCGCTGCACTGCGCCGGAAGATATTGGCTATCCAGGGTGGTGTTTCCGATACTCCCCACCGGATTCAAACCCACCGGCGCGGGGGCCAGCCCACATTGCCACGTGATCGACCCGTCGGCGGAGCGGTACGGGGTCAGCGCGAGGACCATGCCCGCGATGGGGGCGGCCGCGAAATTGCCATAGGCGATATTGACCACCCCACCACTAATATCCACCCCCGAAACATAGTTGCCCACCGTGTCGGTCGGGGACGGGGAAAGCCCGGCCTGGCTCCGGTCCTGGGGCGCGGTGCCATGGGATTTGATGTAGCGCTCGACACTGGCCTGCGCCGCCACCGCCAGACCCAAGCCCTCGTTAACCTGGGATGGGATGGATGGAGCGTTCGACAGGCCGCAGGGCGCGGGCAAATACTCGTTTGGGACCGAGGTTGATCCCGCCCCCACGCCGGGCAGGGGCATAACACCGGGCGGCACCGGGGCGAGGCCGCATTGCCAGGATATGCTGCCGTCCGCTGAACGCCCAGGAGTGAGTGTGAGGGTCGCACCGACGATCTCCGCGTTCGCCTGGTTCCCGTAGGTGAGGGTGATCACGCCCCCGGAAATATCGAGCGCGGTCACATATTTACCGATGGTATCGCTGGGCGCGGCACTCAGGCCGGCGTCAATCCGATCAGCAGGGGCTATGCCCCGGTACGCGAAATATTCCGCGACCTTGGCCTGGGCGGTAACGGCGAGCCTCAAACCCTCGGCGACCTGGGACTGGATGGCCTGCGCCGGGGTCTGCTTCGCGTAAAGGGTGGTAGGCGCGATCACGCCGATACAGGCCAAAACCAACGGCACGGCGGACCTTGGGGAGCGACGGCGGCGGGGTTCGCTTGCCGTCCCCAGTCCGGCAAAAAACTTGCGGGACTCAAAGTTCATTCGGTATCTCCTAGACATATAGTGCCTTTAAATACAGGCGGTGCGGATTAGCGCCGCACCCCAACCACATCAAGAAACACATTCATTATAACTTCAAGACCCACAAGCCACGCCATTGAGCCATATGCCGCCTATCCCTTTGATAGGGCCACTCATTCGTTCCACGTCAGAGCGCACTTGTGTTCGGAGGATTGCAGCAAAAGCCCTTTTCCATATTCCTACCTATGTCCCCCACCGCGCCAAGTTCCAGCCTCGCTCCCCGGCCCAGGCCGCCAAGCGCCGATCGGGATTGACCGCCACCGGATAACCTACCGCCGCCAACATATAACGGTCCTCGTAGGAATCGCCGTAGGCATGGCTCAAAGCCAGATCGATCCCTTCGCGTTCAGCGATTTCGCGCACGATCCCGGCCTTCGCGCCGCCATAGCACACCCCGCCCACGACCTCGCCGGTGAACCGCCCCGCCACCACTTCCAAGGTGGTGGCATGGCAGCCGTCCACTTCCAGATGCGCGGCGAAACAATCCGCCACGGCATCGACGGTGGCGGACACGAGGTAGACCGCCCGGCCTTCGGCCCGATGTTGGGCGATGACGGCGCGGGCTTCCGGGTGTATGGCTGGTGCGAACACTTCGCGGAACACCTGTTCCGCCACCGCCGCGATTTCGGCCCGGGATTTCCCGCGCAGCAAGTCGCGGACAATGCCCCGCTTCATCGCCGCATAGCCGGCCTCGTCCAAACGCTGATAGCGCAGATAGGCCAGCAATACGCCGAGCAACTGCCGCAGGCCCACCAGTTTGCGGGCGTGGAGCCGCTGGACGAAACGCTTCTCGGTGGAAAACGGAAGCAGGGTTTTGTCGAGATCGAAAAAGGCCGCTGATTTCATGAGGTACCGCCGGATTGGAATTCGGGAGGCCGCGCCATCGGGCGCGGGAAGGCCATTGTCCACGGCGGGCGGGGGAACACAAGCCGGGCCGGCACCGGAATGGGATGCCACATGCGGCAATTCCCGGAGCTTTCCCCGGATTTTGCCCCACAGGATGGCGCACACCGCCGCCACCCCGCCGGATTTAGCGGGCATCGCGCTTGGCACGGAGCCTGCTTTATAAGCCCTAGCGGCCGGTGAGCGCCAGGCAAGGATGCCGCCCGAAAGTGATTTTCATCCGCACGGTGTCGCATGAAAAACGCTTTCGGCCCGCCCTCATCGGCACGCACCAAATTCCGGGAGACCGCCTTGGTCCGGCGGCTCCCACCGGCTTCCGCCTTTTGAGTTACTCCCTCTTGACCCTGTCTCGGTGCCGCCCTAGGAAGGCGGCTTTTTTTTGCCCGGAATCCGCGTGGTCGCGGCTATAATCTCCCGCTTTTCCCGTTCCCGGATCAGCTAATCACCATGTCCACCCAAACCGTGAAAAAAGTCGCCCTCGCCTATTCCGGCGGGCTCGATACCTCCGTCATCCTGCAATGGCTCAGGGAAACCTATGGCTGCGAAGTCGTCACCTTCACCGCCGACCTCGGGCAGGGCGAAGAACTGGAACCCGCCCGCGCCAAGGCCACGGCGATGGGCATCCAGGAAATCTATATCGACGACCTCAAGGAAGAATTCGTGCGCGACTTCGTATTCCCGATGTTCCGCGCCAACACCATTTATGAAGGCGAATACCTCCTCGGCACCTCCATCGCCCGCCCGCTCATCGCCAAGCGTTTGATCGAGATCGTCAACGAAACCGGCTGCGACGCCATCTGCCACGGTGCGACCGGCAAGGGCAACGACCAGGTGCGGTTCGAACTGGGCGCCTACGCCCTCAAGCCCGATATCAAGATCATCGCCCCCTGGCGCGAATGGGAACTGAGTTCCCGCGAAACCCTCTTGGCCTACGCGGAAAAGCACAACATCCCCATCGAAATGAAGCGCGGCAAAGGCTCGCCTTATTCCATGGACGCCAACCTGCTGCATATCTCCTACGAAGGCGGCATCCTCGAAGACCCCTGGGCCGAGCCGGAAGAAGACATGTGGCGCTGGAGCGTCAGCCCGGAAGCCGCCCCGGACCAAGCCACCTACGTGGTGCTGGGCTATGAGCAAGGCGATATCGTCAGCATCGACGGCGAACGCCTGACCCCGGCCCAGGTGCTGGCCCAGCTGAACCAACTGGGCGGGGCCAACGGCATCGGGCGGCTCGATATCGTGGAGAACCGCTATGTCGGCATGAAATCGCGCGGCGCCTACGAAACCCCCGGCGGCACCATCATGCTGAAAGCCCATCGCGCCATCGAATCCCTGACCCTGGACCGCGAAGTGGCCCACCTCAAGGACGAACTCATGCCGCGCTACGCCAGCCTGATCTACAACGGCTATTGGTGGAGCCCCGAGCGCCTGATGCTGCAACAGATGATCGACGCCTCCCAGGCCAAGGTGAACGGCGAGGTGCGGGTCAAGCTGTACAAGGGCAATGTCAGCGTGGTGGGCCGTCAGTCGGCCAGCGACAGCCTGTTCGACATGAACATCGCCACCTTCGAGGACGACAAGGGCGCGTACAACCAGAAGGACGCCGAAGGCTTCATCAAGCTGAACGCGCTCAGGATGCGGATCGCGGCCAAGAAGGGCGCGAAGTTCGCCTAACGCCGTTTCCCTCCCGCCCACGAAAAAGCCCGCCATCGCGGGCTTTTTCCTTGTATAAAGAGGCCGGGATTCAGCCGAAACTGGCGTCCATCCGCTTCCTGCGGGTAGATCAAAAATTTTGAACTATTAGGTTGTTCAAGGTCGGGAGCGGCTTGCATGAGCACCTCCATAGGAATGCCGGAACCTTATTCGCAAGCCTTAACTTAGCGCGGAAACTTCCGGCTAGAAATAGGAACGCACGAGGTTCCGCAACAACTGCGGCTGGAATCTGGCCTTATCCCTGGACCAAGGCGTGAACCGCGGCAATTGGAAAGGATCGCTGGCGGCGCAGGCCGCGCCCCATTGGGTGGACACCGCCGCGTCGAAGCCCAGTTCCCGCACGATGGCGGCCTGTTGCGGCAGATAATCACTGCCGGGCTTGCCGTTGGGATAGGCGAACAGGCCGACCCGTTGGTCCAGAATCCCCTCCAGCGCCGCCACGCCCTCGGCGATTTCGGCGCGGACGGCGGCGGGATCGAGCTTGGCCAGGATGGGATGGCGATGGGTGTGGGCACCGATGTCCATCCCGGCTTGGCGCAGGGCTTGGAGTTGGGCCGTGGTCAGCATCAGGTCGGTGGGCAAAGCCGCGCCGGTCAACGCCGCCGCCAATCCGGCGACGGTGTCCTCGCGCCGATCCGGCGGCAGGTATTTCACCTGGGACAGGATAGCCCCGATGGCGCGGGCCTTGGCTTCCGGGCTGGAAAGATCGTGTTCGCCCAGGCCGAAACGCCCGAGATCGACCCGTTCCGGCTTGGCCCGGCGCACCGCCTCGATCACCGTGTCGTTGAACATCCGGCCCCCGTCCAGATAGGCCGTGGCGATGAAAAAACAAGCGGGCAAGCCGTATTTCCGCAGGATCGGCAAGGCGTGGGTGGCGTTGTCGGCATAGCCATCGTCGAAAGTCACGCAGGCGGCGCGGGCGGGCAGCGTGCCGGCCTTGAGGCGGGCGACCGCCTCGCCCAAGGGCAGCACGGCGAACACCCGTTTCAGCAAGCCCATTTCCAGGTCGAAACCGGCGGCGGTGGTTTCCCCCGGAAACAACGGGTCGGCCTCCGGCAGCACGCGATGGTAGATCAGGATGCTGAGCCGCGCCCGCCCGCCCGCCGGCGACAACCCCCGCGCCGCCAGCCGGTAGGCCGCTTCCCACAGGCTCACGGACAGCGCTCCCCGGCCAATTTTTGGTAGATCGGGAGATAGCGTTTCACGCTGGCCTGCCAATTGCGCTCGGTCTCGACGAATTCGCGCCCGGCCCGCTTGATATCCGGCCAGCAGCCGGGCCGGTCCAGCAATTCCAGGAGGGTCCGTTCCAAACTGTCCACCGCGCCTGCCTTGAACAGCCAGCCGGTTTTGCGGTCCTCGATCAATTCCTTGTGTCCGCCCACATCGGAAGCCACCACCAAACGGCCCTGGGCCATGGCCTCCAAGGGTTTCAAGGGCGTCACCAATTCCGTCAGCCGCATGGAACGGCGCGGGTACACGAAAATATCCACCTGATCGTAATATTTCTGCACCTTGTCATGCGGCACCCGGCCCAGGAAAACCACCTTGTCGCCGAGATTCAATTCGGTGGCCTTACCACGCAGATATTCCTCCTGCGGACCGCCGCCGACCAATAACAAACGCAAATCGGGCCGTTGCGCCAATAACCGGGGCATGGCCTCCAATAACAGCGGCAAGCCCTCGTAGGCATAGAACGAGCCGATGAAGCCCAAGACGGTTTTGCCGACCCATCCCAGTTCCCCGCGCAAAGCCGCATCGGGTTCGCCCGCGATCTGGAAGCGCTGGATATCCACCGCGTTGGGAATCACCGTGATCTTTCCGGCGGGGATGCCGCGCCCGATGATATCCTGGCGCAAGCCTTCGCAGATGGTGGTGATGGCCTGCGCCTTCTTGAACACATAAGTTTCCAGGAAATGCGTGCCCCGGTAGCGCAAACCGCCCTCGCGGCTGGTGCCGTGGTCCACCGCCGCGTCTTCCCAGAACGCCCGGCATTCGTACACCAGGGGCAGCGAATACCATTGCGCCACCCGCAGCGCCGCCAAGCCGTTCAGGGCCGGCGAATGGGCATGGAGGATATTGGGCCGCACGTCCTCGATGACCTCGCCCAGGCGCTTGGCCAGGCTATCGACGATGGCGAACTGGTTGAACACCGGCAGCCGGGCGTACCAACTGGCCGAAGGCGGCGAGCGGAAGAACCGGAAACCCTCCACGTCCTCGACCCAGGCCGCCGGCCCTTTGTGCTTGGCCGAGGTGATATGGTAGGTCTCGAAGCCCAGGGCGCGTTGCTGCTCCAAGATGGCGCGGGTACGGAAGGTATACCCGCTGTGCAGGGGAATGGAATGGTCGAGGATATGGAGTATTCGCATAGGTATCGGGAGCAGTGGCGCTTACGGGTCGAGGCGCAGGAATGATTCGTACATCAAAAGCGCCCACAACCCGGCGCTGTGGTCGCGGATACCGGATTGGTGCTGGTCCAGCATGGCTTTGAGATAGTCCATATCGAACCAGCCCGACCCGGCCAGCGCCGGACCCGACACCGCCGCCCGCAGCTTGGCTTGAAGCGGTCCCCGGAACCAAGCCGCCAAGGGGATCGAGAAACCCATTTTCGGGCGGTAGAGGATATTCTTGGACAAATAGGGTTCCAGGGCTTGCTTGAACAGGAACTTGCCTTCCGTGCCGCGTAGTTTCAGCGCGGGCGGCAGGCAGGACACCCATTCCACCAGCGGATGATCCAGCAAGGGCACCCGCACTTCCAGCGCATGGGCCATGCTGGCCCGGTCCACCTTGGTCAGGATATCACCGGGCAGGTAGGTTTTCAGGTCGAGATATTGCGCCAGGGAAATGGGATGCCGGGTCGGTGCCTTCGCGGCCCAGCCGCGCAAGACCTCGACGGCGTGGTAGCCCTGCAACTCGCGCTTGAAGCCGGGGCTGAACATCCGTCCGCGCTGGACATCGGACAACAGTGACACGCCATGGAAATAGCCCTCGACCGAATCCCGCGCCAGGGCTTCCAGGGTGGCCTTGGCCCGCAGCGGTTTGGGCGCCCAATCGGCCTTGGGATACCAACGGCCCAGCGTCCCGAACAGCGGACGGCGCAGCCCCAAGGGTAGCAGCGCACGCACCCGTTCCTCGTAGCCATGGAAGCGGTAGCGCCGATAACCGGCCCAGGTCTCGTCGCCGCCATCGCCGGACAAGGCCACGACGACCTCCTTCCGCGCCAATTCGCAGACGCGGTAGGTCGGCAGGGCGGAACTATCGGCATAGGGTTCGTCGTACAGCCCGGCCAAGCGGTCGATCAGCGAGAAATCCTCGGGATCGACCTGTTCCACCCGGTGATGGGTGTGGTAACGCCCGGCAACCTCGGCGGCGTAGCGCGATTCGTTGTAGGCCGGATCGCCGAAGGCAATCGAACAGGTATTGACCGGCTGCTCGGAAAGACCCGCCATCATCGCCACCACCGCGCTGGAATCGACCCCGCCCGAGAGGAACGCCCCCAGCGGCACATCGGCCACCCGGCGAATGTCCACGGCTTCGCGCAGGCGTTCGATCAATTCCCCACGGACCTGGGCCTCGTCCAGGTTTTCACGCACGGCGAACGGCACGTCCCAATAAGCCACGGGCGCACCCACCGGCCCGCCGCGCCGGAGCGTGAGCGTATGGCCGGGCGGCAGCTTGTACACATCGCGGTAGATGGTCTTGGGATCGGGGACATAGCCATAGGCGAAATAATCCTCGACCGCTTGTGGGTCGATCCGCCTGGGCAGGCCCGGATGCGCCAGCAGGGCTTTCAGTTCGGAGCCGAACACCAAGCAGCCATCGGGCAGGACGGCGTAATGCAAGGGTTTCACGCCCAGCCGGTCGCGGGCCAGGAACAGGGTCCGCCGGGTCCGGTCCCACAGCCCGAAGGCGAACATGCCCCGGAACCGCTCCACGCAAGCCTCGCCCCAGGCTTCCCAGGCGTAGACGATGACCTCGGTATCGCAATGGGTCTCGAAACGGTGGCCCAACGCTTCCAGTTCGGCCCGCAAGGCTTGGAAGTTGTAGATTTCGCCGTTGTAGGTGACGACGACGGTTTTATCCCGGTTGAACAAGGGTTGCTGGCCGCTGGACAGATCGATGATCGACAACCGCCGATGGCCGAAACCCAGGCCGGGTTCGGTATGCACCCCCCCCTCGTCCGGTCCCCGGTGGAACTGGCGTTGATTCATGCGCCCGAGCAAATCCCGGTCGATGCCGCGCCCGCCTTGGATGTCGAAAATGCCGACGATTCCGCACATTTAAGGCGTTCCCTCTGGTTGGGCGGGGTGATGGGCCGCGAGCAATTGAGCGTAGACCGCCTCATAGTTCCGCACCATGGCGTCCAGGCTGAAGCGTTCCTGGACGCGGGCCAGGCCGGCCTCGCCCTGGGCGCGGCGGGTGTCCGGGTCGTCCAGATAACGGGCCAGCGCCGCCGCCAAGGCCGCCGGGTCTTGCCTGGGGACCAGGGTTCCGGTCAGGCCGTCGGCGACCAGTTCGGGATTGCCACCCACCGCCGTGGCGACCACCGGCAACCCCGTCGCCATGGCTTCGAGGATCGTATTGGAAATGCCCTCGGCCTGGGACGGCAGGACGAAAATATCCAGGCCGCGCAGGATCGCGGCCACATCGCCGCGCTCGCCGGGCAACCAGGCCAGGGCTTCGGCCCCGGCGGCGCGGAGCAAGCCGATGGCTTCCGCCCGCAAAGGGCCGTCGCCCACCAGGATCAAACGCAGGTTTTCCCGCCATTGCGGGCGCTGTTCCAGCAACAGGAGGAAAGCCCGCACCAAATTGAGCTGGTCCTTGACGCCATGCATCCGCCCCACCGTGCCCAGCAACACCCGCCCTTCGCCAGCGCCGAACGGACATCCCCCGATCAGCGCCCGGCCCTGCCGCGGCGGATGGAACACGGCGGTATCCACGCCATTGCAAATCCGGGTGATACGGTCTTCCGGTACCCGGACGCGCTCCCGCAGATAATCCTCCAAATGCCGGGACAGCGGAATATAGCGCTGGACCAGGGGTTTATAGGCCCGCCGCAGCCATTGGTATTTGCGGTTGCGGCCCTCGGGGTCGAACACATCCCAGCCATGCTCGCCATGCACCCGCGCCCGGACCCCCGCCCACCAAGCCGGTAATTGGCATTCCAGCGCCGCCAGATTGCGGGTGTGGACCAAGGCAGGCCGCAATTCCCGCAGCAAACGGTAGACCCGCCCATACAGGCCGAAATCCTGGCCTTCCCTGCGGTGCAACTCGTAGACCGGCACCTCCGGCGGCAGGCGCTGGCGGAACTCGGTGGCGTCCTTGAGGCAGACCACGGCATGGCGATAACGTCCGCCGTGGTTGATGAGGTTCACCAAGCCGTTTTCCAGGCCGCCGACGCCAAGCCGGTAGATGATATGGACGATCAACGGCGCCGGGTTCATCGCCGGGCCACCGCTTGATCCAGACTGTGTTCCAGGACGGGCAGCATCGCCTCGGCGAAGCGCCGCAAGACCGGCTCCGCCGTCTTGGGGTCGCCGCTATATTCGGTGGCGAAGATGAAAGCCGCACCCTCGCCGGAACCACCCAGGAGTTTGTCCTTGGCTTCCAAGAGTTTCCCCTGGTAATCGCCGGCGGTACGGCTGCCGCCGATGCGGTTCCAGCGCCACACCAGGAGGCGTTGTCCCGCCGTGGATTTCAATAAGCCTTGCAATACCGTGACCGGCTGACCCGCCAAGGAGACTTCGACCGACCGCTCCTCCGGCATTTTCCAAACATCATGGATTTGGGGGATGAGCATATTGCGGGAGTTGATCAATTCCGCATCCTGCTTTTGATGGCGGTAATAGCGCACATAGACCGCCACCTTGTCCGCGCCGTTGCCATAGGCACGGTCGGCCCCCGCGTCCTGGCCCGAATAATGGGGCGTCCATTCGGTGAAGGCCGGAACAGCTTGCCAAGCCCCGCCGCCTTCCGGCAAGGCCATCACCACCGGGTCCCGGTCCCGGCTGGCTTCCAGGGCTCCGACATAGGCGGCCCGCGCCGGTCCCACGGCGGCGACCAGCAAGGCGAGCACCCACGCCCTGCCGAAAGCCCAACCATCGGGCGCGGTACCGGCCGGGGCCGGAACCGGGGAAGCGGCCTGGGCCACGTCGATATCAGTCCAGAACGAACCGACCCAGAACATCAGTAGCATCACGAAACCGAAGAACACCCAGCCATAGATCAAATGATCGACCCCTACCGCCAAGGTCATGCCGCTCAGATGACCGATCATCACGATCATATAGGCCCGGAGACCATTGGCGATGATCGGCAAGCCCACCGACAAGGCCATGAACGCCAGCCGCCGCCACGGTGATACGTAGCTCATATAGGCATATAAAAACCCCAGGGTGATCGAGGCGATCAAATAGCGCAGCCCGCTGCACGCCTCGATCACCGACCAATCTCCGCTGGGGATGCTGAAGAAAGTACCTTCGCGGAACACCGGGATGCCGGTGAATTGCAGCATCGCCACCGTGAAATCGGCGGTGAAATTCATCAGCGGCGGGACGAGGAATTCCCCCATCGGCACGGCAAAAACCAGGAAGCCCATGGGGAACAACACCGCCCGCAACACCGGCCAGCCCAGCATCCACCACACCAGGGCCGGAATCATGCCCACCAAGGCCAATTGCTCCACCACCAATA
This sequence comes from Methylomagnum ishizawai, assembly GCF_900155475.1. Lineage (NCBI taxonomy): Bacteria > Pseudomonadati > Pseudomonadota > Gammaproteobacteria > Methylococcales > Methylococcaceae > Methylomagnum > Methylomagnum ishizawai. The sequence goes on along the minus strand of NZ_FXAM01000001.1, from coordinate 1,677,549 downwards.
CATCGATGGCATGGGCCAGCCACCAAGCCAATCCACCCAGGGCCAGCACCGGCGCCGCCCGGTAATCGGGCCGGGGGGCGATCCGCGCCAGCACCGCCCGTTTTTGCCAGATCAACCACACGCTGATGGGAAAGATCAAATAACCATGGGCGTAGGTGTCGGAGCGCTGCCAAATCGCCAGCATCGACGCCAAAGTATCGTGGTAGAGACCCAACAAGGCCGCGACCGCCGCGAGGGTCAGGCCCAAGGCCTTGGGCCAGCCGGGAACCACTTCCGCCCCGGTCCCACCCAGGGCCGAATCCTGTATTTTCATAGCGCCTCCAACCAGCCGCCCAAGCGGGCCAGGCTATTGCTCCAGCCATAACGTTCCAGCACGAAACTCCGGTTCTCCGGCACCACGGCGGGCAAGGCAGCGTCGCGCAACAGATCGAGGGCGACCGAGCGCCAGCTTTCCGCCCCATCCACGACCCGCACCGCCAACGGGGCCGACCCGCATTCGATGCCTTCCATCGCCGGGGACGAGGCCAGCACCGGCTTGGCCAGGGCCAGGGCTTCCAGCACCTTATTCTGTATGCCCCGCGCGATCCGCAGGGGAGCCACCGCGCAGCGGGCATGATGCAGATAGGGCCGGACATCGGGTACCGCGCCCGTCACCACGATCCCATCGCGCCGCCCCAAGGCCGCCACCGCCGCCGTAGGCCGGGAACCCACCACATAAAACCGGGCTTGCGGGCATTCGCGGCGCAGGGCGGGCCACACCGCGTCGGCAAACCACGCCACGGCGTCCACATTGGCCCAATAATCCATGGCCCCGGTAAATACCAGGGGTTTCACATCCTCGGGATAGGGATTGGGATAATCCTGTCCTGGATTGAAATAATCGGTATCCACACCATTTTCCAAAGCCCGCACCCGCGCCGCCACCTCCGGAGCCAGGGTTTTGAACAAACCGGCCTCGTGTTCCGAAACAAACAAGGCATGGGTCGCATGAGCGGCGACGCGGCGGTCGAAATCCAGGAGTTTCTTAGCCTCCCGGCGATAAATCCAGGCGGTCGGCCAAGGTTTATTCCCGGCATATTGCCGCCATTTATCGGAATCCACATCCACGAAATCGACGATACACGGCACGGCGGGATGGGGTTCGGCATACTGGGCCATGGCCGAGGAAAACACCAGGATACCCGCGACCTGGGTGCGGGCGAGCAAGCCATCGACCCAAGCCGACATCCGCCGATCCGCATAATAAGGGATACTCAAAGCCGCGCCGCTCACCAACCCTTTCAAACCGCGGAGCTTGGCGAGTTTGGGATGCAAAGGCAATAAGCAGGTTCCGGCGCAATAGCACTCCACCTCCGGGATATGGCGCAGGTCCTCGGGGTCGTCCACGAAAGCGCCCAAATGCACCCGGTAGGATTCCGATAAATACTTCAACCAATGGAACGAGCGTATCTTATCGCCCTTGTTGGGCGGAAATGGAATGCGGTGGGCGAGAAACAAAATGTCTTTCATGGCTGGTAGGCATTCCCCGCGCGCTCAACCCAGATTACGGGCGATCCAAGGCCCGACCAGTTTGCTCATCGGCACCGGCAAATGTCGCCACGCCGCCACGAACAAACGGTATTTCGGATTCAAGGGGTTAATATCGGGCATTTTCCCGGCCCGCACCAATTCATATTCGTAGGGCAAAGGTTCAGGCTCGAAACCCCAATGAGTCTTGAAACGATAAGACCCGGTGCCCTCCTTGCTACGGCCAAAATCGAACACCCGCACGCCTTTTTCCACCGCCCGGCGCATGACTTCCCAATACATGAAATCATTGGCTTTCAAATCGCGGGCCTGTTCGATACCACCGCCATAATAAGGCAGCACCTGGTCGCGGAAATAAAAATTCATCACGCTGGCGACAGGCCGCCCTTGGTATTCCACGGTCAGGATTTCGCAAGCCTCGCCGAACACTTGCTTGAGCAGGATGAATAAACGTTTGGGGAATACCGGCGTCCCCAGGTTGCGGACGCTTTCGGCATAGGCATCGTAAAACCGGTCCACCCCGGTATCGATAACGCTGGATAACCCCGCCGCGATCCCCTTACGGATCATGGCCCGCTGTTTCCGGGGTACGGCGTTCATATTCTGGTCTGGATTGGGGTCCAAGGTTTTGCGAAAAGTCACATATAGAGATTTGGTGGGACGCCCGGAACCCGAGGCGACCCGGTTGCGGAACTCCAGATAATCGACCTGGAGTTCATGGGCCATACGCACCGCATACGCCTCCAAAGCCTGCCGCGCTTCTGGGGATTCCGCCGCCACGCCGCCATAGACGCAAAATGGGCTGGAAATCAAAGCATTGCCGAATAATAAGCTCTTGACCTGCCCCAAGGGCAAAACCCCGACGATGCGACCCGCCGCCTCGGCATAGAGGAAGGTCTGGGGATGTCCCAGGGCTTGCTCGACCACCCGTTTCCAGCCAGCCTTATGGAAAAAACCCGCCTCCGGGCAAGTTTCCACAAACGCATCCCACTCGCCCTCGCGGTTCTCATCTAATACTTTGATCTGCATGGGGCTTACCGGACAGCGGAGTGGATTTCGGTTTTGGACAGGAAAACATTCGCCATGGTATCCCAGACGAAATCACGCAATAGGGCGGTCAAGCGGGTTTCCATTTTGGAAAGATTGAGATAATGGCGGAAACGGGTTTTCAGGCCGATTCCCGATTGGCGTGGCTGATCGGGATCGATTTCCCAAGGGTGAAAATAAAATATACAGGATTCCCTGTCGATCCGGTTCACCCGCCGCATCGCCCAGCGCGATAGAGGATAGGGTAATAGCCTGAAATAGCCGCCCCCGCCACAAGGATAATTATTCCCGCCCAACTTCACGGTAGTGACGGGCAACTCCAATAACCCATCGCCGGAAGCGGTGGGATGGAATGCAAATCTGGGAGCTTCGGGCATCCCATATAAATCATGGCGGACCGGATAGATACTGGAGCTATATTGGAACCCCAGTTCTTCCAATATCGGAAACGCCCATAGATTCTTGGCTCCGATGGAATAACTGGCCGCACGATAACCCAGGATGGGCTGGCCGGAAATATCTTCCAGTATATGCTTGGCAAGCCTGACATCCTCCCGGAATTCATCAGGGGTTTGTTGGGTCACCCGGACATGAGCAAGTCCATGGCAAGCCAATTCATGGCCGGCCTCGACGATGCGACGCACCAAACCTGGATAGCGCCGCGCTACCCAGCCCAGGGTGAAAAACGTGGCTTTTATCCCGCGCCCAGCGAACAAGGCTAATATCCTATCGGTATTCGATTCCACCCGGCACGGCAAGCGATCCCACGCTTGACGTGGAATATAAGGTTCGAAGGCCGAAACCTGGAAATAATCCTCCACATCCACCGTCATGGCATTGACCGGTTGATGATCGGACGCGGTTCCCGATATTTTCGCTAACACGCTATCACCCCGAAACAAACAAATGGCATGGTATAAAAACGCCCCATTGGCATGGCTATTCTATCGGGGTATCCTGATAAACTTGTTCCATATCCAATTGCAATAAAATCGCCTTCCTCAGCAAAGCCCGCTCTTTATTCACGGTATTACGTAACCCGGCCACCGTGCGTTCCAGTTGGGCCAAACGCTCCTCGATATTACCCGATGGCATTTCATATCTAGCGGCACCCGCATGGATATGTTCCATTGGCGTGGTTTCATCGGTTTCTGAAATCACCGAGGACCGGCTACGAACGGCATCTTGTTCAATCTCGCCAACCACGGTTTTGACAGATACTTCATCCAATTCATGCAATTCTTCGAGATACCCATAGAGCATCAATCGATCACAGAGGGTATTGATGATCCTGGGGGTTCCCGAAGTATATTGATAAATCTCGCGAAAAGCCCCGTCGCTGATTTTGGGATCATGATTCCAACCCGCAGTCGTCAAGCGGTGCAAGATATATTCCTTGGCTTCCTCTTCCTCCAGCGGCCGCAAATGGTAGATCGCGGTAATCCGCTGCCTGACCTGCTCCATTTTATTGCCTTTCAAGGTAGAGCGTAGTTCTTCCTGGCCCAGCATGAAAACCTGGAATATCGGCTTGCCGTCCATTTCGAAATTCAGCAGCATCCGCAATTCCTCCATGGATTGGAATGGCAGGTTTTGCGCCTCGTCCACCACCAATAATACCCGTTTGCCTTCCCGCGCCTTGAGTTTGAAAAAATTTTCGAGGTTTTTCAGCAAAATCGCCTTGGCATCGCCATCATAGGATAAGCCAAAGGTCGCCGCGACGATGCGCAGCGTATCTTCCGCCCCGACTTGGGAAGTAACCATCAAACCGGCCACAACGCGCTTGTTGCTCAAGGTTTCGAACAGTTCTTTGACCAACATGGTCTTACCGGTACCGGGAGCGCCAGTTACCACCACGAAACCCTCGCCCTGGGCCAAGCCATAGCGCAAATAAGCCAAAGCACGTCGATGCACCGCGCTGTTAAAGAAAAACTCGGGGTCCGGATTGAGTTGGAAGGGTTTTTTCTTCAGATTGTAGAAAGCGTCATACATGGCGGCTTAAAACCTTACGAACACATTGGCCATCACCCTGTCCTCGATATAACTATTGGCTTGATTACTAGAGGTTTGCTCGGAATGCCAGTAGTTCAAACCTCCACTCATCCCCTTGGCAAACGTCCGATATATCCCCAAAGATACCATTGAGAAATCATTACTGCTTTTCAATTGAGATGAGTTGGTGGCATCGGTGGATTGCCATGCGAACATCAATTGCGACGTGGTGTTTTTCATGAAACGCCAACTCCAAGCGGCGGACAGCCCCAATAAATCCTGGCTACCTGAATATTGATAATCGATATTGGCTTGGTAGCCGGAAAAATTGAGATTGGTTTTGGAAAAATGGATACCCACGCCCACCTGACCTCTTTTCTGGGTAATGGCCTCGTTGGTGAGCGTGGGCTGGTTGATCGGTATGAATAATTGGTTATTGGCGGAACCCGCTCCGCCGCCCTGGTCAAAAACCTGCTGGTTCGCCAGTACGATCTGGGAGGTGGTGATATACTCGTTATATGAGGCCAGTAAACTCGTCAAGCGGGTAGCGTGGCAAAAAAAGGCATTCCATGTGGTACCGGCATTGAATCCACCCAATTGCCCCACCGATCCATTGTTTGTCCCCCCGACATTGCTGACACCCGACAAACTGCCGAATCCTCCCAAGCCTCCGGTACCATAACCGCCGAGGCCCAATCCGCTACCCATCCCGCTCAGATTGCCTAGGCCACCCATGCTGCCCATGCCCAATGATCCATTCGCATTGGCACCGCAATTACTTCCGTTTCCTCTGCTTATTCCAGCACCCGAAAATCCTGTCCCTCCCGTTTGACCACTGCCACTGCTACCATAGCTATTATTATTACTACTATACCCCTGATAACCACCACCATAACTACTACCCCCATAGCCCCCATAACCTCCGCCCACATTGCTATCACGGAACGTGACATTGAAGTAGGTCCGCTTGCTAGGCTGCCACAAGGCGGATATGAAATAATTATTCGGCCCATACCCCGCCTGCAAAAACGTTTTACGGCTTGGCGACCAAATCAAGCCCGCGTTCCAATAGCCACCGTTGCGGGCGCTGTTCACGCTCGAAGTGTTGCCGCCGAAGTTATTCTGAAAACTGCCGGCCTGGATGAAAGGCTCAAATTGCTCACTCCAGCGATAACGTACTTCCCCATTCAAGTTGCGATAAGCGTAGTTATTGCTGCTGGAGCTAGAATTCTCCAGGAAACTATCTTGATTAATAAAATTCGCCCGCCACCCCAGAATATTGAACTCCTTGCCATTATATAAGTTCAAATATTCGCCCACCAAATTGGAACCGCTACTCCCGCCACCATTCACGCCGCCACCGGAAATACCCGACACATTGGAGTATCTCACCCCTACCACGCCATCGACGTATCCGCCAAAGTGTGGGGTCCAATAAGGATTGACGCTAAACGTCTTATATTCGCTAGAATTGCCCGGCCTGGATATATTATCCAATTGATAGCGCGGGTTTAATAGAGAGCTATTATTATATTGACCAACCGTGCCATAAGCCGTTACGAACAATGATTTTTTAATCACCTCGCCGTGGGTGTTGAGTTGCAAAAAATTACTGATCCTCGAATATGATTCGCTCCCCTGGTAAAACAGGTTCTGCATACTGTAATTCAAGTTGAGATTCCATTTCCCCTGGCGCTGGATCGAAATTCCCGGCCTGAGCAGGGTGGTGAAGGAATCCTGGTTTTTTTGCGACCCGGTGGCCGCATTGGAGAGGTTGATATTGCTCGAATAGATTTCGCTACCTTGCACATATAAGTTATTGCGCCAGTATTCGGCAGCGGCGTCCCCCGGCACCAGGGCCACCCCCACGGATACCAGCGCGGCTACGGCGGACGCCCGGCCCTCCGGCCAGGCTTCACGGCAAGCATCCCTAGTCTTTCTGATGTTGCCCATAAAACCCGTAGCCGTAGCCGTAGCCGTAGAAATATCCGTAATAATTGAAACCAAACCCCTTCTTGGTCTTATTCAAAACGCAACCCACGACATCGCAGCCTTCGAGTTTGGCGATGGACTCCTGCACCACATACTGGGGCGTGGAATCGGCCTCGATCACCAGGACGATTTGCCCCACCAACCTCGCCAATACCGCGCCCTGGGTCGCGGCCAGGAGCGGCGGCGAATCGAAAATCACGATGCGGTCGGGATAGCGCTCGGATAACTCCCTGACCAGTTTCTTCATGGCGTCGCTGGCCAACAATTCGGTCGAATGGCGGTCCTGCTTACCGGCCGGCAATAGGGTGAAATTAGGGATATCGGTTTTCACCGCGACATCGGAAAAACGCAAGCTCTTGTCTTTGAGCAAATCGGTCAGGCCGGTTTCGACCGGGATGCCGAACAAGCCGGCGATGGAGGGCTTGGCCACGTCGCCGTCGATCAGCAATACGTTCTTGTCGCGCTCCATCGCGATACTCAGGGCCAGGTTCATGGCCGTGAAGGTTTTCCCCTCGCCCGGCACGCTGCTGGTCACCAAAATAAGATTGGCCCGCTCGATGCCGTTGTCCTCTTCCGGGAAGGCGTTCATCAGCAAAGGCCGCTTGATGACCCGGTATTCCTCGGCCAGGGCGGTGGTGGCCATCTCCGGCACCAGCATCCCACGGGCCTTGAGGGAAACCCAATCCACCGGGTAACTCTTGGACACCTGGCGCGGCTCCGCCAGCGGGGCGATATCGGGGGTTTCGGACGGGACCGCCGCCCGCCGGGTTTCGGGCTGGACCTGGACCTCGGGTTCGGGCGGGGCTTGGAAAGGGTCCAGTTCCATCGCCTTGTTGACGGCTTTTTCGATCATGCTCACTGGGGCACGCTCCTGGCTTTAAATAAAGGGAGGCAGGTGATAACCCTTGACCTCCAGGGTCAACACCCCCGCGAACACCAATAACAACACCGCGAAAGAGATTACGAAATTCACGAATTGCCGCCATTTGCGCCGCCTGACATCGGGTATCCAGTTCATGGACACGCTGCCCAGCACCGGCAGGTTGGTGACTTCCCTGAGTTTCTGGGTGCTGGCATAGGCGGGGCGTAACAGGGCCAGGAAGATGGCCAGGGCCAAACCGCCGCCGACCCCCACGAACAGCACCAGGGTCGATAATAATATCCGGTTGGGTGCGGCGGGCTTGGTGGGCACCTGGGGCGGATCGACGATGCGGAATTTGACGCTGTCGGTATTCTGCTCGACGTTCTCCGACATGCGCGCGGTTTCGCGCCGGGTCAGCAATTGGTTGTAGTTGGTCTTGATGGCCTCGTAGTCGCGGTTCAACCCCTGCAACTGGGTTTCCACCTTGAGGCGCTGGTCCATTTGCTGCTTGAGGCTCTCGATCTTGCTTTCGTAGTTCTTGACGCGGGAGGCCAGGGTGGCGACATTGGCCTCGGCTTCGCCCAGGGCCAGCTTCATCTGCTGATACACGGGATTTTCGGCCACGCCGGGCGGCGGTCCCCCGTCGGCGCGGCTTGCGGCCTTGGCCTTGGCGGACTCTTCTTCCTTTTGGCGCTCCAAATCGGCCAAGGTCTTGCGGGCGGCGACCACATCGGGATGGCTCTTGGTGTACTTGAGCATCAATTCGTCCAATTTGGACTGTAGCGTCTGGATGCGCGTATCCAAGGGCGTGGTTTCGGCTTCCTGCGCCGGGGTCTCGGCACCACGCTCCGCCGCCGTGGCCTCTTCGTCCTCCAACTGCCTTTGCATTTCGTCGCGGCGGTCCATGGCTTCCTGCTGGGCCATCTTGGCCTCCTCCAACTGCTTGGCCAAGGCCGACACCTGGTCGTACATATTGGCCCCTTCGCCCGGCAGCATCCCGTAATTGGCGCGTTTGAACTCCTCCCTGGCCTTTTCCGAAACCTGGAGCCGGGTTTCGTATTCCTTGATCTGCTGGTCGAGGAATTTCTGGGCGGAATTGGAATCCTCGCGCGATTCGCCCAGGGTTTGCTCGACGAAGATGGTCAGCAAAGCCTGCACCACCTTCTTGGCGACCTTGGGGTCGGGGTCTTGGAAGGCGATGGTGAACAAATCGCTCTCGCCGCCGCTGATCTTCATGGAATCCTGTAGGCGCTTGACCAGTTCCTCCATGGCGGTCTCGTTCTTGACCCCGAGGTCGAGGTCGGTCATGCGGGCGACCTTCTCCAGGTTGGGGCGGCTGAACATCAGTTTCGCCATCAGGCGGATGCGGCCCGAAACGTCCGGTTGGATCGCGAGGCCGGTGAGCAGGGGGCGCAGCACCGAGCGGGTATCGACATGGACGCGGGCCTCGGCCTCGTAGCGGTCCGGCATCTGCGAGACGAACACCCAGCCCAGGAGGCACACCAGCCAGGCCGTGACCGCCATGGTCCATTTGTAACGGGTCGCCCCCTGGGCGTGGTTCAGGAGATCGCCTATCAACTCATGCATGGAGCGTTCCTCGGACGGGGACTAGAAATAAGCTTCGGGGATGATGAGGACGTCGCCCGGCAGGACGTTCACGTTGGCGGAGATATCGCCGTTGTCGAGGAGGTCGTCCACCCGGACCCGGAATTGCTGCTGCACGCCGTTCACGGTGCGGACGATGGTGGAGCGGTTGCCGGCGGCGTATTCGGTCATGCCCCCGACCAGGATCATCAGGTCGAGCAGGGACATGTTTTCCTTGTAGGGCACGGCCTGGGGCTTGGCGGCCTGGCCGACCACCCGCACCTGTTCGCTATAAGGGCCGACGAAGCCGGAAACGATCACGCTGACCAGGGGATTGCGGATATATTTGCCAAGTTCCCGCTCGATATCGCGGGCCAGTTGGAACGGGGTCTTGCCGGAAGCGGGCAATTCCTCTACCAGGGGGGCGCTGATCTTGCCATCCGGCCTGACCGGCACCGAGCGCGACACCTCGGGATTGCCCCAGACGAACATCTCGATGTTATCGCCCGGCCCGATGATATAGGTGTATTCGGTGGGCGGCTCCACATTGGGTGCCAGGGGAGCGGTTTCGCACCCGCCGAGTAAAAACAGGCAGACCACGAGGAAGGCGTAGGTTCGAGGTCTTGTTAGCGGCATCGTTCACTCCCGATTGGCTTGGATAATACGGCTGGCTCCGGGCACCCGCCATCCACGGCGGGTCGGGGCCGGTATGGATCGGCGGAATTCCCTATAGGATAAACAAGAGGTTCCCGCCCACGCGGGAAGAGAGGATTGCGGGCGATCACGGGTTATCGAAGCGGTCGGCCCAACCGGCGGTTTCCGCGTCGATTGCAGCGCGGATTCTGGCGAATACTTGCGGGATGACCACCCCCCTTGAGCCGGCGATTCTAGCATAGCTCGCCTCTTTCTCGATGATTACCCACCCGGACCGCCCCGCACAAACCCGCCGATACGCGCCAAACCCTCCGCCAAACGGGCCAGCGGGGCGGTATAGCAAAGGCGGACGAAACCTTCGGGCCGGTGTTTGCCGAAATCCAAGCCCGGCGTCAGCGCAACCCCGGTTTCCTCCAACAGCGAGCGGGCGAAGTCCTGGCTATCCCGCGAGAACGGACCACAATCGGCATAGATATAGAACGCGCCCTCGGGCCGGGCCGGTATCCCGAAACCCAGTTCCTGCAAACCCGCCCACAGGAAATCGCGCCGCTCCCGGAACAAGCCGCGCCTGCGTTCCAATTCCCGGATATTTTCCTCGGCGAAAGCCGCCAAGGCCGCGACCTGGGACGGCATGGCGGTGGAGATGAAAATATTCTGCGCCAAGCGCTCGGCGGCAGCGACCAAACCCTCCGGCACCACCACCCAACCCACCCGCCAGCCGGTCATGCCGAAATATTTGGAAAAACTATTGACGACGCAAACCTCGTCGGAAAATTCCAGGGCCGTAGGGGAAGCCGCGCCATATTCCAGCCCGTGGTAAATCTCGTCGGAAACCACGAAACCGCCGCGCTCCTGGACGAATCCGATCAACTCCCGCAATACCCCAGGCTCGATCAAGGTGCCGGTGGGATTGGCGGGCGAGGCGACCACCACCCCGCGCATCCCGCCGCCCCAATAATGGGACACCCGCTCCCAGCTCAAATGGAAACGGTCGGCGGCATCGACCGGAACCAGATGGGGCACGCCATCGAACAAGCGGACGAAATTCGCGTAGCACGGATACCCCGGATCGGCCAGGGCGACCCCGGCCCCCGGTTCCACCGACAAGCCCAGCGCCAGCAAAAATCCCCCCGAAGCTCCCGGCGTCACGAACACCCGCCGCGGTTCGACCCGCACCCCGTAGCGCTGTCCGTAATAAGCGGCGATGGCCTCGCGCAACTCGGGCAGGCCGGCGGCGGGGGTGTATTTCACGCCGCCGCCCTGGATAGCCGCCAGGGCGGCTTCCACCACCCAGGGCGGGGTCGGGAAGTCCGGTTCTCCGACCTCCATGTGGACCACGTCGCGGCCTTCGCGCTCCAGCGCCTGGGCGCGGGCCAGGATTTCCATTACATGGAAAGGGCGGATATCGGACGTGCGGCGGGCGATCTGCATCGGCGGGCGATTCCTCGACAAGTAAGGCAAGACCGGGACGGTGGTAAAAAGCGGGACTTGCTATTGCCCCTTACCGTATTTCCTGCTAGTAATATTCGGTTTTTTGAACCTGGTTTTAGGAGTTCAGTGGATGTCCAGCGCCAAAAAAACCGAATCCCAAGCGACGCCTTTCAGCTTCCAGCCCTACCCCCTGGTGGAAGGCGAAGAATACATGAACGAGCCGCAAGTCGAGCATTTCCGCCGCATTCTACAAAATTGGAAAAAAGAACTGATGCGCGAGGTGGACCGCACCGTCTCCCATATGCAGGACGAAGCGGCCAATTTCCCAGACCCCAACGACCGCGCCACCCAGGAATCGGAATTCAGCCTTGAGCTTAGAACCCGCGACCGCGAACGCAAGCTCATCAAGAAGATCGAGGAGTCGTTGGAAAACCTGGAACGCGGCGACTACGGCTATTGCGAAACCTGCGGCATCGAAATCGGCCTGCGCCGTCTCGAAGCCCGCCCCACCGCCACCCAATGCATCGATTGCAAAACCCTGGACGAACTCCGCGAAAAACAAATCGGCTAAACCTTCATCCCGGAATCACGCGCCTTGCGGGAATCCATCCCCTCCCCTCCCACCCGTTTTCCCGAGTACCGGGGCCGTTTCGCGCCCTCGCCCACCGGCCCCTTACATCTCGGTTCGCTCTACACGGCCCTGGCCGGTTTCCTTGCAGCCCGCTCGCGTGGCGGTGCGTGGTTCCTCCGCATCGACGACCTCGACCCGCCCCGCTGCGTGCCCGGCGCGGCGGACCACATCCAGCGCAGCCTCGACGCACTGGGGCTGCATTGGGACGGGAGCGTCCTCTACCAAAGCCAGCGCCTCGACGCCTACGCCGCCGCCCTGGACCGGCTCCGCGCAGCGGGCCGGGTCTACGCCTGCACCTGTTCCCGCAAGGCATTGGCGGCCTACGCGGCGGGGGTCTATCCCGGTTTCTGCCGGGCCAGGATCGGCCCGCCGCCGCCCGCCGCCCACGCCCTGCGGGTGCGGGTCCAGGGCGGAATCCTGGCCTTCGCCGACGCCCTGCAAGGCCGCATCGCCCAACACCTGGAAACCGAGGTCGGCGATTTCATCCTGTACCGGCGCGACCGGGTCTACGCCTACCACCTCGCCACGGTCCTGGACGATGCCGCACAAGGCATCACCGAAGTCCTGCGCGGCATCGACCTGATGGATTCCACGCCCCGGCAAATCCATCTGGAACGGCTGTTGGGACTCCCGGCTAAGACCTACGCCCACATCCCCATCCTGGTGGACGCCCACACCGGCCAGAAGCTCAGCAAACAGAACTTCGCCCCGGCCGCCGCCACCGCCGAACCCGGACGCTTGCTGTTCCACCTGCTCGGCCTGTTGAAGCAAGCACCGCCCGCCGGATTGGCCGGAGCGGCGGCGGCGGAAATCCTGGAATGGGCGGTGCGGCACTGGGAAGCGCGGCGGCTGTCGGCTAGCACCAGCATCGCGGTCGATGCGCGGCGGTTCCAGCCCTGACCCGCTTTCCCCTACAATCCCCGACCCACCCATACCCAGCCACGCCATGAAGGACTATCTGCTCATCCTGCTCGGCACCAGCCTCGTCAACAATTTCGTGTTGGTCAAATTCCTGGGGCTATGCCCCTTCATGGGCGTGTCGAAAAAACAGGAAACCGCGCTGGGCATGGGCCTCGCCACCACTTTCGTGCTGACCTTATCGGCGGTCAGCAGCTATCTGGTTGATACCTATTTGCTGGAACCCTTGGGACTCGAATACCTCCGTACCCTCGTTTTCATCGTGGTCATCGCCGTGGTGGTGCAATTCACCGAACAAGTGGTCCATAAAACCAGCCCGCTGCTGTATCAGGTCTTGGGGATTTTCCTGCCGCTCATCACCACCAATTGCGCGGTGCTGGGCGTGGCCCTGTTGAACGCGCAGCAGCGGCACGGCTTCGTCGAATCCTTCCTCTATGGCTTCGGCGCGGCCTTGGGTTTTACCCTGGTTCTGGTGCTGTTCGCCGCCGTGCGGGAACGGGTGGAGGTGGCCGACGTGCCCGAGCCGTTCCGGGGCAGCGCCATCGCCCTGGTCACCGCCGGTTTATTCTCCCTGGCCTTCATGGGCTTCGCGGGCCTGGTCAAGGGTTGAGGGCGCGATGCTGGCCGTCCTCGCGATTTGCCTGTTGTTCGCCGGACTCGGCGGGTTGCTGGGCTATTCGGCCCGGCGTTTCAAAGTCGAGGGCGATCCCCTGGTCAAGAAAATCGACGCCCTGCTGCCGCAAACCCAGTGCGGCCAATGCGGTTTTCCCGGCTGCCGTCCCTATGCCCGCGCCATCGCCCAGGGCGAAGCCGATATCAACCAATGCCCGCCCGGCGGCGACGATGGCGTGCAAGCTTTGGCCGATCTACTCGGCGTCGAACCCAAACCCCTGAGCGCCACCCACGGCGTGGCGAAACCCAAGGCGGTCGCCGTCATCGACGAAAATATCTGCATCGGCTGCACCCTGTGCCTCCAAGCCTGCCCGGTCGATGCCATCCTGGGCGCGGCCAAATACATGCACACGGTCATCGCCCAGGAATGCACCGGTTGCGAATTGTGCGTGGCCCCCTGTCCGGTGGATTGCATCCACATGGTGCCGGTCCCCGCCACCCTGGCCGATTGGCGGAGTCCCCCACCGCGATGAAACTCTGGAATTTCCACGGCGGCCTGCGCTTGGACGGGCATAAACAGGAATCCACCCGGCTGCCGCTGCAAAGCGCCGCCATCCCTGCCCGTTTGATCTATCCCTTGCCGCAGCGCGGCGGCGTGCTGGCCCAACCCCTGGTCGGCATGGGCGAACGCGTGCTGAAAGGCCAGGTCGTCGCCCGCGACCCGCTGGACCAGCAACCACCGCTCCATGCCGCGAGTTCCGGTATCGTCGCGGCCATCGAAACGCTACCGCTGCCGCATCCTTCCGGCCTGTCCGATCTTTGCCTCGTGATCGAGACCGATGGCGAAGACGAAGCCCTGGCCCATACCGGCCTCGCAGATTTCCGCCAACATCCGCCCGCAGCTCTCCGGCGCTTGATCCACGAAGCGGGCATCGTGGGCCTGGGCGGCGCGGCCTTCCCCACCGCCCGCAAAATCGCGCCGGGCACCCGCCCCATCGACACGCTGATCCTCAACGGGGCCGAGTGCGAACCCTATATCACCTGCGACGACAGCCTGCTGCGCCACCACGCCGCCGCGGTCCTGGCCGGAGGCGGAATCCTCCGCCACATCCTGGGGGCCGGGCGGGTCTTGCTGGCGGTCGAGAACGAAAGGCCGGAAGCCCTCGCCGCCCTGCGTTTGGCTCAAACCACCAGCGCTATCGACCTCGTGCCGGTGCCGACGCTCTATCCCACCGGCGGCGAGAAGCAATTGATCCAGGTGTTGACGGGCCGGGAAGTTCCGCACCGCGGCCTGCCCGCCGATATCGGCGTGGCCTGCCTCAACGTGGGCACCGCCGCCGCCGTCTACCGGGCCATCGTCCACGGCCAACCCTTGATCGAACGCATCGTCACCGTGACTGGGCAAGGCGTGCGGCAACCCGGCAACTTCCTGGCGCGGATCGGCACGCCCATCGCCGATTTGATTGCACAAGCGGGCGGCTACACCGAAGCCGCCGAACGCCTGATCCTGGGCGGGCCGATGATGGGCCACGCCTTGCCCCGCGACGACCTGCCCCTCGTCAAATCGGCCAATTGCGTCCTGGTCGCGGGCCGGGGCGAATTCCTGGCCGAAACCCGCGCCCTGCCCTGCATCCGCTGCGGTGCCTGCGCCGAAGTCTGCCCGGTCCACCTGCTGCCACAGCAGTTGTATTGGTACAGCCGCTCGGGGCAACTCGAACGCGCCGCCGATTACCAGTTGTCCGCCTGCATCGAATGCGGTTGCTGCGATGTGGCCTGTCCCAGCCGGATTCCGCTGGTCCAGCATTTCCGTGCCGCCAAGGGCCAAGCCGCCGCCCAGCAACGCGAGCGCGAACACGCCGACCACGCCCGCCAGCGCTACGAAGCCCGCGCGGCCCGCAAGGCGGAGGAACAGCGGGAACGGGCGGCAGCGGCCCAGCGCCGCAAGGCCAATCTGGACAAGGCGGCGGCGGTGAAGGACGCCTTGGCGCGGGCCAAGCAGAAACGGGCCGACAAAGCGCCCACCCCGGCGATACCCCATCCCGCCGACACCGAAGCCTCCGAACCGTAAAATACCAACCATGCGCTTCGCCACCCCCACACCACCCTATCTCGCCCCGGCCCGCCACACCCCCCGAATCATGGCCGAAGTGCTGCTGGCCTTGTCGCCGGGGCTGGCCGCGCTGGTCTTTCAATTCGGCCCCGGTGTGTTGATTCAGTGCCTCATCGCGCTGTGCGCCGCGCTGCTGGCCGAAGCCGCCGCCCTGCGCCTGCGCGATAGGCCCATCGCCGCGACGCTGGCGGACGGCAGCGCGGCACTGACAGCGGTCTTGCTGGCGGTGTCCTTGCCGCCGCTGGCACCGGCTTGGCTGGCGGTGTTCGGGGCGGCGTTCGCCATCCTGGTCGGCAAACAGCTTTATGGCGGGCTGGGCTATAACCCGTTCAATCCGGCGATGGTGGGCTATGCGGTGCTGTTGATCTCGTTTCCCAAGCCGATGACGGCTTGGCTGCCGCCCGTGGATTGGAATGCCACGCCGCTCGGTTTCGCCGAGACCTGGAACGCCATCTTCCTCCGGGAACTGCCGGAAGGCTTGAACTTCGACGCCCTGGCCCTGGCGACCCCGCTCGACGCCCTGGCCCTGGCGACCCCGCTCGACGCCCTGAAAAACCCGTCGGCCATCCCACCAAGCCTGGGCACGGGCTGGGCCTGGGCGAATTGGGGTTTCCTGCTCGGCGGGCTGTGGCTGCTGGGACGGAAGCTGATCGATTGGCGGATTCCCGTGGGTTTCCTGGGAGCCTTGTCGGGTTGCGCCCTGGCGTGGTTCCTGTGGGAACCGGCGGGCACGCCGACGCCGCTGTTCCATCTGTTCGGCGGGGCGACCATGCTCGGTGCCTTCTTCATCGCCACCGACCCCGTGACCGTCGCCACCACCCCCCAAGGCCGCTGGATTCACGGGGTCGGGGCCGGAGCGCTGGTGTTCGTCATCCGCGCCTATGGCGGCTATCCCGACGGCGTGGCCTTCGCGGTCCTGTTGATGAACCTCGCCGCGCCCACGCTCGACCACTACACCCGGCCCAGGGTCTACGGCACATGACGCTTCCCCAACCGCTCTACGCCGCCGCCTTGCTGGGGGTGTTTTCAATATCCGGGCTGGGCCTCGTGGCCTGGGTCCACGACCACACCCAGGACCGCATCGCCGCCAACGAACGCGCCGCCTTGTTGCAAGCTTTGGAAATCCTGGTGCCGCCCGCCAGTTTCGACAACGATATCCTGGCCGACACCCTGACCGTAGAGGATACTGCGCTGGACCCCCGGCAAGCCGTGACGGTCTACCGCGCCCGCCAACACAGCCAGCCGGTGGCGCTGGTGTTGTCACCCACGGCAGCGGACGGCTACAACGGCGCGATCAAGCTATTGGTGGCGATACGGGCGGATGGCGTGCTGGCGGGTGTGCGGGTGGTCGCGCACCGGGAAACGCCCGGCCTGGGCGATCCCATCGACGCCGACAAATCGGATTGGATACTGGGCTTCACGGGCCGCTCGCTGACCGACCCGCCGGAACCGCGCTGGAAGGTGAAACGCGACGGCGGCGCTTTCGACCAGTTCACCGGGGCCACGATCACGCCCAGGGCCGTGGTGAACGCGGTGCGGCGGAGTTTGGTATTTTTCGGACGGAACCGGGCGCGGCTATTCGACGCCACCCAGGGAGAATGACATGAACCGCTGGCACACCTACCGCGATATCCTCCACCACGGCCTATGGCGCAATAATCAAGCCCTGGTCGCCTTGCTCGGCCTCTGCCCTTTGCTGGCGGTAAGCAATTCGGTGGTCAACAGCCTGGGGCTGGGACTCGCCACCACCGCCGCCCTGGTCCTCTCCAATACTTCGATTTCGCTGCTGCGCCGGTTCATCGCCCGCGAAATCCGCCTGCCGCTGTTCGTCCTCATCATCGCCTCCATCGTCACCGTCATCGATTTGGCGATGAACGCCTATTTCCATGAGTTGCACCGGATACTCGGCATCTTCATCCCGCTGATCGTGACCAATTGCGCGATCATAGGCCGGGCCGAAGCCTACGCTTCCAAGCAGCCGGTGGACCGGGCCTGCCTGGATGGCTGGGCGATGGGGCTGGGGTTCACCTTGGCGCTGGTGGCGCTCGGGGCGGTGCGGGAAGTCGTCGGCACGGGCCGCGTGTTGAACCGGGCCGATCTGCTGTTCGGGGCGGCGGCGCGGGATTGGGCCGTGCCGGTGTTCGAGGATTACGGCGGCTGCCTGTTGGCAGTGCTGCCGCCCGGCGCGTTCATCGGTTTAGGACTGTTGGTCGCCGTGAGAAACCTAGTGGATGCCCGTGCCCGCCGCCGCCAAACCGCCGCCCAAACCGGCCCGCAATTCCAAATCACCCGCCCCAGCCCCGACGAAGCATGAACGCCGAACAACGCCTAGCAATCTTCCAGCGCCTCGCCGCCGCCATCCCCGAACCCACCACGGAACTGCGATATTCCACGCCGTTCGAGCTATTGATCGCGGTGGTGCTGTCGGCCCAGGCCACCGACAAAGGCGTCAACAAGGCCACGGCCCAGTTGTTCCCGGTCGCCAATACGCCCGCGGCCATCCTGGCATTGGGGGAAGAAGGTCTGCGCGAATACATCAAGACCATCGGCCTTTACAACAGCAAGGGCAGGAATATCATCGCCCTCTGCCGCCTCCTGCTGGAACAGCACGGCGGCGCGGTGCCGCGCACCCGCGAAGCGCTGGAAGCCCTCCCCGGCGTGGGACGCAAGACCGCCAATGTGATCCTCAACACCGCCTTCGGTGCCCATACCATCGCGGTCGATACCCATATCTTCCGGGTTGCCAACCGCACCGGGCTGGCCCCCGGCAAGAACGTCCTGGCTGTGGAGCGCGGCTTGGAACACACCACGCCCACGGCCTTCCTCAAGGACGCCCATCATCTGCTGATCCTGCACGGGCGCTATACCTGCGTGGCCCGCAAACCCAAATGCCCACAGTGCCCCATCGCCGACCTGTGCGAATACCCCGATAAAACCCCCGCCACCCCGGCTTAAAGCCTGTTCTAAACCGCCTTGACCGCCCTATAAAATACGGACGTCCCGCCACACGATAAAAAACAACCCCCAGAGGAGACGCTATGATCCACTCCGCCAGCGAGGATTATCTTAGAACCGACCGCACGCCCCTATTCCTCGAACTCACCGAACTCCTGAAACCCATCGACAGCTTTTCCCGCCAACCGCTGTTTTATCTGCGGCGCCTGGCCTGGTATGTCACCGTCCATGTCGCCATGCTCTACCTGCTGGCGGTGACGCCCAATCCCTGGCTGTGCCTGCTCTGGGTCAGCATCGACGCCGTGTACATGTTGCGGCTGGGCTTCATCGCCCACGACCTCGCCCATGGCGCGGTCTCCAACGACGCCCGCTACAAGCGCTATCTGGGCGAATTCGTGTGGGCCTTCCTGCTCGGCCTGAGCCAGGAATTCTGGGACCGCAAACACACCCTGCACCACCGCCTCACCAATGTCGCCCGCAACGGCGACGGCGACCCCGACATCGAAACCCCGCCCTTCATCCTGGGCGAACATCAAAAGCGCGTGGCCGACACCCCCCTACAGCGCGGCATCGCCAAGAGCCAGCACATCCTGTACTGGATGGCCTTGTCGCTGCTGGTGTTCGGCCTGGCCTACGAGAGCGTGGTGTTCCTGCTCAAGCAGGAGTTCAAGGGCCGTCCGTTCCAGGTGCAGAGCAACCGGGCGCTGGTGCTGGGCCTGTTGGCGCTGGGCTATCTCGCCAATAATTTCACCCTGTTCCTGGCCCAGCCGGTGTGGATCGGCCTGCTGCTGCTGCTCTACAAATACTTGGCGGCGGGCTTCGTCATCGGCATCGTGTTCGCGCTGAACCATGTCGGTCTGCCCACCGTATCGGGCGAATTCCCGGTGGACCGGCTGACCTTGCAAACCTACACCTCGCGCAATGTCTCCGGGCCGTTCGGGCGCTGGTTCTGGGGACTGCTGGCCTACCAGACCGAGCATCATCTATGGCCGGGCATTTCCTGGCACAAGCTGCCGGAGGTGGCGGCCATCACCCGCAGCTTCTGCGAACGCCACGGCATCATCTACAACGAGGAAACCCCGTTGCGCTGCCTGCTCGATTCCACCGAATCGCTCAAGCGGCTGGGCACGGAAGCCGAGTTCGTCCCCACCCCCCAACCTTGAGAAGAAGTAAAACCATGATCGGAGAATACCAAAGCTACCGGCTCGACCCGCGCAAGAACCCCGGCTTCCCCATCCTCGGCCTGTTGAAGCTGGTCGTGACCATGGCGTTCATCTACGCCTTGATCGTGCCCATCGCCCTGCTCGACGCCGTGGTGAGCCTGTACCAATACCTGTGTTTCCCCATTTATGGGCTGGCCCAGGTGGAACGTCGGCGGTTCGTTAGTATCCCGCGCCAGGGCTACGAATCGCTGAACTTCATGGACCGGTTCAATTGCCACTATTGCAGCTACGCCAACGGCGTCCTGCGCTACGCCCAGAAAATCGCGGCGGAAACCGAGAAGATGTGGTGCCCGATCCGCCAGAAACTACGCAAGGGCTATGCGGAACCCCCGCATCACCAGGGTTTCGCCGAGAACGGGGAGAAGGAAGCGTTGTTGCAGTATTACGCCCGCTATGAATTGGTCCCGGCGGAAGCGGAACCGGCGGAAGGCGCGGCTTGTCCGGCGGAAACCGGCGGCTCCTGAGCCCGGCCCCGGAACCTGGGCCAAGAAAAAGCCGGGCGGTGATTGCCGTCCGGCTTTTTTCGTGGGTGGCGGGCGGCGGGTCCGTGCCGTGGATCAGCCCAAACCGCCGGCACCGGCATCGGCGGGCAGATAATAGAATCCGATGCCCAGCATGATATAGACCGCCAGCAACATCAGCCCCTCCATCCAGGTCGAGCGCCCATCGGTGACGATATTACGGATCACCACCGTGGTCAGCACGATGGAAACGATCTCGAACGGCGTGAACAACAGGTTCATCTCGGTCCCCAGCAAGGGTGCGGCGAACACCAGCAACGGCACCGCCAGCAAAATCATCTGGATGCTCGACCCCACCGAAGCCTCGATGGCGAGGTCCATCTTGTTGCTGCGGGCGAAGCGGGTGGCGCTGATGATCTCGCCGATGCCGCCCGCCCCGGCCAGCAGGATGATGCCGCTGAACACATCGGACAGCCCGAGTTGCTTGCTGGTGGGTTCGAGGGCGTCGGTCACCACCTCGCTCATCACCGCCAGGACCAGGGTGGCGGCGACCAGGATGGCGGTGGCCTTACCCTGCGACCATCCCGGCGCGGCTTCGCCGTTTTCCTCCGGCACGGTCTGGGCCACCGCACCGGCCGGTTCCTCGTCCTTCTTCTTGAACAGCAGGGTCGCCCCCAGGTTGATGGCGTAGATCAGCAACAAGATGGCGGAAATCTCCCAGCTCAATTCCTCCTCGGCCTTGGGCGAAGACAGATGGAACACGGCGGGAATCACCAGCCCGAAGCTGCACAAGGTCAACAAACCGGCGTTGATCTGGATGGCCTCCTCGTTGAAGCGCTGGGTGCCGTGCCTGAGCCCGCCCAACATCATCGCCAGCCCCAAGCCGAACAACAGTTCCACCAGGATCGAACCGGTGATCGACGCCTTCACCACATCGCCCAGCCCGTTCTTGAGCGCGAACATGGCGATGATGATTTCCGGGGCGTTATTGAGCGAGGCGTTCAGCAGGCCGCCGACGGTCGGTCCCAAGGTGACGGCAAGGGCTTCGGTGGCCTCGGCCATGATCTCGGCCAGGGGGTAGATCGCGACCAGGGAGACCAGGAACACCAGGATCGGGCTGGCGTCGGTCCAGCGCAACACCAGCGCGATGGGAATCGCCAGTAATAGCCACATTTGCAGGGAAATACCTTTGGCCGCCGGTTCCGCGCCGCCGTGTATCGCTTCTTTGGGTTCGCCCATGATGGTTCTCCGGGAATTGTAAAGGGGAGGTGGGACTGTCGTTTGTGATTGGGAAGGTAAGACGGGACGGCTTCGCGGAGACTGGACGGCCGGACCGGGTGGCCCGACGCCAGGGACGAGCGCCGTTATTCGACCGAGTATCCGCGCCCTTTCAGGCAGGCGCTATAGGCCCGGTCGAAATTAGCCATGGCCTGGGATTGGGCCTGGGATTGGGCCTGGGCCTGCTGGGCCTGGGCTTGTTGTTGCTGCTGCTGGCCGTGGCGGCGCATGGCCCCGCCCATGCCGCCCGCCACCGCGCCGATGGCCGCGCCCTTGCCGGCATCGCCCGCGACGGCCCCGATGGCGGCCCCCGCCGCCGCGCCCTTGGCACCGCCCCGCAGCAAGCCACCCTGCGGGCTTTGGGCCGGGGCCGGGGCTTGCGCCTGGGCGGCGGGATTGACGCCGGTTTGTTGGGTGGCCCAGCCTTGGCATTCGGATTTGTCGGCGGCGGTCTGGGCGGCGCTCTGGCCCTTGGCCGGATAGACGATGGGTTCGGCCTGGACCGCCGCGGCCACAGCCAGCAAGGCCAGGATGCGCCGGAGCGGGATGGCTAAGGGATTCGCCATGGAAATTCCTCCTCTCGATGATCTTGGTTTAGAAATCAGGATGGGCCGGGCGCGGCGTGCCCACCCGCCCGCGCCCTGGGATACCCGCCGGCTCAGGGTTGGGGAGCGCCTCCGCCGCCTTCCAGTTGTTTGAGGATCGCGCCCTTCTCGCTGGCGAATTCGATCCGCTTGGCACCCGCCGGGGGTTTGAAAACGAACGCGCCGGGGGCCAGCCTGGGTTTCAAATTCCAATCCGCGAACTCGACCTGGAACCTCGGGAAATTGGCCGCATCGGTGTAGGTCGCCGCCAAGCGCCGGGGCAAGGGGTGTTTCCCGGTCTCGATCCAGATTTCCCAGTGGATGCCCGGCGCCATGAAGGCCAGATGCTCGCAGGGCAAACCGTCCACCGCGCTGGTGCCGACCACGAAGGCGCTTTGCAATCCCTGGGTCATCGTGGCGTAGGGATCGCTGACCATCACATCGGACGAGGGAAAATAAACGCCGGATTGGTCCATCAGCATTTTCAGGGTGTCGTCGAGGGTGGCGGGCGCGGGCGCGGTGGCGTAGAGGTTCTTGTCGGGATCGTAGGCCGCGACCTGCTTGCCGTCGTAGACGATCTGGAAACTGGGAATATCGCCGCCGATCCTGGCCCGCAGTTTGTCGGGACGCTCCAAGGCCACGTCGGCGCGGGAGAAAAAGGTCAGATATTGCCCGGTCTTGCCCGGCACTTCCATGGCGCTGCGCGAGCTATAGGTGTAGGACTTGGCGGAAGCCAGGGTTTGGCTCATTTGCTTGAGCAGGTCCAAGGCCCGTTGCTCTATCACCGGGGCGGGCTGGGTGCCGCCCGCTTGGGGCGCGGGGGCCGCAGCGGCGGGAGGGGATGGCTGCGCCGGGGCGGCGGGCGGCTTGGGGCCGTGGGCGCAACCGAACAAGGTCAGCGCCAGGAAGCCGGGCAGGCATAAGGCGCGGCGGGTGTGGTGTTCTCGCATGATCGATCCTCCATGAGTGGTGTTGTCATTCAGGTTGGGCGGTTCAAGGGGCCATGACCACTTGGTAGTACACGCCGGAGCCGCCGAAATAAGGCTTATACCAGGTCGCGCCGCAATGGTAGTACTCGGCGCTGCCCACCATGGTGTTGACGCAACCGCCGGGCAGGCTGGTGACGCGGGTGCCGACCGGCATGGGTTCCGCCGATTGCTGCACCACCACGGTGGTGTTGGTGGTGGCGGGCTGCGACGACTTGGTCGCCGCCGCGCCCACCATGGCCCCGACCGCCAACCCGGCGACGCCCGCAGCCACCGCCTCGCCATTGGAATTGCAGCAGCCATAGCAGCAGCCACCGCCGCCATAGACCGCCACCGGCGGATGGTAATACGCCGGGGGCGGCGGTGCGGCATAAACCGTGGTCGAATGGTAATAGGCGGTCTCCGGCGGATGGTAGGCCGGCGGCGGGGGCGGTGGATAACCCCGGTTCCAGCTCGCCGAATTACCATAGGCCGTGGTGGCGATGGCGGTGTTATGGTTCCAGGAGGCCGAGCCGCCATAGCGGTTTTCGGCGCTGCCGGTGCCCTGGTTCCAGGAGGCCGACCCTCCCTGCGCCGTGTTGACGCTGCCGGAATCGTGGCCGCTCCAGGAAGCGGTGCCGCCCCGTGCCGTGGTGGCCGTGCCGCCCTCGCCGCGATCCCAGGACGCGCTGCCGCCATAAGCGCCGGTCGCGCTGCCGGAGCCATGGTTCCAAGAGGCCGAACCGCCGTAGCGCCCTTCCGCCTGTCCCGAACCATTGCTCCAACTCGCCGCGCCCCGCGCTCCCGCCGCCGCACCCTCGCCGCCGCCGTGGTAGCCCACCCACGCCCCCGCCGGAGCGGACAGGGTCGCCGCCGCCAGACCCAAGACCAGGCCGTATCTATATCCGCTCATATTGGCTTACCTCCTAGGAAAAAATGATGACCGGGGCGCGGAAACCGCCGCCCCGCCGACTGGGTTAATCGATCACCCGGGCCGTCTGGGAAAAGGCGTTGCAGGCGCTCTCGTCGCGGCACACGACCATGTATACGGCCCGTTTGCCGCAACCGCTGACACCGACGGTATATTCGGTCCAAGGCCCGGCCCAAGCCCCCGCGCCGCGCCAACCATAGCCGCCCTGGACGCCCTGGACGACCTTCTGGCTCAGCACCCTGGACTGGACGCCGCCGCAGTCCAGCTCGAAACCGCCCCGCGCCTCGGCGGCACGCAGGGCCGCCGAGGAATTCTGGGCCAGGAATTCAGTGTCGGTCACGCAACCGGCCAGCGCCAAGCCCAAACCCGCCAGCGCCAACCACGCCGGCAAGCGCCCGGCCCGCCGCGATCCGCTCCATTCGGTGTTTTCCATGCTGATGCTCCCAAAGGGTAGACGATGCCGGGGTCCGGCCTGGACTGGCCGGACCCCGCCGGGGAAAAGGGATTACGGCGTGACCGCGCCGGAGGTCCAGGACGACAGCTTCTCCGCCATCGTTTTAGACCATTCGGTGATGGCGTTCTCGGCATCGCCCCATTGCCATTGGAAGCCGGTGGTAAAACTACCGCCGCCGATCTGGCGGTCCACCCACGCCCCCAGCACCTCGCCGGACTGGGCGTCGCTCAGCTTGGCCCCGCCCTGCGCCCCGCCCACGAAAGGGAAGGAGCCGGTCGCCAGATACTTAAGGTTACTGATCATATGGGCCTGGGGAATAATCATGGACACGCTGCGGAGTCCTGGGGTCGCGGCCTCGGCGTCGGACAAGGCCACGTCCAGCTTCAACACGCCCGGACCCGGCTTATCGACCACTTGGAACTTCTTGCCCAATTCCTGCACCAGTTGCTGATGGAAGAAGTCCACCAGCATCTGCTGATCGGACCCGGACACCTTGGTGATATCGCCGCCCCATAGGGTGACGGGCGCGACCATGATCTTGCTGTATTGGGTCCATTTCACCGCCGGGTTGATATAGCGCAGCGACGCTTGGTCCTTGCCGCCGGGGGTGAGCTTGGTGCAGACGCTGCCCAGGAAGCCGCAGGCCAGGCCATCCTCCTTGAGCTTGGCCTGCTGGACCGTGGAGCAAGCGCTCAGGGCTAACAGGCCCAGCGCCAGCAGAGGCGCGGCGGCGCGGGAACGGATGCCATTCGGTGCATGGGTCATGTGCTGTTTTCTCCAAAAATGTTTTTTTACTACCGGCTTCGGAAATTATGGGCGGATTGGCCGGATCGGCCCCACCCTGGGTCGGGCGGCACGGAAACACCCGGTCCAAACCACCAGGGTCTTGGGGCAAAGTGTAAGCCGGGCTGGCCGCGCCCCAAGGACGGTGACATTCTAGTAGCCAGCCTAGGCCGTAGGGAATCGCGGAACGATCAACGGCCCGCCTCCGCCCCCGAACGCGGGGCCCAGCCCCAGTATGTCCATCCTCCACCAGGCCGCCGCCGACCCTGCCAAGCCTAGTGGCCAGTCATCCTGAAACAGCCGGATAAAGCCTGGCCAATTTGCGCCTGGCGTCCTGGGCGGTGAAGCGCCAGTTGACCGGCTTGGCCTTGGCGTTGCGCTCCGTCACGTTGGCCCCGATCTTCCAGCGCAGGGTGTCCTCGTCCGGAATGCGCCGGGACAGGCAGCCGTTGGCGAGGACGGCGAGTTCAATCGCGGCGATATTGAGCCAACTCCCGTGCTTGGGGGTGTAATGGAATTCCAGTTTCCGGGCGAGGGCGCGGGCCTGCTCGGGAGGGAAGGCCTCGTAGAGGGAGCCTGCGGTGTGGGTGTTGAGGTTGTCCACGACGACCCGCACCACCTCGGCGTCGGGATAAAGCTCCACCACGCGCTTCATGCAGCGGGCGAAATCGACCTTGGTCCGCCGGGCCGTGACCATGACCTCCCGGAAACCCCGCTTGGGTTCGCAAATCATCGTGAGGTCGCGCACGCCCTTGCGCGGGTATTCCACATCGTGGCGGGCGGGTTGGCCCGGCCCCGCCGGGACCGGCTCGCGCACCTCGGCCACGAGTTGCCGGGGGCTTTCGTCGCAGCAGACCACGGGCCGGGCGGGATCGTAGGGCTCCTCATACAGGTCCAGCACGTCTTCCATCGCCGCCACGAACTCCGCGCCGACCTTGGGAATGCACCACTCCTCGTGCTGCCAGGGCTTGAGGGTGTTTTTTTAAAAGTTGCCGGATCGCCTCGTGGCTGCACGAGTCGGCGTACTCCAATTCCACCACTCGGCCCGCCAGCAGTCTCAAGGTCCAGTGGTCGTGCCCGTCCGGCGCGTCGCTGCAAGCGATGGCGATGATGTGGGCCGCCTACCGCTCCGTCAGCTTCGGCTTCTGGCCGGGACGGGGCCGCTCGCTCAGGGCCGCCTCCAACCCCTCCTCCACGCACCGTTGCCGCGTCCTCGCCACCATCGCCGTCGAAACCCCCACCGCACGCGCCATCTCCTCGTCCCGCCAGCCCTCCGCCGCCTTCAGCAGTATCCGGGCCCGCGCCTGCTTCCGCGCCGCGCTTTTACCCCTCCTCAACAACCCTTCCAACCCCGCCTTCTCGTCCTCGGCCCAAGGGTGTCGCGGTTTAACCAGGGCGTCCATGTGGGAGGGTTGGAGGGTTGGAGGCTTACGAATCGGGGAGTTCATGGCAAAGATGGCGGCGCGTTCGTCCATGGCGGGTCCTCTGGAACGCGCCATTCATCACTATTTCATGGCCTGGGATTATTTCCGCCGGGGAGAGGCGGCGACGGCGGTCCACCATGCCGGAACCTAATCCTCCTCGACCTTCACCAGATTATCCGCCGCTATCGAGATATCGTAATCGTCGTCCAAGGGCGGCGATAACAGCCGCTTCCACTGCTGGCCCGGACGGGTCAACAGGAAATACAAGGCCACCGTGCCCTGCGCGGGCTGGGTCACGGTGAATTCCTGTTTGGAACCGGGGATCACCGAAAACACCCCCAACACTGAAGGGTCGGGCGGGTCCGCGAAGGCCTTGGCGGCGACATCCTGGTAGCTCTCCATCATGAACTGCTTTTCGTTGACCGCCCGCGCCATGAAATAGAACAAACGGCCATCGTTGGCCTGTGGCTCGGTCTTGAAATCGAACTCCATCGGCGGCGGTGGCTCGGGACCGCTGGCGCAGGCACCGAGGCAGGCCGCGATCAACAAGGGCAGCGCGGGGGAGCGGCGGGACGGGACAGGCATGGTCTTAGCTTCCGGCGAGGCTGGTGAACAACAACCAAGGATCGGCCTGGAAAGTGTATTCCAGGGTGAGCTTGGGCTGCGGGAAATCGGGATGGGACAGCGCCCAGGCATAGCGGTTGTTGGCGGTGGCCTGGCCCTTTTGCAGCAGCCTGAAGAAGTTCCAGGTGCCATCGGCCACGCTCATATCGGCGTAGGTCCTGACCGCCTCGTTATCGGCGCGGAATTCCAATCCCACCGCCGCCGGTTGCGGTTGCCACCAAGCCAGCGGGAATTTCTGCCACGCGGGCTGCTGGTTGAAGGCCAGCACCGAGGCACCGCCCGCCCGGAGATAGCCCAGCGACACCAAGGGCGCGTCGGGCATCAGGGCGCGGTTGAAACTGGGCAAGGGCTCCTCCTTGGCGGCGATGGGCAGGGGCTTGGGATTGCCTTGGTCGTCCCACAGCATCGCGCTGAAACCTTGGGCCGCGTTCAGCCGCGCCAACATGCCCTCCGGCAGGTTCAACAGGCCGATCAACTCGTTGCGTTGGCCCCAAGCCCCGTTCATATAACGGCACAGCGGCGTGAGATAGTCGCGGAAGCCGGTCCAAAACAACCCTTGCTTGGGGTGCATGATCCCGGTCAACTCGTTCACCGAGACTTCCCGGTCGCGGCCCGCAGTGGGCGCGAAGGGGAATTTCGCCAACATGGGCTGGACGTTGGAATTCCACAGGTCGTTCCAAATGCCGTCGATGCTCAGCTTGATCTCGGCGGAACCGAATTCCCCGACCTTCTGCGGCGGGGCCAGGAAGGGCTGCTGCCAGAAATCGGTGATCCCGGCGTTTTGCAGCCAAGCCTTGGTCAGGCGCAGGTAGGAACTCTCCTCGTTCAGCATGATGCCCCAGGCCAAGCGCCCCATCGGCGACAGCGCCTTCTTGAATCCCCCCGCCTCGTCGGACTTCTTGGGCGCATAGGGCTCCTGGGATTCCAGGTCGGTCTGCATTTGCAGCATCAGCAATTGGTATTTGGCGAACTCGGGATAGGTGCCGTTCTGCTCCTGCATCAAGCGCTGGATGAAGCGAAACGCCGCCAGCCGCTCGCCGAAACCCTTGAAGGCCGTGGACCCGGACAAATCCAGGGCGGTGTTGGTCTTGATCTGCACCAGGGCCTGCAATAGCGGCGAATTGGGTTGCTGTATCTGGTTCAGGACGTATTTCAGCGCCCAGGGCGAATCGATATGCACCTGGAACTGGCGGAAATAATTGGCGTAGGCGGTGGCATAACGGTCGGCATAGGTACGCAGGTTGTTCAGCACGAAATCGCCGAAGTGCTTTTTCTCCTCCGCGTCGATGGGCAATTTGGCGATCACGGTGTCCAAGGCCAGCACGGCGGGTTTCACCTGTTGCGCGAAGGCGTCGGCGGTCAAGCGTCCATCGATGTGACCCTTGCCCGCGAACAGGACCGCGCCTTCGTTGGAAGGGTTCATCTCGATATCGGGATAGGGCGTGGGTTCCTCGAAGAACACCCAGCCGTCGTGGCTCCTATGGCCGTAGACGATATTGCGCAGCATGGCGGTGACCCGGCTGCGGGCGATCAAATCGGTCCATTGCCCGCTGTCGAAACCGAAGGATTCGCCGTCCAGGGTGAAGTTCATGACGGTGGGCACGGCTTCGGGTTTGGCCTGGGCCACGGCCTGGACTTGGGCCAGACAGTCGTTCAAGGGGATATTGGGCGTGCAGGATTCGGCATCGTCCAATCGCAGGTGCTTGAGCAATTCCAGGAGTTTCCAAATCCCTTCCTGTCGCAGTTGGGTCTCGCTGTAATACTCGGTATGGATGGCCTGCCGCAACCCGGTGTGATGTGTCAGCCATTCCACGATTTCCGGCTGATAGCGGTAAACCATCACCCGGTTGACCATTTGCAGCAATTCGGTGGATTGTTGCTGGACCTGGGTTAATTCGGCTTGCCGGATATAGGGTTTTTTAATGATTTGTTGCAACTCGCGGAACAGGATCAGCCATTGGGTGGTGTCCTCGCTGGCCTGTTTGGACTTGGCATAATCGAAGCTATTAAGGATATCATCCAATTCCTCGGTATGGGTATTATTCGCCACATAATCCGTGATCAAGGTCTTATACCGGATCATATCGCCGGAGGGATCGCTGAACATGCGCGTCGCGATCATTTCCCCGATTTTGTTCTCGGGAGTGGCGTATAGCAGGGCCAACATGCGGTTGGTTCTGAAAGGCGCGTCGGGTTCCAGCTGATAGCTTTTCAGCAGGGGGAATAGGTAATACTTCCGTATATCCCGGATCAGGCGCAGCCGCGCATAATCGCTGATATTCGGAAAATAATTCGGCAATCCCACCAGCGGATCCTTGCGTAGGTCCGCGCTGAAATCCACGAACATCGGGCTGATTTTCTCGGGATACCGCTCTATCGGGGTCATGCGGACGGTATCGAGTCTTTCCAGGATATCCGACAGCACCCGCTGTTGATAACGGTAACTACCCACCAGATAGCAAATGCCCAACGCGGCCAGGGCCAGCGCGGCCTTGGCATGTCCGCCGAGCTTGAACGGCGGTGGCGGCGGGGTATCGCCCGGCAGCGGCAGGAAGGGATGGCCGCCGAAGGTGTGGGTTTGCTCGGACAACAGGCACAGCCGCATGATCGGGCAGGGCAACGCGCCCTGTTCCAATCCGGCCACGCGCAGGAATTCGGCCAGGGCTTCCAGCAAACGCGGCGTCCGACTCAGGAAACCGACGATCTTGAGGTAATCCTGGGCGGGACGGGTGGCGAGGGCGCGGCTCAAATGCGGCTCGAAGCCTTCCAGGCAGGTCGCGAGCCTGCGCAGTCCATCGCCCTCGGGGAAATCCAGCCGCAAGGGGATACCACTCTCTTCCAGGAAGGCGCAGAACTCGGCATAGCCCTCGACTTGGTCCATGTGGGTCAGGGCCAGAGTGAGCGGCAGGGCTTCGCCTTCCAGTTCGCCGAAGACTTCGAGCTTGCCGAATAGGGCCTGGGCCGATGATCGCAGGCGCTCAGGTTGCGGTTCCAGCAGGGTGCGGGCGTCGATGACCGCGATGGCCTCGGGCGAGGTGGGCAGGTTCTTCCACAAGCGGCGCAAGGCCCGGTAAGCGCCGACGCCGGTGTTGTAGAGCAGCGAGGCCGATATTTCCAACACCAGCGCCTTGGTCCCCAGATAGATTTGCAACAGGGGATCGTCGGTGGCGCTGGGGTGGAAGCGGTAGCTCTGGCCCTGCCAATGGGTGTACTGGTCGATCATGGCGGTTTTGCCGGAACCGGCCTCGCCGACCACCACGTACAAGGGCGTGCCCAAGGCTTGCCGCCGCATCAGCAAAGGGATGCCGGATTCGAAGCTGCGCCAGATTTTCAGCAGCCGGTTGGCGGCGAGCGGGGGAGCGGACGGAGCCGCCGCGGGCGGTTTCCCCGCGCCCGATCCGCGCCGCCGCCAGATCAGGAAAGCCAGCACCCCCACCAAAACCAGCGCGACGATCAGGCCCAGCCATTCCGGCCAGGTCAACAGCCCCGGCAATGCCGCCGCCGCTTTTTCAGCACGCTCCATGCCTAGCCCCCGGCTTCGGCCACGACTTGGACCTCCTGTCCCGTGAACACCAAAGCCCCCTCGGCCAGATCGATCCGCACCCGCTGTCCATCGCGGATTTCGCCCCGTAGCAGCGACTCGGCCAGCGGGTCTTGCAACTTGGTCTGGATCACCCGCTTCAAGGGACGGGCACCGTACAGCGGGTTATAGCCCCATTCGGCCAGGGCGTTGGCGGCTTCCTCGCTAAGGTCGAGTTGGATGTTGCGCTCTTCCAAACGGCGGGCGAGGCGGCGCAATTGGATATCGGCGATGGGGCGCATGGTTTCCAAGGTGAGTTGGCGGAAGATCAGGATATCATCCAGCCGGTTGAGGAATTCGGGCCGGAAATGGCCGCGCACCGCTTCCATCACCTGGGATTGCATGGCCCGCTGTTCCTCCTCGGTCTCCACCGGCTCGATATGCTGGGAGCCCAGGTTGGAGGTCAGCAGGATCAAGGCATTGGCGAAATTCACCACCTGCCCCTGGCTATCGGTCAAACGGCCTTCGTCCAGCACTTGCAGGAACAGGTTGAACACGTCCGGGTGGGCCTTCTCGACCTCGTCGAACAGCACCACGCTATAGGGCTTGGTGCGCACCCGGTTGGTCAACACCCCGCCTTCCTCGTAGCCCACATAGCCGGGCGGTGCCCCGGTCAGGCGCGAGACCGAATGTTTCTCCATGAACTCGCTCATGTCGATGCGGACCATGGCGGCATCGTCGTCGAACAGGAACTGCGCCAGGGTCTTGGCCAATTCGGTCTTGCCGACGCCGGTCGGCCCCAGCATCAGGAACGAACCCAAGGGCCGGTTGGCGTCCTGCACCTGGGTCCGCGCCCGGCGGATGGCTTTCGACACCGCCGCCACGGCTTCCTCCTGGCCCACCACCCGCTCGCGCAGATGGCTTTCCAGGTTCAACAGCCGTTGTTGCTCGGAATCCAGCATCTTCGCCACCGGGATGCCGGTCAGCCGGGCCACGGTGGCGGCGATATCCTCTTCGGTGATGGCGTTCTTCTGGGCACCCTGAGCGGCGTCCAGGTCGATATCGGCGTATTCGGCCAGGGTCTTTTCAGCCTGCGGGATGATCTTGTGCTGTAGCTCCGCCACCCGCACGAAGTCTTCTTCACGGATTTTGATGTCCATCTCGCGGCGGGCTTCTTCCAGCACCTTGCGGGCGTTCTGGATTTCGCCCATGGCGCGTTTTTCCCGCTCCCAGCGCTCCGTGAGTTCGGCGCTTTGGGCCTTCAATTCGGCCAGTTCCTCGGCCAATTGCTGCTTGCGGGCTTCGGCGGCTTCGTGGGCCAGCGATTGCAACTCGATTTCCAGGGCCACCACGCGCCGGTCCAGGGCTTCCAATTCGGCGGGCTTGGCGGCGAGGCCGATACGAGCGGTGGCGGCGGTCTGGTCGATGAGGTCGATGGCCTTGTCGGGCAGGAAGCGGTCGGCGATATAGCGGCGGGCGAACCTCGTGGCGGCGTTCAGGGCCGCCTCGCTGATGTGGATGCCGTGGTGCATCTCGTATTTTTCCTTGATGCCCCGGAGGATCATCAAGGTGGAGGCGTCGTCGGGCTCGTCCACCTTCACCATCTGGAAACGGCGGATGAGGGCGGTGTCCTTCTCGAAATGCTTGCGGTATTCCTCTTGGGTGGTGGCTCCGATGCAGCGGATTTCGCCACGGGCCAGGGCGGGTTTCAGCAGGTTGGCGGCGTCCATCGAGCCCTCGGCCTTGCCCGCGCCGACCAGGGTGTGGATTTCGTCGATGAAGGTCAGCACATTGCCCGCGTCGGTGATTTCCTGGAGCAAGCGCTTGAACCGCTCCTCGAATTCGCCACGGTATTTGGCCCCGGCCACCAACAATCCCAGGTCCACCGACAACACCGAACACCCGCGCAAATCGGCGGGCACGTCGCCCGCCACGATGCGCTGGGCCAGTCCTTCGACGATGGCGGTTTTCCCCACACCCGGCTCGCCGACGATGATGGGGTTGTTCTTGATCCTGCGGCAGAGTACCTGGATCGCCAGCTTGATTTCCTCATCGCGGCCTATCACCGGATCGAGCTTGCCCTCCCGTGCCGCCAGGGTGAGGTCGTGGGCGTACTTGGCGAGGTACTCGAATTCGCCGCCGCCTTCGCCGCTTTGGTAGCCGCCTTTGGGGGCTTGCGCCAGCGCGGTTTTGAGCTTGTCCCGGTCGCCGCCGATTTGGGCCAGGGCTTCCGCCAATTCCGGCAATTCCCAGGCCGAGAGCAGCACATGGTTGATGCCGATGTATTGATCGCCCAATTGGGTGGAAGCCCGCTCGGCGTGGATGAACCAGCGTTCCAGGTCACGGTTGACCGGCGTTTGCTGGGCGTTATTTAGCGCCTTGGGCTGGGCCAGGAGTTGGGCATCGACCTTCGCGCCCAGCGCGGCCAAATCCAGCTTGGCTTCGGCCAGATATTGCCGGGCCAGCCCGTTCTGCGGGGCCAGGAGGGTGTGGAGCAGATGCCAGGGCGTGACATAGCCATGGTCCTTTTCCACCGCCAAACGGCAGGCGGCTTCGATGGCCTCCTGGGCTTTGAGATTGAATTTTTCGATGATCATCGGGCCGTCCTTATATTTTCAGGGAGGGTGGCAGGACTCATAGGGGTTGAGTCGCATGGAAATGCGGGACTTTGCGCTCGTCCCCTCCTTGCCCGTCGCGGGCCTCGAAGCGGATTAGGGGATAGGTCTTTTTCGCGCCGGGCACCTCGATCTGGGTGAGGTCCCCGGTCGGGTTGTAGATATGCAGGTTGGCCTTCAAGGCCAGGGCGATGACCTGGGGGAAGCTGTCCGCGATGCAGTCCTGTTGTTCGGTGCCGCCGAAGAAACCGGGCCGCTCCAGATAGTCCGCCAGCGTGGCCTTGGCGATGCCGGAAGCCCGGACATCGATTTTACCGCTCCTGACCTGCTGGGCGACCGCCGTGCGGAATTGCCGGGCCGTGCCCTGGTAAGCCCCCATGGCGACGAGCGCGGCGAACAGGCAATCGCCATTGGCGGGGACGGCGAGGTTTTTCCGCCGGGCTTGTTCGAGCAAGCGCTGATGGCCTTCGGTGAGCGAATAATTCAAGGTGCCGGAATCCTTGCCCTTGCCCCCCGAACCCTTGAGCATCAGCCCCGGCTTTTCCTGGGGTTTGCCGCCCTTGCCCAGCAGGTCGGTGGCTTTGCCCTTATGGGGTTCCGATTCCTCGATGATCATCACGAATTCGCCGTCGCCATCCTCATGCTTGGAGTCCTGTTTCGGCGGCAGCAGGGGATGTTGGCTGGAAGGCTTGGCTTGAATCTGGGGATGACCGCCCTGACCCAACACCGGATTGCGCAAGCCCTGGGCCAGTTGCGCCTTGGCCGGGTCCAGCACCCGGACCGGGGCGCCGGTTTTGCCACTGAGCAAGGTATCGCAGGCATCGCAGACCCGGACTGGCTCGCGGTGGCCACGGGCGGGCACGGGACGCTGCTTGGACGAGCATTTGCCGCAGAACACCCCGCCGCAATTGCGGCAATGATGGCGGCGGGTAACGAGGCCGAAGCGGACGCCGCAAGCCATGCACTTGGGCGCTTGGGCATCGGGTATCCAATAGGCGGGATTCTTCTGGCCGTCGGGTTTGGGCGTGCGGTCCTCCGCGATCTGTTCTTTGAGACCGCGCCGGGGAGCGTGCAGTCCTTGGGTGGCGTGGTCCAGCTTATAGGCCGCCGAGCGGGTGCGGGCGATTTCCAAGGCCAGTTGGTAGGGGTTGATCGACCACATGAATTCCCCGGCTTCCAAGACCTTCCAGCCGTCTTCGCAATCCTTGTGGTAATCGGTTTTGCGGGCGGCTTCCAGGAAAGTGTCCAGCGCCTTCTTGGCGGTGCCGAACGCCTTGTCGTCGAAGTCCTTGGGAAGTTTCTTGCAAGCCGCGATGAAGGCTTCGTGGCCGGTCAGGAGCAAAGCTTCCTTCGCGGCCCAGGTATCGTCCTTGGCGACATTCCGGCACAGCTTGTAAAGCTGCTTTTTATGGGCCTGCGCGAACCCGTCCCATAGCGTCCAACCCCAGGCTTCCTCCGGCCGGGTTTTCTCGGGATCGCCCCTGAAATCGGGCGGGGTGCGGTTCATGAAGCCGTGGTAGACCAGCCTGACATAGGTCAGTGTGTTGGTGCCCAGTTGTTCCTTGTAGCTGCGGGAGAGCCCCAGCGAGCCGCCCACATCCAGATTGATCCCGGCATGCAGGGGGATGCTCTGGCTCAGGCTGGTGGTCGAGGAGAACACGGGCCGCCAATACTGCAAGACCCAGGCGGTCTTGCCGTCCGGGAGGTCCGAGCGCACGAAATTGATCTCGATATCGGCGAGGCTGAGGGCAGTGGAAAGCTGGGTGAATTCGGTCGTCTTCAGGGGGCCGCTGAAGTTCTGGAAGCTGGGCGCGCCCTTGGACAGCTTGTCGGCCAGGGGGGAGAGATGGGTTTCGATCCATTCCCCGAAATGGGTGGCCGGGGCTTCCTGGGAGGGCGTGTTCAGCCAAGTGCTGCTCTGGGTGGTGCCGGGATAGGACAGCTTGAGGTTGAGGGCGTAGCCGTTGTTGTCCGGGTTCGAGTGGCGCTCGGTGCTGGAATAGGTCAGCGCGACGCTCGCCAGCACGGTCAGGCTGCCGCCGACCGACCAGTTGCGGCCCTCCTTCTGCATCTCCCGGAGCCTTTGGGTATGGGCATCGTATTCGCGCTTGATGTAGTGGGGTTCGCCCGGCCTCTCGCCCTCGAAACCGGCCCCGAACACCTCCACGAACGACACCTCGGCGGACATCCCGCCCAATAGCTCGCGCTGTTCCACCCGGAGGATGGGTTCCTCCATGAATTTCGCGGTGCGGTTGAAGATTTCGCGGGTCTTGGGGTGGTTGGTCAGGGTGATGAGGGCCAATTCGCGGATATTGGCCAAATCCTTGGGCGTGGGCTGGTCGAGCCGGTTGCCGGAGCGCTGGTACAGGGCGCAGGCCCGCGCCCAGGCGAAGATATTGGCCCATTTCTGGGCCAGCCAAGCCGCCCATTGGTAATGGTCCTTGTACTCGAAGGTGGTCGCGTCCTTGACCAAATCCGCCGAGATCGACGCCTCGAACAACTCGGGCAAGGAAGCCTCGGCGGCGGCCTGCACCGTCAGGGTGCTGGTGGCGCGGAAACGCCGGTCGTCCTGGATATTGATCCCGGCGTCGTAGACCAGGGCCAAGCCGACCTTCCCGCCCCAATCGCCGGGCAGGCCGAAGGACAGCCCCAGTTTCAGCGACAGGGAAAAACTCCCGGTGTCGTAGGGCTTGCATTGATACAGGATCGCGCCCACCCCGCCGGTTTCCAGGGCACCGCTCAGCAGCCCCATTGTGCCGCCGCCCGCCGCGAAGAAGCCTTGCAGTCCCGCAACCAAGGCCGTACTCGTGCCGCCCACCGCCCCGCCGCCGGTGCCGCCCACCAAATGGCCGATTTGCAGCAACAGGGGGAAGCTGACGCCGAAGGCCGAGCAATAGATGTTCAGCGCCTTGTCCACCTTGCGCAGCTTCTTGATCCAGGCCAATTCGTCCTTGGCGGCGTCGCGCATCGCCAGGAGTTGCTCGTGTTCCTCCAATTCCTGGTCGATGGCGTCGCGGGCGGCGGTGTATTGGGCGTCGAGGAAAGCCAGTTCGCGGGCCACTTGCTCGTGGTAGTGCTGGGTGGCCTCGATGCGGCCTTTTAGCTCCTGGACCGAGCGGGCGTATTCGGCCCGCATTTCCGAGCGGGGATAGGCTTGCAGCTTCTTGAGGGTTTCGCTTTCGGAGGCCAGTTGCTCGTGCTGGGCGGGGATGAGCGCGATCAGGCGTTGCAGTTCCAGCTTCTTGCGGGCGATGTTGGCCTCGATCCGGTTCACGTCGGTGCGGAGGTCCAGCCCCGCGTCCACCACCTTCTGGTTGAGCGCCCGGAATTTCTGGTTCAAGGGGGCGAACATAAGTTCCGCCATCCGCGTTTCCTGGCTGTGCATGTCCTCGGCCCCGGTGGTCGTCGCGGCGGTTTCCCGCAACTGCCGTTGGCAGAGTTCCAGGCTTTCGATGAGTTCCTGGCGGTCGCGGACGCTGCGCCGCAACCCGCGGCGGAACCGCTTTTCCTCCGGGTCTTGGGGATGGTCGCGGCGGCTTTCGAGGATCGTGTCGGCGCAATAGGCGATTTCCTGGATCAGGCGGTCGATGCCTGCCTGCGCCAGTTCCCCGCATTTCCGGGCCGAGAGGCCGGAAACATCTTCCCCGTCCTGTCCCAGGAGGGCCAGCACCCTGCGCTTGACCTCGTTCTCGGTTTCCTTGGCCTGTTGGTATAGCAAACCGGCCTGGCGGGCCTCGCCCAGGTCTTCGTGCTGGTATTTCCCGAAACCGTGGGTCAACGCTTCGCGCTCGTCGCGTCCCAATTGCGCCCTAACCCCGAGTTCGGTCATCGCCACGGTGGTATCGTCCAGGGCGTCGTCCAGCCAATGCCGGTAATGCTTGACCAGGGGCGCGGAATCGGTGGGCGGCAAGCGCATCCAGCTCAGGACCGACAGGCCCAACAGCCCCCGCACGCTGGTATCGAAATATTCGGGGTTGCGCTGGCGCAGGGTGTCCAGGAAGGCCTGGGTTTGCGAAAGGCTGTAGAGGCTGATGCAGCGGTGCGCCCGCAGTTCGTCCGGGTTAAGCCCCGTTTCTTCGTCGATCCGGGTGCGCTCCCTGCCCAGCCACTCATGGTATTTCTGCAATTGTTCGCCGAGGGTGGCCGTATCGGGTGCCTTGGCCCCGTAGGCGCGGAAAGCCTCGTTGCGCTCCATATCGGCCTTGAGTTGTTCGAGCTTGGGCATGGCGTGTCCCCCTTCGGGTCCGGTTTGGCAATGGATGGTTTTGTGTCAATCAAGGCCGGGCGTTCAGCCGTCCAGGGCCAGCAGTGCGCGTTTCAATTCCGACAAGGCTTGGTAAACCGGGTCGCGCTGGCGGCGGTGCAGTTCCCCGGTCGGGTAATGGGCTTGGCACCACGCGGGATCGGCTTTGCCTTCCTCGTCGCGCCGGGGCAGGAGCTTCAGGTGTTCGATCCGGTCCGGCAGGAACTCCCGGCCCATCTCGCCCGCGATGCGTGTTCGCAACGATTCCTCGTCCGCCGCCTCGCCGAACACCAGCAGCACTTGCAAGGGATCACCCACGCCGGTGGGCATTTCCACCAAGGCCGAGTAGGCCACCCGGCCCGCCAGCACATCCAGCACTTCCTGAACTGGGTAAGTACGCCCGACCCGGCCCTTCGGATATTGGCCCAGATGGAGCCAGCCACCCCGGTTCCGGGTCAGGAGATAGGGCGCTGGCGTCCAGACGATTTCCTTCCCGCCGCGCTGGCCCAGGCATAAACGCCCGCTGCCGCCCAAGGCGGGCAATTCCGGGGCGGCCACCGCGCCCAGTTGCCAACAAGCCGCGGCGGCGGGCACGGTCTCGGGATGGGCCGCGCCTTTGCGCCGGACCGAGAACAGCAGCGCCCCGCCCAAGGCGGTATTCCACAGGAGGTTCCCGGCGTAGCAATCTTCTAAACCCAAGCCCGTGACGAACTCCGTCCACGAGGACAAATCCTGGGATTCCGCTGGATGGCGGAACCAATACCGCCACGGCTTCACGCCCTGTGGCGGTTGTTTCCGCAACACCTCGCGCAGTTCCAAGCTTACGCCCAGCACCGTGATGGGCTGTTCCAGCAGACGCGCCGGGTTCTGTTCCACCTCGGCCAGTTCGATCTCCACCCAACAGCCCCCGCAGAGCAGCACCGCCAAAGCCATGCCGGGTTGGCTTTCCAAAAAATGCCAGCCGGGCGCGGCGCAGAACGATCCCGGCCTGACCCCCAAGGCCAGGAAGCCATCCCGCAACGCGCCCAGATACAGGCCATCGGCGTCCAGCGGGCGCGGCACATCCGGCGTAGCACTGGCCGGGTCGAAGCACAGCGCGACCACATCGGTTCCCGCGTACACATGGGAACGGCGCGTGGGCGCGGTTGCCACGGCTTCGTCGGGCAGGGCGCTATC
Source organism: Methylomagnum ishizawai (assembly GCF_900155475.1). Classification (NCBI taxonomy): domain Bacteria; kingdom Pseudomonadati; phylum Pseudomonadota; class Gammaproteobacteria; order Methylococcales; family Methylococcaceae; genus Methylomagnum; species Methylomagnum ishizawai. The sequence continues at coordinate 1,638,956 of NZ_FXAM01000001.1, read as the reverse complement.
GCGCCAGCTTTCCGGGAGCCTCCGCAACCACAAGGGCTCCAAGGCCAGCCAACGCGGGGCCAGGTTTTCCAAGCGGCGTTGGACGAAGGCCGGTCCCTGCGGCGGCAAGACCGAGACCACCAAGCCCAACCTGAGCCCCGCCAGCACGGAAACCAGCCAGCGCGGCCCCGGCGGATGGAGGATCGCCAAGATATCCCCGGCCTCCACGCCCGCCTGTTCCCAACGCGCCGCCAAGCCCTCGACCGCCGCGCCCAGTTCGGCATAGGACCACGTTTGCCAAGCCCCGCTCTCGAAGCAGGCCAAGGCCGGGGTGGTGGAATCCCGCTGGCGTCCGATCAAATCGTGATGGAAGTCGTAATGGCGCGAGGGGGCGCTTTTGGTCACGCCAGGTTGCCGCCGCTCCCATTGCCCGTGCAGCGCCTTCCAGAACGCTGCGGGAGCCTGCCAACTCCGTTCCAGCCAAGCCCAATCGGCCACCGCGACCGGCCCTTCCAGCCACAATCCGGCTTCGACCTGGGCGAAATCTTCGGCGGCGATGGATTCCGGCCCTTCACCCACCACGGCGGCCCCGGCGCGTCATCCCAGTTGCACCGTGGCCTGCCCGGCGAACTCGATGCTGATCACCCCGGCCCAGCAGCACATCAGCTTGCTGGAATCGCTGAGCGCGGGCATTTCGCCGATCAGGACGGTGGGTTCGCCGACGATCCAGGGCGCGACGGTCACGGGTATGCAAGGCATGGGCGTCAACACACCCAGCGCGGCGGCGGTGGCGGCGATCACTTCGGGGTTGAGGATGCTCGAACACATGCCGAACGGCAGCACGTTGAGCAACGGCACATTGTCCACGATGCTGGCGGCGGGCATTTCCACCATCACCGGGGTAACTGGCAAAACCTCCAGGGTGGAGGGCGTGGTGCCGAAGGAGCATTTGAGCACGGCGTTTCCGGTCACGAGGAAGCCCATGGCGTAGTCCTATTCGTCGGTGAAGGAATCGATATCGACCTTGAACCATTCCTGCATGGCCTGCCATTCCGGCGAGTCGCGCTGGTCGGCATAGTTGAGCAGTTCGCCGATGTTGAGCGCCTGCAAGCGGGCGAAGGTCGCGAAAATCTGGGGGAAATAGAGCTTGGGATCGAAGTTGGCCAAGGTCTGGTTGATATCGTCGGCCACCAGCGCGGCGCGGGGGAATTTCTCCTCCGCCACCAGTCGCTCGAACGCCGCCAGCTTCCTGAGCAAAAGCGCCATGGGGTAGGACAGTTCGCCCTCCAATCCCAGCGCCGGTTTGGGGGCGGCCCGCCGTTCGGGCTCGGGTTCGGGTTCCTCGGCCTCGGGGATTTCCTCGACCGGCTCGGGTTCGGGCTCGGGTTCCCGATAGACCAAGCGTTGGAAATTGCGCAGCCATTCGCGGATTTTGCTGGACACGTCGAGGACGGTGCCCGCGCCATCTCCCAGGCGTTCGCCGATGCCGGGACCGAAGGCTTGCACGGCATCCAGCACCGGGTCGAGTTCCTCGGAGGAGGTGTCCGAGAGCCAGCGGTTCCAGGTCGGCGATTGCTTACCTTCCTCGTATTGCAGGGTTTTCAGCACCTGCTTGAACAGCCAGTTCAGGCTGAGTTCCACCTTCTTCTCGCGCTTCTCGACGGGGCCGATGGCTTCCCATTGGTTCAGGACGGTGTTGCCCAGCGCTTCCAGCACCTCGCCCCAACTCGCCACGCCCTGTTCCAGCCAATGCCCGTAGAGGAAATAGCAGATCAGCCGGATGTCGTAGATGCCCTCGGCCAGCAGCGCCTCGCTGGCCTGGGCGGCGGCGGCGTGGTCGCCGTTCTGGACCAGCCCCGCGATTTCGTCGAAACGCGGATCGCCCGAATCAAGGCCGGGATGCTCCGTGACCGGCAGTTCGCCCAACAATAAATCTATACGCATGAGAGTGGCTCCCTTGGATTCAGGGTGGGTTGGCCGGGGCGTGGGCGACCCTTTGCCCCGGCGCTTCGTACCGGGTCGCGGCCCGCCAACAGGGATGGTCCCGAACCGGCGGGTTTCGCCAGCATCAATCCGCCTTGGTTATTTCCAGTTTGTATTGAGCGCAATAATCAGGCCGCTATTATTGGCGCAAGAAAAGTCCATATGAATGAAGTTGGGCCTGATGTAGACGTCTTCGCCTATTCTCAAATTCCCATTCCATGATATGAAATCCACATGCCTCACTTCGCCTTGGCGGCCCCTTAAGGTAAGGCATAAAAACGGCAGGGTGCTATGGGGACCGCCGCCACGGTTGCCGTTCAAAGGGGTTTTGGCTTTGGTTCTAATATCGCCGGCCCCGATTTTTTGGGTGCCCATCTGGGTCCAGGACATCTGGAATAGATAATTGTCCGGCAAAGCTTTAAAGGCGACCGCCTTGTTTAGCTGTCCATGAATCATATCCCTAACGCTGCCTTTACCGGTATTGCCGCCAAATATGTATAGCCGCTGCGCGTTATATTGGGGCGCTGGATTGGTGTCCCGCTGATTGTCCCCTTTCAGGTTGGAGAATGGGAAAGTAACATCGAAGATTTCAGGATGATTTTGCTGTAGGTTCATTTGCCGAATCTTCTCATCGTTCTCAAGCAGCATAACGATTGTTCCCCTCAGACGACTGAGTTGAACTTCGGCGAGGGTTATGTTTTGGGTTTGGAACGCATCGTTGCGGGTACAAAGATGGGGATGCAATTTACGGATGGCATGTTGCAAATATTGCAGGTCATGGGTATGGGTAACCTTATAGAATAGGACTTCGCTGGGGTTTTCGGTAATGAACCTAGCTAAGTCATCGAGCATCCTATCGGCCTTGGCCCCCCACACCCCTTGCCCCATCTCCGCATGTAGGGCATACCATTGCCCTTTATCTTTTTCGGCTATCCTGATATCGAGATAACGGACTCCCGCCCTGCATTGGTTATAGATCGACAATTCATGACAGATTCCCCATGATTTCGCGCTCGCGCCTTTTGTGATTGGACGGTTCGCAAGGTCATTGGGATCGTCGTAAACGCCCGCATCGTGGCTACCCGGCATGGTGATTTGGCGCAAAGGGGTATCATCGGCCAACTGATCCATCCAATTATGGAGGTTTCGGTTATCAGGGGATAATGAGGATATTGTGTCAAGTAGATTCTGTAATTGGATTCTGGTATTGGTTTGTTTGTCCCGTAATGCGCTGATGCTATTGGTATGCTTGTCAATGACGCTTTTAAAGCGCATGTCGTTCTGCAATTTATCCCTGAGTATGACTATCGCCTCTTGATCGCTTGCCTGCCTTAATAACATGGTTTTAAGCGTATCTAACTCTTCCTTTTTGTTCTCGTCCGCAGTGGACCCAATACATTCGTCGATTTTCAAAGAGATATTATCGTAAACCTGACTCGACAGGCGGCTGTGGACCAGTTGTATGGGGTTTATTTTATTGAGCAATTCGTTGAGCTTGGACCGGGTATGTGAAGCCGTGCTTGAAAAACTTCCCAATCCCGATTTCTTATCGATGGCCTTACTGAGGTCGCTGTCAGTGTCAGTGAGGTTTTCATTAAGGTAATCATATGCCTCGTTGTCATTCCCGAGCGTGAATAGATGATCCAACACTTCCTTCAACTTGGTTTTCTTCGCTCCTAACGAAGTCGATGACATGCACTGGTTGAAGTAAAGGGAAATCAGGTTTGCGACCTTTGGAGTAAGTGCCATTTTTGCCTCCGGGAATACGTTGTTATCGTGGGTAGCGCAATCGCATATAAAGAAAAAGCGCGGGTTGAAACATCGGTTTGAATATCAACCTAGTGTTTTGTCAGCCTTGCGGAACGGGATTGCCGTAGGGCGGGTTAGCGGTAGCGTAACCCACCAATTCCGGTTCGCCATCCCATCCGGCGGGTCGCGACCCGCCCCACCACGAGTGACGGGCCACCAAGCCCCTCAATGCCAATCGAACAAATGCCCTGCGAAGATGCGGATACGGCGGAAACCCGGCTTGCCGCCCAGCATGCCTTCGTAGCCCAGGTAGCTTTGCTGTTCCAGGCGCAGCCAGCCGCGTTGGGCGCGGATCACCAGCCAGACCTCCAGGTCGACCCCCACCACCCGCAGCAACGGGAAAATCAGCGCGTCCAGGCGGCGTTCGATCTCCTGCGGCCAGGGCTGGCCGGAGGCGAATTCGTCCTCCTCGGCGATCAAGGTGATCTTGTGGCCCGGCACCGGTAACTTCACCCGCTTGCCGAACACCGCTTGATAGCCGAGTTGGGTCTTGCCCAGGACCGGCGGGTCCAACTCGATATCGCGGGTCAGGGCGGCTTTCTCGACCCGCACCTGCAATTCCGGGAACACCTGTTGCGCCAGCCAATGCAGGGTAGCGACCGATTCCAGCCTGAGGCTGAACACGCCGCCGCGCTTGCGGGCTTCCCAATCCTGGTAGAGCCCGGTGTCCATCTCGGGATAGATGGCGAGCAGATAGCGGCGCAGTAGGCGGTCGTCGAAGAACCACAGGAATTCCGTGAAGCGCTGGGCTTCGATCTGGTCACTATGCACCTGCTTGAACATATAGCTCGGCAGGATGCTCTGCCCGCCCAGGAGCCCCAGGTTCAAGGTCACGATGGCCCGGCGGGGCTCGTGGCGGAATTCGATGGCCTCCACCAGCGAGTCTTGCGAGCAGGTGCCGTAATGGCTGCGGAACCAAATATCCTCGAAGGCATAGCCCAGGTGCATCAGGCTGCGCACCAGGCAGACCGGATCGAAGCGCCGGATTTTCCGGGCGATCAGGGCTTCCTGCGGCGTCATCGGCGCACCCTGGCCACATCCAAGGCCCAGAGGGTTTCTTCCAGATTTTCCAGCGCGGCGACGATGGCCCCGCGTTGCTTGGGATCGGCACCACCGCCTTCCGTCGGAAACGCCGCGTCGATCAGGCCGGACAGGGTTTCCAGCGGGAACCTCAAGGCCGCCGCGCCCGGATAGCGCTGGTCCAGTGAATCCAGCAGGGCTTGGTATTGCGCCCGTACCGGGACCGATGGATCCTCCGGGACGGCGGGTTCCGGCACTGGCGCGGACGGCGCTTCCCAATGTCGGCGCAGGCGCTCGGGGTTGAATAATTCGTCGATCCGGTCGGCCATGGCGGGCTCAGCCCCAGGGGTTCCAGGAACGCGCCCAGGTGCTGAGCAAGGCATAGGCCACCCACAGCGCCAAGCCCGCCGCGCCGTAGTAAATCCAATTCGGCAGGCGCAACGGGGCTTGGTGCGGGGTCGCGGTCCAGCGCGGGGCTTGGGCGTCCACGGCGGGGGGACGGATGCGCTCTTTCAGCCTTTGCCGGTAATCGGCGCGTTTGTCGGGGTTGGCCCCGTAGCGGCCCATGAAGCCGTCTTCCAGGCAGAAATAATAGGTCTCATACACCAAGGGCAGGGTTTCCGGCTTGCCAAGCACGCTGTCCAGCGATTCGTAGAACAAATCGCCCCCGTCGGCCACTTGATAAAGCTCCTGTTGTATCGGCGGCCAGCGCAATTGGTTCAGGTCGAGGATCAGGGTTTTAACCAGTTCGTCGTAATGCGCGACCAAGGGGAACAGCGCGAAATAGGCGTCGCGCTCGGAATGGCGCTCGGCCAGCAGGGCGCGCAGATGTTCCAGCCGGGTGCGCAGCTTGGCGCGTAAGTCCACCAGATCGATGTTCTCGATGGCGGCGGGGCTGGCCGCTTCCCGCAGGGGCAGCAACAACGTGTTGATATCGGCGACGATTCCCCAGAAGGCGAGGTTCATAGGCGGTCCCCCTGTTCGGTGGCGTGGGTTCCGGCCTGGGGTTCGGCCCGCGCTTCCACCAGCGCTTCGGCCAGCCACAGGTCGAGTACCCGCCCGACATGTTCGACGAAGGTTTCGGTCAGCTCGCTGCTATCCCCGGCTTGGGCCTTGAAGCGGAGATGGTAGATTTGTTTGGTCATGCGGCCTTCGCGTCCCCCCAAAGGTTCCTCTTCGAGCCGGGCGTCCTCCAGGCTGCGGAACACGCCCTGGAACCGGCCCGCCTCCACGCTGCCGAGGGCCGAGAGCAGGTCGCGGATGTCCTGGACGCTGAGGCAATCCTTGTGCATCAGGGTCAGCAAATGCAGGAAACCGGCGGTGGCGTCGAACCGGCGGTTATCGGCGTGGACCACCGGGTTGTCCAGCAACTCCCATCGCACCCCCTGGGTCTGGCGGCGTAAGGGCCGGAGGGCGTGGCGTCCCGGCGCGTCCTGGTCGTACCAGGTTTGCAGCCACAAGGCCTCGACCGCCAGGGTGCGGGGCCGCTCCAAGGCGCTGGGCAGGTGCGGGACCAGCCACGACAAAGGGTCGCCTTGTTCGCGGGGCGGTCCCTGCTCGATCTCGAACGAACCCTCGCCCCCGGACAGGATGCCGGGCCGCAAGGGCCGCATCCCCTGGTCCGTGACCTCGTAGACCCCCAACACTTGTTGTAGGCTGAAACCGAACTCGGGCTGGGGATGGCGGATCGTGTGGCGCTCCTGGGTGCCGTCGTGGACGATGGGCTGGGCGAAGGCGCGTTGGCTGTTGACGATGGGCGCGGTGAACAACTGGAACGCATCCCGGTTGAGGTGGAGTTGGCGCGGCCAGGGCTCGGCGCAATCCAGGGCCAGGGCGAAGCCGGTCCAATGCCGGGGCGGTTCCGGCAGTTCCAGTTCCAGATATAGCTCCTGCTGCGGGAAATGGAAGTAATAGCGCAGTTCCTCGATGGGATGCCGCCATTCGTCGGTGTCCAGCCCCGCCGGGGGCACGCCGAACGCGAAGGGGCAATCCGCGCCCGGCTGGTCGGGATCGTAGGCACCGAACTGGAGTTTCGCGGCCCGGAGGCCGTGCTTGAGATAGGCGAACAGCTTCAGCGAGATGCCGAAATCGTTCAGATAGTTGATATGCAGCCGGAGCGGTCCCGGCGCTTCGTTCAGGGCGAAAGCCGCCTGGAAGGACAGCAGCAGCCGGACCCCGGCCCCGTCCAAAGCCTCCTGCTTGATCTGGACCAAGCGCAGCGGCAACACCCGCAAGGGATGCAGGGTACGGAAGATGGCCGAACCGCCGCGCTCGGGCTGCAACAGGATTTCGGAACCGGCGGGCAGGTTCAGCACCTCGGCCAGTTGTCCGGTGGGCTGGGCCTGGACCATCGCCATGGACGACAGCGGCGACAGCAGATAAGGGAAGAATTGCTGGTACAGGCGGCGGCGGGTGCCGTCCACATTGCGCAGGGCCACCAGTTGCGAACGCGCCCCGAAGAAGGCCAGCGCCTCGATCAAGCGTTTCACGTCCGGGTCGTCCCACTCCACCCCGGACTTGGGATGTTCCAGGTTGTAGTCCAGGCGGAACTCGGCCAGGGCGCGCAGTTCTTCGAGGAAAGTCCGGTAAAGCGCGTCGTCGGCACCCATGGCTACCCCAGCTTGACCAGGCTGCCCTGGACATTGGTGATTTGGCCCTTGAGGGTGGTGGTCAGCCCCTCCACGTCCATGGTGGTGTCGGCGGACACCTTGACCATCGCGCCCGAGAGGCTGGCGTTGCCTTGGGCCGACATCGACAATTCCGCCCCGCTCACCTCCACCTTGGTATCCCCGTTGACCTTGGTCGAGGCCGAGGTGAGTTCCGCACTGCTCTGGCCCGAAGCGGCGAGTTCCGAGCCGCTCAGACTCAGCTTGGTGTTGGCGGTGATGCCCATGTCCGCCGAGGATTTGAGGGTGGCGGTATCGGTGCTGTCCAGGGTGAATTTGCCCTGGGCTTGGTAGAGGCTGTCCTGGCTGGATTTACAGGTGATGTTCTCGGCCTCGACGGTGAAGGTATTGCATTTCAGGGTGATGGCGTCGGTGGTCTGGGTGATGGTGCTGGTGGCGTCCTGACCCTGGCAGGTGAAGGTGATGGTGGTGCCGTCGAAGGTCGCGGTCTGGGTGATGTTGGCGTCGGAATTGGTGACCGTCAGGGTGATCCCCGAGGTCTTGTTGAGTTCGATCTTGCATACCAAGGCCATGGATCAGTTCCCCTGTTCCTGCTCTTGGGTTTGCAGCACGATGCAACCCTCGCTCATCTGCAAAAGCTGGGTATCGCTTTGGTCGGTGCGCAGGATTTGGAACTGCGGCTTTTGATCCACATAGGTATGTTGCAAACTGGTTTGGCTGCTGGTGGATTGGCCCATGACCAATTGGTTGCCCTGGGTATCGAGGGGCAGGGCCGCGCCATCGCGCCAATCCAAATAGCCCAAGATTACCGCTGTCGTCAGGTTCAGCCCCACCAAAACCCGCTCGTTTTTATAGAGCGGGAAATAAAACTGGCCCATGGCGAAATTAGGCTCGAAGGGGGCACGGATTTTCAGGTTATTCCATAAAGGTATGGTGACTTCGTAATAAGTCACCGAAGTATCCTGGTCCTGATAGGTTTGATAAGTGGTGTCGGTCTCTTCGCCTTGATCGCTGACCACCTTGCCCTCGACCAGCAAGGGATAAACGGGGGCCACGAAGGGCGGCAGATTCACCCAGGTTTCGGCGCTCAATTCCAAATGCTGGCTCAAATCGATGGTATAGCGGGCATAGGCCGCACCATGGTCCAGGGTCAATTCTTCTTCCGCCGCCCGCGCTTCCAAATACCAATCCCGTACCCGGTAGGTATTGCCGTTCACGAACAAATCGGAAATCCAGCCCGCCCCCGAGAATTTCACCCACTGCCCCGGCGGATTCGCCTGCAAGGGAAATTTCCGGTAATACACCGCGACTTCGTGCTGGCGTTGGATGAAACGCCCGGTTTCTAGAGTGACCCTAGAATCCAAATCGGCGGCGATGGGATAACGGGCGATGTAATCATGCCGCATGGGGCTGGTCATCTGCGCATTGGTGATCGGCTTGGTCTGCGGGTTTTCCGAATAGGCGTTCAAGACCTGGGGTTGATAACGCCAAGTCGCGGGAAATTCGAGGCGGTGGGCGGCGACTTCTTGGAAATCCAGGGCGATGGCGGTGCCGTCCGCGCTTTTGGCGCTGGCGAGGGAATAGCTATTATTAGCGGCGTCGTAGCTGAAAACCCCATTCTGGGTATTGACCAGCCATAGGATGAAATCGTAGAAACTGGCCGGGTTGCCTGCCTGCCCCAAGGATAAAGCCAGTAGGGAATACTGGGTTTGCAACGCATCCCAATTATATTGCAGGCTGATTTTCTCGCCCGCATGGTTGCCGATCAAGGTTTGCAAAGTCGAATCCACCAGCAAATCGCAAGGATAATGCTGCTTCCATAACACTTGGGCGGGATCGGCGAAAGACAGCTGATAATGCCGATAAAGCACCGGATTTTGCTGCAAATCGACGTGGTCGAGGATATGTTCGGAGAAACCCTTGTCGGTCGCGAAGCCGGTCAGGCTCAGGGTTTGGATTTGGGCATTTTCGGGATTGATATAAGTGCCCACGGTCAGGGCCACTTCGATCAAATCCTGTTGGGTGAACGGGGAAAGTAGGCTATCGCTGCTTTGCTCGGCGGAGACCACGAAACTTATCTTGCCCTGGAAACCATAGTTATGCAGGGAAATTTCCAGGGATTTCACCTGCCCTGGCGGAATGGTATAGCCCTGGCCGGAAATGGTCAGGGTCAACTGGATGGCGAGGTCTTCGGTGAAGCTCATTCCGCGTTCACCCAGTAGCGTTCTATGCGCGGGTCGAAAATCATGCTCAAGGAGCGCGAATTTTCCCGCACGATGCAGTTGATGCGGAACGACAACCGGAACAGCGAAGCGTCCGGTATTTCCACGATATCGACGAGCTTGATCCTGGGTTCGAAGGCTTCGATATTCTCCCGGACCTCGCGCATGACGGCCCGCGCAATATCTTCTCGTGAACTCAGGTGGTTATAATCGGAAATACCGAAATCCTCCAGGAAATAACTGAAACCTCGCTTGCTGTTCAATACATGATTTAGGTTATCGACGATACCCAATACCAAGTCGCGTTCCCCCGTCGCCGTGTTATTTCCCAGCTTTCGTAGCAGGTCCATCAGTGAGCCCGCCAATAGAGGAAGAATTTCGCTTCGCTTTGGACCGGATCGGCATAGAAACCCACCGTCAATTCCCGCAAGGCATGGTCCCATTCCTCGCCCGCCGCCAATTGGTAAATATCCACCTCGGGACCGAAGGAATGCTGGAACGGGGGCCGCTCGATATGCTTATAAGAGATGCCCTGTAAATAGAATTTATGCACGACGGGGATGCGCGATACCGCAGCCAATTTGATGCCGTTGAGGCTCGCCGCCTGCGATACCCGGCCTTTTTGCACCAAGAGATAGGTTTCCTGGGCCTCCCGGATCGCGGGCGGCAATGCTACCTGCAATACCCCGGCCTTCGGCTCGAAAGGCAGGTAGGCCGAGCGGCTTTGGTTCAGTTGTAATTCCTGACACAAAGGAATCAAGATTTGTGCGAAAACCTCGGCCAGCCGCTCGTGCCGGTAGGCTTCGGTGGCGAATTGCGGCGGGTTTTCGTGATAGAAACAGAGGTCGATATAAAACCGCTTCAGTTCCTCGTAAACCTCGTAGGGGTGCCGGGGTATCTGGCCCATGAGGTTCACCAGGAAGCGTTGCAAGCGCAGCACGCTTTTGAGGCATTGCTTGGCGTTGATCAAATGCTCGCCGGAGAGGTAGATGGCGGCGATATCCTGGGTCAAACGTTGGTAGAAGGCGTCCAGCCTTTCTTTGAGTTCGCGCAGTTCCGCGGCCAGGAATGGCACCGCGCCGACCAATAACAAGGGCGGGATATACCGGGCCGCCAAGCGCCAGGAGCCTTCGGGGAGTTTCTCGAAGTCGGCCAAGCGGAAGCTCTCGCGGGTGTCGGGGTTCTCCTGTTCGGTGGAAAGCTCCAAGCGCCAGAGCCAACAGGCGATGCCGTCGCGTTCCACGGTCGGGCGGAGGTCGTCACGCTCGCCCTGGTTTCCGGGCGGGTTGCGCACATGCAGGTAGACCGGCAGCAGGGTGCCAGCGGCGGCATTGAGGTTCAGGGGTTCGGCCCGCGCATTGCCGCCCAATTCCAACAGCAGGCCCGAGGGCAGCAGCAAGCACAGCGCCTCCAGCGACAGCACGCCTTCGGCCAGCAGGGTTTCGTTCCAGCGCAACCCGGCCAGACCATGGTTGGGCAAGCCTTGCAGGCCGAAACGGGTGGCGGCGTCGGCCAGCAGGGATTCCTCCAGGGCGGACAAATGCCCCGGCAGGAGCGTCTGCCCCATGGCCCAGCGCACACGCGCAATACGGGTGGTCATATATTTTCGTGGAGCCGGTTAAGCCGCGAAGGGATGCGCCGGGTCGGCGGGAATACCGGGAAAATCCCGGAATTCCCGCCGCTTTCCCGGCGGCGGATCAGGTGCCGCCCACCGTCACGCCCCATTGCTTGCTGAACTTGTCGGTGTTGGAAACCGCCATCTGTATGGCTTGCTGGGTGTCCTGGGGCATCACACCCAGGCCCATGGCGAAGTTCCTGGGCGAAATCACTTCACGGCCCTCGTCGTCGGCCACCGTGAACGCCAGCTCGCCGCCCTGCTTCAAGACCAGCCCATTCATATTGGCGTCGTTGGTCCAGAACGCCTTGTAATAGGTCTTGGCCTTCTGGTCGAAGTCGTAGACGTTGAAGGTGATGGTGGCGGTGGTGTCCATCATGTTCTGATGGATCAGGATGCTGGCCGCCTTCTTGTTCTCGCTGCTGATCTGGAAGTAGAGCATGATCGGCTCGGCATAGCCGCCGCCCCAGCTGATATTGGAAATCACCCCGACCGCCGTCACGGTCTTGGTGTTGTCGATGGGATCGGTCAAGGTCATGTCGGCAGTGAAGGTGGTGCCGCCGATGGTGAGCGCGACCACATGGCCGACCAACACCTGCTCGTCCTTCTTGAAATTGAAACCCTGGGTGACACTGCAATCGTAGTTTGAAGAAGCCATTCGTTAGTTCCTCGCGGTGGTTGTCTTTAAGGGGTCACAGGCGCGCATCCAGGCGCAATTCCACATCCATTCCCTCGAATTGGATATGCGGCAACACGGAAATCGAGCAATCGTACCAGCCGATCATGCCGGGACGTTCCACCACGTTCACCGAGGCCGCCTTGAACGGGTAGTAGCGCAAAGTCAGGTCGTCGGGGTTGACCACCGTGGTCACGTATTTGAAGAGCCAGGCGTTCAAGGTCTTGGAGATATACCCGGCGTCGGCGCTGCTGCCGATGTTGTCGCGCATGATGCACTTGACGTAGTGGGCGATGCGGGTGATCGAGAAGGTGTAGGACAGGTTGGTGACCAACTGGGCGTTTTCACTGTCTTTGGGGTCCTTGAACTTCTTGGCTTTCTTCAAGGATTGGCAGCTGAAGAAACAAGCGTCGGAAGTGCCCTTGCGGTAGATCAGCGGCATGAACCCGGCGTTGGCGAATTCCAATTCCCGGTAGTCGGGAATGGTCATCTCCACCGGGATTTTCATTTCCTCTTCGCCCCGGATGTTGAACATATGCACCGGGAGGCCGCTCACCAAGCCACCGCCCTTGGGACCGCGCAGGTATTGGCACCAACCCGAGGTGGTAAACGAGCGCACCATGTTCTGGGCGAACAGGACCGCCGAACTGCCCCAGAGGTAATCCGAGTTCTGGTCGCCGCGCACCTCCTCCTTGAAGGCGAGGTTGCCGCAGGGGTTGAGGTCCGGGTCCCAGGGTTGGCGGAGGATGTAGCGCGGCAGGGTCAACCCGATATAGGCCGCCGCTTCCGACTCGCGCAGGGCGTTCCAGGAGCCATAGCGCGGATGGTTCATCAGCCCTTCCAAGTCCTTGATGGCCGAGAGTTCCTCGATAGTCTCGCAGCCGAAGAATTTGGGCGAAATGGCCCCGACGAAGGGCGCGTGGCTGGCGGAGGCGATCTTGCCCATGGTCTTCAGCCAGAATTCGTCGCGGGGGGTATGCTCGAATTCGTACAGCCCTATGATGCTGCCGTAGGGCTTGCCGCCGTATTGGTCGTATTCGGCCAGATAGGCTTTCTTGAACAAAGCGCTGCCGGTGATATCGACGGCGTTGCTGTCGAAATCCTCGTAGAGTTCGTCCTTGCCGACATCGATCATGTCGATCATCACGTTCGCCTTGAAATTGGTGTTGCGCACCAAATCGTTTAGGGAACGCCAGCTCGACTCCATCTGCTTGAACTTGTCGTGGTGGATGACCTCGTTGAGCTGGGCGTTGACCATCTCGTCGATACGGGCGATGAGGGTCTGCACCGCGCCCTTGTCGAACTTGCCGCCGCCCGCGTCGATGTTCATCAGCACGGCGGCCATCCCCGACAGGAAGCGGTCCTCGTCGCGGATATCCTCGGAGATGGTTTGCAGGTTGTCGGTCACCATCGGCACCGGCTCGCCGATCTCGGGATTGAGCCTCATGCTGGACAGGAAACGTTTGAGGTCCAAAGCCTCGCCGGTGGCGGTGGCTGTTGCGGTTTCTTCGGCCATGTAGCCTCCTTAAAATAAATGATGAATACCGGGATCACTGCGCCGGGGCGTCTTTGCCCGGCAGTTTGAAACCCTCGAAGCCCTTGAGGTCGGCCAGTATCTTTTCCAGGTCCTCGGGCCGGCTCATCAATTCGTCCAGCAACTTGCGGAATTCCTTGCGGTTATCCACGTTCGAGAGCATTTCCTCCACCAGGCGCTTGAGGGTGAGCAAGCCCTTCAATTTGGGGATATTCTGCGCCACATGGTCGGGCGAAAAGGATTTCATCGAGTCGATGGGCAGAGAAACCTGTAAATCCTCCCCACGCTCGGGGTCGATTTTATTTTCCACCGCGAAGGACAGGGTCATACCCATGTCCTTCATGATCGAGTCGGTATTGGTGCCATCAAGGTTGCGCACCCGTCTTTCATCGAGATCGACTTTACGGTCGGCGGAGGTGCCTTGCGAAAAATCTCCGGTGACCATGAGCCGCAAGGGCAAGGTGATGTCTTCTGGTTGCCCGTTGACCTCGGTCTTATACCGCAGGGTCAGGCGTGATTTCGGTATTTCATCTTGAATCGCCACGTTGAACTCTCCGAACGGTTGTGGATAAGGACGCCTTTGCAATCGATAAAGCATAGCTGACCGGGCCTAATTTGCTGGTCCCGGCGATAATCCATGCAAAAAGGAAGTTTTTATGGATGATGCTTTTCCGATGAATTGTATTCGGAGCGTTTTGTAATTTTCAAGGGATGTTTTTTATTGAGATGTCAAGACTCGATCTTTTTACAGAAAACCGTCCATTTTTAAAAGAGCAAACCTAGCTCTGGGCATTTGATTTGCTTGTCAGATGAAAAATAGCGTGGAGTTGAAGATGAAGATTGGAAGGCTTCGCCCTGCCCTGCGCGACCAATATTCGATTAGGACTTACACAGAAATCTTAAAAACGTATTATACTTATTGAGTATTTAAGGCGATTTTTTCAAGAGGTTTTTCGTGCCATGACCCCGCGATGCCAGGACTACTGCCAATTCCTCATAATCACACAGACCAATTACACTCAAACCTATTTCGCGGACCATCACCATCATCCCGCCTTTTCACATGACGCCATAAACCGCTATCTCAATGAAGACAATATCACGCCGTCGGCGGCTTGGTCCATAATAAAAGGCAACATCACACAACATCCAAACGCCTGTGTCGTATTCGACGATAGCGTCTCCGATAAGCGGTATTCCCAGCCCTTTCAAAGTGACTACTTTTTACCCCTAAGCAATTGATAAGTCGAGACATGAGGCTGTTTAGGATCGTAGGGAGGCTTGGTTTTGGGCTGTTTGGGGCCGCGTGAATGCTTTTTCAGGGCGCGCAGATTGACGTGGCGGGCGGTGTCACGCAGCCAGGCGGCGAATTCGGGCGGGGCGCAGGCGGCGACGAACCGCCAATCCAAGCCTTCGCCCAGTTGGATGAGCGCGAGGAAAGTGGCGGCGATCTCGTGGGCGATATAATACCCGGAGATATCCTTAGACACGGGTTTTTGATGGGCGCAGTCCAGCGCCGAGATCATCACCGAGAAAATATTATAGGCCACCAGGGCCACGGCGAAGCCGAACAGGGCGGCCTTGGGATAGGCCAGGGTTTCGATCTCGGAATTGAAATGCTTTTCGACGTGTTGGAAAGCGGTTTCCAGGGTCCAGCACCTGCGGTAGAGGTCGGCGACGGCGGCGGCGGGTATCTCCGCGGGAAGGTCGGTCAGGAGGTCGATGAAGGCGTCTCCGTCGCGGCTGGGTTGTTCGAGTTCGACGCGGACCAGGCGATAGGGCCGCCCGGCCACGCCGACCCGCTTTTCCAATAGCCGCCGGCCCGCATTTTCATCGGCGCAGGAAAACAGGGTTTCCTCGGTCAGCGGCAGGTTCTGGTGCAAGCGCATCAAGGCGTAAGCGCCCCGGCCATGGACTTGGCCGAGGAGTCCCAGGGTGCAGAAGTTGCGGTCGGCGATCCACAGTTCCCCGGCCTTCATGCTGTCGGCCACGGCGTCGAGCAGGCGGCGTTCCTGGGCATGGCCGTCCTCGCAAGGGAACACGTCCCGCATCAGGCGGCGTTCCGGGTCGAACACCACCAGCGACTTGCCCGGCAACGCGGCCCCGCTGACGTTCTGGTGGACGGCGAGGCGTTTCTCGCTCGCCGCCAGGCAGTTGCCGTCGAGGATGCGGACCGGGTATCCCGGCAACCAGGGTTCGGGGATGAAACCCAAGGCATCGAGGATAGCCGATAGGTCTTCCGAGGTATCGCGCAGCAGGGCTTGGGACACGGGTAATTCAACGCCCTTGAGTTTTTCGTACAGCGCGGATACCGTTACCCCAAGGGGTTCCGGCTGTTTCTGATAAGCCGCGTTGATCGAGGGATGGACCTTGAGGACGACGCTCAGCATCAGGTCGCATACCGTCGAGAACAGGATTTCCCGCGTGTATTGCTCCTTGGCGTTCTCCAGGAAAATCCGGTCCAGCCTCTCCGCCGAAAAGCAGCGTTCGAGTAGGCCGTACAACAGGCAGGACAGGGGCATTTTCTGGCGGAATAGCTCTAGCATGGCTCTCGACTCGCGGTAGGGGTATTTATGAATTGGATAGGGTTATTGATTATTCCAGTTTGAAAGGGCTGAGCCTTAACCGATATTCCGGATTTCTTGGCGATGATTTTAAGCAAGCGGGCCTTGGTCGATTCCCGCAAGCCGGACTTGATGACTTCCGGGCCGATTTGATAGGCGAGTATCTCGAAATCATCGGTGGCCGCTATCCGCGCCTCAAGGGTAAGCCGTGCCTCATTCTCCCCGGTCAAATCCACCACTTTGGGCCGGGATTCGGGAAGCGGCGCGGGAATGGCGACGGGGATCGGCGGGACCGGCCTGGGTTCGCCCTCCACCGCCCGCCGCAACTGGCGGGCCACGGCGTCCAGCCCGGCGACTTGGTGCAGGTCGTTGAAATCGGTGGGGGGCTTGCTGTGCCCGCGTACCCAATCCATCACTTCTTCATCGGCGAACACGGGCACGGCCAGCGCCGCGCCCACCGCTGCCGCCGCTTGGCGGGCGTATTCCAGCCCGCCGCCGATATCCCCCACAATCACCAGCCGGGCGGCGGGAAACCGCGCCCGTAGGGTTCTGGCGATGGTGGGTAGGTTGCTGGCCGAGAGCGCCGCGAACACCGGCCAGGATACCGCCTCACGGCAGGATAGGACCGTCGCCACGCCTTCCCCGATAGCCAGGGTCAAGCCGCCGCCGTCGCCCTCGGGCAGGGTTTGCGCGGCCCAAAAGCCGCCCGCTTTCGGCCCGCCCGCGATGGCGGTTTTCCTGCCCTGGCCGTCGATCAATTCCACCGTGGACAGCTTGCCATCGATCTTGACCGGGGCCACAAGCACGCGCCCGGCCAACGATTCCTCGTCGCTCTTGGGGGTATAACCCAAGATCGAAGCGGCCTGTTCCGCCGTGGTTTCGCGCAAGGTGTCGGGTGGGGTGATACCGGGAAGCTTCCGGGCAAGGTAGGGCTGGTCGGTGGTCGCCGGGGCCGATGCCTTCCACAGCGCGGCGGCTTTGGTCGCCGCCCTTTGCGCGGCTTCCGCCTGCTGTTTCGCCGCCTGTTCGGCCCGTGCCTTGCGTTGCCGCTCGCGCTCTTGGCGCTCCGCTTCGGTTTCGGGCTGGGTTTCGCTGTCCGGCTTCCATCCGCCGTCCAGGGCCATTCGCCAAAGGGTAGCGATGGTGACTTTCCCGCCCGGCTTGGCGGACTTCCAGGCGTCCCGGAACGCGACCTTATCGTAGCTGTCGCCCTCTTGGCTCCATTCATCGGCGATGTCCCGGCCATCCTCCCCCAGGGCGTCCTTGATCGCGGCCAGGATGCGGAACCATGCCCGATGGTCGCAACTCGGGGAAACGTAACGCAGTGCCGACCACACGTTATACCGGGTCGGTGGGATTTCTCGGTTTTGCGGACCCGGCATCATGTCCGCCCCGCCTGTGGCCGGGGTTGAGCCTGCGCCTGCAACTCCCGCCAGCGGTGCCGCGCCCATGACTCCTTATAGCCGCAAGCTCGCCCCACCTGCTGTAGTTCTTCAATGGATTTGCACACCTTTTCAGCTTGTTCCCGCCAGCGCGTCAACGCTTTCCGGCGCTCGGGCGTGAGTTCCAATAACTCGCCTTCCGCCGCCGCGTACAGGTCTTCCGTCTGCAACGCTTCCACCACGGGATTCTCGACCTTGCGGAGTTCCCGGCCACAATAGGGGCATTCGGCCAAGCGGACGGGCACCAGGGCTTTGCAGCCAAAGCAGGGTTCAGGTCGCTCCCGGCCCGTGCGGGCTTATCCATGCCGTCCAAGGTCCATGTCACTGGCTCGGTGGGCAACCCGTGTTTAATCATGTTCCCGGCATGGTCCAAAATAATCGCCCGGCCCGCCTGCTGCATGGCCAGGGAAAAACTCATCGTGGGTCGCAGCATGATCGTCGCCACTACGGGCGATGGCGACCCTCTCCACCGGCTACGTCAATGCGCCAATGGGGCTGTCGCTGGGATCGTCGGGACCGTCCGCCCTGCCCAACCACTTCACCACCGACAGCCTGGTCTACAAGTTCACGGGCGGCACCAACGCGGGTTCGATCACGGGGAACGTCTACAGCGGGGGCGTGCCGGTGGCCAGGACCGTCAGCGTGTGGGACCAGGACTCCAAGGCGTTCATCGGGGACGCGGTGTCGGACGCCACCACGGGCGCTTTCACCGTGTCCGGGCTGAACCCGTCCAAGGTCTACTTCGTGAGCGTAGCGGACATGGTGGACACGCCGTTCGGCCTCCACCAGTTCGGGGTCAGGACTGGCGACACATTGTCCATCGACCTCAAGGCTCCCGCCGGGACATCGGCACCGTCGCGACCGACCACCGGGCAGATTTGGCCGAGAGGGACTAGCGGCTGAGTAAGGCCACTTTGCACACGGGGAAAGCGGCGAATTTTTTTATCAATCTATGTGTCGCTGATAATCAAATTATGTGTCGCGTACATTGGTGCCGGTGAAAGCCCAGCGGGGAAGGTTGATTCCAGGATTTTTTCAGAATTTTTTTTCGAAAAAAAAAGGCTTGCCGGGTTTAACCATGCAAGCCTTTGTTCTATATGGTGGGCCGTCAAGGATTCGAACCTTGGACCGATGGATTAAGAGTCCACTGCTCTACCAGCTGAGCTAACGACCCAAAAACTTTACCCTTGTAAAGGGTGGGGTGACTGACGGGGCTCGAACCCGCGACAACAGGAATCACAATCCTGGACTCTACCAACTGAGCTACAGTCACCATCGCGAAATCTTGTAGATGGCGCGCTTGGCAGGACTCGAACCTGCGACCCTCGGCTTAGAAGGCCGATGCTCTATCCGGCTGAGCTACAAGCGCTTGGTCGGGGTAGAGGGATTCGAACCCCCGACATTCTGCTCCCAAAGCAGACGCGCTACCAGACTGCGCTATACCCCGGACGATTACTCTTTCAGGTCGGTCACGAGGCGAACCATCAAGAGCGCGAATAATACCGAGGTCGGATCGGTCCGTCAACGCTTGAAGTTGTTTTTTTCAGCCTCAGGCTGGGTCCGGGCCACGTCTCGAACCGCCGCTTATCCCGCCTATCCAAACCTAAACGGCCCTCGTCCGCCTACAGTGGTCCGACCCGCCCAAGGTGTATGATGCACACACCGACCTAGCCGCAACACGCCCGTGAATAGCCATTCCGCCACCGACGACCTGCACCTGCTGACCCGCCTGCTGCCGAGCCACATCAAAGCCGCGCTGGCCCGGCAAGAACCCGCCGAATTGTTGGAAATCATCCTCGACCTGGGCCGTCCACCCCAGGCCCGCTATCTCCATGCCGCCATCGATTTATCCGAACATCCGGTCAACCGCGAAGACCTGGGCGCGGTGGTCCGCGCCGTCGGCGAATTCGGGGCCGACAACCGCGCCGGCATCGAGAGCACCTTGCACCGGGTCTCGGCCATTCGCAACCGGCGGGGCGATGTCATCGGCCTGACGCTACGGGTGGGGCGGGCGGT
Source organism: Methylomagnum ishizawai (assembly GCF_900155475.1). Lineage (NCBI taxonomy): Bacteria > Pseudomonadati > Pseudomonadota > Gammaproteobacteria > Methylococcales > Methylococcaceae > Methylomagnum > Methylomagnum ishizawai. The sequence continues at coordinate 1,619,469 of NZ_FXAM01000001.1, read as the reverse complement.
CTCCGGCACCATCGATTTGATCCGCGATTTGATCGAAAGCGGCAAGAGCACCCTGCTGCTGGGCCGTCCCGGCGTCGGCAAGACCACCAAGCTGCGCGAGGTGGCGCGGGTCTTGGCCGACGACTTCGGCAAGCGTGTGGTCATCGTCGATACCTCCAACGAAATCGCGGGCGATGGCGATATTCCCCACCCGGCGGTGGGCGGGGCGCGGCGGATGATGGTGGCCTCTCCCGACCGCCAACACGCCGTCATGATCGAGGCCGTCGAGAACCATATGCCCGAGGTCATCGTGGTGGACGAGATCGGCACCCTGGACGAGGCCATGGCCGCCCGCACCATCGCCGAGCGCGGCGTGCAATTGATCGGCACCGCCCACGGCAACACCCTGGACAACCTGGTGGGCAATCCCACCCTGAGCGACCTGGTCGGCGGCGTGCAGACGGTGATCCTGGGCGACGACGAGGCTAGGCTGCGCGGCACCCAGAAAACCATCAGCGAGCGCAAGGCCGCGCCCACCTTCGACGCCGTGGTCGAAATCGTCAGCCGCAGGGAAGTCATCGCCCATCCCGACGCCGCCCGCGCCGTGGACAACCTGCTGCGCGGCCACCCGGCGCGGGGCGTGCGCCGCGGCCTGTCCGAACCCGACGAGGCAGACGGGGACAGCGCCGCCGATCCCTCGCCCGCGGACACCGGGCCCGAGCCCCGCGTTTTCCCGGCCCAGGGCGACCGGCCGGTGCGCGTCTACGCCTATGCTCTCAGCCGCGACTTGGTGGACCGGGCCATCCGCGACTTGCGAATCCAAGCCCGCACGGTGAAATTCCCCGACCAAGCCGACTTGGTGCTGACGCTGCGGGCACGGGAAGACGATCCCAAACTATCGCGCTTGGTGGACCGCTCGCAGGTGGGTGTGCATGGGGTGAAGAAGAACACCACGGCCCAGCTCCGCTCGCTGCTGGCCAGCCTGTTCAACATCGTGCATGGACAGGACCAAGCCGAGGTGGACGATATGGTGCGGGAAACCGAGCAGGCGGTGCGGGAAGTGAAGGCGGGCGGGGTCAAGGCCGAACTCGATCCCCGGCCTTCCACGCTACGGCGTCTCCAGCACCGCATCGTCACCCGCCATGGCCTGGTGGCCGAGAGCGTCGGCGTGGAGCCGGAGCGCCGCTTGGTGATCTATCCGGTATGAGGCCGGACCTCAGCCCGGCGGATCGGCTTCGCCGCGTTGGCGCTGGTATTGATCGTAGGTTTCGGTTTGCAAGCAGTCCTGCTTGCGGGCCACGGGGCTATCCAGGCAATTTTGCTGCTGGATCGCTGCGGCGGTGCCGTAGGCGAGGCGGCCCAGGTGGTCGGGGCCGCAGCCCGCGACAAGGCCGAGCAGGAACGTCAGGCCGGTCGCACGGATCATGTTCATCATTGGGTAGTCAGAATGGGTGGAACCCCGACTATGCCCGACCGACGGCCCGGCTTCAAGCCTCCCGGTTTGGGTTAACATCTTCCGCTCCATCCGTGACCGCCACTTGGGTCCGCCACCATGAACGCCATATCCGATAGCTCCGCTACCCGCTTGCTCCCGGCCAGCGCCGCGCCCCTCTCCACCGAGGATATCCAAGCCCTGCGCCTCGCCCATCGCCGCCTGGAATGCCCCGGCTTCGCCGCCCGCATGACCAGCCGCATCGGCGCCCCAATCCAACGCTTCTTCAAAGCGCTGCCGGAAAGCTGGCACGCCCGGATGCAGGCCAGCCTCGGCAGCCACCTGGAGCGCACCTTGCGGATCGCCATCCTTTCGCTGGGCAAACGCCCCGGCCGCGGCGGCAACGCCCGCTTGCACAAGGCCATGGGGATGCTGTCGGGCGCGGTCGGCGGCTTGTTCGGGTTGCCCGCCGTGCTGGCCGAATTGCCGGTGACTTCGGGCATCATCCTGCGTTCCATCGCCGATATCGCCCAAGCCCAGGGCGAGGATTTGGACGACGAGGAAACCCGCTTGGCTTGTATGGAAGTATTCGCGCTGGGTGGACGCTCGCCCAGCGACGACGCCACCGATATCGGCTATTACGGCATCCGCCTCGCGCTGGGGATGCACCTGACCCGGATTTCCGAGCGGGTAGCGACAGTGGGCATCGTGCGCATGAATCCGCCGGGGCTGGTGCGCTTCATCGCCGAGATCGCCGCCCGCTTCGGCGTGGCGGTGAGCCAGAAAGCCGCCCTGCAAATGGTTCCGCTGCTGGGCGCGGGTACCGGCAGCCTCATCAACCTGGTGTTCATCGAACATTTCCAGGAGATCGCCCGCGCCCATTTCACCATGCGCCGCCTGGAGCGGACCTACGGGCTGGAATTGACGCGGGCCGAATATGAAAGGCTAACCCATGGGGTTTAGAAGCTGTCTGGCAAAAGCTCAGACACATTTTGCAAGGGTGGTCCTCAGCATGGCGATGCGGATAACGTTCTCGGCGGTGGCGGTAAGGGTTTCGAAATCCTTGCTCAACCGGCGGAACGAGCCGAACCAGGCGAACGTCCGCTCGACGATCCAGCGTTTCGGCAGGACGGCGAAGCCGTCCACGATCCTTTGCGAGATGTGCAGGACCAAGCCCAGCTTTTCCTCCACGTATTCGACCGCCGTGCCGCGATAGCCCGTGTCGCCGGAGAATGCCTCGATGCCGGGATGCTTCTCCGCCGCCCGGCGCATGACTTCGCAGCCGCGTACGGTGTCGCTCAGGTTGGCGGCGTGGACCTCGACATGCAGCAGGTGGCCCAGGACGTCCACGACGATGTGCCGCTTGTGCCCCTTCACGCGCTTGCCGCCGTCGATCCCCCGCTCCTCGCTGGCGTACTGGGTCTTGACGCTCTGCGAGTCGATGATGGCGTAGCTCGGGGAACCGGCCCGATGCTTTTTTTTCGATGCCGCGCGTTGATCTCGTCCAGGGCCGTTTCCCAGACCCCGGCCTTGTTCCAACGGCTGAAATGGTCGTACACGGTCTGCCAGGGCGGGAAGTCCTTCGGCAGCATCCGCCATTTGATGCCGCCCTCCACCACGTACAGGATGGCGTCCACCACCCGCTTGCGCGGGTGCTTGCTGGCATTGCCACGCCGGTCCTTCGGGCGGAAGTGGTGTTCGATCAACGACCATTCTTCGTCGCTCAGGTCGCTCGGATAGCTCATGTCGGGGAACCTTGGAAAATCAACGGGGGCTTGACTCTACATGAATTCCTTTTTGCCAGACAGTTTCTTAAGAAGCGCGTGCCCGCTTCTTTGCCGAGCGCGGTGCTTTGGCCGCGGCGGGCGGCGCATCCGGGGCGGGCGGCTTATCGACCCAGATCGGGGTGGACCAAGCCCGTTCGCCATTGGCCTGCGACACCCTCAGATAATAATAATTATTGGGATCGGGGGGCGTATCCTGGAAATCGACCGCGACCGTCCCATTGGTTGTGGTATCGGTCCTGATGACCATGTTATTACGGAGCAACTCGGCCTTGAAGGTTTTATCCTGCCCGATCACCTCGTAATGCACCTGGACCGGATCGCCGGTAGTCAAGGATGCCCCCATCCACGAGCCATTGATCGAGAAATCCAGGTAGATGCGTTCCACGCTGGTGGCGTAGACCTGATAGTTCCGCCAGGCGTCGTAGATGGCGTCCCGCGTCAGTTCCTTGGCGCGGAACGCCACCAGCCCGGTGGGATAAACCCCGCCGAACGACCGCCCCGGATGGGAATCATGGCCATCGGCGGAAGCGATCACCCCGAAACGCCGCCCTGCGACCAAGCCCCCTTGCAGGAAATGGGCGGGGTCTTCGATGGCCTGCGCCAGCGGCCGCGCATTGCCGGGATATTCGTTGGTGCCATGCATCGAATAAACCTCGACGAAACGCTCGACCGTGTCGTTCCAGAAGGAGAAAGGATAGGGTTCGGTGGTGGCATGGGAGAAGGCATGCGGCCCCATGAGGGCGTCGGTCCCGAATTGCTGGGCAACCGCATCGATGAAGGTGACATGGTTCATCAGGTTCCAATTTTTGGGAAGGAGCGCGGCGGTATCCCCCCTGAAATAGACATTGACATGCCCCCCTCTCAAACTGGCCTCGGCACCGAGGATAGTCACGAATTCCCCAGGCCGATAGAACGAGCGGACGGCGGCCATGGTTTGCGGCCACATTTTCTGGCCATGGTCGCTCAGGGCACACATGTCCAAATGCTGGGCTTTTTGCGCGTACCAGAAATATTGCTCCTGGGATTCGCCCAAGCCATCGGACCCCTTGGTATGGCCGTGGACATCGCCCCAATATATCTTGTATTCGGGGTCCGCCGCGAAGGCTTTGAAGGGGTTGCTGACACCCGCCAAGGTTCCATCGTTGCCTCCGGAGGTTCCGCCCCCTTCGCCACTGCCGCCGGCATCGCCCGATGCCCCATCGCTGACCCTGAGCCAATGGGGACCGGGCTTGGACACCCGCACCGGCACGCTCGCCCAGCCATCGGTGACCTGGACACCGGTCGCCAGTACTCCCTCGCTCTCGTCGATGATCGTGACCTTCCCGTTATAGGTGGGCACGGGGGTTGAGAAATAAGTGCCGTTGACGAAGTTGTTGTAGGCGTCCTCGGCATGGATTTGGACATTGAACGGCTGGCCCACGGTGACTTGCGAAGGCGCGACCATCAGCAGGTGGTGGGTCGGGGCCGGGATGATATCGAACTGGGGCGAGGCCACCCATTCGAATTTGCCGTCGGCGTTGGTGTCGGCCATGATCCGCAATTCATGGTGGTCGTCCGCCATGATCTGGAATATGCCCCCATATTGGGCGCTGCCGATGCTGATGGTGACCACCTCGCCCGGCACCAGGGCGGTTTTGCTCACGGTGGCGACGATCACCATGTGGTATAGGTTGTCCGCCGTCTTGGCGAAAGAGGTCGGGCCGACATTTTGAAACCTCATCTTGAAATTATTGGCGACCTTGCCCGTCACCTTGACATAGGCGGGCAAGGTGGGCTGGCCGAATTGCAACCGCGGCTGCCATTTCGAGGCGTGGTGGAAACCCACCACAACGCTGCCACCCACCGGAATCCCCTGCTCGCCGACGGTCAGTTCGTACTTGAAGGCGGTCGGTTGGCCCGCGACCACATAGGTGGGTTCCAACATGCGCGCGGTGTGCGCGGCCTGGGCCAGGGGCGACAGGCCCACCCAGCCGGCCAAAAATATCAGATATGATGGTTTTCTCTGCTTTACCGATGAGACCATGATTGTTTTCTCCGGTGAGCGCCGCCCACATCGATGGCCGGAAACCCAGCGGGTTCCACCCCATATTAAAACGCCAAGCAAGCCTTGCCCCCACCCGCCAGATGGCGACCGCCCTGGATATATCGACCCCAATGGGCATGGAAGGATACCCAGGAAACATAGTCGAGTCTATCCGAACCCAAAGGCCATATCCTGTCCAACCGTAAAACCACGGTATCCGCCAGGAGCGCCCCATGCCAACACCATATCGCATATCCTCGCCAATCCGATACATGTCCGCCTCCGGCAACCCGTTGTATTCCGCCGTATTGGACAAAGGCGATCCCCCGCGCCCCAGCGGGTTCATAGGAAACCACGCAAGGCGGCGGCGACCTCGATGGGCGCGCTCAGAGCGGAAAATGCCCCCGCGCCGGAATGATGGCCAGGGCGCTGTTCGCGATATGCCGACATAAATAACCGGCCACCGCGGCGGGTACAAAGTAATCCTCGATGGACTGGATAATCAGGGCCAGGATGGAGATGCGTCTTCTCTCCACGCGGCAATCCGACTGGAGGATGGCTGCCAGGATATGGACATGGGAACGCCGGAAAAACCGTCCATTACGGTGGAACGGCCTCCTGTCATCGATATTGGCTGGGCGTGGGCATGGATACCCGTTCCCAAGCCGGGCTTGGGAACGGGCGGGCGGATATCCGGTGGGATATGGCGGAAGGCGGGCTAGGGCCGGCCCGGTTTGGACGACGGATCGCGCCGGGGATAGCGCTTTTCCAGGCTGTCGAGGAAGCGCTCCACCTGCTTCAGGCTGCCGCGCAGGAATCTCGGGGTCGAGGGATCGCCCTGCAACCAGCGCTCCACCCGCCGCTGGTTGCCCGGCCAGAGGATCAAAGTACCCAAAGCCAGCATATCCAGCCCCAGGATGCCCGGTGCCACGACACCGATCAGCCCGCCCGCGAGCAAGAGGTAGCCGACATCGTGGGGCAGGTCGCGGACGGGGACGTTTTCCGCCTGGGGTTCCACGGGTCCGGCCCGGCCCGTTGCCCCGGCGTCGCCGTCCTGGACCACGACCGGCTCCGACTCCGACAGGGACGTATTCCGGTCTATTCCGACGGGGGCGTCCATGGCTCAGGCGGTGGCGATTTGGCTGACCGGGGCGTCGGGTTGCTCGGGCGCGGCCAGGTCGCCGTGCCATACGATCAATTCCATGCGCCCATCCAGATGTTCGACGATGGCGGTGCAGCTATCGACCCAATCGCCGCAGTTCATATAGGACAAGCCATCGATCTGCTTGATCTCGGCCCAATGGATATGGCCGCAGACCACGCCGTCGAAACCGCGCTCGCGCACATGGTGCAACACCGAATCCTCGAAATCGAAGATGAAATTGACCGCCGTCTTGACCTTGCGCTTGGCGTAGCCGGCCAAGGACCAATAACCGGGCCGCTTGAATTGGCGGCGCAACCAGGATAGGAGCGCGTTCACCCGCACCAGGAAGTTGTAGGACACATCGCCCAGCACCGCCACCCAGCGGTGGTAGCGGGTGACCTGGTCGAAATCATCGCCGTGCAGCAGCAAATAACGCTTGCCATCCACCGCCGTGTGGACGTATTCGCCCTTGAGGACGATATCGCCGAAGGCCATGTCCAGGTATTCGCGCAGGGCTTCGTCGTGGTTGCCGGGCACCAGGATGATCTTGTCGCCATGGCGGCCGCGCCTCAGCACCTTCTGGACAAAGGTGTTCTGCGCCCTGGACCAGTAGATTTCGCCCCGGCTCATGGCCCAGAAATCGATGATATCACCCAGGAGATAAAGATATTCGGAAGGATGTTCGCGCAGGAAATCCACCAAACGGGCGGCTTGACAGGCGCGGGTGCCGAGATGCACATCGGAAATGAAGATGGCTCGAACTTGCATCGTTGGTCGCTACTCTCGCGATGGAAAAAGATGGGGGCGAGGCCGGTCCCGGCGCGGGTCCGCGCCCTCAGGGCCGTCCAAGGGAAACGCGCCCAAGTTACCGCGAAAACCGTTGCATTAAGATGAAAACCGGCGGCGTAAAACCCGGTATTTCCCAGGGTCGAATCCTGTTCGACCCGCCGGATTCCACGCGGACTCCCAAATTCCTTGGGCGCAAGCTCAAAGCTGCGGGAGGGTGTCGAAGACCGCGCCATCTTGGCCCGGCAGGACCATCTCGTCCTTCAAATCCACCCCGGACAAACCCCGCCGCAGCGCCTCGACCGTCAGATAGGCCAGCTTGGCGGCGGCGGTGGCGTAATCCAAACCTTCGGGCGGGCGGATATTGGACAGGCAATTGCGCCCGGCGTCGGTCGTGCCGGGCCTGGGACCATAGGTCAGGTAAATCCCCAGGCTATCCGCCGCGCTGAGGCCGGGCCGCTCGCCGACCACGATCACCGCCAAACGGGCCTTGAGCGCCGCGCCGATCGCGTCGGACACGGCCACCCGGCCATTCCCCACCACGCAGACCGGGCCGGGCTTGAGTCCCAGCGCGTGGTAGCGTTCCAGGATCGCCCGCAACAAGGGGATACCATGCGCCTCCACCGCCGTGGACGACAGGCCGTTGGTCACGATCAAGGCGATATCGATGTCCGGCCCGGTCCCAGCCGCCAGGCGGGCGCGGGCCGATTCGGTCAAGCGGCGGCCCAGGTCGGGACGGCGCAGGTATTCGCCACGGTCGGTCACCGGGGTTTCCAGGATCAGGCACTTGCTGCCCAGCGCCCGCACCGCCGCGGCGAAGCCTTCGATATTCCAGGGCAGATGCACCGCGTCCCGCGCCCTGGCATGGGCCAATTGGAAGTCCAATAGCGCCCCGGTGGGCAGGGCGTGGCCGGCGCGGCCCAGGCCGATGCGGGCCTGGGTGAACCGGCGTAGCGGTTCCCAAGCGTCGTCGTTCATGCCGGACCTCCCGCCAGACCGCAGACGGCCTCCAGCAAGCGCGGGGCCGGATTCCCGGCCAAGGCATTGCGGCCATCGAAAATGCCCATGCGATTCAACCAATCCTCGAACTCCGGCGCGGGCCGCAACCCCAAAACCCGGCGCAGATACAAGGCATCGTGGAACGAGGTGCTTTGATAGGCCAGCATGATATCGTCCGCCCCCGGCACCCCCATGAAATAGGTACAACCGGCCACGCCCAGCAAAGTGATGAGGTTGTCCATATCGTTCTGGTCGGCCTCGGCGTGGTTGGTGTAGCAAACATCGCAACCCATCGGCAGGCCCAGGAGTTTGCCGCAGAAATGATCCTCCAGCCCGGCGCGGATGATCTGCTTGCCATCGTAGAGATATTCCGGCCCGATGAAACCCACCACGGTATTGACCAACAGCGGCGCGAACTCGCGGGCCACGGCATAGGCGCGGGCCTCGCAGGTTTGGGCGTCGATGCCGTGGTGGGCCTCGGCGGATAGGGCGCTACCCTGGCCGGTCTCGAAATACATCACGTTGTCGCCCACCGTGCCGCGTTTGAGGGCAAGCGCCATCTCCCGCGCTTCCCCGAGCATCGCGAGGTCCACACCGAAACTGCGGTTCGCCGCCTCGGTCCCGGCGATGGATTGGAACACCAAATCCACCGGCACGCCCCGCCGCATCAATTCCATGGTGGTGGTGACATGGGCCAGCACGCAACTTTGGGTGGGGATGGCGTATTCCTGGATGATCCGGTCCAATAGGTACAGTAAGCCAGCCACATTGGTGGGGCTGTCGGTGGCGGGATTGATGCCGATGACCGCGTCGCCATTGCCGTACAGCAAGCCGTCGAGGAGGCTGGCGGCGATGCCCTGGGGATCATCGGTGGGATGGTTGGGCTGCAAGCGGGTCGATAAACGCCCGGACAGCCCCAAGGTATTGCGGAACCGGGTCGTCACCCGGCAACGCCGGGCGGCGGCGATCAAATCCTGGTTGCGCATGAGTTTGGCAACCGCTGCCGCCATTTCCGGCATCAGGCCGGGCCGGATGGCTTCGATTTCGGCATCCGCCGTGGTGTCGGCCAACAGCCACTCCCGGAATTCGCCGACCGTTAGCCCGGCGATAGGCGCAAAAGCCGCCGCGTCGTGGCGCTCGAAGATCAAGCGGCTGACCTCGTCCCGTTCGGGCGGGATCAGGGGTTCTTGCAGGAAGCGCCGCAACGGCACCCCGGCCAGCACGCGCTGGGCGATGGCCCGTTCCGCCTCGGACTCGGCGGCGAGTCCGGCCAGTTGGTCCGCCGAACGCAAGGGCGAAGCCTTGCCCAGCAGGGTTTTAAGATCGGGGAATGAATAACGCCTACCCCCGGCGGCATCGGTATAAAGCATCGCACAACGACAAAAGGATTAACCCCCTATTTAACATCCCAGCATGACATTATCATGACACCCCACCCTCCGCGCCAGCCCCGGCATTTTGTTATAATTGGAAACCGCGCCATTCTCATGGCTACCCTTCTAAGCCATGACCAGATACTTTCCACCCCACCCGTATTATCTATCCACGGTAAACCCTTATGCACGGTGATATGCCAACCTCAATAGCCATCGCCCACAACAAAGTCCCCAATAGAATACGCCTGCGCGCGCCCTGCATCAAAAACCAAGCCGCCATCGCCGATCTACTGAAACTCCGGCTGCTCAAGCGGCCTGAAGCCAAAGGCATATACCATGCCGAACCGAATATCATCACCGGCACCCTGTTGATCAAATACCATCCGGCCCACCATACCGAAGCCGGCGTCCTCGCCCTGGTCGAGGATTCGATCCGCGAAATCGCCGAAGGCAAAATTAAACTCCCCGAAAAGAGCAAAAGCCAGAAAATCGGCAAAATGAGTCCGGCGGCCTTTTTCACGCGGGAGCTTTTCGTGGATATCTTCGGGAACCTCATCGCCGGGATCGTGGTCGCGGCCATTATTTCGGCCTGATTACACAAGCTTTTCCGCTTTCCTCCACGCCTAGCGCGTTTTCAACATGAAGCATGGATGCTGATTCCTAAGCCCGGCTTGGGAATAACCCTGCTTTCCGTCCCACGCCAAGCGGAGTTTGGAAGGACGGCCTCCCAAACAGCGTTTGGGAGCCTATGCCCAGCCATCCGCTTTTCCCAATAGCTAGCCGCCCGTATCGAATGGCGGCAAAAGATGCGGCACGGCGGAATCCGAAGGCTTTGGGGTTCCCACCCACCGCGCCGGATTCCGTCGCACGCCATGCTGTCCATGTCAAAAGACATCCAGCCATTGTGCCCCAGGCCAGCCTGGGTAGTGAAACTGCGGTAGACCTCGCTCGTCCCACAGGTGCATGATCTCCGTGTCATTCCGGCCCGCCCGCCGACTCCACTGGCGCTGAAACAGCCGTTGATGCCCATATACCTAGGCTAGGAGATCATCCATATGCACGATAAAACCCAATCCAGGATCAACTTGCTCGGTGGCTATTGCCTCGCCACGCTCCTTGGTGCGACCGGTATGGCATCGTATGCCACAGCGGAAGAAATACCCCAGATGAAGTGCAGGACCCCGGTGCGGAATATGTCCGAAAAACTGCAAAGCGAAACCGTTTTCAACGCCGCCAGCAGGCAGGCCGCCAAAACCTTCCCGCCGCCCAATCAGCCCGTCACCATCCCGGTTTGGTTCCATGTTATCTATAAGGTCGTGTCCGGCCAACCCAAAGGTAATATTTCGAACACGGTTATCGCCAAGCAAATCACGGTTTTGAATAACGCCTATCAAGGCAGTGGATTCCAGTTTTCCCTGGCCGGTACCGATAGGACGGAAAGCGCCGATTGGTTCGATCAATGCCTGGATAGCGAGGCGTTGGAACCCGTTTATAAAAAACAATTAGCGGTCGATCCCAGCCATACCTTGAACGCCTATACCTGCAACAGCGGCTCTGGTTTGCTCGGCTTCGCGACCTTTCCCGATATGTATGCGGAATCGAGCGCCATGCACGGGGTTGTGCTAAATTATCGGTCGCTTCCAGGGGGTCCGTCTCCTTATGGGGAAGGCGATACCGCCACCCATGAAATCGGGCATTATCTGGGCCTCTATCATACTTTCGACGATGGCCAGACCAGTTGCGCCGTGGATAATGATCTGGTGGGCGACACCGCCATCGAGCGCAGCCCGAATTTCGATTGCCCCGTCAAAAGGGATACCTGCGCGAACAAGCTAGGCAAAGACCCGGTGACCAACTACATGGATTACAGCGCCGATGCCTGTATGACCGGTTTCAGCATCGGCCAAGTCAAGCGCATGCAAGCCCAGGTGTTGGCGTTCAAGCCCTCATTGGTGCCGTGACGGATACCCTCCATCGGCCCAGGAATATGTCATAAATACCCCCCCGCATCGCCCCGGAGCATGAACTTCGGTTTGTTCGCAGGCCACCCCCGCGTGCAAACTGAAGTTTGCCCCCCCGTTCCTCTCGACACAAACCCAGGATTGACTGCACGGCGCTTCTCGCCAATGATCCGCGTTTTGCGGCGTAGCCGTTCGATGCCCGAATGGAGGGATTCATGAAGACCAACATGCTCGTTGGATTTGCAACATATTTGGCGGTATTCGGTCCGGCGGCCGCCAACGCCAACGATATCGGCAAAGATCAAGTGCCGAAAGCCGTACTCGATTCCTTCGAGCAAGCACACCCGAACGCTCGGGACGTGGAGTACGAGGCCCAGCGCTTCGAAGGCAGTCCGGCCTACGTCATAGAATTCAAAGAAAACGGCAGGGAATATGAATCCCTGTATACCTTGGAAGGCTCGCTGATCCGCCAGCAAGAGGAAACCGATTGACCGGCCCTCTTCGGATCGCTAGAAGCCGCCCCCCAGAACCGTTCCAAGGCTCCCGCCAGTTTTGAAGGCCGGACCCGCCGTTCCTCGGCGTTCCAGCCGAATCCGCCCCGTCCCACCCAGGCCGCATGGTATATCGTCGTCCCGACCGGGAGCGGCCCGCCGTTTCATGAATACATCGCCATCAAGCATATCGATCAAATCATGAAATTTTTATGATAACTTCATTTATTACGTATTCATTTGAAATGAAATTTACACGGTTTTGTAACCAAACAGCCTCTGATCTCCGATATTTTATTCCCGCCCCAACCAGAAGGGCGTGATTTTTCAATATCAACGAAAGACGAAAGACTGAGGAGGTAAATATGGAACAAGAGAAAGACAATTTTTGGTTGTACATCGGCGGCGTTATCCTTTTAGCGGTCGTTGTCGTGTTCGCCATGCGCGGTGCGCGTGATGATCTGGAAGCCGGCGTCAAGAATCAACAAGCCCAGGCCGAATCCAAGGCTGAGGTGGAAAAGCAGATCGAACGCCAGCACTCCAAATAATAACAAGGTAAAAGCACCTATGCCCCGCCTGCCCAGCCCGGAAATATCCTAGCGGCGCAAGCGGGGCATCCCAGTAAAAAAAACCTCAGCAGACTTTGTTGGATGTGGCAATCCCGGTTCATGTCGATGGTTTAATTACTCGTACACGGAACCCGAGAGAACTTTCGGCAAAGTCCACTTTACCGACGGCTTCTTCTTAATACTTTTGTTCCAGGAGTAAGCCGTCGCTTTTTTGCTTAGGTTCCCCTAAGCGAAAATTCCGCCACCAGCCTTCGCAGTCATCCAAGCATCCTCTCCGCCCACCGGGCCGATGTTTCAAGCATCCCCAAAACCCCATACGGCTCGCTCCCGTTTTGGTCGGCCACCGATGACCAGCATCGCGACCCAAGCCCGGAGCGTGGTCAGCGCCCGCCCGCAACCATGGCATTCCCGGCCCGGCTTCTGCTAGGGTATCGCCGCCGCTGGCCTCCCCACCCATTTCCCGACCGGAGATAAGCTTCATGGCGATCCAAACCCGTACCGTCGATTACACCCACGCCGACACCGCGCTCGAAGGCTTTTTCGCCTACGACAACCGCCGCGCCCAACCCCTGCCCGCCGTGCTGATCGCCCATGCCTGGGCAGGCCGCGAAGAGTTCGTCTGCGACAAGGCCCGCAAACTGGCCGAACTCGGCTACGCCGCCTTCGCGCTCGACATGTACGGCAAGGGCGTCCTGGGCTCGGGGCCGGAAGAAAACGCCCAACTCATGCAACCCTTCGTGCAAGACCGCGTCCTCTTGCAAAGCCGGATCACCGCCGCCCTCGATACCCTACGCCTGCAACCGGAAGTCGATGCGCGGCGCATCGCCGCCATGGGCTTTTGCTTCGGCGGGCTGTGCGTGCTGGACTTGGCGCGGACCGGGGCCGACCTACGCGGCGTGGTCAGCTTCCATGGCCTGTTCATCCCGCCCGGCAATACCGGCAACAATAAGATCAAAGCCAAGGTGCTGGCCCTGCACGGCTTCGACGACCCCATGGTCAAGCCAGAACAAATGGTGGCCCTGGGCCATGAACTCACCCAGGCCGGGGCCGACTGGCAAATCCACGCCTATGGCCACACCGTCCACGCCTTCACCAACCCCAGGGCCAACGACCCTGGCTTCGGCACGGTCTACCAGGAAACCGCCGACCGCCGTTCCTGGGAAAGCCTCAAAGATTTCCTAGCCGAGGTGTTAAAATAGCCGTTTTTCCGTCCGCGCCGAGACAACTAAAACATGGACCTGAAATTCCTCGATTTCGAACAACCCATCGCCGAACTCGAAGCCAAGATCGGCGAACTCAAACGGGTCGGCTTCGACAACGAAATCAACATCAGCGAAGAAATCGCCCGCCTCGAAGACAAAAGCCGCAAGCTCACCGAATCGGTGTTTTCCTCGCTGACCGCCTGGCAGATTTCGCAAATCTCCCGCCATCCGCAACGGCTCTATACCCTGGATTACCTGGAATTGATCTTCGGGGATTTCCATGAGTTGCACGGCGACCGCGCCTACGCCGACGATCCGGCCATCGTCGGCGGTCTGACCAAACTCGACGGCCTGCCGGTCATGGTGATCGGCCATCAGAAGGGCCGCGACACCAAGGAGAAAATCCACCGCAACTTCGGAATGCCGCGCCCGGAAGGCTACCGCAAGGCGCTGCGCCTGATGCGCTTGGCCGAGCGTTTCCACCTGCCCATTCTTTGCTTCATCGACACGCCCGGCGCCTATCCCGGCATCGGCGCGGAAGAACGCGGCCAGAGCGAGGCCATCGCCCGCAACCTGTTCGAGATGGCGACCCTGCGTACCCCGATCCTTTGCACCGTGGTCGGCGAGGGCGGTTCGGGCGGGGCGCTGGCCATCGGCGTGGGCGACCGGCTCTTGATGCTGCAATACAGCACTTATTCGGTGATCTCGCCGGAAGGTTGCGCCTCGATCCTGTGGAAAAGCGCCGACAAGGCCGAACTCGCCGCCGAGGCCATGGGCATCACCTCCGACCGTTTGCGGGAACTCAAGCTGATCGACGAGATCGTGCCCGAACCCCTGGGCGGCGCCCACCGCGACCGCCAGCAAGCCGCCAACAACCTGAAGGCGGCGATCAAGCGCCACCTGGAGGAACTGCTCCGCACCCCCATGGAGGGATTGCTGGAACGGCGCTATGCCCGCCTGATGAGCTATGGCGTCTACGAAGAAGCCAACGCCTGACCCGCTTCCCAACCCCGTAGCCCGGATTCCACTGTGTTCCATCCGGGCCACGGAACACCCCGCTTCCATGAACCTCTCCGCCGACACTTTACGGGCCAGCCTCGCCCGCCATCCGCCCTCCCCCCATTATTGGATCGCCTATAGCGGCGGACTCGACTCGCGGGTACTGCTGCGCCTGTGCGCCGAACTGGCCCGCGTTTCCCAGGATTTCCGCTGCACCGCCGTCCACGTGCATCATGGCTTGCAAGCCGCCGCCGAACACTGGGCCGAACAGTGCCGGACCACCTGCGAGGCCGAGGGCGTGGCGTTCCGTTTGCTGCGGGTCGATGCCCGGCCCCGTCCCGGCCAAAGCCCCGAGGAAGCCGCCCGCGCCGCCCGTTACCAAACCCTGGCCACATTGATGGCGACGGGCGATACCTTGCTCACCGCCCAACATCGGGACGACCAGGCCGAGACCTTGCTACTGCAATTGCTGCGCGGCGCGGGATTGCCGGGTTTGGCGGCGATGCCGGAGCGGGCGGCGTTCGGCCCCGGTTTCCTCACGCGGCCCTTGCTGGACCATGGCCGCGCCGAACTGCGGGATTACGCCGAAAAGCTCGAACTGGATTGGCTCGAAGACCCCAGCAACCGGGATTTGGGCTACGACCGCAATTTCATCCGCCACCGCATCCTGCCGGTGCTGGCCGAGCGCTGGCCCGCCGTCGGCGCCACCCTCAGCCGCTCCGCCCGGCATTGCGCCGAGGCCCAGGCCACCCTGGCGGCGCTGGCCCGCGACCTCTGCCATGCGGCGCTGAACCCGGAGCGGGGGACGCTGTGCGTGGACCGCCTGTTGGCTTATGCGGCGGCGGATCGGCGTTTGGTGCTGCGGGAATGGATCGGGGCCAAAGGTTTCCGAACGCCCTCGGCCCGCGTGTTGGAACAGGTGTTGGATTGCGCCCTCAACGCCCATCCCGAGCGGAGTCCCGCGGTGCGCTGGCGGGAGGGGGAAATCCGCCGCTATCGGAACGAGTTGTATTTGCTGCCACCCGCCGGGCCATTCGATAGCGGCACCATCATCGCCTGGGACGGCCTCGCGCCCCTGCTCCTGCCCGATGGCAACGGCGAACTCATCGCCCGGCCCATCGATGGCCCCGGCATCGCGCCTGGATTGTGGCGGACGGCAGCCATTACCGTGCGCTACCGCCAAGGCGGCGAAACCTGCCGCCCCCTGGGCCGGACAGGCTCGCGGGACTTGAAAAAGCTGTTCCAGGAAGCCGGGATTCCGCCCTGGGTGCGGGAGCGGACGCCCTTGGTCTATGTGGATGGACGGCTGGTGGCGGTGGGGGGAAGGTGGATTTGCCAGGCATTCGCGGGCGACCCGGCGGGGCGCAATATCATGATCGAATGGTTTCCACCCCCGCCTCTCCGCGCCCTATCGGAAAACCCCGCTACGGATTGATGCAGCGATAGACCTCGAACGACTGCTCCCCTTCCAACAGCGGCCCCTTGGTGACGATGGTATCGCCGCCCATGCCGCCCGCGTTGTTGCGGGCCAGCCGATACACTTCTTCCTGGACCACCGATTTGCCGCGGGCGATGAAACCGAGGGTCGCCGTGGTATTGGCCGTGACCTGGCCCAACAGTTTGCAACGGCCTACTTCCGACTTCGACAACACCCGGACCTTCTCGCCCTGCGGCTTGAGATCAACCCAGGCACAACCCGCCACAATGCCTAGCAACGCCACGCCCGCCAACATCCTGAATCGCCTTGTCCCGCCCATCTAGTTCCTCCTGAAAACCTGGATTATTACTTGATCCCGCTATGGTAAACCGGCTTTCCGCCGATTTGAAACCAAGGCTGGCGATGACGCAACGCCCCGTGTCGGGTAAAATGCCACGCTTATATTCCGCCATCCACCGCATCCGTCCCTGGCCCCCAAGCGGGCGACCGCGGTCAACCCTCCCCCTTCGCGCATGACCAAGTACATTTTCATTACCGGCGGTGTCGTTTCCTCGCTCGGCAAAGGCATCGCCGCGTCGTCCCTGGCCGCCATCCTCGAAGCCCGCGGCCTCAAGGTGACGATGACCAAGCTCGACCCCTATATCAACGTCGATCCCGGCACCATGAGCCCGTTCCAGCACGGCGAGGTGTTCGTCACCGAGGACGGGGCCGAAACCGACCTCGACCTCGGCCATTACGAGCGCTTCCTGCGCACCACCATGGGCAAGGTCAACAACTGGACCACCGGCCAAATCTACGAGAACGTGATCCGCAAGGAACGCCGCGGCGAATATCTCGGCGCGACCGTGCAAGTCATCCCCCATGTCACCGACGAGATCAAGCGGGTGATCCGCCTGAGCGCCGAGGGCTACGATGTCGCCATGATCGAAATCGGCGGCACTGTGGGCGATATCGAATCCCAGCCCTTCCTCGAAGCCATCCGCCAACTCCGGGTGGAATTGGGCGAGGATCGGTGCCTGTTCATCCACCTGACCCTGGTGCCCTATATCGCGGGCGCGGGCGAACTCAAGACCAAGCCGACCCAGCACTCGGTGAAGGAACTCCGCACTATCGGCATCCAGCCCGATGTGTTGATCTGCCGTTCCGACCGCTTGGTGCCGCAATCCGAGCGCAAGAAGATCGCCCTGTTCACCAATGTCAACGAGGACGCGGTCATCTCCGCCGTGGACGCCGACACCATCTACCGCATCCCGCTCTCGCTGCACGCGCAAGGGCTGGACGATATCGTGGTGAAAAAGCTCAAGCTGGAAGCCCATCCCGCCGATCTGTCGGAATGGCAGGCGGTGCTGGACGGGCTCAAGCATCCGGCCGGCACGGTCGTTGTCGCCATGGTCGGCAAATACGTCAACCATTCCGACGCCTACAAATCCCTGACCGAAGCCCTGATCCACGCCGGCATCCACACCAAGACCAAGGTCGAAATCCGCTTCATCGAATCGGAAGAGATCGAGGACAAGGGCACCGGCGCCTTGGAAGGCGTGGATGCCATCCTGGTGCCGGGCGGTTTCGGCGAGCGCGGCATCGAAGGCAAAATATCGGCGGTCAAATACGCCCGCGAACACAAAATCCCCTATCTCGGCATCTGCCTCGGGATGCAGGTCGCGGTGATCGAATTCGCCCGCGACGTGGCCGGACTCGAAGGAGCGCACAGCACCGAATTCCTGCCCAAGACCCCGCATCCCGTGATCGCCCTCATCACCGAATGGCAGGACGATTCCGGCCAGATCGAACAGCGTGGCCCCCATTCCGACCTGGGCGGCAGTATGCGGCTGGGCGGGCAGAAATGCCGCTTGGTCACGGGCAGCCTGGCCCACCGGGTCTATGGCAAGGATGTCATCACCGAGCGCCACCGCCACCGCTACGAGTTCAACAACAACTACCTCAAGGCGTTGGAAGAAGCCGGGATGAAAGTCTGCGGCAAATCCCTGGACGGGCGCTTGGTCGAGGCCATCGAAATCCCCGACCATCCCTGGTTCCTGGCCTGCCAATTCCACCCGGAATTCACTTCCACCCCCCGCGGCGGCCACGCCTTGTTCACCGGCTTCGTCCGCGCGGCGGGCGAATACCGCGCCCACCGGAACGGCTGATGCGGTTCCGCGCTTCCACTTCTCCCTCCCTTGCGGAGGGGGCTTAGGCCAGGACCCTCCATGCGACTTTGCGGCTTCGACACCGACCTCCACCTTCCTTTTTTCCTGATCGCCGGTCCCTGCGTGATCGAGAGCGAACAACTCGCCCTCGACACCGCCGGCACCCTCAAAGAACTCACCCAAGCCCTCGGCATCCCCTTCATCTACAAATCCTCCTTCGACAAGGCCAACCGCTCCTCCCACCAGAGTTTCCGCGGCTTGGGGATGGAAGCGGGCTTGCGTATCCTGGAACAGGTCCAGCAAACCATCGGCGTGCCGGTACTGACCGATGTCCACGAAGATACACCCCTGGCCGAAGTCGCCAGCGTGGTCGATGTGTTGCAAACCCCGGCCTTCCTCTGCCGCCAGACCAATTTCATCCAGGCGGTCGCGGGCCTTGGAAAGCCGGTCAACATCAAGAAGGGCCAATTCCTTGCGCCCTGGGACATGAAAAACGTCGCCGACAAGGCCAAAGCCACCGGCAACGAGCAAATCATGGTCTGCGAACGGGGGGTATCCTTCGGCTATAACAACCTGGTGTCGGACATGCGCTCGGTGGTGGTGATGCGCGACACCGGCTGTCCCGTGGTGTTCGACGCCACCCATTCGGTGCAATTGCCGGGCGGGCAGGGTTCGTGTTCCGGCGGGCAGCGCGAGTTCGTGCCGGCCCTGGCGAAAGCCGCCGTGGCGGTGGGGGTCGCGGGCCTGTTCATGGAAACCCACCCGGACCCGGATAAGGCTTTGAGCGATGGGCCGAACGCCTGGCCCTTGGATAAGATGCGGGGTTTGTTGGAAGTATTGCTGGCTTTGGACCAGGCCGTAAAGGCAAGCGGTTTCCTATAAACCAAAATCCTAGCGCCGATGAGTTTACGAGAAAAACCAATAGACAATGCTGTGCTACGCTAAAGCCACCCAAAACCCAGATTAGGGCAATGGCTTTCCTATCAATCGAAACCCATCGAGGATTTGACTCCATGTCCAGTACGCAACCCTTATTGGATGGCGAAGACCCGACCGCCGGGATCAGGCGCACCTTGGCTTTTTTCTTATACGAGCATAACCGTATCTCCGCCTTCAAAGCCGCGGACCTGGGCGGCATCGCCCCCCGCGAACTCGCCGACCCCGATACCGAGTCTGGAATACCCGCCTACGCGGACGACCCACAGGTCAATGGTGATGTTTTAGCAATACTAAGGAAAATACTGGCCCAACCCTTCAAGGAAACCCCCCTCCTACCCTCCCAGGAAGAAGCCATCGCCATTGCCAATACCGCTAAAAGCGACCGTGTCATCTATGACCAGATGGCCGAAAAAGAAGCGGCCCATTGGGGTAAGGTATTACCCAACAAGCAACAGCAGCAACAGGAGTCCCTAAGCGTCTTGGACGAGGAAAGAAGGGCGGGCTTCCATCTCGGCCTGAGTCGGCATTCGGTCAACTTCATGCCCTGGGTCCAAAGCCAAGGCTTGACCTTCGACCACGCGCTGTCCTTGGGCTGCGGGGCTGGGCGGCTGGAACGGGAGTGGTTGAACAAAGGGATCGTGCGCAGTTTCCACGGCGTCGATATCGCCGAGGACGCCCTCGCCAGCGCACGGGCGATGGCGGCCACGGAAGGTCTGGCCTGCACTTATTCGCAGGGGGATTTGAACTTCGTGGAACTCCCCTCCGACACCTACGACTTGATCGTCGCCTCGACCTCCCTGCACCATTGCCTGTTTCTGGAGGATGTCGCCGACCGGATGAAAGCGGCCTTGAAACCCGGCGGGCTGGTTTGGCTGAACGATTTCATCGGCGACTCGCAATTCCAGTATCCCGATAGGTTGATCGAACTGACCACCGCCCTACTCAAAGCCATCCCGGAGCAATATACCTATAACCGCCTGCAACGAAAGCAGATACAACCCCCCAAACGCCCCAAGCTACCGCTGAAATCGCCTTTCGAATCCATCCGCTCACAAGAGATACCCAAGATTTTCCTGGAGCGTTTCGAGGTGGTGCAAAAAAGCGAAACCCATAGTTTCGTCCGCTATATCGCCCCGGTGGGTTGTTTGTGCAAATACCACGAATCGAAAGCGGGGACGGCGCTATACGATTTATTGATGACCCTGGATGAATTCTTCATAGAACAGGGCTTGATGGCACCGACGGCGGGGCATTACATCCTCAAGAAACCTTGAGCCCTGCAAGCCATTGAAAGAACGAATGCCGTCCATCGTGACCCAGCGTTTCCGCCAGCCCTATTCAAACCAAGACCGGATGCGCCCCAATGGTACAAGTCTTGAATGAATTTCTGGGGGTTGGCGGTGCCAATGAAAACCATGAACCGGCACACCTAGCCACCCTGCCCGGCCATTTTATCGGCGAATAGAATCGCCTCAATTACCCTATGGACGGAGCAGAACATTACCGTTATTCCCGCAACCCATCATGGAGCCAACATGAGCAAAATCGTAGAAGTGAAAGCCCTCGAAGTCCTCGACTCCCGCGGCAACCCGACCGTGGCCGTGGATGTCGTCCTCGAATCCGGCGCTATCGGCACCTCCATGGTGCCGTCCGGAGCCTCCACCGGCTCCCGCGAAGCCATCGAACTGCGTGACGGCGACAAAGCCCGTTACCTGGGCAAGGGCGTGACCAAGGCGGTCGCCAACGTCAACGGTGAACTGCGCTCCGCCGTCTTGGGCCTCGACGCCGCCGACCAGGCCGGTCTCGACGCCAAGATGATCGAAGTCGATGGCACCGACAACAAGGGCCGCTTGGGCGCGAACGCCCTGCTCGGCATCTCCCTGGCCTCGGCCCGCGCCGCCGCCACCGAAGCCGGCAAACCCTTGTACGCCCATTTGCACCAGGGTGGCGACTGCGTCCTGCCGGTCCCGATGATGAACATCATCAACGGCGGCGCCCATGCCGACAACAGCGTGGACATGCAGGAGTTCATGATCCTGCCCGTGGGCGCCCCCAATTTCCGCGAAGCCATCCGCTACGGCGCGGAAGTGTTCCACGCCCTCAAGAAGGTGCTGGGCCAGCGCGGCCTCGCCACCGGCGTGGGCGACGAGGGCGGTTTCGCCCCCGACCTGCCGTCCAACGAAGCCGCCATCGAAGTCATCCTGGAAGCCATCGCCAACGCGGGCTACACCGCTGGCAAGGACATCTTCCTGGGGCTGGACTGCGCCGCCTCCGAATTCTACAAGGACGGCGTCTACGACCTCGCCTCCGAGGGCAAGAAGTACTCGTCCGGGGAATTCGCCGACTTCTTCGCCTCCTGGGTCGATAAGTACCCGATCATCAGCATCGAGGACGGCCTGGACGAGAGCGACTGGGCGGGTTGGAAAGTCCTGACCGAGAAACTCGGTTCGCGCATCCAGCTGGTGGGCGACGATTTGTTCGTGACCAACCCGAAAATCCTCAAGGAAGGCATCGACAAGGGCATCGCCAACTCCATCCTGATCAAGGTCAACCAGATCGGCACCTTGACCGAGACCCTGGAAGCCATCGCCATGGCCCAGGCGGCGGGCTACACCACCGTGATGTCGCACCGCTCCGGCGAAACCGAGGACAGCACCATCGCCGACCTCGCCGTCGCCGCCTCCACCGGCCAGATCAAGACCGGCTCCCTGAGCCGTTCCGACCGCATCGCCAAGTACAACCGCCTGCTGAAGATCGAGGCGGAACTGGGCGACAAGGCCGTCTACGCCGGCAAGAGCGCGTTCAAGCGGGCGTTCTAAGCTGAGATAAGGCCGGCACCGGCATGAAAAAGCTCATCATTTTTCTGCTGGTGCTGATCGCCTTGCTGCAATGGCGTTTGTGGTTCGGCGATGGCGGCATCTACGAATTGCACGAACTGCAAGCCCGTATCGAGCAACTCAAGGAGGAAGGCGACAAACTCCACGAGCGCAACGCCGCTCTCGAAGCCGATGTGAACGATTTGAAGGAAGGCACCGACGCCGTCGAGGAACGCGCCCGCCAGGAATTGGGCATGGTCAAGGAAGGCGAGACCTTCGTGCAGGTGTTCGAAAAGCCGCATCCCTTGCCGCCGCCGGAGAAGGCGGGCACCGCGATCAAACCGCCTGGCAAAGGGCGATAACCCGACCCCGTAGGAATGGCCTTCAGGCCGCGATCCAATCGCGTCCCGCAGTTCCCCCACCCTCGCGATGAGTATCCCCGAGTGAACACACCCCGTTTCTGGGCCGTCGTCCCCGCCGCCGGTGTCGGCAAGCGCATGGGCGCGGACGTGCCCAAGCAATATCTCGAAGTCCTGGGCCAACCCGTCCTGCAACACACCCTGGAACGGCTATTGAGCGTCGAAGCCTTTTCCGGCATCGTGGTCGCGCTGGGGCTTGAGGACGGCTATTGGCCCGACCTCCCTTGTTCCACCCACCCCAAAATCCGCCGCGCCCCCGGCGGCAAGGAACGCGCCGATTCGGTGCTGTCGGGACTCCGTAGCTTGGAAAACGAGGCCGATCCCGAGGATTGGGTCTTGGTCCACGACGCCGCCCGGCCCTGCCTCGCCCGAACCGATGTGGAAAAACTGATGGCGACGCTCAAGGACGACCCCGTCGGCGGCATCCTAGGGCTGCCGGTCAGCGATACTTTGAAAAGCGTGGACGCGGGCCAGATCACCAGCACCGTGGACCGCAGCCGGGTCTGGCGGGCGCTGACGCCGCAGATGTTCCGCTACGGCACGCTACGCGGGGCGTTGGAGGAAGCGGCGCTGAACGGCTGGGCCGTCACCGACGAAGCCAGCGCCATCGAACTCAAGGGTTTGCGTCCCAAGCTGGTTGAGGGACGGCCCGACAACCTCAAAATCACCCGGCCCGAGGATTTGCCCCTGGCCGTTTTTTATATGGAGCGGCAATGTTGCGAATAGGCCAGGGCTACGACGCCCACAAATTCAAGGCGGGCGACCACATCGTCATCGGCGGGGTCAAAATCCCCTTCATCCACGGCATGGCGGCGCATTCGGACGGCGATGTGGCCCTGCACGCGCTGTGCGACGCCCTGTTGGGCGCGGCGGCCCTAGGCGATATCGGCAAGCATTTCCCGGACACCGACGCCGCCTACAAAGGCATCGACAGCCGCATCCTGGTCCGCAACGTCATGGCCAAGCTCAAGGAATTGGGCTACGCGGTCGGCAATGTCGATGTCACCCTGGTGGCCCAAGCCCCCAAAATGGCCCCGCATATCCCCAAGATGCGCGAACACATCGCCGCCGACCTCGAAATCGGCGTGGACGCCGTCAATGTCAAGGCCACCACCACCGAAGGCATGGGTTTCGAGGGCCGGGGCGAAGGGATTTCGTCCTATGCCGTGGCCCTGCTGCACAAGGTACCTGTTTGATGGATATTCCCGCCCCCCTGCCCTACGCCCACGGCGGTCCCGTCGGCACCGCCACCCTGAAAGCCGCCCCGGAAGACTTCATCGTCGAGGAAATCCTGGGCTTCGAGCCTTCCGGCACGGGCGAACATGTATTCCTCAAGGTCGAGAAACGCGGCGAGAACACCGAGTATGTCGCCCGCCAACTGGCGCGTCACGCCGGGGTCGGCTCCCGCGAGGTCGGCTACGCCGGGCTGAAGGACCGCCACGGACTCACCGTGCAATGGTATAGCGTGCAACTGCCAGGCAAGGACGGACCCGATTGGAACGCCCTGGCCTCGCCTTCGCTGCGCGTCCTCGAAACCCACCGCAACAGCCGCAAGCTCAAGCAAGGCGCGGCCAGCGGCAACCGCTTCGTCATCACCCTGAAGCAGGTCGATGGCGACCCTGGGGTGCTTTCGGCCCGCTTGCGCCAGATCGGGGAGTTCGGCGTGCCCAATTATTTCGGGGAGCAACGCTTCGGCCGCGAAGGCCAGAACCTCGCCCGCGCCGCCGAATTGTTCGCGGGCACCCTGGGCCGGATCGATCCCCACAAGCGCGGGCTTTATCTGTCCGCCGCCCGCTCCGAGATTTTCAACCGCCTGCTGGCCCGGCGCGTCACGGACGGCACCTGGAACCAAGCCGTCGAGGGCGACGCCTTCATGTTCGGGGACTCGCGGAGCTTCTTCAAACCGGAGGCCATCACCCCGGAAATCCTGCAACGGCTGGCAGACCGGGACATCCACCCCAGCGGCGTGCTATGGGGCAAGGGCGCATCCGCCGCCACCGGCGCAGCGGCGGCGCTGGAACTCGCGGTGGCGGAAGCGCTGGCGGACTTCTGCCGCGGGCTGGAACGCTTCGACCTGGACACGGCGCGGCGGCCCTTCCGGCTCTGCCCCCAAGACCTGCGTTGGGAATTCCCCGACCCGGCAAGCCTGCGTCTGCAATTCGCCCTGCCTTCCGGCGCCTACGCCACCACCCTGTTGCGCGAATTGGTCAGCACCGATTTCTCGGACGGCTGAAACCCCTCCCGGACCCGTGGCCCGGATGGATCACGGCGTCCGGGAAATGGATTCCCCGGATATTTTCCCCAATTCCGCGCCCAGACCTCCGGCTAACCCCGCCCCAATCCCATACCCATACCTGGGTTTATCCCAACCGCGCTAAACTATCCCCCGTTCAGCCCTACACAGAATGGAGGCAGCCATGTCGATAGGACAGCTATGCAACCGCAATACCGTCACCGTCAGGAAGGAAGATTCCATCGCCGCGACGGCCCAGCTGATGCGGGAATCCCATGTCGGTAGCGTGGTCGTGGTCGAGGACGCCGGGACCGGGCCGAAACCCATCGGCATCCTGACCGACCGCGACCTGGTCGTGGAAATCCTGGCCACCGGGCTCGACCCCGCCGCGGTCGGCGTCGGCGATATCATGAGCTACCCACTGGCCGTGGCGCGGGAAGACGAAGGGCTGTGGGAGATCATGCAGCGGATGCGGGCCCAGGGCGTGCGGCGCTTGCCGGTGGTCGATGGCCAAGGCCATCTGGTCGGCATCGTCGCCAGCGACGACCTGTTGGAACTCCTGGCCGGGGAATTGGGCCAGTTGGCCAAGATCGTCAACCAGGAGCGGGCGCGGGAACGGACCCAGCGGGGTAGCCTGGAACCATGAGCGTCACGATCTATCACAATCCGCGCTGCGGCAAATCGCGCGGTGCGTTGGAATTGCTGCGGGCGCGGGGTATCGAACCCCGCGTGGTGGAATACCTGAAAACCCCGCCCAACGCCGCCGAACTGGAACATATCCTGGAACTTCTGGGCCTGGAACCCCGCGCCTTGATCCGCAAGGGCGAAGCCGCCTACCAAGAGGCCGGGTTGGACCGCCCGGACCTGGACCGCGCCGCCCTGATCGCCGCCCTGGTGGCGCATCCGATCCTGATCGAACGGCCCATCGTCCTCGCGAACGGCAAGGCCGCCCTGGGCCGCCCGCCGGAAAACATCCTCGGGATACTTTGAGGCGGCGGCATCCCCGGCCCACCCCCGCCCAGCGGGCCATCCATTATCATTCATAGCCTTAGCTTACAACTCCAATGACTGAAATCCTGATCCTCTACTACAGCCGCTGGGGTGCCACCTCGGAACTGGCGAACCTCATCGCCCGCGGCGTCGAAGAAGTCGAAGGCGCGGTCGCCAAGCTGCGCACCGTGCCGGAAGTCTCCCCCGTCTGCGCGGCGACCGAAGACAGCATCCCCGATTCCGGCGCCCCCTACGCCAGCCTCGAAGACCTCCGCGACTGCGACGGCCTCGCCCTCGGCAGCCCCACCCATTTCGGCAACATGGCCGCCCCGCTCAAATACTTCATCGACAGCACCAGCAGCCTGTGGTTTTCCGGGGCGCTGTCGGGCAAACCCGCGGGGGTGTTCACCTCGACCTCGTCCCTGCACGGTGGCCAGGAAGCCACCCTCATCACCATGCTCCTACCCTTGCTGCACCATGGCATGATCCTGGTCGGCATCCCCAGCAGCGAAACCGCCCTCAGCAAGACCCAGAGCGGCGGCACCCCCTACGGACCCAGCCGCCACAGCGGCAAGGACGGCGTCAGCGAGGAAGAACGCCAGCTCTGCCGGGCCTTCGGCGCGCGGCTGGCCCGCACCGCCAGGGCGCTCAAGCAAGATAGGGCCGGATAAGCCCACGCGCCATGCCCGAGCAACTGCCCCTGCCGTTCACCTTCAACCCGGAACTCGGATTCGAGCAATTCCACGCCGGGGTGAACGCCGAGCAGGTCCGGCATCTGCAACGCACCGCCACCGGGGCGGGCGAGTCCTTGATCTTCCTGTGGGGCGAACCGGGCAGCGGCAAGACCCATTTGCTCAACGCCTGTTGCCGCACCGCCTGCCAACTCCAGCGCACGGTGTCCTACCTGCCCCTGGGCGTGGTGCGGGATTACGGCCCGGAGATGCTGGAAGGCTTGGAACACATGGATTTGGTCTGCCTCGACGACCTGGAACAAATCGCCGGCGACGCCGCCTGGGAAGAGGCGCTGTTCGAGCTGTTCAACCGGCTGCGCGACCTGGGCCGCGACCTCATCGCCACCGCCAGCGCCCCCCCGGCCCGTTCGCCGATCCGCCTGCCCGACCTCAAGACCCGCTTCGGCTGGGGCTTGACCCTGCGGCTGCAAGCCCTGCGCGACGAGGACAAGCTGGCGGTCCTGGCCCTCTACGCCCGCTCGCTGGGGCTGGACCTGCCGCCCCAGGTCGGGCGCTTCCTACTGACCCACCACCGCCGCGATCCCCAGACCCTGCGGGCCTTGCTGGAACGCCTGGACCAAGCCAGCCTGGCGGCGCAACATAAGCTCACCATCCCCTTCGTGAAGCGCTTCCTGGGGATCGACCCGCCACCGGCCAGGGCCACCCCGAACAGGCCATAATCCCGCACATGGGGACCGCCATCAAACACCGGGGGCTGCCCAGTCTTCCCGGATTCGGCTACCCTCATCCAGGCCGCACCGCAAGCGCCGCGCCTTCCTTTCCAATCGACAAGGTAACGCAATGAACATACTGATCATCGGCACCGGAGCCATCGGCGGCTTCTATGGTTCGCTACTCGCCAAACAAGGCGCGACAGTCTCGGTGCTGGCCCGCTCCGATTATGCACAGGTGCGGGCGCACGGCATCCACATCCGCAG
This sequence comes from Methylomagnum ishizawai, assembly GCF_900155475.1. Classification (NCBI taxonomy): domain Bacteria; kingdom Pseudomonadati; phylum Pseudomonadota; class Gammaproteobacteria; order Methylococcales; family Methylococcaceae; genus Methylomagnum; species Methylomagnum ishizawai. The sequence continues at coordinate 1,592,070 of NZ_FXAM01000001.1, read as the reverse complement.
CGCCGTCCCGGCGGTCGGCGACTACCATTTCCGGCCCGCCCGCGTGGTCCGCAGCGCCTTGGAACTGGATGAAAAGCCCGACTATGTGCTGCTGTGCGTGAAGGTGGTGGCGGGCGCGGACCGCGCCGCCCTACTCAAGGACGCGCTCGGCCCCGCGACCCGCATCGTGCTGGTCTCCAACGGCGTCGAGATCGAGGACGAGATCGCCGCGGCCTACCCGGACCACGCCCTCATCAGCGGCCTCGCCTTCATCTGCGTGACCCGCACCGCGCCCGGCGAGATTTGGCACCAAGCCTATGGCCGCCTGGCCCTCGGCGATTATCCGCGGGGCGTCTCCCCGGCCACGCTGGCCCTGTGCCAAGCCTTCGAAGGCTCGGGCATCCCATGCGCGACCAGCGAGGACGTGGTCGGGGCGCGGTGGCAGAAATGCGTGTGGAACGCGGCGTTCAGCCCGCTGTCGGTGCTGTCGGGCGGCCTGGACACCCACGCCATCCTGGACACGGCGGAGCCTTTGGTGCGGGCCATCATGGCGGAAACGATCCTGATCTCGAACGCTCTGGGCCATCCCCTGCCCACCGACATGGTGGAGAAACAGGTTTCCAGTACCCGCAAAATGCCGCCCTACAAAACCAGCATGTTGCTGGACCACGAGGCTGGCCGCCCCATGGAAACCGAAGCCATCCTCGGCAACGCGGTGCGGGCCGGACAGCGCCTCGGACTCGACGTACCGCACCTTGCGACGCTGTACGGCCTGATGCGGCTGGTGGAAGCCCGCGCCGCTTCCCACTGACCCCGCAACCCCGACCGGACCGCCGCGCATCCAACGCGACCCGGCCCCGGTCGGTCCATCACCATCCGCCTCATGGAAACGCCCGCCATGAACGAAAACAGAGGATTCTTCCGCAAAAAAACCCGGTCCGACGGCATCGTCCTGATGGAATTGGGCGAACTCCAATTCGGACTCAAGGACTTGTCGGTCGAGGGCTTCAAGGCCCATTTCGAGCGCGTCCCGCCCTTCGGCGTCGGCGACGTAGTGAGGATACGCCTGCCCGATCTGCACCTGGAGGGCTGCGCCCGCGCCATGCGGATCGACAAGGAAGGGCCGGGCAAAGGCTTCCTGGTGGGCTTCATGTTCACCGAGCGCCATGCCTGGGACCCCGGCTCGGTCTTCATCGCCCGGCCACCGGAAGATGGCGGATAAGCGAGGGCCATATTCGCCCCCCGCCCGACGGCAAACAACCCACACCGCCACGAGGAAACCAACCGATGCGACCCACCCCGATCCCGCCCGCCCTCGACCCCGACTCGGTACCGGCCCGGACCGGCTCCACCTATCCCACCGAAGCATTCCGCCGCGCCGCCCAAGGCCGCGCCAAACACGCCCTGGGCGACGCGCTGGGCCTACAGAACTTCGGCGTCAACCTGGTGCGGCTGGAACCGGGCGCGATGTCGGCCCTGCGCCATTGGCATACCCGCCAAGACGAATTCATCTACGTGCTGGAAGGCGAACTGACCCTCGTCACCGAGTCCGGCGAGCAATGCCTACACCCCGGCCACTGCGCGGGCTTCCCGGCCGGCCAGCCTGACGGCCACCACTTCGTCAACCGGGGCGGAGCGGTCGCGGTCTATCTCGAAGTCGGCGACCGCCTGCCCGGCGACCAGGCGCACTATCCCGACGCCGACCTCGAAGCCCGCGCCGTGCGTGGCGGCTACGGCTTTTTCCACAAGGACGGCACGGCCTATTGAACCGGGACATCCGTAGAAACACGGAACCACACGCACCGCTCCCCAGCCTATACTGCGTGCCGGGTCCGGTCGTCGCGACGACCCCAAGGCTGTCCCCCGGTGGGTAACTTTCCCCGGATGCGATCCAAGGATATATTTAACTTTCCTATATCACACGCTGTGCAGAGGCCGTCCGATGTTCAACAGTACCCGTATTTTTGAACGAACCAACACGAACACCGGGCTGCAAGAATGGTTCTTCACCGCCAGGGAAGGCATCAAAGGCCCGCACCACTCCAGGGAACAAGCCCTCTACGAGTTGAATGTCTTCAAGATCGCCGCGCAACGGCTGAACCTGACCGGGGGCCGGTCCGACGAACCCGCCGCCCCCGCCAAATTCAGCACCCACCGGGTTTTCATGCAAACCAACATGGCCACGGGCTTGCCGGAATGGTTTTTCAACGCCAGGGAAGGCATCAAAGGCCCATACGAATCCAAGGAACGGGCCTTGTACGAACTCAACCTGTTCAAGAACATCTCCAACAAGCTGAACCTCACCGGGGGCAGGGAGCCCCCGCCCCCAGCCCAACCCGGCCCCAAGAATATCCAGCGCACCTGGCATCTCTATTCCCCGGACCGGCTCTTGCAGCAATGGAATCCCGGCAAGGGCGATATCGAATGGTTTTTCATCGCCCGCGAAGGGCTCAAGGGACCGCATGCCTCCAAAGCCGAGGCCCAGCGCGAACTCGAATCCTTCAAGGAAAACGCCCGCCGCCTGGGACTGGGTGGCCGTCCGCCCGCCCCACCGCCGCTGTGATCGCCATCGCCCCGGCCCGGCGTTTTGCAACGGCGGGCCTTGAGATGGGCGCGGAAATGGTCTAGGATTGCGCCTCGTTTTCGGGGAAGTAGCTCAGCTGGGAGAGCGTCGCGTTCGCAATGCGAAGGTCGAGGGTTCGATCCCCTTCTTCTCCACCAAAATCAAAGACTTAGGCCCTCATTTTTGAGGGCCTTTTCTTTGTGTCAATTTCCTGCCCAAGTGAATCTGGTTACAGCAGACCACAACCCGCCTCAACCACGGAGTAACCTCATTTTTTCCCTGGCCTGCGCCACGGCCATCGATGCGGTCTCCGCAATTCCGGACCAACGCCCTTCCAACCATTCACAACTCCGCACCCTGGTCCAGAAGTCCTCTGCCATATCTGCGGCCAAACCGAAAGCACACGGAACCAGGAAACGCACGGGGATATCCAGTTCCCTTTCGACGATCTCTCCATTTGTCGATGGTGCCCAACGCATGGGCAACATGTCGTAGGCCGGGGCCAGCGTGAACTGGCGATAATCCTCGGTAAGGAAGGAAACATTGCCTAGGTGCATGTCTGAATTCCCTATTAGCCTTCCGAACGCGCTCCATAGTCCAAGGGTTTCCGCCACGTCGGTCGGGATAACGTGGGCTTTCAGCAAGGCTTCCCCTAATTTGGCCCAGTCCTCGCCCACCCCGGCGAACTGCATGTCGATTGCGGTGCCGGACAGCATTGCCCGCCGTCCCTCCGGCGTCCGGTCGAACCGCGCGGATTCCAGCATAATCCGTCCCCCCCCTTCGATGAGCATGGTCGGGGCGACTTCTTGGCCATGGTCGCGCATGACCGTCAACGCGATGTGCTCGCACACGAGCAAGTCGCCCCAGCGTCGCGCCGCAGCGGATTCATGGACCGGCGGGGAGAATTTCACTATGGCGTTTTCCCCATCCGGGGCGAGGGTCACTGCGAATTTGGGCTGTTCACCCCCGGCGGAAGATCCGGCTTCTCCCCCTTCTAAAGCCGCATTGGCCAATTCGGGATAATCCGCTCGGGACACCCTGGGTGCCACCAAGCGCCCACTCAGATACCGTTCTAATGATTCGTGTCCGGCGATCAAATCCCCTGGGCAATCTTCCCCGCGCCATGTCAGCGCCACCAAAATGTCCTCGCTGGACCAGTTCAACAGGTTCTGGGGCAACCCCAGGCCGGTTTCCCGGCGTGCGAACGCCCTACCCATGAAACCTTGGGGCCGCATGTCCCATAGGAACCAAGGCAGGTCGTCGAACAATTGGCTATCGAACAGGAACTTGCTGTGGACCACAGGCTCGAGTTCGCCGAAGGGCCGGACCAGACCCCCGGGTGAAACCCGCCATACGGGAATGGGAGATTTGACCCGGCTTAGTGGTTTCCGCAAGGTGTAGCGTACCGAACGGCCCCGCCCCAATTGGACTAATTGGTCGCTGTGGGCTTGGAACAAGCGCGAGAATGTCGGCTGACTGACGCCGAGTTCCTCGGCGATGCGCTGCCTGCTGGCTACTCCTAGGCGCTCAAGAACCTCGATGATCGAAGCCATGCCAGTGTTGAATAAATTATGAATAGATTATTGTAGATGATAGCCGTAATTTACCTCATTTAGAACAATGACTTATAGAAATTCACATTGGCTTAGGTGAATAGATGATGTGGATGGGGAGCAAACGCGACCGATGGTCGCCAAGGAGACGGTGAATTGCATCCAATGCCTGAAGCCGGGATGTGTGAATTTCTTTATCTCCGCACTTCCATGGAGTCCTTGGTTGCTAAGTACAGGACAAAAACCTAACTGCTTGATTGCCAAAGGCGTAAACTATCCGGCTTTTACCTCCGATGGCTGACCCTCATCAAGACCTCAAGGCCGTCCTGTCCGAGCACCTGCCGTGGCACGGGGCCCGGATCGGCTTCCTCGCGCATTTCCTGCTGGCCCTGCTCAAGGTGCGCAGCGTCAACCTGGCGGAACTCGCCACCGGCTTCGGCGGTCCGGCCAAGGTGGAGTCCCACTACAAGCGGCTCCAGCGCTTCTTCCGCGCGTTCGAGTTGGACCAGGACGTCCTCGCCCGCCTGTTGGTGCGGCTGGTCCCGGTCGGCGACGGCCCCTGGCGGCTGACCCTGGACCGCACGAACTGGAAGTTCGGCCTGGCCGAGATCAACTTCCTGGTCCTGGGGATCGCCCACCGGGGGATGGCCGTGCCGGTGTTCTGGAGCGTCCTCGGCAAAGCGGGGAACTCCGACACCGTCGAGCGCATCGCGTTGATGGAGCGCTTCCTGAAGGTCTTCGGTGCCGCTGCGCCTCGACGACGGCGGCTTCCTGTTCATCGCCTCCTCCGGCACCCCACAGGCCGGGGCCATCGACGCCTACGCCGACCGCTGGCAAGTGGAAACCCTGTTCGGCGCTTTGAAATCCAGGGGCTTTAACTTGGAGGATACCCACCTCACCGACCCCAAGCGCCTCGCCAAGCTCATGGGCCTGCTTGCCCTGGCCTTCGCCTGGTCCTACCGCACCGGCGAACTGCTCCACGACGGCCCCAGCCCCGTCCGTCAAAAAAACTAGGGTGGCAAACTCAGCTTGACCAATTGCTCTTCGAGTTTTTGGAGGTAGACCTGGGGATTTCGCCGGAAGCGCCGCCCGAGGAGGCGCGGAAGGTGGCGCTGCTTCAGCAAGGCCCGCTGTTTCCGCCAGCGTTTGGTATCGACCCCTGCCAGGTCGGTGGCGGTGAAGGGCCGCTCCCGGCTGGCGACGGCGGCGGGCAGGCGCGCGGCACCCCGGACAACCAGGCTGGCCGGAGCGTTCTTCTGGCCGGTGGTTCTTCGGAGTTGATGGCGGACCCCGCCGAAGAGTTGCTCGAGGTCGTTGTCGGTGCGGGGCAAGCCCGGCACGTCGTAGCAGGCGAAGATCTGCGCGCCGTAGCTGGCCGTGACCTTGATGAATTGCGCGGCCATCTGCCGCAGGGGGGAGCGTGGGCGAGGCCTCGTCCCGGATATCGGTCAACAACCGGTCGTACCGGGTCCGCACCCCGGCGCTGTCGGTACCGTCGGGGTTGGCCAGGATGGCCGCCGCCTCTTCCAGCCAGCCTTGGGCGACTTTTGGGGCCGCCCGGTCCAGGCTGGCCTCGATGGCGCCGAGGCGCTCCCGCAACAGCAGGCCGCCGGGCCGCAGCGGCGGCTGGCCACCGTCGCCGAACGCGCCGCGAACCGCCGCGCAATAACCCAGGACGATGTCGGCTTCGGGATCGGCGCGGTCCTCGGCCTGGCGCTCGATGGCGCGCACGTCCCGCACCCGTCCCGCACCCGCTTGCCCAGTTCCTTCCGGGCGTGGCGGTCCGGACGGCCCGCCTCCCGCAGATAGTGGAACTGGCAGGGTTGGTGCGGCACCCCCGCCAGGGATTCGCGGAGCAGGCCGGCCAGTTCCTCCCGGCAAGAGCTCAGCAGGCTGCGCGCCGCCAGGATTTCACCCGACAAAACCTCCCGCACCACCCATAGCACCTCGTGGCCCTTGTCCGGCTGCAAGCCGTCCAACGCCAGGATCAACCGCCCTTGTCCGCGCAACCGCCGCCGGGCCGGCTCCCCGAGCGCCACACTCACCAGTTCCTCGTAGCGATGGAGCAGTCCATCGACCGTGCGCGCCGCCACCTGGACCCCGCGCTCCACCAACCCCCGGTGGATCTCCGGCAGGCTGCGGGATTCCCGGTACCGGCACGCGCCGATCCACGCGATCACGTCCAGCCCGAACTCGTGGTGCGGCAGCGCCAGCCGGCCTTCCTCCTCGGGACGGTAAGCTTGGTGGTAAAGCGCGCAATCCGGGTTCACGCAGCGCCGGACCTGCAAGGTCAACCCCAGCACGGCGTCCAGGGTGGTGGCTTTCCGATAATCCTCGTACGAGAACCAACGCAGCCTGCCGCAGACCGGACACGGCGGGTCGAGGCAGCGCAAGACCAAGGTTTGGGTCGCAGGCGGGCGGGGTGTGGTCCTAGCCATGGCGGTTCTCCTCGGTTCGGCAACTTCATGCCGATACTGGGTTAGACCCTTTACTCCCTTCAAAGCGAAAGAACACCCAATCGCTTTTTTATGCAAACCATTGAATTTAATGGCAACCTTCGATCTTGAGGCTAGGCGTTCTTTGGTCGGCAAGGGAGTAGTCGCGCTTGCTATCCAAGAAAAAAAACGCTGTCGCGCCCCCTCAAGTCCCTCTTCCGCCACGGACTCGACTTCCTTCGCAACACCGTCCTGAACCCAACCGAGAAGTCTGATGAGTTCGCCTGGGCATTGCGGGTTTTGTCCTGTACATAGGACGGCAATACTCGGCCTGGCTTATCGACACTTCCGCCAAGACCCTCACCGTCTACCGGGGCATCCTGGACACCGTGCCGTCCACCCATAACTCAGGGGCCAGGTTGTTCATTTATAGCGCCCTCCGCGCCATAGACTGGGTGGAGTATTCCCCTGGCGAAACCGTGCAAGCCTATGTGCTGCCCGCCTCCATGCTGGGTGTGCTGCCCCAGGAGGACACCTATCCGTTGTCGATCACCACCATCGGCAGGGCCTACCTGCCCTACCCTCCCGGTAATTTCAAGATCAACGATGAACTCTACCCGGCCACCATCTCCGGGCGGCTCCGCCTGTCCTGGGCGCACCGGAGCCGGGCGCAGCAGACGGCATATATCGTGCGCCAGGACGAGGGTAACATAGGCCCGGAAGGCAAGGTCAGCTACTTGATCGAGCTATACAACGAAAACGGCGTACTGGTCCGTACCGTGAAAAACAAGCGCGGCACCAAGTTCGTATGGCGGAAGGAGAAGGCCAACTCCGGCCTGGGGCGGCTGAACAATTCGATCACCATCAAGCTGTGGTCGCGCCGGCTGGGGAGCCTCTCCGGGCAATACCACATGTGGACCGTGTCGCGGGACTTCACCGTGGACGACGACCCGGACGACGTACCGGAACCGACCAACCTGCACGTGCAATGGGAGGGCCCCTCGTCGGCGACCTGGGCCTGGGACCGCGGCGGGTCCGCCGGGAACACGTTCGAGTTGCTGGTATCGCCCACCAACAGCATGGACCACCCCGATGCCTACGCCATCGAGACGGGGACAGCCGAGAGCCACAGGGAGTTCCTGCCCGCCGGGACGTGGTTCGCCTGGGTGTCGGAGGTCGAGCCGGACGGGTCCACGTCGGACTGGGTGGGGCCACAGATGGCTACGGTGGGCGGGTAGCTGTGCCAGCTTTGTGTCTGATACTATTCACAACGATTTGCGAAGTCCGGATACGTGCAACGGCAAGGCTCCGCAAGTTGTTGATTTAAAATGGCTCGGCAGGGTTACCGGGCGTTCGCAATGCGAAGGTCGAGGGTTCGATCCCCTTCTTCTCCACCATTTTGGGGTTTCACGGAACCCCACAACACACCAGAAACCCGCGTAGTTCAAGGACTTGCGGGTTTTTTGTTGTTTCACGCCATGCCAGGTTCCGTTGACATCCCCCAGGAAACCGCATGGGTCGGAGACGAAAGCGCCCGGTGCCCGGCACCCGGCCTCGTTGCCCAGCCGGGTACGGGGGAGGCAATCCTATGCGCCTTGCGGCATGCTTCGGGTGGACCCCGCCGATACCGAAACCGTTTTAGAACACCAAGAAAGAGGAGCGGAACGTGAAGTTGCTGAAAACCCTGAAACACGAATTCCTGGCGGTGATTCCACCCACGGTTTTCTTTTTCCTGACGTTCTGCCTGCTGGTCATCACCCAAAGGTTGATCGACCAGGAATACGGCATACCCCTCGCGAATTTCGGCGGTGCCCTGATCGGCGCCTTGATCGTCGGCAAGGTCGTACTGGTGGTCGATACCCTCCCCTTCGTCAACCGCTTCCCCGGCAAACCCCTGATCTACAACGTGTTGTGGAAAACCGGCATCTACCTGACCGCCACCTTCTTGGTCCGGTACGCGGAACACCTGCTGCCCTTTTTCAAGCAATACGGCCACTTGGCGGAAGCCCACCGGCATTTGCTCGAGGAAGTCGTCTGGCCGCGTTTCTGGCTGATCCAGATGTGGCTGATCGTGCTGTTCTTCGTGTATTGCGCCCTCAGGGAACTCATCCGGGTCATCGGCAAGCGGGAATTCGTCTCCTTATTCCTGGGCCAGGGGAAACAGGCGCAACCCTGAAGCAATCCGGCCCGCCGCCTTCCCGCGCGATGCATATACATGCGAATGGATGCGTATAATCGCGCGGGTTTCCGCCCGCCCGACGGGCGGTTTTAGCAGTCCAAGGTTTGGACCTGGACCTTCGCCACAGAGGATCGCATGAAGAAAAAAAACATCAACGCACAGACCACCCTCATGCTACTGGCCGCCATCGCCCCTGCGGCATGCGGTTGGAAAGCGGTCACGCCAACGGCCCCCCCAGGCCAAGCCGCCACGGACGCGGCCAAGGAGCAGGAAGGCCTCCAAGCCGGCATCGAAGCGGTCGTCTATGGTTTTCCGCTGGTCATCATGGACGCCACCCGCAAGAAGATGTCGAACGTGGCGATGGCCGGACCCACAGCGGCTCCCGTCAACCAGTTTTCGCACATGCCGCAATTCCCGGATGCTTCGTTCAAGGACGTGGTACGCGCCAATGTCGATACCCTTTATTCGACGGCGTGGCTAGACCTGTCCAAGGAACCCATCGTGCTGTCGGTGCCCGACACCCATGGCCGCTACTACCTGATGCCGATGCTCGACGCCTGGACCAATATCTTCGCCTCCCCCGGCAAGCGCACCACCGGAACCCGGCCAGGACATTACGCGATCACCGGGCCGGGCTGGACCGGCAATCTACCCGCCGACGTGAAACCACTGAAGTCGCCGACCAACCTGGTCTGGATCATCGGGCGCACGCAGACCAATGGCCCGAAAGACTACGCCGCCGTGCATGCGGTCCAGCGGCAATACCAACTCACGCCCCTGTCGGCGTTCGGGAAACCCTACACCCCGCCCCCGGCGGCGGTGGACCCGACGGTCGATATGCGGTTGGCACCGGTCGAAGCCGTTGCCAAGATGGGCAGCGCGGCCTTCTTCAATACGCTGACCGCCCTGATGCAGGACAACCCCCCGCCCCCGGCGGATGCGCCGGTACTGGCCAAGCTCGCCAAGATCGGCATCGTGCCAGGACAGCCCTTCGATCCCGCCAAGCTCGATCCGGCCTTGGCGAAGGGATTGGAGCAGGCGCTGCCGGCCGCGCTGGAAAAACTGACGGCCGCTTCCAAGCAGGCCGGCGCCCCCGTCAACGGTTGGCGGATTCCGTCGATGCAACTGGCCGACTTCGGCACGGACTACGGGACGCGGGCGGTGGTCGCGCTGATCGGGCTCGGGGCGAATTTGGCCGCGGACGCCGTATATCCATCGGCCTATGTCGATGGCGAAGGCCAACCGCTCAACGGGGCCCACCGCTACGTCCTGCATTTCGCCAAGGGCGAGGAACCGCCGGTCCGCGCCTTCTGGTCGGTGACGATGTACGACCCCGGCTCGTTCTTCGTCCCCAACCCGGCCAACCGCTACGCCGTGAGCAGTTGGATGCCGTTCAAGCGCAATGCCGACGGCTCGCTCGACCTCTTCATCCAGGCCGACCCACCCGGCCAGGCGCAGGCGGCGAACTGGCTGCCCGCCCCCAAGGGCGAATTCAATCTGACGATGCGCATGTACTGGCCCAACGACCAAACCCCCTCGGTGCTGGACGGGACCTGGAAGCCGCCCGCGCTCAAGCCAGTCCCATGAAGGATCGACCACACGCTTTCGGCGCGGCCCAGGGCGAAACCGGCAACACCCGCCGACGGACCGTGCCAACCCCATTCCAACCGGATTTAACAACCTTGGGGAGAGATCAAGACATGAGTTTTTTGGAGATATCGCAGCCATCGGCCCAGCAAACGCCGCGAACCCGAGTCCGCCACAGTCCGCGCTGGGCGGGGCTGGCGACCCTGGCATTCACCTCCTGGGTCCAGGCCGGATCGGCGGCTCCGGCCATGGCCGCGCCGGAAAACCCCTGGGCCTTCAACCTCACCGCCTACCTCTGGACATCCGGGGTGAAGGGCAATTTCAGCGCGGGACCGACCAGCCAGTCGGTGGATGCCAGTTTCATCGACATCAACAACAAGTCGCGGCAATTCCCGCTGGGCTTCATGGGCCGCTTCGGCGCCCATTACGGGCGTTTCGGTTTCTATCTCGATGGCAACTACATGAGCCTGCGGTTCAAGCCCAAGTTCGGCGATATCAGCAATGGCATCGACAGCGACCTGGGCGTGATGGATTACGGCTTGGCCTATCGCGTACTCGGTCCCTCGGCGGCGGAGTTGCCCGCCACCCTGGCGAACAAGGGCAACGCCAACTGGTTGGAAGCCTACGCCGGGGCGCGCACGCTCTGGCTCGACAACAGCGTCGACTTCAAGACCCCGTTCGGCAATCCATTGAACGGCCCGCGCAGTTTCTCGGCCAGCAAGTCGTTCACCAGCCCGGTGCTGGGGGCGCGGTTCATGGTCGGCTTTTCCCCGGAATGGTTCGTCTTGGTGGATGGGAATTTCGGCGGCTTCGGCGCGGGCGGGGTGCAGTTCACCGGCTCCCTGTTGGGCACCGTGGGCTACCGCACCACGATCCTGGACATGCCCACCTCCATCGAACTGGGCTATAAGGCACTGCGCTACAACATCGACAAGGGCGGCCCGATCCAGACCAACGCCACCCTCAACGGCCCCTTCGTGGGCTTGACGGGCTATTGGTGATCCCCGATCCGCGGAAACATCCCCCGAAGCGGACAGCGCCTTAGGACATGCCCTGGGACGTTTCCGGTTTGGGTGTAGGCTCAGCGGTGGGCACGGAATACGTGCCCACCCTACAGAAACTATGAAAACCCCCTAACCCACCACTTCCGTCCGATACCGCCAAACCTTCACCGTGTCCGACCAATGATGCTCGGACAACCCGGCCTTGCGCTTCAAATGCATGAGGAATTGCCAAGGCTCGGGCAAGGACTCCCACACCGCGGGTAAAAACGTCCCGCGCCGTCCCGCGTCCTCCAAAATCAAACCATCCACCCCCGGCACGATCTGCCCCAGCAAATCCTCTTCCGACCGGAAACTCATCGGCTCGGCGGGCGTCAACAGCGACACATGGATAGCCAGCCGCGCCCGTTCCACCTCCGTCACCGGCGGAAACCGCGGGTCGCGGAACGCGGCAGCGAAGGCGTTTTCCACCACGTCTTCCACCAAGGGTCGGCTCGCGCTCAAAGAACCAATACAGCCCCGCAAATGCCCGTCCAACTCTAAAGTCACGAATGTAGCGCGTAGTTCCCGGAGTTCGGGCGGGAACGCCTGCACATCGACCTTGGGAGCCGCTTGGTTGGCCAGCCCGACCTTGATCGAGGTTTGGGCGAGATTCAACACCACTTTTTGCAGATTCTCCGGCAGCGCACATTTATTCGAAGACATAGGCACCATACCCCACAACACGATCTTTACCACCGGCGGTATCGCCGGAGTTGCGTAAATCGACGGTCCGCACCCGCATACCCCGGCGGCGGGCCGCGTATAACAAACCGCTGACCGGCACCCGGCCACAGGCCGATTCATGATCCAAAGCCGCCCAATCCAGGTTTTCGATGGCCTGGGAAGCGGCTTGGTCCAACTTTTGGGCGGTGGCGTAATCATGGTAATGGCTGAGGTCGGAACTAATGACCAGCAAGGTTTCCGGCCCACCCCATAATAAATCCAATACCGCCGCCACCTGTTCAGGTGTGGCATTCCCCGCCACCAGGGGCACCATTTGGAATTCACCCAATATCTCTTGCAAGAATGGCAAATGCACCTCCAGGCTATGCTCCTGGGCATGGGCCTGGTCGAGATAACCCACGAACGGCAAGGACAGAATCTTTGCGATAGCCGCCCGGTCTATCGGAATATCCCCCAACGGCGTGGTGTAGGCGTCGGCCTGGGTGGCGGCGATGCCCTGAAAACCCACCCGGTGCGACGGACCCATCAAAACCACCCGCCGGATTGTGCCCCGGTTAGGCGCGAGCAAAACATAGGCATTGGCGGCGATGGGACCGGAATAGACATAACCGGCGTGCGGGGCGATGATGGCCTTGGGCGGATTCCCCACCGCCGTGGACCCCGACAGGAAGCCCTGGACCATGTCGTGGAGTGGGCGGGCGTCGGCGGGATAGAACGCTCCGGCGACGGCGGGTCTACGGAAAGTAGTCATGACTGATGGCCTCGTAGTAACACCGGAATCGGTGGACGCCCTATTACAAACCTGTTCGCAAACCCATATCAATAGGTGTGCCATGGACCTGGATTTCGATTCATCCTCGGGGTTCCCCACCCGTTACTGGCGGTCTTTGGACGATGGCCGCGTCGAATGCACGTTGTGCCCCAGGTTTTGCAAGCTGCACCCAGGCCAGCGCGGCCTGTGTTTTGTGCGCGGCAACCGGGGCGGGAAAATCGTGCTGTTATCCTATGGCCGGTCGAGCGGATTCTGTATCGACCCCATCGAGAAAAAACCCCTCAACCATTTTTTGCCAGGCACGCCGGTATTTTCCTTCGGCACAGCGGGCTGCAATCTGGCTTGTAAATTCTGCCAGAATTGGGATATCAGTAAATCCCACGAACAGGATGCTCTATTGGACCAAGCCAGCCCGGCCTTGATCGCCGAAGCCGCCCGGCAATTGGGCTGCCGCAGCGTGGCTTATACCTATAACGACCCGGTGATTTTCCATGAATACGCCATCGACGTGGCCGAGGAATGCCGGAAACTCGAAATACAATCGGTGGCGGTTTCGGCGGGGTATACGTGCGCCGAGCCACGGGCCGAGTTCTACCGGCATATGGACGCGGCCAATATCGATTTGAAAGCCTTCAGCGACCGCTTTTACCACAAGGTTTGCGGCGGGCATCTGGCCCCGGTGCTGGAAACCCTGGAATATATCCATCACCAAACCCCAGTATGGCTGGAAATCACCACCTTGCTGATTCCAGGGGAAAACGACTCCGACCAGGAATTGGAAAGCTTGAGCGCCTGGATAGCGGATAAGCTGGGACCGGCCGTGCCCTTGCATTTCTCGGCTTTCCATCCCGATTGGAAGATGCGCGACATCCCCCCGACCCCGCCGGAAACCTTGGTCCGGGCGCGGGACATCGCGCTGAAGAATGGCCTTAGGTATGTCTATGTCGGCAATGTGCATCACAAATCCGGGTCCAGCACCTATTGCCACCAGTGTGGACAATTATTGATCGGGCGCGATTGGTACCAGCTTTCGGATTGGAACCTGACGGCGGAAGGAAAATGTAATCGCTGCGGTACGGCTTGTGCGGGGGTATTCGAGGCGCGGCCTGGGGAATGGGGAGCGAAGCGGGTGCCGGTGGGCTTGAATCGGCGGGCGACGGCTTAGATACGCTGAAAGAACCAAAATACCGAAAGCGAGCCGATTGAATAGGCCGGGATTAGCCGTATATATTCCGGCCAGCGATAGGGCACCCTCCTCAAGCCACTCCATATTAGCAATACCACGGCGATAAATGCCACTTGCCCACATTCTATGCCGATATTAAATGCAAACAAAGCCAATGGGATTTCCCCATCCGGCAAGCCCACCTGCGACAAGGCTCCGGCAAATCCCAGTCCATGCAATAACCCGAACGCTCCCGCCATCCCCCAAGGATAGCGGCCTAAGAACCCGCGCCTATCGCGACCGGCAAGTTCCACCGCCAGCATGTAAATACTCAAGGCGATCCCAGTTTCTATCGCCGTGGTCGATACATGAATCCAGCCCAGCGCCGCCAAAGCCAAGGTTATACTATGCCCTACGGTAAATGCCGTGACCGTTGCCAATAACCGTTTGCCGGGCACCAACAGGGTCAAGCCCAATACAAACAGCAAATGGTCGATCCCGCTCATAATATGCTCGATGCCTAGCTTGGCATAATTCCAGAATACCGCCCATCGATCCTCAATATCTGGAATAGTGATACCCGGCTCCGCCGGGCTTAATATTTGGCGCAAAACATGACCATCCAAAAACCTGACTCTTAATAATACATTGGCACCGCTGCTGGCGATATTCGCCACTTCCAGCTTTTTCCCAACCAAACCACCTTGGCAGCGCAGGGTCCATTTCGACACCCGCCCGGTATTTTCCTCGCTGACCGTAGGCGTATCCAGCGCCGCGCAATCCACGGGCAATGCCGGCTGCAATTGGCTTCCTAGCACCCTGATGAGCGGCTCTTTCCAGCGTACCCCAACCTGATCGCCATTTAATTCTTGCAGTTCCAATAAGGCCGGAGCGAATTGATGGGCATATCCAGGCATACTGAATAGATTCAACAAGGCGAGCCATAACAGTAAACGTATCATTGCACCCTCACCTTGAATTCCTGCTTCAATTGCTGTAACCGCAAAGCTAACCATTCATCCGCCAGTTTTTGCAATAAGCGTTGTTTGACTTCCTTGCGTATCTCGTCCAAAGCAGGAACATAAGGGCTGGTGCGTTCTTGGATCAAAACCAAATGTTGCCCATAACGTGATTTCACCGGGCCGGACCAGAGATTCAGCGGAATCGCCTTGATCGCCAGGGCGAAACCTTGATCGAAATCCCGCATCAATTCCTGGTCCGTGGCCAAGGGTATGGAAGAATCGATCCAAAAATCATCACCCAATCGCACCGCCTGCTCGGGCGACAAAGCGTTTTTCCTAATCTTCGACAAAACCTCGTTGGCTTTGGCCTCGGCATTCTTACCATGCGCGAAAGCGTTGAAAGTAAGTTGTACCAAACGGGTTTTTCCAGGCCGCTGGAACTGGCCTGGATTCTCCTTCAAATAAGCCTGTAATAACTCATCGTCTGGCAGGCGTGCCAAAATCCCGGCGCGGATGAGGCGCCGGGCACCATCGATCATCATCCTGCGAACTACCAAATCCCCTTCCTGCAAGCCGATCCGCTGCGCCTGCGAGGCCAAGGTCTCCATGGATTTCGCCTCGTCCGGGTTTTCCTCGACAAAAGCCGCGATCTGGGCCAGCCGCCTTTGTACGACAGGCTGGCTATTCAACCCCAGATATAAGGCATATTGATAAAGCACCTCGTTATCCACCAAGGCGCTATTCATCGCCTCTTGTTCCCGCGTATCGGGCAAGCGGTTGTTGACCGCGAAAAACTCTTGCCGCGCTTTTTCTATCTCATAATGAGGAATCACGACTTGCTTCGGCGATCCAGGGCCTGGATAAACCCGTGTTTTATAATAAGCCTCTCCACCATAAAGGAATGTACCCAGTATTAAAAAATGCAAGGCGGGTTTACGCAGCGCCTCCGCGATCATTGTGCGGGTTCGTACCATATTGGGGAAGTCCATGCTCGCTCCTGAATAACCGGCTGCACGATATTAAACTTGGTGGTTTCGTTATTACAGCAAGCCGCGCCATTGACCGCTTTCTGCCGATCTTCCGGGTTATCGGATGCGCGTAGTTGATTCAAGGTATTCTTGCACTGGGCCGGCTTCAATGGATTCAAACCATAATTGGCTTGGCACATATCCGTACTCCAGCGGCAAACCGGGGTTTCCAAAACCCGCGCATAATAAAATGCGCGTTGCTTGGGATTGAAATTCTTATCCGTCCAGACCTTGCAGAGTTGGTCATACCCGGTCGCGAGCTTACGGCATTGGGTATCGACCCCACCGGGGGCATCGCCCGCGACCGCGTCGTCACCCGCGACATGGACAACTTCCTCGTAGGCTTGCTGGGTGGCGGGGTCTACCCAGCCTTTAATGATCTGGATTTGCTGCAAAGGGGTATTAATCATATCGTCCTTCCAGGCCGCGACGATAAACCTGGGCTTCTTGGCATTGGTGGGTTTCGGCAAAGCGTCCAATTCCCCGCCCATGGGCACGCCATTTTGATAGGCGTATGGCACGAAATTCTTCGCGCACAGGTCGCTAGGCATATTGGCATCCCAACCCGCGAAAAACCGCACGATGGGCCGTGTACCACTGGTGCCATAAGTTTCCTTTCTTTTCAGGGCGGAAAAAATAGCATCGCGAGAGTTTTCCTCCGCCCAGGCGACCGTATAACCGCCGGTATTATTTTCTATCGCCGAACCAGCGCGGGTCGGAATGGCATCGTCATAGCCCGCATGTCCCGGCCAAGTCCTATTTTCTGGGTGCCAACCCAACACGCCAGTATGGGCATCCGAACCAGAAACCACCCCCATTTTGAAAGGATTAATCCCTTTGGGATGCGCGGCGTCTTTATAGCTATCGGCGAGGCTCAAACCATCTTTCCAAACATTGCGCACAAAGGCATTGGGGCTGAAATCGCTGGGCGATGGTGCGGTACTCCCGTTCACCCCGGCGCTGGGTGCCCCTAGCCCATCCAATAATTCAAAATTACAAAACTCATCGGTCGTCAGCACACCGGCTTGGGCGCGGGGATCGAAGCGGCATTCGCTACTGCCCTTGACCTGGAATATTTCCACCAAGGGTTCCCAATTCGCACGCTGTTCGGCCAGCGCCGTATTTCCCGGCGGATAAAACGACGGGGGAATCAGGACCATTCCATTCGGGGCTTTCACGCCGCCCCCGATATTAGTGTTATGGGGGATGGTTAATACATCGCAGCGGGTCGCCGTACCGGGTGTGGTATCGTGGCCTTGCAGACAAGACCAATCCAAACCATTCCAAAGGTTTTCCGGCTTGGGAGGTACGGAATTGCCATTACTATCGAACGTCCAGAAAATGGCGGGCGCTTTTTGCACATCGGGGTTGGATTCAACCGCCATATCGATGGCGGTAATGGGTTTCGCGACCACCTTATCATTGCGGAAAATCACATTGCGATGCCAAGTGGTGCCCGAAGGGGTCGAAGTCACTTCGTAGGCATTGAAAGAAGTAAAGGTGCAATTCGGCGTGCGGTCATAGGCATCTTCGGCGGCCTGGCGTATTTCCCCCCACACCGCCGCCTCGGCGGCATCGCATTGTTCCCGGTTATCGGCACTGCTGGTACAGACCGGCAAATGCTTGTTGAAGGAAGCCGGCCCCAAGCCTTGGGATACCAGCATCTGGAAACCCAGCCCGGAAAACTCATACTGGGTATCGTTGTTGGGTATCGCCGCGAATGTCCAGTTATCGCCGTTGAGCAACTGGCATTCGAGCGAGTATCTGGCCTCGGGTTTGCTATTGATATAGTCCTTGCAGACGCCCATTTCACCGAAAAACTCGGAATGATCGGTGACCGCCCCCCAATCCAAAGCCCGGTCGATAACCACGTTCACGGTTTGGGCACCGTTGGCATCGGGCAAAGTCAAGGAGCCTTTGGCCTTGGCGAAATCATAGGCTTGGTTGGGCCGGGTATTGACGAAGCGGGTGCTGGCATCGAAGGACAATCCGGTATGCAAGTGGGTTTCGCCGAAATAGGGTTTTCGATTCACATCATAATCGGCACACCGTGGGCGGGAGGTTTCGGGTTCGGTCACTTCGAATGGCGGCTTGGGTTTTGCCGAAACGAAGTCGGCCATCAGCAAACCCGTTAACAAGATATACCTTTTTTTCATGGTTGTGCCTCTATGTTTAAAAACATCCCGCCGAGCCTACTCTCCCTGTTTGCGTTAATCTCCCGGCCTATTTATTATGTAGACGCTTATACTCAAGCATCGGCGATTACCGTACAACGTAACGTTATCAGAGGCAAGCGGTCTATCATCCGGGCCTGGGCCGTACACGCAAGCGCAACATGTCCCTCGGGGCGGGTATCGGTTGGACAGGATCGCCGGGCCGACACCCGACGGTGCCATCGGTTGGGAACGCGCCAAAGTTTGCCATACCGCTCCACGCCGGCAACAACGCATCCGTACCGTGCTAATCAATGTCCATCCCGGCGGCGGGCATCGCCATCCCATGCATCCGCGCAACCCGCGAACCGCGCCCCAGGGGCGGGGCGCTTCATTGATAAAGCAGTTTCACCCGCTCCGCCCCGATCCGCTTTTCCAGCCGGGCCAGCAATTCGGCTCCCGGCACCACCCGCCACGCCTGCCCCAGTTGGATCAAGCCCTGGGCCGAACGGCCCCGGTATTCGACCAGGACCGGGCACGCCCCGCCCCGGTGCGGCGCGAGCAATTCCCGCAATTCGTCCACCGCCAGCGCCGTCTCCGGTCCCGGCCAGGCGATGGTCAGGCGCTTGGCGAATTCGGCCCGCGCTTCCTCGATACGCAGCAACCGCTCGGCGCTCAGCCGCAATTGCCCGGCGAAATCGTCAAAGCCCAGGTTGCCCACAGCCACCAACAAGCTGTCCTTTTCCAGATAATCCCGGTATTTCTCGAACGCCTCGGAAAACACCGCGACCTCCAGCCGCCCGGTGCGGTCGTCCAGGGTCGCGAAACCCATGCGCTTGCCGGATTTGTTCTGCTTGGTGCGGAGTTCCACCACCAGCCCGGCCACCACGATCTTGGTTTCCTGGCGTTGCCAACTCGGGGTGGCGGGACTCCTATCGTGCTTCTCGGCCAGCGGTCCCAGGCGGTCGGTGACGAATTGGACAATGTCCGCCTCGTAGGGGCTGATGGGATGGCCGGTGAGATAAAGCCCCAAAGTGTTTTTTTCATGTTCGAGCCGCTCGGCCTCGCTCCAAGGCTCGACCTGGACCACGGGCCGGGTCGGCTTTTCCACCGCCTCGACCGCGCCGCCGCCCAACAGGCCGAACAAATCGTCCTGCCCGGAATCGGCCATGGCCCCGTGTTGCTCGGCGGCCTTGAGGGCGTCGGGCAATTCGGCCAGATGGCGGGCGCGGTTGGCGTCGAACGAATCCAGCGCCCCGCCCCGGATCAAGGCTTCCAGCACCCGGCGGTTGGCCTTCCTGAGGTCGATGCGCTGACAGAAGTCGTAGAGGTCTTGATAAGGGCCGTTGCGGCGGCGCTCTTCCAGGATATCGCCGATGGCGTTCTCGCCCACGCCCTTGATGGCCCCGAGGCCGTATTGGATCGCGCCGCCGGGCAGCACGGTGAAGCGGAATTCGGAGCGGTTGATATCGGGCGGCAACAGGGTCAGCCGCATTTGGCGGCATTCCTCGATGAACACGACGACCTTGTCGGTCTTGTCCATATCGGAGGATAACACCGCGGCCATGAAGGCGGCGGGATAATGGGTTTTGAGCCAGGCGGTTTGGTAGGAAACTAAAGCATATGCGGCGGAATGGGAATTATGGACTATAATCCCGTTGGCGACAAAATTATGGTCCTCTTCGACCGTCAGATCATAGGTATTGATAACTCCCTTGGGTTCGATGGATACCACACGGTCCCAGAATATATCGGAACCAGCCAAGGACGCGAGCCGCTCCGACCCTAAAAACCGGGCCAGACGCGCTATCGTGAAGCGCCGAAATCCCTGCTTCTTCGCCGATCCCTTGCCCAAGAATTCTTTCATAGAGACGCCCGAGCGTTCTGCCAATTCCTTCCAAGTCAATCCCGTCCGTATGCGCTCGGCGGCAACCCAGGCGCGGACTTCCGCAGGAATAATATCCTTGCTGGTCATGCCGGGTTGCGTAGCCGCCAAGCGCCCGCGCAATAACTCGACCTGGGCATCGCGTCCTACAATATGGGGCACAACATCCTTGGCGAAAACATCCAAGCTATTTTCCCCCAGCAACCAAACGGCAAATCCCGGCTTCA
Organism: Methylomagnum ishizawai; assembly: GCF_900155475.1. NCBI lineage: Bacteria > Pseudomonadati > Pseudomonadota > Gammaproteobacteria > Methylococcales > Methylococcaceae > Methylomagnum > Methylomagnum ishizawai. The sequence goes on along the minus strand of NZ_FXAM01000001.1, from coordinate 1,571,855 downwards.
AGCCGCCGCGATATTTGAATTGCTTGGATTCTATACGACTGATGATTCCCAGCCTTAATAACAAAGTTTGCACATCTTCGGCCAAAGTCCTGGAAGAAGTCGCATAATAGGGCGGTATCGCTTGGGATTCGGTGGCGATAAAACCATCGCCCGCCCATAATCGGCCTATAAACAGCTTCAAATCAGCATCGCACAGTTGGAATACTTGCGCCGGAATAGCTTTTTGCGTGGCTTTTAGGCCCAAAATACCCAGGCTTTCCGCCCACAGGAAAGCCCCGCTCCTGCTGGGTGGCGGCTCGGATTCCGCAACCAGCGCCAAACACCCAGACACCTGGGGTTGGCTTGCATTCCAAGGCATCTGCCCCGTTTTGAACCGGGTGTCCCGCCCGGTACTGACGCAGACCTCAAGCCGATTATTGAGGCGTGGATAGACGCGGGCCACCGAATCCGGGAATTGTGCGGCGGCGGTCGCGAAATCCTCGACCAACGTGGGTTCGTTGCCATAAAAATATAGGCAAGTGGGGTGGCAGGTGTTGCCTTCCGATAGTAGGCCCGCCAAGGTAATCAACTCATGCCGGGGCCAGGATTTTTCCGCCGCGACCTGGAGTTTACGGGGCACGGCGATGCGGTCGCCGACATTCAAGTTTTCAAGGTGGGTCCAGCCGTTCAAGGTGCGGAATGGGTGATTGCCCGTCGCGGTAATCCGCTTGCCCAAGGCGGTCGTCAATTCAAATACTGGCTTCGGTCCATTCCACATCACGCGGGATACGGGCCTTACCCGTAATTTTCCGACTTCATCGAGCGCGTGTATAGCGAATCTCTTGGGTTTTTCAAAAAGCGTTTCAACTGTGATTTTTTCTCCGGTATTAGCCTCTACAATAACTGTGTCACCAATAATGCACTTATTGAAACCATACCCTGAAAATTTGTCCACCAAATCGAATATAAAATTGGCGATATCCTTGTTTACTCCATTCTTTTCAGCACCCACTACAAAAGTATCACGCTGCTTCGCCATTTCCTCGGCCTTCTTCTTTCCCATGGCGCGCCTAAGTAGGTCCGCCCCGCCCAGCGTATACCCCGACATATCCTGGGCAATCCGCATCACCTGCTCCTGGTACAGGATCACCCCATTGGTCGGCTGCAAAATGGGTTCGAGGATGGGATGGGGATACTCGGCTTTCTGCTTGCCGTGCTTGACGTTGATATAGTCGTCCACCATCCCCGATTGCAAAGGCCCGGGCCGGAACAGCGCCACCAAGGCCACGATGTCATCGAAATTATCGGGCAGCAAGCGCCGGATCAAATCCTTCATGCCGCGGGATTCGAGCTGGAATACCGCCGTGGTTTGGCAGCTTTTCAGGAGTTTGTAGGTGTCGGGGTCGTCGAGCGGGATTTGGGTGATATCGACTGGCGGCAATTTTTGCGCGGCCCGCTGCTGGTTGATGGTTTCCAGCGCCCAATCGATGATGGTCAGGGTACGCAGCCCCAGGAAATCGAACTTGACCAAGCCGACCGCTTCCACGTCGTCCTTGTCGAACTGGGTCACGAGGCTATCGCCGCCCTGTTCGCAATAGAGCGGGCTGAAATCGATCAACTGCGAAGGCGCGATCACCACGCCCCCGGCATGCTTGCCGGCGTTGCGGGTCAAGCCTTCCAGTGACTGCGCCAGATCGATCAGCGCCTTCACTTCCTCGTCGGCGTCGTAGAGCTTTTTCAAGTCCTCGCTGTCCTGCAAGGCTTTTTCCAGGGTCATGCCCAGCTCGAACGGGATCAGCTTGGCGATGCGGTCCACGAAACCATACGGATGCCCCAACACCCGGCCCACGTCGCGCACCACCGCCTTGGCCGCCATGGAACCATAGGTGATGATCTGCGAGACCCGGTCGCGGCCATATTTCTCGGCGACATAGGCGATCACCTCGTCGCGCCGGTCCATGCAGAAATCCACGTCGAAATCGGGCATGGACACGCGCTCGGGATTCAGGAAGCGCTCGAACAGCAACTCGAATTCGATGGGGTCGAGGTCGGTGATTTTGAGCGAATAGGCCACCAGGGAACCCGCGCCCGAACCACGCCCCGGCCCGACCGGAATCCCATTTTGCTTGGCCCATTGGATGAAGTCGGCCACGATCAGGAAGTAGCCGGGGAAATCCATCTGGTTAATGACGCCGATTTCGAGTTCGAGCCGCTCTTCGTAGGCTTTGGTGCGCTGGGCCAGCGTGCCCTGGCCGGTGGGCGGGCGCACGGCGAGGCGCTCCCGTAAGCCTTTGCGCGATTCCTCGGCGAAGAAGTCGGCGGTGGTCATGCCCTCCGGCACCGGGAATTGCGGCAGGAAATTCTTGCCCAGCGTCAGGCGGATATTGCAGCGCTTGGCGATTTCCACGGTGTTTTCCAGCGCCTCGGGCAGATCGGCGAACAGCGCCGCCATTTCCGCCGGGCTTTTTAGGTATTGCTGGTCGGTGTAGTCGCGGGGACGGCGCGGGTCGTCCAAGACCCGGCCCTGGTTGATGCAGACCCGCGCCTCGTGGGCCTCGAAATCGCTGGCATCGAGGAACCGCACATCGTTGGTGGCGACCACCGGCACATCGCATTCGACGGCGAGGGCCAGCGCCCCTTCGATATAGTCGTCTTCGCCGGGACGGCCGGTGCGCTGCAACTCCAGATAGAAGCGGTCGCCGAACACGCCCAGCCAATGTTCCAGGATGCGCCGGGCCTCGTCGCGGTTGCCCGACAGCAGCGCCCGACCAATCTGGCCCTGGCGGGCACCCGAAAGGGCGATCAGCCCCGCGTTCTTTTCCGCCAGCCACGCGGCCATGACCTGGGGCACGCCTTGGTGCTGGTTCTCGCGGTAGCCACGGGAAATGAGTTCGGTGAGGGTGCGGTAGCCCTGTTCGTCCTGCACGAACAGCGGCATGAGATAGGGCGTGGCCGGGTCGGATTCGTTTTGGATCAGGAGATCGGCCCCGGCAATGGGTTTCAGGCCCGCGCCCTGCGCGGCCTTGTAGAACTTGACCAGGGCGAATAGATTCATCTGGTCGGTCACAGCTACTGCTGGCATCCCCAGTTTGGCGCAGCGCTTGACCAGGGGTTTCACATCGACGAGGCCATCGACCAGGGAATATTCGGTGTGGAGGCGGAGGTGGATGAAGCGGGGTTCGGGGAGTTGGTCGGCCATGGGGTTTCGTTGGAAGGGGAATCGTGACGGGATCGATCAAAAAATTATCGGCGGGGCTGGGCGGGCTGCAAATGTTTCAAGGCCCAAAACGACGTAGGGGCGAATGAATTCGCCCCTACAAGTTCGCCGTGGGTCCGGGCGGAAAATCAGCCGCGCATTTCCTCCAGGCACAGAGCCAAACCGTCCTCCCAATCCGGCAAGGCCAGCTCGAACTCGTCCAGGAGCTTCTCATTGGACAGCACCGAGAACGCGGGCCGGTGCGCCGGGGTGGGATAGCCGGAGGTCGGGATGGCTTCCAGCTTGGCGCAGGTCTCGGGGAGCAAGCCCTGGGCGAGGCCCAGTTCGCGGATTTTGGCGGCGAACCCGTGCCAAGTGGTGCGACCACCGCAAGTGAGATGGTAGGTGCCACCGCTCTCGGCAGGCTCGAACCGGCCCTCATAGGTGGTGCGGGCGACCAGTAAAGCCGTGGCCTCGGCGATCATGCGGCTCCAGGTCGGCGCACCGTACTGGTCGGCGACCACCCGTAGCGACTCCCGCTCCCGCATCAGACGCAGCATGGTCAGCAGGAAATTCTGGCCGCGCCGCCCGTAGACCCAGGCCGTCCGCAGGATCAGATGCGGCACGCCCACCTGCCGGATGGCCTCCTCGCCCGCCAGTTTGCTCTTGCCATAAACGCTCAAGGGACCGACCACGTCGGTTTCCACATAGGCCGTGTCGGCGTCGCCGGGAAACACATAGTCGGTGGAATAATGGATCAAACCCGCATCCACCGCCCGCGCCGCCTCGGCCAGCACGCCCGGTGCCTCGCCGTTGACCCGGAACGCCAGTTCGGTGTCTTGCTCGGCCTTGTCCACGGCGGTATAGGCACCGGCGTTGACGATCAACTCGGGCTGGATTTGGTTCACCGCATCCCGCAGCGATTGCAAATCGGCCAAGTCGGCCCGGATCGAAGTCTGGCGGTCCAGGGCCACCACCTCGCCCAAACAAGCCAGGGTACGGCGCAGTTCGTAGGCGACTTGACCTTGCCGCCCAATCAACAGGATTTTCATGGCTGGTATACCGGCAAGGCTTCGGTGGGGAATTCCTTCAGGAGTTTCCCGGCTTGGTCCTTGGCCGAGAGTTGCGGGCTGTCGATGGGCCATTGGATGCCGACATCGGGATCGTCCCAGCGCAGCGAGAACTCGGCGGACGGATTATAGGTATCGGTGCATTTGTAGGCGAACAAGGCGGTTTCGCTCAGCACGCAGAAGCCGTGGGCGAAATTCTCCGGCACGTAGAGTTGCCAGTGGTTTTCTTCCGACAGGGTGACGCCGTACCACTGGCCGAAGGTCGGCGAACCCACCCGGATATCCACCGCCACATCGAACACGACACCCTTGAGCGCCTGCACCAATTTCCCCTGCGGCCTGGGGTTCTGGAAATGCAGGCCGCGCAAAATACCCTGCCGCGATTGCGACACATTGTCCTGCACGAAGTCCTTGTCCAAGCCAGCCTCGGCATAGCGTTGACGGTTCCAGGTTTCCAGGAAGAAACCGCGGGCGTCGCCGAACACATCCGGTTTAATCAACAGCACGCCCGGCAGCGTGGTGGTTTCGATCATCATGGGGTAATGTCCCTTTGCAGCAGTCTCAACAAGTATTCGCCATAGCTGTTCTTGCTCAGCAACCCGGCTTGGCGTTCCAGCTCGTCCACGCCGATCCAGCCGTGATTCCAGGCGATTTCCTCGGGGCAGCAAATCTTGAGTCCCTGGCGTTCCTCGATGGTCTGGATGAAGTTCGAGGCCTGCAGCAGGGAATCATGGGTGCCGGTGTCGAGCCAAGCGGTGCCGCGCCCGAGTTTCTCGACGCTGATCTGGTTCTTCTCCAGATAAATCTTGTTGATATCGGTGATTTCCAATTCGCCGCGATGGGAAGGCTTCAACTCGGCGGCCATGTCCACGACTTGGTTATCGTAGAAATAGAGTCCGGTAACGGCGTAATTGGATTTGGGATGCTTGGGTTTCTCGACCAAGCCGATGACCCGGCCTTCCGGGTCGAATTCGGCCACGCCGTAGCGCTCGGGGTCTTTCACCCAGTAGCCGAACACGGTGGCCCCGGCTTCGCGCTCGGCGGCATTGCGCAGCACCTGCTGCAAGCCGTGGCCGTAGAAGATGTTATCGCCCAGGATCAGGCTGGAACGGTCGTTGCCGACGAAGTCCTTGCCGATGATGAACGCCTGGGCCAAGCCTTCGGGGCGCGGCTGCTCGGCGTATTGGAGGTTGATGCCCCATTGCTGGCCGTCGCCCAACAGGTGGCGGAACATCGGCGCGTCGTGCGGGGTGGTGATGATGAGGATATCCCTGATCTCGGCCAGCATCAGCACAGACAGGGGATAGTAGATCATCGGTTTGTCGTAGACCGGCAGCAATTGCTTGCTGACCACGTGGGTCAAGGGATGCAGCCGGGTGCCGGAACCCCCGGCCAGGATAATACCTTTAATCGGTTTGCTCATCGGGAGTATCTATCTAAGGTTCGTAGGATACGGGCAGGGCTTATCGCTCCAGGCCCAGGCGTTCGCCGCGATAGCTGCCATCCATCACCCGCCCGCACCAGGTCTGGTTATCCAGATACCAGCGGACGGTTTTGCGCAGGCCGGTCTCGAAGGTTTCCAGGGGTTCCCAGCCCAGTTCGCGGCGCATCTTGCCAGCGTCGATGGCGTAGCGCTGGTCGTGGCCGGGACGGTCGGCGACGAAGGTGATGAGTTGGCGGTGTGGGCGATGGGGCGAATCCGGCAGCATCTCGTCCAACAGGTCGCAAATGGTGTGGACCACGTCCAGGTTGGTCTTTTCGTTGTTGCCGCCGACGTTATAGACCTCGCCCGGTATACCCGCTTCCAGCACCCGCTCGATGGCCCGGCAATGATCCTCCACATACAACCAGTCGCGGATATTGGACCCGGTGCCGTAGACCGGCAGGGGTTTCCCGTGCATGGCGTTCTGGGTGACCAAGGGAATAAGCTTCTCGGGGAACTGGTAGGGACCGTAATTGTTGGAACAATTGGTGGTCAGCACCGGCATCCCGTAGGTATGGAAATAGGCCCGGACCAGATGGTCGGAACCGGCTTTCGAGGCTGAATACGGCGAATTGGGCTGGTAGGGGCTGTCCTCGGTGAAGAAGCCGGTTTCGCCCAGGGTACCGTAAACCTCGTCGGTGGAAACATGCAGGAACCGGAAATTGTCATGGGCTTCGCCGGACAAGCGCCGCCAGTATTTGCGGGCCGCTTCCAGCAGTTGGAAGGTGCCTAAAAGGTTGGTTTGGACGAAGGCTTCGGGCGAATCGATGGAACGGTCCACATGGCTTTCCGCCGCGAAGTTGACGATAGCCGCGGGCTGGTGGCGGTCGAGGAGGTAATCCACCAAATTCCTATCGCCGATGGAACCCAAGGCGAAGGTATGGCGGGGATCGTCCTTGACGCTTTCCAGGGTGTCGAGGTTGCCCGCGTAGGTCAGGGCGTCGAGGTTGACGACGTGGATGCCGCCGCGCGCGATCTGCCGCAGTACGAAATTGCCGCCGATGAAACCGGCGCCGCCCGTGACCAGGATAGTTTTCAGTTCGCTCATGCTGTGGGTCTACCTTTGTGTTGCATCATGCCGCGCGAGGGATTGTAGCCGATGATGGCGAATAGCAGGAAAGCCAGCAAGGACACCCCCGTATAAATACAGGCGGCAAGATTGAACTGCCCGTAAAGGGCGAAGCGGATCAATTCCACCGCCTGGGAAAACGGGTTGTAGCTGGACAAGGTGTAGAGGAATTCGCTGGATTCCTGGATTTTCCACAGGGGATAGAGCGCGGTGGACAGGAAGAACATGGGGAAGATCACGAAATTCATCACCCCGGCGAAGTTCTCCAACTGCTTGACGAAGGACGACAACAGCAGCCCCAAGGCCCCCAGCATCAGCCCCGACAACACCAAGGCGGGCAAGACGTCAAGATAGCCGATGGGCGGGGCTTCGATGCCATAGGCGTAGGCGATGGCGAGGAAGGTATAGGCTTGCAGCACCGACACCAACACCCCGGCCAACAGCTTCGAGACCAGCAGATACCAGCGCGGCAAGGGGCTGACCAAGAGGGTTTTCATGCTGCCCATTTCGCGGTCGTAGACCATGGACAGAGAGCTTTGCATCCCGTTGAACAATTGCACCATGCCCAACAGGCCGGGCGTGATGTAGACCTCGTACAGGATATAGGTCTCGTAGGGCGGGATGATGGCGACGCCCAACGTCGAGCGGAACCCGGCGGCGAAGATGAACAGCCACATCAAAGGCCGGACCAGGGCCGACACGAAGCGCTCGCGCTGATGCACGAAGCGGAATAGCTCGCGGGCCATGATGCCGATGAGGGCGCGGAGATAGCGCATCAGGGTTTGCCCCCCTGGGTCAGTTGGTTGAAAGCCGCGCCGATATCGGCGGCGGCGGTCGCCGCCAGCACTTCGGGCACGGTCCCGAGCGCCCGCACCCGGCCTTGATGCAGCACCACCAGCCGGTCGCTGGGGTGGATTTCATCGATCAGATGGGTAGCCCACAACACCGCCACCCGGCCCGAACCCGCCAGTTCGTGGACATAATCGACAATGGCACGGCGGCTCGGCACGTCCAGCCCGACCGTGGGTTCGTCCAGCAGCAGGAGGCTGGGTTCGTGCAGCAAGGCGCGGGCGATTTCGACCCGGCGGCGGTGGCCGCCGTTGAGGTCGCGGGCCTTTTCCTGGCGGCGGTCGTACATGCCCTGGCGTTCCAATTCGGCTTGGATGCGGGTTTCGGCGTGGCGGCGGGACAGGCCGTGCAGGGCGGCATGGTAGCGGAGGTTCTGCATCACGCTGAGATCGAGGTCGAGGGTGGGCTGTTGGAACACCACGCCAAGCCGGGCCAGGGCGCGGGTGGATTCGGCGCGGACCTCGAACCCGGCGATGCGGATGGAGCCTTCGCGGCTGTCGTAGAGCCGGGTGATGAGGGAAAACAGCGTGGTCTTGCCCGCGCCGTTCGGTCCCAACAGGATGGCGCAGTGGCCGGGTTCGACCTCGAAGCCGACTTGGTCGAGGGCTTTTTTCTTGCCGTAGGCGTAGGACAGGTCGGAGATGGACAGGGCGGCGGGGCTGGGGTTTTGGGGTTTCATGCTGTGGGGCGGGTTGCGGGGACGGTGGGGGGCGATTTTAGCAAAGGCGCGGGGCGGGCGGAGGCTCAATCCCACCCTGCCTATACAGCCACATCCCCGGCAACCTCCCCCCGCCCCTGCCCCGGCACCCACAAAGTCACCGTCGTTCCCCGGTTCTTCTCCGAACGCACCTCCATACGCCCACCCTGCATTTTCATCGCCTCCATGACAATGGCGATGCCCAAGCCGGTGCCGGGGATTTGCCCCGAGGGATCGGCCCGCCAAAACCGCTCGCCCAAATGCTCAAGCTCCTCCGGTGTCATGCCGACCCCATGATCGGTCACCGCCACACCAAGCCTATCGCCTTCCTCCAACAAGGCGATGTGGATCGCGGCATCCGGTCCCGAAAATTTGCGGGCATTGCTGAGGACGTTCAACAATGCTTGGCGCAACATGGAAACATCGGCCAGGGCCGGTCTTTCATCGCCGGGCAAATCCAGCAACCAGGGCCGCTGTTGCGCCTCCGCCGCGATATCGGCCACGGTGGCGCGTACCAAGGCGACCAGATCGAACACCTCGATCCGAATATCCTTGCCGCGCCCGGCGTCGATTTTCGCCAAGTCCAGTAACTCGTTGACGATATCGATCAGCCATTGGGTCTGGCGGTGGATGATTTGCAGCAACTCCCGGCGGGTCGCCGCGTCCACTTCCATATTGAGCAACACCTCGGTGAAGCCGAAGATGCTGGTCATGGGCGTGCGCAGTTCATGGGCCGCATGGGATAGGAACTCGCTCTTCATGCGGTCCACTTCGGTTTCACGGGTAATATCGCGCAGATAGAGGATGCGCGGGACGCTGAGCGACCCGCTGACCACACCCAGGAGGTAGAGGACGGCGGGGCGCGGGGCTTTCAGCGTCAAAATCTTGTGTCCGGCCTCGCCCTCGAAGAAATCGGCAATCCCGCACGGCCCGGCCCCCTCGCACCGGGTCCGCAACAGCCGGTCCAGTCCGGCCATGTCCGCCGGGCCTTCGTCCCCGAGGCCGAGCATTTTCCGAAACGCGGGATTGGCGAATTTGATGCGGTTATCCGGGCCGAAGGCCACGAAACCATCCGGGCTGAGCCGGAACAAGGCGTCCAATTCGGCATGACGGTCCTGGAGCGCCTCGCTTTTGGCATGGAGTTCCATGGTGCGCTCCCAGACGATACCCTCCACCACGGCGGTGCGGCCCGTGGTGACCAGCAGCAGGATTTGCAGCAACACCGCCAACGCCAACCCGCCCGAACCCACCGCCAAAGCCATCCAATGGCTTTGGCTGCCCAGGAAAGCGGGTGTCGGGGCCAAGCTGAAATTCCAGGTCCGGTCCGCCATGGCGATGGATTTGCGCCAAGCCTGGGCATCGGCCAGCACCTCGCCGGAACGGTACAGCAGGGACCGGCCCGCCGGGGCCTGGGCATCCTCGATCCGCAGCGCCAGCCCCTCCGGCAGCGCCGCCCCCAGGGCGATCCTGACCATCTCGTCCATCTTGACGACCCCGACCACGAAACCCGCCAACCCAGGATCGGAAACGGAGGCCGGGCGCAACGAGCGGACGGGATGCAGCAGCAGGACGCCGATCCGCTCCTGGTTCTCCTGCACCAAATGGATGGGCGCGGTCACAACGGGCGTCCCCAGCGCCCTGGCGCGTTCGATGGCCTCATGGCGGACGGGTTCCGAATCGATATCGTAGCCCAGGGCCGGACGGTTCTTTTCCAGGGGCGCGATATAGGCCACGGCGACATAGTCCGGGCGATCCGCCGCCCGTACCAAGCGGCCCTGGCCATCGCGCTCCTTGATTTCAAAACCGGCGGCCCCGGTCTTGAGGGCCATCGTCCGCTCGAACGCCGCCCGCCGCGCCAAGGGCACGGAAGGATTGATGCTGAAGGCGAAAATATCGGGATTGTCTTCGAGGGTGATGCGGGTGAAATAATCGAATTGCTCGTAGCCCATGTCGGGCAGGATTTCCTGCAACCGGCGCAGGGCCGACAAGGCTTCCTGGTGGGCGACGAAGCGCTGGCTCAGGAGCTGGGTCAATTTCTCCCCGTAGCCCTGGACGACCTGTGTTTGCTGGCGCACCTCCCATTCCGACACCGCGAAAAAGGCGCTGCCCACCAAACCCAGCGCGATCAGCATCGGCAAGACCAAGGTCGTCAACCGGCCACGCCAGAGCGGGCGGTGGTGGTAAAGCACGGCGAGGCTGAGCGGCAACAACACCAAAACCCCCAGGGTGTCGCCCGACCACCAGTTCCACCAACCGTAGGGCAACTCGGCCCAGGACAAGACGCCAGCCCCGAACAAAACCGCCATGCCCACGCTGGCGGAAACCAGGCAGGCCACCGGGCCGCCCAGCACCATGCAGCGGATGATATCGCGCTCCACCACCAAGGTTTGCCAGCTGTTGCGCACGCCACGCGCCAGCAGCCATCCGGCGGCGACGCTCTGCAAGGTGGACCCGCAAGCGATGCCCAAGGCGCTCAGCACCGCCCGTCCGCCGAGGTCTTGGTGTAGCCAGGCCACACCGAGGTTGAGGGCGTAAGAACCCAGCCATATCCCAGGCCAAGCCCGGCCTTTCGACCACAGCACGACCGCCACCGCGAAGCCCGAAGCCGGAAAAATGGGGCTGGCATAGCCCGGCGGGATCGCGAACCAAAGTCCCAGCGCCCCCAGGCCCAGGTAAATGGCCGCGGCCATGGCGATAATGAAAACACGGAACCCCAGGCCAACCTGCCTACTGCCCATTGTCGATAAACCCGCTTGAGACCACTTGGCCTAAGCTTAGGGCTTCCCCTCGATTAGGGAAGCCCTCCCATCCAGGCGTTTCCCGGCCACGGCAACCGCCCCTGCAATTACGCGGGTTCGCGTATTTATCCGTATTGACACCCTCCCTAACATCCACGCCGCCGCCCACAGCCGTCGGTGGCGTTTCCCGGATAAAAATTAGAACGAGGTCGTCCATGCGCTCCGATTCCCGGTTCCCCCCCGCCTGCGGGAGCCACTCTTGGCTTTCCTGCGCCGTGCTGGCGCTCCTGGCCCTGGCGGACCCGGCAACGTCCGCCCCTATCGTCCACACCGGTCTCACCGGCACCGGCTATGCTGGCGGCATGTCCTACAGCGGCAGCTTCACCCAGGACGATGAATACCAAGTCATCGCGTTCAGCCTGGGCGCTCCGGGCGTGGTGGATTTCATCAGCTTCGGTGCCGACGGCGGTAGCAATGGCGCGGGCGCCAGCGTCGCGGCGGGCGGCTTCATCCCGGTGGTGTCGGTGTTCGCGGGGGGCAATGGCCGGGCCGACGACTTCCAGACCCTCGCCAGCCATGACGGCGGTTCCGGCGGGGACCACGATATCGCTTTCCAGCTCATCCTCGAAGCCGGTCTTTATTACGCGGTGGTCGCCGTCTACGCCAACGCCGACCCCGGCACCCTGCCCCAACATCTGGTCGCCGCCAGCCCCTATACCGACGACTACCTCCAGTACAACAGCGTCGCGGAAATCGGTATCGACAACTTCACCTATTGGGACTGGGGCAATGGCTCCGGCGACAGCCCGTTCTGGACCCCGGACTCCACCGAGCGCGGCGGCGGCTGGGCGCTGGATATCGCCAGCGGCCCGGTGCCGGTGCCAGAACCGGGCACAGCGACCCTCGCCGCCTTGGGCCTCGCCGCCCTGTGGCGGACCCGGCCCGGCCACAAGTCCTGAACGCCGGGCGGACCCTTCTCCCATGAGACCTTCCCCACTGGCCGCGCCCGGACTCCGCGCCCTATCCAGCGGCGGCAGCGCCCGCCTGCTGCACTTCGACCTCTCCAGCCTGCCGGACCCATTCGGCAGCGGCTTGGTCAGCAAGGCCACCCTGTCGCTGTGGGTCGCGGCGGCGCGGCGATGGGTGACGGTGGACGTGACCCACATCGTCAAGGCTTGGCTGGACCATCCCGCCGACCCTCCGGGGCTGTACCTGCGGACCGATGCCATGGACGGCTGCGACGGTGCCACCCTCCGCCCTCCCCCGGTCTTGGAAATCGACACCGACGGCCCGGCGGCAGCTGGCTATATCTATTTCGGCAGCCCCTGGGAAACCGGCCATTCCGGCACCGGGACCACCGCCCCGGACGGGGCCGGCCCCCGCGCCACGCCATCGGCACGGCCCCGGAACCACCCTCTATCGGGCCGCGCCGGTTCAAAGCCCTGGGCCGCAGGGTCCGTACCGCATAGCCGCCGTTCACCGGGGGAACGGCACCACCACCCCGAACACGCTGCCCCGGCCCGGCTTGGCCGCGATATGGAAGCGATAACCGGATTGGGCGCAAAGGGCGTGGACGATATGCAGCCCCAGGCCATGGCCCAGCCGCTCGGCCACCAGGGCACCGCTTTGGGCGAAGGGCGTCAGCAAACGCTCGCGGCGGGCGGTATCGAAGCCAGGGCCGGTGTCGCACACCTGGATTTCCAGGCCATCGGCGCGGCGGCGTACCCCGACCAGGACGCGGCCCCGTTCGGTATAGCGGATGGCGTTGCCGATCAGGTTATCGAGGATGCGCCCCAGCACCAGGGCCGAACCTTGGATACGCTGGCCCGTGGGGCTGTAACGCAATTCCAAGCCCTTGCGCCGAGCGGCGGAAAGATGGCGCTGGTGGGCCTCGGCCAGGAGGTCTTCCAGGTCCAGCGCCCGCTGTCCCGCCGCATAGCCACGCTTGGCCTCGTCGATCAAGGCCCGCAGCAAACCCTCGGTGTAATCCAGGGCTTGGTCGAGATGGCGGGTGGCGGCCTCGCTCCCGGCCTGGGCGCGGAGTACCGCCAGCCCGAACCGGATCGAGGCCAAGGGCTGGGCCAAGTCGTGGCCGGCCGCCGCCCATTGCAATTGCTGGGCCTGGGCGGCCAGCAGGGCGCGGTTCTTCTCGGCCTCGACCCGCGCCAATTGCTCGGCCTCGGCCAGATGGCGGCGCAGGCCGTCCTCCAAACGCCGCCGCAAAGCCTGGACTTGCCGCGCCAAGGCGGTGGCGAAGCACACCGCCTCCCAGACATAACCGAGCTTGGGCAACACGAAAGGATTCAACCCTTCGGGGGCGAACCCGCACACACTCAACCCGAACAGAAGATTGATGAACAGGACATAACCCAGGGCACCGGCCAGGAACCACGCCGCCGCCGGGAACCTCCGGCGCAGGCACAGGACGCCCGTGGCGCATACCAAGCCGCCGTAAATCAGCATCGCCAACAAGGTGGGCCAGGTCCAATAGCCCAGGCGGTAGGCCAGGAAACACAACAGCGGCACGGGGAGATAGGCGAGATAGGCCCGGCACAAGCGGGGCGACTCGCGGCGCAGGTCGAACAACAGCACCGCGAACAGGGCATGGCCGACCTGGACGCCCATGGTCAGATAGAACGGCACGTCCTGGTTCCAGGCCCCCCGGCCCGGCCACAAGTATTGGAAACCGTAACCCTCGAATTCCAACACGAAGACCGCCATCAGCAAGGCCAGGACCATATAGGCCAGGAACGCCGCCCGGCCCAGCGCCAGATATTGCAGCAGCGCGAACACGGTCAGGGCCAACAACAAGCCGACCACCAAGCCGTTGAAGAAATCGCCCTCGGCCAAATCGCGCTGGAACCGTTGCGGGGATAATAATTCCAGGCTCAGGGGGGTGTTGGCATGGGTGCGGTAGCGCAGATAAAGTTCGACCCGCTGCCCCGCCGCCAACGCCACCGGCACCGCCAACATCCGGGACGGCACGGGCCGGGCGGCGAAATCCGCATCCGGCCCAAGCCGGGCCAGGATGGCCGTGTGGCCGTCCGCCACCCGGTAGACCTCCAAGACTTCGGCGTCGGGCACACCCAGGGCCAGCAACCAATGGCCGGTCGTGGCCCCGGCATTGAGCAGCGGCAGCCGCGCCCAGCGCATCGCCACGCCACCCAAGCGGGACTGATAGCGTCCGGCGGGGGAGAAACGCCCTGGGTCGGCCAGCACTTCGGCCAGGGTCAGGGTTTGGCCCGGATCATCCAGGAACCCCGCATAGGACCGCGCCGCGACCCGCTCGACGGCGGGCGTCACCACCAGGGCATCGCCGCCCCCCCCGGCGGCGGACGAAAACATCGCCAGCGGCCATAACAAGATGTACAACAGGGCACGGCGGGATCGCGGGATTGAAACCATTTTTCACAGCGGCGGATGACAGCGATGCGCATCATCATAGCGGACGACCACATGATCTTTCGGGAAGGACTCAAGCTGCTGCTCGGCCAGTGCCCGGAATGCCGGATCGTGGCCGAGACCGGCACGGCGGAAACGCTGAAAGCCCTGGTCCGCGAACACGGACCCGAGCTTTTGATCCTGGATTACAACATGCCGGGTGGGGATGTGGGCGAAACGCTGGCCTATCTCAAGCAGCGCCACCCGGAACTGCGGGTGCTGATGCTGACTGCCGAGCGCTCCGGGGCGTTGCTCAAGCATCTGGCGGATAGCGGAGCCGACGGCATTTTCTTGAAGGAAGGTTCGGCGGAAGCCCTGCTCGCCGCCGTCCGTACCGTGGGCGGCGGCGGCAGGCTGATCCCCAACAACGTGCGGGAGCGGATCGACCAAGCCGATTTGAACCTGACGGCGCGTGAATTCCAGGTCTTGCACCTGATCTGCGCGGGCTGGGCCAACCCGGCCATCGCCGAGCGCTTTGCCCTATCGACCCGCACCGTGGACAAGCACCGCGAGAATATCCTGCGCAAGCTGGGCGTGAACAACGTGGTGCAGTTGATCCGCAAGGTCGAAGCCCTGGGTTTGTTCGAGTCCTTGCCGGAAAGCTGAGGGGTTGGCCCTGTGCTGGTCCACGGGCAACAAAAAAGCCCTTGGCTTACGCGCAAGGGCTTGATTTATCTGGTAGCAACGGCGTGACCCGAACCTGCGACACCCGCGTTATGAAACCAGTTGCCACATAAAAATGGAAATCGCATCAATAACTTAGAAACATTTCCCCGTGCATCCCCGCCTCGTTTTGACAGGATTCGCCCCGCCTAGCCCGCCAAGGCGGTGCCGGTCCTGACCACCGACAAGGGCACGCTCTGCGCCCGGCTATATCAAGACCGTGCGTGCCGTCCCCCAAATGCTGAAAGATCAATTTCATCGGACGGAACTAGGGCATCGCCAACCGAAGGAATACGAAGTCGATCACCTCGTCAGTCTCGAACTCGTAGGTATTTTACCAGGCGGCGCTTAAAATTCGACTCACACCTTGCAATTTAGCGCTCCCGTTTTATTTGATACGTTGCGTAAGCGGGAATATATCTTGTATATCTTGGATTTGTATGCCGAATGCGGATGTATATCCCCAAGTGTGAATATTACCAATAGCATCAAAAAACGTACCAAGATCTTGTATTGGTGAGTCTGGCATATAATAAGGCACAACTTGATTGAAATTGCCAGTATCCAAAGTGAGAACCGGCCAAGCCGCATAAGGTGGCCTGGCATTATTATCCTTGATTTCTATTTTGCTTCTTTGTGATGTCATGCCAGCCTCGTCTCCTAAGCGTTGGGCCGCGACAACAGCTGCACCAAACGCTTTGGAGGTTTTATTCGAGGGTAGGGAAAGTTCACCAAGCTGGGTATTGATACCATAGCGTTTACCGATGGGATGCGGATCCCATAAGTAATAATTTTCCTCTTGTGTAGCCAATGGTTTAAAGATGCGGTCCCAGGCATGGGGAACAATATCCCATTGGCTATAAACCAATGAATTCAGGGATTTGACAATGTTGCCGTCGTTAACTGGTACGGTGCATGGCTGGAACTTAACATTCCAGCTACGGGCATAGGCGGCATTGCCGGGCGTGGGGCCAGCGGTTGGCATGGCAAAGACATGTCCCGCCCATCTTGAATCAATAGCGGTGAGTGTGTCCTGCGCCCAGTTCGCAACCGTTGGAGAAAGTGCGCCGCCCAAGCTGTGCCCGGTCACGATAAGCTTAGTATTGCCGCTTGAACTTTGTGATAATCGCGATAAAAAGGCTTGTAACGTGAGCCTCACCGATGGTGCGTATCGCGATTGGACGAGGCTGGTCAAAAGATAATAAACGCCCTTGGCGGTTCCCGTTGAAATCATCTGGTCCGAGTTAACCACTTGATCGCGAGGAATGGTTGTCGGCGGATAATCGAAAGACAGCGGCCATTTGACAAGATAGTCCGGGCCGACCTTGAAATCCTCCAGCAACCAATCCAAGTTCGCGCTGGGATTGGTGCCAGCAATAGCGAGAATGTAAGCATCTTGGGAGGCGCTATGAACCACAAAGGCAGCGTTATCGGATTCGCCGTTACTGTCTGATAACTCATATACACCAGGCCCCCAAACAAGCTCCCAATCTCCACCGGCTAGCCTTGGACCTAATGTTTTAATCAATCCGGGGGCTACCGACTTGAAACTCGCATTGCCCGTTTTATCGACAAATACATAAGGCCTGTTTTCGTTGCCATTGGTAACCGCAGCAAAAACAAAGTCAGCGAGATTTTGCGGGTTGCCGCGAATCGAGGCGTCGGCATTCGCGATAAAATTGAACAAATAAGCGGTCTGAGTGAGGTCGAAGCTATTTTTCGGCGGGGCCATAGTATTCAGACACTCTGGCGCAGCGCTTTCGGCGTTTGATATTGAGGCCAAACAGGCAAGTAGGATTATGACTACCTTATTGGCAACTGCATTTGCTTTTTTCATGAGGGTTTCTCTTGAAATTTTGTTGTGTTTTATACCCTAGTAAAAAATTTATGAATTCCTAGGGTTTAATTTGCGGACAACTGGGTATTATGACAAACCATCGAGACACGATACAATCCTACACCCGTCTAATAACTCCAGCAACCGCCGTCCATCGAATAGCGCACTCGGGCGGTGGCCGGACGCTTACGTTGCGGTGGCACGGTGAACGGATTTACCCAGGCAACAAAAAAGGCTCAGGGCTGACGCCCTAAGCCTTTGAATTCATTGGTAGCAACGGCGGGACTTGAACCTGCGACACCCGCATTATGAATCCAGTTGCCCTATGTACAGGACAAAACCCGCAATGCCCAGGCGAACTCATCGGACTTCTCGGTTGGGTTCAGGACGGTGTTGCGAAGGAAGTCGAGTCCGTGGCGGAAGAGGGACTTGAGGGGGCGCGACAGCGTTTTTTTTGACGGACGGGGCTGGGGCCGTCGTGGAGCAGTTCGCCGGTGCGGTAGGACCAGGCGAAGGCCAGGGCAAGCAGGCCCATGAGCTTGGCGAGGCGCTTGGGGTCGGTGAGGTGGGTATCCTCCAAGTTGAAGCCCCTGGATTTCAAAGCGCCGAACAGGGTTTCCACTGTAAGCCTCCAACCCTCCCACATGGACGCCCTGGCTAAGAGGATATCCGGCACATAAGCTGCTTACGCGGAGTTGGCCTTGATCCGTCTTTCAAGGATTAGGGCGCAGGCGAATTGAAGAAGGGCCAAATAATTGGCTCCACGGCAGGTGTAGCGGGTTCGGATGGCCCGGAAGCCCTTGAGCCAAGCGAATGTCCGCTCCACCACCCACCGCCGAGCGGGGTGTGTTTCCGCGGAGCCGGGGCGTTTTTCCTCGCCGATCTTGCGAATGTGGGGAACGTAGCCCAATCCCGCAACCTCCCGCTCAACCCGCTCGTACCCATAACCCTTGTCCAGGCAAAGATGCCGGGGTCCTTGCTGGGTGCCGGCGGGTGCCGCGATCACGGCCGCCTCGACCGTGACAGTCACCAAGCGGCTGTCGTGTACGTTGGCCCCGGCTTGCACGACGGCAAAGGGCATCCCTTTCCCATCCACCTGGAGGTGGATCTTGCCGCCACTACGCCCGCGATCCGTGGGATTGCGCCCCAACCCCTCGTCCTTCCGGCAGTGGGCTTGGCGCACCGGGGCCTGCACCAGGCTGCCGTCCATCGACTGCCAGGCCAGTTCAAAACCCTCAAGCTCCTCATAATCCGCCGCCGACCAGCGGAACATCTCCGTGAACACGCCCGCAGCGGCCCATCGCTGGAAGTGTTCGTGGACCGCGCTCTTCGAGCCATAGCAGGGCGGCAGGCAATTCCATTGGCAACCAGTTTTGAGCACGTACAAAATCCCATTCATGACCGTCCGGAACCCCAGCGGCTTGGAACCGCCCGGCCTGCGCCGCTTGAACGGCTCCAACAACGACGCTACCCGCTCCCACAGTCGATCCGAGATTTCCAAGCAACTCACGACTCTCCTTCGCTTCCCGCCTTGCAAAAAACGGGGCTTTTAAACGCTCGCCGCGAAAAGCACAAGATGTGCCGGATGTCCTCTAAACCGCGACACCCTTGGGCCTTTTGTTGGAGGAGCGGGATGAAGAAGCGGGATTTGCCGGAGGTCCACGTCGAGGCGTGGAGGAAGAGCGGGTTGAGCCAGGCCGAGTATTGCCGTCAACGGGGAGTGAACCCCAAGACCTTCTCGGGCTGGGTGAAGCGGGAACCCGCCGCCGGGGGGTTGGCCGGCCTTGGATTGATTCCGGTCCGGGTGGCCCCGGCCCCGGTCGCCGCCGAGGAGGGGCCGGCTTTGGTGCTGCGGCTGGCCCCGGGTGTCCGGTTGGATATTCCCGCGACGGTACCGGCGCGCTGGGTGGCGGAATTGCTGAGGGGCTTGGCGTGATCCGGCGTCCGGAGCATCTGTGGTTGGTGGTCGAGCCGGTGGACATGAGGCGGGGCATCGATGGGCTGTCGGCCCATGTCCAGCACCGGCTGGGCCGGTCGCCGTGTTCCGGCGCGGGGTTCATCTTCCGGAACAAGGCGGGCACACGGCTGAAGCTGCTGGTGTGGGACGGGAACGGGGCGTGGCTGTGCCAGCGTCGGCTGCACCGGGGCGGGTTCGCGTGGCCCGCGCTGGGCGAGGCGGTGTTCGCGCTGACGCCGGCGCAGAGGGAATGGTTGGTGGCGGGGGTGGACTGGCGACGCCTGTCGGCCACGCCGCCGGTGGATTGGCAAGCCTGAGGACGGGGACGGAGCATTCCCCCGGAACCCAGTGTTTCCAAGGGTTCCGGGGGGTCGGGCGGGGGTATGATCGGGGCTATGGAAGCGCTGGCCCAACTCGACCTGCTGAACCTGGAACCGTCCGCCAGAACCCGATTGGCGGCGATGATCGCGGCGTTGCAAAGGGCGTCGGCAGCCAAGGACCTCAAGATCCAGGCGCTCACCCTGGAACTCGCCCATTTGCGGCGGATCCGCTTCGGGGTCAAAAGCGAAGCCCTGCCCCAGACCCAGCGCAACCTGTTCCAGGACACCTGGAACGAGGACTCGGCGGCGGTGGAGGCGGAGATCGAGCGCCTGGCCGACGGCGCGGCGGCCCCCGCCGCCGCCAAGCCGAAGCGCGCGAGGGCCGGACGCCAGCCGTTGCCGGACCCCCTGCCGAGGATCGAGCACCGCCACGAACCGGAGGCCTGCCAATGTCCCCGTTGCGGCAACACCGACCTGGTCCTGATCGGCGAGGACGTCACCGAGCAACTGGACGTCGAACCGGCCCGGTTCTTCGTCCACCGCCACATCCGGCCCCAATATGCCTGCCGCCCCTGCGAAACCGTCGCCGCCGCCCCGGTGCCGCCCGCCGTCATCGACGGCGGCCTGGCGGCGGTGGGCTTGCTGGCCTGGGTGCTGATCGGCAAGCACGTCGACCACCTCCCCCTGTACCGCCTGGAACAGATCGCCGCCCGCGACGGGGTGGTCCTGTCGCGCTCGACCCTGGCCGACTGGGTGGGCCGCCTCGGCGTGGCCCTGCAACCCCTGGCGGACCGGCTCGCCTGGCACCTGCGCCGGGGCGGCATGCTCCACGCCGACGAAACCCCGGTGGCGCAACTCGACCCCGGCAGCGGCAAGGCCAAGAAGGCCTACCTCTGGGCCTACCGCAGCAACGACCTGGAACCGGGACCCCGCATCGTCGTGTTCGACTACCGGCCGGGCCGGGGCGGCGGGCACGCGCGGGCGTTCCTCGGCACCTGGCAAGGCCACCTGCGGGTCGACGACTATGCCGGGTACAAGGCGCTGTTCGCCCCGGAACGGGAAGCGGCCCCGCCCTGCGTCGAACTGGGCTGCTGGGCCCATGCGCGGCGCAAGTTCTTCGAACTCCACCAAGCCAACCAAAGCCCCATGGCCGGGGAGG
The DNA here is from genome assembly GCF_900155475.1 of Methylomagnum ishizawai. Taxonomy (NCBI): domain Bacteria; kingdom Pseudomonadati; phylum Pseudomonadota; class Gammaproteobacteria; order Methylococcales; family Methylococcaceae; genus Methylomagnum; species Methylomagnum ishizawai. The sequence goes on along the minus strand of NZ_FXAM01000001.1, from coordinate 1,551,397 downwards.
CGTTGCGGCGCATCGGCCAGCTCTACGCCGTCGAAGCCGAGGCCCGGTCGCTGGACATCCCGGCCCGCCAGCGGCTGCGGGCCGAACGCGCCCTGCCGGAACTGGAGTCCCTGCGCGCCTGGCTGGCCGAGACCCGCGCCCGCACCGCCCCGGGCACCGGGGCCGCCAAGGCGCTGGACTACACCCTGAAACGCTGGCCCGCCCTCGTCCGCTATGCCGAGACCGGCGATTTGCCCGTGGATAACAATCCAGTGGAGAACGCCATCCGCCCCATCGCCGTCGGGAAAAAGAATCGTTGGAAAGCTCACTGGTATCGTGCGCCAGGGTCTTATCCAGCATCCCGCGCCGCCGCACCCGGTACAGCGCCCGCTGCTCGATGGCGTCCAAACCGCCGGTCTCGATGGAAATATCCCCCTCCCGGTTCCGCGCCCCCTTGAAAAAATCCCCCAGCGCCTTGCCGAACGCCGCGTGGGTCGGGCCGAACCCGAACCGTGCCGCCACCACCGGCATCGTCATGATGGGCGTCTGCAAGGTGTTCACCAGCGCCGCCGCCGGGGAAATCCCCATGTGCATCGCGAAACCCAACCCGTTCAGCTTCAAGGCCAGGGGATGGATGGTCGGATTGGCCGCGTCGTCGTAGGCCCGCCGCATTTCGCCCAGCGCCAACGCCGCCGCCCGCTCCTTATTCCCGGCCCGAATCGAACCCGCCTGCGCGAGAATCCGCCGCTGCCGGGCGATGGCCCGCGCCAGCGCCACCGAATCCTTCCCGAACAACCGCCGCGCCTCCCGGATCAACTTCCGCTGCCCGGCGTCCTCCAGGGCGTCCATCCCCACGTCGAAGTCCAACTTCGACGCCGCCTGCCAATCCCGCTGATAGGTTTCCAGCGCCGCCAGCCGCGCCACCGCCGCCTTCATGCCATGGGTGGTGCCCGCCGCCTTCAGCGCCTGTTCGCCCTCTTCCAGCGCGTCGGACGCCTGATAGCCATGCTTCACCCTGGCGATATTGTGGGCGTCGTGGACCGCCTTGCTCGCCAAGGCCCGCAGCACATCCCGCGAAAACCCCGGCGTCTTCTTGCGGTGCAGCCAATGCTTCTGCGCCGACACCTCCGGCAAGCGCCGCAGGAACCCCTGGTACATCGCGTCCCGGATCGCCTGTACCTCCGGCGACTCGCCGAGACCCGCCAGCAGCGTATCCACCTCCGCCACATAGGCCGGGTCGATCAAGCGCATTTGGCTTTCGTCCGGCACGTTCAACCCATGCCCCAGGAACTCCAAATCCGGGTTCGCCTTGATCTCCGCGATCCGCTCGTCCGCCTGCCGCGAAGTCTCGAACCGCTCGTAATGCACCGCGCCCGGCTTCACATACGCCGTCTTTTCCAGCAGGCCGCTTTCCCGGATGCGCTGCGCCACCTCCCGCGCCGCCATCGCCGGTACGAAGCGCTGTTCCAGCACCGGCAGGTATCCCTGGGCCAGTTCCGCGTTCATCCGCACCGTGAAGCCGCCCAGCGCCACGGCCTTGGCGTCGTCGGCCATCCCATCGAAGCCATCCACGACATCCCGCCCTGCCCGCCGCATGATCCGCGCAGCGCGGCCCATTTCCCGTGCGGAAGACTGGACTGCGGCGGGGTCGGGTTCCTGATCGGCCCGGCTGAAACGGATATTGTCAATCCCATCATGCGGGCCTATAGTTGAATCGAATCCCGCGCCCATATTATGGTCGCTAGAGTCAGCCGCGATATGCGTAGCGCCGTCGGTGTCATTGGCCTCCACGGATGCACCGGGATTCACCCGCCACCCGCTCAAAACCCACGCATTGCTTCCACGGTTACGGACCAGCACGGCCTCGTAGCCGCCCTTGGCGATCACAGCCCTGATAGAACCGCCGGTTTCGTTCCTACGGATTTCCGTACCGGCGGCAATCGTTTCGATCAAATGATCGAACAGGCGCAACGCCTCCGCCTCTGCCATTCCATCCTTGCGCCCCCTGGCTTCCAGGATATGGGCCAACCCCATGCCGCCGACTGTTTTGCCCGAAGGCTTCACCCGCCCGGTTTTGCCCCACACGAAATCGACCCATCCCAGGCCATTGCGGAACATGGCGCGATGCACGGAGGTTTTCTCCAAGACGGCCTTCGCCAGGGCGTCCCGCCCCCTGCGGATGTTGGCGTCGATGTCCTTCATCGCGGAGCGGCTGAACAACGGTTGTCCTTCCTCCAGCGCCGCCAGCTTCATCGCGGGCGTGATGTCCACGCCCTGCGCGACCAGGGTTCGCCCATAGCGCGGCGCGGGAGTTGCCTCATCGTCGTCCAGTTCCCAAGGTTCCGGGCGGACCTCCCGGCCCAACTCCACCGGCACCACCTTCACCCCCCACTTCTTGACGTACTTGTTCACCTCGGCGGGCAGAATCCTGTCGTAGAACCCTTTCATCCCCTCGCCGCCGACGCGCAACCCGTCGCCCTCGAAGGTTTTCACCCCCTCGACCGCCATCACCCGCTCGGCCATCTCCTTGCCGACCACCTCGTCCAGCGGCTTCCCGACCGCCTCGGCCATATCCCCGGCCAACACCTTCCCGTCCGGGCCGACCGTCAAACTCACCAGCGCCTCGTACTCCCGCCGCCCAACCATATCGATGTCCAGCCTCCGCCCGCCATCCGGGTCGGCGTTCACGAGGATGCTGTCCACCTGCCGGTTCAGCTCATACCGTTCCGTCTGCACCGCCCCCGGTGCCCACGCGATCCGGTCGAAGCCGTTTTCGGCGGCGTAGCGGATCATGCGCTTCATCGCCAACAGCGCCCACGATTGCTTGAACGGCGCATCGGGTACGAACTTTTGTATGTGCCTCGAATTATCGGCATCTACCCTGCGCTGCGCGTCCTGCTCACGCATATAGCGCCCATATTCGCCATCCGGCCCGATAACGGCCCACTCCCCGAAACTATCGCCATCATCCTTCCGCTCAACCCGAAAAGCCTGAATGCTCGGCTTATACCCCCGCTTCCGCCCCTCTTGATGCCAATCGCTCTGCACCTCTTCCAGGAACAACACCCGCCGCCCCTCGGCGTCCGCCCGTTCGTTCAACCTGATATGGGCCAGGATATTGGGTTCCCGCCAATGGCCGGAGCGATAGGACAGCGCAATATCGGGCACTTGGATACGGCCATAATCCAAGGTGGCCCCGCGCCGGTTCTGATCATCCACATGATCCCTGGCCGATGCCTCGGTCGAAAAGGTATCCACCACTTCACCCGAACGGGGATCGAAAACCTCCCACGCATCCCGCATCTTGGGCGGCAAGGTCAACAACACTTCCCGATACCCGCCGCCGCCCGGCACTTGGTATTTCCGAAAATCCATGGTCCCGATAGAGGCGTTTTCCGGCGATTGAACCTCCTCCACCCTGATCTCGTTCTGCGCCAGGAAATCCAACAATTCCGCCTTGCCCACCGAACCCCCGCGCCCGGCCAGCCATTCCTTCACCCCCGACCACTCGACTTCCTCCACCTTCACGCCGGGAGCCTTGTCGAGCATCGCCGCCCACTGGCTACCCGGTGCCTTCGGCTGCTTCATGGCCTGCACGGCGCGGGTCAACGCCGAGTAGAACATCGGCGCGAGGTTGAACTGGCTAGCCAATCTCCGCGAATCCGTGGAGATTGAAGCCGCATCCCGCCGCACCGCCGCCCGCGCCAAGGCCGCGAAATCCCGCGCCGTCAACTCGAACCCGCGCCGTTGCAGCCATTGCCCGAACGGCGAGGCATACAGCGCCGCCCGCAAGGCCGCCACCACCTCCCGTGCCCAGGCCCGCACCCGCGCCGACAGCTTGGCCTTGCCCTTGCCGTCCAACCGGGTCACGTATTCGACCAGATAGGCGATGCGCTCTTCGTCGGCATCGGCGGGGTTAAGCGCGTTGTCGCGCAATAACCGTTGCACCTGCGCCTCGGCCCGCACCGCCGCCGCGTCCCCGGCCCCGACCAGTTCATGGAACCGCGCCGCGAATTCCGGGAAGCGCCCGCCCAGCCAGTCCACCAGCCCGCCATGGACCCCGGTCTCGTGCAGGAACACCCCAACGGCATCGCCGGGCCGGATATTCGGCGCGACCAAGTACACCCGGCCCTCCTTGAACAGCGCCTTGTCGTTAGGTCCTGCCTCGGGCGCGAACCGGCGCAGCGCCTGCCAGGCATCCAGGATGTGGAGCCGCTTCGCCCGCTCCAGCCGCCGGATCAATCGGCCCCCGAAACGGCGGACCAACTCGGCGCGGATGGATTCGGGCGTGCCGCCGCCCTGGCTGGCCTCCCAGGAAAACCTGTGGCGCGAAGCCTCGCCGGTTTTGCCTTCCCCCCGCGCCATCGCCGGATGCTCACCCGCGTCGGCGGACCCCGCCGCCACCCCGGCCCGCGCCCGCTCCGCCCGCAACGCTTCCAGCCGATCATCGATGGCCCGGACCTGGGCTTCGGCCCAGACCATCCCGCCCGCCCGGTGGGCTTCGGCGGCTTGCAACAGGGCGTCCCGGTCCTGTGGGGCAATGCGGGACTGGGCAACCATGGCGTCCAAGTGTTTTTCCAGGCAATTCATAGGCGGGGCACCTCAAGGGTCAAGGAGCGGAAGCGGAGGCCACGGGCACCGCCCATAGCCGCCCGCGTTGGCGGATATACGCCAAGGGCGTACAATCCCGTCCATGTACACGGTCGTCGAAACCCCCACTTTCCAAAGATACGCCGCCACGGTGTGGACCGGCGCGGAGCGCGAGGAATTCATCGACTGGATCGCCGCGCATCCCGAGGCGGGCGCGGTCATCCCCGGCACCGGCGGGCTGCGCAAGGTACGCTGGGCGCGCCAAGGCATGGGCAAGCGCGGGGGCGCGAGGATCATTTATTTCAACCCACTGGACAACGGGCTGATCGTGCTGCTGATCGTCTACACCAAGGCCAAGTTCGACAACCTGCCCACGGCGGTCCTTAACCAACTGAGAGGGGAAGCCAGCGATGGATGAGGAAATGGAGAGGTTCTGCGGAGACCTGCTGCAATCGGTCCGCGAGATGAAAACCGCAACCTGGGCTTGCAAGACCGAGTACGTCGAGCAGCCGGACGGGTCGGCGCGGCGCATCGTCACCCGCGCCGATGGCACGGTCGAGGAGGACGGCGTCATTCCCGCCGAGCGCTGGGCGGCCTTGAACGCCCGCGCCAAGGCCGGGCTGTCCCAGGCCGAGTTCGCCAAGAGCCTGGGCGTCTCCAAGCGCACCTTGCAGGAATGGGAGCAGGGCCGTAAGCGGCCCTCCGGCGCGGCCCGCGTGTTGCTCGGCATCGTCGCCCGGCATCCCGAAGTCCTGCGCGACGCCCCGCCGTGATCCGCCTGTCCCATACCGTCCCGTTGCGCTTGTGAATGAAACCGCCGGGATTCCGGCAGCACGGCAACCGAAGTAGGGTGGGCATGTACTTCATGCCCACCACCTCCAAACATCCCGGTGGACCGGGAATACCAGCCCACCCTACCCGGCTGCGCGACACCCCGCCGTGATCCGCCTGTCCCATACCGTCCCGTTGAGCTTGTGAATGAAACCGCCGGGATTCCGGCAGCACGGCAACCGAAGTAGGGTGGGCATGTACTTCATGCCCACCATTCCAAACACCCCGGTGGGCCGGGAATACCGGCCCACCCTACCCGGCTGGTCGATGGAAACAATGCGCCCATGCCCCAGGTATTCGGCCAGGATGACCAGGGATGCGTCGGCGAAATCCATGGGCAGGTTGGCATATTGCCGCATGAGTTCCGCCATGCGTGGCAGATGGCTTTCTTCGATGCTGAAAAGCCGGAACAGGCCATCCTGTTGCGCGAGCGGGAATTGCGCGGACACTTCCGGGCCACGGCGGGTTTGCAACAAATAGCAAACTTCGGTGACGACGGGCACGGTGGTGATGAGCGGTTCGGTGAGTCGGGCCGCTTTGGCCCTCACGCGGGCGTGTAGGTTATCGCGCCGGTCGAGCAAGGCCACCCAAAACCCGGTGTCGGCGATAATCACGGCTTGCCCCAGAGATGGTTCTTGTAATCGACGGCAAGTTGTCCATCGCCCTCCATGCAGCCGAGCAACCCGCGTTGTTCCAGGATGCGTAGCACCTTGCCGCCTTCGGTTTCCAGAGGCGGGGGGGGTTCGTCCAGGGCTTGGGCCAGGAGTTGGGCGACGATTTCCGCCAAGGGTTGATCCGAGTGTTTTTGCAGTTCCAGCAGGCGGGCGGCGTGGATGTCGTCCAGTTCGGTTTCGATGTGCATTTCGGGTTCTCCAAAAAGGGGCAGGGTTGGCCGGTCGGGCCGTATATGTAGGGTGGGCATGTACTCATGCCCACCGCCTCCGAATATCACGGCGGGCTGGGAATATCGGCCCACCCCACCTAATTGTGATTTTCATGAGCGCGTAGGGCGCAATAGGGTACTCCCGTATTGCGCCGGATGCGGAGCCCCCATCCATGCGGCGGAATACGCCAGAGTACCGGCTATTTCACCCTACACGGGCTACCCGGCTAATCCAGAACCATACATCTCATCCCATCAGGATGAAGCAGGTGCGCATTTTCAATCCGCCCGCTACAGCCGGGATGTACCTCGCACCCCATCAGCCCGTCTCCCGGCTTTTCTGTCCCAAGGCAAAAACCTAGTAGCGGTTGCCCGATATTCTTTGGATAGGGTCTGTAGTAAATACAGGATGCATTATCACAGTCATTGCTACCAGTACAACGCTTTCCATCACTTATAGATGCTTCGCAATAATGCAACCCGTCAAAAGTCTCTGCCCAAAACCCACCTTTACCCAGGCATTTTTTCTGTGTTGAAGGACAAATGGAAAGCGCCAGTGACGGGGTTAAACCCATGAAAATACTGAGCAGAAATACGCTTGATGCCTTCATCTGGGTTTATCCATCGATGACATGTTCCGAGTTTTACCTTCAGGCAGTCGGGTAGAACACCCCGGTGGGCCGGGAATACTGGCCCGCCCGGCTGTTATCCCGTCATGCTGGTTGCGCGGGCCGTTCACACTTTTGCTTCAGCTTTAAGCAATTGCAAGTGCCTCACAAAACTTCTCTCGAAGCGCCAAGAGACTGTTAGTTGCGACTTGTCCAGATGCAATTACTTTCAGTATTTCCAAGGGTTTTTTATCATCTCTATCTGGTGTTTGTAATCCTAAAAAATTTTCCAGGCATATAGGAAACATTACTGGTGTGGCGAGCGTATGCAAATTAGCCGACGCTCCAACTAAATCATTTATAGCACCATGGAAAGCGGCATCTTTTCCATTGTTGTTGTCATCATCCAGCATGACACCGTGAGGGATGCCATAAACTTTAAATAACGCCATAAATCGATGGAAATTAAATTTCCCAAGAGCATCAACAATACAGATGCGTTGCGTACTAAGATCATGCCAATCATTGGCGAGAAGATAGTTAAATAAAGCTCGCTCTGTCGCACCTTCCACTAAAAGCACTTTGTCCGCAAAAAACAAGGAAGACCGCTCACTATCCAGCCAAAGTTGAAAGCGAAAGCGTTCCTCTTGAATAGCAATATCAGCTTCAGGTGGGTTTTCAATCATTTTACGTGCACGACTTTTTTTATTGTCATGTATGGTTTTATTTGCAACGAATGCCTGTAGGGCTATAAGCAATTCACCACCTTGATCGAATACTTCATTTATCTGTGTTCCTTTAGGTTGGAAAATTTTGGTCACGCCATTACTGCGTTGAACACGGATAATCTGACCAATTTGCTGAGCAGCTTTGCCAGCAAAGATCGGTGAGTGGGTAGTGATAAATACCTGTTGTCCACTTTCTGCACTTAGACGGCGCAAGTGATAAGCCATGCTTTCCTGCTGGCTTGGATGCAAAAATGCCTCTGGCTCTTCAAAAAGCACTAGATTGTATAATGGATTAAACTCCTTTTTACTGGTTTTTTTCTCATCTTTGAATGTCGGTGCCAACCGAATTAGCTCATAAATTACAGAACGTTGAAACCCATGTCCGTAGCGATCAAGATCAAAACCAGTATCACCTAACGATGCATCTAAAAATGCAAATCTAACCAATGATTTTGAAATATCTTCTGGCGCGACAGAGTCGACCGAGAGATCAATTTTAATGCCCCACGCTTCGATTGCGACGTTAAGCGGATTTGATATTTCTGTTAAAAAACCATTTTCCTTTCTGGCCTCTTCGTTAAGTTTTTCAAAGGCAGCAGTAACCTCTTTAAAAGCTTCGCTTTTAGAGACGACTTTTTTTAATAAAAAGTTGAGCATGTTGCGAAGAGGTGATGGACCGCTCATTTTTGTTTGATCGGTAGGGTTAGCTAGCGCTGGCACATATAGAACCTGACCGACCTTAGCTGTTCCGACATTTTTTGCGCCATAGAATAGCTCTTTGCTGATTTCTCCATTTACGAAACCATAAATATTACTTTGCTCCTTTTGAACTCTACCTTTTTCATCAGATTTAAAATAGCGACGAACTGTTAAGCATTGGCTGGTTACCCCTCTTTTATATTCATCTGCAAGTCCAACCCATTCCTCATCATCTAATTTAAATTTGAGCTGTACCCATGACTCGTTATCAAGCGTTTCCGTTTTTGGGAAGTCTTCTGTTGACCATTTTATATCATCATAAAAAACTCGCAATGCATTCAAAATAGTGCTTTTACCAGCATTGTTCGCTCCAACCAATAACATGTAATCATGCACCTCAATGTCAGCATCAAGCACAGATCGAAAGTTATGAATAATAATTTGCTGAATTTTCATAGAGAATCCAATAATATTATATTGGCGATTATTAATTTTTTCCAGCATACCCCATCAATCTAGGGCTTTATGCCGCCCACCAATCCTTCAACACCCCCATCCTCCCCGTCAACGTAAATATTCACCATTGACAACCGCCCAAAAACGCGCCTACGCTGTTGAACCCCGGACGCATCCGGGGCCGGGTGTCGAAACCTGGACTTAGCTCAGGCGCATAGCCCCCAAATTCCGCGCATCGGGCATTTTTCATGTCCGCGATGCGCCCGAGTCATGACGGCGATGCGTGGGCACCTGTAAGGGTGGCCGGGTTCCTGAGCCCTGGTTTTCGACCCCACGCATCGTCCGTCACCAAATTCTCGTCGAAAAGAAAAGTGACGGCCTCAAACCCAGCTCAGGAGGCCATCATGGCTAACCTCATCATCGCGGACACCCGCATCCATCAAGACGCCGAAGGGCGTTACTCCCTCAACGATCTTCACAAGGCCAGCGGCGGCAAGAAAAAGCATCAGCCATCGGACTGGTTACGCATCCAACAAACTCAGGATTTGATTGCTGAGCTTGAGCGCGAACACATGGATTCAGCTGAAAATCTAATTCCGGGAATTCCCGGAATTAAACCCATCGAGTCCAAAGCTGGTAGGTACGGCGGCACCTTCGTCGTCAAGGAACTGGTCTACAGCTACGCTATGTGGATCAGCCCGGCCTTCCACCTCAAGGTCATCCGTGCCTACGACGCGCTGGCGACCCAACCGCGCAACGCCCTGCGCTACCTCCCCGACGCCCCCGCGCCCTTCGTGGACATCCCGCCCGACCTGGAAACCCGCATCGCCGCCCACGTCGCCGGGCTGGCCTACGTCTCGGTGCGCGACCTCATCGCCATGTTCCTCGGCGACCCCGACACCGACCCCCACCGCCGCGCCCACGCCCCCATGGGCAAGCTGCTCCACCGGCTCGGCTTCATCCGCAAGAAGGCCGTCTGCCGCGAAGGCCGCGACGGACCCCGCGACTACTACCTGCTCCGCGCCGCCGCCCAAACCACGCGGGCCGCGCCTCCGGCAACCGCCGGGTGGGTCACGCTGACCGAAGAAGAACTGAACACCCTCTGCGCCCAGGTCCGCACGGCGGAAATCGGCGTCGCGGCGGCGATGGACGCCGTCCACGCCCTCGAAGCCCGCACCGGCCGCCCCTGGTACGGCAGGAGCCAAGCCCGTTGATCCAACACCGCACAGGGGGGTCTAACCGCCCTGTGCTTCGTTCGCGGGGGCACCCCACCCCCGCCCGATCCACCCTTGAGGAGAACCCCATGGACCCCACCACGCCACCCCCCCTGCTGGCGACCCTGCGCCGCCAATACCCCCTGGCCTTCCCCGACGACCCGGACGCCGTGCTGCCCCTCGCCATCGGCATCCGCGAAACCCTCGTCGCCCAGGGCCACGACCTCGAAGCCGTCCGCGCCGCGCTGGCCCATTACACCGCCAGCGCCGCCTACCAACGCGCCCTGGCCGACGGCACCCAGCCCCGCATCGGCCTCGACGGCCAACCCGTCGGCCCGGTGTCGCCCGCCGAACGCCACAAAGCCGCCCACCACCTCGAACACCCCGGCAAGCCCTACCGCCGCCGCCGCCAGCGCCACGGCAAAAAAGCCCACGCCCGCATCCTGGAGACCCTCCGCATGAAAGCCGTCCAAACCCAGCTCGCCATCACCCTGCAAAACGACTCGTTCCGCCAATGCCTGGACCACGCCACCGAAGGCGCGGCCACCGTGCCCATCGCCGTCGATATCAACGGACGCGAATTCACCGCCCACCTGAACCCCACCAGCTTCCGCAAGGCGGTCGCGGCCTTCCGCGAAGCCGGGCAACCCGTGGTCGTGGTCGAAGGCGTCATCAAGCTGGACGCCCAGGAACCCCGGATCGACTCGGCCCACATCCGGGTCAAGGACAAGAAGCCGCCCAACCGGCCCAAGCCCCAAGCCACGCCCGCGCCCGCCCCGGACCAAAAACCCGCCCCGGCCACCTCCGGCAAACCCGTCCCGGTGGTCACGGTCGCCAAGTCCCGCGCCCCGGCGCAGCCGCAGCCCCCGGCGCAACCGCCCCAACCCACCCCGTCCCCGCTCGGCAAACCAAAACTCAGCCTGAAACCCAAGCCCAAACCCTAAGCCGCCACACACCGCATGACGCGGCAGGCCCGCCAACCGCTAACCACGAAAAAAGGCCGGGAAGGTTCCCCCTCCCGGCCTTTCCCATCCCGGCCCACCCTATTCCGTCGCCCCGAACCGGAACCGATCCCGCAATTCCCTTTCCTTCGGCGGCACATACTGCCCGCCCTCCGTCAATGCCCGCCGCCGCAACCGCGCCTTCACCGACCGCGCCACGTCGCCCCCCGAGATGGCCATATCGGGATGCTTCGCCGTGAAGGCTTCCGCCTCCGCCAGCCCCCGGCCCAGCGCTTCCGGGTCGTCCTTCATCCGCCCCCGCGCCACCGTGTCCAGGATGTCCTGCCGCCGTTCGTGTAGCGCCTTGCTGGCGTTCACATAGGCGTGGTTCTCCGCGTAGGTTTCGCCGATCCGCATCGGCGCGAACCCCAAGGCGGTCGCCAACACCTCTGCCGCGTTCACGTCCTCGACCAACTCGTCCCCCTTCAAGGTCGTCGCCCCCTCGGTCGCGTAGCGGTAAGCCTTCATCAGGTCCGCCGCCGCCTTCAACGGCACGATCTTCTCCACCGCCCGCCAGGGATGGCCGTCGCCCCACAGCTTGGCCGTGGCGAAGGCGTTCACGAACAGTTGCGCGGTCGGCCCCATGAACTGCGTCCCCCAGAACAGCGCCGCATCGTTGCCCTCAAGCTCCCGGTCCGGCTCCCGCCACCACAAATCCGCCATCGACAGCTTGCCTTGCAGGTCCACCGCCGGAACCCCCGGAATCTGCCCCACCGCCCAGGGGAACAACCCCTTGCTGATGGCGTTCCCGGCCTCCACCCCGAAAGTCTCCGCCGCCCAGCGCCGGAACCACACCTCGAACTCGAACGGCTCGTCGTCGTCGTCGGTGAATCCCTTCGCGGCCAGATTCACCGCCAGCGCGATCCCGCCCACGAACGGCAAACCCAGCGCCCCCGCGAACAACATCTGCATCCCCATGATGCCCGCCAGCGTCTTATAGGCTTCCGACCGGAAGGCGTCCTTCACCGACTGCTCCCCCTTCGCCGCCCGCAAGAACTCCTTCACCGTCCACAGGAAATTCCGCGTCAACAGCCAAGTGGTACCCAAGGAATACTGCTTGAACTGGAACACCACCCTGGGCCAGTCGCCGCGCATGAAACGGGCACGGTTCCACTGGGCATAATCGTAATGGGTGTCATGCAACACCTTCTCCGCATAGGCATACGCGGTGTCGAAACCATCCCCCGCCGCCCGCGCCAACCGGAACGCCGCCACGAACGACACCTCCCGGTTGAAGCGCTCCGCATGGTGGAACATTCCCGCCATCACCCGCCGCAGCGCCCGGCGCGGGGCCATCAGCAAGGCCGGATCGTTGGAAAGTTCGCTGGTATCGTGCGCCAGGGTCTTATCCAGCATCCCGCGCCGCCGCACCCGGTACAGCGCCCGCTGCTCGATGGCGTCCAAACCGCCGGTCTCGATGGAAATATCCCCCTCCCGGTTCCGCGCCCCCTTGAAAAAATCCCCCAGCGCCTTGCCGAACGCCGCGTGGGTCGGGCCGAACCCGAACCGCGCCGCCACCACCGGCATCGTCATGATGGGCGTCTGCAAGGTGTTCACCAGCGCCGCCGCCGGGCTGATGCCCATGTGCATCGCGAAGCCCAGCCCGTTCAGCTTCAGCGCCATCGGGTGGATCGTCGGATTGGCCGCGTCGTCGTAGGCTTTCCGCATCTCGCCCAGCGCCAGCGCCGCCGCCCGCTCCTTGTTCCCGGCCCGGATCGAACCCGCCTGCGCGAGAATCCGCCGCTGCCGGGCGATGGCCCGCGCCAGCGCCACCGAATCCTTCCCGAACAACCGCCGGGCCTCCTGGATGCGCTTCCGCTCGGTCACATCCTCCACCCGGTCCATGCCCACCTCGAAATCCAGTTTCGGCACCCCCATCCAATCCCGCTGATAGGTCTCCAGCGCCCCGAGCTTCGCCACCGCCGCCCCGAAGCTGTTCAAGGTGCCCGCCGCCCGCAAGGCTTGCTCGGCCTCGTCCAGCGCGTCGGACGCCTGATAGCCATGCTTCACCCTGGCGATATTGTGGGCGTCGTGGACCGCCTTGCTCGCCAAGGCCCGCAGCACATCCCGCGAAAACCCCGGCGTCTTCTTCCGATGCAGCCAATGCTTCTGCGCCGACACCTCCGGCAAGCGCCGCAGGAACCCCTGGTACATCGCGTCCCGGATCGCCTGTACCTCCGGCGACTCGCCGAGACCCGCCAGCAGCGTATCCACCTCCGCCACATAGGCCGGGTCGATCAAGCGCATTTGGCTTTCGTCCGGCACGTTCAACCCATGCCCCAGGAACTCCAAATCCGGGTTCGCCTTGATCTCCGCGATCCGCTCGTCCGCCTGCCGCGAAGTCTCGAACCGCTCGTAATGCACCGCGCCCGGCTTCACATACGCCGTCTTTTCCAGCAGGCCGCTTTCCCGGATGCGCTGCGCCACCTCCCGCGACCGCCGCACCCCGAACAGCATCCCGCCCCGCGCCCGGCTATATTTCCCGCCCAAGGACTTCAACCACTCCTCATGCTCCCGCATTTCCCGCCCGGCCACCAACAACCGCCCATTCCCGAGCGTTTGCAGCGTCAGGGGCACATCGAACTCCGAACTATCCTGCTCCTTGCTGGCCACCCAGAACCGCCCGAACCGCGACAGCGGGATATACGGCCCCTGCACCCGCAGCGACTGCCGGCTCTTCCGCAGCGAAGCCATGATCTTGGCCTTCTGCTTCGCGTCCATTTCCAGGTCGTTGATCTTGCGTTCCAGCGCCGCGGTTTCGAGGTCCGCGATGCGGTCCTCGAACCGCACCACCGACGCGAACAGCGACCGCGCCGAATACCGCGCCGCGCCCTGGGTGTAGAACGCCGAGGCCGACAACTGCCGATACCGCCCCACCACGTCCTCCCGCGCCCGGTCGCGGTTCACCTCGTGGCCGATGGCCACGTCATAGCGCTTGCGCTGCTCGAACAGCTCGATTTGCCGCGCCGGGTTCGATCCGAGGGTATCCAGCGACTTCAACCGCCGGTTGATATGGGCGATTTGCTGCCGATAGTGCGCCACCAGCCGGTCAGCCACGAAGCGATGCACCACCGCCGAGCCATCGCGTGGCGGATTCCCCGAAGCCGCCGCCATCGCCGCTTCCAGCTTGACCGCCTCTTGCGCACCCTTGACCAGCGCCGCGTAATCCGCGCCGTCCTCCCATCCGGGTTCATCCGTGATGCCCAACCCCGCCGCCGCCCGCCGCAACATCTGCCGTTCGGTTTCCGCCGGGTTCACCCCGGTGATCGTCGCCTCCTGGAGCAATTCCGCCACCGCGTCCGCTTCCGCCGGATGGGCCGCGTACAGCTTCTCGAAGGGGATGCCGATCCGGTTGGCGAAATATTCCCGCACCTGCCCCGCCACCGCCTCCCGCGCCGCCATCGCCGGTACGAAGCGCTGTTCCAGCACCGGCAGGTATCCCTGGGCCAGTTCGGCGTTCATCCGCACCGTGAAACCGCCCAGCGCCAGGGCTTTCGCGTCGTCCGCCAGCCCGTCGAAGCCGTCGCCCAAATCCCGCCACCCACGCTTCAACAGCCGCGCCGCCCGGCCCATTTCCCGTGCGGAAGACTGGACTGCGGCGGGGTCGGGTTCCTGGTCGGCCCGGCTGTAGAGGATTTTCTGTAGGGCCGGGTCTATTCGTTCACCCGGCTGGCGTAGAGCTTCTCCCAATAGCCCTCCCCACATATCTCCGCCTGCTCCGCGTACCAGGGTATTGGTGATAACCGTTCTTTTAAGCGTAGCGCTCCCAGCCTTAGCCGCTCTTCCTCCTCGGGACTGAGCGGCGGCAAGCTTGAAATCAGGGTCGCCCACGAACTGGCCGTCGCGGGTGTTTCGGAAGGCTCGGGCATCGAAGTCATAAACAACATCCTTTATTTCGGGAAAAGCTTCGGTCACGGCATGATAAGACGCCAGCAACAGCGTTTCCAGGTTGTGCGCGTCGTCGCCGTCCTTCCAGGCCAGCCCCCACCGCTTCCAGAACCCCTCCTGCCGGGGGTGGGGCCGGAGATGCCGGGTGGTGCCGTATTTCAGCGCCGACGACAGCATATTTTCCGTGCGGCGGAACAAAGCCTCGTCCGACAACCCCTCCGGGTCGCCGATGAACACCTTGCCGTTGTTGTGGGCATAAGCCGACACCAGCGCGTACAGGGCGCTGCCGCCCCCGCCCTCGGTCAACGAAGCGGCGTTGACGATCACCCGGCCTTGCCGGTCCTCCCGTACCGTGGCGGGATCGCCGTTCGGCATCTGAACAAACCACAGATGGCGGTTCTCCCCGGTGGAGGAACCGCCCAGGTCGGTCACTTCCATGCCAGGATCGATCTCCGCCGCGATGTCCGCCATGTCGCCGGATTGGGGCTTGGAATACTGGAACGCCTCCGAATGCCGCGCCAACAGTTTCCACACCTCCGCCAAGCGGCCACCACCCGCCGCCCCATCGCGGCTGAACAACGGTTGTCCTTCCTCCAGCGCCGCCAGCTTCATCGCGGGCGTGATGTCCACGCCCTGCGCGACCAGGGTTCGCCCATAGCGCGGCGCGGGAGTTGCCTCATCGTCGTCCAGTTCCCAAGGTTCCGGGCGGACCTCCCGGCCCAACTCCACCGGCACCACCTTCACCCCCCACTTCTTGACGTACTTGTTCACCTCGGCGGGCAGAATCCTGTCGTAGAACCCTTTCATCCCCTCGCCGCCGACGCGCAACCCGTCGCCCTCGAAGGTTTTCACCCCCTCGACCGCCATCACCCGCTCGGCCATCTCCTTGCCGACCACCTCGTCCAGCGGCTTCCCGACCGCCTCGGCCATATCCCCGGCCAACACCTTCCCGTCCGGGCCGACCGTCAAATTCACCAGCGCCTCATACTCCCGCCGACCGACCATATCGATGTCCAGCCTCCGCCCGCCATCCGGGTCGGCGTTCACGAGGATGCTGTCCACCTGCCGGTTCAGCTCATACCGTTCCGTCTGCACCGCCCCCGGTGCCCACGCGATCCGGTCGAAGCCGTTTTCGGCGGCGTAGCGGATCATGCGCTTCATCGCCAACAGCGCCCACGATTGCTTGAACGGCGCATCGGGTACGAACTTTTGTATGTGCCTCGAATTATCGGCATCTACCCTGCGCTGCGCGTCCTGCTCACGCATATAGCGCCCATATTCGCCATCCGGCCCGATAACGGCCCACTCCCCGAAACTATCGCCATCATCCTTCCGCTCAACCCGAAAAGCCTGAATGCTCGGCTTATACCCCCGCTTCCGCCCCTCTTGATGCCAATCGCTCTGCACCTCTTCCAGGAACAACACCCGCCGCCCCTCGGCGTCCGCCCGTTCGTTCAACCTGATATGGGCCAGGATATTGGGTTCCCGCCAATGGCCGGAGCGATAGGACAGCGCAATATCGGGCACTTGGATACGGCCATAATCCAAGGTGGCCCCGCGCCGGTTCTGATCATCCACATGATCCCTGGCCGATGCCTCGGTCGAAAAGGTATCCACCACTTCACCCGAACGGGGATCGAAAACCTCCCACGCATCGCGCATCTTGGGCGGCAAGGTCAACAACACTTCCCGATACCCGCCGCCGCCCGGCACTTGGTATTTCCGAAAATCCATGGTCCCGATAGAGGCATTTTCCGGCGATTGAACCTCCTCCACCCTGATCTCGTTCTGCGCCAGGAAATCCAGCAACTCTGCCTTGCCCACCGAACCCCCGCGCCCGGCCAGCCATTCCTTCACCCCCGACCACTCGACTTCCTCCGCCTTCACGCCGGGAGCCTTGTCGATCATCGCCGCCCACTGGCTACCCGGTGCCTTGGGCTGCTTCATGGCCTGCACGGCGCGGGTCAACGCCGAGTAGAACATCGGCGCGAGGTTGAACTGGCTAGCCAATCTCCGCGAATCCGTGGAGATTGAAGCCGCATTCCGCCGCACCGCCGCCCGCGCCAAGGCCGCGAAATCCCGCGCCGTCAACTCGAACCCGCGCTTTCGCAGCCACTCCCCGAGCGGCGAGGCATACAGCGCCGCCCGCAAGGCCGCGACCACCTCCCGGACCCAGGCCCGCACCCGCGCCGACAGCCGCGCCCGATCCTTGCCATCCAGCCGGGTCACGTATTCGACCAGATAGGCGATGCGCTCTTCGTCGGCATCGGCGGGGTTAAGCGCGTTGTCGCGCAATAACCGTTGCACCTGCGCCTCGGCCCGCACCGCCGCCGCGTCCCCGGCCCCGACCAGTTCATGGAACCGCGCCGCGAATTCCGGGAAGCGCCCGCCCAGCCAGTCCACCAGCCCGCCATGCACCCCGGTCTCGTGCAGGAACACCCCGACCGCATCCCCCGCCCGGATATTCGGCGCGACCAAGTACACCCGGCCCTCCTTGAACAGCGCCTTGTCGTTAGGTCCTGCCTCGGGCGCGAACCGGCGTAGCGCCTGCCAGGAATCCAAGATGTACAAGCGCTTCGCCCGCTCCAAGCGCCGGACCCGCCGGTCCCCGAAGCGCTTGGCCAGTTCGGCGCGGATGGATTCCGGCGTACCGCCGCCCTGGTCAGCCTCCCAGGAAAACCTGTGGCGCGAAAACTTACCGGCTTCCCCTGCTTCTCGCGCCGCCACCGCCCCCGCCGGAAGCATCTCCCTTTCCCCGCCGCTGACCGGCTCCACCTCCAGGCTCCACCGGCTTTCGCGGTCCATATCGGCGGAATTGCCGGGCGGCACCAACCGGCCCACCACCCAATCCCCTTCCCGCCCCTCGAACCGCACCACATCGCCGACCTTCACCCCCTTGGGCGTGGCCGCACGTGGCCTGTCCGGCGCGGGCGCGGAAACCTGTCCCACCGTGGCCGGACCCACCCCGGCCATCGGCGGGCGTTCAAACGGCCTGGCCTCGAACACCGGCAAATTGTTCTCGTCGCGCAAGTCGGTATAGGGCACCGCCCGGACCTTCTCGCCATCGTCCACCAGCACCCACCAGTTGTCCCGGCCCCACCGATGGCTTTGCACGGTGGCCGTGCGCCGCTCCTGGGTGGGCCGGACATCGCCCTGATTCGCCGGAACCAACCAGCCGTACCCCTCGATCAAATCGGCTCCGAGCGGATCATCGCCGCGTTTGAAGGGCCGCGCCCAACCATAGCCCGGCACCTTGTAGACCGTAGGCGCTTCCTCATCTTTCAGGAACACATCCGTCCCTGTGGGCGCACCGTTCCGCAGCCAGGCCGGAGCCGCCGCCGGGAAATCGGCCAAGTCCCGTTCCGTCTGGGCCAGCAGTTCCCGCTTCTTCTTCAACGCGGTTTCCTGTCCGAACGGTGTTTCCGCCGCCATCTGGAACTTGGCGATGGCTGACTCGTTATCCCGGATACGCTCCTGGAGGTTCTCCACGGCGCGGGGCAACGCCCGCAACTTGCCCTCGATACTGGCGATGGTGCCCTCGGCATAATGCGTCACGTCCACCTGGGCATA
Source organism: Methylomagnum ishizawai (assembly GCF_900155475.1). Classification (NCBI taxonomy): domain Bacteria; kingdom Pseudomonadati; phylum Pseudomonadota; class Gammaproteobacteria; order Methylococcales; family Methylococcaceae; genus Methylomagnum; species Methylomagnum ishizawai. The sequence goes on along the minus strand of NZ_FXAM01000001.1, from coordinate 1,532,950 downwards.
GCGACTACCGGGCCGGTGCAGTTCCACCGTGATTTCGATCATCCCCCCGGCGGTCGCCCGGTTGCGCCAGCGCAGGGCGAAGCCGCGGAATTCCCCCAACGGATGCCAATCGAAATCCAGGACACCCTTGAACACCTGGGCCATGGCCTCCTGCGCCGCCTTGCGTTCGGCATAGGACTTGCCATCCACCACCATCGCGAACGGCCTGTCCTTCTCCGCCGCCCACAGGTCCGCATCACCCCGATACGCGGCCAGCCGCGCCTCCAGATCGACGTTATCCTCCACCAACCGCCGCGCCTGCCGCTGGGCATCCTCGATCCCCTGCGAGTGCATCCGCTCCCGCATTTCCAGCTTGCGCACATCGGCCTTCAGCTTCTCCCGAACCAGGATGCGCGGGTCGCCGCTGGCCGAACTCAACGACTCGGCCAGGTCGTCCATCCCCTCGCCCTCGTCCAGGTTCACGGCATCGCCCTCGATGACGCGCACCGACGCATCGGCCTTCAGGAACGCCGTGATGAATTTCTGCTTCACCGCCAGGACTTGCCAGCGCCGCCCGTCCAGTCCTTCCGTCAAATAGCGGTATTCCAACACCGTATTCCATCTATTCCCCTGCCGCTGGCCGCGTCCATTGCGCTGTTCCAGCAAGCCCGGCATCCATGGCGCGTCCAAGTGGTGCATGGCCCGCAGGTTCGCCTGCATGTTCACGCCCACGCCCAGCGTGGCGGAACTCCCGATCACCACCCGGATGTCCGCCCGGTTCATGGCTTCGGCGATATCCCTGCGCTTATCCTTCGAGGTATCGCCCGTGACGATGGCGATTTGCTCGCGGGGCACCCCGCCCGCCACCAGCTTGTCCACGATATCCTTGGCGATATTGAACTTGGGCACCTTCTGTCCACGCTGCACGCTGGAATCGTTATAGCCGCGCTCCATGAAAATCACCTGGGTGGCCAGGGGATGTTCATGGTAATGGGCCAGGACGTTCCGCACCGCCCGGTTCACCTTGCTGTTCGGATCGTCCGGCGCGGACAGGTCGTACAGCCGCGCATCGAACCCGGCATTCCCCGCCGCCGTCTCCACCAGGATGGGAGAACGCGGATCACCGGACAGCATGATTTCCCGCCGCTCCCGCTTGGTCGCGCTCTTGAACGACCGCGCCCGGCCAATCAATTCCGCGAGGATGGACCGCTGGACCGGGTTCATCTCGGCGGTTTCATTCACGATCTTCTTATACGGACGCCCCGCCGGGTGTTCGTTCCGCCCGTTCAAAAGCTCGTCGCGCTCGGCCTCGGTCAAATCCTTGTCGAAGTTGGTCTTGCCGCTGGCCGTGGCCCTGGGCTTGAACTCCGGCATCTCGTCGGCGAACACGATATGCATGAACTGCCCGGCCATCCGCCGCAGTTCCGCCACGTTCACGAACGCCGCCAACCGCGACACCGGCTCGTACTCCCCGGTCGCGGTCAACTCCACGTCGGTGGTCTGGTCGGCGAAGGTGTTGAACCACGCATCCCAGTTCTTCACCCCGTCCCGCGCCATGTCCTCGTCCATGACGTAGCGCATCAGGTTGTAGATTTCGTTCAGCGTGTTGGTGATGGGCGTGCCGGTGAACACATGCACCCCCTTCCCGCCGCTGATCGACCGCACATAGTCGGTCAGGAACCGCAAGGTGATGGACCTATCGGACGTGCCGGTATTCAAACCCTTGAGCTTCATCCGGGTCGCCAGCGGCGGTTTCTTGAACTCGTGGGCCTCGTCCACCAGGATCATGTCGATCCCCAAGTCCTCGAAAATCACCGCGTCCGGCCTGGACGCCCGCACCGCCATGTCCGCGACCTTCTTCTTGATGGCGTTCCGCGCCTTCACCAACTGCTTGGCGGTGGACGACCGGACCTTTTTCATGGCCTCCTCGTCGTCCATCATGCCCGGCGTCAGATCGGCACCATCATCCTGCGCCGCGTCCATGGCCTCCTCTTCCAACGCGGCAATATCAGCCTCGGCCAGACCCTTCAAGGTTTTTTCCGACAGGGCGAAGCGGTCGATCAAGGAATGCGGCACTACCACCGCGTCCCAATCGTCGTTGGCGATACGCCGCAACGTGGTCGGGAGGGTATCCGGCGTCAGGTTATCCACATACAGCACCTTCGCCGCCGGATACATCTCCTGGATTTCCGCCGCCACGCTGGCACTGTTGGCGTTGTGGGCGAAGATCACCGGCTTCCGGGCCAAGCCATAGCGGCGCGATTCCACCGCCAGCCCGCCCATCGTGAACGTCTTCCCGGTCCCGACCTCGTGCGCGTAGATGCCCTTCCCGTTGGCGATGCCCCGCCAAATGGCATCCTGCTGATGGGACCGGAGGTTGAATTCCCCCTGGCCACGATGCAGCGCCATCCCCTCGAAGGTCAGGAACGCACCATCGAACTGCGGTTCCGCCGCCGCATTCATCGTCTCGTTATAAGCCCGCTCCAACTCGATCCGACGGGCGGCATCCTTCCATACCCATTCCCCGTACTTCTCCCGGATCGCCCCAGCCTTCTCGTTCGCCGCCTTGCTCCGGGCCTCGTCCACCACCAGGTTGCCGTCCTTGTCCGGCACCCGGATGGTGATGCTGGTGTTGTTCATCGCCGCCTGGACCAACCCTGAAAACGGATGGAACGGCACCCCGTGCAGGTTGGTCGCTTCCGGCTTGTTGTTGATCCAGGTCTCCAGTTTCACCTTCCAGCCGTTCGGCATGGGCCGGATATTGATATCCCCAACCTCCTTCCCCGACACCCCGACCAGCCCGGCCACGAACTGCCGGTAATATTCGGCTGGCACCCACGGTGCCCCCAGCTTGGCCTCGATGGAAAAATACGGGATGTCCGGCGGAATCACCGGCCTCAGGGCTTCGATATTCGCCGCCATGTCCTGGCCCGCGTCCTGCGCCTCGATAGCCTCGCGCAGCTTGCGCCGCACGTTGCCCGACAAGTACACGTCCCGCACCTCGTAGCTTCCGGCGGGTGTCCTGAACACCGCCCCCGCGCCCAGGAGTTCCGCCGCGACGGCCTCCTCTGTGGTCCGCGCCAACTCCGCCACCCGCGCCAGATCGACCTGGGCCGACTCGTTCCGCATCAAGACGAAGGCATCGCGGATACCGGGATTGGCGGGCCGCGCCTTCGCCCGCATCGTGGGCTGCGACAGAATCGCCGCAGGTTCGTAGCGGCCTTCCGGTGTCCGGGTTTCCAGTGCCGCCAGCGCCGGATAGTACGGGTCGCGCACATCCTTCAGGATTTTCAATCCTTTGGATTCGGCCAACGGCCCATGCTCATCTACAAACGCCCGATACTGGCCAGCCAAAGCCAACCGCGCCACTTCTGGAGCCGCACCCGACCGTTCGGCGGCAATCAGCGCGTCATAGGCTTCGCGCATGCCCACCAAGGCACGGACCTGCGCCTCCCGCTTGGCGGTTTCAGCCGCCGATTTCATCCGGTAATTCTTCACATCGGCCAGCGCCGCCAGCCGCTCGCCCTGGACCACGAACAACCCGCCCGCCTTCACCACCACCGCGCCCTCGCGGTCCTTCACGGTATTATTGATGTAGCTGACATTCCCCAGGCTCTCACGCCGGGTCATGATGTTTTCCGGTACCAACTGCGGCAACTTCCGCAACCAGCGCTCGAAATCCTCCGTCCGGTTCACGATCATCCCGTCCCGGCCTTGCGTCGTGCCGCGCCCCACAGCCATTTCGCCCAGGATGTTGGCCGGATGCTTCTGCCAGAAGCGGTTCACCCGCACGTCCGAGCCGTCGCTACGCTGGCCGATCACATGGTCGGCCTCCATCCACTCCTCGGCGGGAATCCCGTTCGGCACCCCTTCGCCCTTTTTCTGGAACACCAGGATGTCCGTCACCACCTTGGTCCCGGCGTAATCCTGGAATGCCCCCGTAGGCAACCGGTACGCCGCCACCAGATTCCCCGCCTTGGACAGCGCCAAACGCACCGTCCTCCCCTGCTTGTCCATCGAACCGGCGGACGTGATGCCGACCACCAGCCCACCGGGCCGCACCTGGTCCAGGGCTTTCAGGAAGAAATAATCATGGAGGGAAGGCGCGTACTTGTTGTAGCGCCGGTCGGATGGACCTTGCGCCGCGAACGGCCAATTGCCGATCACCACATCGTAGAAATCGTCCGCCGTCTGCGACTCCTCGTAGCCCTTGCGCTGGATATTGGCATCCGGGTACAGGAACCGCGTCATACCGGCGGTCATCTGGTCCAGTTCAATCCCGGTCAAGTCACTGGACGCCATCAAATGCCGGGGCATCAGCGCGAAGAAATTGCCGATCCCCATGGACGGCTCCAACACCCGCCCACCGATAAAACCCATGCGCTCGACCATGCCCCACAGTGCTTCCACCGTGGGCGGGTCGGTATAGTGCGCGTTGAGGATGGACCCTTGGGCCGACTTCCAAGCCTCCTCGCCCAAGTGTTCGCGCAGCCAATCGTTTTCCGCCTGCCAGCCCTCCCGGTACACCGGCTTGGCCCAAGACCCTTGGAACAACTCCTGGCCGAACGACCCCCACCCCATATAAGCCGCCAGGGCGTCCCGTTCTTCCGGGGTCGGCTGGCGGTTCTCGTCCACCAGGGTGTTATAGGCCTCGATGGCCCGCCGATTACGCCGGAAGCGTTCCTTCGGCCCGCCGCCAACAATGGCTTTCGGGTCGGTCAAGTGATAGTTCGGCAGGCGCGTCTGTTCGCCGCCGTCCACCTCCACCCGCAGTTCCGGGGTTACGCCGGGTTCTTCGGCGGCCTTTTTTCGACGCTTGCCTTTGCCGCCCGCCGCGCTTGCGACTGCGCCACCAGCTCCTGCCCGTGGTCCAGGGCTTGCTGTAGCTCCGTCCACGGTCCCGGCGTTTGAGTCCAGGGTACCCCCCAGTCCTCCAGGTGTTGCCGCCACCAACGATCCTCCGCCGGAGTCCCGTTCGCCTCGGCCTCCCGTTCCCACTCCAGGAACCTCTCCGCCTGCCGCCTCTCCGTTGGCGGCAGGTTCTCCAACGGATCGTCCTCCTCCGGCTCCATCAACAGCCACCCCTGTTCCGCCTGTTCCCGGCTGTCCGGCCAGCCCATGCCGCCCTTCAGGTTGCGGTCCTCTTCCTCTATCGCCAGGTTTTCCAGCACGAACGCCAGCTTTTCCAGCAGCCTCAACGCCTTCATCCGCTGGTACATCTTCGGGCGATATTCCTTCCAATACGCGATCATGGCCTTCTGCTTGGGCGTTCCCATCGCTTGCGTCATGTCCGCTTCCTGGAACCTCCGCGCCGTCCTCCGCACCCACTGCTCGAAGTCCGGGCCGTCCTGCGCTGGTGGGGTTGGATTGGGTGGGTTGTTCATGGGTTTGCTCCTGTGGTTGGTTCGGTTCGGCAACCGGCGCGGCCAAGTTCGCCGCATCCCACCCCCGGTACCAATCCCTAGCCAGCTTTCCGCTGGGCTTGGTGAAATAACTCGGCAACACACGGGGCTTTTTGGCCAGAAAATCGGCCACACCAGCATGATAAGCCTGTCCCTCATCCGCCGCCGGGGAAACGGACGAATCCCCGCCCGAATTTTGCGGATTCGTCCGATCATCGCCGGAGCCCCCGGCGGGCGCGGCTTCTGGTGCGGCGGACAACGGCTTAATTCCTTCCAAATCTTTTCCCGCCATCAACGCCGCATGATCCCGCCGCGACTCCTCCACCCCGGTCATGCCTTGGGTATCCAGCCCTGGATAATTCCGCGCCCCCTCCCAGAACGACAACAGGTAGGGCTTCACCGTATCGCCCAGGTCGTCCATCATCAACCGGGCATACTCGCGGAACGACCGCACCCCGCTTTCGATATACGCCCCGGCGATGACCATGCCATCGACCAGCAACTCGGGGTCCAAACCGCTATTCAACTGCCCGAGCTTCGATTTCAGCCGCGCCCGCGCCGCCGCCACCTTGTCGGCAGTGAACAGCTTGTTGTCCTTGAAGCGGTCCAGAGCTTCGGACGACGCCACCGCCCCACCCGCCCCATCCTGTACCGGCCCGGCCACGGCCTCGGGTGCGGCGGCTTCGCCCACACCACCCCCCTCCGGCAAAACCCCGAACGGAGGCGGAACCACAGCCCCGCCGTCCCCATCGCTTCGCCGCCCCGGCCCGGCCACTTCACCGGAGTCGGCTTCGCCGACATTCCCCCCGGTCGGCACCGGATCGCCGGGCCGCGCCCCCTCAGGCATAAATTCCGCCGCCGGACGCCGGGTCTTACCGCTCGCCAACCAGGACTTGAACCCGTCCGGCGACATCTCGGTCATCGCGCCCAGCCCCTTCCAGCCGCGAGCGTAATTCCGCAAATAGGCGCGTTCGGCCTCCTGGCGGCTGGAATACCCGGCCATCACCTTGTGTTCATCGAACCGGCCATCCCCGCCCACCTGATCGACCACGAACAGCGGCCCCCCATGGTCCGGCGACGTGCCCGGCTTGATGAACAGGTCGATGGGGTCCTTGTCCTTGCCCACCGTCCCCTTGATATACCCATAATGGTCGCGCATCCGCACCGACCAGGGCTTGCCGCCCGGATCGACGCCCGTACGCTCCGAGCCTTCGGGGTTCTCGATACTCAAATCCAAGCCGAACGCCCGCACATGGCCCTTTGGGTAGTTACCCGCCTCTTTCTGGGCTGGCGAAGGTTCCGGTAGCGGATTGCGCGGCGAGGTCGCGGCGGTATGCGCCGCTTGGTCGATAGGGCTGGCGGGCTTTTCGGCCACGACCCGCAACGGCCCGGCGGCGGAATCGCCCGCCTTCGCCAGCGCCTTGACCCGCTCCCGGACCCGTGCCCCATGCGCCCGGACGGCGGGCTCGTCCCAGCCGGTATGGTCCTGGACGAAGCGCAGATAATCGGCATCCCGCTTCGATTGCGTCGCCTGCGCCGTGATATACGCCGCCTTGTCCAGGTCGGACTCGAAATCCAACCCGAACCCCTGGCCCTGATACCCGAACCGGGGTTTCGCCCCCGCCAAATCCGCCGGAAGCTTGGCGGCGGGGCTTCGCGCCGCCGGGCCTGTGGACGCGACCGGAACTTGCGCCGGAGCGGGCACCGCGACCGGGGCCGGGGTGGCCGGCCCGCCGCCAGCGGTCGGCCAGGACAGCGGCACATCCTCGTCAAAGGGCGCGGGCGCGGGCGCGGCGGACGGCGGGGCCGGAGCGGTTTTCTTCGCTTTGGGCAGTTTGGCGGGCTTGATCTCTGCCTTTGGCGGTTGCTTTGCCCTACCCATCGCTTGTAACCGCGATTGGACCAAGACGCCCTGCACCACCTGCGGCAACTCGAAGAACGCCGTATCCGCCAGTCCCTCACCGGTCACGCCCAGACGGTTCAAGGCGACCTGCCGCGCTTGCGGCGATAGCTTTTGGTCCCACTTCTCCCGTGCAGCGATCACCGCTTCCCGGTAATCGGCATCGGTGGGCGCGGACACGACGGGCTGTGGCGCGGGCGCTGGAATAGGGGTTTCGGGCACAGCTTGTGGAGCTGCTTCAGCACCCTCGCCAATACTTTGCGCATCAACGGCTTGCGCGGTTCCCGGCGCGGTTTGACCACCACCCTCTTGGATAACCGTCTGCTCGGCTACATCCCCCACCGCCCGCGCCGGTTCGCCGGTCCCGCCGCCCGTGAATCCACCCGTGACGCCCCCGAGCAATCCCCCCACCGCCGCGCCCGTGGCGGCGGCATTGGCCACCCCCGCCCACGGGGATTGGGCCGGGTCGATATAATCCCGCTTGGCCTCGTTCTGGGCCCACTGCTCATAGCCACTCTGCGGCGCTTCCTGCCCCGCCTCGACCAAGGCGTTCTTGGCCAGACCGCCCACCGCCGTGCGCGACGGCGCTTCCAGGGCGCGGAACATCCCGCCGCCGGTCGCCGCGCTGGTCAGGCCCGCCACCGCGCCCGCCTTCGCGCCCACGTCCAGCGCCGCCCGCTCGGCCACCGTCCGCCAGGCCCGCGCCTGTCGCTCCAACAACGGCAAATCGCGGTCGGTTTCCAGGAAAGCCTCCCGGAACGCGGGCAGCCGGGTATAGCCCTCGGGCGGGATCGCCATGAAGTCCTGGAAAGTCTGCTCGGCATCCTGCGCCCCGGAAATCAAACCCTCCGCGCCGCCATAGGCCGCGCCCGAAGTCGCCACCTTGCCGAGCCACCCGGCCAGCCCCGGCGCGATGCCGTGTTCGACGGCCCGCTCCGCCACCTGCTCCGCCGTGAAGCCCAGCCCGGACAGCGCCGCCTTGCCCAAGCCCCCCATGGCCAGGACGCCCGGCGCGGATTCCAAGGCACCGGACAGGATGGTTTGCCCCGGATGCCCGCCCAAGGCATACGAGGTTTCCCCCGTCGCCGGGTCGGTGTCGCTGCGGATCAACTCGCCATTCAGAAGCTGTTCCCGGCCCGCCGGGGTCATGCCCGAATGCCAGTAATCCCGCGTGGACTTCGCCAGCCCGCCCAGCCAATCGAAAACCGCCGCCCGCGCATCCCGCCCCAACGGGCGCACGCCCAGCGCCCGCTCCGCCCCCAGTTCCATGCGCCCCAGCCCGGCCAGGGTCTCCGGCACCAACGCCCCGGCGCTCCCGGCCAGCACCCGCCCATAATCGCCCGCCGTGGGTGCCTGCCCCAGGGCCGCACGGTATTCCCGCAGCCGGTCGCCGATGTTCCGCGCATAGTGGGGGTCGGTGGCATAGCCGCCCGCTTTCAGGCCGTTGCCGTATTCCTCCACCGACTTCGGATGCAGCGCGGCGGCATAGCGCGGATTCCGCAGCGTCGCGCCCAGGTCGTCGAACGCTTCGGCGGGGGAGGGATAGGTCTTGAACACCGCCCGCTCCGGCGTGCCCGCGCCCTCGGTGGTGTCGAGTTCCCGGCCCTGCCCGCGATACCGGCCCTTGATCCCGAACAGGTTGTTACCGGGGACGTGCTTGCCCCAGCCGGTTTCCTGGGCCGCTTGGGCGATGAGATATTCCGGCGCGATGCCGAGCCGGGCACCGACCCGCTCCGCATGGGGGCGTAGCGCCTCGATGAAATCCCGGCGCGATTGCGCCTCCGGGGCGGGCGTTGAAGCGGGGGTTTTCAACAGCTTGGCCGCGCCCGCCAGTTCGGGTTCGGCCAGGGACAGGGCGGCACCGGCCCAACCCTTGACGCGCCCGGACAGCGGCGGGCTGTAAGGGCGTGCGGTGGAAGGATCGAACCGTGTCGTCCTCGCGGCGACAGGCTCCAACGGGGGCAACTCGAAATCATCGCCGCCGGAGGTCGAAGGAACAGCCGCAAGGGGCCGTGCGGTGGAAGGATCGAAGGCCATGACGAACCCCTTGGTTCAGAAATCGATTCGCGCCGTCATCCCGGCATGGATGCCGGAATCCAGCGTCCAGGGAAGGCACACCATCCGCTATCGCCGTGTATAGATAGGCATTATCGGATCACGGCAAATCCACCCATTTCCCGCCCTTATAAACCGCCTGGTTCCCCTGCCCATCCTGGTAAACCTCCCCCTCCTGGTAGTCCCCTGAATCCTTGGATTGGCCCCCGCCCAAATCCCGCACCACGGCCCCATAAATCTGTTCCGCCGTGGCGTTCGGATACCGCGCCCGGTACTTCCCGGCCAACACCCGGCTTTGGTCCATCAATTCCCGCTGATCCTTGGCAACGCCCTCCAAACTATCGGCGGCGAAGCGCTTGTTCAAAAGGTCGTGGACCGATTTCAGCACCTTGTCGTGGGTTCCCGCCTCCGCCAGGTGCTTGACCGCCTCCGCCCGCTTGTTCGTGGCCTCGGCCTGTTTCAGTTCGATCTCCGCCGCCTCCTTCGGCGGGGTCCGGCCCACCAGCATCGTATCGAACCCCGCCTTGAACTTGGGGTCCGTCAGGTACCGATGCTGGATTTGCAGCAACGCCGCCGCGTGCCCGCTGACATCGTTGCCATCCAGCACAAGCGCCGGATCGTCGGGATGACTGGTGCCATACAACGACAACGGCGCTTCGTAGGTATAGAGCTTCCCGTCCGGTGCCTTCACCGTCGAAGCCACCCCGAAGACGAACCTCCCCGATGGGTTCCCCGCGTCGTCCGGGACGGGAATCACCCGGCTTAGCCGTTTGTCCACCACTTCCCCCTTCACCCCGGCCACCGGCTTGCCATCCGCCCCCACCGCCTGCACGCCCGGCAGGTCGATCCGGTCGCCGATCCCCCGCTGTAGCCGCGCCCCGAACATCCCGTTCGCCGCGTCGAGGGCTTCCGGCGCATTCGGGTCCAGCTTGCCGTCATGCACCGCGGTGAAGGTCCGCAGCAGCCCGTCCACCTGGCCATCGGCGAAGCCCATCGGGTCGATGCCGGTCGCGGTCTTCAAGGTCTGGTAATAATCCTCGGCGCTGTTCGGATCGATCAACCCGCCCTGCATCTGGGTCAGGATGTTCATGGATTTCCGCACCGCCAGCGCCTTTTCGGTCTCGGCCTGCGCCTGCCGGGCCTTCGCCAGTTCCAGTTCCGCGCCCTGCTGCTGCAAGGGGAATAGCGCCCGCTCCCGCCCCAATTTCTCGCTGGTGACTTGGTTCTCGAACGCCTGTTGCTGTTGCGTCTGCTTGAACTTGGACTCGTCCAAGCCCAACGCCTGGGCCGCGATGCCGATTTGCCGCTCGGACTGCCCCTCCCGCGCCTGGGCCTGCCGGGTTTGCTCGGCCAACTGGTCTTGCTGCAACCGCAAGGCTTGGCCCCTCAAGCCTTGGCTGAACGCCTGTTCCTGCTCGGCCCGCGCATCCGCCCGGCCCTGGAGGTCCAGCGCGGCCTTCCGCAACGACATCTGGTCCCCCAATTCCAGCCCCTGGGCCAAGCCTTGGACCAAACCCGCACCCATCGAACCGTTCATGCCTCTGCCTCCTAAAGCAGTGCCGCCAGCCAAGACCAAGCAGCCCCAGCGGCATTACCAACCGCGTAAGCGCCATTTACCAATGCCGTGCCCAGGCCCGTCGAACTGGCCGTAGTGCCGCCCGCAGTTCCCGCCGTACCCCCTGCCGTAACACCGCCCGCGTTCGCCAAACCCGGCGTCAACGCCGCTTGCCCGGCAGCGGTGGCCTGGGGCGACAGCACCAAGGCATTCCCGCCCGCCGTCATCCCGGTCAGGCCGGTTCCGGCACCCGTCGCGCCCAGCCCGCCCGTGGTCAATCCGCCGGTGATACCGCCGCCCGCGCCAGTCATGGCCAAGCCAGCGCCGTTCAACGTTTGGCCCAGCACGTAGCTCGCCGCCACCCCGCCCAGCGTCCCCAACCCCTGCCCCAACGCCTGGCCCCGCTGCCCCCGCAAGGCCCGGTTGGTGTTCGCCCGCTGCGTTTCCTGCGCGGAAAGCTCTCCCATGCTCTGCAAGGCCTGCCCGCGCAAGCCCCGCCCCATATCGACGATCCCCGGCATGGCCTAACCCCCCATCTGGATACCACGCCCGGCGGACGACAACGTGCCGCCCCCCACCAGCGCCGTATCGGTGTCCAACACCCCCTGCCGCACCGCGTTCCGATTGGCCACCAGGGCGCTGGCCCGCCCCAGGTCGAACTGACGGTCCGCCGCCGTCCGCTGCTCGGGCGTCAACACGAGGCCGCGCCGGGACGAATCCAGGTCGAACCCGGCCCGCTGGGCATCGAACGCCTTGCCCACCGTGTCCGCCGCCGCGTCGGCCTGGCGGTTGGCGTCCAAGCCATCCATGAGCAACGTGTTCGCAAGCGTGCGCTGGACCGGCGCGAACCGCTGCTGGTAATCGTCCCAAAGGTTCCGCGCCACCCCCGCGAACCGGGCGCTCTGCGCGAATTCCTGCTTCGTCCCGCCACCATCGCCGCACATCTCAAACCTCCATCGCGAACAAAGCCCCGACCCGCCGGAAGCCCAGCTTGGCGTACAGCGCTTCCGCGCCCGCCCCCGCCCCGCCCGTGGACACCCCCGGCCTGATCTGCTTGGCCCCGGCCTGTTGGGCCCACGCCACGAACGCCTTGGCCAACACCCAAGCCGCCCGCGACCCCCGCGCCTCCGGGGCCACGAACACCCCGTAGTCGTGGGCCATCAAATCGGCCCCGAAGCAGCACCGGGACAGATACCCGGCATAGCCGCCGACGACGCGCCCCTCCCGCTCGTACACCGCCAGGAATTGCCCCTGGCCCAGCAGTTCCAGGAAGGTCGCCGCCATGATGTTCTCGTTGAAATCCAACCCGGCGAACCCGCTTTCCGCGTGCATCGCCTTCGCCAAGCCCACCAGGGCGGGCACATCCATCACCGTGGCCGACCGGACACCCATGATCCCGCCCCCTATTTCAACGCCGACGCCAAGGCCAGCCCGCCCACCGTGCCGACGCCCCGGCCCACGGCCAAATCGTTGGCCGTGTCGTATTCGAGCTGGGATTGGGCGCGGGAGGCCTCCTGTCCGGCCAGGGCCGCCATGGAGGCGTCGGCCTGCCCCGCCTGCCCGTTGCCCAACCCCACCCCGTTGATGAGTCCCGCCAAATACCGGGTCCGCTGCCCCATCTCCGCGCCGACCCCGGCGGAGGCCACCGCATCCCCGCCCGCGCTCCTCAGCGCGGCGGAACGCATGACCGCCGCCCCGCTCCCCGCGCCCACGCCGGACACCCCCAGGTCGCGCCGCGCGGCTTGGAGCTTGGGGGAAAGCGCCCGCACCACCCCGCTCTCGGCCAACCCGCCGGCCCGGTCGGTTTGGAACGGGCTACCCAGGTTATCCACGCGGCTGATGTATTGATTTTCCAGCGGCTTGAAATCCCGGTTATACAAATGCAGCTTATTCTCGGCGATGTCCGCCAAAGCCGCTTGATACGGGGATTCCTTTTGCTCGGAACGTCGGGTGGTACCGCACATAGATTCACCTCGTCTTGGGCAGGCATTCCCATGGATAGAAGAGCCGTTCGCGGACCGAAACTACGCCGTCCACGCCATCAGCGCCGCCCCGAAGGTGGACAGGGCCGCATCCGGCGCGGCCTGCCCCACCATCACCAGATAATCCCCCGCCGCCGTGGTGTAATCGCCGCTCCAGTCGAACGAAAACGCCCCGGCGGCATCGATGGCGAAGCCGCCCACCGCCCGGACCGCCCCGGTGCCGTCGTAGATCGTCAAAGCCACCGTGTAGGGTGCCGCCGGGTTGGCCCCGGCCACGCGCCCCACCGATCCCGCCAGCCCGGCCTTGAACAGGCGGGCCGACTCGAACACCTCGATCCCGAACACCTGGCCCCCCACGGGCGTCCCGGCGAACCCCACCCGCACCGGGCGTTGATTCACCACGGCGGGCAAATCCGCCACCACCAAACCCCGGAACCCCGCCACCGCCGCGCCACCCGCGGCGGGACCGGCGAACACCGCGTTCGCCGCCCGGTCCGCGTCCAGGAAGGCTTCCAGCGCCGCCACCCGCGCCACCAGTTCATCGAAATCCCGGTCCTCCAAGTCCTCGACCCGCTGGTCGGCCAGCCCCTCCTCGTCCTCGGCCTCGACCGCGATGCGCTGCTGCAACTCGTCGTCCAGCATGTCCTGGTTGATGGCCCCGCGCAGCATCGCCAGCACCTCCGCCCGCGAAACCGTCTGCGTCACCGTCTGCGCCGCCGATTTCAACCCGGCCAAGGCTTCCTGCAACCGGGATTCCGTCACCGCCGTGCCCGCCGTCCCGCCACGCTGGCCCAACAGGGTTTGCAGCGCTTCCCGCACCCGGTGCCCGAACTGCGGGTCCGTGGGCTGCGGAAGGCCGGGAATCTTGGGCGGGCGGGCGCTCATCCCGCCAACTCCGCCATCGTCGAAGCCACCACCGCCTGCCGCACCTGCACGGTGCCGCCGATTTCAACCTCAAACCCAAACGCCCGGTAGCCGCCCGGCAACCGGAAGGCCCGGTTGTCCGCCACGCTCTGCGTCAATTTCAGCGCCCCATCGGCATACAGCTTGAACAACACCGGATAGGCCTCCGCATCCACCCGCGCACACAGTGGCGTCATGGCCGCATCGACCAGCGCCCGGCCCGACTTCCAAATAAAAGCCTTGGCCGCGCCTTCGTTCCACGCCCCCAGGTCGCCCCCGGCCACCACGAACAGCCGATCCGTGGCCGCATCGTTCCAGCACGCATCCGCCGCTACTTCCACCAGGGCGAGAAACCCGCCTTCCAGGTCGAACACAAACGCCGCGGGCGCTTCCCCGTCGTCGTAGAACCCCACATACCGGCCCTGCCAAAATCCACCCACTAGGGTTGAAGGCGCGAATGCCTGCCACTGCTCGCGGGTCAAAAGGCCCGCCGTTTCCAGCGCCGGGGCACCCGACCGGGTGGACATCAACCCATCCGGCGAAGCCCACATGGCCCAGCCGCCCATATCCACCACCGACCGCGCCGACACGCACGCCGCCCGCTCCCGGATCAACTCCGGCACCGCCGCCGCCGGATCGAAGCCCCGGCACAGATAGGGCCGTCCCTCCGTCAACACCAGCACGCCCCCATCCACCACCGCCAGCGCCACCACGGGCGCGGCCACGGTATAGCGGTAGGCCACCGGCCACGCATAGGGCACATCCGTCTCGGAAAACAGCACTTGGTTCCCGGCGAACCCGGCCAACACCCCGTTGGGCAACCCCGCCAGCCCTTGCAAATCGTCCGGCGGCGCATCCCACAACGTGGTTTCGATAGGGTCGCCCAGGTCTTCATCGGCCAAGGCGTCCACCCAATCCCCCACCGCCAAATCCAGCGTGGTCGCCAGCCGGAACGTCCCGGTCACGTCCGCCCGGTACAGCCGTTTTTGCGTGATGTTGTCGTAGCCGCTGGGCGCGGCGGTGGCCGTCGCGACCGACGCCTCCTGCCACGGGTACAGGTCGAGGGTATTCGAGACCAGTGACGGCGCGGACTCCTCACCCCAACCCGTCACCCAGGTTTGGACATAGGCCACCGACACCACCTCCGTATCCGCCTCACTCACGATCTCCGCCGTGGGCGTGGCCGGGGCACCGGTCAGGCCCACCGGCCAATGGCCGATCTTGCGGCCCAACTTCTCCGTGGGCTTGGCGTCGCGCCACTGCGCCGCGTTCCTCGGAATCTTGGCGACCAGGCGCAAATCCCCATCGCCATCGGTGCGGAACACCATCTTGCGGATGCCATGCGCCCCGTCCGGGAACGGCGTCGCGTAATCCTGCGCCATGCCGGACACCGCCACCGCGTCCGTATCCTTCACCCCAGCCACGGTCGCCGCCGCGCTCGCGTCCGTCCGCCACCACACCCCGCCCGCTCCCTGATAGAGCCAGCAATACACATAATCCCGGTCATGGGCCGCGTCCGGCACCGCGTCCACCACATCGACCCCCCACCCCGGCGTCGGCGCGGCGATCTTGGCGGGTTTGAACGCCGCCGTCTTTTTCCGCGTCCCCCGCGCGGCCCCGTCGTCGGTATAACCGTCGTCGTCATAGGCCAGCTTCTTGACCAGGACATAGGTGTCGGTGGCGGCGTCATACTCAAACAGGAACTTCCTGAAGCTATTGGCCTTCGCCGCCGCGCCCCCGGTCGGGAACACCGTGGGCGGCACCACGTCCAGTCCAAAGATATGGGCCGACCGCCCCGGCCCCACCATCACCGTGACTGGGGCCGACAGACCGCCCAAGGTGGCCCGGTGCGTCCAGCAATACACGAAGGTGCGCTCGACGCCATAACCCTCGGGCGCATCCTCGGCGACGGTCACGACCGGCGCGGCGTCCGGCGCGGGCACCCCCAGCCGGTGGAAGTTCACCGTGTCCACCGCGTAATCCCCGGCGATGTCCAGCAAGGCCGTGTTCGACTGCTTCGGATAATCCCCATCGGTCCAGAACACCCGGCCCGTGGCATCCGCCGCCACCACCCCCTCGACCACGTTCACCGGGTCCGTCCACAACAGCCACTTCCCGGAGGAATGCAGGAACAGGGTTGTCGCCGCGCCTACCCCGGCCAGGATCGTGGCCGGATCGCGCAGGGGTTCCAGCATCCCCCGCCGCAAATCCACATCCAGCGCCGTCTGGGCGAAGCCCGGCGGCAACTGGTGTGGCGCGACGCGGGGCGCTTCGCCCTTGAACCCGGAAAAGCGGATGAGTGGCATCAGCCGCCCAGCCCCGGCACGCCCGCGCCGCCCTGGTTCCGCAGATTCGGCGACCCGCGCAAATCGTTCACCGCCCGCACCTGTAGCGCTGCCCTATACTGCTCCCCGAACCCCCGCGCCACATCGAACCGTTGCGCCTTCTCCGCCGCCCGCATCAGCATGTAATACAAGGCCGCGTTGGCGTAGGCATCCGGCAAGGCGAAACCGCTGTCCAGACCGACGCAGGGCGTAGGATTCCGCACATAGACGATTTCGACATGGGCATCCTCCGTCGCGGGCGGATACACATAGAACAAGGTGGGCTTGCGCTCGTCGTACATATAGTTCTCGACCCTATCGGCGGGCGCATCCATCGGCCAATCCGGGCGGTAGGCACGGAGGGTCTCCATCTCGGTCAAGGCGATGCCCGGCCCCGGATCGAACCCGGCGGCGTCCAAAACAACCGTAACCGCCATCTTTTCCTCCCAAGGCTCAGCGGATGGCGACCAGGGAGCGGGGATGATCCCCCGCATCCACCCCGGCATCCGGCAGGATCGACCAAGCCGCGCTGCCAGTCTGGCGATAAAGCCGTCCGCCGCCGATCATGACGAAACTGTCCGCCACGGGCTGGATACCTTCGTAATAGTCCGTGGCGGGACTATCCGCATCCCACATATTCCAAGAATATCCAAAATCGGGTACGCCCCCCACCCCATAGGAGACGGCGGGTAACGGAGTGCCCGAGCGTGGCACACCGATAAAGCCACCCGCCAGCCCACTACGTTGGGCGCGTAATACGTCCATCGGTACCGATGGGTCGGGGAAAGTGCTGTCTATCGTTGTGGCGCTATATACTTCCCAATTCATCCCATCCGTGGTGGATAACACCCCCGCCTTATCGGACAGGTATCGCACCGATATCCGGGGTACATTTTGTGGCAGTCCGATCAGTACCGTCCAGGATAACCGGATGGCGCTGACCTCGGTCAAGTCCACACCCGCCCCGGTGAATAGCGAGAAATTGAAGAACTGGAAACCGTTACCGGAATCTTGTCTTCTAATAGGGGCTTGCGTCCCGCTGACCGAATGGGAAACAGCCCCGCCACCACTCCAAATAGTCAAGGTGGCCGGTTGCGCTTCGGTATTCTCCACATAAATACCATTCCCCTCGGTAGCGGTCAGGTCGATAGCGCCAAGACCGGCGAATACGCCGTCGAAACCATCCGGGCCATTCCATAGGGATTCGATAGTCACCACTTCAAGCCCAAAGGTTTCCTCGACCGGGATAAAAGCCAAAGTCCCCAAACCGCCCGCCACCAGTGTGCAGGTGCGATCACCCAGGGTAACCGGATCGCCACCGAAGTACATACGCAGGCCGCGATACCCACCCAACGCGGTATCCACCACATCGTATACGCTTTCGTCGGCGGTGGTGGGGGTATCGCCGTCGAATACAATCACCTGCTCCAGGGGGGGTTCTTGAAAATTATCGATCAATAGCTTATCCGGCAATCCCCTGGTAGCCGAGATGGACGCCAGCGAAAATGAAGAATTTAGCCTATCCTCCGCGCCACAAACCACATTCAAAGCAATGGCGCTTATATTCGTGGGATCGATCCCCGCGAAAGAGGCGAACTCGAAAAACGGTTGGGCGGCCCCCGCTGTATAGGTATAACCACTGCTCGCCGTGTTGAAACCCGAGTCCGACCAAAGGGTCACCGTTATCATATCCCCGACATCGATGGAACGCACATCGAGATAGATACCCGTGGCCCCGTTCACAGTCAAATCCACGGCATCCAAACCCGTGAATGGCCCATGGTAGCTGTTACTGCCATTCCAATATACCGTGAACTCCTGGGTCGAAAAAGTTGACGAGAAAATGAGCAGGCCGCTCCCATTCTGCAATCCATGCCCAAAGCTTATCGCGTTTCCATCCACAAAAGTATGGAATGCGCTGGCATCTTCATAAACAATATCCCTTACGCCGCCCATGCAATCCAAACCCGTCCTACGCAAATTCGGGCATATCAGACTACCGACCACGCCGGGAGATTCGGTGTCGTAATAGAAAGGCGGTTGATCCTGGTCGGTAAGGGCCGGTCCCATCCCAAAACCAACCGGGGGATCGGGCCTATCGAAAGCATCCATGACCAACCCCAACCAAGGATTCGCCACCGGCTGGACAATCGCCAGGGTGGCGTCGTCATTGGCCGCGATGGACCGTCCAGCGGCCCCCACCTCGACATCATCCAAATGCACCGTGGCCGAACCTCCATGACTATTGGCCACCACGGTCCAGCCCTCGAAATCGGTGGTGCTTTGCAAAGCGACCAGCGGCCCGCTCATCAACGCGACCCAATAACCGAACGGCGAGTAGACCATATCCACTATCGGCAAGCTTTCCGTCAGCGCAGCATGGGCGGTCCAAGCGCCCAAGGGGTCGCTGGCCGAATAAACGGCCCCGGTGGCATCCGTGGCGAAAACCACCCAAAGCGGCCCGGCCCCGAACCGCACACAGGCGCTGTCGGGCGTCGCGATACCCGGCCCCGCGCCGACCACCGCCCAGGTTTGCCCATAGTCCGTGGAATAGGCCAACCCCATCCCGGCGGCTTCGGGCAGGTTGTACGCCGCCAGTATCCCGCCCGCCAAATCCGACGCCATCGACACGAAGGGCGGATTGACCCCGGCGGGATAGCCGATATGGGTATAGGTCGCCCCGAAGTCGGCGGTGAAAGCCAGCGTGCCCGGCGTCGCGATCAACAGGTTCGGCTCATTGGCATCGTCGTTGATGATCGTGCCAAACGCGGTGGCGACCGCTATCGTGGCCCCCACCGGATTGGATAGGGTCACGGCGAAGCCCTCGTCGCTTTCCACCGCCGTATCCCCCTGGACCGGCACCGTGATGACGCCGGAAGCTTGCCCGGCGGGGATCGTCAGCGTCCCGGCGGGGAAAACCCCATCGACGAAATCGGCGGCGTCCGCCGGATGCCCGCCCGACCCGGCCACGCCCCAATCGACAAAAACATCGCCCGCCGCCACGGCGGAAAGCGTCACGGCGAAGACGAAACCGGTCGCGCCGCCATCGCCCTCCACCCGGTCGGCATCGACCGCGGCGATAGCCAGGGATGGCACGGCGACGGCGCGGAGGTTGCGCGGCACATCCACCAGCCGGACCGCATCGTCCGGCAACACCTGGCGCACGCCGGGGTCCAGCCTGCCCACCGCGACCACGGTATTGGCCTCGGGCCGCAGGTTCACGATCTCCCGCTGGGCATCGTTCAGCCACGCCAACCACTCCGCCTCCGTGAACCGCGCATTGATCGAGTCCAACACCAACGTGGACGCCCGCGCCACCAACTCGCCCGCCGATACCGTCATCGCGCCGCCTCCGCCGCCATATCCACCTGGGCCTTGCCGCCCATCCGGTGATCGAACGCCGCCAGATACCCGGCCCCCACCGCCCGCGCCCTGGGGTCTTTCGAGAACGCCCGGAACAACACCCAATCCACCGCCGGACCCGCGTACAAATCCGGCAGCGGCCACGGGTCGGACAAGGACGCCATCGCCGCCGGAACCCTCGTATAGGCGCACAACACCCGCCCCGCGCCGGTATTCGGCGGGAACACCTCGAACACCGTGGGCGTGCGCGGATCATGGAAAAACCCCTTCACCGTGGCCGAGGCCACCGCCGCCGCCCATCCCGGATTGAACCGCTCCACCTCGGCCTTATCCAAATGCTGCACGCCCGGCCCGGCGGAATTACGGAGCAAATTCCAAAATCGCACCCCGCTGGCCGGAATGGTTTGCAGGGTGCCCACCACTAAGTCCATCTCCTCGATCACCACGGCCAAATCGGGCCGGAGGTTCGCCACCTCCCGCGCCGCCTCGTTGGCCCAGGCCAGCAACTCCGCATCCGGGTAATCCAGGCCGATCTGGTCCAACAAGACCCCCCGCGCCTGACCGATGATTCCGCCCGCCGTCATCGCCATACCGCTACGCCTCCGCCGTGGGCACCGGCTGCGCCATCGCGGCGTCCACCGGCACCTTGCCGCCCATCAAGGCTTGGAACAACTGGAAATACCCCGGCCCCTTGGCCCCCGCGATGTCCTTGGAAAACAACACCCCCAGCGCATAGGCCGCCAGCGCGGGCCGGAACGGCTCCGGTACCGGCACCGTGTCGGCGGTGGACGCCAAGGCCGCAGGCGTTTTCACGTAGACCAGGGGCACCGTCGCCCCCGCCATCGCGGGCGGAAATACCATGAACTGCCTGGGATTGCGCGGATCGAACAACACCGCCCGTGTCGCCCCCGCCGCCGCCGTCCGCCAATCCGGGTTCATCCGGTTCGCCATCTCCAAGTCACGCCGCTGCACCCCCAGGACATCGACGAAGGCCAACCCATCCGCCGGGATGTTTTGCAGATACCCGGCTACCAGGGCCACATCTTGATTGGTGGCGAACTGGTCGGGCCGCATCGCCACCACCGCCAGCACAGCCAGATTCAGCGCGGCCAGCCGCTCGGCGGCGCTCCAAAACGTCGCGGCGGTGTCGTTCAGCACCGGGCTGATGTCGTTGTCGATGATCGTGGCGGCGGTGGTCACAACGTCACCGCCAACTGGAACAGCGCCAACCGCTGCCCGTCCGTCAGCCCCAACGCCTGGGCGGCGGCAACGATCAAAGGATTCTGGGAATGGATTTGCGGGGCGTACTCATACTCGATCTGGGTCGGGCGCGGCTGGGTAGCGACATAAGCCTCGACCGCATCCAGCAAGCCGCTTTGCAACAAGGCGAGCCGGAACTGGCTGGGAGTCGCCACGATGCTATCCAAAGGCGACGGCATCGCCGGTAGTTCATCCCCCGGCAGGTAGCAATCCCAGGAATCATCCGCCTCCACATGGACGGCCAGGACCGGCTTGAGGGCGTCACGTTCGGCGGGTGTCTTGACGTTCTGCATGATGGTCAGGGTCCGGGATGGTGGATGATCGTCAATTCCTTGGTCGTCAGGGTTTCTCCCGCCGACCCGGCGTTCTTGTTGAAGGTGATACTGAGGTAGCTATTGTTCGCGGCGATGTCCGGGATCGTGGTATCGGTCGCGCCCACGGTGGACGTGCCGCCGCTGAACGAAGCGGTTGAGCCAATGGTCGTGACCCGGATCGACGTGGCCGAAACGATCTTGAGGCGCGGATTCTCGGCGGTATGGGTGTTGGTGGACCCATACCCAAGTGAAAAGACGCTGCTATCGGTGCCTATATCCCCGGTGCCGCCGAACCGGATATTCCGGGCGAACGCATCGGCGGTCCCCGATTTCACCGTGCGGATCACCAGCGACAAGGCATCCCCCACCCGCAGCGAATTGGCGGGGAACACGACCTGGGCCACCAGCGTGGCCCCGGCATAGGTGCCGACGAAATCGGTGGTGGTGTTGTAAACCTGCGTCGGACCGAGCAACCGCCACGCCGAACCATCGGAAAACCACAGGGAACCGAACCCCACACCGTAATCGGTGGCGCGGACGATCTGTCCGGCATAAGCGGCGGCGGGCAATGCCAGCAGCGCGGCAAGGGTCGTGGATAGAAATGCCTTGGGCGAGGAAATCATGGCCTACAACTCCGTCACGCGGGCGGCGCCATTGACCGCGCTCCAAATGGCGTCCACCCGGCCCGTATAGACCCCGGACGGCGGGCTCTCGTAGGTCTCGTTGGGATAGAGCCTGATACTGAAGGAGGTGCTGGAAGCCCCCACGCCGAACTTGAGGTACAAGATCGAGGCCGAGTCGTTGACGACGATGAGCCGATTGCGGCGGGCATTGGCGACCACCAAGACGACGCTGGTGGCGCTGGACGCCACATTGGCCAGGGTCGCGCTGGCAAGGCCGGTGGCCACGGAATCCACCACCTCGAACTCCGCCGCCCGCCCAGCGAAATAAGCCACGTCCGCCACGCCCACATCGGCGCAGAACGTCCCGTCCGCCCGCCCGGAAAAATAATATCGATGGCCATTGCCCGTCTCCACGCGGGCACCGCCCGACAACGCCCTCACCAGCACCATACCGCATCCCCGCTACCTGAAAACCGACCGCGTACCCAGCGGCCTACACGTCCACCCCTGCGCGACCACCGCCGCATAACTCCCGATATCGGCCTGGAACCTCCGCCCATGCCATAGCGCCAACTGCGGATTGCTCCAAGGTTTCCCCGGCACCGCCAACAACCGGGCCAAAGCCCCGTGCGCGATGGTTTCCGGGTAATCCGCCAGCAACCAATCCGGCACCGTGGCCGCTGTCGGGGTGGGTTCCAGCGTCGCGAAGACCTTCAACAGCCCCGCCCCGTCCCGCGCCGGGATCGGCACCAGGGCCAGCGTCCCCGGCCCCGGCACCAGATAATTCCGGGACTCCCCGCGCAAGCCCGTGTCCCAGGTTTCCCCGTAGGCCGCCAGGGCGTCCTCCCGCGTCATCGGCCCCAGCCGGGTATCGCCCAGCTTCGCCTCCTCGACCCGCGCAACGGTCGCCCCGACCGGCACCGGCAAGGCGTATTCCATCCACCCCGCCACCACATCCACCGGATCGAGCCAGGCCCGCCACACCCGCGCCTCGCGGCAGAACTGGACGCACGCCCGCCGGATGTCGAGCTTCGCCGCCAGGTCCGGGCAGCCCGGCACCGCTGGCAGCACATGGCCCAGGAAGTCTCCCGGCGTGGCCATGGCCTAGCCCCGCGCCATCAATGTGCTGGCGATTTGCGCCCGCATGTCCTTCGGGTACAGTTTCCCGTCCAGGTCCAACTGCAACTCCTGCTGCGCGAATTCCATCAGCGCCCGCTTGTCCATCCTGTCCAGGTCCGGCACCTGCGGGATGGGAAGGGTTTCCGGCGCGGGCGGGTCGGCGTTTGCGCCCGGTGCCAGCGGCTCCAACACCCCGGCCCGCGTCGGCCCGGCCTCCAACCGTTGTATCCGCTCCTCCAGCAAGGCTTTCTCCTGCCGCAGCAAATACACCTCCTCGCGCAGTTGCGCGTTTTCCTCCCGCAACCGCGCCACTTCCAAGCCGCTGGACGCGGCCTCCGCCAACAAGTCGGGTTGATCCCGGTCGGTCACGTCCTCCCAAATATCCGGGTAGGCCACCAGCCTCGCCGCGACATGCGGCGCGACCACCAACACCGCGCCGGGGCCGGGCCAATGCAGGTCGGTTCCCGCCACCGTATCGCGCCGTCCCCCCGGCTTGCTGCCGATGTACTTGATCCGCCGGGCCACATTCCCCGCGCCGCTTGCAACCACTGTGTTCATATACGCTCCAAAAACCCAAAAGGCGGGGAAACCCCCGCCCAGTTCAAGGTCGGCCCGTAGCCCGCCCTTCCACCTTGCCATAGACCGTGCCGGTCGCCCCCGTGCCGGGTCCGGTGGTGACGACGATGTTCAGGTAGGAATCCACATCGACCTGGACCGGCGGGAACAGCTCATAGGTCGTGGTCGCCGCCGCTTGCGCCCACGCCCCCGCCGCCTTCACCTGGGTATCGTCGCCGGAAGCCCCCTCCGTCCCATCGGCGGGCGCGAACCCGATCTTGGCCGCGAGGGCGGGGCTGCCGTTGCTGTCCAGGTCCGGGTTTTTGATGACCACGCGGTGGACCTCGGTCCCGGCGGGAATGAGTACCAACCGGATTTCGTCATCCTGGGCGGGCGCGGCGGATACCGCCACCCGCCCCGGATAAACCACCGCGCAGCCATCGCCGGGCGTGTAGACCGGCACCATCCGGTCCGTGTAATAAACCGTCATGGGGGCCGCTCCTCACAAAGAGATTTTCTTGACCACCGAATCGACGACGATGACGCCATGATCGGTGGGTTCCAGCTGGCCGTTGGCCGCTTGCGGGGTGAACCGGAGTTTCTGCATCCCCATACAGGTGAAGCCCCCGATGGCGTTGCCCCGGTCGTAGTCGTACTTGCGCCGCTTCAACTCGAACCAATAGCCGTTCGACTTCAAGCCGCCTTCCAGGAACCCCAGCGCTTGCCCGCCCATCAGCAAGGCCCGCTCCACCTGATAGCTGGAACCCAGCGAGCCGTTCACGGTTTGATCGCTTTCGGTGCCCGTATACCGGTCCGCCTCGGTGACGATCCTGGTGGTGTCGCCGGGATTCCAGCCCACCACGTAGTTCACCGGCATTTCCTTGATGAGGATGCCCTTCCACAGCCCCGGCTCGCCGTCGAACAGCGGATGCGGCTCGGACATGCTGGATTTGCGGGCATAAGCCATCTTCACCATATCCGCCCAGGTCCGCCCGCTGTTCTGCGTGGTGAACTGGTTCATCTGCGCGGGGGTCAGGAACAGCACCGCCTTGATGGGCTTGTCCATCGCCGCCCGGTCGCCGGGGATGATCACCGGCTGGAGCGGCACGTCCAGCACGTTCAGCAGCAGCGCCAGATAGTCGATGTGGTCCAGGGTCCAAACGTCCCCCGAGTCGACCGACCCCAGCCCCGCCCCGTTGTTGCCCGCGAACCCCGGTCCGTCGATGACCAAATGCCGGTTGTAGCTCGGTGCCAATATCCTGTTGACGGCGATCCGGTCGAAGTTGGTATCGGACGCCAACGGAATCACCCAATCGCCGCCCGTCCGGGTTCCGCGCGAGCCCGCCACATGGATCAAGGCCAACTGGTTGTAGGCTTTGGGGAACCACCCGGCCAGCGCCGATTCCGCCATCGGCAACAGTTCGGTCACGATGCGCTTCTGATCCATGCGCTTACCGGCATCGACCCCCTGCCCCATCTCGTCCAGCCGGATATCCTGGCTGGACGACTCCAGGCTCTGTTCATTGCCTTCCAGGTTGCGGTTCCCCATGATCGGCGAACCCTTCAGCGTATCGAACAGGGTGACGCTGGCCTTGTCGCCCGGCGTATTGGCCAGGGCGCTGATCCGCACCACCGGCATGGTCGGCGTGCTGCGCCCTTCCAGGGCGTCCTGGGCTTGCACCTGCCCGGTCTGGGCGGGGCCGGTCAGGTTCTTGAACCATCCCGGTGCCCGTGCGATGCGGCCAAAGGTCGATACCGTATAGGCTTTCACGGCATCGACATGGCCCGCGGGTCTTTGTGTCTGCATACTTGCACCCAATCGAGTAAGGCCATCCGGGGCCATCCCCGGACGGCGACATCGTTACCAGACGTGACGCCGCATGAATTCCTGCCGCTGCGCTTCGCTCATGGTGATCATGAGGTTGGAAAGCTCCGACAGGCTCATATGGTTGTAGCGGCCCTCGTCCGACTCTGGCGCGACCCCGCCGGGCAGGTCGGCAATCCGTGTCGGCACGAACTGTCCGGCCCGCGCCACGGCGGTGTCCGCTTGCTGCCTGAGGGTTTGGGAGGATTGGTATTCGGGGGGTAGGGCGACCTTGCCGACGGTCTGTTCAAGCTCCTGGGCCACGGCCTGGAAGAACCTCACCGATCCTGGGGGTTCGTTCCGCCAACGCGGCAAACCCTCGAACCGGTCGGCGATCTCCTTGGCCTCGGCCAGCAATCGGGCATTGGCGGGATTGGCCCCCGCCGTCGCCCGCAAATAGCTCAACACCGGCACTTGGTCCACGGCGGCTTGGATCGCCGCCATTTGCTCCCGCTCCTGGGTCTGGCGTTGCTGCCGGGCCTGTTGATGGATCGGGTCCACCCGCGCCTCCATCGCGGTGACCTTGTCTTGCAGGGCTTTCAGCACCGCTTGTTGGCTCCGGTAGGCCTTGGCCTGTTCCGGGAAATCCTCCTCCAGGATCGCCAACTCATCTTCCGTCAGCCCGCCCGCCGCAACGGCCTCCGCCGTCGGCTGTGCGCCCGGTGGCTGCCCGGCCCCGGCTGACGCCGGTTCCTGGCCCAATTGGGCCTTCAGCCTCGCGATTTCCGCTTCCGCCTCGCGGTTGCGCTGCTCCATCGCCTGCAGGTTCATCCGGGTGCTTTTCAACACCTCGTAGGGGATGGCGTGCTTGCCATCCGCCGTCAGGACCGGCCTCCCCTCCTCGTCCGCCGGGTTGTTGGGCTGCTCGCCGCCGCCGTTGGCCCCGGTGGGCGCGACCGTGGCCGTTTGCTTATCGCCCGTTGCGACCCCGCCGGGAACCTGGACCGCGCCGGAATCCATCTGCCGCGCCAGTTCGGAAAGGCTCGGCCCGGTGGCTTCCGGCTGATATAAATCCCCGAATCCCGTGGAATCATCGTCCGCGTCGTCGAACGACACCCAATCCCCGCTATTCACACTCATCCCATTACCCTCGCCTAGTTTGTCGGATAGGTCCGAAAATCCCCCGTATCGGCGGGGGGCCGTAATCAGTGCCGGGCCGCCGGGGCGTCCCCGGCCGGCCTATGGATTTGGTCGAGCGTCTCCAACTGCAACCTATCGGTCTGCGCCCGTTTATGCTCGGCGTCGGCCCGCGCCCGCTCGGCCTCGGCCTGGGTCTTGGCGATGACCGGCGCTTGCTTGAGTTGCTCCAGCGCCGCCGTGAGTTGCTGGACCTGCTGCTGTAAGGCCATCTTCTCGGGGTCTTCCCCGGTGTCGTCGTCCAACCCCAGGACTTTCCGCATCGCCCCGGCCAACTCGTGTTTCCTGGGACTATCGCCCAGTTCCACCCAATACGGCGCGGCGACGGCCTGTAGTTGGGGCGGCAGGCCCTTGATCATCTCGGCCATCATGGTTTGCTGCTGGGTGCGGTAGGTCGGCGTGGACGGCACATCCTCCAGCGCCACCTTCAGCTTGCAGCGCTCGGTGTCGTTTTCCAGGTAAACCAGGCCGGTCCGCGGGTCCACCGCAGGCCGGTTCAGGGTGATGATCGACCGGGGCTTGCCCCGTTCGCCCACCACCACGTCCACCTCCACACCCTTGATGCGCTGGCGGATTTGGCCCAGCAACCGCTCGCCGACCAGCCGCCGGGCATAGCCGAGGTTATCGAACAGTTCCGCCAGCCCCGTGGTGCCCTGGTTGATGAGCTGGTTGATCGCCGTGCCCGCCGTCACCGACCCGGCGTCGCCGAGCATCTGCCCGAACACCCCGGCCACCGACTGCAAGCCTTGTTCTGCGTCCTTCATCACCTCGAACTGCTGGTTCGCCAACTGGGCGTTGCGGCTGATATTGAACCCGCCCGCCTTGTTGGTCCGGTTCGGGTCGAGGATCACCGCGAAATCCGGGCGGGCCACCCGTTCCATGACATCCGTCACGGTGTTGTTGTTCTGGTCCAGGGCATCGGCGTCCATCTGCACCACCACCGACGACAGCAGCCACATCAGCATCTGCCGCCGGGCGTTCACCTCGTCCTGCTGCGAGACCATGGTGCGGATCATCCCGTAGGGGATGCCCGTCAAATCCTCCCGGAACGCCCAGAACGGAATCCAGGGCAACCCGTTGGGGATTTTGTCGCTGGCCGAAAGCCGATAGGGTCCGGCCCACAGGCTCACCTGCCACTTGGAATACAGCCGCGCCTCCGGCCTGACGCCCTGATTGACCGCCAGGAGGTGCATCGGATTGTCCAGGTCCAACTCCACCACCCGGCCATCCGGCAGCGCGAGTACATGCCCGCGCACATAGACCCGGTGCCGGACCTCGTGCAGGCACACCCGCCGCCGGGTCCGGTCGATCCACTCCATTTCCGTCAACGAGGACCGCGCGGGCTGTTCCGGCCCCTCGCTCAGCCAGGGTTGCCGGTCGCCGCTATCGATCCAGGCCCGGCCCCAGTTGTCGAACGCCGTGTCGAACACCCAGGCCCATTGCGGCAGCAGCCCCTTGAGGTAATCCACCTCGTACCAGCGCCGCCGGATCAACCAGCCCGCGTCCTTCAGGTCCGGCTTCCGGGCGAACCAGTCCCACCACATTTCCCGGCGGTGGATGTATTCCACGGTGTCGGGATAGTCGAACGGGTCCGGGCTTTCCCCGACCTCCACCCAACCCAGCCCGGCCTTGACCGACGCGCCGAACGCATCGGAAATCGCCCGGTCGGCCCGCGTCTCCCGCTCCGATTCGTGCAGCTTGCTGGAAAGCCCCTCGGCGGTCGCCTCCACCTCGTCGGTATCGGCCTCCACCCGCCAGTCCCGCTTGTTCTGTGCCTCGATCCCCAGGACCAGATCGATGGTCGGCTTGACCAGGTTGCGGATCAGCGGCCCCATACCCCGCGCTTCCAGCCGCGCCAGGGTTTCCCGGTCCAACTGGTTGTTGTCGTAGTAGTCGGCACACCTGTCCGCCTCCCCCCGCCAGTCCGGTTGATCCCGGATTTGCTGGGTGAACTTCTCGAACTGCGCCAGGGTCAGGCCATCGGAACGCGGGTCGCGGTCCCGGTCCAGCTTGTCCACCACCCGCTGCTGCATCCCGCCCTCCATCAGCGCCAACCCGCCTTGCGGCCGTAATAGCCGGACAGGGAGTCCCGCGCCACGGGCCGGGTCCGGGCGAACCTGAGCATCATCAGCCCGTAGCGGCTGGCGTCGATCCGGTCGTCGTTGGTCTTCACGATCTTGCCTTTCTTGTCCCTCCGGTAGATGGCCTTTTCCTTCAACCAGCCCTGGCACGCCCGGAACACCTTCCAACGCCCGGTTTCCATCCGGGTCAACATCTCGTTCAGCCCGGCCTCGACGCTCACCCGGCTGGATTCCGTCTCGGTGCTTTCCCCCACCTCCGGGAACCTCGCGTGTTCGTGCAGCATCGCCACGCCTTCGGCCCGGTATTGCCCGGCCAACTGGGTGCCCGACCCCTTCTCGTGCTGCAAGCCATCGGCGGGCCAGGCCACCGGAATCCAATCCCCCCGCGCCTTGATCGCCGAGGCATGGATGGGGGCCGACGATTCCGACGCCGCGTACTCGTCGTAGACGTACACGGTGTCGGTCTCCCGGTCCCAGGCCAGCCACACATTGGCGTGCGGATGGTCCCACCCGAAATCCTGCCCGCAGATGCGCGGCCAATGGTCCGGGAGGGGGAACGGATCGACCACGATCCCATCGTCGTCCACCGGGAAGATCAGCCCCGACCCCAGCACCGGCAACCCCTGCGACCGCGCCGCCAACAACCTTTTCGGCGTTTCCGCCCGGCGCTTGGCGATTTCCTCCGGGCTCAAATGCGGCGCGTCGTCCCACCCCGCGTTGACCGTGTACTTGGTGGTGGACTCCGGCACCGGCCCGATGCCGATCCCCGGCATGAACAGTTCCACCACCTCGGTGATGCCGTCCAGCGGCGTGTAGGTCAGCATCGACAGTCCGCCGGTCGTCATGAGCCGGATCATCGCCTCGTCATAGACTTCCCACGGCGGCTCCTCGTCGCCCCAGAACACATCGGCCTCGAACCCCTCGAACACCGCCCGGCCCTGCTCATAGCTCTTCAACTTGCAAATCGAATAGCCATCCGGTTGTCCCTCCTTCCAATGGACGACATACACCGTGTCGGCCATCGGCGGGTTGATCCCCGTGCGCCACAACGCCTTGGCGATGTCGTCGCCCGGCACCAGGCCCGTGCCCGCGAACGCCTTGCCGCCGCCCCGGTAGAGGATGGGCCCGAACAACTTCTCCTGCACGATGTCGCGGGTGGACTCCTTCAGCTTGCCCGCCACGATGGCCTTGACCGGCCTATCGAACCGCCGCCCCGGCCACCAATCCGGGTACCGGCCCGTCAGATGCAGGGCGCACTCGTAGCCGCCCATGCCCTCGGTTTTGCCGATCCGGTTCGCCGCCATGGCGCAGCGCTCCTGGAAATCCCTCCCGGCCCGGAAGAACTCCAGGTGCTTGGGGTACACCCCACGCCGGAGCGGGCCGGTCTCCGGGTAGTACGTGAACAACTTCCGCCGTGCCCGCCGCCGCTCCAGTTCCGCCAGTTCCCTATCCAGCGCCAACAATTCCGAGCGCTTCCTGTCGGCGGGCGATGCGTTGTTCGAGTTGCTCATCCGAGATGCTTTCCAGGTCCGCGAAAATATCGGTCTGTACCGACCCATCCGGGTTGACCGTGACCCGCGCCCCGCCGCGCTTCCCCGCCGGGGGGTTCTTGGCGAGTTCGATCTTCTCCCACTCCGCTTCCAGCTTCGCCACGCCGAGCGCCGCCGAAACCGTCTCCGACGCCGACAACCCCATGACGATCCCCCCGACCACCCGTGGCCCGGCCTGGATTTCCTCGATCACCACCGCGATGGGGTCGAACCCCCGCTCGCGGAACATCGCGCGGATTTGCGCCAGCCTCGATTCAACCTGTCCGGTCCGTGGCTTTTCCCCGGCTTCCATCGCTCAATCCCTCCTCGGCCAGGGCGAGGGCCGCGCCGACACGGGTCCGCGCGTCCAGGACGCCCCGGTCCGCCACCGCCGCCTCGATCAACCCATCCACATCGATGTCCACCCCGCGCAGGCGGGCCTCCTCGATGGCCCGCGCCCGGACCTCCGCCAGATCGACCTTGACGGCCTTGGCGGGCGGACGGGGCTTGCCGCGCCACAGCGTGGCGATACCCTCCCCCAACGACGAATACCCTTGCGCAGCCATCAACCCACCCAATGCGCCTTGACGAAACCGTAGAGCTTGTCGAAACCCACCAGCATCACGAAGGCGATCCCCGCCGCCAGCAGCCATCTCAACGCCCTGTAGGCGTTGATCAACTCGTGGAAATCCGCGATGTCCTGGATGGACAACGTGCGGCCATCGTCGATATCCACGACCCGCACCCTGTCGTCCCCGTGCTGGCCTTCCTGGCCGGGCCTGCCCTTAGCCGCCATGGGAAGCGTCCCGCGCGAAGAAACCCAGCGCGGCCACCGTCGCGGCCAGAATCAAATCCTCCGGCTCTGGGGATTGCCCGCCGGTCAGATAAGGTTGCCAAGCGACGGCGACCGCGCCGCCGAGTCCGCACAAGGTCGTCTTCCAGTTCCGCACGCGCCGCCTCCGGTGGAATTCGGGCCAAAAAAAAGCCCGCTATGGGCCATAGCGGGCTTTGGACATACCTATTCGATATTAGCTACTTTCTACCACAGCTCCGACACGGTTGCAACCCCCTAGCGTATCGACTGGCGCAAACGATGACCCAGCAATTGCCCCACCCGTTCCACCGCCAGTTTCCGTAGCGATTGGTATTCCCGCTCGCCCATCCGCCCGCCGCCCGCGCCCACCAACCGCACATCTTCCCGTCCCGTGCGGCACGGCATCCGCAACTGGTAGCGCTGGCGCAGGATCACCCGCAACCGGGGTTCGATCTGGGGCAGGATTTCTTCGACCAATCCGGCCAGGGTCCGCACCTGGGCCGCCGCCGCCCGGTCCGGGTCGTGGCCGCAACGACCGGAGCGCGGCGGGCGCGGGACGTGGGCGCTACGCCTGGGATAACCGCGTAGCTCCGCGTCCGCCGCCGCCCCGGACGCCGCGTACTCGCCCCAGAGCTTCAACGTGGCCTCCACCACGTCCAAGGCGACGATGGGCGTGACCGTTTTCTGGATTGGATTCCCCTGCCTCATGCCTTCATTCCCCGTTGCTGAACCGACCATCCCCACGCCTCTTGGTGACAGGACCAAACCCCGACCGGCACCCACCGGATAAACCAATAAGCGCACGCCACAGGGCAGACTCCCAGACTCACGGCAGACTCACGGCAGACTCACGGGCGCAAGCCAATGATTTCCAAAACATTTACCCCGCTTTGGTGAGTCTGGTGAGTCTGCTTTCCATATTCACGCGGAAGCTTTTTCATCATTCCCCCTGTAGGCTATGGCCTTGTGCGAAACCACCCGCGCGTAGAAATGGAATCCAAACTCAGCAGACTCACGGAACGGCCATAAACCCGTTCAGATTCAATCGGTTATCCCCGTGAGTCTGCCGTGAGTCTGCCGTGAGTCTGGTACTTTGGGATTTCCAGACTCACGCCTTGCCGACCTCGACCACCTTCCACTGCGTCTTGTGGCTCACCTTGCCGGCATCCTCAAAGCGCTTCCCATCGACCACCCGCTTACCTTTGCGGCTCAGGTGGACACCCAGCCGGTTGGGGTTGTAGCCGGTCTTTTCGCCGCAAATGTCCTTCAGCACCTCGCCCAGTTTCGCGTGGGGCTCGGATTTGGGCCGCTCCAATACCTCCCGGCAAACCGCTTGGGCAGTCATGGGCAAATTCCCGTAGCATTCCGCCCAAGCCTCCAGCAGCCGCGCCAGGTCGGCCCGGTCCTCGTCCTGTTCCTTCCACGCCTCCTGGGTCTTGCACGGGTCCGGCAACCCCAGCCAGCGCACGGTGGACGGCACCAGGGCCGCCCAGCGCTCGAAACTGCCCAGCCGCACCCCCATATCCGGCGAACCCGCCACGACATAGGCGTGCAGCAAGGTCAGGGCCGCGCACACCAGCTTCACCCGGTTTTCCTTGGCGTGCAGGATGGCGTCGCGGTCGAACACCCGCAGGTGCGGGTCCGCGCAGTTCGGGTTCAAATAGCACCGCAGCCAGCGCCGCGAGCTGTCCGCCGAGACCGTGACGTTGTTGCCCAGCGCCAGGAACAGGCTATCCGTGGGCCGCACGGTGGCGTTCTTCGACACCCCCAACACCCGGTCGAACACCGTTTCCTGGGTCAGCATCGAATCCAAGGTCGGGCTGGCCAGCGTCCGATTCACCTCGTCGATACAAACGATGCGCTCGCCGCCCAGCAGGGTCGCGAACAGCGCCTTCTTGAACTCCTTCTCATCGGCCTTGCCCTTGGAATCCACCGGCATCGTCATCATGGGCACGGTGCGCCCGGTCAGGATGATGCCGATGATGTCCGCCAGCTTGCCCTTGCCCGAACCGAACACCGGGGCGGTGATGATGAATCCCGGCGCGGGGCCGCACATCGTCTTGACCAGCCCGGTCAACACCGCTGTGATCAACACCGCAATATCGGCCCCGGCCTCCGGCTTGAACGGATTGAACAAATCCTCAAACTGCGCCCGTGCCCATTGCACCGCCGTATCGGTGCCGGGGTCGATCTTCTCCCCCTTGGTCCTGGCTGGCGGTAGCTTCCATTTCACGTCGCTGGCCAGATAAATCCCGGTCTTCGGGTCGAAGCCCGGCCTGGACATGATCGAGCCATCCGGGCGCAATACCGGCGCTTCCACCACCGCCCGCAGCACCGGCACCATCCATTCGTTGCCGTCGATGTACGATTCCGCGTACTCCTTCGGCAAGTTGCAGGGCAGCCAACTTTCGGCCCGGCTATTCCAAGACATGAACTTGCACGCCACCTGCATCCGGCGGCGCAACCAACCCACGTTGACCGGCACCAGGGTCAAAGCGCCGGGTTCAACCACCACTTCGCCTTGACGCTCGCGCACCCGGTCGATGTAGGCCGTCCGCGTCAATATCCCGCCCCGCTCGAAAAAGGGCGGGTCGGTGCCCGCGAACAGCACCCGCTCCGCTTCCAACATGGCGCTAATGAGCCGGTCGGGGCCGATCTTGACCTCCGGCCTGCCCTCGCCGCCGCCCCCGCCATCGTCCGGGCCGCCCCCTGGCCGCGCCGTATCGCCACCCAGCCTCGCGACACGCCCGGAACCATGCGACACGGTAGCCGGGGGTGGGGGACCATCATCGGTCCTACAGGTCTGGGTTCGATGCGCCTCGGGCGCGATGTAGACGGACCCTTTACGGATATGGGCCACCAGCGCGTCGCCGATGAGCCCCTCCCCGATGGCATCGGCGATATCCCAGCCGTCCGGCTTGTCGCCGGGGCGGGGAATCGCCACCAAATTCACCACCGCAGGCGGTTCCAGGGCGTGCAGCCGCGCGATGATCAGCCGCGCCGCCTTCATCCCCGGTTGCTCCGCCTCCGGCAGCAACGGTTTCGACAGCGGGTCCACACCCACCGCCGTTTCCTCGCGGGTCAACTTGACCCGCTTGGCGTCGCAGTCCGGCCAGATCGCGACGATCCGGCCCGCCAACGGCGACCAATCGGCCTTATCGACGGCTTTGCCGCCGCCGGGCCAGCTCACCACCACGAAATCCGTTTCCACTTGCGCGGATGCGACATCCACGCATTTTTCTCCCTCGACGATCAGCACCGGCTTGCCACCGGCCAGCCGATCCAATCCATACAGCGGGCGCGGCACCGGAAACGACAGGTCGCGCCACATGCGCTCTCCGGCTTCGTTCCGTGCCCAGGTCAGCGGCAGGACATCCTTGCCGCCGTCCGAAGTGCGGAAGCGCCGGGTATAGCCCAGCAGCCGTCCCTGTTGATCCCGGTAGGTGTACACCGCTTCCGGCGTACCCCGATGGCCGTGATTCAGCTTCGCCGCGAAGGCATCGGCATCCGCCGGGACGATGGGCGTCCATTCGCCGCTGGCTTTCCGCGCTGGCGGGGCCGGGCTGGCCGCAGGCCTGGACGTGGGCACGAACGCCCCGCCGCCCAGGATTTCCACCGCCTTGCGGAATCCCACCCGCTCATAGTCCCGCACGAACTTGATGGCGTCCCCGTTCGCGCCGCAGCCGAAGCAGTGGTACATCTGCTTGGCCGGGTTCACCTTGAACGAGGGCGTCGCCTCGGTGTGGAACGGGCAGCACGCCGCCCATTCCGCGCCATCGCGCCGAAGCCCGTCGCCCAAATACCGGCGCACCACCTCGACAATATCCACCCCCGCCAGCACGGCGCGGGTATCGATCCGGTCCGGGGCGGCCATCAGCGCCTCCCGGCTTTGTGCTGAGTCTCCGTGTCCGCTTCAGCCCACGGGGTCCGGGGTTGGCCCGGATTCGGGCGAAAAAAAAACCGGAACCCAGCCCCGAAAGGTGTCGCCGCGCGACAACCATATTTCACCAGGGCGGCGGGCATTCCTAACCCCCATACCCGGTCCGGCCCGCACCGGGCTGGCCATCCGGCGCGGGCGGCTGCGTGGCCTCCATTTCCGCCAAAACCGCCCGCACCTTCTCCTCGATGGCGTCCGCCATGAAAGCGTGCGGCTCGACACCCAGCCGGGCGGACACCCGCAACACCCGTTCCTTGGTGGTGGGCGACAGCGGAACGGGATACCGGCAGGTCCGCCCCTTGGCGCGGCCTCCGGCGTGGGCTTTCCCGTGGGCGCGGTTGCGCTTCGGGGCTTTCAACGAGCCCTCGGCCCGCATCCGCCGGGCCTCCTGTTCGAGGGCCAGGACTTGCGGGTCGGTTTCAGCCATGGCCCACCCCCCGGTCCCGCACCTTGCCGTGCAAGGTCAAGCCGGTCACGGTCCGCAACTCGCCCACCAACGCCATGGCCTGCCCGGCGATCACGTCGAGGGTATTCACCGTGGCGCAGAGGTCCATCAGCAGTTGCGCCGACACGGGCACTGCATCCGGCGGCACGGGCCGCGACTCGACCACGCGGCCCTCTTCGAGGGTCAATAGGAGGCGGGAACGGGTGGGAATGGAGATAGGCGGAATGAGGATGGCTTGCTCTAATTCCGTCAAACGGTCGATGATCCTGGCACGCACTTTGATGCTATAGCCGGAAACCAGGATCAGGGTTTCGCGCTTCGGCAAGATGAAAACGGGATAGGTTTGGCTGTTCTGGGGATTCGTATGGGTGTCCTGAAAATTCAGGAGACCCGCCTCCCCATAAAGCTCGACCAACATCTTGCGGCAATCGGCCATTACATTGTCATGGCGCTTACCACAAAGCTCTGCGATTTCGCGGGAGGACATGGAGACGACGGGCGGATTTTGGGCACGATTCGGCTGATTAGCCATGACGGACTCCTTCAAGCGAGATTGGAGCCGTCGCGTCTCTTTTCGACGAGAGATTGGCGACGGACGATGCGTGGGGTCGAAAACCGGCTTGAAGGCACCGGCCACGCTTGCGCGTGCCCACACACCGCCCGTCAGCACTCGATAGGCATACCATGGACATAAAAAATCCCCTGGTACGCACGAAACTGGGGCTGTGCGCCTTCAAGACTCGCGGGTTTCGACTCCCGGCCCCGGATGCGTCCGGGGAGCGGAAAAGAGGATAGCGCCGGGCGGAATGGGTGTAAAGCACGGCCACGACGCCCCTAATCGGCCAGGGGCAGGGCAAGCCGTTTCACAAGGCCACCCGATTCAGCAACCAGCCCAACACGAACGACTCATCCTTCTCCCTGCGCCCGGCCAGCTCAAGGTAGAACGCCCCTTGCTGGACATTCAACGCCCGGCATAACGCCTTCAAACCGTCCGTCTTGCGGCGCTGGCTCAAACCGAACAACGCACGGGCGGTCACCGGCCCGACCTTGCCATCCACCGACACATCCGGGTAATCGATCCCGGCCCGGTTCAACACGTTCAAAGCGCTCTGTAGGTTCCGTCCGGCGCGGGCGATACCCATGTTCACCCCCTGCTCGAACACCTCCAGCGCCACCTCCGGCGAGGTATCCGCGATGGCATCCAGATTCAACTTGTCCCAAAACTCCCTCTTGTAGATGCGGCGGGCCTCGCTCAGCGGCATCAACTTCATAGGACCGCTGTAGCCCGCCGCACGGGCGGTCGCCAACGTGATGCCGTACAGGGTCTCCCCACCGGAATCCGCCGGATGGTTGCTATACCGCCCCTCGATACCCACCACCTCGCGGAACGCCCGCAAAAACGCATTGCTCATTCCAGTCATCACTCGCACTCCGGGTCCGGGCCGGTTCCG
Source organism: Methylomagnum ishizawai (assembly GCF_900155475.1). Lineage (NCBI taxonomy): Bacteria > Pseudomonadati > Pseudomonadota > Gammaproteobacteria > Methylococcales > Methylococcaceae > Methylomagnum > Methylomagnum ishizawai. The sequence goes on along the minus strand of NZ_FXAM01000001.1, from coordinate 1,496,358 downwards.
GCCTGGGCCTGGAATCCGGCGATGAAATCGGCGACCAAGGCGTCCGTGTCCCCGCCCACCAAATGCTCGATGGCGACCTCCCGCGTAATGATCCGGGCCGCGAACTCCTCGACCGTGCATCCGCGCAGGTTCGCCGCCGACTCCAAGCGGAACCACAGTTCCGCCGGAATCGGCAAGTCCAGCGTTATCGCTCGCACTTGCGGTGCGACCGTTCCAGCCGCTCCATCAGCTTCCGGGCCGTACAATCCTCGCCCAGCAACTTCTCCTCCAATATCTCGCTGGCCCGCGTCGCCAGCTTCACCCCGCGCCGCGCCGCCGACCGCTCCAAGGCATCGGCCACCGGCACCGACACGGTGAGCTTGAGATTGATGAACCGCTTATCCGGCACAGCATGGACTCCTGAAAAAAGCCGGGCCGCAGCCCGGCGCGAGAGGAGGAAGCGCCGACATCCCCGGCGCGGTGGGCTTCATCGGACCGGAGGGGATTCGAGCGCGGGATACCGCCGCACATACCGGCGCTTCTGGCGGGGCGGGCCATTCGCGGCGCAAATGCCCTCGATGCTCAACCCCAGGTCCAGCAGCGCACGGTGATACTTCGCCAACGGCACGCGGTCGCCGCGCCGCCAATCGGCGGCGGTACGGGGTTTCACCCCGCACGCCCCGGCCACGGCCTCATCACCTTTTTGCCTAATGAAATCGCTCAAGGTCATCTTGCTCATGGACACCCTATTCTTACGAGATATTCGTAATTGTCAAGGCCAAAATCTACGAGATTATTTGATAGCCACCCGCCCATCCCCCGCCGACAATTCGACCATGGACGAAACCACCATCATCGGATTACGGCTCAAAGCAGCCCGCGACGCCAAAAACTGGACGCTCCAAGAGGTTTGCGACCGCGTGCCGGGCCTGAAACCCTCCACGCTGAACGGCTACGAACTCGGCAAGAGCGAAGCGAAGGTTTCGACCTACAAACGGCTGGCGAAAGTCCTGGAAGTCTCCGAGGCCTATGTGCTGAATTGCGACGAAGACTTGCTGAATGAACGGGAGCGCCAGATCATCCAGGCCTTCCGTCAGACCAACGAACAAGGCAAGCGCACCATCTGGAACGTTGCGGAATCTCAACCTCAACCCGGTCGCACACCCGAAACAACCGAAACCCCAGCCAACGCCGCCTGACCCTGGCGCACACGATCCCGAGCCGCCGCCCGACGGCTGACCCTTACCCCTTCCCAAAACCGTCCCCCAGCCCAGCCCGCCTTCCATCGCGGGCTTTTTTACGTTTTATTCGTAAAATCCCCGCTTGACTTTTACGATAAACTCGTAAAAATAGCCGCCAGCACGTCCCCAAGGCGTGTTGTTGTGAGCCCCACTCGGCGGGCCGGACCCACGGCCCGCGCTTTTCACACCCACCCGACAGGAGCATCCCATGCCCGCCCATCGACTCGGAATCCACATCGCCGCCAACGGCTTCGTCCTCATGACCAGCGAAAACGCCACCGACACCCACGTCTTCGGCAGCAAGTCCGCGCTGCTCGACCGCCTCGCGGCCATTTTGCCGGACCCCGCCAACGACGCGGCCCCCGCCCAAAGCCCCGCCTTCCGCGAAGGCGTGGCGGCGGGCACGCTGGGATTGACCGCCGACAACAACCCCTACTCCAAACCCGGCATCGGATATGGCGACTGGGAAACGGGCCGGGCCAGCGCCGCCCCGCACCCATCCGCCGGGACGGCACAGGCCGGACCCACCGCCAGCGACGGCCCCGGCACCCACTACGTCCAAGGCCAGGAAGCCGGACTCGCGGGCCGGACCGCCACCGACAACCCCCATCCCATCGGCACCCACGCGGCGACGGATTGGGAAGAAGGCCGCGCCGCCGTCGAAGCCGCGCTGGCCTACTAAGGGAGACCCGCCGCCATGACCCTCCTTGCCCGCCGCCTCTACCTCGCATGGCTCCGCAACCGCCGGGACAAGGCGCGGGCCGCCGCCAAACTCCACCACGGCCAAGCCCTGGACGCGCTCTACATGGAACACCTCCGCAGCCAGGAAGCCTTCGAACTCGACCGCGCCATCCGCCGCCTGGAACAAGGCACGTCCGGGCCGGAACCCGCGCCCCGAGCCACACGCGCACACTAACCACCCCCCAGCGGGGCCACGGACGGCCCCGCGCCCGACCTTCCCCACTTGGAGGGAACCAATGCCTGAATTCCCCCCGCGCTTCTTTCGTCCCGACCAAGCCGCCTACTACTGCGGCATGGGCCGCACCCTGTTCGAGCGCGAAATCAAGCCATACGTACCGGCCATACCCATCGGCAAGCAGGGCATCGGCTTCGACCGCGTTGACCTCGACCACGCCCTCGACGACTATAAGGCCCGCAACCTGTCGCCGGGCGTGACCACCGACAACGCGGAGGAAACCCCATGGCGAAACGAACCCACCCAGGACTGTACTGGAACAAGAAAACCGGCGAAGGCAGCATCGACAAGCGCGTCGGCGGAAGCCGCGTTCGACACCGCTTTAAGGCGGGCACGCAACAGGAAGCCGAAGCCGAATACCTCGCCGCCATCGACCGCGCCAGGACCGGGCAGGCCCAGGCCAACCAACCCCGGAAGCTGACCTTCCTGGACGCGGCGGCCCAATACCTGGAAACCGCCACCAAGGCCAGCATCGGGCGCGACGCCGACAGCCTCGCGGCGCTCCGCCCCCATATCGGCCACCTGCCGCTCGACCAAATCCACCAGGGCACCCTGGAGGATTTCATCGCGGCCCGGCGCGGGGAAGGCATCAAATCCTCCACCCTCCGCCGGGACTTGGCCGTGGTCCGCATGGTGCTGACCAAAGCGGCGCGGGTCTGGCGCGACCCGGACGGCAAACCCTGGCTATCCCAGGCCGTGCCGCTACTGGAAGCCCCCGACTGGGACGACGCCGCCGAACCCCACCCGCTCAAATGGGAAGAACAGCGGGCGCTGTTCCAGGCGCTCCCCAAGCACCTGGCGGAAATGGCCCTATTCGCCGTCAACACCGGCCAACGGGAACAAGTCGTCTGTTCCCTGCGCTGGGACTGGGAGGAAGGGATTCCCGAACTGGACGCGAAGGTATTCATGGTGCCGGGCCGACCCGTCGCCCGCTACGGCTGGGAAGGCACCAAGAGCAAAGAGGATGGCGTGATCGTGCTGAACCGCACCGCCCGCGCCGTCATCGAAGCCCGGCGCGGCCTCGACCCGGAATGGGTGTTCACCTACCGGGGCCACCGCATCGACCGTATGAACAACAGCGGATGGCGGAAAGCCTGGAGGGCGGCGGGGCTACCCCGCGACGACCGGACCCTCGCCGGGGTCCACAACCTCCGGCACACCTTCGCCCGGCGCTTGCGCCTCGTGGGCGTGCCGCTCGAAACCCGGAAGGCGCTGATGGATCACGCCGATGGCGACATCACCGTCCACTACAGCCCGGCGGAACTCCGGGAACTGTTGGACGCGGTGGAGCGCATCGTGGAAATGGAAGAAGCGCCGACCCTGTTGCGGGTGGCGCGGTGAACGGATTTACCCAGCGATTTACCCAGGCAACAAAAAAGGCTCAGGGCTGATGCCCTAAGCCTTTGAATTCATTGGTAGCAACGGCGGGACTTGAACCTGCGACACCCGCATTATGAATGCGGTGCTCTAACCAACTGAGCTACGTTGCCTTGGAAGACGCGCATCTTACGTTTCCGGCCACGCCGTGTCAATATCCACAGCCCGCGCCCATCCGCGTCGGATGGGCGCCTACCCTGAATGGAGGATGATCCGGGTGGAAGCATTGCAAGGCTCGTTCGCGCTGTGGAGCCTGTTCGCCAGCGCCTTCGTTTCGGCGACCTTGGCGCCGGGTGGTTCGGAGGCGGTGTTGGCCTATCTGGTCCATCAGGCTCGGCACGAACCGCTGATCCTGCTGGGAACAGCCACCTTGGGCAATACCCTGGGAGCCGTCACCACTTGGCTGTTGGGCTGGTTGGCCGCTGGGCGTTATCCCGCCCAACACCCCGCCGCCGACCCGCGCCGCCAAAAAGCCGTGGCCGCGGTGCGGCGACATGGGGTCTATCTTTTACTGCTATCCTGGCTGCCGGTGGTGGGCGATGGCTTTTGCTTCGCCGCGGGCTGGCTACGGCTACCCTTCTGGCGTTCCTTGCTGGCGATGGCCTTGGGCAAGGCTCTGCGCTACGCCGCCATCGTCTACGCCTTCCTCTGACCTCTCCAAGCTCAACGCGGGTCGCCCACCGGGGCGGCGAAGGCGTCCAGCACCAAGTCGCGGACATTGGACCCGGTCAAGGCGTTCAGGAACCCGACCAGATCGGCCCTTTCCCCGGCATCGAGATTCAAGGGTTTAATCAAAGGATCGAGGTTTTCATTGGGCACGCCGCCCTGGTTGTAGAACTCCACCACAGCCTTGAGCGTCGCCAGCGAGCCATCGTGCATATAGGGCGCGGTCAGGGCGATATTGCGCAAGGAGGGCGTCCGGTATTGCCAGCGATCCGCCGGGTTCTGGGTGATTTCGTAGCGCCCAAGGTCGTTGGGCCTGGGTTCGCTGACCGAGGCCAGCGCGGCGGGATCGATGTTCACCGCGACCCCCGGCGCGACCTGGATCGGGGCGGTCGCCGCCGGACCCATGGCGGCACGGTAGCCGATACCGGTGTTGTGCAAGCCCTGGTCGGTGAACAGCGCGTATTTTTCCCCCACCGTATGGCAGGCGGAACAGCCCGCCTTGCCGGTGAATAGCGCGAACCCGCGCTGGGCGGCGGAACCGAGCGCCCCCGCCTGCTGGCCATAGCGCCAGCGGTCGAAAGGCGAATCGGCGGAATCCAAGGCCCGCTCGTAGGCGGCGATGGCCATGCCGAGGGTTTCCATGGACGGCCCGCGCTTGTTGAAAGCCCGCTCGAACAGTCCGGCATAATCCGCCAAGCCCTTGAGTTTGCCGACCACATAGCCCACCGAGGGTGCGCCCATTTCGTTCCGAGCCAACAGCGGACCCCAGACCTGTTGTTCCAGGCTGTCCTCGCGGCCATCGTGGAACAGCCGTTGGAGATAGGCCGTGTTATACAGGGTCGGGGCGTTGCGCCGCACACTGCGGCCTTCGATCCCGACCGCCATGGCCTGCTCGTTGCTGGCGAAACCCTGCTCCGGGATATGGCACATGGCGCAGGAAAACGTATTGTTGAGCGAGAGGCGGCGGTCGTAGAACAGCTTGCGCCCGAGTTCGAGCTTGGCGGGGGTGATGGGGTTGTCGGGCGGCACCGGCACCTTGGGCAAACCCAAGGGTGGATGCTTGATGTAGCTTCCCAGATCGGCCCGCTTGCCCTGGCGCTCGGTCAACGCCGCCGAGCGGGTTTGGTAGTCGCCGCTTTCATAGCCAGCTTTGACATCGCCCGGACCCAAGGCACCGGCGGCGGGCGGTCGGAGGACGGTGGTGGTTTTGGGCCGTTCCAGCAGCAGCGTCCTGACATCGTTGAACAAGGTATCGGGATGCAGGAACGACACGGTATAAATGTTGCGGATGCGCCGGTCGCGGTCGATCAAATACACCCGGAGGATATGGGAAAATGTCCCGGTGAAATGGCCTTGGGCGTCGTAATCCTTTTGCGCCGTCTGGCCGTAGGCTGCGAGGATCGGCTGGATATCGGCCTCGGAACGGGTGGTGAGGAAGCGCCATTCCAAGCCCTCGCCGAAGGATTTCCCATATTGGGCCATGACTTCGGGCGTATCGTGGCCGGGGTTGAAGCTCAAGGTGACGAGCCGCAATTGGCGGGCGATATCGGGCTGTTGCAACAAGCGCTTTTGCAGCTTGTGGAACACGGCGGTCGCCAGCGGACAACCGTTCACATCGCCACAGGCCGAATAGATGAAGCTGAGCAGCACCAGCTTGTCGCCGTAGAGTTGGTGCAGGTTCAAATCCCGGCCCGTGCTGTCCAGCACGCGGCCATCGGCGGCCTGGCCCAGGGCGGGCAGTTCATAGGAGCCGGGTTCCGGCAACTTGAACGGGAGTTCTTGGTAGCCCGGCGCCAAAGGCTGGGCGGCTTCCCCGGCCCGGACGGAGCCCGCCAGCAGGCCGGTGGCGGCGAGGAGCGCCGCGCTCATGGATAAGATACTGTGCATGGATCGCATGGTCTGGATTTAAATGGAAAGGGTCGGGACAAGTTTAAGCGCTATTCGGGAGCGCCCCATCCAAGCCCGTGCCAAAACGCGCCGCCGCTCCCACCCCACAGCCGGATCGTTCCAACACTCGATGGAGAACAACATGAAGGAATTCCATGATGCTGATGCCGCCTCCACCAATCCCAAGAATATCGGGGAACTGAAAACGGCCTTGGTCAACCGCCTGATTTATTCCATCGGCAAAGACCCCATCGACACCCACGAACGGGATTGGTTCTTCGCCCTGGCCCATGTGGTGCGCGACCAAATCACCCTGCGCTGGATGGAGTCCATGCGCCAGTATTACCTGAGCGACGCCAAACGGGTGTATTACCTGTCGATGGAATTCCTCATAGGCCGCACCCTGGACAACGCCTTGCTCAATACCGGCGGCTACGAGGCTTTCCGCCTCGCCCTGGAGGACATGGGCATGAACCTGGATGAGATCGGCGGCGAAGAGGAGGAAGCCGCGCTCGGCAATGGCGGCCTGGGACGGCTGGCGGCCTGCTTCCTGGATTCGCTGGCCTCGCTCAGGATGCCGGGCTTCGGCTACGGCATCCGCTACGACTACGGCATCTTCTCCCAGCGCATCGAGGACGGCTGGCAGGTCGAGCATCCCGACAACTGGCTGCGCTACGGCAACCCCTGGGAATTCGCCCGGCCCGAAGTGCTGTACCGGGTGCAATTCTACGGGCGGCTGGTCGAGACCCAGGACACCGACGGCCAGCGCCGCTATCAATGGCTGGATACCCAGGACGTGATGGCGATGGCCTACGACCTGCCCATCCCCGGCTACGGCGAGGGCACGGTGAACAACCTCCGGCTGTGGGCCGCCAAAGCCACCCGAGATTTCGAGTTGCGCTACTTCAACGAGGGCAATTACATCAAGGCGGTGGAGCAGAAAACCTCGTCGGAAAACCTCTCGAAGGTGCTGTATCCCGACGACACCACCCAGATGGGCCGGGAACTGCGGCTGAAGCAGGAGTATTTCTTCGTCAGCGCCTCGCTGCAAGATATCCTGGTCCATTTCGGCACCGAGCATCGGGACCTGGCGGAATTGCCGGACGAGGTGGCGATCCAGCTCAACGACACCCATCCCGCCATCGCCATCGCCGAACTCATGCGCATCCTGCTGGACCAGCACGGGCTGGCCTGGGACCAGGCGTTCGGGATCACGGTGCGGATTTTCGCCTACACCAACCACACCCTTTTACCGGAAGCCCTGGAAACCTGGCCGGTGCGTTTGTTCGAGCGGCTGTTGCCGCGCCATCTACAGATCATCTACGACATCAACCAGAAATTCCTGGACGAGGTCGGGCGGCGCTTCCCCGGCGATGGCGATCTGATCCGGCGGGTGTCCTTGATTGACGAGGACGGCGGCAAGCGGGTCCGCATGTCGCACCTCGCCATCGTCGGCAGCCACAAGGTCAACGGCGTGGCCAAACTCCATAGCGAGCTGATGCAAAGCACCATCTTCCGCGATTTCGCCCGCCTGTTCCCCGACCGCTTCATCAACATCACCAACGGCGTCACGCCCCGGCGCTGGCTGCACCAGGCCAATCCCGGCCTCGCGGGACTCATCACCGAAGCCTTGGGCGATAGCGCCTGGGTCTCGGATTTGGAACGGCTGCGCGGTTTGGTCCCCTTGGCCGGGGACGCCGAATTCCGCAGCCGGTTCCGCACCGCCAAGTTCGACAACAAGGCGCGGCTGGCCGGGCTGCTGAAACAGCGGCTGGGCCTGGCACTCGACCCCGCCTCGCTGTTCGATGTGCAGATCAAGCGCATCCACGAATACAAGCGGCAATTGCTCAACCTGCTGCATGTGGTCACCCGCTACAACCGCATCAAGGACCAGCCCACAGCGGCCTGGATACCGCGCACCGTGATCCTGGGCGGCAAGGCCGCGCCGGGCTACCGCATGGCCAAGCTGGTCATCAAGCTCGCCAACGACATCGCCCGCGTGATGGACCGCGACCCGGCGCTGCAAGGACGGCTGAAACTGGTGTTTGTGCCCGATTACAACGTGTCGCGGGCCATGGAACTGATTCCCGCCGTGGATTTGTCGGAGCAGATTTCGACGGCGGGCACCGAGGCGTCCGGCACCAGCAATATGAAGATGACGATGAACGGCGCCCTCACCATCGGCACCCTGGACGGGGCCAATATCGAAATCGCCGAGCAGGTGGGCCGGGACAATCTGTTCATCTTCGGCCTGACCGCCGGGGAATTGGCGGAACTGCGCCGCCGCGGCTACCAGCCCTGGGATTATTACCACGCCAACAGCGAACTGCGGCGGGCCTTGGACATGATCGCCTCCGGGTATTTCTCGCCGGAGGAGCCGGATCGGTTCAAGCCCCTGGTGGATTCCTTGCTGATGGGCGGCGACCAGTGGGCGGTGCTGGCCGATTACGCGGACTATGTGGCGGCGCAGGAGGCGGTGGACCGGCTCTATGGGGACGGGGAGGCGTGGGCTAGGCAGGCGGTGTTGAACGTGGCGGGGTCGGGTTGGTTTTCCAGCGACCGCTCGATCCGGGAATATGCCGGGTCGATCTGGAACATCCAGCCCCAGGCTTGACGGGATGGATAGCGCGGGGAGCGGCGTTCCACTCCCCGCACGGGCTCAGGCCGCGGCCAATCCGGCTTCGGCCAGACCTTCCTCGGCGTGCTTGTCGGTCTCGAAGTCCTTCTGGGCGGCTTTGAAGCCATCGCGGACGCCTTCGCCCATGGCGTTGTTGCTAGGGATCAGGCTGCCGACCATCAGGGCGCCGAACACCACGCCGTAAGTGGCGTAGTAGAAGCCGGTATAAACCCCCTTGCGGACGAAGCCCTTGAGACTGGCCACGGCGGCGCGGGCATCGGTCGCGCCCTCGCGGATGGCCTCGGAGAGTCCTTCGCTGGGCGCCTGGGTCACTTCCAGGGCGGTGGTCTGGGCCGCTTCGGACTCCATGATACCGGCGGCTTCCGGGGTTTCCACGGCTTCGCTGACGGTCACGGTGTCGGTGGTGGCTTCCACGGCTTCGCTGAGTGCCACGGTTTCGGCGGTCTCGGTGGTTTCCACGGTTTCCGGGGTGGTTTCCACGGTGGTGTCGGTGCTAGCGGAATGCTTTCTTGCCATCTTCGGTTGCTCCTTGGGGAGGATGGAACGGATTGAATGATCTCGCCAGTTCGGCGATTAACCCCTTTTATAAATCAAATCGGGCGGCTCCCGCTATCGCGAAATGGATCGATCCGCGAATTTTCATAAAAACTTAACAAAGCAGTGTTAGCCGGTGCGGCCCGCCAAGTAGGCCGTGGATATACCGCCGCTCTCGGTAAGGCAACCTCGATAGCGTCGTTCCGGCAGTCCCGCTGGAACGACGGATCGCCGTCGGAACCCCCCGCCTACCTACCTCGATTCCTCCTCGATTTGCCGCCGCTGCGCCTCGGCGGCTTCCAAGGTCTGCTGCTCGACCTCACGGGCTTTGTCCAACGGTACCTTGGCCGCATCCAGCAACACCCTATCTTGCGGGGTTTTATCGGTATCGCCGGAACACCCATCCAACCACAGCGCCACCAGGACGATAGGCAAAAACACTTTCGATAACATCGGAACCTCCGGGAATCTGGAACGACAAGATTTTCTCCACAGGGACGGAACAGGGCCGGGAATCGCCCCCGCCCCGCCCCAATATCAACCCCCGCTCAACCCTCCCACCGCCAATCCGCCACCTCCGGCAAATCCGTCCCGTGGGCGTAGGCATAATGGCGGCAGGCCAGTTGCCGGTTCTTGAACTTCTCCTTGGCGTGCGCCCCGGCCACATGCAGCCTCGGCACCCGGTCAATCACGTCGATGGCGAGGCTGAAACGGTCGATCTGGTTGTTGATCGCCAATTCCAGGGGCGTGTTGATATTGCCTTTTTCCTTGTAGCCGCGGACGTGCAGGTTCTTATGGTTGGTGCGGCGGTAGGCGAGACGGTGGATCAACCAGGGATAGCCGTGGAAATTGAAGATGATGGGCTTGTCCACCGTGAACAAGCTATCGAAATCGCGGTCGCTCAGCCCGTGCGGATGCTCGGTGTCCGGTTGCAGCTTGAAGAGGTCCACCACGTTGACGAAGCGGAGCTTGAGGTCGGGGAATTCCGCCCGCAGCATGGCGACGGCGGCCAGCGCCTCCTTGGTCGGAATATCGCCGGCGCTGGCGATCACCACATCCGGCTCCACGCCCTGGTCGTTGCTGGCCCAGTCCCACAGCCCGATACCCTTGGTGCAATGGACAATGGCCCTCTCCATGTCCAGGTATTGCAGGTGGTTCTGCTTATCGCACACGATGACGTTGACGTAGTTTTCGCTACGGAGGCAATGGTCGGTCACCGACAGCAGGCAATTCACATCGGGTGGCAGATAGATGCGGGTGACTTGGGCGCTCTTGTTCACCACCACATCGAGGAAACCGGGGTCTTGGTGGGTGAAGCCGTTGTGGTCCTGCCGCCACACGGTGGAGGTGATGAGCAGGTTCAGCGAGGCGATGCCCGCCCGCCACGACAGATGGTTGCAGATCGACAGCCATTTGGCGTGCTGGTTGAACATGGAATCGATGACATGGACGAAAGCCTCGTAAGTGGAAAAGAAGCCATGCCGCCCGGTCAGCAAATAGCCTTCCAACATGCCTTCCAGGGTGTGTTCGCTCAGCATCTCCATGACCCGGCCCTCGGGGTCCATCTCGGTGCCATCGGCGTCCTCGGGGAAATACTCGGCGATCCAGAATTTCCTGGCCGTCTCGTACACCGCGTTGAGCTTGTTAGAAGTGTTCTCATCCGGCCCGAACACCCGGAAATTCCTCATATTGGCCTGCATGATATCGCGCAGAAACACGCCCAAGGGCCGGGTGTTCTCGGCCTCGATCCGGCCTGGCCGTTCGACCGCCTGGGCGTAGTCGCGGAAATCGGGCATCCTGAGCGCCTTCCGCAACAAGCCGCCGTTGGCGTGGGGATTGATCCCCATGCGGCGGTTGCCGGTCGGGGCGTAGGCGCGGAGTTCCGGGACCGGGGCGCCGTCGGCGTCGAATAATTCTTCCGGCTGGTAGCTCCGCATCCAGTCTTCCAGCAACTTCAAGTGCGCGGGATTTTTCTTCACATCGGCGATGGGGACTTGGTGGGCACGCCAGAAGCCCTCGACCTTGTGGCCGTCGATCTCGCCGGGCGCGGTCCAGCCCTTGGGACTCCGCAGCACGATCATCGGCCAACGCGGACGCTGGACCGGCCCCCCGGCGCGGGCCGTGGCCCGGATGGCGCGGATATCCTCGACGCAGCGGTCGAGGGTCGCGGCCATGGCCTGGTGCATGGTGTCGGGATCGGAGCCTTCCACGAAATACGGCCTCCATCCGTAGCCCTCGAACAGCTTTTCCAACTCGGCATGGCCGATGCGGGCCAACAAGGTGGGATTATTGATCTTGTAGCCGTTGAGGTTGAGGATCGGCAACACCGCGCCGTCGCGGGCCGGGTTGAGGTATTTGTTGATATGCCAGGAGGTCGCCAAGGGTCCGGTTTCGGCCTCGCCATCGCCCACCACCGCCGCCACGATCAGCCCCGGATTATCGAACGCCGCCCCGCAGGCATGGGACAGCACATAGCCCAGTTCGCCGCCCTCGTGGATGGAACCGGGGGTTTCCGGGGTGCAATGGCTGCCGATGCCGCCAGGAAAGGAAAACTGCTTGAAGAAAGCCAGCAAGCCTTCTTCGTCCAGGCTCTTGTCGGGATAGATTTCGGAATAACTGCCTTCGAGGTACACCGGACCCAGCACGCCCGGCGCCCCATGGCCCGGCCCCGCCAGGAAGATGGCGTCGAGATCGTATTGCCGGATGGCGCGGTTGAGATGGGTATAGGCGAAGGACAGGGCCGGGCTCGCGCCCCAATGGCCCAAGAGGCGGTTCTTGATCTGTTCCGGCTTGAGCGGCTCCCGCAGCAGGGGATTGTCCTGGAGATAGATCATTCCCAGGGCGAGGTAATTGCAAGCCCGCCAGAAGGCGTGGGTCTGGCGCAATTGTTCAGGGCTTAGGGGCGCACCTGCCACGGTGGCGCGGGCCGGACCAAAAGCGGTGATGCTGGCATTGGCTTGGGCGGTATCCGACATGAGTCCCTCCTGGGATGTGCGATTTTTACGATCCGGCGGCAAGGGTACGCCGGTTTTTTGAAGGCTTTCAATACGGAAAGTGCGGATTGGGTATCCGCGAAGCCGTAGCGGTCCCAACGGGCGCAGCGGGGCGGGCGGATACGGCAAAGCCGCGGCTGTCGCCCGTGAAGGATAGCTTCTATGATGAAGCGGGCCAGACAAGGCCGAACCCAACCTGGCGCATTTTCACATTTTTATAGGGTGGGCACGCATTCCGTGCCCACCCTAAGGCTGAGCGTAGCCCCCAACCGAAAATGCTCTAGACGCCAACCGCCACAACAAGGAAACCGCCTATGAATGCCGCCCCGACCCCCCAATCTTTCCGCATCGCTAGCCCGTCCGGCCTCGCCTTCCAATTCAACGCCGACGGTTCGCTCCACCGCATCGACCATGGCGATATCTTGCTGAACCTGTTTCCCGGCAACGCGGTCGAGGGCGGTCCGGCCAATCTGTATCTACGCTGGCTGGGCGGAACGGTCGAGGCAGTGCCGTTGCTGGGTCCGGGAGGCGGGGGCGTGGTCTGGCAGGAAGGGGAACGCCTACGGCTACAAGGCCAATGGCGCGGCCTCCGCTACACGGTGACGCTGGCGCTGGCCGCGGCTCTGCCCGCGTGGTTCTGGCATATCGCCCTGGAAAATACCGGCGACACGGCGGCGGAACTGGATGTGATCCACACCCAGGATGTGGGGCTGGCCCAGTATGGCGCGGTGCGGCTGAACGAATATTACGTCAGCCAATACGTGGACCATACGCCGCTGGAACATCCCGAACGCGGCTGGGTCGTGGCCTCGCGGCAGAATCAAGCCATGGCGGGCCACCACCCTTGGAGCCTCGTCGGCAGCCTGGGCCGGGGCGCGAGCTACGCCACCGACGCCCTGCAAGTCCACGGGCTGGCCCAGCGGGCCGGGGCGATGCCGACGGGACTCGCCCAAGGCTTGCCCGGTAGCCGCCGCCAACATGAACATTCGATGGCGGCAATCCAGGACGCGCCCTTCCGGCTGGAACCGGGGCAACGGATCGAACGCGGCTTTTTCGGCGGTTTCATTATCGATCATCCGGCGGCGACCGCAGTGGAGGATTTGGGCTTTGTGGATGTCTTGCTGGCCTTGCCGGAAGCCCAGCCACCCGCACCCGCCGCGCCGCCGGACGGCAGCGCCCCGCCCTGCCCCAGCCTGTTCGCCACCGCGCCGCCGCTGGCCGCGCTGGACCTCGACACCGAGACCCTCGCCGCGCTGTTCGGCACCGACCTCCGCGAAGTCGAACGGGACGCGGATGGGCAAATCCTGTCCTTCTTCCATGACGAGCGCCGCCATGTGGTGCTGAAAGCCAAGGAACTCAAGGTGTTGCGGCCCCACGGCCATATCCTCCGCACCGGAACCTTGCCCACGCCGGACGAAACCGCCCTCACCTCCACCCCCTGGATGAACGGCGTGTTCCATTCGATGCTGACCCAAGGCCATGTCAGCATCAACCGTTTCCTCTCGACCACCCATAGCTATCTCGGGCTGTTCCGCTCGCACGGGCAACGGGTGTTCGTGGAACTGGTGGAAGGCTGGCGCTTGCTGGACCTGCCCTCGGCCTACGAGACCAGCCCGGACGGCTGCCGCTGGTTTTATCGCCACGCCGATGGCTTGCTCGAAGTCCGCGCCACCGCCCCGGCCCAGCGCCATGAATTGGGACTGGCCCTGGCCGTGCATTCGGGACCGGCCCCGAGATGCCTCGTCACCCACCACATCGCGCTGAACGGCGACGATGGCGCGGTGCCGGGACCGGCCTGTTTCGCGCCGGACGAGGAAGGCGTGTTCGTCCAGGCCCGCCCGGACAGCGATGTGGGCCGCCGTTTCCCCGAAGGCGGCTTCCGGGTCGATCCCCTGCCCGGCACGCTGTTGGAACAGGTCGGCGGGGATGAACTCCTGTACGCCGACGGGGTTTCCCGCAACCAGCCGTTCCTGTGCTTGGTCCTGGCCCCGGCCTTGGAGCATCGCCTGCGGATCACCGGGCATCTCGCCTTCGTCGAGACCGCACTGGCCGACGAGGACGAAACCGATTCCGATAGCTATTGGGCGGCGATGGCGGGCGACTTGCGGGTCGATCCACCGCAAAACAGCCCCCTGGCCACGGAATTGGCCGGTCTGGTGGAAATCCTGCCTTGGTTCGCCCATAACGCCTTGATCCACTATCTCAGCCCGCGCGGCCTGGAACAATATTCCGGCGGCGGCTGGGGCACCCGCGATGTATCCCAAGGTCCGGTGGAACTGCTGCTGGCCCTGGGCCAAACCGCGCCGATCCGCGACCTCCTGGTCCGGGTGTTCAAGAACCAGAACCCGGACGGCGATTGGCCGCAATGGTTCATGTTCTTCGAGCGCGAGCGCGGCATCAGGCCGCAGGATTCGCATGGCGATATCGTGTTCTGGCCGCTGCTGGCGCTGGGGCAATATCTCTTGGCGAGCGAAGACGCCGGTTTCATCAACGAGGTGCTGCCCTTCTTCCACCCGGAAGGCGAGGATAAGGCCGAACGCGCCACCCTGGATATCCATGTCGAACGCGCCTTGGAAGTCATCGCCCGCCGCCGGATTCCCGGCACCTGGTTGGCGGCCTATGGGCACGGCGATTGGAACGACTCGCTACAGCCGGTCGATCCCGCCATGCGCGAACGGCTGTGCAGCGCCTGGACCGTGACCTTGCACCACCAAGTGCTGACCACCTTGGCCCAGGCATTGCGGCGTCTGGGCCATGATTTACCGGCGGGGCGGTTCGAGCGCGAGGCAGAAGCCGTGCGTCAGGACTTCCAGAGGCTTTTGGTGGTGGATGGCGTACTGGCCGGTTACGCCTATTTCCACGAAGACGGGCGCGTCGATTACCTCCTGCATCCCCGCGACGGCCAAACCGGCCTGCATTACAGCCTGTTGCCGATGATCCACGCCATCACCAACGGCCTGTTGCGCCCCGATCAAGCCCGCAAACACCTCGACATCATCCAAAGCCAGCTATCCGGCCCGGACGGTGCCCGCTTGTTCGACCGGCCTATGATCTACCGCGGCGGGCCGCAGAAGTTTTTCCAGCGGGCCGAGAGCAGCACCTACTTTGGCCGGGAAATCGGCCTGATGTACACCCACGCCCATTTGCGCTACGCCGAGGCGCTGGCCCGGCTGGGCGAGGCCGAAAAGTTCTTCGCGGCCTTGTGCCTCGCCCATCCCATCGGCATCGCGGCGCGGGTGCCCGGCGCACGGCCACGCCAGGCGAATTGCTATTACTCCAGCTCGGACGCCGATTTCGCCGACCGCTACCAAGCCTACGCCGATTATGGGAAGGCACTGCGCGGTGAAATCGGGCTGGAAGGCGGCTGGCGCATTTATTCCAGCGGGGCGGGGATCGGGCTGGGCTTGATCGTGCGCGGCTTGTTCGGGATACAGCGGGAAGCCTCGGCCCTGGTGATCGACCCGGTGTTACCGCCGGCCCTGGATGGCTTGCGGGTGGACACCCGGATGGTGGGCCATCCCTTGACGCTGTGTTATCGGGTCGGGCCGCGGGGGTGCGGGGTGGTGGCCCTAAGCCTGAATGGGAACGCGCTGGCGTTCGAGCGCCGGGCCAATCCCTATCGTCCGGGCGGAGCGGTGGTGCCGTTGGCGGATCTATCGGCGCGGTGGGTGGAGGACGGGAACGAGTTGCTGGTGAGCATCGGCTAAACGTGGTTATTTGGTGGGCGCGTATTCCGTGCCCACCGCGATAATCGCGCCCTATTGGGCATGGGACATCAAGCCAGCACGAACTTGAGTCCGATCAACACCAGGATGCTCGCCAGGACGGGGCGCATGATGTGTTCGGGAATCCTGCCGCTCAAATGGCTCCCGACATAAATCCCCGGCAGCGAACCGATCAACAGGCTCCCCAACAGCTCGAAATTCACATTGCCCATGTGCAGATGGCCCAGCCCCGCCACGGCGGTCAAGGGAATGGCATGGGCCAGGTCGGTCCCCACCACCCGCACCGTCGCCAAGCGCGGATACAGGAACAACAAGGCCACCGTGCCCAAAGCCCCCGCCCCCACCGAGGACAAGGTCACCAACACCCCCAGCATCACGCCCACGCATATCGTGATCGGCGCTTGCCAGCGTCCGAAGCGCTCGCCGTGGGTTTTGCGCTGTAGGGCGGAGTCGTGGGATTTCCTCATCAAGCGGTTGCGGAACAACAAGGCCACGGCGGTCAGCAGCAAGGCCACGCCCAGGGTCGTGGTCATGATCGCGGTGATGGCGGGGTCTTTCTTGAAGGTGGTTTCCAGCAGGTACAGCACCAGGCCCGCGGCCGGCAGGCTACCGAGGGCCAACCAGCCCACGATCTTCCATTCCACCGACTTGTGCTTGCCATGATGGACCAAAGTGCCGCCGGTCTTGGTGATGGAGGCGAACAACAAATCGGTGCCGACCGCCGTGCTGGGCGCGAAACCGAACAAGAACACCAAGAGCGGGGTCATCAGGGAACCGCCGCCGACGCCGGTCAACCCGACCAATACCCCGACCAGGACGCCGGAGACGATGTACGCTGTTTCCATGGAAGTGCCTTCGTTGGGATCGATATAGGAAAGGGGCACAGTATAAGTGCCATCCGTTATAACGGATGTTCTTCCGCTAACTTATAGCTATAACGTTTTGGCATAGGCTTATATGCATGTGCCCGCCGGGCCGCAACGGCGGCAACAGTGGCGGGGTCCGGTACGGCATGGAAGAATGGAGGTTTCCAACCCCATCGGAACCGGCGCATGCCCCCATCCCCCCTAGAAATCCTGCGTACCGTGTTCGGCTACCGGCAATTCCGCGGTCCGCAAGCCGCCATCGTGGAGCGGGTGGCCCAGGGCGGCGACGCCTTGGTGTTGATGCCCACCGGCGGCGGCAAATCGCTGTGCTACCAGATTCCGGCCTTGATCCGGCCCGGCGTCGGCGTGGTGGTGTCGCCCTTGATCGCCTTGATGCAGGACCAGGTCGATGCCCTGCGCCAATTGGGGGTGCGGGCGGCCTTCCTGAATTCCACCCTGGCACCGGACCAACAACGCAAGGTCGAACGCCAGTTCCTCGACGGCGACCTGGATTTGCTGTACGTGGCCCCGGAACGGCTGACCACCGAACGCTTCCTCGATACGCTGGCACGGGCCACCGTCGGTCTGTTCGCCATCGACGAGGCCCATTGCGTGTCGCAATGGGGCCATGATTTCCGCGCCGATTACTGGCAGTTATCCCTGCTGCACCAGCGCTTCCCCCAGATTCCCCGCATCGCCCTCACCGCCACCGCCGACGAGCGCACCCGCCAGGAAATCATCGCCCGGCTGGGTTTGGAGCGGGCCGAGGTGTTTTGCAGCGGCTTCGACCGGCCCAATATCCGCTACACCATCGCCGACAAGCGCAATCCCAAGGCCCAGCTCCTGCATTTCCTCCGCGCCGAACACCCGGAGGACGCCGGCATCGTCTATTGCCTGTCGCGCAAGAAGGTTGAGGACACCGCCGCCTTCCTGCAAAGCGAGGGCTTCACCGCCCTGCCCTACCATGCCGGTTTGTCGAGCGAAGAACGCCAGCGCCACCAACGCCGCTTCCTGATGGAGGAAGGCGTGGTCGTGGTCGCCACCATCGCCTTCGGCATGGGCATCGACAAGCCCAATGTGCGCTTCGTCGCCCACCTCGACCTGCCCAAGAGCGTGGAAGCCTATTACCAGGAAACGGGCCGGGCCGGGCGCGATGGCTTGGCGGCGGAGGCCTGGATGGTGTACGGGCTACAGGATGTCATCACCCTGCGCAAGCTGGTGGAGGATTCCGAGGCCGACGAAATCCACAAGCGGGTGGAACGCCACAAGTTGGAAGCCATGCTGGGGCTGTGCGAGGCGACTGCGTGCCGGCGGCAGGCGCTGTTGCGCTATTTCGGCGAGGAACTCGCCGAACCCTGCGGCAACTGCGATAACTGCCTGTCGCCGCCCGCCACCTGGGACGCCACCGAAGCCGCCCGCAAGGCGCTGTCCTGCGTGTACCGGACCCAACAGCGGTTCGGCACCCGCCATGTGATCGATGTGCTATTGGGCCGGGCGGGCGAGCGCCTCCTGCGGCTGGGCCACGACCGGCTCAGCACCTACGGCATCGGCAAGGATTTGGACGAAAAGCAATGGCTGTCGCTGTTCCGCCAACTCATTACCCTGGGCTATCTGATGGTGGATCACGAAGCCCATGGCGTGGTGAAGCTGACCGACGCCTGTAGGCCGGTGCTAAGGGGCGAAGCGCAACTCCGGCTCCGGCGCGACCCGGACCCATCGGCATCCAGCCGCGAGCGACGCGGCGCGGCCAAGCCGCAAAGCCGGGGGACGGTGCCCGCCACCAGCCTGGCCCATCCCGACAACCACCGGCTCTGGGAAGCCTTGCGGGCCTTGCGCAAACGGCTGGCCTCCGAGCAAGGCGTGCCGCCCTATGTCATCTTCCACGATTCGGTGCTGATGGACATGGTGGAACTCCGGCCCAAGGATTTGTTGGAACTTGGGCGTTTGTCCGGCATCGGCGCGACCAAGCTGGAACGCTATGGCGCGGTATTCTTGCAGGTGATCCTGGAGCAGGGGCCGCCGCCGGTGGTGGAAAATGCCGAACTCAACGGCACGGCCTTGGAATCCCTGGAACTGCTGCGCCAGGGCTTGGACGTGGCGGCCATCGCCGGGCGGCGCGGCTTGAAACCGACCACGGTGTATGGGCATCTGGCCGGGGCCATCGCCCAGGGTTTGGCCGATTCCAGCGCCGTGGTGGGCTTGGAGCTGGCCGAAATACGGCGGATCCAAGGCGTGTGGCGCAGCCTGCCGGAGGAGGAGCGCCAGGGCTTGAAACCTTTGTTCGAGGCCTTGGGCGGGCAATATGGCTACGAGGTGCTGCGGTGTTTGCTGGCGGGCTGGACCCGTGACCACTGAACCGGCATCGCCCTACACGCCCCACCCAACGAAACGCTCAATCAAAAGAACCGGACCTTCCCGCAAATTCAAGGCCATGGGCGAACCTGCTACCATACCGGGCTTCCACATCCCGTAGAAGGAGCCTCCCTTGAAACCGGCCCTGGAAATCGATACCCCCATGACCCGCGCCGAGGTCCGCGCCAGCCTGTCCCTGGCCGGCATCTATATGCTGAGGATGCTGGGAATGTTCCTGATCCTGCCGGTGTTCTCGGTGTTCGCCCGCGACCTGCCCGGTGCCACCCCGACCCTGGTCGGCCTCGCCATCAGCGCCTATGGGCTGACCCAGGCCCTGTTCCAAATCCCCTTCGGCCTGTGGTCCGACCGCTATGGCCGCAAGCCCGTCATCACCATCGGACTCGTCCTGTTCGTGCTGGGCAGCGCCCTCGCCGCCCTGTCCGACGATATCTACGGCATCATCGCGGGCCGCGCCCTGCAAGGCGCGGGCGCGGTGGCGGCGGTGGTGATGGCCCTCGCCGCCGACCTCACCCGCGAGGAACACCGCACCAAGGCCATGGCCTTGATCGGCATCAGCATCGGCTTTTCCTTCGCCCTGTCGATGGTGGCGGGACCGATGCTCTCGGCCTGGATGGGGCTGAAGGGCTTGTTCTGGGTGGTCACCGCCCTGGCCGCGCTGGGCATCGTGGTGCTGTATACCGCCGTGCCCGACCCCGTGGTCAGCCGCTTCCACCGCGACGCCGAGGTCAGGACCGCCGCGTTCGGCACGGTGCTGGGCAACCCGGAACTGTTACGGCTCGATCTCGGCATTTTCTGCCTGCACCTGATCCTCACCGCCACCTTCGTGGTGCTGCCCCTGGTGCTGCGCGACACCTTGGACCTGCCCACCGCCCAGCATTGGCATCTCTACCTGCCGGTGTTCGTGCTGGCGATGGCGAGCATGGTGCCCTTCGTGATCGTGGCCGAGAAAAAACGCAAGATGAAGCCGGTGTTCCTCGGGGCCATCGCCGTGGTGGCGCTGGCCGACCTGGGTTTCCTGGGCTTCGGCGCGAGCTTCTGGGCGGTGTTCGGGCTGCTCTACCTGTATTTCACCGGCTTCAACCTGCTGGAAGCCACCCTGCCCTCCATGGTGTCCAAGATCGCCCCACCCGACCTCAAGGGCACGGCCATGGGCGTCTATTCCACCGCCCAATTCCTGGGCGCGTTCGCGGGCGGCGCGGGCGGGGGCTGGATTTACGGGCATCACGGCATCCCGGCGGTGTTCCTGTATTGCGCGGTGGCGGCCCTCATCTGGCTGGCGGTGGCCCTGGGGATGCGCCCGCCGCGCCATGTCAGCAGCCTCCTGGTCAATGTCGGCGCGTTGAGCCGGGAACAAGCCGCCACCCTTTCGGGCCGTTTGCTGCAAGTGCCGGGCGTGGCCGAGGCGGTGGTGCTGGCCGAGGACGGCGTGGCCTATCTTAAGGTGGACAAAGACACCCTGGACCGCGCCGCCCTGAGCGAAGAATTGTTCCAAACCCAAGCGGCCTGATCCGCCTTACACGACAGCAAGACCGGGGCGAACCCGGCAAGACCCGTCCGGGCCGCCCCTACGGCCCCGGACACATCGAATGCACACTATCGGAGAAACTTCCCATGGCCTCTCGCGGCATCAACAAAGTCATCCTCATCGGCAACCTGGGCAAAGACCCCGAAGTCCGCTACATGTCCAACGGCGAAGCCGTCGCCAACGTCACCATCGCCACCAGCGACTCTTGGAAAGACCCGCAAGGCAACCCCCAAGAGCGCACCGAATGGCATAACGTGGTGTTCTATCGCAAGCTGGCGGAAATCGTCGGCCAATACCTGAAGAAAGGCGGCAAGGTCTACGTCGAAGGCAGCCTCCGCACCCGCAAATGGCAGGACAAGAACGGCCAGGACCGCTACACCACCGAAATCATCGCCAACGAAATGCAGATGCTCGACCGCGCCGGTGGTGGCGGCGGCATGGGCGGCGGTGGCGACCCCGGCCCCTGGTCGGAAGCGACGCCGCCCGCCGCCACCCGCGACCGCGATTCCGAACGCTACACCCCGCCGCCCCAGGCCACGGGTTCCCCAGCGCCCCAACGCCCGCCCGCGCCACCGGCAGGCGGCGGCATGGACGATTTCGACGACGATATCCCGTTTTGACGGGTTCTACCCAGAATTTTCTGGAAGCCTGCGGCAAGCGGGCTTTTTTGTGGCTGTATGGGTTCGCGGGACGTGGTCAGGGGAGCGGGTCGCCGCAGACACGGGGCGGTACCGGGCAATCGGCGTCAGCGGTCCCGTGCCTGAAGGCCGATCTCGTCGTCGGCGAGATAACAGCCAGGGTCTTCGGCCCAGAAATCCCCGGTGGTCTGGTGGGCACGCACCCGCGTGTTGCCATTGCAAAGATCGAGATGGGCGCATTCCGCGCAACGGCCCTGGACCGGACGCGGACTGGCTTTCAGGCCCGCCATCAACGGGTCCGACACATCCCGCCAAATCTCCGAAAAAGGCCGTTCCCGCACATTCCCCAGGCGGTAATGCCACCAGAAGGTGTCGGGATGGACGTTCCCCAGATTGTCGATATTGGCGATGTTGACGCCGGAGGCATTGCCGCCCCATTGGGCCAGCCGGGCGCGCAGCCTTCCGGCCTGATCGGGGAAGCGCTTGCTCGCCCAATGCAGCAAATAAACCCCATCGGCGTCATTGTTGCCGGTGACGAATTCGGCGGGTCGTCCCGCCCGGAGCCGGGCCAGGCAGGTGTCGAACAGCAGGTCCATGGCGGCGCGGGTCGTGGCGAACACCGCGTCGTCCTTGCGGTTGCGGTGGCCGCGACCGCCGTAGTTGAGGTGGGAGAGATAGAACTTGTCCACGCCTTCCCGTTCCATCAGGTCCAGCAGGGCGGGCAGGTCGGCGTGGTTGTCACGGGTCAGGGTGAAGCGCAGGCCGACCTTGATGTCCCGTTCGCGACAGAGCCGGACGCCATGCAGCGAACGCTCGAAGGAACCGGGACTCTGGCGGAAATCGTCGTGGGTCTTGCCCATACCGTCGATGCTGACGCCCACGTAGTCGAAGCCGGTGGCGGCGATGGCGGCGATGTTCTGTTCGGTGATGAGGGTGCCGTTGCTGGACAGGCCCACATAGAAACCCATGGCCTTGGCGCGTTGGGCGATGGCGAAAATATCGGGCCGCAGCAGCGGTTCCCCGCCGGACAGGATCAACACCGGCACCCGGAACGCCTTCAGGTCGTCCATCACCGCGAAGACCGCATCGGTATCGAGTTCGCCGGGGAAATCGATGTCCGCCGAAGTGGTGTAGCAATGCTTGCAGGCCAGATTGCAGCGGCGGATCAGGTTCCAGATCACCACAGGTCCGGGCATGACCCGGCGGCGCGGCGCGGCGGGGGGCGGTTCCACCGGGGGATTCAGCAGTTCGGCGATGTATTGGGTGATGCGGAACATGGGGGGTTAGAGGTGGTCTCGGAAATCTGAACAGTCGGCTAAGTGGATAAACTGCTCCCTGACGGCGTGGGCAACGCCGATGGACTGGAGCATACGATGAGCAAACGACCACGCCGCAACCATTCAGCGAGTTTCAAGGCCAAAGTGGCCCTGGCGGCCCTGCGGGGCGAAAAGACCCTGGCCGAGTTGGCGCAGGAATTCGATATCCATCCGACCCAGATCGGTGAGTGGCGGAGCCAACTTCTGGAACGGGCCGCCAGCGTGTTCGGTGGCGAGAACGACAAAAGCGAACCCGCCGTGGACCTCAAAGCCCTGCACGCCAAGATCGGCCAACAGGCGCTGGAGATCGATTTTTTATCCGGCGCGCTCAGCAAGGCCGGAAAGCTGAGCGCAAAGCGATGATCGACCGGGACCACGATGTTTCCCTGACCCGACAGGCGGAATTGCTGGGCATCAGCCGGGGCGGCGCCTACTACGCGCCCAAGCCGGTGCCGGAGTCGGACCTCGCGCTGATGCGGCGGATCGACGCGTTGCACCTGGAACACCCGTTCATGGGCGCCCGGCTGCTGCGCGACACCCTGAACCGGGAAGGCTTCCGGGTCGGACGCCGCCATGTGGCCACGCTGATGGCCCGCATGGGCATCGAAGCCCTGTACCGGCGTCCCAAAACCACCCAGAGGCATCCGGCCCACAAGGTCTATCCCTATCTGCTACGCGGCCTGACCATCGACCGGCCCAACGCGGTCTGGGCCTTGGACATCACCTACATCCCGATGGCACGGGGCTTCGTCTACCTGTGCGTGGTCCTCGACTGGGCCAGCCGCAAGGCCCTGGCCCATCGGGTATCGGTCGCCATGGACGCGGGCTTCTGCGTCGAGGCCCTGGAGGAGGCGCTGCGCCGCTACGGCCCGCCGGATATCGTCCACACCGACCAAGGTTCCCAGTTCACCAGCGGGGAGTTCATCGAGGTGCTGACGGGCCGGAACATCCGCATCAGCATGGACGGCAAGGGTTCCTGGCGCGACAACGTCTTCGTCGAACGCCTCTGGCGGACGGTGAAGTACGAGGAGGTTTACCTCAAAGCCTACGACTCGGTCCGGGAAGCCCGCGAATCCATCGGTCGGTACCTGGATTTCTACAATACCCGGCGGCCCCATTCGAGCCTGGACAGCCAAACCCCGGATGAGGTCTACTTTAAACCCCGACCGGCCCTTCCCAAGGCCGCTTAACCCAGCAGGGTATCCACTTATCCCGGCTTAAATCTTGTTCAAACAATCGGGGCCACCTCTGTTAATCGCCGATGCGCAAGCCGGTCTTTTTCAAGATGCGCGTGCTGTACAGCACGGCATGGCCCCGGTTGGCCGCGCCCAAGAGCGCGGCGATGCGTGCGGTTTCCCGCTCCACGTCGTCGCGGGTCCGCCCGTGGACCATGGCGAACAGGTTATAAGGCCAGTCGGGCCGATGGCGCGGGCGGTGGTAACAATGACTGACCGCGTCCAAGGCACCGACCCGTGCCCCCAGTGTGTCGATCAATTCATCCGGCACATCCCAGACCGTCATACCATTGGCCCGGTAGCCCAGTTTGTAATGATTGGGCACCGCGCCGATGCGGCGAACCACCCCGCGTTCCTGCATCGCCCGCAGCCGCGCCATCACCACATCGGCGGAGAGGCCCAGTTGTTCGGCGATGGCCGCGTAGGGCCGGGGCGTCAGCGGCAAACCAGCCTGGGTGGCGCGGATGATCTGGCGGTCGATCTCGTCGATGGCATCGCGGTCTTGCATGGTCATACCTCCAGGCGCAGGCCCACGTAATATTCGGCCAGCTTGGGCATATCGTGGACCTTCAAGCCGGTGGTGGCTTCTATCCCCGCGATGACTTCGGCCTTGCGCTCCGGCTTTTCGGTCGCGAGGACGAACCACATGTTCAAGGCATGGTCGCGGGCGTAGTTGTGGGCGACTTCCGGGAAGGCGTTGACCTCGGCCACCACCCGCTCGTAATCGGCCTCGGGCACGGCCAGCGCCGCCAGGCTCAGCGCCCCGCCCATGCGCTCAGCATGGTAGAGCGGCCCGAAACGGCTCAGGATGCCTTGGTCCAACAAGCCGCGCAGTCCTTCGATGACTGCTTCCTCGGTCAAGCCCAGGCGTTCCGCGACCGCCAAGTAGGGCCGCTCGCAGATGGGAAAACCGCCTTGTAGGTCGTTGATGAGGGTGCGTTCCAGTGCGTTCATGGATGGGGCAAAGCTTAGGATATGGCCGCGAATAACTTCCCGGTTTTCCAAAGTCGGCCATCGAAGCCTCCTCACGCCAAGGCGCAAGGGACGCAAAGGAAAAAACAAGCAAAAAAACCTTCGTGCCTTTGCGCCTTTGCGTGAAAAAAGGGAAGTTAATTTCAGCCAAATCCTTAACGGTAGACCGCGCCGCGCTGCTTGAAACAGCGGCGGCTGAACAAAACGGCGCGGGGTATGGCTTCCAGGCCGCAGGCCAGGGTCAGGGCTTCCACCTGGGTTTCGACGGTGGCGCGGTCCCGGCCATGGATCATGCAGAACAGGTTATAGGGCCAAGCCTCGCCCCGGCGCGGACGGCGGTAACACAGCGTGACGCAGGCGAAAGCCGCCAGCCGGGCACCTATGGCACCGACCTGGGCGTCCGGCACATCGAACACCACCATGGCGTTGGCGCGGTAGCCGAGTTTGCGGTGACGGACCACCACGCCCAGGCGCTTGATGATCCCGGTTTCAAGCCAGCGTTCCAGCCGTTCGATGACCTCGGCCTCGCTCAAACCCGTCTGCCGCCCCAATTCGGCATAGGGCCGGGGCACCAAGGGCAGACCGTGTTGGATCGCCGCGAGCAGGCGCAGGTCGCTGGCCGCGTCGGAATGGGTTCCGCAATGGACCGGGGCCGGACCGGGAAACACGGCGGGGAAATCCACCGCCCGGAGGGGCATCCCGCTCATGTGGGTCCGCTCCCGAAGTCCAGCGGGAACCCCAGGTCGATATGGAAATCCTCCAGCAAGGGCAGCGACAACACGGCCAATCCCGTGTGCCGCTCGATCCGGGCCAATACCGCATCCAAGCGTTCCGGGTCGGCGGCGGTGAGGACGAACCACAGGTTGTAGCGGTGTTCCCGCTCGTAGTTATGGTTCACTTCGGGGAGATCGCTGATCCAGGCGGCGACGGCTTCCAGGCGTTCCGCCGGTACGGCCAGGGCCGCCAGCGTGCTGGACCCGACCCGCTGGGGCGCGAACACCGGCCCGACCCGGCTGACCATCTGGCTATCGCTCAAGGTGCGGAGGTTTTCCAGCACCTCGGCCTCGTCCACGCCCAAAGCGTCGGCCAGGGCTTGGAAAGGCTGTGGCGACAGCGGGAAGCCGCGCTGGAAATCGTTGAGCAAGCGCTTTTGCAACGGGGTCAGCGACAAGGCCGCATCCTCACAATCCCAGGCGGTGGGCACGCGCCGTGAAGAAAATACCGCTGGGCTTATCGGCCTTGATCCGGGCCAATTCGGCGAAGGTTTCGGTGTCGTAGACCATCACCCGGTCGTCGTCGCGCACCGAGACCCAGACTTCGTCGCCCTTGGGGGTGAATTCCATGTGCAACACCGCCTGGCCGGGATTCAAGCGCTTGACCACGCTGAGGTCGCGGGTATCGATGATTTCCAGCTTGTTGTTGTCGGGCAGGGCGAAATTGATCCAGACCTGGCGCTCGTCCGGCCTGGGGATGACGAACACCGGCTGGCCGTCCAGCGGGATTTTCTTCACCACCTTCCAATCGCGGCGGTCGATCACCAGCATTTCATGGCGACCCACGGCGGGTAGGAACCAGTAATCGCCAATCAGCGCTCGGCCTTCCAAGTGGGGCATCTTGAACACGGGAAACTTGGGATCGTCCTTGGCGTGTTCCGGCAGGACGCGCTTTATCCCTGAGTCCAGGTTCCACAGGTCCAACAAGGCCACGCCTTCCTCGCCGAACAGCCCGGCGATGTAATAACGGCCCTCGGGCGAAATCAGCGCGTCGTAGGGTTCCTTGCCCGCCTTGAACTTCTGGAGTTTCGGAGATTTCGGGTCGTGTAGATCGGCCACCCAGATTTCCCCGGCCTCGAACAGGCTGAACACGAAGCGCTGTCCGGGCGCGTCCACCAAGCCCACGACCTTGGAGGCTTTGCCATCGGCGGTCACGGAGGGGATATCCGCCACCTTGTCCAGGGTGTCGGCGGAGAACACCCGCACCCCGCCGGGTTCGTAGTTGGAGGTGGCGATCCAGCGGCCATCCTGGGAAATCGCCCCGCCCACGCTGTTGTGGGCCTGCTCGATGCGTTTGACGATGCGGGCTTCCAGCAGATCGATCTTGGTCAAGGCCCCGTCGCGCCCGAACACATAGGCGTAGCGCTCATCCGGGGAATACACCAGGCTGGCGTGGGATAAATCGCCCAAGCCCTGCACCCGGCCCAGGCTGGTCCTGTGGGTGGTATCGACGATCTGCACGCTGCCCGCCGCCCGCTCGACCACGAGGCCCAGGTCGCCGGTACCGCGCAATTCGGCGGCATGCCCGCCCAAGACGGGCAGCAGGGTGAGGGTCAAGGCCAGGGCCAGCTTTTTCATTCGGATCATGGCGTCTTCCGCAATTGCCGGACCAGCCACACGGCTTCGTCCGGCGTCAACAAGCTCCGCCACGGCGGCATGGCCGTGCCGGGGCGTCCGTTCAGGAGGGTTTCAACCAGGAAGGCATCGGGCTTCCCGGCCAGGGCTTCGGGCAACAGCGCCGGGCCCAAGCCCCCGTGCAAGGTCATGCCGTGGCAGGAACCGCAGTCCTGCCGCAGCAAATGGGTCAGCGCGGCTTGCCGTTCCGGCGACGGGTCCGCCGCCTGGGCGGAACCCAGCAGCAGCCCGCCGCCGCAGGCGATCCAGGCCCAGGGCCGATTACTCACAACGCTTCAGCCCGGACAGGTAGGCCGCGAGGTCGGCGATATCCGTATCGGAAAGGCCAGCGGCCAGATTGCCCATGATGGGATTCTTGCGGCTGCCGTCCTTGTAGGCGGTCAAGGCGGCTTGGAGATAAGCCTCCTTCTGGCCCGCCAGATTGGGGAAGGCCGGGGAAGCACTGATGCCGGCGATGCCATGGCAAGCCGCGCAGACCGCTTCCACCTTGGCTTTGCCCGCTTCCGGGTTGGCGGCGTGGGCGGTTCCGGCGACCAGGGCCAAGCCGGTTAGAACTCTCGGAATGAAGCTTTTCATGCAATCGTCCTCCTGTGCCGGACGGGGCCGAACCCCGTGCGCGACCTTGTTCTTATTGCTTATTGGGGTTTCGCCAAATCCGCTTGCACCGCTTCCGGCGATAGGCCACGGGTCATGAACTTGGCGCGGGCGCGGGAGAAGATGCCCGCCGGGCTTTGCATGGGGAAGGACGCCACCCGTTCCAGGGTCTTGGAATCGAAAGCCACCACCTCGTCGCCGTTATAGCCCGCACTGACATAGAGCCGGTCGCCCTTGGCGTTATATTCCGGGAAATAGGCATGGCCACCCACATCCAAGGTCTTGGCGACTTCCAGGGTGTTTTTGTCGATCAATTGGATAGTGCGGGCGCGGCGGTCCTTGCTGATGATGTCCACCGCCACATAGGGCGCGTTGTAATGCGCCGCCGGGGATTCGGTGCCGCCCGAGACCGGCACCTGCTTCACCACTTCCATCTTGTCCAAGTCCCACACGCTGACCACTTCCTTGGCGCAATCGCCGAAGTTGGTGCCGAAACCCAGGGTCCGGCCATTCACCTGCACCACCGAGCCGCCGCCGACATGGGGCACGCAACCGGCGGGCAGCTTGGCCAGCACTTTCTTATCGGCGAGGTCGATGGCGGCGACGATGCTGTCGTCGTAGGAGGCGACCATCAGCTTACGCCCGCCGTGGGAGAGGAAGGCGTCGTGCAAATGGCGGCCCACATTGGGAATCTGGGTGACGGGGAAATCCGGCTGGGTCAGGTCCACCACCCAGACCTGTCCGGCGTTTTCCAGGGCGATGGCGAAGATATCGGCATAGGGCGTGCCGGTGATCATGCCGGAATCGGAAGTGACGAACTTGCCGTCCGGGTCGGTGCCTTCCAGCTTGAAATATTTCAGTGGTTCCAAGGTGTTGGCGTCCAGCAGCACGGCGAAATGCGGCACGAAGGAACCGGCCATCAGGTATTTACCATCGCGCGACACGCCCAGGGCCGGGCCGTTGAGGCCGGTCTTGATTTCGCGCACGATCTTCATGGAATAAAGATCGACCTTGTAGACCTCGGCGGTGTCGGTCTTGACATAGGCCCAGCGCGGATTGACCGGGTTGAATTCGATGATATGGGCGGCGGTTTTGGTGGGGACTTCGCCGACCTGGGTGTTGGTGGCGCTGTTGATGAACACCGCTTTCGAGCCTTCGCCCCGGCCATAGCGGCCGCGGGCGGCGACGCCGATCAGGTCGTCCATGTTATCGATGGCGTAGCCGGGTTTATCGGGCAGGGTGGATTCGTCGGCGACATGGACCTTCAGCGACTTCTTGATATCGTCCAGGGTCCATTGCGGGTCGAGCTTGGGCGTATTGAGAATGCGCTTGACCACTAGCCGGATGTCCTCGTCGGACAGCTTGCCGTAGAAGGGCGGCATCAGGGTATCGAACGATCCGGCCATGATGAGGCTGCGGAGGCTGGTGGGGCTACGGCCCTTGAGCCGGTCCTGGTTCAAGGGCGGGGCGAGGTAGCCGCCCAGGTCGTGGCCGTGGCAACTCGCGCAATTCTCGTTGAAGATTTGCTCGGCGCGTTGTTGGTCGGCGGCGGTGAATTCGGTGGCGGATGCCGCGCCAGCCCCGAACAGGGCCGCCGCGATGCCAAATAGGATCGCTTTATTCATGGGGACAAGAAACCTCGCGCAAAGTGGGTCCGGCCATGGCCGCTGGATTTATTTGATGCGGGGGCCGGAAAACCAGCCCCGACCGATTATAGTTTCGACTCTAAACAATTATTCCGCGCCTGTCAATCGCCCACCGGACCGGCTTGTGTCCACCCAAAGGCAACGCCATCGGCGGTTCGGGAAGCGGCGCGGTTCAAGAAAACCTAAACCCCTAACGCGCCGTCCCCTTCCCCAACGGTATGAACTGCCCGAACGCCCGGCTGCCATCCCCGGTCAGGACCGTCTTCTCGACCTTGAGCGTTTGGGCATCGACCACCGACACCGTGTTGTTGAACCAGTTAGCGACATAGACATGGCGGTCGTCCGGGTGCGCGGCAATGCCTTCCGGGTATTCGCCGACCTTGACGCTGCCCACGGTTTCCAGCTTCCGGGTATCGATCACCGACAAGGTGTTGTCGTACTGGTTGGTCACGAACACCCGCGAACCGCCCAGGGCCGCGGCCAAGGCATAAGGCCGGTCGCCCACCGGGATGGTTTTCACCAGTTCCATGCGCCCGGTATCGACCACCGAGACATCGTTGCTTTCCACATTGGCCGCGAACAGGTGATTGCCAACCACCAGCAGGCCGAACGGGTGTTTGCCGACCTTCACGGTCTTGCCCACTTCCAGCGTGGCGGCGTCGATGGCGGTGATCGAATCGTCGTCGCGGTTCGCCACATAGACTTTCGCGCCGTCGGGTCCGACCAACACCCCGGCGGGATGGCTACCCACCGCAATCCGCTTAACCACCCGCTGTTCCGACACATCCAGCACCGATAGATAGTTCTCGTAGAAATCGGCGACGAAAGCCCGGCCACCCCGCGCGTCCAGGGCCAACCCCAACGGTCCTTCGCCCACGGGAATGGATGCCCGCACCGTTTGGCTGCGCCCGTCGATGAGGGTGATCCGTTTGCCGGCCGGATTGCTGATGGCGACCACCGCGCCGTCGTGGCTGGTCGCCACGCCCGCCGGTTGCCCACCGACAGCGAGGGTTTTCACCACCTGGCCACTGGCGGTGTCGATGACCGAGACGGAATCGTCCTTCTGGTTGGTGATATAGGCGAAGGGTGCCGCCACCGCAGCTCCGCCCACGCAAAAGCAAGCGGCGGCCAAGGCCGCCGCTTTCAGGGATATTTCGCCCAACGCGAACATGGCGCTTACTTCTTCTCGGCGACCGCTTTCAGGTTCGCCAAACCTTCCTTGTAAATCTTGCCGACCACGCCGTTGGCGGCTTCTTCGTTCTCGCCTTCGGGCGGGTTGTTGTTCAGGAACCAGCGGTAATACGCGCCCTTCCATTCCACCTTGCTGCCGCCCGCGCCATTGGATTCGACGCTGATTTCGGAAGCGTAGTTGTTGACCGGCAAAACCTTGGGGTCGGTCGGGTCGATGGCCTTGTACTTGATGCTCATCTTGGCGGCGTCGATGTCCTTGAGTTCTTCTTTCAAGGTACCGCCGGACTTGATGTGCAATTCGCGGGTCGCGCCTTTTTCATTGCCGCCGGTGGCGGTGGTGCTTTCGACCGGGGGCAGCCATTTTTCGGGATGGGCGAAGTCGCCGACCAAGGCCCACACGGCTTCCGGCGCGGCGTTGATCTCGATGGTTTCCACCATCTTCTGGCGGGTGGGGCCGTGGGCTTCGGCCAGCCCTCCCCACAATAAGGAACCGGCGGCGACGATGGACAACAGCTTTTTCATCAATATCTCCCAAGAGTTGTAGCGAACAAAGCGCGGAAGTATAAGGCAAACCCGCCGGTCGATTAAGGGAGGATTTCCCGGAGGTAGGCCGCGAGTTCGGCCAGGATTCGTTGCCGTCCGGGATGGGTATCCGGCCCGGATTCCAATTCCCGCAGCCGGGCTTGGTAGCCATCGCGGGCGGCTTGCAGGCGTCCACGGCGGAAGCTTTCCCAGCGGGCGGTTTCGGCGGCGTCCAGGGTTTCCGGATAATTCCGCGCCCGGTAACGGAACAGCATTTCCGGCAGGCGCTCATCCTCGAACACCGGCTTGGCCCGGCCCAATTCGGCGGGCGCCAAGCCGCGCAGATAGTCCAGCGCGGCCCGGTCGTGGTCGCTGAAAAAACCGCCGCTGTAGAGCATCGTGTCGGGATCGGTGGCGGCGTCGTCCCCGGCCTCTTCCCGTTCGCCGCCCACGATCTCTTGGACCTTGGCCGCGAGGCCGGGCACGCCGCGCAGCATATCCAGATGTTCGAGACAGCGCCGCTTATCCAAGCCCAAACGCTCGCTATCCTGGGGCCGCAGGGTTTCTTGGGGCGCGAGGACCGGGCATTTATTGATATGCACGGTCTTGAGGTGCAGGCGCTCGACGCCCTCGGGCAAATCGGCCACCGGGGTATAAAGACGCTGGCGCAGGGTGGCGGCGTCCAGCGTCAGCAAGGGCGTGGGATCGAAAGCGAGATCGTAGACCACGACGCCATTGGGATTGGTCGGATGCCGCGCCAAAGCCACCACGACGCCGATGCAATGGCGCTCGGCGGGGAATTTCTCCGAAGCGTGGATCACCGGGATCAGTTTGCCCAGGCCCAACAAATCGGCGGCTTTCTGCTTGCTGCGGCGGTCCAGCAGGAACTGGAACAGCTTGGGCTGGCGTTCGCGCAGCAAGCGGGCCAGGGCGATGGTGGCCCGGACATCGCCCAGCGCGTCGTGGGCGTCGGCGTGGGCTATGCCGTTGGCCGCAGTCAACGCCTGCAAGCGGAAACTCGGGCGTCCGGTGGCGGGATCGTTAGGCCAGACAATGCCTTCGGGCCGTAAGGCGCGGGCCAGCCGTAGCGGGTCGATCATATCCCAGCGGGAATTGCCGTTGCGCCATTCGCGGGCGTAGGGGTCGAGCAGGTTGCGGTAAAGGCTGTGGCGGGTCACTTCGTCGTCGAAGCGCAAATTGTTGAACCCGGCCACGCAAGTGCCGGGCACCGAGAACTCGGCGTTGATTTCGGCGATGAATTCGGCTTCGGGCAACCCCTCGCGCCGGGCGACTTGCGGCGTGATGCCGGTAATCAGGCAGGCGTCGGGCTGGGGCAGATAATCCGGGGCGGGACGGCAATAGCGCACCAAGGGCGCGGCGATGGGATTCAAATCGGTGTCGGTGCGGATGCCGGCGAATTGGGCGGGGCGATCCAGCCGCGGATCGGCCCCGAAGGTTTCATAGTCGTACCAATAGAACGTAGCGGTCACGGGCCGGGACTCACCTGATTTTAATGACCGCTTTCAGCACGTCCACCCGGCTGAGAATGCCCACCACATGGCTCCCGTCCACCACGGGCAGGTTGCGCAAGGGGCTTTTAGCGAAGATTTCGGCGGCTTCGAGGATGCTGGTATCGCCGCCGACCGCTTTGAAGTTGGTGGTCATGTTATCGCCCACTTTGCCCGGCATTCCCTCGTGATAGGACGCCTCCACCGCCAGTTTCATACAGTCCAGTTCCGAAAACACCCCCACCAGTTTGCCCTTGGCGTCCACTACCGGCGCCCCGGTGATTTTATGGTCGATGAGCTGGCGTATGGCTTCGAATACGTCCAACTCCGGGCTGAATACCAAAGGATTCGCGGTCATGTGCTCGCGCACGCCGATGTTCGCTAACATGGTTCCTGCTCCTTCTTGTTATTGGGCCGCTATGGATCACGCAGCGGCGGGTCGTGGGCGGGTGGAATGGAGCGCGGCGCCGGACCCGCCGCCGTCGCCGGTTATTCCTGGGCGGCCAGCTTGGCTTGTTCGGCCTCCCATTGCAGCCGTTTGTCGCACTTGGTAACGCAGACGCAATCGCTGTTGACCCCGCCGCAAGAGCCTTTGATGGCGGCGCGGCCAAACATGACGCCAACCGCCATGAGCGCGATCACCACGGCGATGATGACGAAAGTAACCAGGAAGATAGCCATGATCGATCCTCGGAAAATATCGATGTTATGGGTGGATGGAATGGGACGAGGAATTTACTCCTTTTCCCAGAAAATAAAAGCGGAGGGTGCCGGAACACCCCCCGCTTTCTCAAACCATCGGACCCGGTGGCGATCAGCCGCCGAAGTCGTCCAGCATGATGTTTTCGCGGTCCACACCGTTATCCACCAGCATCTTGATGACGGCGGAGTTCATCATGGGCGGACCGCACATGTAGAACTCGCAGTCTTCCGGTGCCGGGTGGTTCTTGATGTAGTTCTCGAACAGGACGTTATGGATGAACCCGGTGTAGCCGGTCCAGTTGTCTTCCGGCTTCGGCTCGGACAGTGCGATATGCCAAGTGAAGTTCTCGTTCTCGGCCTGCAAGGTGTTGAAATCGTCCACGTAGAACATTTCACGCAACGAACGGGCACCGTACCAGAAGGTCATCTTGCGCCGGGTCTTGATGCGGCGCAGTTGGTCGAAGATGTGCGAACGCATCGGCGCCATACCCGCGCCACCGCCGACGAACACCATTTCCTTGTCGGTCTCGCGGGCGAAGAATTCGCCGAACGGCCCGGAGATGGTGACTTTGTCGCCCGGCTTCAGGTTGAAGATATAGGACGACATGATGCCCGGCGGAATCTCGTCGCGGCCCGGAGGCGGCGTGGCGATACGCACGTTGAGCATGATGATGTCGCTTTCTTCCGGGTAGTTGGCCATGGAGTAGGCGCGGATGGCCGGCTCCTTGACCACGGACTCGTAGCGCCAAATGTTGTACTTGTCCCAATCCTCGTGGAAGCGCTCCTCCACCGCGAAGTCCTTGAACTTCGCATGGTAGGGCGGACATTCGATCTGGATGTAGCCACCCGCACGGAAGTCCACGGTCTGGCCCTTCGGCAACTCCAGCACCAGTTCCTTGATGAAGGTCGCCACGTTGTGGTTCGAGCGCACGGTGGTCTCCCACTTCTTGACGCCGAACACATCGTCGTGGACGTGAATCTTCATGTTCTGCTTGACCGTGACCTGACAAGCCAGCCGGTCGCCATCCTTCGCCTCGCGCTTGGAGATGTGCGAAAGCTCGGTCGGCAGGATATCGCCGCCGCCTTCATGCACTTTCACCTTGCACTGGCCGCAAGTGCCGCCGCCGCCACAGGCAGAGGACACGAACAGGTTGGCATCCGCCAACCCGGTCAGCAGCTTGGCGCCGATGGGCACTTGAATCTTCTTCTCGTCGTTAATCACAACTTCCACGGAGCCTTCCGCGACCAGCTTGGATTTCGCCCCCAAAATGACGAAGACCAAGGCGATCACGATGACCGTGAAAAACAATACACCTAGGATAATTTCCAACATCGGTTCTGCCCCGCCTTATAGCTGAATACCGGAGAAGGCCATGAAGCCCAAGGCCATCAGCCCCGCGGTGATGAACGTGATGCCCAAGCCGCGCAAACCGGCGGGCACGTCGCTGTATTTCAGCTTTTCGCGCACACCGGCCATCAGCACGATGGCCAAGGCCCAGCCGAAGCCGCTGCCCACGCCATACACCACGCTTTCCTTGAAGTTGTAATCGCGCTCGATCATGAACAAGCTACCCGCCAGGATCGCGCAGTTCACGGTGATGAGCGGGAGGAAAATGCCCAGCGCGTTGTAGAGCGCGGGGAAGAACTTATCCAGCACCATTTCCAGGATTTGCACGATGGCCGCGATCACGCCGATACAGGCCATCAGGGCGATGAACGACAGGTCCACGCCTTGGATGCCCGCCCAGGTCAGGGCGTTTTCCTTCAATAAATAGGAATAGATCACGTTGTTGGCCGGGACCGTCAGCGTTTGCACGATGACGACCGCGATGCCGAGGCCGACGGCGGTTTCGATCTTCTTCGAGACGGCGATGAAGGTACACATCCCCAGGAAGAAGGAGAGCGCCATGTTCTCGATGAAGACCGATTTAATGAACAGGTTGATATAGGCTTCCATCTCAGTGGGCCTCCCCGTGGGCCAGACCATGGGCCGGTTGGATCGCGAAGTCGGCCTTTTCGACCTGCTTCGGCTTCCAGGAACGCACCGCCCAGATGATCAAACCGATCAGGAAGAAGGCGCTGGGCGGCAGCAGCAACAGGCCATTCGGGACGTACCAGCCGCCATCCTTGACCAAGGGTAGGATGTCCAACCCCAGCAATTTGCCGGAGCCGAACAACTCGCGGACCACGGCGACGGTGACCAGGATCAGGCTGTAGCCCAGACCATTGCCGATGCCGTCCAGGAAGCTTTCCCAGGGCGGGTTCTTCATGGCGTAGGCTTCGGCGCGGCCCATCACGATGCAATTGGTGATGATGAGGCCGACGAACACCGACAGCTTTTTGCTGATGTCATAGGCGAAAGCCTTGAGCATCTGGTCCACCACGATCACCAGCGAGGCGATGATGACCATCTGCGCGATGATGCGGATGCTGCTCGGGATATGATTGCGGATCATAGCGATACCAGCGCTGGAGCAAGCCGTGACCGAGGTCAGCGCCAAGCTCATGATGAGCGCCGTGGACAATTGGGAAGTCACCGCCAGCGCCGAACAAATGCCCAACACCTGCAAGGTGATGGGATTATTGTCCACCAACGGATCGACAAGAACTTTCTTGTGTTCTGCGTTCAGGTTCATGGGTTTATCCTCTTGCGCTTCTAAGCTTGGCGAGATAGATGCCGTAGCCTTCCTTGCCCATCCAGTACTGCACGAGATTGCTCACGCCGCGGCTGGTGAGGGTGGCGCCGGCCAGGGCGTCCACCTGGAATTCGGAACCGGGCTTGCCGGGTTCGACCGAACCTTTGACCAAGCCCAAAGCGACTTCGCCGATCTCGATGGCCTGGCCCTTTTCGCTCAGGTTGCTCTCGTGCAGTTCCTTGCCGGTGAAGTTGTAGACCTTCTTCCCTTTCCACAGGGCTTTCCATTTCGGGTTGACCACCTCGCCGCCAAGACCGGGGGTTTCGGCCTGGTCGTAGAGGTTCATACCCACCACGGTCTGGGCGTCCGCTTCCAGGGAAATGAAGCCATACATGGTGGACCACAGGCCATAACCATTGACCGGCAGGATCACCGACTTGAGCTGGCCGCCCTCTTTCACCAAGTAGACCTTGGCGTATTTGGGCTTGCGCTTGATGCTGGCAATGTCCTTTTCCGGCGGGATGGCGTCGCTCATACCGGGGTCTTTCGCGGCCTTCCATTGATCGTAGGTCTTGGCATCGACCGAATCGACATAGTCGCCGGTCGCGAGGTCCACGATCTTGGTTTCAATGTTGTTGAACACCGCGTCCACATTGGTGTCGGCCTTCAACAGGTCGGCGACCTCCAGGATGTTGACCTTTTCATCGCGGGCCTTGTTGCTTTCCTGCAAGGGCTTGAGCGACACGGCGGAACCGGCCACCACGACCGCGCCCGCGAGGCACAACCACAGGGCCACCATCACCGTCTTCTTGAAGCTGTCGTTGGGCAGGTCGAGGATGGGCTGCATCTTCTGCTGCATCGTCTCGATATATTGCGCCAGCTTGCTCTTGGGCATCGGCGGCGCGGCGTTGAGATTCTCAGAATTAGACATGGCGTCTGACCCTCCGGGCGATATTGGCCTTGATGACCGCGTAATCGATGAGCGGCGCGAAGATGTTCGAGAACAGGATCGCCAACATGATGCCTTCCGGGAAGGCCGGGTTGACCACGCGGATCAAGACGGTCATGAAGCCGATCAAGGCACCGAAAATCCACCGACCGGTGTTGGTCTGGGCCGCGCTGACCGGATCGGTAGCCATATAGACCGTGCCGAAGGCGAAACCGCCCAAGGTCAGATGCCAATACCACGGCATGGAGAACATGGCGTTGGAATCGCTGCCGATGATGTTCAACAAGGTGGAGGTGGCGATCATGCCGACCAGGACGCCCGCGATGATGCGGTAATTGGCGATGCGGGTGTAGAGCAGGAAAGCCGCGCCGATCAAACAGGCGAAGGTGGAGGTTTCACCCATGGAACCCTGTTCAAAGCCGAAGAAGGTCTGCATCCAGGAAATG
This sequence comes from Methylomagnum ishizawai, assembly GCF_900155475.1. Classification (NCBI taxonomy): domain Bacteria; kingdom Pseudomonadati; phylum Pseudomonadota; class Gammaproteobacteria; order Methylococcales; family Methylococcaceae; genus Methylomagnum; species Methylomagnum ishizawai. Next base: position 1,458,815 of record NZ_FXAM01000001.1, on the reverse strand, counting down.
CCCGCCTCGTGGATACCTTGCACACCACCCATGGCCGCGACGCCCAGGGCGGTTGCGCCGCTGAAGCCGTCCACCGCCGTCCACACCGCGTCGCCCGACATGGAAGCCGGATAAGCGAAGTACAGGAAAGCGCGGCCCGTCAGCGCCGGGTTCAAGAAATTCTTGCCGGTACCGCCGAAGATTTCCTTGCCAATGACCACGCCGAAGGAAATACCGAGGGCGACTTGCCACAGGGGAATATCCGGCGGCAGGGTCAGGGCGAACAAAATGGAAGAAACGAAAAAGCCTTCGTTGACATCGTGCTTACGCACCACGGCGAACAACACTTCCCAGATGCCGCCCGCCACCAGGGTGACGATATAAACCGGCAGGAAATACAAAGCGCCATGAACGAGGTCGGAAATGGGATTGTTCGGATTGAAGCCGAAGAAGTTCTGGATCAGACCGCGCCAATTCGGGACTTCGGTCAAACCCAAAGCCTGCATGGCGGCGTTGGCCTGATAGCCGGTGTTGAAGATCGCCATCAACATGCACGGCAGGGCCGCGATCCATACATAGGTCATGACCCGCTTGAGGTCCACCGCGTCGCGGACATGGGCCGAGCCGTGGGTGACATCGGGCGGGCTATAGAGGAAGGTATCCACCATCTCGTAGACGGGATAGAGCTTCTCCAACTTCCCGCCTTTGACGAAGTGCGGGTGTAGCTTGTCTAGAAATTGCCGGGTACTGGACATTAGCCTTCCTTCTCGATTTGGGTGAGATTGTTTCTGAGCACCGCACCGAAGTCATGCTTGCCCGGATCGACGAAGGTGCAAAGCGCCAAATCCTCTTCGTCCAGCTCCAGGCAACCCAGGGCTTGGGCCATATCGGTATCGCCCACGATCATGTAGCGCAGCAACTGGGTCGGCAGGATATCCATCGGCACTACTTCCTCGTAGACGCCCACCGGCACAATGGCGCGGGGACTGCCGAGCTTGTTGGTATTGAAGGCGAACTTGCGCCCGCGCTCTTTGGGCAAGCTGGACAAGAGGACGTTCAGGAACGAGTACTTGTCGCGGGAAGGAATGATCCAGCCCATGAAATCCCTGGCGCGGCCTTCCTCGATGACGGTGACTTGGTGGCTATAACGGCCCAGGTAATCGGCCCAATCCTCGCCCTTGTGACCGTGCAGCACGGAGCCGGAAATCACGCGGGGTTCCTTGCCCGCCACCAGTTGGCCCTTGACCAGATCGGACAGATTGGCCCCCAAACGGGTGCGCACCAAACGCGGGCGCTCGACCAAGGTACCCGCCAAGGACACCACGCGCTCGACATTCAAGCGGCCCGTGGTGAATAGCGCACCGATGGCGATGACGGATTGATAATCGAGATGCCAAACGGTCTTGGCGGGACCGACCGGATCGAGGTGGTGGATATGGGTGCCGGGCAAACCCGCCGGGTGCGGGCCGTCGAACTCGGCGATTTCCAGCTTGCCGATTTCGCCCGCTGGGAAAGTCTGGCCCGGTGCCTTGCACAGGAACAGCTTGCCTTCGGTCAGCTTGGCGATGACGGCCAAGCCATTCTTGAAATCCTGCGCCCGTTCCGCGATGACCACTTCGGGATTGGCGGCCAGGGGATTGGTGTCGATGGCGGTGACGAAGATGGAGCGGGGCGCGGTGTCGGGGTCGGGCACCTTGCTGTAGGGGCGGGTGCGGAACGCCGTCCACAGCCCGGAAGCGAGCAGGTTATCCTTGACCTGTTCGGTGGTCAGATTGGACAGTTCGGATTCGGCATAGGCGCTGAACTCGACGCTATCGGTTCCGTCCAGTTCGATGATGACGGCTTGCAGCACGCGGCGGGCGCCACGGACGATGGACTTGACCACGCCGCAACCGGGGGACGTGTAAACCACCTTGGAATTTTGCTTCTCGGAGAACAACACATCGCCCAACTTGACCCGGTCGCCCTCGGCGACGGCCATGGTGGGCTTCAATCCGTTGTAATCCGGCCCCAACAGCGCCACGGAACTTACAACGCCACCATCGTCGTAAATGGCCTGTTCGGGCTCTCCCGTGATAGGCAGATTCAACCCTTTCTTGGTTTTGATTAACATAAGTGAGCCTGTGGATCGCACAAATTAACGGCCAAACCACTCCTCATCGCGGCCCGCAATGGTTCACAAGGAAGACGCAGGGGGGAGTGCAAGGATTTCGTTCGGTTTAAGGCACGCCGAAAGACGGGGAGCCGGGTTCCCGGACATGGCCGGAATTCGGACACCGCGCAACGCGAGGTTCGCTCGGCGCAATCCTAAGACTTAGGTAAACCAGTCCGGTATTAGAACATAAATGCCCCACTGCCTCAACGCGGCGAGTCCTTGAGTTAGAAGGGAAAAACGGCGGTTTCGGGGGGTCTGGTGGGGGTTCCGAAAACCAGGCGGCGGACAAAAAAAAGCGGGCTTCGGCAATGCCTTAGCCCGCAACACCATCCCAGAGGATTCGAAAGTTCGGTGGATGTCACCCAGGGTGGGGGACAAGGAATAGGGGAATGAATTCACTGTAAACCAGTGCTTCACCATTGGTGATTAGGATAGCGGCAAACTCCAAGCCACTTCTTGACCTGGATCAAGATATCCCCGCTTTTCGTGGTAGACTTGGCGGCGGAGTCGGCCAGGCAGCCGCTGCCCTTCGGGGTGGAGGAAAGTCCGGGCTCCACAGGACAGGGTGCCAGGTAATGCCTGGAAGGCGCGAGCCTATGGAAAGTGCCACAGAAAATATACCGCCCCATCAGCCCTCACAGGCGGGCGGGGTAAGGGTGAAATGGTGCGGTAAGAGCGCACCGCGCGGCCGGCAACGGCGGTGGCAGGGCAAACCCCACCCGGAGCAAGACCAAATAGGGGGGCATCGGGGCAACCCGGACGTGTGGTCCGCACGGCTCCCGGGTAGGTCGCTTGAGGCGCGTCGCGAGGCGTGTCCCAGATGAATGGCTGTCCAAGACAGAACCCGGCTTATCGGCCAACTCCACTTATTTCCCTACGCACCGGGGCCGACGCCCCGGTCCTCCTTCCCAATCCCATCAAGCCGCCGCCAAACCCCGGTAGACCACCAGCGCCGCCCCCTGCGATTGCCTGCGGGTATCGTAGCCGACCAGGCGCACATGGTTGTGGGGATGGGCGGCGCGGCAGGCTGCGGCCTCGGCCAGGATTTTATCCACATCGGTCTCGCCGAACAGCGGCAGTTTCCACATATACCAATAATGATCGAAGGCGTTCTCCGGCTCGCTATGCTCCACCGCCGGATTCCAACCCCGGCGCACGATGTACTCGACCTGCTTGCGGATGCGCTCCGGCTCCATCTCCTTCAGATAGGAAAAGGTTCCGAGCTTGCGGCTGGATGGGGAAAAATCCCGGATTTCGCTCATATCTTGGCTCCTCGTTGCTATCAAAAATCTGTCGATGGTGATGAGGCTCCGCGCTCAGGGGCGGGCCACGTCGAGTTTGTCCACGGTGTCGAACTCGAACTTGATTTCCTTCCAGGTCTCCAAAGCGGCCTTGAGCTCGGGCGAATGCTCCGCCGCCGCCAGCAGGACCGCCCGGCCCTCCTGTTCCAGGGACCGGCCTTCGTTGCGGGCCGCGACGCAGGCTTCCAGCGCGACCCGGTTGGCCGCCGCCCCCGCCGCGTTGCCCCAGGGATGGCCGAGCGTGCCGCCGCCGAACTGGAACACCGCGTCGTCGCCGAAAATCCCCAATAAGGCGGGCATATGCCAAACATGGATGCCGCCCGAGCCCACCGTGAACACGCCGGGCATCGAACCCCAATCCTGGTCGAAGAAGATGCCCCGGCTTCGATCTTCCTTGACGCGGCGCTCGCGTAATAGGTCGATCACGCCCAGCACGGCGGCGCGGTCGCCTTCCAGCTTGCCGACCACGGTGCCGGTGTGGAGATGGTCGCCGCCCGACAGGCGCAGCACCTTCGCCAGCACGCGGAAATGGATGCCATGGCTGGGATTGCGGTCGATGACGGCGTGCATGGCGCGGTGGATGTGCAGCAGCATCCCGTTCTCGCGGCACCAATTGGCCAGCCCGGTATTGGCGCAGAAACCGCCACTGAGGAAATCGTGCATGATGATGCGCGAGCCGATGGCTTTGGCGTATTCGGCCCGCTTATACATCTCTTCCGGGGTGGGCGCGGTCACGTTGAGGTAATGGCCCTTGCGCTCGCCGGTTTCGACCTCGGCCTTATCGATGGCCTCCTGCACGAAATCGAAGCGTTGCCGCCAGCGCATGAACGGCTGGCTGTTGACGTTCTCGTCGTCCTTGGTGAAATCCAGCCCGCCGCGCAGGCATTCGTACACGGCGCGGCCATAGTTCTTGGCCGACAAACCGAGCTTGGGCTTGATGGTGCAACCCAGCAAGGGACGCCCATAGATATTCATGATGTCGCGCTCGACCTGGATGCCATGGGGCGGACCGCCGCAGGTCTTGATATAGGCGATGGGGAAATGCACGTCCTCCAGCCTCAACCCGCGCACGGCCTTGAAACCGAACACATTGCCGACCAAGGAAGTCAGCACGTTGACCACCGAGCCTTCCTCGAACAAATCGATGGGATAAGCGATGAAGGCGTAGAACTGCTCGGGATGGCCGGGCACGGCCTCGATGCGGTAGGCGCGGCCCTTGTAATAATCGAGGTCGGTGAGGAGGTCGGTCCAGACCGTGGTCCAGGTGCCGGTGGAGGATTCGGAGGCGACGGCGGCGGCGGCTTCCTCGGGGTCCACGCCCGGTTGCGGGGTGATCTTGAACACCGCGAGCAAATCGGTGGCGGCGGGGGTGTAATCGGGGTCCCAGTAGGTCTCGCGATATTGCTTGACGCCCGCGCTATAGGTTTTCGTGGCCATGCGGCCTTCCTCCTCGTTTTTTGGATTGTTGTTATGTGGCGGCTTCCATTCCCAGCCCCCCCGCTCCCGCATCCTTATCCAGTGAACAGACTATAAGTGGCTTGGTATATAAAGAAAATTAAATTGTCATGATTGAATCAATAACCAAGCCTTATAAATAGCCTTTCGCCTTCCGGGGTTATCCTGGAAAGCCCAGTCCGTGGGCGCAAAAAAACGGGCCGGTTTGAACACCGGCCCGCCATGCCTTATCGGGCGGCGGGACAACCGGGCTGGGACGGCAATTGGGAAGCCGTGATATTGACCGCCGTGGCGAGGGATTGGATACCGGCGGCACTCACCGTCATCTGATAATTCCCGGCGGCGAACCCGGCTGGCAAGCTGAAATCGGTGGTGACCAGGGCGTCGCCGGTCGCGATATGAGTAGTACTCCAATGCAAGGTCTTGGCGTAGACACTATCGCCCGCGGCGTCCTGGAATCGGACGATGGGATAGTTCTCGTCCATCTCGGCATCGTCGCCATAGGCCGCGCCCGCCGACTGCCCGGTGAGGCGCTTGCCGGTCAGGGTGAACTTGCCGCAACCCTGGGCGACCACCTTCTTCACCAAGGGACGGTAGGCCGCTTTGGGCGTGCCGTCCGGCGTGTAGACCCAGAGCCGGGTGGACGCCGTGGCCAGCAGCAATTGCCCGGTCGGCAACAACAGCAGCCTGATTTGATAAGCGGTGTTGCCCAGATCGCCCGCTAAAGCGCTAGGCAGGGACAACCGGGCCATGGTTTGGGTGGCGGGGTTGAAATCGAACAAAGGCCGCCCCCCGCCCCCTTCGGCGGCCAGGATCACATGGCCGTTGGGCAGGAGGGCGGCGGGCGCGTCGTTCACCGCCAAGCCGCCGGGGACGCTGGGTCCGGTCGCCCAGGCATGGGTGTCGGGCGCATAGAACGCGGTGCGGCCAGTGGCCCCGATCAGGAACATCCGCCCATCGTAGAGGCGCAGGATCGGCCCCATCTCGCCGTCGCTTTGCCCCAGCAAGGGAATCGTGCCGGAGGCGGTGCCGTCGCTGGGACTGATGGAAACCCAGGGCCGGGTCGCGGGATCGCCGTCGGTGTAATGGGCGGGGTCGAACGCCTCGGCATACCTGCCGCCGCCGACGGCGGACGCCGTGGCGTTGCTCTTGTAGACATCGTAGGTCAACACCCGGCCATCGCCCATCAGCGCCCAGGATTCCTCGGCGCTGGAATCGGCATGGACCTTGGGAATCGCGCCCGACCAAGTATTGCTGGCGATATCGTAGAGGAAGGTGGAGCGGCCCGCGGCAAAGCCCGAACTCAGGATGGAACCGGCCAGGATTTTGCCCCCGTCCAGCAACAGGGTCGGCACATCCCCGAACAAGGATTGCGGATGGTGGGCGATGGGGGACCAGCGGTCGGCCACGGGATCGTAGATTTCCCCGGTGTTGAGGTGAACGGCGGTCGCGGAGGCGCTGTATTCGCCGCCCAAGACCCAGACCCGGCCATCCGGCAGCACCTGCGAGGGGAAATACAACCGGGGTGTGCCCATGGCCGCCAGTTTGGACCACGTCCCGGCGACATAGCCGCCGTTGGGGTCGGGGGTCAGCTTCATCCATCGGGCGGTATTGCCCGCGCCGTTCTGCTGGACCATGACCGTGCCATCGGTCAGCAGCAGCATCGTGCCGGCCTTATCGGGCGCGGCATTCCACAACGGCGTCCAGGTGGCGGCTCCGGCCCCGCCCGCCATCCCCAATTCTCCCAGGCCCAAAACGGTCCCGAGCGCAAGCGCCCGCAGGCGTCCACGTTGCTTCGGCATGCTTCAAGTCTCGCGTTAAAAAAGCCGACCCCGTCGCGGAGCCTCGAACCTCCCACCAGCCCGGCCCGCCAGGACGCTGCGGCCTCCTGCATAAGCCGTCACGCCATGCCGTGACCGACTTCCAAGTTTAACCCATCGCCCCATCGGCACAGCCATCCCAGAAATAGGTTTATATCCACCACTTCCGGTCCCAATCCACCGGATTCCAAGCGGCCCCGACCTTGGGAAACGGCGATAAACGGCGCGATTTCATAGGCTTATCGGCCCAGCCCGGCCATGGCATGCAAGTCGCTAAAGAAGGCCATCGCCCCAGCACGAAAGCACGCCAGCCATGCTGCCTTCCGCCTGCGGCCCCGGAGCCGTCGCGCCCCAAAATCCCTTAACCGAGGCAATGCGGGGAATCCACTTGCGGATTCCGCTTCGCCCCGCCTGGACTACCCTCACCCATAGTTTTTTGCTCCACACCGTCGCAATACACCAAGGCATGCTCAATTCCAAAATCAAAAGCCTGATGATCTCCGCCACCGCCTGCACCGTCCTGGGTGCGAGCCCCGCCGCTCACGCCGACGACCTCACCGAGGACGGCGGCTCCTGGGCGCAGGTGGTCGCCGAGGGCAGCCTGGGCTTCATCGATCCCAACCTGCAACAAGGCCGCCTCTGGCTGGAAGGCCAGTCGCGCTGGGATGACAACTGGAGCCATTGGTACCAGGGCATGGCCCGGGTGGCGCTGGGCTACTCGCTGAGCGAACGGGCCACGGTGTGGATGGGCTATACCTTCCTGCCCACCCAGAACGTCGGCAAGCCCTATTACGCCCAACAGGATTTATGGCCCGCGTTCCGCTACGTCCTACCGACCGATTTTGGCACATTCACCTTCAGGACCCTGTTGGAGACCAACTTCATCGTCGCCGACTCGGTCCGGGTCCGCCCCAGGCAAATGATCCGCTATATGCGCCCCTTCGATTTCGAGCCACGGCTGGCGCTGGTGGCCTGGGACGAGTTCTTCGTGCGGGTGAACAGCACCCCGGTCGGTGGCCAATCCGGCTTCGACCAGAACCGGGCCTTCCTCGGCGGGGCGTGGACCTTCAACCCGAACTTCCGCACCGAGTTGGGTTATCTAAACCAGTACATCGACAACGCGACCCATAGCGCCGAAACCATGCATCACCTCATCATGGGTTCCCTATTCATCAACTTCTAAACGACGCGCCCCGGCACGAGGACCGCCATGCCCAATAGCCTATTGCTTATCGAGGACGAAACCCTGCTCGGCCAGGAACTCACCCGCCACTACCGCCGCGGCGGCTGGGAGGTCGAATGGGTGCGCAGCCTGGCCGAGGCCCGCCGTTTATTGTTGGACCAGCACTGCGAACCCTTGCTGATCCTGTCCGATATGAACCTGCCGGACGGCAACGCCCTGGACCTGATGGAACAAATCAAGGACCGGGTACCGCATTGCGAATGGCTGTTCCTGACCGGCTATGGCAGCGTTCAGGATTCGGTGCGGGCCTTGCGGCTCGGCGCCTATGAGTTCCTGGAAAAACCCTGCGAGATGGACCGGCTGGATTTGGTGATGGCCAGCGCCTCGCGCAGCGCCCTGGCCCAGCGCCGCTTGATCGAACAGGCCGAACACGGCTACCGGCGCTATTCCCCGGAAGCCTTCGTGGGCCGCAGCTCCGCCGCCCGCAACGTGCGGGAAATGCTGGCCCGGCTGACCAAGGTGCCGTTCAGCGCCATCGTGATCGCCGGGGAAACCGGCACCGGCAAGGGGCTGGCGGCGCGTATCCTCCATTACGGCGGCAAGCGCGGGCAAAGCCCCCTGGTGGAACTCAATTGCGCCGCCCTGCCCCGCGAACTCTTGGAATCGCAGTTGTTCGGACACGAGGCCGGCGCGTTCACCGGGGCGTCGGGCCGCCATCGTGGCCTGATCGAACAGGCCGACGGCGGCACCTTGTTCCTGGACGAGATCGGCGAGATGTCGATGGACTTGCAGGCCAAGCTGCTGAAAGCCATCGAGGACCGCAAATTCCGCCGCCTGGGTTCGGAGCGGGAAATCGCGGTGGATGTGCAAATCCTCGCCGCCAGCCACCGCGACCTGGAAACCATGGTGAAGCACGGCGAATTCCGCGGCGATCTTTATCACCGGCTCAGCGTGTTCAAGCTGGCGCTGCCGCCGCTCAGGGAAGTCAAGGAGGATTTGGAGGAACTGGTGCCGATCTTCATCGCCGAGATCAACGCCAAGGCCGGCAAGCAGGTGAAGATGGTGCCGCAGGAGGTCTGGACCGCGCTCCGCGCCCATGATTGGCCCGGCAATGTGCGCGAACTCCGCAACCTGGTCGAGCGTTGCGTGTTGTTCGCCGACGGGCCGGTGTTCCCGACGCAATGGCTGCAATTGCCCGGTGCCCAGACTCCGGCGGCGGTGCGCCCCATGGTGGAGGGTGGCGTCGATGGCCTGTTCATCCCGCTCGATGGCAGCATGGACCTGGACGACATGGACCGCTATATCATCGAAACCACGCTGAACCGGCACCAGGGCAATGTCACCGCCGCCGCCCGCGCCCTCGGCACCACGCGGGAGACCCTGCGCTACCGGGTGCGGAAATATGGGTTGCGGGAATCGGTGTAGGCTATCGGCGGGAATCCCAGCCCGCTACACCGGGCATCTACTGGGAGGAGAATCCACCGTGCCTATCGACCTTGATCGCCGGAATAAGCGTCACCTCGGCCATCGTGTTTGGCGTCGTCCGACTGTCCCAGCCCGAGCCACAGCCCGTCCAATCTTCCCCTCAAATCGCGCCCAATCCCACCCCGTCCGCGCCGACACCCCGCCCCGCACCCTGACCGCCTTCCGCCCAAACCGGGCGGGATGGCGGATAATCAAGGCCCACCATCCTTCCGGGAGTCCGCCGCCATGTCCGCCCTACCCTCGTTTCATAGCCCACACCGCCACACCGTCGATGAATACCTCGCCCTGGACCGCGCCGCCGAATATAAAAGCGAGTACGTGAACGGGGAAATCTTCGCCATGGGCGGGGCGTCCTTCCGCCATGTACTCATCACCAGCAATATCGCCCGCGAACTGGGCAACCGGCTCAAATCGACCCATTGCCAAGTGTACTCATCGGACTTGAGGGTCCAGGCGGATCGCGGCAAAGCCTTCCACTATCCCGACGTGACCGTGATTTGCGGACGCCCCGAGTACCGCGACGACCGCCGCGACACGGCGACCAATCCGCTCATCATCGTGGAAGTCCTCTCGAACAGCACCCGCAACTACGACCGTGGCGACAAATTCGCCAGCTACCGCCGCCTGGACTCCTTGCGGGAATACATCCTGATCGATCAACGGCCCTGCCATATCGAGCATTACACCCGCAAAACCGGCGGCATCTGGGAATTCTCAGAAATCGACGATTGCGGGACGGAACTCTGGATTCCGACCCTGGAATTTTCGATCCCGTTGGCGGAAATCTACGCCAAGGTGGAGTTTCTGGAGCCGGAACCCGAGAGCGAAATCCACCCGCCGGAATAACCCGGCCCTATTTCTTCCCCTTCCGCGCCGGTTTGCCCGGCTTGCCGCCCAAGGGCGGCAAACCCGTGTGCTGGGTGCGGAACGGCTGGGACTTACGCACGGCCCGCGCCCCTTCCGGCTGTACGCCGGTCCCGGCGGGCTGCCAACTCGGCACCAGATGATGCTTGCCATTGCCGATCAAATCGGCCCGACCCATACGTTTCAGGGCTTCGCGCAATAGCGGCCAGTTCTCGGCGTCGTGGTAGCGCAGAAAAGCCTTGTGCAAACGGCGCTGTTTCATATTCCTGGGGATATAGACGTCCTCGCTATCGCGGCCAATGCGGTGCAAGGGATTCTTGCCGGTGTGGTACATGGCGGTCGCGGTCGCCAGCGGCGAAGGCAGGAACGCCTGCACCTGGTCGGCCCGGAACCCATTGCGCTTGAGCCATAGCGCCAGATTCAGCATATCCGCGTCGGTGGTGCCGGGATGGGCCGCGATGAAATAGGGAATCAGGTATTGCTCCTTGCCCGCTTCCTTCGAGTATTGGTCGAACAGCGCCTTGAAGCGGTCGTAGGTGCCCATCCCCGGCTTCATCATCTTGGACAAGGGGCCGGTTTCGGTATGCTCCGGGGCGATCTTGAGGTAGCCGCCGACATGGTGGGTCACCAGTTCCTTCACGTATTCGGGCGATTCCACCGCCAAGTCGTAGCGCAGGCCCGAGCCGATGGTGATCTTCTTAATGCCGGGCAAGGCGCGGGCGCGGCGGTATAGCTTGATCAGCGGGCCGTGGTCGGTATCGAGGTTCTTGCAGATGCCAGGATAGACGCAGGATGGGCGGCGGCAGGCGGCTTCGATCTTGGGGTCTTTGCAGGCCAGCCGGTACATATTGGCGGTGGGTCCGCCCAGGTCCGAAATATGGCCGGTGAAGGCGGGCGAGGTGTCGCGGATGGCTTCGAGTTCGCGGATGATCGAATCTTCCGAGCGGTTCTGGATGATGCGGCCCTCATGCTCGGTGATCGAACAGAAAGTGCAGCCACCGAAGCAGCCGCGCATGATCGTCACCGAATGCTGGATCATCTCGAAGGCCGGAATCTTATCGCCGCCGTAGGACTGATGCGGCAAACGCGAATACGGCAGGCCGTAGACGCCATCCATTTCCTGGGTGGTCAGCGGGATGGGCGGCGGATTGATCCAGACTTCGCGGTCGCCATGGCGCTGGATCAGGGCGCGGGCATTGCCGGGATTGGTTTCCTGATGCAGCACGCGGGAAGCGTGGGCATACAACACCGTATCCACCTTCACCGCCTCAAACGCGGGCAGGCGGATCACCGCGCGGGCGGGATCGATGGCGCGGCGGCGCTCGAAACGCAGCACGCCGGACGCTTTGGGCGCGGATTCGGTGGCACAGGCGGGCGGCGCTTCCTGATACGGATCGACCGGCGCGGCCAGCGGGCCGGGCGTGTCCACCTGGGTCGAATCCAACTCGGTCCAGCCTTCGGGCAGGGTTTTACGCAAGAAGGCCGTGCCGCGGATATCGGTGAGTTCGGCGATAGCCACACCCGCCGCCAGGCGGTGGGCGATTTCAACCACCTGCCGCTCGCCATTGCCATACACCAGCAAGTCGGCCTTGGCATCCACCAGCACCGAGCGCCGCACCGTATCGGACCAATAATCGTAATGGGCGATGCGGCGCAAACTGGCCTCGATCCCGCCCAAAACGATGGGCACCTCCTTAAAAGCCTCCCGGCAGCGGTGCGAATACACGGTCACGCAGCGGTCGGGGCGCTTATCGGCCTCGCCGCCGGGGGTGTAGGCGTCGTTGGAACGGATGCGGCGGTCGGAGGTGTAACGGTTGACCATGGAATCCATATTGCCGCCGGTGACGCCGAAGAACAGGTTGGGCCGCCCCAGCCGCTTGAAATCCTCCGCCGAGGTCCAATCCGGCTGCGCCAGGATACCGACCCGGAAGCCTTGCGCCTCCAGCAAGCGCCCGATGATCGCCATGCCAAAGCTGGGATGGTCCACATAGGCATCGCCGGTCACGATCACGATATCGCAGGCATCCCAGCCCAAAGCGTCCATTTCGGCGCGGCAGGTGGGGAGTTGCGGGGCGGGGCCGAAGCGCTTGGCCCAGAATTTCCGGTAGGAGAAGAGGTCGGTGGCTGTGTTCATCGGGCGTGGGGCTGGGAAATCGGAACCGGCTATTGTAAGGCGATTTCCCGAGCATGGCGCTGGGAATTACAGCGGGGGAGGCCGTGTTGGGGAAAATATCCGGCCAACAGCCCAAAAAAAGGGCGGCTTATCGCCGCCCGAGTGCGCCTTTCGCTTACAACATCGTTTACATCATGGATTGCTGGTAGTTCTGGATACCGATCTTGGCGATCAGGTCCAATTGGGTTTCCAGCCAATCGACGTGTTCTTCCTCGCTGTCGAGGATATGCTCGAACAGCTCACGGGTGACGAAATCCTGCACCTGCTCGCAATAAGCGATGGCTTCGCGCAGCAGCGGCATCGCCGCCAGTTCCAGAGCCAGATCGCATTCGAGCATTTCCTGGGTATGCTCGCCGATCTTGAGCCGGCCGAGGTCTTGCAGATTAGGCAAGCCTTCGAGGAACAGGATGCGCTCGATCAGCTTATCGGCGTGCTTCATCTCGTCGATGGATTCGTGGTACTCCTTCTCGTTGAGCTTGCTGAAGCCCCAATTTTTGAACATCCGCGCATGCAGGAAATACTGGTTGATCGCGGTCAGTTCGTTGGTCAGCACCTTGTTCAGGTACTCGATGACTTTGGTGTCGCCCTTCATGGTCTTATTCCTTCGGTAAGGTTGATCGGTATGGAACCCGGTGTTCCCCATCCCTTTTAGGGTTGCGGAAGTCGGCAGCGTTCCGGGACATCCTGCCGGTTCCGACCGCGATTTTACCGAAGATGCTTGCCTTGCGTAGGCCCGGACGATGAGGCCAAGTCCTCCCAAGGAACCGATGCGGCGGGTTTGCGCCAGGCCAGCTTGCGACCGATGGAGGGCTTGTCGGCAACCAGGAAGCCTAGGGCAAGAAACCCGCCCGGTATTGTGCCTCGTGGGGCCGGAAGCCCATGTGGCCCGCAGTTCCGGGGGCTTTAAAACCTGCGGAAGCTTCCTCCCAAGAGCGCTATAGATTTAGCAAGCGGCGTGCCGGGACCGGGAAGCGGGCCGGGAAGGCTGGCAATCCCAGGCGGGACGGGGATTTTGGGGCGGTAAGGGACGGCGGCCGGGACCGGCGTGGGCGGTGGAGCGGGAAATCCCGCGCCAAAATGGGGCGGATTGTCGCAAGAAAGGGAGAAAACAGGGACCGGCGGGTATGGAAAGGCCGGATATAGGCCCGGTCATGCCACACTGTTTCCAAAATGGAAACCACTATCCAGCGCCAACACGCCATCGGGCGGATATCCACGGCGATAGCAACCCAGAAATGGGCTGCTCCCCTGACCTACGACGCGGAAAAACAGCCCCGATCCGGTACCGGCGCACCCGTGGTGTGGCAGAGGCTCTCCCCAGGTGTTAAGCGTTGGGATAGCGGGACTGCCGTCATGGGTGGAACACCCACGTCATGACGGCGAGATCAACCCAAACCCAAGGAAACGCGGATATTTTTGGTTTATTACAACCAGTCGACCACCCCCACCGCACCGACAGCATGGCAGCTTTATTTTAAAAATCAAAAGCTTACCGATTTAGGCACGGAAGATGCGGTGTGGCCGACAACTTAACAAGATCAAACATCACCCATATGTCCACGAACCACCGCCAAGCACCAAAATCACACCGGCCCCAGCCACAGCCAAACCGCCCTCCAACCCCTACCAAAACCCACTGTTCCCCGACGGCATACCTAGCCAAACCACGCCCACCCCAGCCCCGAAGCTACCTGCCCTAAGCACCCTATTCCATGCTTATGAACCCTAAACACATCGCCAAAGCACCCGTGGCTCTAAGCTTGATCGGTATCCTTTTAATGGGTTGCCACCCCAAAGACACCGAAAAGCACGAAGAAACTCCAAAACTGGAAGCAACCACACCCCTCCACGAAAACACTTCCGTTTTCAAAGAATATGTCTGTCAAATCCATGCCATCCGGCATATCGAAATCCGCGCCCTGGAACGCGGATACTTGCAGAATATCTTCGTGGACGAAGGACAATGGGTACGCCAAGGACAGCCGATGTTCAAAATCATGCCGAACATCTATCAAGCCGAGTTGCTGAAGGCGAAGGCCGAAGCCAACAATATGAATATCGAATATCTCAACACCAAGGGACTGGCGGATCAAAAAATCGTCTCGCCCAATGAGTTAGCCTTGGCGAAGGCGAAACTGGACAAGGCCGAAGCGGAGGTGAAACTAGCGGAAACCCATTTGGGCTTTACGGACATCAATGCGCCTTTCGATGGAATCATGGATCATCTGGCCGCTAGGAACGGCAGCCTACTCGATGAGGGTGACCTATTAACCACGCTTTCCGATATCAGCAAATTATGGGTATATTTCAATGTGCCGGAAGCGGAATATCTGGATTATAAAGCCCATAAGCAAAGCAACACACCGACCCAAGTGCGGTTGCGGATGGCCAATGGCGAGATTTTCAACCAAACCGGAGTGATCGAGACCATCGAAGCGGATTTCGACAATACTGCTGGCAATATCGAATTCCGCGCCACCTTCCCCAACCCGGACCGGCTGCTGCGGCATGGGGAAACCGGCACGATCCTGATGGAAAAGCCCTATCCCAACGCCATGCTAATCCCACAGAAAGCGACCTTCGAAATCTTGGATAAAACCTATGTTTATGTCGTCACCTCGGAAGGCAAATTAGAGCAACGGCTCATCCATATCGAAGCCGATATACCGCATTTGTTCATTGTCAAGGACGGACTGAAAGACGACGACAAGATTTTGCTCGAAGGCTTGCGTAAAGTCCATTCCGGGGAGGAAGTGGAAATCGCCTTCAAAGCGCCGGAAAAAGTCCGCTCGGAACTTGAATTGTATACCGAGTAACCCCGCCATAAGGGATTAATCCATGTTTAATATTTTTATCAAACGACCGGTCATGGCGATCGTGTTGTCGTTGCTATTTTTGTTCATGGGCGGGTTGGCGATCCGGTCCCTACCCATTTCCCAATTCCCGGATATAGCGCCGCCCCGAGTAACGATTTCATTATCATTTCCCGGAGCCAGTGCCGATGTATTGGTGAAATCCTCGCTGATTACCATCGAACGCGCCGTCAACGGCGTGCCCGGTATGAAATATATCGTCTCGGATGCGACCAGCGCTGGCGAAGCGACCATCCAAATCTATTTCAACCTCGGCGTCGATCCCAATATCGCGATGGTGAACGTAAAAACGCGCGTGGATCAGGTGATGAGCCGCCTACCCAACTTGGTACGGTTGGAAGGCGTGATCGTGAACTTCGTTCAGCCCAGTATGCTGATGTATGTCAATCTCTATAGTAAAGATAAAAACGCCGACCAAAAGTTTTTATTCAATTACGCCTACGTCAGTGTCATCCCGGAAATCCAGCGTGTCTATGGCATCGCCCAAGCCCAAATATTGGGTGAGCGTCAATATGCGATGCGGATTTGGCTGAATCCAGACCGGATGCGGGCCTATAGTGTCTCGGTCGACGAGGTGATGGACGCCATCTCCAAGCAAAGTATTATCGGTCGCCCCGGACGGCTAGGGCAAAGTACCGGCATGGTCGCCCAGTCCAAAGAATATGTACTGGTTTATCAAGGCTGGTATAACACACCGGAGCAGTATGAAAACATCATTATCCGCGCCACTCCGGGAGGCGAGATTCTACGCATCAAGGACATTGCCAAAGTCAATTTGAATAGCGAGTTCTATAACATTTATTCGGACAAGGACTCCTATCCTTCCGCCTCGATTGTGCTTAAACAAAATTACGGCACCAACGCCAGCAAGGTCATCGAGGATGTCAAAGCAAAGCTGGAAGAATTGAAAGCCTCGTTCCCGGAAGGGATGGACTACGAAATCAACTACGATGTCTCGCGTTTCGTGGATGCCTCCATCGAGAAAGTGCTGCACACCTTGGCGGAAGCCTTCGTGCTGGTGACTTTGGTGGTTTTCATATTCCTGGGGGATTGGCGTTCCACCTTGATTCCCATTTTGGCGGTACCGGTTTCGCTGGTGGGCTCCTTCGCGGTCATGTCGGCCTTCGGGCTTTCCATCAACCTGATTACCCTGTTCGCCTTGGTATTGGCCATTGGTATCGTGGTCGATGACGCCATCGTGGTGGTCGAGGCGGTACACGCCAAAATGGAGGCCGAGCATTGTTCACCCTTTGTCGCCTCGCAAAAAGTCCTGGGGGAAATCGGCGGTGCCATTATCGCGATTACCTTGGTCATGACTTCGGTATTCGTCCCCCTGGCCTTTATGACCGGACCGGTCGGCGTGTTTTACCGGCAATTCTCCATCGCCATGGCCTCGTCGATCATTATCTCGGCGATTGTGGCTTTGTCGCTGGCTCCGGTGCTATGCGCGATGATCCTGAAAAATACCCACGGCCAACCCAAGCGGAAAACCCCGATTAGTTTGTTCATCGACGCCTTCAACTATGTCTTCGAGAAAGCCACGGGACGCTATGTCAAGCTCCTCAACGTCGTGGTCACTAGGCGCATTGTGACGCTGCTGGCCTTGGGTGGGTTTTCCTACGGTATTTTCATGGTGAATCAAACCTTGCCCGCCGGTTTTATTCCCGGCGAGGACCAAGGGATGATTTACGCGATTATCCAAACCCCACCCGGCTCCACCATCGAGGTGACCAACAAAGTAGCTCAGCAACTGGAAGCCGTGGCCGAGAAAATCGATGGGGTGCAATCGGTTTCGTCCTTGGCGGGTTATGAAGTCCTGACCGAAGGCCGCGGTTCCAACGCGGGTACTTGCGTGATCAACCTGAAGGATTGGTCGGAACGCAAGGTATCCGTGCAGGATGTCATCCGCGAACTAGAAGAAAAAACCCGCGACTTCGGTGCCGTCGTCGAGTTTTTCCAACCACCAGCGGTTCCGGGTTACGGCGCGGCGTCCGGCTTGGCATTCCGCTTATTGAATAAAGACCCCACGACCGATTATTACGCGTTTGGCAAAATCAACGATGAATTCATGGCGGCTTTACGTAAACGCAAGGAGTTAACCGGCCTATTTACCTTTTTCGCGACCAATTATCCGCAATATGAATTGGTTATCGATAACAAGCTCGCCATGCAAAAAGGGGTTTCCATCGACAAGGCCATGGAAAACCTGGACATCATGATCGGCAGTACCTACGAGCAAGGTTTCATCCGTTTCAATAACTTCTTCAAGGTTTACGCCCAGGCCATGCCGGAATTCCGGCGTTTTCCTTCGGATGTTTTGAATTATTACGTGAAAAACGATAAGGGCGAGATGGTGCCCTACTCCGCCTTCATGACCATGAAGAAGCAACAAGGCCCCAACGAGCTGACCCGTTACAACCTCTATAACTCGGCGGCCATCCGCGCCGAGCCGGCGGCTGGCTATACCACCGGCGACGCCATCAAAACCGTCCAGGAAGTGGCCGACGCTACCCTACCCCGCGGCTATTCCGTGGCGTGGGAAGGTTTATCTTTCGACGAAGCCGCCCGAGGAAGTGAAGCACTTATTATTTTCGTGGTCGTATTGGTGTTTGTTTACCTAGTGCTGGCGGCCCAGTATGAAAGCTTTATCCTGCCATTGGCGGTATTACTGTCTTTGCCACCCGGTCTATTTGGATCATTTTTATTGCTTAAAGAAACGGGGCTAGCCAACGATGTATATTCCCAAGTCGGTTTGGTCATGTTGATCGGCTTGCTCGGTAAGAACGCGGTTTTGATCGTGGAATACGCGGTGCAAAAACAAGCCCAGGGCATGTCCACCAAAGAGGCGGCTATCGAAGGAGCGAAAGCGCGTTTCCGACCGATTTTGATGACCTCCTTCGCCTTTATCGCGGGCTTGATTCCACTGGCGATAGCCACCGGGGCGGGCGCGGTCGGCAACCGGACAATAGGCACTTCCGCCCTGGGCGGGATGCTGTTCGGCACGATATTCGGCGTCGTGCTGATTCCGGGGCTTTATTACATGTTCGCCAAGCTAATGGGCAGCAAGCGCTTGATTAGCGGGGAAGATGTTAATCCTTTGACTGAAACCTATCAGTATGGCTTGGGCGACGAGAGCGATTATGATTAAAGTATCCCATCTGATGGTACTTACTTTTATAGGCTTGACGCTACAAGCCTGTGGCATCCCGGAGTTGACCAAGAAACAAACCGAGGTCCATTTGCCCGACCACTTCAAGCCGGGCCTTTCGGAAAAGGTCTCCTCGGGCACTGTGAAATGGAAGGACTTTTTCGAGGACCGGAACTTATCCAAGCTGATCGATATCGCGGTCGCGAATAACAAGGAAGTCAATATGATGCTGCAACGCATCAGCACCGCTGAAAACGAGATTCAAGCGCGGCAAGGTGCCTATCTGCCCTTCGTGGGTATCGGTGCCGGGGCGGACGGCGAAAAGGTCGGCAAATACACGCGCAACGGTGCGGTCGAAGACGGCCTGAAACTGGCAAATGGCCAGTCCTTTCCCACGTTTTTGGGCAATTATCAATTTGGCTTGTTTTCAAGCTGGGAAGTCGATATTTGGAAAAAGCTGAGGAACGCCAAAGAAGTAGCCGTATTGGAATATATGGCAACCCAGGAAGGGAAAAACTTTTTGGTGACCAATTTGGTCGGTGAAGTGGCCCATGCCTATTATGAACTGGTCGCCCTGGACAACCAGCTTGAAAATCTCAATCAGAATATAGATATCCAGCAAAACGGTTTGGAAGTGGTCAAGCAACTCCAGATTTATGCCCGGACCAATACACTCGCGGTCAAACGCTACCAGGCGGAAGTGGCGAAGAACCAAAGCCGGAGATTCGAGATCATGCAACAGATCACCGTGGTCGAAAACCGCCTCAATTACTTATTGGGGCGGACGCCACAGCCTATCGAGCGCACTTCCATAGGGTTCATGGAGATGAAGCCCAAAGTGCCCGATACCGGCATTCCTTCGCAGTTGCTGCAAAACCGGCCCGATATCAGAAAAGCGGAACTCGAACTGAAGGCGGCGGATTTGAATATCGACGTGGCCAGGGCCGATTTCTATCCCAGCTTCGGCATCAAAGCCGGCATAGGATTCGACGCTTTCGCCCTCAAATATCTCGTCAATACCCCGGAATCCTTGGCGGCCATGGTCGCCGGTGAATTGGTGGCTCCCTTGGTGAACAAAAACGCCATCATCGCGGAGTATAAAAACGCCAACGCCAAGCAAATCCAAACCGCCTATGAATACGAGCAAACCCTCCTCAACGCCTATGCCGAGGTCGCCAACCAACTCTCGAATATAGATAATCTAGATAAAAACTATCGGCTCAAACGGCAGCAGGTCGATTCCCTGGTGCAATCCATCGATGTCGCCAGCCAGCTTTTCAAGTCCGCCCGCGCCGATTATCTGGATGTATTATTGACCCAGCGCGACGCCCTGGAGGCCAAACGGGAGTTGATCGAAACCAAACAGAAGCAGGTCAACGCGGCGGTGGACCTTTACAAGGCGCTGGGTGGTGGCTGGCAGTAGACTTCCGCTGGCAGGCAACCCAACCCGCCGCCACCCTTGCGCTCCCCCGCGCCCGCCCCTATGTTGAAGCCATTCCCCAACACCAGCGGAGAACAAGCATGCGCCTGGACGACGAAAACGAAAGCGACAACGTGGAAGACCGGCGGGGCGAGGGTGGCGGCGGCGGTTTCGGCCTGGGCGGTGGTGGCTTGGGCATCGGGGCCATCGTGCTGGCCCTGGGCGCGAGCTATTTCCTGGGGGTCGATCCCTCGATGATGCTGGGCCTGGTGCGCCAGGCCGAACGCCAGGTCGAGCAGCACCAACCCCAGCAGGTCCAAGCCCACAAACCGCCGCCCGACGACGACATGGCCCGCTTCGTCGCCAAGGTATTGCACAGTACCGAAACCACTTGGCGCGGCATCTTCCAGGACATGGACCGCCAATATCTCGACCCCAAGTTGGTGCTGTTCACCGGCGCGACCCCCACCGCCTGCGGCACCGGGCAGGCGGCGATGGGACCGTTCTATTGCCCCGGCGACCGCAAGGTCTACATCGACCTCGCTTTCTACCGCGACCTGAAACAGCGCTTCCACGCGCCGGGCGAATTCGCCGAGGCCTATGTCATCGCCCACGAGGTCGGCCACCATGTGCAGAACCTCCTGGGGATTTCCGGCAAGGTCCACGCCGCCCAGCAACACGCCCGCAGCAAGGCCCAGGCCAACGCGCTATCGGTGCGGCTGGAATTGCAAGCCGATTGTTTCGCCGGGGTCTGGGGCCGACGCGCCGACAGTCTGAAGCACATCATCGAACCCGGCGAGATCGAACAAGCCCTCACCGCCGCCACCGCCATCGGTGACGACCGCCTGCAACAGCAAGCCAAGGGCTACGCCGTGCCGGAAACCTTCACCCATGGCACTTCGGCCCAGCGGGTGCGCTGGTTCAAACGCGGCATCGAAACCGGCGATATCCGCCAATGCGACACGTTCAAAGAGCGGGATTTGTAGGCTCCGGGTTATCATGGCGGCTTTTCCCCATGGACCTTGCGGGAACGCCCCCCCCGGACCGTTCCCCGCACCAGCACCACGAGACGCCCATGCCGCTCCGCGAAATCCTGTTCTCCCTGATCCAATATCCCCTGCCCCACCACGCCTTGTCCCGCCTCATGCACCGCCTAACCCGCTGCGAGAACCGGGCGTTCAAGAACGCCTTCATCCGGCAGATCATCAAGCTCTACAAGGTGGACATGGCGGAAGCCTTGCAACCCGACCCCGGTGCCTATCCCAGCTTCAACGCCTTCTTCACCCGCGAACTGAAACCGGACGCCCGCCCCTTGTGCCCCGACCCGGACGCCGTACTCTGTCCCGCCGACGGGGCCATCAGCCAGATCGGCGCTATCGAGGCGGGTTCGATCTTGCAGGCCAAGGGCAAAAGCTACACCGCCACCGAACTCCTGGGCGGCGACCCGGCGCGGGCGGCGGCGTTCCAGAACGGCAAGTTCGCCACGGTCTACCTCTCGCCCCGCGATTACCACCGCCTGCACATGCCCCTGGCCGGCACGCTGCGGGAGATGGTCCATGTGCCGGGGCGGCTGTTCAGCGTCAACAACGCCACCGCCCGCCAAGTACCGAACCTGTTCGCCCGCAACGAACGGGTCGTGGCGATCTTCGATACCGAAGCCGGGCCGATGGCCCTGGTGCTGGTGGGGGCGATCTTCGTGGCGAGCATCGAAACGGTATGGCAGGGCGTGGTCACGCCACCCGCCGGGACCACGGTGCGGAGTTGGGATTACCGGGACACCCCGATAAAACTGGAGCGCGGGCAGGAGATGGGCCGGTTCAATATGGGGTCGACCATCATCGTGCTGTTCGGGGAAAACACCGTGGGCTGGGAAAGCTTGGTGCCAGGGGACAAGGTAAAGATGGGCGGGAAATTGGGACGCCGTGCGCCGACCGCCGTGGTTTCCCCATAGGGTCGTTGGGTACCGGGTTTCTTGGCGGGATATGGGACATCCCATACCCCGCCTTCCGAAACCACCATGCAGGCCGGTCCTGGCCGACCACGAACCTCAGTGGTGGGACATGGTCCCCATGGCCTGGGCCGTCTGGCCCTCCGAACCGGTTTGTCCCTCAGGCACCTTCGGCGGCGTGAGATCGGCGTAGCGGTATCCGAATACCCGCGTTGGACGGGCCATATCGCCATTCGTCAACTTCGGATAAGGCCAGAGGCTATCACCGATATTGTCGCCGCGTGGCCCGCCGGTTTTCGGAAGGTATTGATACCTGTGATTCTTCCACCAAATCTCCAAAATCCGGTCCACGTTCGCGTGGTGCAACCAGAATATGGGATCGTTCGGTGAGGTCACGGTGTCGGTGAGCGACCCTGGATTGCCGTTGGCATCGACACCGCCAATATACATATGGCCTTGGGCATGCAAACGTGCGGAAGTGGCACCGACGATATCCCAGATCACACCGTCCTTGCATTCCAGGCCGGTCGCGTTGATGCCGCCATCCAAGAAATTGCGGAAACTTTGGGCCGTGTCGGAGGTGACGCCCCAGGGCGCGATGTCATATACCGGACGTTGCAGGAGCGCCACCACGTCCGCCGCCAACGGCGCGGTGGTCGCACCGGCCATCTTGCCGGTCCCGCGGACAAGATCGTCGAACTGACCCGGATTGTCGGTGGTAAAACCCTTGACGTTGATCTTCCATTGCCCCTTCCTGAACGGGCCGGACATGACGACATAGCCATCTCCAGCTTTCCCGGCCGGTCCCATCATGTCGTCCGCCAGCATCGCCGCCTCCGAGGCGGGATCGGTCCAATCCCAATAGGGGATCGCGATAGGTTTCCTGGCGACTTTCGAAAGCGCGTACTCGAATTCAAGCAGGAACGCCCGATGCCATGTCAGGAGGTCCGGGCCGCTATGGCCCAACCCGCCCTGGTTGGGCTGGTCCGTCCAGCAGACCAACTTACGCATATGCTCGGCGACGAAATGGTCGTACCAATTCCCCACCATATCGTCGGTCGGGGAAGGGGTTTGCTTCAGTGTCAAGATGGCACCCACAAAATCAGCTTTTTCCCGTGCCGTCATATTTTTAACATCCTTGCGAACGATGAGTGCATTCGCAGTGACACTCAGATGTGGATTCATCGGGTTGAACGGAGCGGCAACCGCATCCATACCACCACACCCTAGAACCATTAGGGCAATACCCCCAACCACAGATTTGCGCGACAACATCAATATTTACCCCAGATAGATAGAAAACTTGCGACACCAGAGGAATGCCGCGCCTAAACCCGCCCCGTGACACGGCCAAACGCAAGAGTAGCACCCTCGCCACACAAGGCAACGCTGACCTATTTATGGGATCAACAGCGGCCCTGTTGCAGAGCGCGGTTCCCATTCCCTACTACCCTTTTTCACCCGAAAACCCATATTTCTTGAGCTTGTACCACAAGGTCCGCTCGCTGATTTTCAACAGCCGCGCCGCCTTGGCCTTGTTGTCGCCGGACTCGGCCAGGGCGCGGGTCAACAAGCCCCGTTCCAGGGCTTCCACCCGCCGTTCCAGGTCCAAATCCTCCGCCACCGGGTCGGCGGATATCACCACCGGCGCGGCCACAGCCGCCACCGGCCCGCCGGTCCCGGCGATTTCCAAGGGCAGGTGGCGCGGCTCCACCGTCCCGCCCCGGCACAACACCGCCGCCCGCTCCATCATGTTTTCCAATTCCCGCACATTGCCCGGCCAGGGATAGGCCCGCAAGGTCCGCTCCGCCGCCGGGTCCAGCCGCCCGCAGCCACAACCGAGTTGGGCACCATACTTCTCCAGGAAATGCGCGGCCAGTACCGGAATATCCTCGCGGCGGTCGCGCAAGGGCGGCAGTTGGATACCGAACACATTGAGCCGGTAGAACAAATCCTCCCGCAGCCGCCCTTCACGCACCGCCTCGCGGGGATCGCGGTTGGTGGCGGCGACGAGGCGGATATCCACGGCAATCGGGCGGTTGCAGCCCAGGCGGTCGATGGTGCTTTCTTGCAAGACCCGCAGCAGCTTGGCCTGCAAGGCCGGGCTCATCTCGGTGATTTCGTCCAGGAACAAGGTGCCGCCATCGGCCAGCTCGAATTTGCCGACCCGGTCCTTGTTGGCCCCGGTGAACGCGCCCTTAGCATAGCCGAACAACTCGCTTTCCAGAATCTCGGCGGGGATGGCCGCGCAATTGATCGGCACGAACAAGCCTTCCCGCCCGGAATGGCGGTGGATGGCCCGCGCCGCCAGTTCCTTGCCGGTGCCGGTTTCGCCCGTGACCAGGACGTTGGCCTTGGTCGGCGCGACCTGGCGGATCAGTTCGTAGACCTGGCGCATGGCGGCGCCCTGGCCGACGAATTCCTCCCAACCCCGGTCCATCTGGCCACGCAGGAACGCGTTCTCCCGCACGATGCGCTGGCGGTCCAAGGCCCGCCGCACCACCAGTTCCACCTGGTCCAAATCCAGCGGGCGGATCAAGTAATCGAACGCGCCCTGCTTCATCGCCGCCACCGCGGTTTCCACCGTGCCATAGGCCGTCACCAGGATCACCGGGACCGGGTTGTCCTCTTGCCTGAGCGCGGCCAAAAGGCCCAGCCCGTCCAACCGGGGCATGTTGAGGTCGGTGATCACCAAATGCACGGCACCGCCATGGAGGAGGTCCAAAGCCTCCTGCCCATCCGCCGCCGTCAGCACTTGGCACCCCAGCCGGGCCAGGAGGATTTCCAGCATCCGCCGGGCGTTGGCCTCGTCGTCCACCACCAGGACGCGGGAATGTTTCATCGTATCGCCTCCTCGCACGACGCCCCGCCCGAACAGGGCAAGCCCACCGCGAAAGCCGCCCCGCCCCAAACCGATTGGGACACCTCGATCCCGCCGCCGTGGGCCTCGACGATCTGCCGGGTCACCGCCAGCCCCAAGCCGATGCCGCCCTCGCGCTGGGTGAAAAAGGGATCGAACACCCGTAGGCGGTGTTCCACCGGGACGCCCGGACCGTCGTCGATCACCTCGACCACCAGCCGTCCTTCCCCGCGCCGGGAGCGCAGCCCGATCCTGGAACCAGGGGACAGGATTTGGATGGCGTTCAAAATCAGATTCAAAAACACCTGCATCAATAACTCCTCGTCGCAGGGAACCACCGCGTCCTGGGCGTCGAGTTGCCATTCGAACGCGATGGATTTCTTACGGGCCTGGGCCGCGAGCAACTCGGCCACGCGGCGCAGGATGGCGTGGACATCCTGGGGCAGTCGTTTGGGCGGACGGGGCCGGGCGCATTCCAGCAGGGTCGACACCAGCCGTTCCAGCCGGGTCGATTCGTCCAGGATGAAGCGGGTCATTTCCCGGCCTTCGGGGCTCAGCTCGGGTTCCCGCCGCAGCATCTGGGCCGAGGTGTGCAATACGCCCAAGGGCGTCCGCACCTCGTGCGCCATGATGGCGGCCATTTCCCCGACCACGGCCAGCTTGGCGGCGTGGATCACCTGTTGCCGGGACTGCTCCAGGTGATCGAGCATCTGCCCGAACGCCGCGCCCAGTTCCCGGACCTCGCGGGTACCGCCGCTATCGGACCGGACCGGCGGCGCGGCCTGCACCCCGCTCCGCGCCCAATCCCTCAACCCCACCAAGGGCCGGGCGATGCGCCGGGCCACGATCCGGGCCGCGATCCCCGCCAACAAGCCGGTAAGCAGGAAAGCCAGCGAAAACAGCCACAGCAAATTGCGGATGGGCCGGAACGCCTGCTCGGTGGATTGGAACACCAACAGCGACCAGCCCAAGCCCGGATAGCCCTGATGGCCCCGCGACACCGCATAGCCCGCCAGCACCGGCCCTTGCCCGGCCGGGGCCGCGCCATGGACCGACTGGGTGCCGCCACCCTCGCGCCAAGCGGCGAAGGCATCGCCCAGCAACAAGCCATGGCGGCGCAAGGATTCCGAGGCGGCGATCAAGCGGCCTTCCCGGTCCAGCAGCGCGACCCGCTTGCCGCCGGGTTCGGAACGCTCGGTCCGGTCGAACAGCCGGAAAATCCCGGCCAGATCGACCGCGCCGTATAGATCGCCGATCAAGCCCGGCCCATAGCGGTTATCGACCGGGGCACGGACCAGCAAGTCCATGGCGTCCGCCGTGGGCAGGCGCAGGAACACCTCGCCAATCGGCACCCGGGTTTCCACCCAAGCCCCCTGTACCGGCAACGGCTGGCCGATCCTACCGGGATCGCTGGACGCCACCACCTTCCCGGCGGGATCGGCATAGAACACCTCGCGGTAGGCATCGCCATAGCCATCGCGGATTTCGGCGAGGAACCCGGCCAGGCGCTTATCCACGTCGCCGAGCCGGGCCTCCTGCATGATGTCGAGATGGCTCCAGGAATGCACGTTTTGCAGACGCTCGAACATCAGCATATCGATCTGCTCCATCAGCATGGCGGCGTCCTGCCCCAGGTTGAGCCCGATCTCGGCGGCCAAGGCCTGCCGCGAAGCGAAGAACGACAGCCCCGCCAGCAAGGCCGAGGCCAGGAAATTCAGCAGCAGGAAAGCGATCAGCAAGAGGCGGGCGATGCTCATGGCGGTACCGGGCGGAGGAAACAGCGGAGCCACCCGGAATTTTCATGAATTCCTCGGGGTTTTCGGCGGCGGCGATAATGTACCATTCCCCGCTCGCCGGACCCGACACGGCACCACAAATCCTCTCAACCCCGCCGGCCGATACGCCCTCCGCCCCGAATGCCCATCCGCCGCTCCATCGTGCCCGCCCTGCTGCTGCTATCCGCCCTGCCCGTCCACGCCGGGGACGGGGACGGGGACGCCATGGGCTACCGGCTGGGCCGGGGCTACGCCCTGGGCGACAGCGGCATCCGGCTCGGCGGCTATGCCAGCGCCGTGGTGGCCGCACCCCGCGAGCTACCATGGAGCTTCGCGCTGAAGGACCTCAGCCTGTTCGTCACCTGGGAACAGGAACACTGGCGCTTCTTCTCCGAAACCGAGATCAGCAACGCCCTCAGCGCCGGGCAGGACCAGTCTTTCGGCGTGAACGAGGCCGAGGTCGAGATCGAACGGCTATACCTGGACTATCTGCACGACGACGCCCTGGCGCTGCGTTTCGGCAAATTCCTCACCCCCATAGGCCGCTGGAACCTATTGCACGCCGAACCCGTGGTCTGGACCACCACGCGGCCGGTGGCGACCTATCTGCTGTTCGCCACCAACGACACCGGACTGATGCTGCATGGCAACGTGCCGCTGCTGGGCAAGCGGCTGGAATACCAGGTCTACGGCGGCCTGGGCAGCGCCCTGGACCCCAAGCAGCCGGACAACCCGTTCGCGAACAGCGTCGGTGCCCATCTGAACCTGGCGCTCACCGACACCCTGGAACTCGGGCTGTCCTATGCCAATTTCCGGCTCGATGAAAACCACGCGCCATCCGGCACCCAGCCGCCGGGCGGCCTGGGCTATTCCAACATCACCGTCCTCTATCCAGTGGAATTCCCCGACCACGACGCCGACCAGCGCCAGAACCTGGTCGGCCTGGACGCCGCCTGGTCATACCGGCGCTTCGAGGTCATGAGCGAATGGGTGTTCCGCGCCGGCGGACAGGAACGGTTCTGGCAGGGTTATGTGCAAGGCGTGGCCCCCCTGGCCGGAACCCCCTGGTACGCCGTGGGGCGCTATGAATACTTCCAGCAGGAATGGGGACCGCCAGGGCAATTGGGCGTGTTCGGACTGGCGCTCAGGCCCATCCCGCCCCTGGTCTGGAAAGTGGAATACCGGCTGGGTTCGCACAACGAGGCCATCGCCCCGGATGGCCTGTACGGCTCCATCGCGGTGTTGTTTTGAAAGCCCCGCGCCGCCTCGCGAGCCTGCTTTTCGCGCTGCTGCTCGGCTGCGCCCCGGCCAGCCTGGCCGAACCCCTGGCGGTCATCGCCGCCGCCCACAGCCCGCTGGACAAACTCGCGCCCGACACCCTCAAGCGGGTCTACAGCCGCAAAAGCCAGCTAGACCCCCACGGCATCCGCTGGATTCCGGTGAACCTGCCCGCCGCCGATCCCCTGCGGCGGGCGTTCTCGCTGGCCGTGTTCGACGCCCTGCCGGAAGACCTGGAGGAATACTGGAACATCCAATATTTCCAAGGCGTCAACCCGCCGCAAGTGCTGGCTTCCGAGGAGGCCGTGCTGCGCTTCGTCGCCGCCACACCGGGCGCGATGGGCTATGTCCGCGCCCATCTGGTGGACGCGCGGGTGAAAGTGCTGCTGCTCCTGCCCATCCCGGACTTGCGGCACTGAGCCCAATCCATACCAAATTTGCAGTCCAGCTTTGCATGGATGCAGATCAGGAACGCCCCAACCTTCAGCAATCCCACATAAACCACTGATTTAACAAAGTAAATCAACGTGGCATTTTTCATGCTTATCTATACCGCAATAGCGGCGCTTCCCATACAAGGAAGCGTGTTCGCGAGCTTCCAGCCTTCCGCCGATGGTCGAGGCCACGCTGTTTCCCCCTGAACCCAAAGCCATCCCGCAGGCATAGAGAGGAAACCCTGGGCCATCGAACCCAAGCGCCACCGATGCGGGACCGGACTCATCACAAAGGATAGAGAGGAAACAATGATCGAGATCACCTGGGTGGAAATCATTTTAGCCACGTGGTTATTGGGCACCTTGGCTTTTTCCGTAGGCTATTGCCTACGCCATTACCGTCGACTACGGAATCATCCACCCAGCCTGTTACTCAAAACCCCTTATCCCAAACCCAACGGCTTCCCTATGCTGACCCTAGATCGCTTACCCTCAGAACCCGCCATGGTTCTCAAGAAAACCCGGCATCGATACTATATCGCCTTGCTCGCCGCCCTCGCTTCCCTCGCCTCGCTATTCCATGCCCATCCGGCCCACGCCATCCCCAGTTTCTCCCGGCAGACCAGTATGGCCTGCTCGTCCTGCCATACCAGCAGCTTCGGCCCGAACTTGACCCCGTTCGGGCGCAAATTCAAACTCGATGGTTATACCCAGGGCAGCGACGACAGCCAGGGACCGATGACCCGAGGTATCCCACCCCTCAGCGGTATGTTGATGGGCTCCTTCACCAATACCCAGAAAAACCAGGAGCCGCAGCCTACCACCGGCCCCAGCTCGCCCCGGTTCGATAGCAATAATAATTTCGCGATGGATCAAGCCAGCTTCTTCTATGGTGGCCGGGTTTATGGGTCAATCGGGGCATTCGCCCAATTCACCTATGACGGGGTTGCCAATATCGTGGCGGTGGATAATATTGACCTGCGTTTCGCGCGCGGCACCGATATCCTGGGTCACCAGTTCGATTATGGTATTTCACTGAACAATTCGCCCACGGTTTCCGACCTGTGGAATACCACCCCGGCCTGGGGCTTTCCCTTCGCCACCTCGCCCATCGCGCCCTCGCCCGGTGCCGGTCCCCTGATTTCGGGAGCCTTGGCCCAACAGGTCGGCGGCGGCAGCGTCTATGCCATGATCGACAATTTCCTATACCTGGAAGCCGGGGCTTATGGGGACTTCTCGGTGAGCGCCCAGAAAAATATGGGCGTGTGGGACCCTGGCAATGCCTTGTTGAACGGCGGAGCGCCTTATTGGCGGGTGGAATTACAACATAGCTGGGATAAGCAATATGTGGGGCTGGGTACTTTCGGGCTGGATACCACCACCTATGCCGACCGTTTCAACAAAGGCTCGGGCACCAACCAATATACCGACCTGGGCATGGATTTGACCTACCAATACCTGGGCACGATGGAACATATTTTCGAGTTCCGGGCCAGCTATATCCGCGAACACCAAAGCCTGAATGGTTCGCAGGCCATGGGAGCCGTGGCCAAATCCAACCTGATGTTGAACACCTTGAACCTGAACGGTAGTTATACCTTCCAGCAAACCTATGTCGGCAACCTAGGATTCTTCGATATCAGCGGCAGCACAGACCCCTTGCTCTATGCCGACTATACCTCGTACCGGCCCGCTAGCCAGGGCTTCATCGCCGAGTTGGACTATATTCCTTTCGGCAAGAGCTACGGCTTGGCGGAATCCTTCATGAACCTGCGGTTGGCGGTGCAGTATGTGGGCTATACCCAATTCGACGGGGCGAACAAGGCGGCGGGGAATAACAATACCTTGTTCGTGAGCGGCTGGTTGGCGTTCTGAAGCGGCGACCGCGCGTATTTCCCCGCCGGGGACGGCGGGATCAACGCCAAGGATGGCGACTTCCTGCTTCCTCCATCATAAAAAAGGATAAATACCATGAACAAATGTTTCAAAACCCTTTCCGGCCCGGTCGCCATACTCCTGGCCACGCTCTGCGCCACACCGGGCCTCGCGTCCCAAGACGAGCGCGGCGGCGCGGAAAACGAAAGCCATGCCAGCGGTTCCGACCACCACTCCGGGAATCCGTCCGACGATAGCCAAGGGCACTCGGACGGCAAAACCGCCCTCGCGGCCACGCTCGGCGGCACCGTGCAAGCCGGGGCGTCCGGCCGGGTGAAGCTCAGGCAACAAACCCGCGCCACCCGCTTCGAGGCGGAACTCAGGATTCCCCTGCCCGCCGACGCGCTCGCCATCCCGGACCGCGCCGCCGCCGAAACCGCCACCCTGAGCTTGACCTTGAGCCACGCCGATGGCACGGCTTACGCCGAGTGCGATTTCGACCTGACCAAAACCAAGCGCAACAAGCGCTCCGGTCTCGTCAAGGCCGAATACAAAATCCAAATCAGCCTCCGCCGCGGCGTTTTGCAAGAACGCTTCGGTCTTTGCGATACCGACCTGTCCACGGAGGGAGCGCAGCAAGGCGTGCCTGCGGTCCAAGCCGGCGATAGCGCGACCGTGACCACCGACACCAACGGCGCGGCCTTCCTGCAAGGCGCGTTCTAGCCACGCCGGGTTCCGGGGCGGCCCCGGAACCCGGTCCCACCGCCCGTTCCCACCGAAGGAAGCCCCCATGCCCTCTTTCATAGCGAAAGCGTCCAGACTGCCCGGCCTGTCGCTGGCCGTGGCCCTCGTCGGCTCCGCGCCCCTGCTCACCGGCTACGACGCCGCCACCGGCGCCAGCAACACCACCAGCGCCCCACCCGCGACGCCCACAGTCCAGCGCATCGTGGCCCAGGCGCGGGACACCGCCGGCAGTTCGGCCCAGGGCAAGTTCACCCGCACCATAACCGGCAAAAAGCAAACCTTCTCGGGCAGCTTGCGCATCCCCCTGCCCAACGCCGCGCTCGGACTCGCCGACGCCACCGCCGCGCAAAACGCCGAAATCCTGCTGAGGACCAGCCGCCAGGGCACCGCCTATGCCGAATGCGCGCTCGACTTCGCGGGCGTCGGCGGCAAACCCCGGGCCGCCCATTACCGGCTCAACCTGGTCAAGCGCCGGGGCACGGTGCAGCAAAAGACGGGGTTTTGCGAACTCAGCGTCGCCCCGATAGGACCGGGCCTGCCCCAGCCCCAGGCCCGCGACACGTTGACCCTGGTGCATGTCACCCCGGACGGGGAGCAAACCTTCGCCCGCGGCGCGTTCGTCAAGAAATAATCAGGACCGGCGGCATCCTCAAACAGGCTCCCGGCCCGGCCCGCCCAGCCCTTCCCAGGACGTATACAAGCCCACCTCGATCCCGAACAAACCCAGGATGCGCCCGACCGTCTCGTCGATCAGGGCGGGCAGGGTCTTGGCCCCGCCGTAGAACGCGGGCAAGGGCGGATAGATGATGCCGCCCATTTCCGTGACCGCTGCCATGTTGCGGATATGGGCCAGGTTCAGGGGGGTTTCGCGCGGCACGACCACCAAGCGGCGGCGCTCCTTCAAGGCCACGTCGGCGGCGCGGGAAATCAGATTGTCGCCGAAGCCATGGGCCACGGCGGCCAGGGTCTTCATCGAACAGGGCGCGATCACCATGCCCTCGGTCTTGAAGGCACCGCTGGCGATACTGGCGGCGATATCGTCGATATCGTGGACCACATCGGCCAGGGCGTGGATTTCGCGGCGCTTCATGCCGAGTTCGTGGAAAACGTTGAGCGCCCCGGCGGCGGACACCACCAAATGGGTTTCCCACCCGCCCAGATCGCGCAGCACCTCCAGCAAGCGCTGGCCATAGACCGCGCCGGTCGCGCCGGTCATGCCGATGACGAGGCGCTTGTTCATGGCGCGAGCCACGCGGCCAGATCGGCGGCGGCGGCGACCAGGGCGTCGATCATTTCCTCGCCCCCAGCCACATGCCCGGAACGCGGCAGGATGCGCAACTCCGACCGTGGCAGGTGGTGGTGCAGGGTATGGGCCGCTTCCAAGGGACAGACCAGATCGCGGCGACCGTGCAGGATGAGGGTGGGAATGCGGGCCAGTTTGCCGCAGCCGTCCAGCACGGCGTTCTCCTCCAGGAAGTAGCGGTTCACGGCGTAATGCAGTTCGACACGGGCCTGTTGCAGCGTGGCGGCGGAAACAGCGTCGCTGGTTTCGTCGGCGGCGAAGTTTTCGCCCAAGACCACCTGCCCGCTCCATAGGCTCCAATCGCGGGCGGCGCGGCGGCGGGCCAATTCATCCGGGCCGGTCAGGCGGCGGTGCAGCGCGGCCACCGGGTCGCCGCGCTCGGCCTCGGGCAGGCCGGCCAGCAAATGCTCCCAACGGTCGGGATAGACCCGGCGCACGCCTTCCTCGCCCACGAACCAATCCAGGTCGCGCCGCCGGGCCAGGAACGTCCCGCGCAGCACCAGCCCCGCCACCCTGGCCGGATGCTTCTGCGCGTACAACAAGGCCAGGGTCGCGCCCCAGGAACCGCCGAACAGCGCCCAGGTCTCCAGCTCCAGGTGCTGGCGGATGTATTCGAGGTCGCGGACCAGATCGGCGGTGGTGTTGTCCTCCAAGTCGCCGTGCGGCAAGGAGCGGCCCGCGCCGCGCTGGTCCAGGAGCAGGATGCGGTATTTAGCGGGATCGAAGAAACGGCGGTGGTAGGACTTGCAGCCGGAACCCGGCCCGCCGTGCAAGAACAGCACCGGCAACCCTTGGGGATTGCCGCATTGTTCCAGGTAAATCTGGTGCTTGCCGCGCTTGAGCAACCCGGCGGCATAGGGCTCGATTTCGGGATAGAGGGATTTCATGTCGGACCGGAACGGCTGGGAAAAACGGCGGGTCGGCAGGGCGGAAACGCCCGGACCGGATTCTACACCGTCGCCGCCCGGACATGGGGGGAATCACGGGCATGAAAAAGGGGGCGGAACGCCCCCTCTATCACCAAGCTCGGACGGGCTTAGAAGCCGAAGCCGAGGTAGGCGCCGGTGGTCAGGCCGTCGATGTTGGTCTTGTTCAACAACACGGTGCCGCCCGGCAGGGTGGTCTTGTAGTTCAGGTCGCCGCCGGTGAAGTTATAGCGGAAATCGATACCCGCCCACAGGCTCTTCCAAATCTGGTACTCGACGCCGGTACCCAATTGCAAACCCGGATCCAACACGGTGACGCCGCTGGACGGCGGGCTGATGACATTGATGCTCAGACCGAACGGGATAATCCAGGGGCGCAGTGCGCCATCCATCAAGTTGAATTTGATTTTCGGCGAGGCGGTGATGGTCAGCTGGGTGAGCTGGTTCTTGATCTGCACGGCGCTGCTGGACGCAAAGGGGATCAGCGCGTTGTAGCTGGAACCGAAGTTCATGTATTGGAACATGACCTCGCCATCGACGGCGATCATATCGGACATGCCCCACATGTCGCTGGTCAGGCGGTGGTCGAAGCCCGCGCCCACATACCAACCATCGCCATCCTCGTTCGCCACCGGGCCGGCTGGATTAAGGTACTGGTTGTTGAGCAACAACTCGTTATTGCGAGACTGGGACATATGCGTGAAACCGCCCCGGAAGAAGAGCAAATCATTCGAGGCATCTTCTTCTTGTTTGACCTGGGCCAGTTCCTGCTCGACCTGCTGCTGCTGGGCATCGACCTTCTCGGACGCCTGGCGGGCATCGGTGCGGGCGCGGGCCAGATCGGAACGCAGGGACTGCATCTCGGCTTCCATCTGCTCCAGACGGCGCTCCATGCTGTTCACGGCGGAAGAGGAAGCGGTGGAAGAAGTCGTGGCGTGGTGATGCTTTTCGGCGGCAACCGCGCCCTGGGAAGCCAGGCCAGCGACCGCGCCGACAGCGATAATGGCGGCAATACCGGTGGTTTTTTGGATCGTTTTCATAGTCTTATTTACCCCCTCGAAGTGTTAGGAAGTTAACCCCGTTGCGTGTTAGCAACAAACCGTTGCGTAACGGCTGGATGCTAACAAAAATTTGCCCACACAACAATCGGTCCTTTTGCCCAATCTCAAAAAATCGCCATATTGCCAAGAACGGCCCTTTCCACCCCACCGCCGATCCGGTTCCGAGCCCGACAGACCGATGATAAACAAGCTGTTACTCACTAGCGGAGCCACCCGGCCTTGCGGCTATAATGCCCTTCCTCCGCATCGGGCATGAGCGCCTTCCGCGCGACTCCGGGTCGCATCGCCAAAACTTTCGAGTGAGCTGGCCGGGACCGCCCGACGGGAAGGCCGGCCCCGCTCGATCCCCCCCATCCATCAGGCCGGACCTACCAGGCACCGCCCGTCCCTCCATCCCAGACAGGAACGGGAAAACGGTGCCCCGGATAACTATTTTGGAAACCCCGACGCGATACCCATAAAAAACCAGAGGCAAGGCATGGCCGTTAAGAACCGTTTACACCGCAGCGAATTGGCAGTCCCCGGCAGCAACAAACGCATGTTGGAAAAAGCCCCCCATTCCGGGGCCGATATCGTCTTCCTCGACCTCGAAGACGCGGTCGCCCCGGACGACAAGGCACAAGCCCGCGCCAACATCATCGAAGCGCTGAACACCTACGACTGGTCCAAGTGCGCGGTGTCGATCCGCATGAACGGCCTCGACACCCATTACGCCTACCGCGACCTGGTCGATGTGGTCGAAGCCTGCGGCGACAAGCTCGACACCATCCTCATCCCCAAGGTGGGCAGCGCCGCCGACGTGCTGTTCGTGGCGACGATGCTGTCCCAGATCGAGGCCTACAAAGGCTACAAGCCGATCAATATCCACGTCCTGATCGAGACCGCCATGGGTATGGCCAACGTCGAGGAAATCGCCCGCACCTGCCCCGAGCGCATGGAGGCCATGGTGTTCGGCGTGGCCGACTACGCCGCTTCGGTCCGCGCCCGCACCACCCAGATCGGCGGGGCCAATCCCGAATACGGCATGTTGGCCGACGCCGACGACCACGGTTCCCGCGCCTACCACTGGGGCGACCAATGGCATTACGCCATCTCGCGCATGGTCTCGGCCTGCCGCGCCTATGGCCTCCGGCCCATCGACGGGCCGTTCGGCGATTTCGGCGACCCGGAGGGTTTCAAGGCCGCCGCCCGCCGCGCCGCCGCCCTGGGCTGCGAGGGCAAATGGGCCATCCATCCCTCCCAGGTCGCGCTCGCCAACGAGGTTTTCACCCCCACCGAAAAAGAAGTCGCCCGCGCCCGCCGCATCCTGGTCGAGATGGAACAGGCGGCGAAGGAAGGCAAGGGGGCCGTGTCCCTGGATGGCCGCTTGATCGACGCCGCCTCCATCCGCATGGCCGAGAACGTGGTGAAGCAAATCGAGCAGATCGAATCCCGCAGCGCATAAGCCAGACCCGTCGGGCGGGTGAACACCACCCGCCGCACCCTATTCGAGACAGAGAGGACAGCGAGCAGTGAACATCCATGAATACCAGGCCAAGGAGCTTTTGAAATCCTTCGGGGTTCCGGTGCCGAATGGCGATGTCGCCTTCAACGACAAACAAGCCGCCCAGGTCGCCGAGGAACTCGGCGGCAGCCGCTGGGTGGTCAAGGCGCAAATCCACGCCGGAGGTCGCGGCAAGGCGGGCGGCGTGAAGGTGGTCGACTCCATCGACCAAGTGAAGAAAGCCGCCGACGCCATGATCGGCCACCGCCTCGTCACCCACCAGACCGGCCCGGCGGGTTCGATGGTGCAACGGGTGTGGATCGAGCAGGCCAGCGACATCAAGCACGAGTTCTACCTGGGTTTCGTGATCGACCGCGCCACCCAGCGCATCACCGTGATCGCCTCCAGCGAGGGCGGCATGGATATCGAGGAAGTCGCCCAGGCCCATCCCGACAAGATCGTCAAGGAAGTGGTCGATCCCGCCATTGGCCTCCGGGATTTCCAATGCCGCAAGGTCGCCACCGCCATCGGACTCAAGGGCAAGCTGATGCCGCAGATGGTCAAGCTCATGAAAGCCATCTACCGCTGCATGCGCGACAAGGACGTGCTGCAAGCCGAAATCAACCCGCTGGCCGTGGTCGGCGATGGCGATGAAAAACTGATGGTGCTGGACGCCAAGTTCAGCTTCGACGACAACGCCCTATTCCGCCAACGCGGCGTCACCGACCTCCGCGACCTGGCCGAGGAAGACCCCAAGGAAGTCGAAGCCACCGGCCACGGCCTCAACTACATCGCCCTCGACGGCAATATCGGCTGCATCGTCAACGGCGCTGGCCTCGCCATGGCCTCGCTCGACGCCATCACCCTGCACGGTGGACGCCCGGCCAATTTCCTCGACGTGGGCGGCGGCGCCTCCCCCGAGAAAGTCACCAACGCCTGCCGCATCGTGCTGCAAGACCCCAACGTCAAGTGCATCCTGGTCAACATCTTCGCCGGGATCAACCGCTGCGACTGGATCGCCCAAGGCTTGATCCAAGCTTGCAACAGCCTCCAGATCAAGGTTCCGCTGATCGTCCGGCTGGCCGGCACCAACGTCGAGGAAGGCCGCCAAATCCTGGCCGAATCAGGACTTTCCTTCATCACCGCCGAGAATCTGGACGCCGCCGCCGCCAAAGCCGTGGCCACGGTACAAGGGTAAGCAGCACCATGAGCGTATTCGTAAATAAAAATTCCAAGGTCATCTTCCAGGGCTTCACCGGCGAACACGCCACCTTCCACGCCCAGGACGCCATGAAGATCGGCACCCAGGTGGTCGGCGGCGTCACCCCCGGCAAGGGCGGCACCACCCATTTGGGCCTGCCGGTGTTCGACACCGTGGCCGAAGCCGTGGCCGCCACGGGCGCGGATGTGTCCGCCGTGTTCGTGCCGCCGCCCTTCAATGCCGACGCGCTGATGGAAGCCATCGACGCCGGCATCAAGGTCGCCGTCACCATCGCCGACGGCGTGCCGATCCACGACATGATCCGCCTGCAACGCTACCGCGTGGGCCGCGACAGCATCCTGATCGGTCCCAACACCCCCGGCATCATCACTCCTGGCGAGTGCAAGGTCGGCATCATGCCCTCGCACATCTACCAGAAGGGCAACATCGGCATCGTGTCGCGCTCCGGCACGCTGAACTACGAAGCTACCGAACAGATGGCGGCGCTGGGCCTCGGCATCAGCACCTCGGTCGGCATCGGCGGCGACCCCATCAACGGCACCGATTTCGTGACCGTGCTGAAGGCGTTCGAGGCCGACCCGGAAACCGAAATCGTGGTGATGATCGGCGAGATCGGCGGCCCGCAGGAAGTCGCCGCCGCCCGCTGGGCCAAGGACAACATGACCAAGCCGGTGGTCGGCTTCGTGGCCGGTATCGCCGCGCCCGCCGGACGCCGCATGGGCCACGCCGGGGCCATCATCTCCAGCGAAGCCGACACCGCCAGCGCCAAGATGGACGCCATGGAAGCCCTGGGCCTGTATGTCTCGCGCAATCCGGCGCATATCGGGCAGACAGTGCTGAAGGCGATGCGGGAGAAAGGGATCGCGGTGAAATAGGGCCATCCCTCTCATCCGCGCGGAAAAGCCGCTGGTTTCCCAGGAACCCGCGGCTTTTTTGCAGCCCCTGGACGGACCGACCGGCTCCCCGCGAGCCCGGCCCCGGCCCCGGCCCCGGCCCCGGCCTTCCCATAAATATTAGACTTTTACCATATTGTTATGCGTGAAATGCCCGAGCCCGCTTTTCCATGCATACCGTAGGTGAATGATTCCATTCGGCTTTCGATCCGGCCCGCAAATTGCTCTCCCCGTGGCGTTCCGCTCCTGCCTCCCGGCCCGGAGCGGTTTTTCAAAACTAGAGCCAAACGGGATATGCCATGAAACAAAATCTTCGCACCACGGCCCTCGCCATCGTCCTGGGCGGCACCGCCCTATGGGCCGCGCCCGCCGTCCAAGCGGCCACCCAACCCGCCACCATCGCCCAATTCAGCGCCGAGCAACCCACCCATACGCTCAACGTGCGCTACAAATCCTGGCGCGACCCGGCCTTCGGCGACATGGGCTGGACCCACTTCTCCGACTGGGGTTCGTTCCAAGGCACCGCCGGCCAGACCGCCACCCTCACCCTGGTCTCCAGCAACCCGGACCTGCATCCCGGCGTCACCGTCTGGGCCCGCTGCAAGGCCGATACCGCGCCCGACACCTATGTCACCGACCATTTCTACGCCCAGAACGCCCAACAGTTCGAACTGGGCGCGGTGGACGAAAGCACCGGGCAGACCGTGGGCAATATCGTCATGCAGATCAAAAACTACGGCTACGACCTGGATGGCGTGGCCAAGGCCTCGAAAGTCGTCGGCTTGCACGGGGTCAAAGATGGCGTGCCGGGGCGGCTGGTCAGGACTTTCCCCATCGGGAGAACCTGCAACTACCTGTTCGTGGTCGGCGGTATCGCGCCTGGGGCCGGTGCCAGCGACTCCACCGCCCGCTACCCGGTCGATGTCACGCTGTCCCTGCAATAACGGGCCTGTCCCGGCTCCGCGCCGGACCCGCGCCGCTTAAGCCCGGCCCGGCGGGGACAAGCCGCCCCCCGCCCTCCCCGCCATATCGACGGCCCGGCCCTAGTCCGGGCCGTCTCCGCATTCACACGACAGGCTCGCCATGCTTCAACTTCAACGCTTGGTAACGGACCGGACCCGCCGGTCCCGGATAATTCTTGGATGGCTCGCTCCCCTCTGCTGGGCCATGCTGCCCTGGGGCGAGGCCGGGGCGCACGGTGCCTCCCCACCCTCGCTCAAAGGCGTCCAGGTGCCCGCGACACCGGGCCTGCTGGACGGGACCAACCCCATCGTGGTCGATAGCGCCGCCGCCGTGGTCCTGGGCAAGGCATTGTTCTGGGACATCAATGTCGGCAGCGATGGCATGGCCTGCGCCAGTTGCCATTTCCACGCCGGAGCCGACCGCCGCATCACCAACCAATTGGCCCCCGGCACCTTCCACACGGACGCCGCCACCGGGCAAAGCTTCGAGAAAACCGCCTCGGGTGCCAAGGGCGGGCCGGGCTATGCGCTGCGGCTGGGTGATTTCCCTCTGCACCAGGTCGCCAACCCGGACGACAAAACCTCGGCGGTGTTGTACGACACCGACGATGTGGTCGCTTCCGCCGGGGTGTTCCACGCCGATTTCCAAGCGG
The DNA here is from genome assembly GCF_900155475.1 of Methylomagnum ishizawai. Lineage (NCBI taxonomy): Bacteria > Pseudomonadati > Pseudomonadota > Gammaproteobacteria > Methylococcales > Methylococcaceae > Methylomagnum > Methylomagnum ishizawai. The sequence continues at coordinate 1,419,542 of NZ_FXAM01000001.1, read as the reverse complement.
TGGCGGGCGATGGCTCCCGCGATACCTGCCTCTCCAGCACAGACCCACTATTCCACCGCCGGGATTTGAACACGCGCCGGGTCGAGCCCCGCAACACGCCGACCGTCATCAACGCGGCCTTTAACTCCCGCAACTTCTGGGATGGCCGCGCCAACAATATCTTCAACGGGGAAACGCCGTTCGGTGCCCGCGACAGCGCCGCCGGGGTCTGGGTCGCCCAGAAGCCCGGCGGCAAAGCGCAAAAACAGCAAGTGCGGTTGGAAAACGCCGCCCTGGCCTCGCAGGCGATGGCCCCGCCGGTCAACGATATCGAAATGTCCTGCGCGGGCCGGACCTTCCCCGAATTGGGCCGGAAGCTCCTGCAACGCCGCCCCCTGGCCATCCAGGCGGTCCACAAGCAAGACAGCGTCCTCGGCCCGTCCCGCCACGCCTCCGGCCAGGGCTTGGACACCACCTACGCCGCCCTGGTCCAAAAAGCCTTCGCCCCGCGCTATTGGTCGGGCATCGGGAAATTCGGCGCTCCGCCCCAAGGCAGCGCCTACACCCAAATGGAAGCCAATTTCTCGTTCTTCTTCGGGCTGGCCCTGCAACTCTATCAAGAGACCTTGATTTCCGACGATTCGCCCTTCGACACCCCCAGGGACGCCGACGACATCCCCCTGGGCCTGAACGAACAGCAAGCCCGCGGCCTGGTCTTGTTCGTGGACGCGCATTGTCCGATCTGCCACCGGGGGCCGACCCTGTCGTCGGCGGCGCATCCCTATGTTTATAGCTATCCCGCCGCCACCGGGCCGCAATGGGTCAACCGCAAGACCCTGCGGGGTTCGTTCACCGGCCAGGGCGTGGCCTTCGCCCTGATGGACGAGGGTTTCGCCAACACCAGCGTGACCCCCGACGCCTACGATCCCGGACTCGGCGGCACCGATCCCTTCGGCAATCCGCTGTCCTACACCGCGCAATACCTGGAACTGCTGATGGGTTCGCGCACGGCCTTGACGGACCCCATCAGCATCAAGGCCTGTTCCTTCGATGTGCCGTTCACCAGCGATTATGTCGCGGCGGAGCGGGTGGACGATCCGCTTGGCAGCGAGGGCTGCGGGGCGCGGCTCCCCTATGCCAAGGTGCCCGCCAGCGCCGTGCTGGCGGCGGAATTGGCCAAGCCGGGCCAGGGCCGCGCCCTCGCCTCGGTGCAGGGGGCGTTCAAAATCCCCAGCCTGCGCAATGTTGAGCTGACCGGCCCTTACATGCACAACGGCGGGATGAAGACTCTGGAAGAAGTGGTGGATTTCTATAGCCGGGGCGGCAATTTCGACAACCCCGAGCATTTCGCCACCGTGGTGTTTCCGCAGGGCTTCAGCGCCTTGCAAAAGGCGGATTTGGTGGCCTTCCTGAAATCGCTCACCGACGAGCGGGTCCGCTGGGAACGCGCACCCTTCGACCATCCGGCCCTGCCGATACCGCAGAGTGCGGGCATCCAGCCCTCGGCGCAAGACCCGCAACAAACGGCGGACAAAATGCTGAGCATCCCCGCCGTGGGGAAACTGGGCCGTCCGGCCAGCCGTGGCCCTTTGCAACCGTTCGAGAGCTTCCTGCGGCCCTGAACGGATTGTCCCACCCGGCATGGCAAGCCCAGCGTGCCATGCCGGGCATAAAAACGGCGGGATGACACCCAACCCGCCGCCTTCATCCCCCCGCTTGGGAACCGCTCATTCCGCCACTTGCTTCGGCAAGCGCCAGGACACCAACACCGTCATCAGCCACACCAGCCCACTCAGGCCGAAAATGGTCGCCACCGGCCCCGCCCCATGGCCGGCGGCCAGACTATATCCCCCCACACTGACCAACATCGCCGCGTTCTGGAAGAAATTCTGCACCGCCACCGCGCTGCCGCTGCCCACGGTGCGATAGCCGATTTGCTGGATGGCCGCGTTCAAAGGCACCACCATGATGCCGCCGAACACCCCGACCCCCAACAAAGCCGCCCGCGCCGGCCACAGGCTATCCACGAAGGCCAGCGCCAGGAACGCACAACCCAGCCCATAACCCGCGAACCGCACCCGCCGCACCTGTGCCAGCGGAATCAAGCGCGGCACGATGCCGGAGCCGATCACGATGCCGATGGACAAGTACAGCGTGAGTTCGGCGATATCGCTGGCGGTCTGGCTGTGCAGCACGGCGGGTGCCCAGGCCACCAAGGCCACGCGCAAGGTCGCGGCGCAGGCCCAGAACAAGCTCAGCGCCAACAGGATCAAGCGGGCGCGTTGGGTATCCAGCAAGCCCCGGATCAAACCCCACAGCTTGCCCAAGGGCGAACCCGGCGACACGCCCCGCGCCGCCAGCTTCGGCAACAGCAACACCGCCAAAGCCGACACCAGGAACAAGCCGACGCTCGCCCAGAGGCCCAGGTCGATGGAATGATCGGCCAGCTTGGCCCCAGCCACGGTGCCGAGCAGGATCGCCGCGATGGTCGCGCCCTCCACCCAGCTATTGGCCTTCACCAAGTGTTCGGTGTCGGTGAGTTCGGGCAGGATGCCGTATTTGGCCGGGCTGTAGGCCGCCGCGCCCATGCCGACCACGCCATAGGCGAACAAGGGGTCCACGCCCACCAGGATCAAGCCGCCGCCGACCGCCTTCACCGCGTTGGCCGCGATCAAAATCCAGGGCTTGGGGAAACGGTCGGCCAGATGGCCCACCCACGGCGTCAACACCACATAGGCGATGAGGAACACGCTCTGCAAGGCCGGGATGTACCAGGCCGGGGTGGCCTTGTTCTGCATCACGATGGCGATGACGGTGAACAGGATGGCGTTGTCGGCGAAGGCCGACAGGAATTGCGAGCCGACCAAGGCATAGAGTCCCCGGTTCATGCCTCCACCTCGTCGGCGCGTATCTGCGCGGTCAGGGTCGGATAATCGACCTTGCCGGTGGGCAGCAGCGGTAGCTCCTTGAGTATCCGCACCGCCTTGGGTTGATAAAGCTCGGTATAGCCCAAGCGCTGGGCTTCCTTGGCCAAGGCGTTGCGGTGGGCGTCCTTGGCCTGGCTGGCGAGGACGATGCGCTCGCCCTTCTTCTCGTCGGGCACGGTGACGGCGGCGTGGAGATGGCCGGGCCACAGCCGCGCCGCCAATTCCTCAATCACGCCCAAGGACACCATTTCCCCGCCGATCTTGGCGAAGCGCTTGACCCGACCCAGGATGGTGACGAAACCCTCCTCGTCCACATGGACGATATCGCCGGTATCGTACCAGCCCACCCCGAACACCGACGCCGGCGGTTGCAATTCCCCCGGACGCTCCGGCTTGAGATAGCCCAGCATGATATTCGGCCCCGCCACATGCAGCCTGCCGCCGCCCTCGACCCCCGCCACCGGCTCCAAGCGCCATTGGACGCCCGGCATGAAGCGCCCGACCGTGCCCTCCTTGTAGAACATCGGGGTATTGGCCGAGAGGATGGGCGAGGTTTCGGTCGCGCCATAGCCCTCCAGGATGCGCAGCCCGAATTTGTCGGCCCAAAGCTTGCGGGTATCGGCTTGCAGTTTCTCCGCCCCGGCGAACACATAGCGCACGCTGTAGAAATCGTAAGGATGGGCATGCTTGGCATAGCCCGCCAGGAAGGTATTGGTGCCGAACAACAGGGTCGCGTTGATCTCGTAGGCGACTTCCGGGATGATCCGGTAATGCAGCGGGCTGGGATAGAGGAAGGTGTACATGCCGTTCAACAACGGCAGCAAGGTGCCCGCCGTCAGCCCGAAAGCATGAAACATCGGCAGGGCGTTGAGGATGGTGTCGCGGGCATTGAGGTCGAGCCGCGCGGCTAGCTGCTCGCGGTTCGCCAACAGGTTTTGATGGGACAACACCACGCCCTTGGGTTCGCCCTCCGAACCCGAGGTGAACAACACCACCGCCGGATCGTCCGCGCCGGGCCGGTGGGCTTGGCGGGCATACCAAGTTTCGGCGGTGAACGCGGTCGCCAAGGCGCGGAGTTTGTCCTGTTTGCCGATGCCCGCCGCCAAATCTTCCAGGTAGAGAATCCGCGCCTGGGTGGCCAGGGTCGCCACCGTGTCCTCCAGCTTGGCGTTCTCGACGAAACGGCGGGCGGTGACGAGGGTCTTGATTTGGGCCGTGGTCAGGGCCGAGGCCATTTGCTTGACCCCGGTGCTGAAATTCAGCATGGCGGGCACCCGGCCATGGATTTGCAGCCCGAACAAAGCCGCCACCGTGCTATTGAGGTTGGGCAACAACAGGCCCACGGTTTCGCCGGCTTCGGTCTCCGCCGCCAGCTTTTCGCCCAAGGCCAGGATTTGGGCGATCAAACGGTTATAGTTGAGCGGCTTGCGTTGGACATCCTCCAGCAGGACGTGGCCGCCGCCATGGATTTTGCGGGCGTCGAGCAGGGCCGCGAACAAGGTCTGGCGATGGTTGCCGGTCTCGAACACCATATCACTCATGATGTCCGACAGCAGGAAACCGGCCAGATGCCGCCGGTCGTGGCCGTGGCTTTCCGGCGGCAGGTCGATGGCCTGCGGCGGCAGGATATTGATGCTGATGGGCGGGAACCAGCGTTGCCGCACCACGCCGCGCAAGCGGGACACCGGGGTGTATTGCGCCCCGTCGATACGGACCGGCAGCACCCGCGCCCCGGCCTTGTCGGCGATGAGTCCCGCGCCTTCGTAAATCTTCATCAAAGCCCCGGTCACGGTGATGCGGCCTTCCGGGAAGATCGCCGCCTTGCGGCCTTCCTTCACATAATGGGTCAGCGCCTTGATCGACAAGGGCTGCATCGGGTCCATGGGGAACACCTTGGAAAACCACAGGCCGGGCCGGACCCACCATTGCCGGGCGATCTGGGTATTGATGGCGAAGGTGACATCGTCCGGCAGGAACACCCACAGCAGGATGGGGTCCAGATAGGAGGTGTGGTTGGCGACGATCAATACCCGTTCGCCGGCCTTATGATAATTATCGATGCCGTTGAGCCTGACCCGGAACAGCCGGGATAGCAGCCAACGCAGCCCTTGTTTGACCATCGCGCTTCCTCTTGAGTAGTGTTTATTTTCCTTCCCACGCGGCGGTGGGAATGCGTCCTGGGAGCGCCGCACCCGGCGTTCCCCCATCCACGGCAGGCCGGGCTTGGTACAGGCCCGCCGCCGGACCATACTATCCCGATCCATTCCCTCCGCCTGAAGCCTATGTTAAAGCATCGCCCCGTTCCTCCGCTGATCGCCTTCGGACTGCTCCTGCCCCTATGGCTGGGCGGCTGCGCCGTCTTGCCCAGCCCCGGCCCGGCATCCCACCAAGCACCCAGGCTCGCCCGCGCCCATTTCACCGCCTCCGACGGCGCGGTGTTGCCAGTGCGTTCCTGGCTGCCCCAGGGCGAACCCAAGGCCGTGATGGTATGCCTGCATGGTTTCAACGATTACAGCCGCGCTTTCGAGCCGCCGGGCCGTTATCTCGGGGAACACGGCATCGCGGTCTACGCCTACGACCAGCGCGGCTTCGGACTGGCGCCGGGCCGGGGCCGTTGGGCAGGCATCGAAGCCTATACCCGCGACCTCGCCGAGTTCGTCGCGCAACTCCGCAAGCGTCACGGCAAAACGCCGCTCTACCTCTTGGGCGAGAGCATGGGCGGGGCGGTCGCCCTGGTCGCGCTGACCTCGTCCCAGCCGCCGGACGCCGATGGCGCGATCCTCTCGGCCCCCGCCGTGTGGGCGCGGGACACCATGCCCTGGTATCAACGGGCCTTGTTATCCATCGCCGCGCGCACGTTGCCGGAACTGGAACTGACCGGCTCCGGCCTCAAGGTCCAGGCCTCCGACAATATCCCCATGCTCATCGGCCTGGGCCGCGATCCCTGGGTCATCAAGGCCACACGGGTGGGTGCCATCGCCGGACTGGCCGATTTGATGGATGCGGCCCAACAGGACGCGGCCAAGTTGGACAAGCCGGTGCTGGTGCTATACGGGGCCAAGGACGAAATCATCCCGCAAGAGCCGATCCGGCTGATGCTGGACAAGCTGCCCAAAACCACCCCGACCCGGATCGGCTATTACGAAGGCGGTTATCACTTGCTGCTTAGGGATTTGGGGGCGGAACGGCCCTGGGCGGATATCGCGGCCTGGACCGTAGATCATGCGGGCGGCCTGCCTTCGGGAGCGGACCTCAAAGCCGCGGCGCTGCGACCCGAGGCGGCTGAAGCGCACGGAGCGTGGACCGGGCAAGGCGGGGCGGCGGTCGGGAAAGGGCGATGAAACGCCACAACACGGAACTCAGCGGCTGGCGCAAGCGGTTTCGATCCGGCCTTCCAACGCCTGGATATCTTCCGGGCAACGCTGGCGAATCTTGGCGTAGCGCTTGGCAGCTTCGATACCCAAGGTCCGCCGCCCCTCGCCCGGTTCATCCAACAGCCCGCGCCGCTCGGCGATAGGCTTGAAATAGCGCTCCTTGGGATCGCGTTCGGCGCGGATATCCCGCCACGCCCATTCCTTGGGCAAATCCAAACCGGCCAAGGCCCAAACCTCCAACTCCTGCCAAGCGTTCTCGGCCAGGAATATCCGGTTTTCCGGCAGGATCGCCCGCGCTTGGCTTTCCAGATTGCCCAGCCGTAACCGGCGGCTTTGTTCGCCGTCCCGGTCTACGCAGAGCAAGAACACATCCACCATTCCCCGATAACGTTCGATGATGGGTTTGAGTTGCTGGAAATCCAGTGCCCGCGCCACCCCGCCGAGCAAGGGGTCTTTCAGTACCGTGACCTTGGCGCGGGGCTTGCCAAGATGGCTCAGCAAAGCGGCGACGATGGGTTGCAGCAGGTATTGGTCTTTGCGGAAATCCTCGGGGATGATAAGTACGTTCACGCCGCCGCGTCCTCGTCGCTGGTGAAATAAGCGGCGTCTTCCAACCAGCCGGTGGCATGCAGCTTGGCGATATCCTGCTGTTCGATCACCTCGGCGGCTCCCGGTATATCGAGGATGCGCTGGATCCGGCCTTCGTGGCTGTCGGGCAGGCGGTAGATCAGCGAGGCATGTTCCAAGGTTTTAGCATCCAGTAAAGCGAGCAATTCTGGAGAATGGGTCGTCGCCACCACTTGCACCTTGCCCAGCGCGGCCTGCCGTTCGATCAAGCCTAACAGCAGGTGCAAGCGGGCCGGATGGATGCCGTTGTCCAGCTCCTCGAAAAAATAGAAGCGGGAAGCGTCCGGCCCCAGCAAGGCCGCGATCATGGCGAGGAAGCGCAAGGTGCCATCGGAAGCGCTGTAGGCCGAAATCCGCTGTCCGCTCCGCTCCACCAGCGTAACCAGGACGCGCCCGGCATGGTCCGCCGGGAACTCGAAATCCACGGCGTCCATGGGCGTGAGTTCGGCGATCCAGGACAGCAGCGCGGCCTTGGATTCGGGTTGCTGGCAAATGGCTTGCAGGACCGAAGACAGGTTTTCGCCCTTATCGCCCAGGATGGTTTGGCCGGGGATGGACGGGCGGCGCAGGGCTTCGGGGTCGAGGTCGAGGAAACGCATGGAGGCGAAGGCGCTTAAAGCTTCTTGGGCTATCTCGCTAGCATTTATAAATTTATTGGAGGCGTTTTCGGCAATTTGATTAAGAGCGGGCCTAAAGCTTAGGCTTGTGAATTCATAATACTCCCAAGGATTGAATTCGTCCTCAATAGGAATGTCACGATCTCTCACACCAACCTTTAAATCGAATCGGTCGCTGGGTTCCAAATGGAAAACCATTTCTGTATCAAAAATTATGCGCGAGTCTAATATTAATTTCTCGCTTATTGATCGTGGAGGTGTCCCGTCATTACTTACATTAACTTTGAGAAAATAACTGCATTTTTTTTGATCAAGGAAGAAATCCGCTTCAAATTCGCAGCAATTACCGCCTTGGAATACAAATTCGCGCACTCCGCCACGAATCCCCCGCCACACCCGTTCCCCGCCTTCGCCATATTTCTCGCCAATAATCTCCGCCAGCGAATATCCCCGCGCGATGCCGTGCAAAAACCTGAAGGCATCCCGCAGATTGCTCTTGCCGGAAGCATTAGCCCCCACCAATAAAGTCAGCGGTCCCATATCCAGGGTCGCATCGCGGAAATTCTTGAATCCAACCAAGCGCAGCGAAGTCAACATGTCCAGCCCCAACAATCAGCTTTGCATGAGTAAAAGACCAAGTTAGCACCCCCCATAGCCATCCCCAAGCGGCAGGTGTAGCCTGATAAGCCCTTCAATCCACCCGGAGCAAACCCATGGCCCGCGCCAAAACCAGCAAAGGACGCTGTGCCTTCTGCCAGCAGGACATCGCCAAGAACATGGCCTCCCGCCACTTCCCGGCCTGCCCGGCCTGGAAGGAAGCCACCGCCCACGCCGAAGGCAGCAAGCGGAAAGCCGAAACCCTTTACCACCTCCGGGTGCAGGCCGAGGGACAGCCGGAATTCTGGCTGGACCTGGAAATGCGCGGCTCGGCCAAACTCAAGGACTTGGACGAATACCTCCGGGCCATCTGGCTGGAATGCTGCGGCCATATGAGCCAGTTTTCCCACGGCGGCTGGGGCGGCGAGGAACTGCCCATGAACCAATCCCTGGCCTCGGCGCTGGCGGGCGGCGAGCTGACCCATATCTACGATTTCGGGACCGAATCGATCTCGCTGATCAAGCCGCTGGACCGGCGCGAAGGCAAGCCCATCGGCAAACATCCCATCACCCTCTTGATCCGCAACCTCATGCCGCCCGCCGCCTGCATCGAATGCCAGGAACCCGCCACCTGGCTGTGCATGGAGTGCTTGATCGACGACGAGACCGAGGGGACGCTGTGCGACCGCCACGCCCAAAACCATCCCCACGACACTTACGGCGCCCCCATCCACATTGTGAATTCGCCCCGGCTGGGCCTGTGCGGCTACGAAGGCCCGGCGGACCCGCCTTATTGATTCATTCCGGCAAGCGGAACGGCTGCTCCGCGAACTTCTCCTTCAAGAACCGGCCATGCACCAGCAAGCTCCCGGCGTCCTGCTCGAACAGGCTTTTCGCCAGATCGTGCAAAGTGGTATCGAGCAGGCCCAATTGTTCGCCCAAGGCTTCCTCGGCGGTCTTGCCGCTGTTGAGGCGTTGGCTGCGGGCCATGGACGGCGGCAAGGCCAGATATTGGTTCAGCGCGTCCGGCAGATAATCGAAGGCGATTTTCCGCACCTCGAAAGGCCGCAGGTCGAACATCTCCCCGCCCTGAGCCAGCCGTTCCAGCAAGAAGGCCAGTTTCTCCTCGATCCCGGCCAACACCCCCAACGTCTCCGGGCCGACCCGGTCTTGCAGGCGGTCGCGCATGGGGCGCAGCTTTTCCCGCCAAGCCGAGAGTTCCGGGGATTCGTCGGTGCGCTCCCGGAAGCTGGCTTTGAATTCCTGCTCCACCTGGGCCGTAGCCACCTGCTGGAATTGTTCGTGCAATTCGATCAACTGATTCAACAAAGTCCCGGCGGCGGTGTTGATGGCCCCTTGGCCGCCCGCGAACGCCTCGGCGGGGGTCGCGCCGATCCGCTCCAACAGCTTGGGGAAACGCACCAGCACCGCCTCGCGCACTTCCGCGCCGACCGGGGCGTCGCCGGGTTGCTCGAAGCGCGGGGCGATCAGCTTGATGGCGTCGAACGCCTGCTGGGCCAAATCGGCGATGGCGGGATCGTGGCGGCGGTGTAGTTTGGCGATCTTGTCGTCCATGCGCCGCAGTTCGCGCCCCAGTTCCCAGGACACCTTCGGCAGCGGCGTCTCGATCCCGGCGGGCAACAAGAACCACAGCGCCAGATAGACCCAGACGATCAAGCTGCCCGTCAGCGGGATCAGCAGCAGGAACAGGAAGCGCACCAGGGTCGGATTCATCTCCAGGTAATCGGCGATCCCGGCGCAGACCCCGCCCAGGCGTTTACGGCGGCGGTTGCGTTGCAGGCGGCGGCGGGAAGTTTTGGGTAAGGATGGGGTGGACATAAGCGGTGATAGGAGGGTAGTCAGAGGATGCGGCGGATAAGGCCAAGATTGCGGGCATTGTACCCCACGGCTCCGCGCCCCAAGCCGCCGGATATGGTGTATCGTCTGCCCGCTGTTTTTTCAAGGAGCCTCCCGCCATGACCCCAGCCAGTTATCCCCCGGATTCGCTACGCGCCCGCCTCGCCTACGAACCCCGCGCCGCCAATTTCGGCACCAGTGGTCGCCGGGGCGAAGTCATCCACCTGACCCAGTTGGAAATCTACCTCTGCGCCCTCGGGGAACTGGAATATCTGCAAGCCCTGCCGGTCGTGGACGGCGGCATCGTGCGGGGCGAAGAGTTTTTCTACGCCTACGATCTCAGGCCCAGTTCCAGCGCCTATGTCGGCAATAATCCCCGGCGCGGCGAACTGGCCCAAGCGGTCGAAGCCGCCATCCGTGCCGCCGGGATGCTCCCGGTGAACCTGGGCCGCATCCCCACCCCGGCCTTGACCCGCTACGCCCTCGCCCAAGGCAAGGGCAGCATGATGATCACCGGCAGCCATATCCCGTTCGACCGCAACGGTTACAAGACCAACACCTCGCGCGGCGAATTGCTGAAACAGCACGAAGCCCCGGTCAACGCCCAGGTGCGAACGGTGCGGGAACGGCTGTATGCCGAGCCTTATGCAAGCTCGCCGTTCGATGCCGACGGCCTGTTCAAGACCGGCCAGCGCGACCTGGCCCCGGAAAACCCCGCCGCCGCCCTGGCCTATGTGCGGCGCTATATAGATTTCTTCGGGGCGGGCGCGCTGGCGGGCATCCGGTTGCTGGCCTACCAGCATTCGGCGGTGGGACGGGATATCCTGGTGGAGATTCTGCGCGGACTCGGGGCCGAGGTGTTCCCGGCGGGCCGCAGCGAAACCTTCATGCCCATCGACACCGAGAACATCGACGCCGCCCAATTGGCGACGCTCCAAGCCCTGCACGATGCCGCCGTGGCCGCACACGGCCCGGTGGACGCCGTGGTTTCCACCGATGGCGACAGCGACCGCCCCTTGATCCTGGGGGTGGATTCGGGCGCGGTGCGGTTCTTCGGCGGCGATCTGGTCGGTATGATCGCGGCGGAATACCTGGGCGCGGATGCCGTGGTGGTGCCCATCAGTTGCAACGACGCCATCGACCGGGGACCGCTGCGGTCCTTGCTGGAACCCAAGACCCGGATCGGCTCGCCCTTCGTCATCGCCGGGATGGAAGCGGCCCGCGCCCAGGGCAAGCACGCCGTGTGCGGCTGGGAGGCCAACGGCGGTTTCCTGACCGGCTCGGATATCGTGAAGCATGGGCGGACGCTCGCGGCCCTGCCGACGCGGGATGCGCTACTGCCCCTGGTCGCCGTGCTGGTGGCGGCGAAGGAACGCGGCCTGTCCTTGACGGCGCTGTTCGGGCTGCTGCCCCGGCGCTATAGCCGCGCCGCCTTGCTCAAGGATTTCCCGAGGCCGGTGAGCCTCCGCATCCTGGCGCGGTTCACACCGGAAAATCCCGCGATCCGCGAACTGGTGTTCGCGCAAGCCGAAACCTCGGCCCTCGACGCGAACCGGCGGGCCGTCACCCTGACCGCAGCGGAAGCCGCCGCCTGCGCCGCCCTCCGCGCCGAACTGGCGGAATATTTCGGGGCGGCGGCGGGCTTCGACGCGATCACCGCCCTCAATTATGTGGACGGCGTGCGGGTGTATTTCGCCAACGGCGATGTGGCGCACCTGCGGCCTTCGGGCAACGCCGACGAACTGCGGATTTACGCGGTGGCCGACACCCAGGCTCGGGCCGATGCCATCGCGGCCTGGGCGGTGGCGGAACCCGACGGGATGTTGCGGCGCTTGGAGCGCCTGGTCGGATAGGCGGGCGGAATCCGCGCCCAGGCCACAGAGGGCCGTCGATCCGGCGCGACCGTGCCATCCCACCCGACCCACCGGAGACGATATGTCGAAGCTGACCCCCCTGCTCCAATGGGCATTCCTCGCCATCCCCGGCTGGGCGGCGCTACGGGCGCTACGCGCCAAATTCGCCGACGGCGGGCGGCGGAAACGGCGCGACTACATCGACGGCTACGCCTTCCCGCCCGGACTCATCCAACGGGCGGCGAAAAAACGGCCCGGTTTGGCCCCGGACGATTGGGCACTGGTCGAGCGGGGCTTGCGCCAATTTTTCCGGGTCTATCTCGATGGCGGCCAAAAATTCGTGTCCATGCCTTCCCAGATCGTGGACGAGGTCTGGCATGAATTCATCCTCTACACCAAGAATTACGAGCTGTTCTGTGGCCGGGCCTTCGGGCGCTTCCTGCACCACACGCCCGCCGCCGTCCTCGGCCCCGCCCGGCGCAAGAGCAACGAAGGCTTGCGCCGGACCTGGTGGTACGCCTGCCGGGCCGAGGGCATCGACCCCAAAGCCCCGCACCGGCTACCCCTGCTGTTCGCGCTGGATGCCCAGTTGGGCATCGGCGATGGCTTCCATTACGTCCCCGATTGCGCGGCCTTGCGCCGGAACGGGCGCGGCGATTGCTATTGCGGCGGGGATTTCTCGGACAGCGGGATCGATGGCGACCTGGACGGCTTCGGCGGCGAGGGCGACGCCGGGGATGGCGATTCGGGCGGCGACGGCGGTTGCGGCGGCGGCGATTGATCCGGCCCGCCGGGGAACCTTGCGTCCCGCTCGGTTATCATACCGGCCATCCCACCCACGCCCGGAAGCCGACCATGATCTTCAAAACCTCCGACCTCTGCGATCAATTCGCCGAATCCAAACGCTTGCAAATCGCCGAACCGCTGTTGCGTTCCTTCGGCGGGCACACCGCCTTCTCGGGCCGCATCACCACGCTCAAGGTGTTCGAGGACCCCGTGAAAATCCGCGAAATCCTGGGCGAAAAATCCGAAGGCGGCGTCCTGGTGGTGGACGGCGGCGGCTCGCACCGCTGCGCCCTGCTGGGGGCGGACCTCGCCAAGCTGGCCTGCGACCACGGCTGGGAAGGCATCATCGTCTACGGCTGCATCCGCGATTCGGTCGAGATCGGCCGCCTGCCCCTCGGCGTCCGCGCCTTGCACACCCATCCGCTCCGCAGTCACAAGCGCGGCACGGGCGAAAGAGACATCCTCATCACCTTCGCCGGGGTCAATTTCCGCACCGGCCATTACCTCTACGCCGACGAGGATGGCATCGTCGTCGCCGACGACCCCTTGGTGTAAGCCATGGGCCACCGACTCACCCGCATCTACACCCGCACCGGCGACACCGGCACCACCGGCCTCGGCGATGGCAGCCGCATCGACAAGGACGCCCCCCGCGTCGCGGCCTATGGCGAACTGGACGAACTCAACAGCCATCTCGGGCTGGTCCTGGCCCACGGCCTCCCCGACGAAGTCCGCGATTGCCTGATCGAAGTCCAGCACCGATTGTTCGACCTGGGCGGCGACCTCTGCATCCCCGGCCGCGCCAGCCTGGAGCAAAGCCATGTCGAGGGACTGGAACGCTGGCTGGATTATTTCAACGAGCGCCTGCCGCCGCTCAAGGACTTCATCCTGCCCGGCGGCGGCCCGTCCGCCGCCCATTGCCAGGTGGCCCGCACCGTCTGCCGCCGCGCCGAACGCACCCTCACCACCCTGGCCCGCGCCGAGCCGGTCGCGCCGGTGGCCCTGGCCTGGGTCAACCGGCTATCCGACCTTTTGTTCGTGCTGGCGCGGATACTGGCCCAGGGCGGCGAAACCCTGTGGCAACCCGGACGCCCCCCCATCCTGCCACCGCGTTGATTCGCACGGGATGGCGTGTGAGAATTCCCTAGTTTTTTACTCAGACTCATCGGTAAACCCATGGAAATCATTCTCGCCAATCCCCGCGGCTTCTGCGCGGGCGTGGACCGCGCCATCGAAATCGTCGAACGCGGCATCGAAGTCTTCGGCGCACCGCTCTACGTGCGCCACGAAGTGGTCCACAACACCCATGTCGTGGATGGATTGCGCCAACGCGGCGCGGTATTCGTGGAGGAATTGGCGGAGGTGCCCGAGAATTCCACGGTGATCTTCAGCGCCCACGGGGTCTCGAAAGCCATCCAGGAAGAAGCCAAGGAACGCGGCCTGCAAGTGTTCGACGCCACCTGCCCCCTCGTCACCAAGGTCCATATCGAAGTCCACCACCACGCCCACGCCGGTCGCGAAATCATCTTTATCGGCCACGCCGGCCACCCGGAGGTGGAAGGCACCATGGGCCAGTACGACAACCCCGAGGGCGGCATCTACCTGGTGGAATCGCCCGCCGACGTGGCGGATTTGCAGGTGAAGAACCCGGACAACCTGGCCTATGTGACCCAGACCACCCTGTCGCTGGACGATACCCAGGCCGTGGTCGATACCCTGAAAACCCGCTTCCCCAATATCAACGGGCCGAAAAAGGACGATATCTGCTACGCCACCCAGAACCGCCAGGACGCGGTGAAGAAACTGGCGGGGCGCTGCGATGTGATCCTGGTGGTGGGTTCGCCCAACAGCTCGAACTCGAACCGGCTGCGGGAAATCGCCGAGAAACTGGGCAAGGCGGCCTATCTGATCGACGACGCAGAGGAACTCCAGCGGGAATGGGTGGAAGGCGCGAACGCCATCGGCGTCACCGCCGGCGCCTCGGCCCCGGAAAACCTGGTGACCCAGGTGGTGGCCAAGCTCAAGGAATGGGGCGGCATCGCCGTGACCGAGAACCGCGGCATCGAAGAAAAAGTGGTGTTCTCCCTGCCCAAGGAACTGCGCCGCTCGGCCTGATCCCCTGGGAATCCCGGCGGGCCGGGATTCCCCGTCAATCGCGCTTGCCCGGCCCGAACAGGCTCCGCAAGCCCCCCAGCAAACCCCGCTCCGCCGATTTCTTATCCTTATCCTTATCCTGCGTCAGCGCCAACAGCCGCTCCTGGCGGGCTTTTTCCTCCGCCGCCCGTTGCCGCAGGCGGGCGCGGGCCTCCTCCGAGATTTCCAGATAGCCCAGGGTCTTGGCCTCGCGCAACAGATAGCGGCCCATGTCGTCCAGCCAGGCGGCGTCGATCCTCGCATAGTCGAAGGAATACTCGCGGATCGACAAGCCCTCGAAGTTGTAGCTGAGGACACGGACCTTGGACGCCTCGATATCGGCCTCGAAACCGAGGCCGGCCCGCACCCTGAGCTTGGCCTGGAACAGCAGCATCTGGACCGGACCCGCCCCGCCCCGCACCGGCCATTCGGTGAACATGACCTGATTGGCGATGAGGTGTTGGCGCAAAGACTCGGCCTCGGCGAGGGGGACGGTGAATTTGCGCTCTTCCGGCAAGACGCAATCGCAATTCAGGGTGACTTTCTTGGGCGTGCCATGGCCGTCGATGCGCAAGGTATAGGCTTCCTGACGGAAGCCTTCGACCCGGCCCAGCGCGGGAATATCGAAGGCGGCGGCCACCGGACGCTCGGCATCTTCGAGATGCTTGAGCATCTCGCCCAGATAGCGATGGACCTGGGTCAGGCGCGGCGCGATCTCGGCCCGGAAAATCCGGTCCAGCCCGGCCTGGCGCAAGGTTTCCGCTTCCTTGGCGGTGCGGGCCTGGTCGGCTTCGCGCTTCAAATCGTCTAACAGTCCCACGAATCCTCCTGTCACCCTGATGGGAGGGTTGATTAAACTTCAGGGCGCGGATGAGCGCCATGGGGCGGGGAACATGAAAATGCCCTAGCCATCGATCATAAAGCCTATTCCCTCCGCCAAGTCGTCCCCCCCGCCCCATCTTCCAGCACAATCCCCTGTTCCTTCAACTCATTGCGAATCCGGTCGGCCTCGGCCCAGTTCTTATTTTTGCGGGCATCCAGCCGTTGCTGGATCAAGGCTTCGATGGCGGCGGCGTCCAAGCCGGAATCCTCTTCGGCCACCCCGCCCTGGAGGAATTCTTCCGGGTCGGTCCCGAGCAAACCCAATACCGCGCCCAACTCCCGCAACACCGCCGCCAAACCCGCCGTTGCCTCCGGCTGCTCGGTACGCGCCTTGTTCAGTTCGCGGGCCAGTTCGAACAACACCGCCACCGCCTCGGGCGTATTGAAATCATCGTCCATCGCCGCGCCGAACCGCGTCCGGTAAGCCGCGCCGATTCCGGCCTGGGCCACCGGCTCCACGCCACGCAGCGCGGTATACAACCGGGTCAGGGCCGCGTTGGCTTCGTCCAGGTTCTCGTCGCAGTAGTTCAAGGGACTGCGGTAATGGCTGTTGAGGATGAAGAAGCGCACGGCCTCCGGGCGATAACGGTTCAGGATTTCCCGCACCGTGAAGAAGTTGCCGAGCGACTTCGACATCTTCTCCTCGTTCACCCGCACGAAGCCATTGTGCATCCACAGATTCACGAATTTCTCGCCGGTCGCGCCTTCCGACTGGGCGATCTCGTTCTCGTGATGCGGGAATTGTAGGTCCATGCCGCCGCCGTGGATATCGAAATGGTTTCCGAGGCAGCAGGTGGACATGGCCGAGCATTCGATATGCCAACCGGGACGGCCCGGTCCCCACGGCGACTCCCACGAAGGCTCGCCCGGCTTCGCCCGCTTCCACAGCACGAAATCCAAAGGATCGCGCTTGGCCGCGTCCACGTCCACCCGCTCGCCGGCCCGGAGTTCGTCCAGGTTCTTGCCGGACAAGCGTCCATAGCCCTGGAACTTCGACACGGCGTAGAACACATCGCCATTGCCGCCGACATAGGCATAGCCGCGCCCGATCAAGGTCTCGATCATCGCCAGCATCTCGGCGATGGAACCCGTGGCCCGTGGCTCCACATCGGGCGGCAACACGCCCAAGGCCCGTTCGTCCGCATGCATGGCCTCGATGAAACGCCCGGTCAGGGCGGTGTAAGGTTCGCCGTTGTCGTTGGCCCGCTTGATGATCTTGTCGTCGATATCGGTGACATTGCGGACATAAGTCACTGTATAGCCCAGATGCCGGAGATAACGGGCCACGATATCGAACACCACCATCACCCTGGCATGGCCCAGATGGCAATAGTCGTACACGGTCATGCCGCAGACATACAAGCGGGCCCGGCCCGGCTCGATGGGAACGAAGGTTTCTTTCTGGCGGGTGAGGGTGTTGTAGATGGTCAGCATGATTCGGACTCAATTATTCGGACTCATAGGTGAATTCGGCCAGGCGGCGGTGCAAGCGGGCGGGGTCCAGGATGCGGTACAGGGCGCCGAGTTCCGGGCCGTCGTGGCGTCCGGTCAAGGCGGCGCGGAGCGGCAGGAACAAACCCTTGCCCTTGGCCCCGGTCTTGGCCTTGAGCGCTTTCATGAAGGCGTCGAAATCCGCCCCGGCCAGGGTCGCGGCGTCGAGCGCGGCCAGGAAGAAAGCTTCGCCCGCGCCCCGCGCCGCCGCCGCCATGTCCGGCTCGGCCTTCAATTCGTCGGCGAACAGGATACGCGCCCATCCATCGGCCTCGGCGGGGAACAGGCAATTGCTGCGGACGATATCGAGGAAGGCGGCGAGTTGGTCTTCCGGCACCAGGGCGCGGGTCTCGGCGTGCAACCAGGGCTTGAGCGTGGCGGGGTCCGCCGACCGCACCGCCAGTTGCTGCCAGTGCTTGAGATGGTCGATATCGAAACGGGCCGGGGATTTGCCCAGGCGCGAGAGATCGAACCGGGCCTTGAGCGCGGCGAAATCCATGATGTCCTCGCTGTCGTAATGGTGGCCGAGCCGGGCCAGCATATTGAGCAAGGCCAGCGGGAAATAACCCTCCTCCCGCAACTGGGCGATACTGCGGCTGCCGTTGCGCTTGGACAGGGGCGCGCCGTCGTCGCCCAGGATCAGCGAATTATGGGCATATTGCGGCGCGGGCAGGTCCAAGGCTTTCAGCACCAGCAATTGCCGGGGCGTGTTGGCGAGATGGTCCTCGCCGCGCAAAACATGGGTCACGCCCATCAAGGCGTCGTCGATGGCGTTGCAGAAAAAGAACGCGGCGCTGCCATCGGCCCGGCGGATGATGAAATCGCCGATATCGTCGGTGGCGAATTTCTGCGGTCCGCGCACCCCGTCCAGGAATTCCACGGTTTCCCGCTTCGGCACCTTGAACCGCAGGGTGGGTTCCAAGCCTTCGGCGCGTTTGCGGGCCACTTCCTCGGGGTTGAGATGGGCGCATTTGCCGGTGTAGCGCGGCGGCTGGCCGGAACTGAGTTGAATCTTGCGGGAGATTTCCAGTTCACGCGGGGTGCAGAAACAGGGATAGGCCAAGCCGTTCTGTTCCAGCGCGTCGTAATAGCGCTGGTAGACCGCCCCGCGGCGGGACTGGAAATAATCCGGGCCGGGTTCGGCGGTTTGCGGACCTTCCTGCCAGGGGAGGCCCATCCAGCGCAAGTCGGCCAGGAGTTCATCGACGAATTCGCGGCGGCTGCGCTCGGCGTCGGTGTCCTCGATGCGGAGCAGGAAGCTTTCGCCATACAGGGCGCTGAACAAGGCCGTGCGGGCGTTGCCGATGTGCATCAGCCCGGTGGGACTCGGGGCGAAACGGGTTTTGGTCGGGTTCATGGAAGCGATGAAGGAAAGGAGGATGGCCGGGAACTTTAGCAACAAGGGTTTGGGCGGGGCAACCTTGGCCCAGGGCCGGGGAGCGGCTTGATTGGCTTCCCCTGTCACCTTTGGCTCGGTTCGGAATGGGATATCCGTGCGCCTTGACATCAACCGGAGCATCCCGCACGAAAGACTGTCGAAGCCAACACGGCCAAGCAACCGCCAGGGAAAAGGTGGTGCGCAGCCTTCACAAGTGCGTGGAAATGAATGTGCCGTTTTTCACGCTCCGAGCGAACTTGTGCTACTTTCTTTCAATTATTATTAGTAATGAGGATAAGCACCCTCTTTAAACCGCTAAAACCGCTTAAATCACCATTAAAACGATGCCATCCCCGTTTTTTTAAAATAGCCAAAGGATTGGAAATCTTTTCCAGCCCACCTGGTTTGCGGGCTGGCCGACAGGGTCGGATCAGCCAGTCGGCTTGCCAGCGGTTCCATTCGTAGCCCAGCGGCACGGACGGCCCCCCATCTCAAATTTGAGACGGGGGCAGCGTAACATAAATCCATATCAATCAAGAGGAAAAGATAAAAATCATCACGACAAGACACGAACAATCACTTCTACCTTCATGGTGGGAACGGGTTTATGCCGATAGCAAAAAGACATTGCAGCATGAAAGAGAGTTCCTACCTGCCGATTGGCAAGAACCTTTTGCATACTAATTTGTCCATGACCCGCAGGCACGCAATGAACAACCCACATACCCCCTCCCGCTCCCTCCCTATTCGGATCGCCTTATGCGGATTGTCCAACCCCGACGAGGCCACCGTTCTGAATAACCTGTTTTCCCACGCCAACCGCTGGCAACAGCCCTGGCAAGTCGTACCGGACGCCGACATGGCGGATTTGCTGCTGGTCACGGCGAATTCCTCCGAGGAACTGGCTGGCTGGCATAGCGATACCGGCGGTTTCACCCAAGACCGCTTGATTTGTTACTCACAGCAACGGCCACAAGAAGCACGCTGGCATCTACGCCGCCCTCCGCAAGGACAAACACCCTCCCCCCTCGAATTCACCATCCTGCTCAAGGAAATCAGCCAGGCCTTGGCCCTCGCCACACCGGCGCCGACCGGGCTACAACCAGCCCCGCGGCCCCGCGCCCAGCCGTTCGACTGGCGGGAGAAACTGAAAATATTGATCGTGGGCAGCGTCGGTTCGGGCAAAACCACCGCCATCTCCACCCTATGCGGCGACAAGGTGATCTCCACCGAGGCCGCGCCCAGCGACCAAACCCAGTTGCATAAGCAATCCACCACCGTGGCCATGGACTTCGGCACCCTGGCCCTGAACGAGGACACCCAACTCCATGTGTATGGCGCTCCCGGCCAACGGCGCTTCGACTTCATGGGCGAAATACTCATCCAAAAAGCCTTGGGGATCATCATCCTGGTCAGCAACGCGGCCAGCGACTCCATCAAGGAACTGAATTATTATCTGGACGCCCACCGGGAATTCCTGGCGAACCACCACGCCGTCATCGGCGTCACCCATAACGACGTCAGCCCCACCCCCTCGCTGAACGAATATACCCGCGCCCTCCAGGCCAGGGGTGCATCCTGGCCGATTTTCAAGGTCGATGCCCGCCAACACGGCGACCTGATGCAACTGGTCACGACCCTGCTCGGCTCGACCATCGCCCATGGTTGACCAAGCGATCCTTCTCAAAACCTTCAAGGACCTTTTCCGCCGCGAAAGCCATGAAGGACCCTCCCTCGCGGCAACCCATAACCATAAGGAAACTCAATCTATGGCAAATACCGTTGACTCTCTCAAAAAACTGGATGGTTTCATCGCCGCCGCCCTGGTCGATTCCAGCAGCGGCATGATGCTCGAATCGCTGGTGGTCGGTAATTACCCGGTGGAAATCGCCGCGGCGGCCAATACCGAAGTGTTACAGTCCAAGCTCAAGGCGATGGATGCCATCGGCCTCGGCGACGACAACATCGAAGACATCCTGATCAGCCTCGGCAGCCAGTATCATTTGCTGCGCCCACTGACTTCCAACCGCGAAATCTTCATCTATCTCGCCCTGGACCGTAGCCGCGCCAATCTGGCGATGGCCCGGCTGGAATTGAAAAAGGTGGAAAGCTCGATCAAGCGCATCTAACCCGCCCCCCGGTTCGATAGCGATCCCGGTTTATCCAGCCTAAACCGCATTGGCGGAACGCCCGGCGTTCCGCCAATGCGGCCCCTCTCCCAACCCCTTCCAGTCCAAATCGACCGTCCCGGCCTAGCCCGCCAATTCCAGGCAACCGGCAAACCGCTTTCCTGGCGGCACTACCCGACCTCGATTATCTGATTTATTGACTGGGCGGCGGTCTTCACTCCCGGATCGGGATTCTACCCAGCGCCGGAAGCCTGAATATCCTTAACGGCTATTTTTGGCGCAACCTCTCCATAGAAACCCTTATTTTACTCCCCATCTCGTTGTATATCGCCTGAGGGGCGGTTTTGGCAAAATATCCCCTTATCGCATTCGTGCTTGGTGGCTGCCATAACACTGGATTGCCTATTTGGACTCGGGCTGAGCCGCCGACCGGAATCCAACTTCTTTTTCATCCAACCCATAGCGTTTTCAGCGGAAATACCCCTATCCAAAGTGACTCTCATATCCCCTGCGAACACCTACCACGAACTTTCCGACAACTAGGGGGCACCTCTACGTCCCCATTCCGCGCCTAGAGAAATAACATATAAAAATCATATATTTAATCCCATCGCCGACGGCGCGGCGGATTTCGCCGTCCAAAACGCCCCGCATGGTCTATGCTCTGGACAATTGTATTCTTCAGCCCGGTAGGATGGGGCATGGCATGGAAGCTCCTGGCGTGTGGCGAAACCCAGGCGGTTCGATGGATAAGCATCGCCCGCGCCTAATTCCAAGACCCGATGGCCCATTATCGGTGGGACGGGCTTGGCTCGGCCTTTTCCGGTGATACGAGATTGAGTCATTGCCACCGGCTAGGCGGCGGCATCATACAAATCGATCTTATAGCGGTTTTCCAGTTTTTCACACGAACATTTGGAGGCATTATGTTTACAACAATGAGCGCAAAAACAAAACTGGGCTTCGGGCTTATTATTATTTTATTACTTGGCATATCGATCAAATCCGTTATAACTCTTTCCCAAACCGCCATTACCCTTGAGGAAATTACCCAGGACCGCTATCCCAAAACCGTGATCGCCAACGAGCTTATCAAGCGCAGCTTGGATAATGGGCGTTTAGCACACAACCTAATTTTTCTCAACGATACAGTGACCACTGATCAAACCATCAAAGCGATGGAAGAAAATCGGAGAAAAAATGCCGAAGACCTGGAAAAATTAGACAAAATGATTAACACCGCCCGCGGTCGCGGGCTGTTCAACACCATTGTTGCCAAGCGTTCCATGCTGGGTACCCTATACGAGCCGCTATATCAACAAATCAAAATCGACCGTCAGAAAGCCGCCCAATTCATCATGCACGATTTCGGCCCGGCCAGTACCGCCTATTGGGGGGATTTGGAAGAATTGGCAAAATTCCAAGGGGAACTGATGAAAACCATCTCCGACTCCGCGCTAGAAAACATGGCGCAAGCGCGGGTCTGGTTGATCGGTTTGGCCACCAGCGCCTTGATTATCTCCCTGGGCACCGCCTTCTGGATCATCCGCCTGATGAACCAGCAAGTCGCCAAACTCGCGGAAACCGTGGGCAGGATCGCGAACGCCTCGGAACAGGTGAACACCACAGCGCAAACCCTGAGCCAGGGGGCCAGCGAGCAATCGGCCAGCGTGGAGGAAACCAGCGCCTCGCTCGAAGAAATCACGGCCTCGGTGACCCAGAACACCGAGAACGCGAAAGTCACCAACGGCGTGGCGACCCAGGCTTCCTCGGTGGCCGCCGACGGTGCCCAAGCCATGCGGGAGACGGTGGCGGCGATGCAACAAATCGCCGAACGGATCGGGATCATCGACGACATCGCCTACCAAACCAATCTCCTGGCGCTGAACGCGGCCATCGAAGCGGCCCGCGCCGGGGAATACGGCAGGGGCTTCGCGGTGGTGGCCGCCGAGGTGCGGAAGCTGGCCGAGCGCAGCCAAGTGGCGGCCCAGGAAATCGGCGCGGTGGCGGACAAGAGCGTGCGGCTGTCGGAACAGGCCGGGCAACTCATCATCGGCAATATCGTGCCCTCGATCCAGAAAACCTCGGACCTCATCCAGGAGATCACGGCGGCTTCGGAAGAGCAGTCGGCGGGGGTCGGCCAAATCAACACCGCCCTGGCCCAGATCAGCCTGGCCACCCAGCAAAACGCCGCGGCCTCGGAGGAACTGGCGGCGACGGCCCAGGAGATGAAGCACCAGACGGTGGAATTGAAACAGGTCATCGCGCTGTTCACAGGGACCGGGGGCGAGCAGGACTTCGTTCCCCAACCCATGGCCCATATGCCCCTTCCGCGCTCCAACCTGCCGCAGCCGGGCAAATTCACGTCGTTCTAACCGCTCCCGCCCCCCGGTGGAAAACCGGGGGGCTCGTCCCGCGCAGCTTGGTTCACGGTTCAAATCCACCTCATATCCCGCCGTCCCAGCCAAAAATCCAGCGCGATGGTTTTCCTAAACCAGCGTCCATGGTATTTTTGAACCACTCCATCCCACCCTCAACCACACGCCCCCGCCGGCAAGGCCCGGACTCCCTCCGAATACCCATGCAAATCCTGAGTTTGATCCTTTGGACACCGTTCCTGGGTGCCTTGGCCTTGGCCTTCGTGCCGCCCTGGCGCAGGCGCTTGATCCGCCGCATCGCCTTCGCCAGCGCCGGGCTGACCGCGCTGTTGGCCTGTGGCCTGCCTTGGGGTTTCGATACCACGGCGCCCAGCGTGCAATTCATGGAATCCAGGGTCTGGAACCCGGAACTCGGCAGTTATTACGCCCTGGGCGTGGATGGCGTTTCCTTGCCCATGGTGCTGCTGTCCAGCGTGCTATGCCTGGTGGCCCTGGTGGCCTCGGGCGGCGTGAAGCAACGCGCCAAGGGCTACCACATCGCCCTGCTGGCCCTGGAATTCGGGATGCTCGGGGTGTTCATGGCGCAGGATTGGTCGCTGTTCTTCGTGTTCTGGGAGCTGACCCTGATTCCCCTGTTCTTCCTTATCGACCAATGGGGCGGGCCGCGCCGCCATACCGCCAGCCTCAATTTCGTGCTGTATACCATGGGTGGCTCGGTGTTCATGCTGATGAGCCTTTTGCTGATCTTCACCCTCTCGGCGGAGCATTCCACCGGCATGGACGCCATGCTCCGCACCGCCCGCGCCCTGCCCCGCGAGCAACAGCTGTGGGTGTTCCTGGGGTTCCTGATCGGCTTCGGGGTCAAGATGCCGGTCTTCCCCCTGCATGGCTGGCTACCCCTGGCCCATGTCGAAGCGCCCAGCCCGGTCAGCATCCTGTTGTCCGGGGCCATGCTCAAGATGGGCGCCTATGGACTCATCAAGGCCACCGGGATGCTCCCGGCCGCCGCCTTGGAACTACACGGCTGGCTGGCGGGGATGGCCCTGGTCAGCATCCTCTACGGGGCTTTGCTGGCGTTCCGGCAGACCGACCTCAAAGCCATGATCGCCTATTCCTCGGTCAGCCATATGGGCGTGGTCCTGCTCGGCATCGCCTCCCTAAACCAGGCCGGATTGCTGGGCGCGGTCCTGCAAATGAGCGCCCATGGCTTGACCGCCGCCATCCTGTTCCTGCTGGCCGGGTTGTTGTACGAGCGCACCCATACCCGCGAAATCGCCGATTACGGCGCATTGGCCCAGACTGCGCCACGCTGCGCCGGGTTCGCCACCTTGGCCCTACTGGCGGCGATGGGCTTGCCGGGTTCGGCGGGCTTCGTGGCGGAATTGCACGCGCTCGTCGGCGGCTTCCAGCGCTTCGGCTGGACCATGGCCTGCACCAGTGTGGGCATCCTGGTCGGCGCGGCCTATGGCTTGCGCGTGGTGGACGGTTTGTTCGCCGGGGTGCCGCAGCCCGGCCTGAATGGCATCGCCGATTTGCGCGGCCACGAACTCGCCGCCGCCGGGGCGCTAGCGCTCGGCATCCTGTGGCTGGGCTTGGCCCCGACCGGTGCCATCGCCTTGATGAGCGCCAAGGTGGGCGAACTCAGCGCCTTGTTCGTCCCCAAATTCATGCCGCCGCTCTGAGGGGGAAGCCATGTCCGCGCCGCACGCCCCGACCGCTCTTCCCACCACCGACGATCCCCGCGCCTTGTTGGAAGCGGCGGTGGCCCAGCTCGACCCCATCCTGCCCGGCCAAGCGCCGATCCTGGATTTCGTCCACCACAACACTTTGCACGGCTATCAACACCTGCCGTTTGCCGCGGCGCTGGACGCCGCCGAGCGCCTGACCGGGAACCGGGGCTATCTGCCGGAATCCGAGTTCCGCCGTTTTTACGCCCAGGGCCGCATCCTGGACGAAGACCTGGATGCCGTCCTGGCGGAACATGCCGACGGAGCCGAAGGCTGGACGGTGAATGGCCGCGCCATCACCCGGCAAGCGGTGTACCGCATCGCCCTGGTCCATGGCGTGGAGCCGCTCGCACCCGCCGAACTGGCTTGGCGGGCTGCGGAATTCCAGGTTCTGGAGCGCCTGCAAGACGATCTGCCCGCGACGGCGCGTCGCCACCTCCTCGACGCCTATCGACGCGGATGGGCCGACCCCAGGGCTGCGGTCAACGAGCGGGCGCTGGTGGCCGAGTTGTGGAACGCTTGCCTGGAAACGCTGGGCATCGAGGAGGCACCGCCCGGTCCAGCGGCACCGCCAACCGTGGACCCATCGGCCCACCGCCAGCGGCGCGAGGCCGCCCGCGCCCTGCTGGAAACCGCCTGGGCCGACCTGGGCGAGGGCACCACCCTGCGCGGCCTGATCCTCGGCCTGACCGGAACCGATGTGCTGGACACGGTGCGCCCGGCCTTGATCCGCCACACCGCCGCCCACCTGGACCAAGGCTTGGCCGCCTGGACCGTCCCGGACCGCGGCGCGGGACTCTACGCCGGTTGGCGCGGATTGGCCGTGGACGATGTGGGCCATCTGCTGGCCGAAACCCCCGATGGGCGGGCCACGCTCCAAGCCTTGCCGGTCCAGGCCGTGGACGCCGTCGCGGGCGAACTCACCCGGCTGGAGCTGCCGCGCGACCGCTGGGCAGGCTATCTGCGGCGGCTGGCGCTGGAATTGCCGGGCTGGTCCGGTTTGGTGAACTGGCGGGCCACCCGTCCCGGCTACGCGGCCAACCGCGCCGCGCCCACCGCCCTGATGGATTATCTGGCGATCCGGCTGGTGCTGGACCGGCTGGCCCTGGAACAGGTGTGTCGGGCAACCTGGGGCGTTGCCGCCACCCTGCCCGCCCTACGCGGTCATTTCGAGCGCAACTTCTCGGAATTCCTGGTGCGGCACAGCCTGTTCCAAGGCCGCTTGCCGGAATCACTGGCCCAGGCCGTCCGCCGCGCACTGGCCGAGGCCGGGAACGAACCCGCCGACCGCGAGCGTTGGCGCGGACTGGCCGACCAGGTTTTCGCCTGGAACCAACGGGCCGGCCGGCCCCAGGCGCCGACCCCGCACGGCGACGGCTGGCGCTTGTTCCGCCTGGCCCAGCACCTCGGTTGGTGCGGGCGGGATATCCGCGCGGTTGCGTCCAGCGGCTGCGCGGAACTATTGTCCACCCTGGATGGATTCACGCCCTCCCGGCGCGGCTTCCTCTGGCTCAACGCCTACGAACGCCGCTACCGTGAAGACCTCTTCAACGCCCTCGCCCACAACCGGGGCCGCGGTCCCTGGGCCGGGCGCGGGGAACGGCCCGCAGCGCAAATCATCTTCTGCATGGACGACCGCGAGGAAGGTTTCCGCCGCCACCTGGAAGAAATCAACCCCCGGTTGGAAACCCTGGGCGCGGCGGGTTTCTTCGGGGTGGCGCTCAACTGGCGGGGTTTGGACGATGCCCAGGTCACGCCGCTCTGTCCCGTCGTGGTCACGCCCGCGCACGAAGTCCGGGAAACGCCCCGCGCCGGGCAAACCGCCGCGCAAGACCGCCACGAGCGGGGCCGCGCCTTCTGGCGGAAGCTCTCGGCCCTATTCCATCAGGAAATCCGCCGCAACCTCGTCACCTCGTCCTGGCTGATGCCGGTCTTGGCCCCAGGCGTCCTGCTGAACCTCTGGGCCAAGCTCGCCCTGCCCCTGCGCCAAGCCGGTCTGGCCGGATGGATCAAAACCCGGCTGGTGCCCCAAGTCCCCACCCAACTCGCGCTCACCGCCCCGGACGACGGCCCGCCCGCCACGCCCGCCCGGCCCCGGCTGGGCTTCACCGACGCCGAGCAGGCCGACCGGGTGGCCGGTTTCCTCCGCAACACCGGGTTGACCTATGGTTTCGGTCCCCTGGTGGTGCTGATGGGCCATGGCTCGATCAGCCAGAACAATCCCCATCTCGCGGCCTACGATTGCGGGGCGTGCAGCGGACGCCACGGCGGGCCCAACGCCCGCGCCTTCGCCGCCATGGCCAACCGCCCGGCGGTGCGGGCGCTGCTGGCCGGGCGCGGCATCGTTATCCCCGCCGACACCCGGTTCATCGGGGCGGAACACAACACCTGCAACGAGGATATCGAATGGTTCGACCTGGCGGACCTGCCGCCCGCCGCCCGGCCCGGCTTCGACCGGCTCAAGGCCGAATTGGACCGGGCGCGGCAACTTTCCGCCCACGAACGCTGCCGCAGATTGGCCTCGGCCCCGCGCCGACCCAGCCCCGCCAGCGCCCTGGCCCATATCCAAGGCCGCGCCGCCGATTTCAGCCAAGCCCGCCCGGAACTGGGCCATGCCACCAATGCCGCCGCCGTGATCGGACGGCGTTCCCTGAGCCGGGGGGTGTTCTTCGACCGGCGGGTGTTCCTGATTTCCTACGATCCCAGCCAAGACCCCACCGGCACGGTGTTGGAGGGCATCTTGCTCGCGGTGGGTCCGGTGGGGGCGGGAATCAACCTGGAATATTATTTTTCCACCGTGGATAACGAGCGCTATGGCTGCGGGACCAAAGTGCCGCATAACGTGGCGGGCTTGTTCGGGGTGATGGAAGGCACGGCCAGCGACCTGCGTACCGGATTGCCCCGGCAGATGGTCGAAATCCACGAAGCCATGCGCTTGCAGGTCGTGGTGGAGCATCAACCGGAGGTGCTGGCGGCGATCTACCAACGCCAGCCGCCGCTGCGGGAATTGATCGGCAATGGCTGGCTGCATCTGGCCAGCCTCGACCCCGCCAGCGGAGCGATAGCCCGGTTCGTGCCGGGCCGGGGCTTCGAGCCTTGGACGCAAGAACTACGGCCCTTGGCGGAAGTGGCGCGGTCCGGGGATTGGTATGCGGGGAAAAGCGGAGCCTTGGGACCGGCTTTGATCCGACAGGCGGCGGGCGGGGATCGCGCCCATGCTTGATGGGCTCGTCCCCGCCATCATCCTACCGCCCATCCTGGCCGCCGCCGCGCTGGGCCTGGGCCTGCTCACGGGCCGAATCCACGGCGAAGCCTGGGAACGCGCCAGCGCCCGGCTGGTCACGGGCGCGACCGCGTCGAGCCTGCTCGCCGCGCTCGCCGCAACCTTCTGGCGCGGCCAGGGCTCGATCCCGGAACAAATCAACTTCGGTCCCTGGCTGGAAAGCGGCGATTACCGCATCGATATCAGCTTCCACGCCGACGGCCTGGGGCTTGGACTCTCGTTGTTGTTCGGGCTGTTCGCCTGGATGGTGGCGCGGTTCTCGGTCCATTACCTGCACCGGGAAACCGGATTCCACCGCTTTTTCATGATCCTGGCCCTGTTCGCCGGGGCCATGCAGTTGATCGTGCTGGCAGGCAACGCGCCCCTGGCCTTCGCGGGCTGGGAACTGGCGGGCGTCTGTTCCTACCTGCTCATCGCCTATGCCTACGACCGCCCGACGGCGGTGGGCAACGCCACCCGAGCCTTCGTCACCAACCGGGTCGGGGACGCCGGTTTCGTGCTGGGGATTTATTTCGCCTATGTCTGGACCGGAGGCGTGGAATGGCCGCAAATCCTGGCCCAAGGCGCGGCCTTGGAACCGGCCAAGGCGGGCGTCCTCGCCGCCTGTTTCCTGCTGGCGGCGACGGCCAAATCGGCCCAAATACCCTTCGCGCCCTGGCTGGCCCGCGCCATGGAAGGGCCGACGCCTTCGAGCGCGGTGTTCTACGGCGCGGTGATGGTCCATGCCGGGGTGTATTTGGTGCTGCGCTTGGAGCCGGTGTTTTCCCAAGCCCCGCTGGTCATGGCTTTGATGGCGCTGTTGGGACTGGCGACGGCTTTGTATGGCTTCCTGTGCGGACTGGTGCAGACCGATGTGAAATCGGCCCTGGTGTTTTCGACAATGGGCCAGGTCGGGCTGATGTTCCTGGAATGCGGGCTGGGGCTGTGGAGCCTCGCGGCTTGGCATCTCGCGGCCCATGCCGTGGTGCGCGGCTATCAATTCCTCACCGCGCCCGCGCTCATGCACCACATCGCCGGGATGCCCACCCGCCCGCCCCCCGCCTGGATGGCGCGGCAGCGCTGGCTGTATCTGGCGGCGACGCGGCGGTTCTGGCTGGAGGAGGCGGTGGATATCTTCACCACCCGGCAAGTCCAGGGCTATGCCGCCGATTTGGAGCGTTTCGACGGCGCCGTGGTCGATCCCCTGATCGGACTATCGAGTCCCGCCGCGCCCAGCGTGGACGGCGGCGCTCCGCACCTGGGCGGCTTGCCGGGGCGGGTCCTCCAACGCATCGCCGAAAGCCTGCATTGGTTCGAGGAACGGCTGGTGCTGGCGGGCGTGGGCCGTGATTTGATCGCCCAGGGCCGCAAGCTCGGCACCCAACTCAACCGCATCGAGGCGGGCCTGTTGCGGCCCCGCTATCCGACCCTTTTGGTCGTCATCGTTTTGCTCGCCTGTTTGTAACCGCCATGCCCATCGCCCCTAGCCCAGCGTTCCCGGTCTGCGCCGCTTTGATCGCCCTGCCTGGGCTGGGCCTGTTGGTCCTGCCGCTGACCCGTAGCCGCCGGGAAACCTTGCTGGCCTCCCTGTTGATCGCCGGGCTGGAATTAGCCTTGGCGGGCTATGCGCTGTACGCGCTGGACCCCGGTTCGGCCCAGGCGCAATTCGTGGAGCGCGTCGCCTTGTTGCCCTTTTTGAATTGGCACAGCGGCATCGATGGGCTGAACGCGCTGTTCATCGCCGCCACGGCCTTGTCGGGCCTGTGGCTGGTGTTGTACGGGCATGTGGCCGGGGCCAAACCGCCCGGCCAGTACATGGCGGCGATCTTCGGCTACGAGGCGGTGTTGATGGGCTTGTTCACGGCGCTGGACGCCCTGCAATTCTGGCTGCTGGCCGGGATCGAAATGCTGCCCGCCGCCTATATTTCGCTGCGCTGGGGCCGGGGCCGCGAACGGCGGCGGGCCACAGGGTTGTATGTGCATTTCATCGTCAGCGGCTTGTTCCTGCTGGGGGTGGGACTGGCCATCCTGGGCTGGAACCATGCTGACGCCACCGGGGATTGGTCGTTCGAACTGGCCGACCTCGCCGCCACGCCGCCCGCGGGGAGCCTGCAAAACCTGGCGTTCGCCTTCGTGTTCTTCGGGCTGGGGGTAAGGATGGCGCAATTCCCTTTCCATGCCTGGCTACCCGAACTCTCCCAGCACGGCACCTTGGCCACCGCCGGGGTGTTCCTGGTCGGCACCAAACTGGGCATCTATGCCTTGCTGCGCTTCCTGCCGCTACTGCCCGAGGCCGTCCATGCCTTCAAGCCGCTGGCGGCGGGCCTGGGGCTGTGCGGGATTTTCTACGGGGCGCTGCTGGCCCTGATGCAATTGAACCTGCGCCGCCTCCTGGCCTTCGCGGCGGTCAGCCATACCGGCATGTTGGTGATCGGGGTGTTCTGCCTGAACCGGGAAGGCTTGGCCGGGGCGCTGCTGCTGGCGGTCAATTTCGGGGTGGCGGCGAGCGCCTTGTTGTTCGCCTCGGGTTTGGTATTGCACCGGGCCGGCAGCGCCTTGCTGCCGCGGCTGGGGGAATTGTTCGATCCCATGCC
The DNA here is from genome assembly GCF_900155475.1 of Methylomagnum ishizawai. Lineage (NCBI taxonomy): Bacteria > Pseudomonadati > Pseudomonadota > Gammaproteobacteria > Methylococcales > Methylococcaceae > Methylomagnum > Methylomagnum ishizawai. The sequence goes on along the minus strand of NZ_FXAM01000001.1, from coordinate 1,388,951 downwards.
GCTGCTGGGCCTGACCTTCCTGCTGGCCGCGCTCAGCACCATGGCGATGCCGGGCACGCCCGGTTTCGACGCCGCCCATCTGCTGCTGGAAGGGGCCATCGAAACCCATGACTGGGGCGTGGCGACCGCGCTCGCCATCGGCAACGTGCTGGCAGCGGCGTTCTTGTTGCGGGCGTTCCAACAGGCGTTTTTGGCTCCGCGCCGGGAAACCGTGATCCGCCCGCTCAAAACCCGGCTCGGTTGGACGGAAGCCTTGCTGACCGGCAGTTTATGCGCGGTGCTGGTGGGCGTGGGATTTTATTCCGAGCCTTGGCTGGCCCTGGTGGAAACCTCGGTGGGAGCGCTGGCGGCGCGGTTCGATCCTATTTCCAAACCTTGACAGGCTCCCGGATGCATCCCGCTGGTTTCCCTTATCTCTCCCTGCTGGTCCTGCTGCCGCTCGCCGCCGCTGTCCCGCTGTTATTCGGCTGCCGCGAGGCACGGACGGCCCGGCGCTACGCCCTGGCCGTGGCGGGCGTGGAATTAGCGTTGTCCCTCGGCCTGTTCGCGGCATTCGACGGCACGGTCACCGGGATGCAATTCATCGAGCGCCACCCTTGGATACCCAGTTTGAATCTTGAATACGCTTTGGGGCTGGATGGCTTGTCGCTGCCGTTCCCGGCCCTGACCGCGCTGTTGACCCTCGCGGTGATGGTGGCGTCCTGGACCGCGGTGCTGACCCAGGTCCGGCTGTATCTGGCGCTGCTATTGCTGCTGGAAAGCGCCACCCTGGGCGTGTTCTGCGCCATCGACCTGGGCTTGTTCTTCCTGTGCTGGGAATTGACCCTGGTGCCGATTTTCTTCCTCATCAGCCTATGGGGCATCGGGCCGGAGCGCCGCCACGCCGCCCTGAAGTACACCTTGTTCATGCTGGGCGGCGGGATTCCCCTGCTGTTCGGCATCCTGCTGTTGGCCTTCGAGCATGGGCAGCAAATGGGGCTGCCCTTGCCGGGCGGGTTGTCGTTCGATTATCCGACCCTGCTCAAGCTGGCCCCGGCGGAGGAACCGCGCACGGCGGTCTTCCTGCTGTTGTTGCTGGGCTTCGCGGTGAAAGCGCCCTTGGTGCCGTTCCACACCTGGCTGCCGACGGTGGCGATGGAAGGCCCGGCGGGACTCGCGGCCTTGCTGACCGGGCTGAAGTTGGGCTTGTTCGGGATGCTGCGCTACGCCCTGCCCTTGGTGCCGGAAGCGGCCCAGCACCATGCTTGGCTCTTGAGTTTTCTGGGCAGCGTGGGCGTGGTGTATGGCGCTTTGCTCGCGCTCCGGCAGACCAACCTGCGGCGCTTGCTGGCCTATTCCAGCATCAGCCATGCCGGCTTGGTGGTGATCGGACTCGCCACGTTGAATCCGCAGGGCGTGCAGGGGGCGTTGTTCCAACTCATCAATTTCCCGCTGATCTCGGGCGGCTTGTTCTTGCTGGCGGGCTGCCTGCACCAGCGCTTGGGTTCGACCGACCTTATCCATGTGGGCGGCACGGCCCGGACCTTGCCGCGCTGGGCCGGTTTCCTGTTCTTGTTCGGGTTGGCGACCATGGGGGTGCCGGGCACCAATGGCTTCGCCGCCGAGCATTTGATCGTGATCGGGGCGTTCATCGCCCATCCCGGTTCGGGCTTCGCGGCCTTGCTCGGAGCGGTGCTGGGCGCGGCGTATTGCCTGGGCTTCTACCGGCGGGCGGGCTTCGGGCCGGTGTCGGCGGATGCTGGCCGGAGCGGGCTGGACCTGCGGCCCCGCGAAACCCTGCTGATGGCGATCCTGGCCGGCTTGGCGCTGTGGCTAGGGCTTGCGCCCGGCGTGGTACTGGACGCCAGCCGGGCCTCGGTGCAGGCTTGGGTCTACCATGTGAACCAGGTCGAGGATGCGCCCGCCTATGCCGATACCTTGAATTCGCCGACGCGCTATCTGGTGCCATAGGCCATCGGTCCTGGCCTGCTCCCAGGAACGGAACGCGGGAACCGGCGAATTCCCGCTATCCATCCCGCCAGAGGTGCGATACATTCCGCCCCATCCCAAACCCCATGGACCTTCAGTCTGGCCCCACCATCAAGGAACGCCGCCATGAGACCCTACGAACGCTTGCTACTGGAAAACAAAGCCTGGGCGGAAGAGAAGACCGTCCGCGAACCCGAATATTTCATGCGCCTCGCCAAGGCCCAGACCCCGGATTTCCTGTGGATCGGCTGCTCCGATAGCCGGGTGCCCGCCGAACTCACCATCAACGCCGAGCCGGGGGAAATCTTCGTCCACCGCAATATCGCCAACCAGGTCATCACCACCGATTTCAACAGCCTCAGCGTGGTGCAGTTCGCGGTGGCGGTGCTGAAGGTCAAGCACGTCATCGTCTGCGGCCATTACAACTGCGGCGGCGTGAAAGCCGCCCTGCAAAAGCAGCGCCCCGACCTGACCCTGGTCAACAAATGGCTGATGCACATCAAGGACGTGTACCGCTTGCACCAGGACGACATCGAAACCCTGCCGACCCGCGAGGCCCAGGTCGATAGATTGGTGGAGCACAACATCATCGAGCAAGTGTACCGGCTGGCCCATACCTCGATCATCCAACACGCCTGGAAGCAAGAGCGCCGCCCGTCCCTGCACGGCTGGGTCTACGGACTCGACGACGGCATCATCAAGGAATTGATCACCCTGACCCCGGACCATAGGATCGAATCGATCTACCAATATGCCGACCCGGACTGAGGCTACGGGATGAACCCCAAACGCCCCACGGACTATCTCGCCCATCTACGCCACGATGTACCCGCCGGGATCGTGGTGTTCTTGGTCGCCCTGCCCTTGTGCCTAGGCGTGGCCCTGGCTTCCGGCGCACCCTTGCTGGCGGGTTTGGTGACAGGACTCATCGGCGGTTTAGTGGTGACCTGGGCCAGCGGTTCCCAGCTCAGCGTCAGCGGCCCGGCGGCGGGGCTCACGGTCATCGTGCTGGGCTCCATCGAGAAGCTGGGGAGCTATCCGGCCTTCCTCTATAGCGTGGTGGTGGCGGGCCTCATGCAAGTCGTGCTGGGCTGGCTGCGGGCCGGGGTGATCGGGGCGTATTTCCCGGCGGCGGTCATCAAGGGCATGTTGGCGGCCATCGGCTTGATCCTGATCCTCAAGCAGATTCCGCACGCCGTGGGCTACGACGCCGACTACGAGGGCGACGAAGCCTTCACCCAGAACGACGCCCACACCACCTTCTCGGAATTGGCCTATTCGCTGGACGCGCTGTGTCCAGGGGCCATGGTGGTCAGCCTGGGAGCGATCCTGGTCATGCGGCTGTGGGAAACCGGATGGTTCAAGCGCAACCCGGTGTTGTCGCTGGTGCCCGGACCCTTGGCCGCCGTGGCTTGGGGCATCGGCTTCAACCTGTACAGCCGCGACCACGCGCCCGGATTCGCCATCCCGCCGGAACATCTGGTCAGCCTGCCGGGCTTCCATGGCGTCCAGGGCTTCCTGCAACAACTGGCCCCGCCGGATTTCGGGCAATGGGACAATCCCGAAGCCTATACCGTGGCCCTCACCCTGGCCTTGGTCGCCAGCCTGGAATCGCTGCTGAGCCTCGAAGCCGTGGACAAGCTCGACCCCTGGAAACGGGTCGCACCCACCGACCGCGAGCTACGGGCGCAAGGCTTGGGCAATATCCTCAGCGGGCTGCTGGGCGGCTTGCCGATGACCTCGGTGATCGTGCGCAGTTCGGCCAATGTGGTCGCGGGCGGCAGGACCAAGGTGGCGAGCTTCGTCCATGGCCTGCTTTTGCTCTTGAGCGTGTTGTGGCTCCCGGCCTATCTGAACCTGATCCCCCTGGCCTGCCTCGCCGCCATTTTGATCCTGACCGGCTACAAGCTGGCCCGGCCCCGGCTGTTCGTGGCGCTATACCGCAAGGGCATCAGTCAGTTCGCGCCCTTCCTCGTGACCCTGGTGGCGATCCTCCTGACCGATCTGCTCGAAGGCATCGCCATCGGCATGGTGTGCGGCATGTTCTACGTGATCCGCGCCAACTTCCACGCCGCCATCACCCTGACCCGCGATGGCCACCATTACCTGTTGCGGCTGCACAAGGACGTGTCCTTCCTGAACAAGGCACCGCTGCGCGATGTGCTGGGAAGGATCGGGGATGGCGGCTATGTCATCGTCGATGGCGGACGGGCGCAGTTCATCGACCAGGATATTTTGGAAACCCTGGCCGATTTCGTGGTCGCGGCGCGGGACCGGAATATCACGGTGGAATACAAGCACCTGGACGGGCAGTCCGGGGTGGTGACAGCAGCCGGGACGCGGCCCGCGCCCACGGACGCCCAAGCTCCGCTTGGGAACCGGCGGCGGCGCGGTTAAACTTGCGCCTTCTGGCGACCCCGCCATGGTTTTCCCAAAAAATCCCAATATCACGAGCGAACCACGATGCGAGTTCCAGCCGCCCTGTTCCTTTGCGCCCTTGGCCTGGCCCTGAACTGCCAAGCCGCCGACAAACCCAAACCCCAGGAGAAACCCAAAGTGACCGACACCTCCCCCCAAGTGAAACTGCAAACCAGCCTCGGCGATATCGTCATCAAGCTGGACGCCGCCAAAGCCCCCGCAACCGTCCAGAACTTCCTGGCCTACGTCAAGGAAGGCCATTACGACGGCACCATCTTCCACCGCGTCATCCCCGGCTTCATGGCCCAGGGCGGCGGCTTCACGGCGGATTTCACCCAGAAACCCACCCACGCCCCCATCAAGAACGAAGCCGACAACGGCCTCAAAAACCTGCGCGGCACCCTCGCCATGGCCCGCACCCCCGACCCGGATTCCGCCTCGGCGCAATTCTTCATCAACTACAAGGACAACGGCTTCCTGGACTTCAAGAGCAAAACCCCGCAGGGCTGGGGCTACGCCGTGTTCGGCGAAGTAACCTCCGGCATGGACGTGGTGGACAAGATGGCGACCATCCCCACCGGCAACCACGGCCCCTACGGCGACGTGCCCAAAACCCCCATCACCATCGAAAAAGCCACCCTTATCGGCGGCGAATAAGCCCCATGCGCCGGGAAACGCTGTTCGTCTCCGACCTGCACCTTTCAACCGCGCGGCCCGACACGGCGCGGCGTTTCCTGCGCTTCCTCGACGCCCAGGCATCCCAGGCCGAAAGGCTCTACATCCTGGGCGATTTGTTCGACGCCTATCTCGGCGACGACGACGATTCCCAGCCCAACCGCGCTGTCAAAGCGGGTTTGCGGCGGCTGGTGGACGGCGGCACCGAAGTTTTCTTCCAACATGGCAACCGCGATTTCCTGCTGGGCCAGCGCTTCGCGGAGGAAACCGGCGTCCGATTGCTCGGCGATTACGCTGTGATCGACCTCTACGGCACGCCTACCCTCCTGACCCACGGCGATTTGCTCTGCACCGACGATGTCCAGTACCAAACGGCCCGCGCCAGGATACGCACGGATGCCTGGAAACAGGACGCATTGGGCAAACCCTTGTGGCTGCGGCGGCTCTATGCCCGTTGGTACCGCATCAAGAGCGGCTTGGACAAAAGCGGCAAAACCTACGAGATCATGGACGTGAACGGGGACGCGGTGGCGGAAGCCCTACGCGGGGCGGGCGTGGCCCGGCTGATCCATGGCCATACCCACAGACCCCAGGTGCATGACATGAATATCGAGGGGAAAAGCGGCCAGCGCTTCGTACTGCCCGAATGGAACGGGGAAGAATGGGCGCTGTGCTTCGATGCGGCGGGATACAGGCGGGAGCGGATCGCCTGAACCCCGGAACAAGATTCAAGACCGGGCCAGCCAAGCCGCGAAGTCCTGCGGCTCCCTGCAATCCAACACGGCTTCGCCCTCCTCGCGGCCCACCTCTTCACCCTTGGCGAACACTTCCTGATAAAACCGCGTGTCCTTCCACTCGACATCGATCAAGTGCGGCATGGTTCCGATCTCCTCCCGCGGCAGGCGGGGCCATCCGCGGGAAGATATCTCGAACTAATGGCTATGCCCGCACATCCCCGAACCACAGCCCGCCGCCGCCGCCGGCACACCGCAGGGCGCGAATTCCTGGCGGCTGCTGGAACCGCCATGCACCGCCGGAGCCGATAACAGCTTCTTCACCTCGGTGCTGCCGCATTCCGGGCAAGGCGGGGCGGATTCGCTAATCTTGTGCATGGCGGTATAGGGATGGGAACAGGCTTGGCATTGATAGTCGTAGGTCGGCATGGCTTTCTCCGAAAGATGAATGAACAAGGCGCGGCGGCTTCAAAACGGCTTGACCACCGCCAGCACCACGATGGCGAATAGGAACAGCACCGGGATTTCGTTGGCCCAGCGGTAATAAACATGGCTGCGGACATTGCGGTCGTGCTTGAAGTCGTCCAGCCACTTACCGCACATGAAGTGATAGCCCACCAGCAGCACCAACAAGCCCAGTTTGGCGTGGAACCAACCCTGGCTGCCATAGCTGGCCCAGGCATAATCGGCCAGCATCCAGATACCGAACACGAAGGTCAGCACCATCCCCGGCGTCATGATGCCATAGTAGAGCTTGCGCTCCATGATCTTGAAGCGCTCCACGCCGACCGCGTCGGAACTCATGGCGTGATAGACAAACAAGCGCGGCAGATAGAACAAGCCGGCGAACCAAGTCACCATGAAAATCAAATGGAAGGCTTTCAACCACATGGAATCAGTTCTCTCCTAGCATGGGTTCGATCAAGGGGCTGAGTTCCTCGGCGGAAACCCGCCCCAGCTTATGCAGGACGACGCGGCCCTGGGGATCGAGCAGGAAATGGTTGGGCACCAGTTCGACCTCGCCGAACGCGGCGGCGATTTCCCCCAAGGGGTCCAAGGCCACCACATAGGGCAACCGCGCCGCCCGCGACAACTCGACCACATGGTTCGGCACATCGTAGCGCATCGCCACCGCGACCAGCTTGAAGCCGCGCCCGGCGTACTCGCGGTGGAGCGCGGCCAGAGCGGGCATTTCCTCGACGCAGGCCCGGCAATCGCTGGCCCAGAAGCTTACCAGCACCGGATGCCCCCGCAAGTCCCCGAGCCGGATACGCTCGCCCTGGAGGCTCATGAACACCACCTCGGGGGAAACGCCGCCCGCGAATCCGCGCCAAGCCAACACGGCGACCCAGGCCACCGCCAACCACAAGCCGAGCTTTATTTTCATAGCGCCCCAAACGCGGCGAGGCCGACCGGGACATCGCCCCGGTCGGCCCCGCCAGGGTCGTCAGGCTTCCACTTGCTGGATGCCGTCCAGGAACCAAGTCGGCTGGCGGCTATTGCGGGGCCGCGTGAAGTGCCAAACTTCGCGGACCTGGGCCGGGGCCGCGCCCGGCGCTTCCCGCAGCACGGTATCGAACAACACCGCCACTTCCCGATCCGCCCCGGCATCGCGGACTTCGAGGATTTCGGCCTCGACCTGGAGCAGTTCGGTCTGGTTGGGGGCACCGCCACGGGCGCGCAGTTGATCCTGCAATTCGCCGAACACCTTGTCAGTGGTCAGGCTGCGGAGGTCGGCCAGATCGCCCCGGTCCCAAGCCTGCTGCATCAGGGCGTAAGCCGCCTTGGCACCGTTCAAGAACGCCGCCGCGTCGAAGTCGGCGGGCAACGCGGGCGCGGCTTGGAAACCGGCGGTCCCGCCCACGTGGTTCTTAGTGGACATCACATCGGTATCGAAACCGGCCCCGGCCTGGCGCTGATAAGGCTGCGATTGGGACTCCGGCTCGGGCGGATAATAGCCCTGGGCCGGCGCGGGCCGACCCATCGCGGCACCCCGCCGCGCCGCGAACAGCTTGAACAAGAGGAAGGCGACCCCGGCGAACAGCAGGATATCGAGGAAGTTGATGCCCTCGAAACCGCCACCGAACAGCATCGCCCCGAGCAAGCCGCCCAGGGCCAAACCACCCAGCATCCGCATGAAACCGCCGCGCTGGGCCAGGGAATCGCGGATGCCTTGGTTGCGTTGCGCCGCCGGGGAATAGGCCGGTTGCTGGGCCGTCGCGCCCGGTTGGCCGTAGCCCGGCTGGGTGCTGGGCGTGGCGGAGCGGCTATAGGGTTGGCTATAGGACGGACGGCTGCCGAAGGAGGAGCCACCGCCCAGGCGTTTGGCATAGGCATCGCCGCTGCCCGACACCGCCAAGGTGGCGGCGATCAAGACGCTGAACATCAATCCGGTGAGTTTCTTCATGGGATAACAACCTATCTAGGTACTGGGGGATTGCGGTTTTATATGGTGTTGGCGCGGGCAAAATCAAGCCTGCGGGCCGATTGCGTGACATCCCTTCTGACCAAACCCGGCCACGGCGGTTCAAGTTCGACCATAGGTTTCCAGGATGCGGAAACAGGCTTCGAGCGCCCCGAAGTGGGCGATTTCGTAGCCATGGGTATTATCGGCGGGAAATCCCAGGCACGCGGCCCGTGGCACATGGCCCCATTTCATCGCCACCGAGGCGTCGGTGCCGAATTGGCAGAGGATGGCGTGCTGGATGGCGAACCCGGCCTCGCGGGCGGCGGCTTTGAGCCGGGCGTTGAGGGCTTCGTCGTACATGCCATAGCTGTCCTGGGATAACAGCACCGGGTCGCGGTCGGAAACAATCGGGTATTCGGAAGACTTGGGGGCAATATCCAAGGCGATCAGTTCGTCGATGGGGTTGCGCTGGGTGAAATACAAAGCGCCGATGCCGCCCACTTCTTCTTTGGAGGAAAACACCAAAGACAGTTCCGGCCCCGGATGCCGGAGGGATTCGGCCAGGAGCAGCAACACCGCCACCACCGCCTTGTTGTCCAGGGCATAGCTGGCGATGTAGTCGTCGCCCAGGCGGAACGGCTGCTTGCGGTGCTTGCCCACCACCACGCGGGTGCCGGGCCGGATGCCGGCCTCCGCCAGTTCATAACGGCTGCATTTGCAATCCACCCACACGGTTTCCCAGCGCGGCGGGCGCTCTTCCTCGTAGACCTTTTGCGGGGATTCGTGCGAGACATGGCGGGAACCGAAACTCAGGATGCCGGGCAAGGTGGCGCGGTCGCCCAGAAGGTCCACCACGCCCTCGCCCCACACCCAGGGGAACGCCCCGCCCAGTTTGCGGACCTCGATCCGGCCATTGTCGCGGATGCCTTTGACGATGCCGCCGATTTCGTCCTTGTGGGCGGTGATGGCCAGGCGCCTCGAACCGTCGCGGCCCGGAATGCGGACGATGATATTGCCCGCCGCGTCCTGGTTGGCGGGAATGCCGCGCTCGCCCAGCCAGGCCAGCAGATAGGCGTCGATCTCCTGCTCCGCGCCGCTGGGCGAATGGCATAGCACCAGGTCGGCGATCAATCGGAACAGGCGCTCGCGGAACGGATCGGACATGGTGGGTTTCCTATTCGGGGGCTTTTTGCACGGCTGGAAAAAACTACTGTACCATTTTCCGGTCTCTATCCATCGTTCAACAATCCAAGGAGCTTATGTTATGAACGAAGTGAATGTGGCTTATTCCCGCGCCCAGGCGGGCGTTTTGGAAACCAACAAGGTCATCCGCAACACCTATCTGCTGTTGTCGATGACCTTACTGTTCAGCGCCCTGACCGCCGGGCTGTCCATGGCTTTCGACCTGCCGCATCCGGGGCTGATCGTGACCTTGGTCGGCTATTTCGGGCTGCTGTTCCTGACCACCAAGTTCCGCAACAGCACCCTCGGCATCGGGTTTGTGTTCGCGCTGACCGGCTTCATGGGGCTGACCCTGGGACCGATCCTCAACGCCTATATCGGCCATTACGCCAACGGCGGCCAGTTGGTGATGACCGCCCTCGGCGGCACCGGCGTGACCTTCGTCGGGCTGTCGGCCTATGCGCTGACCACCCGCAAGGATTTCAGCTATCTGGGCGGGATGTTGATGGCGGGCGTGTTGGTGGCGTTCCTGGCGGGACTCGGGGCGATCTTCTTCGAAATTCCGGGGCTGTCGCTGGCGGTGTCGGCCATGTTCATCGTGCTGATGGCCGGCATGATCCTGTTCGAGACCAGCCAGATCATCCACGGCGGCGAAACCAACTACATCATGGCGACGGTGAGCCTGTACGTATCGATCTATAACCTGTTCACCAGCCTGCTGCAAATCCTGGGCGTGCTGGGCGGCGACGACTGATCCGGGGGGCTTCCGGTTGATTGGCGGGCGGCTGGGGCCGCCCGCCTCCCTGCCCAAATCCCTATCTTTCCAGCGACCGATTCCCCGTTAGTCCAAACTCCACCTTCCTGCAAGGCCGATTTCCGGCAAATAGTACGCCCCAAAACCGGGCAATAGGCCACGGAAACCCCCACTCCCACCGCTTAAGCTCTCCCACCTGGCCGGATTCGTCCCGGCAACCCACCCCCCCACCATCCGGGCCCGGCCCGCGAGGAGAGCTTATGAACCGTAAAATCGCCCCCCTGGGCCTCGTCCTGCTGGCGCAGCTTGGGTCACCCGGCCACGCCGCCATCACCACGCCCTATCCCATCGCCTTCGTGACCCAGGTACCGATCCCTGGGGATTTTTGCTCGATCAATTCGCCCTTCTGCAACCAATCCGCCGCCATCGGCGGTTCCGGCCGGGGCGGCGATTTATGGGTCCGCTATCCCGACGGCACGCTCAAGAACCTGACCCAGGCCGCCGGCTACGGCCAGGCCGGTCCGCAGGGCAACTCGTCGATCCAGGTGCGCGATCCCGCCGTGCATTGGAAGGGCAAAAAAATCATCTTCAGCATGGCCATCGGTGCCCCCCAGCAATATCAATGGAACGAGTACCGCTGGCAGCTCTACGAAGTTACGGGACTCGGCAAGAACGAACCGCCGGTCATCACCAAGGTGCCGAACCAACCGGCCTACAACAATACCAGCCCGACCTACGGCACCGACGAGCAGATCATTTTCGCCTCCGACCAGCCCCGTGGCGGACAGGCCCATCTCTATCCGCAGTTGGACGAGTACGAGGAAGCCCCGTCCAACACCGGCCTGTGGAAGCTCAACCCCAAGACCGGCAAGCAAACCATGTTGACGCATTCGCCTTCCGGGGATTTCAAACCGTTCGTGGATAGCTATGGCCGGGTGACCTTCACCCGCTGGGACCATTTGCAACAAGATCAGCAAGCCGCCAGCGACCGCAATTTCGGCGATTACTACGGGACGTTCAACTATTCCAGCGAATCCGCCAATGCCAAAATCCTCAACAGCCGCGCCGAGGTGTTCCCCGAACCCCTGGCCTCCGACACGGTGTCCCTGGCCGGCACCCACCTGAACGGACTCCGCTTCAACCATTTCTTCCCCTGGCAGATGCACGAGGACGGCACCGTCTTGGAACTGGTCAACCATATCGGTCGCCACGAATTGGGCGGTTCCTACGTCCAGGGCGTCTTCAAGGACGACCCGGCCTTGACCGACCAGACCAATCCCGCCAACCCCAACAAGATCGAGAATTTCCTCCAGATCGCCCAAGACCCAACCCAGCCGGACGATTTCATCGGCATCGACGCTCCCGAATTCGGCACCCACGCTGCCGGCCAGATCGTGCGCCTGAGCCACGTCAACCCGCTCTACAACGCCGACCAGATGCGGACCACCTACCTCACCGACAAAAGTACTTCCTCGTTCACCGGGGATGGCGAGCAGCCGACACCCGAGAACAGCGGCCATTACCGCGACCCGGCCATCCTCTCGGACGGCAAGTTGCTGGCCGCCCACACCTTCGAAACCCGCGCCGACCGCGACGAAGGCACCCAGGCGGGGGATGGCTTCCATCCCAAATCGCGCTACGCCTTCCGCATCCGCCTCGTGCAGCCACAGCCGGGCGGCACCTGGGCGGCGGGACCGACCCTCACCGACGGCATCAGCAAGGACGTGAGCTACTACAACCCGGATTCCCTGATCCATTACTCGGGCGAGTTGTGGGAATTGCAGCCGGTGGAAGTCAAGGCCCGGACCAAGCCCGCCAAGCTGCTGCCGAGCCTGGAAGCGCCGGAAGCCCAGATCTTGCAGGAAGAAGGCGTGGACGAGGCGGCCCTGCGGCAATACCTCAAGAGCAAGGGGCTGGCCCTGGCCGTGATGCGCAACGTCACCCGCCGCGACCATAGCGACAAGCAACAGCCCTTCAACCTAAAGGTGGCCGATGGCGGCGTCCAGACCGTGACCCCGGTCGGCAAGGTCTACGAGGTCGCGCATTTCCAGGCATTCCAGGCCGACCAGATTCGCGGCTTGAAAGGTTCGAACGGGCCGCGGCCCGGTCGGCGGGTGCTGGCCCAACCCCTGCACAGCGTCAAGGTCAATCCGCCGCAAGCCGCGGACGCGCCCCAAGGCAGCGTGAAGATCGCCAGCGATGGCTCGGTGGCGATGCTCCTGCCCACCCGCCGGGCGCTGACTTGGCAATTGACCGACAAGGATGGCAATTTCGTGGTGCGGGAACGCAATTGGCTATCGCTGCAACCGGGGGAAATCCGCACCTGTCCGGCCTGCCATGGCGTCAATAGCGCCGACCAGCTTGGCCAGCCCGCGCCGACCAACAAGCCGGAGGCTTTGCGGGAATTGCTGGCTTATTTGAAGAGCATCGGGAGCCTGTAGGCGGGGGAAAACCGGGAAACGCCGCTGCCTTCGCGGGAAGCGGCGTTTTGTTTTTGGCAAGCCTGGATGGGCATGTACCCATGTCCACCAGTTCCAATCATCGCGGTGGGCCGGAAATACCGGCCCACCACGCCCTACTTGTTCCCAAAGCCAGGACTCCCACCCACGACCCCACCCCAACGAACACTCCGGCACCGCCCCACCCCCGTGCCACGCCCCGCCATTTCTGCTATAAAGACCCCCTCATGCGGCCTGCCCATGCATACCCGATGCCGGTTCCCGCTCCCCTCTTTTTCACCCCCCGAAGGTCAGAAATCATGTTTAGCAAAGGTATGGAAATCGCCGGTTTCGACGACGAACTGTGGTCGGCCATCCAACACGAAGTGGACCGCCAGGAACACCACATCGAACTGATCGCCTCCGAAAACTACGCCAGCCCCCGCGTCCTCCAGGCCCAGGGCACGGTGCTGACCAACAAATACGCCGAAGGCTATCCCGCCAAGCGCTACTACGGCGGCTGCGAATATGTCGATGTGGTCGAAAGCCTCGCCATCGACCGCGCCAAGCAATTGTTCGGGGCCGATTACGCCAACGTCCAGCCGCATTCCGGTTCCCAGGCCAACGCCGCCGTCTACATGGCCCTGCTCAACCCCGGCGACACCGTGCTGGGGATGAGCCTCGCCCACGGTGGCCACCTGACCCACGGGGCCAAGGTCAATTTCTCCGGCAAAATCTACAACGCCTTCCAATACGGCCTCGACACCAGCACCGGCTATATCGATTACGAGCAGGTCGCGGCCCTTGCCCAGGAACACCGCCCCAAGATGATCGTGGCCGGTTTCTCCGCCTATAGCCGCGTGGTCGATTGGCAGCGCTTCCGCGAAATCGCCGATTCGGTGGGCGCTTTCCTGTTGGTGGACATGGCCCATGTCGCGGGCCTAGTCGCCACCGGCCACTATCCCAGCCCGGTGCAAATCGCCGATGTCACCACCACCACCACCCACAAGACCCTGCGCGGCCCGCGCGGCGGCCTGATCCTGGCCAAGGCCAACGAGGAGATCGAGAAGAAGCTGAATTCGCTGGTGTTCCCCGGCATCCAGGGCGGTCCCTTGATGCACGTCATCGCCGCCAAGGCCGTGGCGCTCAAGGAAGCCCTGCAACCCGAATTCAAGGAATACCAACAGCGCGTGGTGGACAATGCCCGCGCCATGGCCCAGCGCTTCGTGGACCGGGGACTTAAAATCGTCTCCGGCGGCACCGACAACCACCTGATGCTGGTGGACCTGATCGCCAAGGGCATCACCGGCAAGGCCGCCGACGCCGCCCTGGGCCGCGCCCATATCACGGTCAACAAGAACGCCGTGCCCAACGATCCGCAATCGCCCTTCGTCACCAGTGGCATCCGGGTCGGCACCCCGGCGGTGACCACCCGCGGCTTCAACGTGCAGGATTGCGAAACCCTGGCCGATTGGATGTGCGATGTGCTGGACGACCTGGAGAACGAGGCGGTCATCGCCAGGGTCCGGGACAACGTCAGCGAGATTTGCCGCCGTTATCCGGTGTATGCCGATTAATTAAGCGGGAGGTCCGGCGGGCGGCCGCGTGCCGTCCCCGGCCCCGCGAGCGAGGCGAACCCGATATGCGCTGTCCCTTTTGCGGAGCCCACGATACCCGCGTCATCGACTCCCGGCTGTCCCAGGAAGGCGACCAAGTCCGCCGACGGCGCGAATGCGTCGAATGCAAGGAGCGCTTCACCACCTACGAAGCCGCCGAACTCAACCTGCCGCGCATCGTCAAGAGCAATGGCAGCCGCGAGCCGTTCCGGGAAGAAAAGCTCCGCGCCGGGATGCTCCGGGCCTTGGAGAAACGCCCCGTCGGCAGCGACCGCATCGAAGCCGCCATCAACCGCATCAAGAAGCAACTGCTGGCCCGCGGCGAGCGCGAAATCCCCTCCCGGCTGATCGGCGAAAACGTGATGCGCGAACTGGGCGAACTCGACCATGTGGCCTATGTGCGCTTCGCTTCGGTCTATCGCAGTTTCCAGGATGTGAACGCCTTCCGCGAAGTCATCGACCAGTTGGAAAACCCCCACGACGGCGGCGCGGCCCATCCCTCCGACCCCCCCGCCGCTTCCTGAATCCCCCGCCCCCATGAATGCCCACACCCCCTTCTCCCGCGCCGACGCGGACCACATGGCCCGCGCCCTCCGCCTCGCCGAACGCGGTTTATACACCACCGACCCCAACCCCAGGGTAGGCTGCGTCCTGGTGAAAGCAGGCCGCGTCGTCGGCGAAGGCTGGCACCGCAAGGCCGGCGGCCCGCACGCCGAGATCGAAGCCCTGGCCGTGGCCGGAGCCGAAGCACGGGGTGCGACCGCCTATGTCAACCTGGAACCCTGTTGCCACCACGGCAGAACGCCCCCCTGCACCGAAGCCCTGATCGCCGCCGGGATAACGCGGGTGGTGGCCGCGCTGGAAGACCCCAATCCCAAGGTGGCGGGGGCCGGACTGGCCCGCTTGGCCGCGGCGGGCATCGACACCGCCTGCGGCTTGTTGGCGGGCGACGCCTTGAACCTGAACCGGGGTTTCTGCCAGCGCATGGCCACCGGACGCCCTTGGCTCCGCAGCAAGCTGGCGATGAGCCTGGATGGCCGCACCGCGATGGCCTCGGGCGAAAGCCGGTGGATCACCGGAGCCGATGCCCGCCGCGATGTGCATCGGCTACGGGCGCGGAGTTCGGCCATCGTCACCGGCATCGGTACCGCCCTGGCCGACGATCCCGAACTGACGGCCCGGCTCGGCGAAGATGCGGGCGCAATCGTCCAGCCCATCCGCATCGTGCTGGATTCTCAATTCCGCCTGCCGTCCACGGCTCGGCTCGCCGATGGCCGGGTGCGCACCGTGGTCCTGACCACGGCGGCGGGCCGCGCGGCGCGGGCGGATATCCCCGCCACGTTGGAAGCGGTCGCCTTGCCCACGGGCGCGGAAGACCGGATAGACTTATTGACGGTGGTCGAATGGCTGGGCCGGGCCGGATGCAACGAGGTTCTGGTCGAGGCCGGTCCTACCCTGAACGGTGCCCTGTTGCGGGCCGGGTTGGTGGATGAATGGATCGTCTATCTGGCCCCGGTGGTCCTGGGCGACCAAGCCCGCGGCCTGTTCCATCTGCCGGGGCTATCCCGCATGGCCGACCGTCATGAATTGCGGCTGGCCGATACCCGGCAAATCGGCCAGGATATCCGGCTGAGTTTCCTCAAAGCGTGATCCACCCCATCCCCCAAAATACCCATAGGCTTACCCCATGAGTAATATCACCCTGTTGTTGTTGAGCGCCATCCTGTTGCTGGTAGTGCCCATCGGATTGATGCTGTTCTACAAACCCCTGGTTTTCCACGTCTCCCGGTTATTGGCCTCATTCCTCCACAAGCAGGGCCGCTTCGACCAAGCCCTGCCCCTGCACCTGAAAACCCTGGCCCGCCTCGAAAAGAGATTCGGCAAATCCCATTTCAAACTGGTCGATACCCTGAACAGCATCGGGGATATCCACGCCGCCAAGCAACAGCCCGACAAGGCCATGGATTATTACCAAAGGGCATTGGCGATCCAGGAACGCAAATACGGCCAGGACCATATGAATATCGTGGATTGCCTCAACAACGTGGCCGACGCCTACCGCTCGCAGGGCCGCCACGATAATTCCCTGCCCTTGTATAAACGGGCGTTCGAGATCACCGAATCCAGTCTCGGCAAGGACCATCCCAATGTCGCGATGAGCCTCGACAACCTGGCCAGCGCCTACCATGCCAAGGGCCAGCACGATATCGCCCTGCCACTGTATGCGCGGGCTTTGGATATCGCCCAGCGGAAATTCGGCAAGAAACACGACCAGACCCAGGCCATCGCCGAGCATCAGGCGTTCTGCGCCCAGAGGATGAGCAAATAGCCTTTTCCTTATAAAACCGGGAGATGGCTGGACCGCGTAGGCCAGCAGCGCCACGGTCAGAGCGGTTTCCCCGGCGAGTGGGGCGAGCAGGGCTTCGGCCAGTTCCGGGCTGGACAGGAAGGCTTCGGCATAGGCGAACAAGGGATGGCGGCGTAAAGCCGGCCAGTCCGGGGCTTCGGGCGGACGCGACACCCAGGTTTGCGACGTCAAGATGTGGCCGGGCGCTTCAAGCCCGGTCCACCGGAAACGCCAGCACCCCCCCGATGGCTTGCTCCCCCGCCAGCAACATCAACCAGCGGTCCAAGCCCACCGCCACGCCCGAGCAATCCGGCAAGCCATGGCTCAAAGCCGCCAGCAACCGGCCATCCTTGGGCGGTAAGACCGCGCCCCGCGCCCGCCGTTCCGCCAGATCGGCCTCGAACCGGGCCTCCTGCTCCACGGCGTCGGCCAATTCGTGGAAGCCGTTGCCGAGTTCCATGCCCTCCAGGAACACCTCCACCCGCTCCACCACGCGCGGATCGTCCGGGCGCTTGCGGGCCAGCGACGGCAGGCAAGCGGGATAGTCGTAGACAAACGCCACCCGGCCCCGCCCCAACCGCGGCTGCACGAAATAGCCGAACAGCAAATCCAGCCAAATGCCGCGGTCTTCGCCGCACAGGGCTTCGGCCTCGTGGAAGCCCTGGGCCGCCGTGCAGCGCACGAAATCGGCAATATCGGCGCTCAAGGGATCGATGCCCAGATGGCGCTGGAACAGGTCCGCATAGGCATGGCGCTCGGCAACCGCCAGCGGATAACCCGCCCCGCACACCGCGGCGAACAAGGCTTCGATCTCGTCCATCAAATCGGCCAGCGAGAAGCCCACCCGGTACCATTCCAGCAGGGTGAATTCCGGGTTGTGGTAGCGCCCGGCTTCCTCGTCGCGGAAGGCTTTGCAGATTTGGTAGATCGAGCCGCTGCCCGCCGCCAACAAGCGTTTCATGGCGAATTCGGGGGAGGTTTGCAGATACAGCCCACAGCCCTCGCGGGCACCGGGCGGCAGGAAGCGGGTGGCGAAGGCGTGCAGGTTGGGATCGGTGACGGCGGCGTGGCAGAGCAGCGGGGTTTCGACCTCCAGCACCTCGCGCCCGGCGAAAAAGCGGCGGATCGCGGCCAGCAGTTCCGCCCGCCGCCGCAGGAGGTCCAGGGAACAAGCCGGCATCCAATCAAGGTCGGCGCTCACAATCTCCCTCCCAAAAACAAAGGCCGCGATTGGCTCGATCCAATCGCGGCCTGGCAACCGCCCACGGCGAACCGGCGCTTATTTGCCGACGCGGGACACGTATTCGCCCTTGCGGGTATCGACCTTGATGACCTCGTCGGTCTGGATGAACAAGGGCACGCGCACCACGGCCCCGGTTTCCAGGGTGGCCGGTTTGCCGCCGCCGCCGGAGGTGTCGCCGCGGACGCCCGGATCGGTCTCGACGATCTTGAGTTCCACGAAATTGGGCGGGATCACGCCGATGGGCGCGTTGTTGTACAGGGTGACTTGGCAAACATCCTGTTCCTTCAGCCATTTGGCGGCGTCGGCCACGGCGGCGGCGTCGGCCTCGTATTGCTCGAAGGTCTCGACCACCATGAAATGCCAGCGCTCGCCGTCGTTGTAAAGGTACTGCATGTCGGTATCGACCACATCGGCGGTCTCGAAGGTGTCGCCCGACTTGAAGGTGCGCTCCAGGACGCGACCGGTCTTGAGGTTGCGGAGCTTCACGCGGTTGAACGCCTGGCCCTTGCCGGGCTTGACGAATTCGTTTTCGAGCATGTTGTACGGGTCGCCGTCGAGCATGATCTTCAAACCGCCCTTGAATTCGTTGGTGCTGACTGTCGCCATTCTGTCCTCGTTGCTTGAATTAGCTGAAAAAAATCACGCCATTATAATGGAGCGCCTTGCGCTTACCAAACCACAGCCACGATGTATCCCTCCTGGCAGGCCGAACTGGCCGACTCCTTCACCCAGCCCCGAACCCTGCTCCAATCCCTCGCGCTCGACCCCGCCGACTTCCCCGGATTGGACGCCGCCGCCCTGGATTTCCCGTTCCGAGTGACCCGCTGCTATGCCGCCCGCATGGAGCCCGGCAACCCGGACGACCCCCTCTTGCGGCAGGTGTTGCCGCTGGGCGCGGAACTCCGGGAATACCCCGGTTTCCTGGCCGATCCGGTGGGGGATTTGGCGGCGGTGGCGGCCCCCGGCCTGTTGCACAAATACCGGGGGCGGGTCTTGCTGATCGCGACCGGGGCGTGCGCCATCCATTGCCGCTATTGCTTCCGCCGCGAGTTCCCGTATGAAGACAATCTGTTGGGCCGGAGCCGCGAACAAGCGGCCCTGGACCATATCGCCGGGGACGCCAGCATCCGCGAAGTCATCCTCAGCGGCGGCGACCCTTTGGTGCTGGGCGACGAGCGCTTGGAACGGCTGGTCGCGGCACTGGAAGCCATCCCCCAGGTGCGACGGTTGCGGCTACACAGCCGCTTGCCGGTGGTGCTGCCGAGCCGGGTGACGGGGGCTTTGCTGCGCCACCTCGCGGACAGCCGTTTGCGGACGGTGTTGGTGATCCACGCCAACCATGCGCGGGAATTCGACGGCGCGGTCGGGGCGGCGCTGTTGGCCTTGCGCGGGGCGGGCGTGACCTTGCTCAACCAAGCCGTGTTGTTGCGCGGCATCAACGACAGCGCCGACGCCCTGGCCGAACTCGGCGAAACCCTGTTCGCCCACGGCGTCCTGCCTTATTACCTGCACCTCTTGGACCGGGCGCGGGGCACGGCGCATTTCGAGGTGGACGAGGCGCGGGCCATGGCCTTGCTGCGGGAATTGCGGGCAACGCTACCCGGTTATCTGGTGCCGAAACTAGTGCGGGAAATCGAGGGCGAGGCGTTCAAGCGGCCCGTCGCCTGATGCGGGAAATCCCCTATACTGCCGCCTCGCCATAACAATCATCCCAGGAGAGAGCGATGCGTTTATCCCTGTTATTGACGGCGGGGCTGGTCCTCGCCACGACCGGCGCCGGAGCCGCGCCCTTGGTTTTCGAACTGCACAAGATCGACCCTCAAGGTGTGGGTGCAAGCCTGGGCACCGTCACCGCCGCGGACGGCCCGGCGGGCCTGGTGCTGACCCCCGACCTCAAAGGCTTGCCGCCGGGGCCGCACGGTTTCCATGTCCATGAAACCCCGGCCTGCGGTCCGGGCGAGAAGGACGGCAAACCCGCCGCCGGACTGGCCGCCGGTAGCCACTACGATCCCGCCAAGACTGGACAGCATCTCGGACCGGAAGGCGCGGGCCACCTGGGCGACTTGCCCCTGCTGACGGTGGCGGCGGATGGCGGCACCCAGACGGCGGTCACGGCCAAGCGCTTGCATGTCGCCGATTTGGCGGGCCGGGCCTTGGTGATCCATGCCGAGGCCGACAACTACGCCGACCAGCCGGGCGGCGGGCGGATCGCCTGCGGCGTGGCGAAATAAGCAAGCGGTGTGCCCGGAGCGCCGTTCCCCGCACAAGGAGCGGCGTTTTATCCAATCTTCCTCCATCAAGCCTCCCCACCATGACTCCCCGATGCCTCGCCACCGGCCTCCTCGCCACTCCCCTCCTGCTCGCGGCCTGCGCCGCTCCGAAACCGCCGCCCCTCCCCACCGCCTCCCCGCCCGCGGCACAATCCTGCGCGGACTCCATCGCGGCGGCCCTGGGCCGGCGTTTCGCCCTGATGCCCGAGGTCGCCGCCGCCAAGCGCCGCGAGGGCGTAGCGCTCACGGACCCGGCACAGGAAGCCAAGGTCTTGCGGCAGGCGCGGACCGACGCCACCCGGCAAGGATTGTCCGCGGCGGCGGCGGAACAGCTGTTCGCCGTGTTGATCGACCTGTCCAAAGCGGTACAGGCCCAAACGCCCGACGGCGATGCCACCGGGCCGGACCTCGCCACCCTGCGCCGGGCCGTGGCGGCGGCGGGCAGCACTTTGCTACCCGAAATCCACCGTTGCGTCCCACTGCTGGCCGGCCATCCCGACACCATGGCGGTGGCGTTGCGGCACGATCTCGGCCCTTGGTTGGACGCCGGGCAAATCGAAACGCTGTTGGACGCGCTACCGCCACGGGCATTCCCGCCGCGTTGAGGCGGCAGCCTCCTGGCAGCGCCAACACCAGTCGAGGAGGGCGCGATCCGATGAAGAATTTCCTGGGCCTGATCCTCATGGCCTTGGGCGCGATGGCCACCCTTTATTGCGGTTTGGTCAGCCTGGGCTTTATCGGCATCTCCCTGGTCGGGTTCATCGGCACCCTGGGCCGGGAGGGTGGCCGGGACTTGATCCTCTATGGCGGATTCGGCGGCTTGGCGACCCTGCTCAGCCTCAGCGTTTACCTGTTGGGGAAAGCGCTCAGGAACGCCCCGCCGCGCCCGCATCAAAAACCCTATTCCCGCTATTTCTGAGCGTCCCACCCCCGGACGGCGGCACCCGGCTCCGGTCCATTCCGCGCCGCCCGCACGGACAAGCGCGGCGATCTGAAAAGCCACTATGTCGATGGCATACCGGTTTTACGATAGAATATCGAAATTAGCGATTACCCAGAGAAAAACAGCTCCCGTGAACCCCATGTCCACCGCCACCCTGATCCCCGAATGGGCCGAACAAACGGCCACCCTCATCGCCTGGCCCTACCCGGAAAGCGACTTCCAACCCTGGTTAGCCGCCGTGGAACAAACCTACACCCATATCGGCGCGGAAATCGCCCGGCGGGAAACCTTGATCGTCGCCTGCTGCGACGCGGCCCACCGCGCCCGGATCGCCGCGATGCTGGCCGGGCGGGGCGTCGATACCGGGCGGGTCCACTACGCGATACTGCCCTATGAAGATGTATGGGTACGGGATACCGCGCCGCTCTCGGTCGCGACCCCGGAAGGCGGACGGAAACTCCTGGATTTCCGCTTCAACGGCTGGGGCGGTAAATACGGACATGGTGCCGACGCGGCCTTGGCGCGGAACCTTTATGCCACGGGATTGCTGGGCGATATACCCCTGGCCGGTGTGGATTTCGTGCTGGAAGGCGGCAGCGTCGAATCCGACGGGCTGGGCACCGTGTTAACCACCACCCGCTGCTTGTTGAACCCCAACCGCAATCCCTCCCTCGATCAAGCCCGAATCGAAGCCCGGCTGCGGGAATATCTCGGCGCGGAAAGAGTGTTATGGCTGGAACACGGCCACGCCGAAGGCGATGACACCGACGCCCATATCGACACCCTGGCCCGGTTCTGCACGCCCGATACCCTCGCCTATACCGCCGTCGAAAACCCGGAAGACCCCTTATATCCCGAGTTCCAAAGGATGGCGGCGCAACTCGCGACTTTCACCACGTATTCCGGGACGGCCTACCGCCTAGTGCCACTGCCCATACCCCAACCGATCCATAGCGAGGCGGGCGACCGCCTACCCGCCACCTATGCCAATTTCCTGATTATCAATGGCGCGGTCCTGGTGCCCACCTATAACGATCCCGCCGACGCCATCGCGCTGGAACGGCTGGCCGGTTGTTTCCCAGGCCGGGAGGTGGTCGGCATCGATTGTGTACCCTTGATTCGTCAATACGGCAGTCTGCATTGCATGACCATGCAATTCCCGCTTTAGCCCCCGAGGATTCCCCAAGCCATGCACCCCACGCTCAAACTGGGATTCGTCCAACAAACCTGTGGCGATGCGGACCCCGCCCGCAACCTGGCAATCTCCTTCCAAGGTATCCGCGAGGCCGCCGCGCAGGGCGCGGAACTGGTATTGCTGCCAGAATTACACCTCGGTCCTTATTTCTGCCAAACCGAGGATTGCGTCCGCTTCGATCTGGCCGAGTCCATCCCCGGTCCCACCACCGGCAGCCTGGCCGCGCTGGCCCAGGAACTCGGCGTGGTCATCGTCGCCTCGCTGTTCGAGAAACGCGCCCCCGGCCTCTACCACAACACCGCCGTGGTGCTGGAACGCGATGGCTCGCTGATTGGCAAATACCGCAAGATGCACATCCCGGACGATCCGGGCTATTACGAAAAGTTCTATTTCACTCCCGGCGACCTGGGCTTCGCGCCGATCCGCACCTCGGTGGGCAAATTGGGCGTCCTGGTGTGCTGGGACCAGTGGTACCCGGAAGCGGCGCGGCTGATGGCCCTGGCTGGGGCCGACCTCCTGCTCTACCCCACCGCCATCGGCTGGAACCCGGACGACCCCGAGGCCGAGCGCCAGCGCCAGTTGGAAGCCTGGGTCACGGTGCAGCGCGGCCACGCGGTCGCCAACGGCCTGCCGGTGGTGGCCTGCAACCGCATCGGCCACGAAGCCGACCCCAGCGGGCACAGCCCCGGCATCCAATTCTGGGGCAATAGCTTCGCGGTGGGTCCGCAGGGCGAATTCCTGTGCCGGGCCGACGCCCAGGAAAGCCGGGTGCTGATCGTGGATATTGATCGCCACCGCTCCGAGGAAGTGCGGCGCATCTGGCCCTTCCTGCGCGACCGCCGGATCGACGAATACGGCGGCCTGACCCGGCGCTTCCTGGATTGATCCTCGGCATCGGCCCGTGGAGGCGCGTTCCCGGCGGATACCCCAATATCGCCCTCGATCCGGCCCATGGGCCGCCCGGCTTATTGTGCTTGGCCAAGCGTTTTTAACGTGCCGATAAGAACCGGACCCTGGGCCGGAATTGGGGGTATTGATCCCCTACGACAAGGGAATCGGGCGTTTTGAGCCAAGGCCCAATAGTGGGGTTATTCTCCGGGCACGGGAATTTCCTCCCCGCGTCAATGTCCATACCGACCATCCACCGATAGCCGCCGTCCAAAACCTCCGGGCATAAAAAAACGTCCCCCGGCATTCCGCCGGGGGACGTGGATTCGTCGGTTCAAGCGCCGAGTTCGAATTCCTTGATGTCACGGCCTTCTTCGAGCAGGGCTTGCAGCCACTTGGGCTTCATGCCGCGCCCGGTCCACTTCTGGGAAAGGTTCTGGGGATTCTGATATTTCACCGGAACCTTGCTACCTTTTCTTCCCACCGGCTTGGTGATTTCGGTGATATCCACGTTCACACCGATGGATGTCGCCAACTCTTTGATTTTGTTAACAACTTCCTTGCGTTTATTATCGTGTTTCTCCCTCAGCGCTTTCTGGGCATTGTCGATCATACTGGCCAACTCTGATTCGGAAAACTCGGCAAAGTTGCTCTTCATGGGAAACCTCTATGTTTGGATTTAGGACTGGGGGCATGTTAACCATCTCAGTTAACACGTCCATAGTATATTATGAATTCTGTCATATGAGAACAATTCTTGGTGGGGGCCTCCAAGTTTTCCCAGGGTTAGCTTTTAATGCGCCGATGCCTTATGGCGGGGCCGACCGTAGCCATTCCCCAAGGCCCGGTCTTGGCAAGCCGCCCATTACGCCGGGCAATCCCAAGCTTTCCGTGCCGACATACCACCCACCCTAGCACCCTGGCGGCGGCCCAGGATTCGCCGACGGCGCGGCCCACGGGCCGCTCCCGCCAAAGCGGCGATAATAGTGGCCGATCCCTGCGGGCGGGAGCGGCAATACAAGGAATCCCACCCCGGCAAATCCCCTGGCTTAAACTATCAGCATGCCTGTTCATTCCGAACTTACCGGTTGGACCCGCACGCATGAAGGATTTTCCCGCCATTTCCGGCGATAATCCCCGGATTCCCGAATAGCCTCCGCACGGATTTCCCAGCATGACCCCAGCCTCCCCCACCACTCCTTTGACTCCCACGACCCCAGCTTCCACCCAGGGCGAGGGCGGCCCGGCCCTTTGGCGGAACCTTTTGGGCTGTGCCGACGCGCTGGCCTTGGCCCAGGCGGTGTTGCGGGAAAAGCGGCTGTTCCTGGTGGCCACCGAGGACACCCAAACGGCGGTGCGCTTGGAACACGAGATCGCCTTCTTCCTGGGCGGGGCGGCCCCGGTGCTGCACTTCCCGGATTGGGAAACCCTGCCCTACGATATTTTCTCGCCGCTGCCCGAGATCGTGTCGGAGCGGCTGAAGACCCTGGCGGCACTGGCGCGGGCCGGACAGGGCGTGTTGCTCACTCCCGTGGCGACGCTGATGCAACGCTTGACGCCGCGCAGCCACGTCCTGGGCAATACCTTCGTCCTGAAACCGGGCCACCGCCTGAGCCTGGAAGAAACCCGCCAACGCCTGGAAAGCGTCGGCTATCAATGCGTGTCGCAGGTGTTGCAACATGGGGAATTCGCGGTACGCGGGGCCATCCTCGACCTGTTCCCGATGGGGAGCGCAGTGCCCTACCGCATCGAACTGTTCGACGAGGAAGTAGAATCGATCCGCACCTTCGATGTCGAAAGCCAACGCTCGGCGCAGAAGGTCGGCGAGATCAACCTATTCCCGGCGCGGGAATTCCCATTCGACGAAGACGCCATCAAGCGCTTCAGGAAGGCGTTCCGGGTCCATTTCCCGGAGGCGGCTTCCAATAATCCGCTGTATCTGGAGGTCAGCAAGGGCATCGCGCCGGGCGGGATCGAGTATTACCTGCCGCTGTTCGTGGATACCACGGAAACCCTGTTCGATTACCTGCCCAAGGGCGCGGTGGTGGTGCTGCGCGGGGCGGCGCGGGCCGCCGCCAACGCCTTCCATGCCGAAACCGAAGCCCGTTACCGCCAGCGTTCCGGCCATATCGACAAGCCGCCGCTGCTACCCGCGACGCTGTTCCTGGACCCCGAAACGCTGGAACAACGGCTCTCGGCCTATCCCCGAATCGAAATCGACCCGGCGGATTCGAGCGCTGAAGGCACGGTCTACACCTGCAAGCCGCTGCCCCCGCTCGCCCTCGATCCCAAGCAAAAACAACCCGCCGCCGCCCTTTCCGCCTTCATCGCCGAACTGCAAGGCCGGGTCTTGTTCGTGGCCGAGACCGCCGGCCACCGCGAGGCTTTGCTGGAACAACTCGGCAAGGCCGGGCTGCGGCCCAAGGTGGTGGAAAGCTGGCGGGAGTTCCTCGACCGGCCCGAAGGCCCGTGCCTGGTCATCGCGCCGATGGACCACGGGCTATGGCTGGCGGAACCACCACTCGCCATCGTCACCGAAACCCAGCTGTCCGGCGAGAAAGTCCAGCAGCGCCGCCGCCGCCGCCGCGCCGGGGGCCATAAGCTCGACCAACTCCTCCGCAACCTGGAAGAACTGGATGTCGGCTCCCCGGTCGTGCATCAGGACCACGGCGTGGGCCGCTACCTGGGACTGGCCAAGCTCACCGTGGGCGGCATCGACACCGAATTCCTGGCCCTGGAATACGCGGGCGGCGACAAGCTCTACGTGCCGGTGTCCTCGCTGCATTTGATCGGCCGCTACAGCGGGGCCGACCCGGACGCGGCCCCCCTCCACAAGCTCGGCGGCGAACAATGGCGCAAAGCCCGCCGCAAAGCTCTGGAACGGGTGCGCGACGTGGCGGCGGAATTGCTCGATATCCACGCCAAACGCGCCGCCCGGCTCGGCTTCGGCCATCAAACCCAGACCGAGGAATATCTGGCCTTCGCCGCCGCCTTCCCGTTCGAGGAAACCCCGGACCAGGAAAGCGCCATCCTCGATTGCCTGGGCGACATGGCCTCGCCCCGGCCCATGGACCGGGTGGTGTGCGGCGATGTGGGATTCGGCAAGACCGAGGTGGCGATGCGGGCCGCCTTCGTGGCGGTGCAGAACGGCAAGCAGGTGGCGGTGCTGGTGCCCACCACCCTCCTGGCCCAGCAGCATTATCAGAACTTCCGCGACCGCTTCGCCGATTGGCCGATCCGGGTCGAGACCGTGTCGCGCTTCGTCGGCAAGAAGCAGCAGGAGCAAGCGTTGAAGGAATTGGCCGAAGGCAAGCTCGATATCCTCATCGGCACCCACAAGGTGTTGCAGAAGGATGTGAAGTTCAAGGATTTGGGGCTGGTGGTCGTGGACGAGGAACACCGTTTCGGCGTGACCCAGAAGGAGCATTTCAAGAAGCTGAGGAGCGAGGTGGATTTCCTGGCCCTGACCGCGACCCCGATCCCGCGCACCTTGAACCTCGCCATGTCGGGACTTCGGGATATTTCCATCATCGCCACCCCGCCGCCCAACCGCCACGCCATCAAGACCTTCGTCAGCGAATGGGACGACGCCTTGGTACAGGAAGCCCTGTTGCGCGAAATCAAGCGCGGCGGGCAGGCCTATTTCCTCCACAACAAGATCGAGACCATGGACAAGATGGCGCGGGAATTGGCGAAGCTGGTGCCCTTGGCCCGCATCCGTACCGCCCACGGCCAGATGCCGGAGCGGGAACTGGAAAACATCATGCTGGACTTCTACCACCAGCGCTTCAACGTGCTGATCTGCACCACCATCATCGAGAGTGGCATCGACGTGCCCAGCGCCAACACCATCGTCATCAACCGCGCCGATATGCTGGGCCTGGCGCAATTGCACCAAATCCGGGGCCGGGTCGGGCGCTCGCACCACCGGGCCTATGCCTATCTGATGGTGCCGCCCAAGAGCCTGATGACCGCCGACGCCATCAAGCGCCTGGAAGCCATCGAGGCCAGCGGCGAACTGGGCGCGGGTTTCATGCTGTCCTCGCACGATTTGGAAATCCGCGGCGCGGGCGAATTGCTGGGCGACGAACAGAGCGGCCAAATCCAGGAAATCGGCCTGACGATGTATACGGAAATGCTAGAACGGGCGGTGGAAGCACTCCAATCCGGGCGGCAACCCGACCTCGACCTGCTCCCGCACGAAGCCGGCCCCGAGATCGATCTGCAAGCCCCGGCCCTGATCCCCGACGATTACCTGTGGGACGCCCACACCCGCTTGGTGCTGTACAAGCGCATCGCCAACGCCCGCGACGACGAAGGTTTAAGGGCGCTGCAAGTGGAGATGATCGACCGTTTCGGCCTGTTGCCGCCGCAGACCAAGGTGCTGTTCGCCATCACCGCGCTCAAGCTCAAGGCGGAGAAGCTGGGTATCCGCAAGATCGAGGCGGGGCCGGGCGGCGGGCGGATTTTGTTCCATCCCAATCCGTCCATCGATCCGATCCAGGTGATCCGCTTGATCCAAACCCAGCCCAAGGTCTACAAGCTGGACGGGCCGGACAAGCTGCGTTTCACGGCCAGCTTCGACGGACCGGAGGCGAAACTTGGGTTCGTGGAGAAATTGGTAGGGGAATTGGCGGGATAGCGTGGGGTGGGCCGGTATTCCCGGCCCGCCGCGACTTCGGGGGAAAGGCGGGCAGGTATTCCGTGCCCACTTGGATAACCTAAAAATGGTGGGCATGAGCACATGCCCACTCTACGGCCGAGGGGTAAGCCTAAACTGGAATGCCCTAGCTTTTACCGGGAATCAACCCCGCCGAGCCGGGTTTGAGCCGCTTGCAAGATACCTCGACATCCTCCACATGGCAGCGATATCCCGTGTCGGCCCCGGCGCAGGGTTCGCAAACCAGCCTGCCCGGTGCTTTCTGTTCCGATACATACCAGCCATAGCCCTGGGTTTCGCAGAAACGCTTGGCGAACTTACCGATAGTATAGGCATCGCTGGCCCGCTGTTCGGCGTCGGATTTGGCCGCGCATTGCCGCGAGGCCAAGGTATTGCCCAATAGGTCGCGGTAGATATATTCCGAGGCCGGGGCGCTGCCGCAGTATGCGACCAGCACCGCCGCCAGGGCCAAACCGGATTTTATCGTGATATTCATCGTCCAGCCCTCCCGATCAATGGATGACGCGGATATTCATCTGCGCGGCCTCTTCCGCCTGTTGCTGGCGGATGGGATCGTATTTATCGTTCTCGCTCAACTTGACCATCGCCACCACCACCACCAGTAATGTGGTCACCAGCGCCACATAGCCCCAGAACAAATCTTTCTCTTCGCCGATTTGTGCGCTCATAGCTGTTTCCTCTCTCTTTGGGTTGTTGACATGCCCACAATAGCCCCAGGCCATAAATACCGATTCCGGTAGGGTCAAAACCTTTGGACAATACCCTATCTATCCGCGCCGTATATGCATCCAGGGCGGCATCGAGAAAAACCGGGGAACGATGATGGCAAAAGCCCAGACCACTATTGTTTCGTGTCGAAACTTTAGTGGGGAAAGCCGGGCTTGTCAAGCCCTGGAATGTGTCTTCGATAGGCCGGGGCCGGAGACCGGACTCCCGGAAAAAAGCGGGTAAATCCTGTCGAACACGGGTGTGTCTTTCGCGCTGAATGCGCTTGGCAACAATTTCCCGGAAAGTTTGGCGGTTTTTTCCAGGATAGCTCCAATCAATGCCGTCTCGCATCATAGCTGGAAATGGCCGCCGCAGTGACCACGGAATTTAATTCGATCTACGCTGTCGAAGTTTTACGAGTTACTCCCTTGGGATTAACAATGGCTACCTTTTTATTATTCAAAATCAAAGGAGTCCATCCATGAACAAGCTTATAGCCACTCTCATCATGACCATAACCCTGATCATTACGGGCTGCATCTCTTATACACCCAGTCCGCCCAAATACGATCATGAGGCTGTCTTGGAAGGGGAATACGAAGATTGTTTGGCAATGCCTAGCGCGGATTGTTCGAACGAGCGGGATCGGCTATTGCAACATCAGCAATGGGAGTTGCTCGACCGCAGTTCATAGGCCGAAGCCGTTGGCCTAACTCTCCGCATCAGCCTGGATAGATGGTGTGATTCACGGGCATATCTGAGAACAATCCAGTATACCACTATTCCCCCAACGCAATTACCCACCCCGCCTTTCCTGGAGGGTCGATGGGTTTTTGCCGGGCTTTCGCCGTTGCCCACGCAGTAAGTTCAGGAACTCGACGAAGGCCGAAAAGACTATCGCGAAATAAAGATATCCACGGGGAATGTGGAATTCGAGCCCATCGGCAACCAAGGCAATGCCGATTATCAGCAAAAAGGCGAGCGCCAACATTTTGGTGGTCGGATGCCGCTCGATAAACCTCGACAGCGGCCCCGAAGCCACGAGCATCACGACGATGGCGACGAATACCGCAGCCACCATCACCCCAAGGACGTCGCTCATGCCGATGGCGGTCAATACCGAATCGACCGAAAAAACCAGGTCGAGCAATACGATCTGGACAATCACCAGACCGAACAGCCGGGCGGACGCGGCCTTGGTGTCCGCTTCCCGGCTTTCGACGGTGCCATGGATTTCGGTGGTGGCCTTGCCGATCAGGAAGACACCGCCCGCGAGTAGGATCAGATCGCGCCAGGAGAACGCCATCCCGGCGACCTCGACCACCGGTTCCACCAAACGGGTCAGCCAGACCACGCCCATCAAGAACAATACCCGTAGCACCAGCGCGAAGCTCAGGCCGACCACGCGGGCGGAAAACTGCCGGGCGGCCGGGAGTTGGGCCACCAGGATGGAAATGAATAGGATATTGTCGATACCCAACACGATTTCCATGAACGCGAGGGCAAGGAAAGAGAACCAGATTTCGGGGGACGATACGTCCACGTTGAAAATGTCCATAGGAATCCATTCCTGGCAATAGACAAAGGTTGAAATTCGAGCCGGATTCTACTCCGATCAACCCGGCATCTGCTGAACCGCAGAAAACCCATCGTCGCCAAGGGCGCGGTGAAGCGATGGTCTACCCTATCCCGTTCGTAGGATAGGGAAGGGTGTCATTCCCGCCGGACGTGCTTGGCAACCGAATATTCGCCACGGTCCCGCACCGAATCCAGGCTCAATACGCCATCGGCTGAAACCCTTCCGGCATATCCAGCCTGAACACGCCATCGTGATTTCCGCGACATAAACCCCGGCTTTCAATACTTCCTCGCGCATTTTTTCGCTGATGTCCACGGCGGCGAGGATGCCATATACCGTTTTATCCCGATGCTCGGGGAAGAACTCCCTGAAATCCTTCAGGATGGTTTTCATCTGGGCGATGGCCTCGGGGCGCAAATGGCTTTTGACTTCGACGTATAGGCGACATTCTGGTCGCTGTTCGTGTAGGCCCGCACGCTGGGGCTGACGATTTGCATCCCGAAGCGTTCGTTGAGGATTTTCTGCATGGACGGCAGGACCAGCCCTTCGATGAAACTGCCGAATTTCTCGCCCAGGCTGCTGATTTGTTTGCCCAATTTCTTGAGGCGGCAGTCGGTTTCCTTCAGTGCGGTGTTGACCATAGCTAAGTACAGGACAAAAACCTAACTGCTTGATTGCCAAAGGCGTAAACTATCCGGCTTTTACCTCCGATGGCTGACCCTCATCAAGACCTCAAGGCCGTCCTGTCCGAGCACTTGCCGTGGCACGGGGCCCGGATCGGCTTCCTCGCGCATTTCCTGCTGGCCCTGCTCAAGGTGCGCAGCGTCAACCTGGCGGAACTCGCCACCGGCTTCGGCGGTCCGGCCAAGGTGGAGTCCCACTACAAGCGGCTCCAGCGCTTCTTCCGCGCGTTCGAGTTGGACCAGGACGTCCTCGCCCGCCTGTTGGTGCGGCTGGTCCCGGTCGGCGACGGCCCCTGGCGGCTGACCCTGGACCGCACGAACTGGAAGTTCGGCCTGGCCGAGATCAACTTCCTGGTCCTGGGGATCGCCCACCGGGGGATGGCCGTGCCGGTGTTCTGGAGCGTCCTCGGCAAAGCGGGGAACTCCGACACCGCCGAGCGCATCGCGTTGATGGAGCGCTTCCTGAAGGTCTTCGGCACCGCCCGGATCGCCGCCCTGCTGGCCGACCGCGAGTTCATCGGCGAGGACTGGTTCCGCTGGCTGCAACAGAAGGGCATTCCCTTCCACCAGCGCCTCAAGCGCGACACCCGCGTTCCCAACAGTTGGATCCGGATGATGCGCTTGGACCAATTGTTCGGCTCGCTCCGGCCCGGCGAGACCCACCGCCTGGTCGGGCGCCGTCCGGTGTGGGGCTGCTTCGTCCACCTCTCCGCCCTGCGCCTCGACGACGGCGGCTTCCTGTTCATCGCCTCCTCCGGCACCCCACAGGCCGGGGCCATCGACGCCTACGCCAACCGTTGGCAAGTGGAAACCCTGTTCGGCGCTTTGAAATCCAGGGGCTTCAACTTGGAGGATACCCACCTCACCGACCCCAAGCGCCTCGCCAAGCTCATGGGCCTGCTTGCCCTGGCCTTCGCCTGGTCCTACCGCACCGGCGAACTGCTCCACGACGGCCCCAGCCCCGTCCGTCAAAAAAAACGCTGTCGCGCCCCCTCAAGTCCCTCTTCCGCCACGGACTCGACTTCCTTCGCAACACCGTCCTGAACCCAACCGAGAAGTCCGATGAGTTCGCCTGGGCATTGCGGGTTTTGTCCTGTACATAGTGACCATAGAGTTATATCCAGATTTAAAACACGTATGTTTTGTTATGTCGATAACCCACCATACAAGCTGCCGACCTAGAGAAAGAAAGGGCTTTTGCTTAACCCATACGACTTGGGTGACGCTCAGGCTCCAAATGCCTTATCCAGAAAATCTTCTTTTATATTCAACAAATCATCCTTATCAATGCTTAATATCTCGATAAAAACATTATGTTTTTCCATATATTCATCCAAAGATATTGCTATAGTCTTTTTCGATAAATCGAACCTCTGGACTATCTTGTCATTGACAGCAAGAATCGCGACCATTTTTTCAACTAACGTGTTTGCCTGAGCGGCCTCACTAAAACCTGTAGACCTCTCCAAAGAGGCATGGTGATACAGTATCCCAGAGCAAACCACTTCAGGAAGAGACCAAGCTTTACAAAACCTATTTCCAATAATGCAGTGATTTATAGAATAGCGTCGATTTTCTTCGTCTACGATTTTGCTATCACTTTTCTCGATATGCTTATTAAAAAACTCACAATAATCATCATATTTTTGGATAAAAAGCGGTGCTGCGCAGTCATGGAACAAACCGGCAAGATAAGCGCTCTCCGACAATTCAGGATAACAGCATCTCGCTATAATCTCACATGCTATCGCACTAAGTTCAGAATGCCTCCAAAACAGCTCCATCTTCTTTGCGTTGATTTTTGAATATTGACTTTTAAAAACCGCACTCAACATAACTCTTCTTATGCAACCCAACCCCATGACGCCAGTGGCTTGTTTAATTGAATTAAACTTACGGCCTCGGGAAAAAAACGGGGTATTAACGGTTCTTAGCATCATTGCGGATAACGCGGGATCCTTACCAATAACCTCCGCAATAGTATCCATATTTACACCATCATTATTCAGCAGCCCGTTTAACTCTATCATAATACTAGGCTGCGCAGGAATAACGAACTTATCTACCACAGTATTCATATTTTATACCATAATCATATTGCCATTCATCTCCGGACCAGCCACCTACTTTCGGGGTTTGGAACCTTTTTTATGCCACCCCTCTGTGTGACAGGCCTGAAGATACAAAAAACCGCACGACTTCTTAGATATAAAGCCAGTCTGGCAAGCCTTTACTCAGCGCGGCAATGAATCCGAAAACTTTGGAATCCGACGCTAGCCCTGCAAACAGTATCATCGCAGAGCCGATGGCAAGTTAACCATTTTGCAGCACCCCAAACTCATGATCGAACTCCCGATCTGATGATAAGTCTGATATCGAATTTTGGCAAACGACAAAACGCAGATTATAACCCTTGTTTCTCAAGTGTTACTTATGACAGCAATACTAAGAAATTTCAAATATTCTAATAAATATACAAATGCATCAAAAAAACATATACCACCCCCCATATAATGACTCACAAAAAATCATCTATTGATCACCGCTAAGATACAAACACCAGGATACTATCGCCAGACTTCGCCAATAATCTACCCACCAACCCCTATCTTGGGACCCAAAAACCTTGGTCAGCTCACACCATAGAGAAGCATCATGTTCCTATCCATAGGGTTCGCCCCCGTCTGAATTGCCCGGCTAACCGCGCAAATGAGGAAATGGATTAAGCGCTACACAGAAGCAAGCAAGCACGAAATGGATTTCGCCGACGCCTCGCTCTACTGGGTCGCGGTCGAAACCGGCATCACCGAAATCATGGCGGTGGATACCGCCGGTTTTCCCCGCTATCGGCTACCGGACGGGCACGGCTTCAGCTTGCTATAACGCCAATCCCTCCCCCATTCTGTGCTAGCATCCCCACCCCTTTAACCAGCACAGGAAACCCCAACGACCATGCGCGAACTCAACCCGCTCTACCACCAAATCAAAGACCTGAGGGGCCGCCAGGAAGCCCTTAGGGGGTATCTTTGACTTCGAAATCAAAGCCGAACGCCTGACCGAAGTTCTCCGCGAACTCGAAGACCCCAAAATCTGGGACAAGCCCGAACTGGCACAAGCCCTGGGCAAGGAACGCACCCTGCTCGAAGGCGTGGTCCACACCCTTAATTCCCTCCAACAAGGCATCGCCGACGCCGAGGAACTGCTCGAACTCGCCGTGGAAGAGAACGACGAGGACAGCGTCGAATCGGTCGCCGCCGACCTCGCCAAGTTCGAATCCCAAGTCGCGGGACTCGAATTCCGCCGCATGTTCGCCGGCGAAATGGACCCCAACAACGCCTTCCTCGATATCCAAGCCGGTTCCGGCGGCACCGAAGCCCAGGACTGGGCCGCGATGCTGGAACGCATGTATTTGCGCTGGGGCGAGCGCCGCGGCTTCAAGACCGAACTGGTGGAAGAATCCTCCGGCGACGTGGCCGGTATCAAAAGCGCCACCATCCGCTTCGAGGGCGAATATGCCTACGGCTGGCTGCGCACCGAAACCGGCGTCCACCGCCTGGTCAGGAAATCGCCGTTCGATTCCGGCAACCGCCGCCACACCTCGTTCTCCTCGGTGTTCGTCTCGCCCGAGATCGACGACAACATCGACATCGACATCAACCCCGCCGATTTGCGCACCGATGTCTACCGGGCCTCGGGCGCGGGCGGCCAGCACGTCAACCGCACCGAATCCGCCGTGCGTATCACCCACGTCCCCAGCGGCGTCGTGGTGCAATGCCAGAGCCAGCGCTCCCAGCACGCCAACCGCGATTGGTGTATGAAGCAACTCCGCGCCAAGCTCTACGAAATGGAAATCCAGAAGCGCAACACCGAGAAGCAGAAGCTGGAGGATTCCAAGTCGGATATCGGCTGGGGCAGCCAAATCCGGTCGTATGTGCTGGATCAATCCCGCATCAAGGATTTGCGCACCGGCTATGAAACCAGCAACCCGCAGCCCGTGTTGGATGGCGACCTCGATCCCTTCATCGAGGCCAGTTTGAAGAGTGGTTTATAAGATGAGCAACGAAGCACAAGTAGAAACATCGGCAGCGGAAGCGGCCCAAGAAGACAACCGCCTGATCGCCCAGCGCCGCGAGAAGCTGGCCGCGATCCGCGAACAGGGCGTGGCCTTCCCCAACGATTTCCGCCGCGACGCCCTGGCGCAGGAACTCCACGCCCAATTCGGCGAGGAAACCGCCGAACACCTGGAAGCACTAGCCCTGCCCGCCAAGCTGGCCGGGCGTTTGATGGCCAAGCGCATTATGGGCAAAGCCTCGTTCGCGCATCTCCAAGACATGTCGGGCCGCATCCAAATCTTCCTGCAACGCGACGGGCTGCCGGAAGGCGCTTACGAGGCGTTCAAGGGCTGGGATTTGGGCGATATCGTCGGGGTCGAGGGCACGCTGTTCAAAACCAAGACCGGCGAACTGTCGCTCAAGGCGCACAACATCCGCCTGTTGTCGAAGTCGCTGCGGCCCTTGCCGGAGAAATTCCACGGCCTGACCGACAACGAAACCCGCTACCGGCAACGCTATGTCGATCTCATCATGAACGAGGATTCGCGGCGGGTGTTCCTGCTGCGTAGCGCCATTGTGCGCCATATCCGGGAATTCCTGGCCGAGCGCGGCTTCCTGGAAGTGGAAACCCCGATGATGCAGGTGATTCCGGGCGGCGCCCGCGCCAAGCCCTTCGTCACCCATCACAACGCGCTGGACATGGATTTGTACCTGCGGATCGCGCCCGAACTTTATCTCAAGCGCTTGGTGGTGGGCGGGTTCGAGAAGGTGTTCGAGATCAACCGCAGCTTCCGCAACGAAGGCTTATCGACCAAGCACAATCCCGAGTTCACCATGATCGAGTTCTATCAGGCTTACGCGGATTACCGCGACCTGATGGACCTGACCGAGGAACTGCTGCGCGGCATCGCCCAGAGCCTCGTGGGGACGCTGGAGATTCCCTATCAAGGCGCAACCTACGACCTGTCCCAGCCATTCCGGCGGATGACAGTGCTGGAATCGATCTTGCACTACAACCCCGACATCAAGGCGGAAGACTTGGCCGAGCGCGACAGCGCCGTCCGCATCGCCCAAGGCTTGGGGATCAAGATCGCGGCGGGCGATGGCTTGGGGAAAGTCCAAACCGAGATTTTCGAGAAGACCGTCGAGGACAAGCTGTTCGAGCCGACCTTCATCACCGAATATCCGGCGGAAGTGTCGCCCCTGGCCCGGCGCAACGACGACAATCCCTTCATCACCGACCGCTTCGAGTTCTTCGTCGGCGGGCGGGAGTTGGCGAACGGCTTTTCCGAGTTGAACGACGCCGAGGACCAGGCCGAGCGCTTCAAACGGCAGGTGGAGGACAAGGATTCCGGCGACGAGGAGGCGATGCACTACGACGCCGACTATATCCGCGCCCTGGAATACGGCCTGCCCCCGACCGCCGGCGAAGGTATCGGCATCGACCGCTTGGTGATGTTCTTCAGCGATAGCCCGTCGATCCGGGATGTGATCTTGTTCCCGCATATGCGGCGGGAAGTGTAAAAGCTACCAAGCGCGTTCCCCGCCCTCCCGGCGGGGAACGCGCTCACCAAACCCGCCGAATCCCGTACTGATCGAACAAGGTTTCGTTGCTTATCAGCGGAACCCCCTCCGCTTGGGATTGGGCGATCAACATCCGGTCGAACGGGTCGCGATGGGGACCGGGCAGGTTTCCAGCCCGCACCGCGTGATCCAGGGAAATCGCCAAAGGCGTGAAGTCCTGGGTGGCCAAGCATTTTCGGAAATCCGCCGCCACCGCGACCGCCCCCGGTAGCTTGCCCAAGCGCGCCTTGGTGGTGATTTCCCAGGCCGAGGCCGCGCTGACCAAAACGATATTGCCCTCGCCCCCGATCAATTCCCGACATGGCTCCGGCAGGCGCTCATCCCCATCCAACCACCACAGCAAAGCATGGGTATCCAACAGCAACTTCATGATTCCCAAACCCGCAGTTCATCCTCCGGCAAAGGCTCGAAAAACGCCTCGGTCACGCTGGCGCGGCCCTTCATAGCCCCGAACACCCGTGCGGGCGGTTTGGCCTCTATCGGCACCAGCTTGACCAAGGGCTGCTTGCCACGGGCAATGACGACTTCCTCGCCGGCGCAAGCCTCCTCGATGAGCCGGGAAAAGTGGGTTTTGGCGGAATAAATCGTATAAGTACTCATCTCTTTACCTGACCAAGTTCGGTTGACCCACCCATGATGTCGGGATGTCGGGGTAAATACAAGACACCCATCGCAATCCGGTTTTTCGCCATTGAAATCCCCCGCCGCCGCCCCCATTTCTTTGGGTGGAACAGGCCGGAACCGGCCTCCCCACGTTGGTTATGAGATTAAAGGAGCAAGATCATGGCTACCGAACTCAACACCCAGCAACCCGCCCAAAACCAAACCGTCCCCCAAACCCCGAAGGGCCAAGTCCTGAGCCCGCTCGACGAGTTCGACCAATGGTTCGATGAGGTCCGGCGTCATTGGCTATCGCCCATGTTCATAGGCCGTCACTGGCCGGAATTGGGCGCATCCCCCGTTTTCGGCGGGCGGATGCCCAAAGTGGACGTGATCGACCGCGACACCGAATACTGTGTCCGGGCCGAACTCCCCGGCGTCAGCAAGGACCACCTGGAAGTGAGCTTGGAAGAAAGCACCCTGAGCCTCAAGGCCACAGTCCAGAAGGACGAGCAGGAGGAAAAAGGCCAATATCACCGGCGCGAAACCAGCCGGGGCGAATTTCAGCGCATCATCCAACTGCCGGGCGCGGTGGATAGCGAGAACACCAAGGCCAGCTTCAAGGATGGCGTCCTGGAACTGACGATCCCCAAGGTCCAGAGCGCCAAACGCCAATCCATCAAGGTCGAATGACCTTCACGGGTCGCGGTCCCAAGGGCTGCGGCCCCGCCCTTCCCTATACCCGCCACACCCGCCCATGCGTTCTCCCTTTTCGCCCCTCTATCTATTCCTATTCATGGGCTTGCTGCTGTGGCTGGTCTTCAGCATCAACCTCGGGCTGATCGCCCTGAGCTTCGAGAAATTAGGGCTAGACCCCGATTCCGCCTTCACTTTGCTGCTGACCTCCCTACTTGGCAGCGCCATCAACCTGCCGCTGTTCAGCCTGAAGGCGGACCCGCCGCGCCACGATATCGACCTGCTATACCATGGGCTGCTGCGGCGTCCGCTGCTGCCGTTCACGGGCCGCATCCAGATCGCGGTGAACGTGGGCGGCTGTTTGGTGCCGGTGTTCTTCTCGGGCTTCTTGCTGCGCCATGCGGCGATCCCGCCGCTGCATGTGCTGGCCGCGACGGCGGCGGTCGCCGCCATCAGCTATGCGCTGAGCCGCCCGATCCCCGGCGTCGGTATCGGGATGCCCATGCTGGTGGCCCCGGTGTCGGCGGCGCTGCTGGCGGTGTGGCTGGGCGGCGAATACCGCGCCGCGCTGGCCTATATCTCCGGCTCGCTGGGGGTGTTGATCGGGGCCGATTTGCTCAGGCTCAAGGATGTGCGGGCGATGAACGCGCCGATGGCGTCCATCGGCGGGGCCGGGACGTTCGATGGGATTTTCATTACGGGACTGGTGGCGGTATTGTTGAGTTGAGCCTCGATACCGCAGCCGGTTTTGATCGACAGATTCCCGCTTAAGCCGGATGATCCTTGCGGAACCCAATCCGCCGATTCCCCACCCATCCCGTCGACGAGCGAATCCGAATGCAAACGCGCCATTCCTATTGTTTATGCACCGCGCTGGCCTTGGGCGCGGCTTGGTTTTCCATGGCCCAGGCCGCCCCACTCGGCAGTTTCCACGCCGACAGCGCCTGCGAAGCCTATCTCTCGAAAAACAAAAAGACCAACCCGGACCACGCCCAAACCCAACCCGGCACCGATTACACCGTCCTCGCCTTCAACAAGCCGGTCGATCCCGATTACTACCAGATCGCCGTACCGGGCGCGGTGGGCGGCACCGCCCGCTGGGTGGCAAAGGATTGCGGCAGCTTCACGGCGGACGGCACGGCGTCCGGGCCACCCCAAAACCCGCCGATTTCCCACACCAGCGGTGCAAGCTGCCAGATCGCCCACCACGCCGACAGCTACGTCCTGGCCTTGAGCTGGGAGCCAGCTTTCTGTGAAAGCCATGGCGACAAACCCGAATGCGGGATCGACGACCGCAAGGCGTTCCAAGCCCGCAACTTCACCCTGCACGGCCTGTGGCCCAACCAAAAGGACTGCGGCCAAAGACAGGGCTATTACGCCTATTGCGGCGCGGTGAAGGACAAACCGGCGGGCGGCTTCTGCGCTTATCCCCCGGTGGAACTGGGCGGGCCGGTACGTGCAGGATTGGGGGTGGTGATGCCCAGCGTCGCCGCCGATTCTTGCCTGGAACGGCACGAATGGCATAAGCACGGCGCTTGCGGGGCTTGGACGCCCGATGCGTATTTCGCGCTGGCGATCCGGCTGGACCACGAGTTCAACGATTCCGGCGTGGCCCGCTTCGTCGGCGACCATATCGGCCAGTCGGTGGATACGGCGGAATTCTTCAAGCAGGTGGATACGGCGCTGGGCGTGGGCGCAAGCCAGAAGATAAGCCTGGGTTGCAAAAAAGGGCTATTGGTCGATGTCGCCATCAATCTGCCCGCCCCGCTCGATCCCAAGAGCGATTTGAAAACCCTGATCGCGCAGGGCGAGGCCAGCCCCGGCGCGGGTGACTGTGGCCAGCGTTTCAAAATCGACGCCATTGGTCAATAACAAAAAACCCCGTCCGCACCGGGCACCCTGGCGCGGACGGGGTTTCAACTCCACCGTTACTCGGCGAACAAAGCCTCGATGAACTGCTTGGCGTCGAAATCCTGCAAGTCGTCGATGCCCTCGCCCACGCCGATATAACGGATCGGAATCCCGAACTGCTTGGCCAGCGCGAAAATCACCCCACCCTTGGCCGTGCCGTCCAGCTTGGTCAAGGCGATGCCGGTCAAACCCACGGCGTCGTTGAACTGCCGCGCCTGGTTGATGGCGTTCTGGCCGGTACCGGAATCCACCACCAGTAATACCTCGTGCGGGGCGGTCTCGTCCAAGCGGCGCATGATGCGTTTGATCTTGCTGAGTTCGTCCATCAGGTTGGACTTGGTGTGCAGGCGTCCGGCGGTATCGGCGATCAAGACATCGATATTGCGGGCCTGGGCTGCCTGCACCGCGTCGAAGATCACCGAAGCCGAATCCGCCCCGGTGTGCTGGGCCACCACATGGACATGGTTGCGCTCGCCCCAGGTCTGCAATTGCTCCACCGCCGCCGCGCGGAAGGTATCGCCCGCCGCCAGCATCACGCTATGCCCATCCTGCTGGAAACGCTTGGCCAGTTTGCCGATGGTGGTGGTCTTGCCCACCCCGTTGACACCCACGACCAGGACGACATAGGGCCGGGTCTCGGGCGGGATCACCAAGGGTGCATCGACCGGGGCCAGGATATCGTAGAGGTATTCGCGCAATTTCGCGGTCAAGGTCCGCACGTCGGCCAGTTGGTTGCGGTCCAGGCTGTCGGTGAGATGATCGACGATATCGCGGGTGGCGGTGACGCCGATATCGGCGGTGAGCAACTGGGCTTCGATATCGTCCAGCAAATCGCGGTCGATGGCCTTCTTGCCCAGGGCCAGATCGGCCAGGAAGCCGGTCAAGCCGCCGCGGGTCTTGCCGAGGCCGCTCTTGAGCTTGCCGAACAGGTTGTCCGCCGGGGCGCGGGCCGGGACTTCGACCAGCGGCGGCGGCACCAAGGTCGGCGGCAACTCGATCTCGGTGGGTAATTCGCCGACCGGGATTTCCTGCCCGACCGGCAGCGGACGTTGTGCGGGCACCTCGGCCCGGCGCGGCACGCCCAGGAAATACTGGATATGCACCAAATCCAGCAGCAACAAGGCAGCGACCACGCTATGCGCCACGGCCACCGCCACCGGCAGGCGCAGCAGCACCGCCGCCACCCCCAACCCGACCTGCACCAGCAGCAGGAAGCTCAGCAGCAGCCCGGCCTTGCTCAAACGCGGCACCTTGGGATTGGAAGTCACGCCCATGGCCAGAACGCTGAGCAGCACGAACACCACCCCGGCCCCGATCCGGTGCGCCCAATGCACGGCGACCAAGGCGGACGGCGGCAACAAAGCCCCGAGATAACCCGGTTCGAGCGCCCGCAAAATCTCGAAGCCCCCGGCGTAATCGGCCTCGGGCCAGGGTTCGCCCAGGCAAGTCGGGAAATCGGGGCAGGATAGCGCGGCGTAATTCGACGACACCCAGCCGCCCAGGAACAGTTGCGCGAACAAGGCCAGCAGCCCGAACCGGCCCAACCAGCGCAGACCCGTGGTCTCGCCGACCGGGGCGGACTGCGGTCCCACGGTCAGGAACAGCCGGTACAAGCCAGCCAGGGTCAACAAGCCCAGCAATAGATGCGCCGTCACCACCGGCGGCAGCACATGCAGCCGCACCGTCCACATCCCCAGCGCGGCCTGCCCCGCCACCAGCACCAGCCCGGTGTAGGTCCAGGCAATGGCCCGGCCCCGGTTCTCGCGCACGGTGAACACCAGCCCCGCCAGAACCAGCATTAAAACGCCCAAGGCACCGGCCAGATAGCGATGGCCCATTTCCTTCCAGGCCTTCACCGCGTCGAAGCCCGCTTCGGCCCCGCCGGAACCGGGCTGGGGCGGCTCGACCCATAGCTTGCCATAGCAGCCGGGCCAATCCGGGCAACCGAGGCCGGCATCGGAAATACGCACATAAGCTCCCGCCGCCACCACGCAGAAGGCCAGCAACAGGGTTAAAAAGGTCAGTTTTCTGAACATGGTCCTAGCTTGTCGTTTCTTGTTATGGATCGCATCGTCGCGATGGGCGGAGTCGTCCCGCCGCCGCCCTGGAAAAGGTCCGGGTCAGCCGATCTGGGACGCCCTGAGCAAATGCTTGAGGTCTTTCAATAGCCCGTAGGGATCGAAGCCACCCGCGTACCACAATACCAAGTTACCCAGGGGATCGAGCAGGTACACCCGGTCGTCGCTGGACGGCCCCCCCGTGGCTTCGGCCAGGACGCGGGTCACGGCCTCGGAAGCGCCCGCCACCACCAGATCGTCGTCGGCCTGGAACGGGGTGCCGACGGGCACCAACAGTAGGCGTGCGACCCTGGCGATATCTTTGTTGACCATCAACCGGACCTGATGGGTCTTGTGCAGGGTGTCGGCACACACCGCCCCGCACCCGCCCGCGGCCACATGCAGCAACACCCAGCGCCCTTTGATCCCGGCCAAGGCTTCCGGTGGGCTGACCGGGTTTTTCAGCAACCCGGCGGGATCGATGGGCCGGGGCGGCAAGGCGAGCTGGCCGTAATTGCTGCGGCTGGCGATGAGTTCGGGATGCTTGGCGTAATACCAAGCCAGGACGAAAGGAACCACCGCCAGCAAGGCGATGATGACGATCACGGCGCGGCTGCGCCATTGGGAGGGATGCGGTCGTGGTGTCATGGGCAGGGTCGGTCGATGGGGTCGGGGCTCGCGGCGCGTTTCCCGGCGGCGAAACCGTGCCGGATATACAGCACGGTCGCCACCAGGGCGAACAGGAACCATTGCAGGGCGTAGCCCAGATTCTTTTCCGGCGTCAGGCGGTTCTCCCGCCAAGCGCGGACATAGCCCTCGCCTGCCGATTCGTCCAATAATACCTGATACGGCAACACCGGATAACCAAGCCGTCCGGCCAGCGCCTCCGGTTCCGCCACCTGCACCAGGGCGGGCCAACCGGGCGCGGGCACCTCCGCCCCCTTGAGCTTGAGCCCCACCGCCGGAAAATGTTCCACCACGCCGGACAGCCGCACCGCCGCCACCGCCAGCGTGGGGTCGGGAAGCCGGGCGCGGTCCCGGCCCAGGGGCATCCAGCCCCGGTTGACCAAGACCGCCATCCCGCTGCCGGCGATGCGCAAGGGCGTCAGCACCTCGTAGCCCGGCTGCTGCCCGCGCATCCGGTTGTCGAGCAGGAATTGGTGGGCGGCATCGTATTCGCCCGCGACAACGACCCGGCGGTAGCGCAGCGCTTCCAGGTCGGTCTGCTGTCCATCCAGGCGCAAGGGGGTATCCTGGCCGCGCGATTCGCGCGCGGCCATCAAAGCCTTCTTCTCATCGGCGCGATGCAATTGCCAAATCCCCAAGGCCAGGAACAAACCCAAGCCCATGGCAAATAGCAGGGACATACCCCAACCCGGTTTAAAGCTATAATGATTCAAACATCATCCCCCGTCGCGCAAAGCCCGGAACCCCCGGCATTCCAGCAAACACATCGGCATCTATTTCCCGTGAAGGCAATTATCCTCTTGATACTCCTGGTCATCGTCGTCAGCCTCGGCTCGGCGCTGTATTACTTGCTCAAAGACCCCAACC
The DNA here is from genome assembly GCF_900155475.1 of Methylomagnum ishizawai. Classification (NCBI taxonomy): domain Bacteria; kingdom Pseudomonadati; phylum Pseudomonadota; class Gammaproteobacteria; order Methylococcales; family Methylococcaceae; genus Methylomagnum; species Methylomagnum ishizawai. The sequence continues at coordinate 1,345,768 of NZ_FXAM01000001.1, read as the reverse complement.
GCTCCGAGCGCACGGTCAAGGCGCTCACGGTCCGCATCGCATTGTCCATCGGATTGTTCTTGCTGCTATTGCTGGCCTATGCCACCGGGATCATCCAACCCCATGGGGTGCGCGGGCATATCTCGGGAGCGTCTCTGGCCGGCCCCGCCCAAAACCCCGGCAATTTACCCTAAGTCCCGGTCGCGACCAATGGGACGCCTGCGTTTCCGGCCACGCGCTTCCGCGGGATACGGGTTTTACCGCGGAATCCTCCCGATCCGGCAGCGGATGTATCGCGGCCACGCATCGCCGCCAGGGCCAGTCCGATAAAACCCCCATCGCCCGGATTTCCGCGTCCCGCGCAATTCCCAGCATAAATCACGAGACTGCATACGATGGACTCTTACAAAACCCATTCCAGCGCGACAGAAGCGGCATACCCAGGCATGCTCCCGCGCTACCTGGATTTATTGCGGACTTGCCGGGACCGGGTGGTCGAGGGGTTCGGCGGGTTGTTCGAGTCTATGTTCGACGAGTTGGACGATTTCATGCTGCAACTGGCCGAGAACGCCGAGACCAACCAACAGCGGGGCCATTATTTCGAGGCCATGCATACCGCCCTGCTCAACCAAGCCGGCCTCAAGCAAATCTTCACCGGGGAAATCGCCAAGGGGTTCGACAATTTCGCTGCCGGGCAGGCCGAGCCGCTCAGGACCCCGGTGGCCCAGCAGCAGCGCAAACTCAGCCTGATCGACCAGGATGATTACGAGGTTTCCCTGGCCTATGCCGAGGTGACGCGCAAGGCCAACGAAGCCTACATGGGCCAGTTGCTGGCCCTGAACCACCGGCTGGCAGTGCTGGCCGGGGGCGTCAAGCTGGGCGAGACCCATCCGGGCCTGCCGGGCTGCCCCGCGCAAATCTGCGACGCCATGCAGACCGCCTTGGAAGCCCTGAGCCCGGAGGTGGAATTCGACCTGCTGATCCAATGGGCGGGGGAGTTCGAGCGGCGCATCATGCAGCAGGCGGATGGACTCTACCAGGCCTACAACCGGGAACTCATCCTGGGCGGCATCCTCCCCCATCTGTCGCTGGAGGCCATCGGCTTCGAGGCCGCGACCACCGGCTCCAGCCTGCTCAAGCCGACGCCGCCCGAACCCGTCGAACCACCCGCGTCCGCCCCGCCCGAGGACGAGGAACCCGAAGCCACCCCGGAACACGAGTTGTTCCAGGGCATCCAGGATTTATTGGCGAACCGGCGGCGGGAGCCCTTGCCCGCCATCGTCCCCCCGGACGACGAGTCCGCGCTCCCCGGCCACGCCCCGACGGAGTCGCCCGGCCCCATGGCGGCACGACCGGCGCGGACCGCCACCAGCCCGGCCATGCACACCGATTACGCCAGCCTGATGCGCTCGCTGAACGCGTTGCAATTCAACGCCCCGTCCTTGGCCCAGGTATCGTTCGCCCAGATGCCCCTGGACGCGGTCAAGGAAAATTTCGCCCAGCAATCCGCCGCGCTGGCCACCCTGGTGCAGGAACAACAGGTATCGAGCGCCGACGCCGATATCATCGACCTGGTGGGGATGCTGTTCGAGTTCATCCTCAACGACAAGAGCCTGCCCGATTCGGCCAAGGCGCTGCTGAGCCACCTGCATACGCCCTACCTCAAGGTCGCGATGCTGGACCGCAAATTTTTCTTCCGCAACAAACATCCGGCCCGCCGCCTGCTGAACGCCCTGTCCCAGGCCGGGGCGCTGTGCAATGGCGAGGGCGATGTCCAAGGCATCTTCGCCAAGATGCGCGGGGTGGTCGAGCGGGTCGTCCAGGATTTCGAGGACGACACCCGGTTGTTCAACACTTTGTTGGAGGATTTCACCGCTTTCGTCGACCAGTTCGGCCACCGCTCCGAGGCCATGGAGAAGCGTTCGGTGGAAGCCGCCAAGGGCCGCGAGCGCCTCCGGGAAGCCCGGCAGGCGGTGTCCAGGGCGCTGGTCGATATGACCTGGGACCATCCCCTGCCCAAGACCATCGACACCCTGGTCATGGGTTCCTGGGCCAACCTCCTGGTGCTGGTCTACCTCCGCAACGGCCCGGACAGCCAGCAATGGCGGGACGGCATCCAGGTGGTGACCGATATCATCTGGAGCGTGCAACCCAAAACCAGCCCGGCGGAGCGGTATAAGCTGTGGGACATGCTCCCCGGACTCAAAAGCCGCATCCAGGACGGCCTCGCCCTCATCGGCGACCCCGAAGTCAACACCAAGGCGGTAATGAACGATATCGACGCCGTGTTCGACGATCTCCTGAGCGCGAAGGAAGAAGAGGAAACCCGGAACCTGCTGGAGCCACCGCCCGGCCCGCTGCCCGATATCCGGTTGGACATCACCCCCGCCCCGCCGGAAATCCAATCCGACCGCGCGGTCTGGGACGATATCGACCCGCCGCTCCCGCCCACCGAGCCGCCGTCCAAGTATCTGCCGCCGGAGGTGGTCCGGTACGCCGAAATCCTCAAGGTGGTCAAGCTCGGCACCTGGTTCGAGTTCGGCGTCCCCGAAACCAAGGCCCGCATCCGGGCCAAGCTGTCCTGGTTCAGCCCGCACACCTCGTACTACATCTTCGTGGACCAGGGCGGCATCCAGGTCGCGGTCAAGTCCATGCGCACCCTCTGCCACGAGATGGCGCGGGGCGAGACCCGGATCGTGCCCATCGCCAAGAAACCCCTGATGGACCGGGCCTTGGAGACGGTCCACAGCCTGCTCGGGCAATCCGACAAACAACCGGCCTGACCCAGCGTCCCCGGCCGCCCCCCGGTCGAGCGGTATATTCGGAGCCCAAAGCCCGCTTTGGACCCCACCCGATCACGGACACAAAAAAGCCCGGCCTCGCGACCGGGCTTTGCCATCTCGGGCAGCGGGACCGGCTAAGACCTCAGCCTTCCAGGTGGTAAGCAACCAACCGCGCCACTTCGTTCTTGGAACCCAGAATCACCGGCACGCGCTGGTGGACGCTGACCGGCTGGATATCCAGGATGCGCTCGCGGCCCGTGGAAGCCATGCCGCCGGCCTGCTCCACGATGAAGGACATCGGGTTGGCCTCGTACAACAGGCGCAGGCGGCCGCCCTTGGTCTTGAGCTTCTCGTCCATCGGATAGGTGAACAAGCCGCCGCGCATCAACACGCGGTAGACCTCGGCCACCATCGACGCCAGCCAGCGCATGTTGAAATCCTTCTCGCGCCCGCCGGATTTGCCCGCCACGCACTCGTCCACATAGCGCCGCATCGGAGCTTCCCAGAAGCGGTGGTTGGACATGTTGATGGCGAACTCAGAGGTGTCCTCCGGGATGGTGATGTTCGGGTGGGTCAGGATGAACTCGCCGACGTTGCGGTCCAGGGTGAAGCCATTGACGCCGTTGCCGGTGGTCAGGATCAGGATGGTGGTCGGGCCGTAGATGCAAAAGCCCGCCGCCACTTGCTGCGTACCCGGTTGCAGAAAATCCTCGGCGGTGGGGTTGTCGTTCGGAGCCAACAGCACCGAGAAGATGGTGCCGATGCTGAGGTTCACCTCGATATTGCTGGAACCGTCCAAGGGGTCGAAGCAAATCAGGTATTTGCCACGCGGATAGCCTTCCGGGATCGGGATGATCTCGTCGTGTTCCTCGGACGCCATCCCGGCCAGATGGCCGGTCCAGCTCAGCGAATTGACGAAGATTTCATCCGACAGCACGTCCAGCTTCTTCTGGACCTCGCCCTGGATGTTCTCGTGGCTGCCGATGCTGTCCAGGTTGCCCGCCAGGGCGCCGCGGTTCACCTCGTGGCCGATGCCCTTGCACGCCCCGGCGATATCGGTCAGCAACAGGGTCAATTCGCCCGTGCCGCCCACCCGGCGTTGCTCGGAAATCAGGAATTGGGTCAGGTGTTGGCCTTGCATTGTCTCCCTCCTGTTTGATTTTCTTAGGATTTACCGCAACCAGGACATAAGTCCTTCCAGTTTTCCGGAGCGGCCGCGATGATGTCCGTCACATGGGCGATTTTCATGGCGTTGGTGCCGCCGGTATGGCCGCTCAGGTCGCCCTTGGTCAGGATCAAGGTATCGGACTCGTCCACCAGGCCGCGCCGCATGAATTCCTCGACGATGGCGCGGTTCAGCACCGCGTGGTCGTGGATGCCCCGGTCGTCGAAACTGATGGGATAAACGCCACGGAACAGGGTGACGCGCCGACAGGTCTTTTCGTGCGAGGTCAGCGCGAAGATCGGGATGCCCGAGCTGATGCGCGACATCCACAAGGGGGTCGAGCCGCTCTCGGTCAAGGCGCCGATGGCGCGGACCTCCAGATGGTTGGCGGCGTACATCGCCGACATGGCGATGGTTTCGTCGATGCGGCTGAAGGACTCGTGCAGGCGATGCTTGGAGCGCTCGCGGGGATATTTCTCGGCCTCGACGCAGACGCGGGCCATGGCTTCCACCGCCGCGTCCGGGTAGTCGCCGGAAGCGGTCTCGGCGGACAACATCACCGCGTCGGTACCGTCGAACACCGCGTTGGCCACGTCCGACACCTCGGCGCGGGTCGGCAAGGGGTTGTTGATCATCGACTCCATCATCTGGGTGGCGGTGATCGCGACCTTGTTGTAGGTGCGGGCCAGCTTGATCATGTGCTTTTGCACATGCGGCAGCCGGGCGTCGCCGATCTCGACGCCGAGATCGCCCCGCGCCACCATGATGGCGTCGGACGCCTGGATGATGCCGATCAGGGTTTCTTCGATGATGGCCTCGGCGCGTTCGACCTTGGCCACTAGGCGCATGTCGCTGCCTTCCTGATCCAACAGGGCGCGGGCTTCCTCCATGTCCTCGCGGGAACGCGGGAAGGAGATCGCCAGATAATCGGCCCCGATGGAGACGGCGGTCTTGAGGTCTTGCTTGTCCTTGTCGGTCAGGGCCGGGGCGGACAGGCCGCCGCCTTGCTTGTTGATGCCCTTGTGGTTGGAGAGGACGCCGCCCACGGTCACGGTGCAACTAATCCGGTTGCCGACCACGGTATCGACCTGCATGGCGATCAGGCCGTCGTTCAACAGCAGCAGGTCGCCGGGTTTCACGTCGCGGGGCAAGTCCTTGTAATCGCAACCGACCTGGGTCTCGTCGCCCACGTCTTTGGGCAGGTCGATGTCGAGGTCGAATTTCTGGCCGCGCACCAGGGTGACCTTGCGGTTGTCCTTGAAGCGGGCGACGCGGATCTTCGGACCCTGCAAGTCGGCCAGGATCGCCACATGGCGCTTGAGCTTCTTGGAAATCTCGCGGACCCGCTCGGCGCGGGCGCGGTGTTCGTCGGCGGTGCCGTGGGAGAAATTAAGCCGGACCACATCGGCCCCGGCGCGGATGATTTTTTCGAGCATCTCGGGCGACTCGGAAGCCGGGCCCAAGGTGGCGATGATCTTGGTTCTACGGAAGACCTTGTTCATTCGATTTAGCTTGCCTCGGATGTGTTGGGACCGCCCCGTGGGCGGTCCCGGTCAAGCGAACAGAGAGGGGCGCAAAGCCCCCGGCCCGGCTTAGTGGGCGTTCATCAGGGCCACGGTGGTATCCAACATGCGGTTGGAGAAGCCCCACTCGTTGTCGTACCAGGACAGCACCTTCACCAGATTGCCGATCACCTGGGTCTGGGTGGAATCGAAGTTGGAGGAAGTGGTGCTGTGGTTGAAGTCGCTGGAAACCAAGGGCTCGACGTTGTAGCCCAGGATGCCCTGCAAGTAGCCCTCGGAAGCTTCCTTCAGGATGGCGTTGACTTCATCCTTGGTGGTTTCGCGGCCCGCGACGAAGGTCAGATCGACCACGGAGACGTTCGGGGTCGGCACGCGGATGGCGAAGCCGGACAGCTTGCCGTTCAGTTCCGGCAGCACCAGGCCCACGGCCTGGGCCGCGCCGGTCTTGGTCGGGATCATGTTGAGGGCGGCGGCGCGGGCGCGGTACAGGTCGCTGTGGTAGACGTCGGTCAGCACCTGGTCGTTGGTGTAGGCGTGGATGGTGGTCATCAGGCCGGACACCAGGCCGATCTTGTCGTTCAGCGGCTTGACCAAGGGGGCCAGACAGTTGGTGGTGCAGGAGGCGTTGGAGATGACCTGATGCTCGGCCTTCAACACGTCATGGTTGACGCCGTAGACGACGGTGGCGTCGGCTTCGTTCTTGTCGGCGGGGGCGGAGATGATGACCTTCTTGGCACCGGCTTGGATGTGCGGCATGCACTTGGCCTTGTTGCGGAAGATGCCGGTGCATTCCAGCACCACGTCCACACCCATCGCGCCCCAGGGCAGCTTGGAAGGATCGCGCTCGGAGAAGGCCTTGATGCTCTTGCCGTTGACGACGATTTCGCCTTCGCCCAGCACGACGGTGCCTTTGAACGGACCGTGGACGGTATCGTGCTTGGTCAGATGGGCGTTGATCTTGGCATCGCCCAGATCGTTGATGGCGACGATTTCAACGTCCTGGCGGCCGGACTCGAACAATGCGCGCAGCACGTTGCGTCCGATACGGCCATATCCGTTGATTGCAACTTTGATCGTCATGGGTTTTTCTCCAAAGGGTTAGGGAAAGGATGGGGAGCGGGACGGAGATTCCGGCAATCCCGGCTCCTAGAGCCTGTGCGCCGCCGGGAAGCGCGGGGATGGCGGGTGGCGTCGCCGGATGACAGGCGCGTCGCGGACCAGTCGCCCGCTCCGCTAAATCCCGGCTTTTCCTGATAATTTAGCCGGGGAATATAACAAACGCGCCTAATTTTCGGAAGCCTGCTTCTGTGTGCGCGGCCCCGCAGCAGAACCCTGGAACCATCGCGCCAAGCACCCGCCCGGCCCGGAATCCGCGGCTTCACAGCCGGATTTCATCGCCCGAGGCCGTGGTGAGGGTGGCGCTGACCTGGCGCACGGTTTCCTGGCGGGTGCGGTCCAGGTAGGACTTGGATTTCTCGACCTCCGCGCCCAGCACGTCCACGGTCTTCTGCATGTTCTCCAGCGCCTTGACCTTGTAGCTGGACACCATGTCCATGGTGTCGTAGATGTTCTGGAACGCCAGCTTGAGCTTGTCGAGGCTGACGGCGGCGCTGCTGGCCTGTTCGTGGACCCGGCCCGCCTGCTGCTTGAGCAGGGCCGAGGTGGACTCGATCATGCCGCTGGTGGTGGCGTTCAAAGCGCCGATCTGGTCCAGCACCAGCTTTTGATTCGCCAGCGCCTGGGCCACGATCACCGCCGTCCTCAAGGCGGAAATGGTGGTGGTGGTGGCGCGGTCCACGCCCTTGATGAGTTCCAGATTGTTCTTGCGGATCATGTCCATCGCCAGATAGCCCTGGATGGTGACCGCCAACTGAGTCAGCAAATCCTGCACCTTCTGCCGCACGTAGAACAACAATTCCTCCTTGACCACGCGGGCCTTCTCCGGGTCTTGGCCCTCGATCTCGGCGAGCTTGGCGCTGATGGCGGCGTCGATCTTCTTGCCTACATAGACGTATTGTTCCAGCCGCTCCATGATCCGCCAGGCATTGGCCTTCTCCTCCTCGACGGCGGCGTTGTCCTTACGCAACTCGTCCTGGCCGTGGTAGAGCGATTCCAGGATGGCGTTGAGATGGGTCTGGGCCGATTGGTACTGGCGGAAATAATCCTGGACCTTGGTGCCCATCGGGATGAAACCCAACAGCTTCCTAGGCTCCAGCAAATTGCCCTGCTTCACCGGGTCCAGCGCCTCGATCCGCACCCGCAAATCCAACAAAGACTTGGAAATCGCCGAACCCTCGTCGAACAGGCCGGTATTCATGGCCTGCATCGGCTTGTCCAACAGGCGGTTGGAAATCCCGGCGGCGGCGCGGATTTCGTCGTTGGCGAGGGTGTGGACCCCGGAAATCTTGGCCTTGAAGGCTTCGCTCTGGACCTGCTCGTTCAGGATGATATTGACGAAGTCCTCGACCTTCTTGTCCAGCTCCTGGAACTTGGCCGGTTCCAGCTTGACCATGCCGGCCGCCTGTTCCTTCTCCACCGGGGCGACGGCGGCGGGCGGGGTCAAGGTTTCCGGCGGGGTCAGTTCGATGGTGGCGCTCATCGCGATACTCCTGTTGCTATTGCTACTATTACGATTGGAAATGCCGGGTCCGGTGCCTTGGGCCTCCCGGCCTGGGCGGCAAAGCTTTCCACGTCGCGGCCCCCGAGTCCACCGCCCGGCGCGGATCCCCCACCCCCAGCCGCCGGGCGATCCGCCGCGAATACCTCCCGGCTCCCAGGGGATACCGCTAGAATAAGGTTATTGAATGCCCTGTATCCTCCCTTGGATATACTCCGCACCGCGCCCAGGGGAATCCCGCCATCGACGATGGAATGGATGGGCGTCCGCACCGCGCCGAACCCCATGCCCGGACCGGCAGAATTGAACCGGGGCGCCTGGGAAACCCAGCGCCCCACACGACCGCAATCCCCGCCCCGTCCACCACCGGCACCGCCATGACCGACCAGAACGCACCCGACACCTCCGAGATGGACCCCCTCATCGCCCAACCGGCCCCCGCCCCGCCCGCAATCCCCCGCCCCCCGGTCCACAGCGGGAGCCGCCGCCGCATCAGGACGCGGGAGCGCATCCGCTACAGCCGCCCGCGCTCGCTCTGGATCGGCACGCTCCTGTTCTTCATCGGCATCGAATCGGCGGTGCTGCTCGCCATCCACGCCAGCTTCAACGTGGAAAAAACCGAGCAGCAAACCTTGAACGCCACCCTCAAGCATGGCGACAAGGAAATCAAGGACCTCAACGCCCAAGTGGTCGAAATGACCGGACTCATCGCCCAGCAAGTCCACGCCCGCCTGCCTGGGCTGCGCCCTTTGGTGTTCGACCGGGTCATCCCCATCGACACGGGCCGGGTCAAGAACATCATGTTCACCCAATCCGGCATCGGCGACGAACAAGCCACCGAATACCGGGTCGTGCTGTACAACCCCGGTAGCGCCACCACCCGCGCCCCCATGGAAATCATGCTATTCAACCAAGCCGGCGTGCAGAGCGGCCGGGCCGATGTCGGCGGCAACGAACTCGGTCCCGCCCCCATCGTCCTCGACCCCGGCGAAATCCGCTCCTATTCGGACAAGATCACGCTCGAAACCGGGCAAAACGCCCCGTTCTATTTCATGCTCCGGGAACGCCCGGCAGGCAAGTAGCTTTTCCCGGAGGATGGCATGAAAGCGGCGCTGCGCTTCCTGTTCGTCATGGTCCCCGCGCTGGCCGGGGCCGACACCATCTATAAATGCGAGGACAACGGCAAGGCGGTGTTCACCGCCACACCGACCGGGCCATCGTGCCAGCCCATGGGACTCAAGGTGATCGAAGCCGACCCCAAGGAAGCCGCCCGCCTCCGCCGGGAAACCGAGCTTTGGAACGAGCAGCGCAGGGAAATGGTCCAGGACAGCCTCGCCCGCGAGGCCAAAGCTACGCAACAACGGCGCAAGGCGGAGTTGGACGCGGTGAAAACCAACCCCCGCCGTTCAACCAAGGGCGGCCAGTGGCAATCCGGCCTGGGCGCGGACCCCGGCCCGGAGAAAGCGACCGTGCCCATCGCGCCGGACACGGCGTCCAGCGGTTCCGGCACGAACCGGGGATCGGCGGGAGGGCGCTAAATCCGGCTCCCAAGCGAACCCCCGAACCGCCCGGCGCGATCCGGGCCGATGGCGCGGCGGACGCTTGCCATAAACTTTTCCCCCGCTATACTGTCCGATCTTCCGAACCGGGGGTGACTTGGCTTCGACGTGGATTACAAACCCTGAGGTGCATGCCGAGGTGCGGATTACCTCGTAAAACAATTCGCAATCTTATAGTTGCCAACGACGACAACTACGCCCTAGCTGCTTAAGCAGCTAGCCTCTGACCAGGGTTTGCTTACGGACGCTGGCTTTCAGGGGTAACACAATCATAAGCTCGCGAAGAGGCACGTCCGGGGCCGAATCGCTAAAACCCACGGAATCGCCGCTCTCCCGCCCTGCCGTTCGGGTGATGCGCGGTTAAAAATCAATAGAGTCGGATAAGCATGTAGAGCCAATGGCGGAGGATTTGCGGACGCGGGTTCAATTCCCGCCACCTCCACCAATTAAGTCATTGATCTAAAAGCCGTTTGCGCCTGCCGACGCTATAAAGTGGAGGCGGCGCGGCGGCGATCATCAACAAATCCCCTCCAAATCCATCAATCCCCACCCGGTGCGCCGTGTTGCTCCGCCCTTGCTGAGCGCGGGACACGGCTGACTCCATGCCGCAACCCCAACCGCAATGCACCAAAAAAGCGCAAAAACCGGGCAGGTGGGGAGGAGTGCGCGGCCGGCCCCCGCTTGGCTTATCCCGCGCCGCCAGCCCCACCCCGCGCCCTTTCCGATGGGCACGAAAAAGCCCGCCGGCTTCCGCCAGCGGGCCTTTCCCGCCGCCGATTCCATCGCGGCCTAGGGAGTCCCGTTAAAACTGCAACCTATCGCCAAGAAACCGCTGATTCCCTTGTGGGATCAGCGGGTTGTCCGCCGCCGCTTTGTGCAATATCGGCGCGATATCGTGCGATCCATATTGCAGTCACGCCTTGATCCCGTCCACCCTACCCTTGTAGCCGTCCACATCCCCGCCCACGCCCGCAATGTCCCCGCCCTGGTCGCACGGCCCCGTGCTGGGGTGCGTGTGCGCGGCCAGGATCGTGCAAAGCTGCTTCACCGCGCCCATCAATAGGCTGACCAGTTCCAGCAGGTTCTCGCTTTCGCTGCCCACCCACACCGCCGGGGCGCGAATCTTCGCCGCGCCCTTGCTTGACAAGTTGGCATCGCCCACCGCCCCAAGGTCCAGCCGCCCGCCGCTCAACGCCTGTAGCGCCCCCATAGCCCGCAGCCGGTAGAGTCCGCCCACCTCGTGCAGCTCGTCCGCGTCCACGGCGCGGCTGGCCTGGGTGAATTGTTCCAACACCTCCAATGCCTCGATCACCCGCTCCACGCTGTGATCGGTGATCCGCCCATTGGTCCGGCGCTCGTGGTTGCCCTGGGCGTCGATCCGGTCGAAGCTCTCGGCGCTGTGCTGGCGGCGCTGTTCACCGGGTTCGAGGTCCGGCAAGCCCAGGCCATCGGCCAAGATGGCACGGATCATCGGCTTATCGGGCGAACCGTAGGCGAATCCCATTTCCACCTTGGTCCCCGGTTCCGGCAGGGCGAACTGCCCGCGCTCGTGTCCGCCAGTCGGGATCGGCACAGGCACGTCGCGCAGGATGGGAATAGCCGTGTCCGGGTTGCCGTGAGCGTCCAGCACTTGGAGATCGACCGCGAGCCGGGGCCGGTACGGGTCGGCGATATCGCCCGAGGCCGAACCCTCCCGGATGCCCACCACCTCGGCGTGCTTGGGCAAGTGCAACCCGCCCGAGAGTTCGGGGAACTGCCGTTCCACCATCCGCCTTATCGCGTCGTCCATGTGACCACCATGTGGTTGCCCTGGAATTCGAGGCGCTTGATCCGGTTGCCGTTAAGGCTGGCTCCGGGCCGCAGCGCCGGAACCGCCGCGATCCGGGCGCTATCGCTGGCGAGGTGTTCGTGGAACAGGTCGTCCGGCGCGTCCACCTCGCGCCCGGCGTAGCGGCTATCGGCCCACGTCCCCACGTAGACCACGCCCCCGCCCTGTTGTTGCCAAAAATAATCGTCCACCTGGAACGCCGCGCCGATGTGGTCCAGGGCGTTGTAGCCGCTCCCGATGTTGTAGAAGTTGGGGATGCGCCGCCTGGAATAGTCGGCGGCGGGGATGCTGAAGGATAGGCCGGTGGCGTCGGCGATGGCGTTGCATACGTCCGGGATCGCGCAATGGCGCAGCGCCAGGGGCAGAGGCAAGCGCAGCGCCCCGGCCAATTCGCGGCAAAACAGGCGCTGCCGGGTATAGTCCACCGGCGTGATACTCTCGACATACCCCAGGAATAACCGTTGCCAATCGTCCGAACTGGCCCAGGCCAGATCGAAGGCCACCGGCGCGAGTTCCGCCACCGGCCCGCCCCCGTCCACGGCCACCATGAATTCGGCCCGGCCCGGTGAATTCAGGTCCAAGATCACCCGGTCCTCGATCACCGGATAGAGCGTGCCGCCGATGTTCAATCGCCGTTCCAGCTTCATCGAACCCGCCTAAACTTCAAATTTTGAATCACCATGGGTTGACAATATGACTGAGCAACAAGAGCCTTTTGACTTCGACGCATGGCAGCGCTCGTTAAGGCCGGTTTGGACAGGGTATCCCAAATCCGTCGAATTCACCTACAAGGACCGGGACGGCAAAAAAGAACGCCGAAAGGTCAATGTTTCCAAAGTCCTGGTATCCGACCGTATGAATGTCTACCTGTATGGATATTGCCAAGCCCGTCAGGACTATCGGACGTTCGCCATTCACCGGATAGAGTCCAAAATCCGCCACGATAAAAAGTATTACTACCCATTGGAGTTCCAAGAACTCTTAGGCGTTACCGATGCGGACATTGAAAACGCCTGGGGTGGATGGATAGATTCTGATGGCACTTTCATTCCGTTCAAGGACTCGGCACGGGAAGCTTCACCAGCCCCCACCGAAGGGTGGAAGGCCGCCGATTCCAAATCCGGTTGCCTGGGCATGGCGGCGCTCTTGCTCCTGCCCTTCGTCCTCGTTATCCTGTGGGCCGGAGCTTGACACCTCCACTTGGCGGAAGCGCCACCCGATAGACTTGGCTTTTTTTGTGTTCCTCGCTTTCAGCTTGCAAGTGCCGCTTGCAAGCCGCTTGCCGTGGCCGTAGAGTTCTCGCGGCTGTGGTGTTCCCGGAAATACCCAATACCGGGAGCCTGCCCAAGTCAGGTGTCAAGCGCCACAGTCGCCCCCATCGGGGCGGTTCTTGACAAACACTTGGAGTTCATCATGTCCACCTCTACCGAAATCACGCCCTTCTCCTGGGGCGATGTCTCCCTCTCCGAAGTCGTCCACGTCAACGGCATCCCCCACGCCACCAAAACCGCCATCGGCGAATGGCTGGAATATGCCGATCCACGCGACGGCGTGAACAAGGTTTTGGAGCGCAACCCCTACATCGAAGAGTTCTCAACCGCCGTCAAGTTGACGGCGGTTGACGGCAAATTGCGCGACACCACGGTCTACCATCCGATGGGCCTTTTGCTCGTCGTGATGGAATCCGGCCAGCCCAAAGCCCAGGCCGCGAAGGTCGCCATCGCCGCCTTCGTCTGGCACTTCTGCGGCGGTTCGCGGCCATCCCTCCGGGACGCCGTGTCCCTCCGCGCCCACCTCCTGAAAGCCCTCGCCGCCCTGCAAAGCTGCAAGTGCGCCTTCTCGCAGCGCCTCCTGCTCGACCAAATCCGCGAGGTCTGCCGCGAACTCGGCCAGCCCGTCCCGGACGTGGCCCTGATCGGCAAAGACCCCAAGCAAACCGCCTTGGAGGGGTTCTGACCATGGCCGTGCTTCCATTCCACAGCCATCCCGTGCGGCGGCTCGCCACCGTGTCCGAGCGCCTGGAAACCCTGCGCGGGACCGACCATCAACTGTTTAAGGTCGCGGAATTCGACGAACAGCTTGACGCCCTGCGCGACATCCTGGCTGGACTCCAAACCCTCGACGAAATATATGAGGAACTCGGTAGGGCCGATGGTGCCATGGACATGCTCTTGCGCTTGCTGCTCGCATCAAGTAGCGAACCGCTGGATGGCGGCTCGCTGCAATGCCTCATGGAACCCATCCATACCAAGATCAGCCGCGCCCATCAGCGGTTGATCGACGAAATCATCTAGCCTCTCTTCTCCCGCGCAAGGATGCGCGGCCTTCCCTCGTTCTTCGCCCCGTTTTTATTTCACCCTGTCATCCAACCACTTCAAGACTTTTTCAACCCCGCTCAGGGGTTCCGCGCTGTTGGCGGTCGCCCCGGAAGCCGCCGCGCCGGTCCCGCCGCTCGTGCCGCCCGCCACCGTGCCAGTGGCGGTTTGACTGGATACCTTCCGCGCCGCCGCCTTCGGGTTGCGTTCCTCCACCTTCTCGGGCGTGCTTCGGTATTCGGCCAGGGTGAAAGACACCTCCCACGCCCTGAGCCGGTCCGCTTCCTTCACGTCCAAGTTGCCATCGAACTTCACTTGCTTGATGCCCATGGCCTGGGCCGTCCGGTTCTGAACCGCGAACATGCGCCGCTCCTGATTGCCGTCCTTGCCCTCGGCCAGGGCGATCAAGTCCGATAGCCACGTGGCATCCTGGTAGCGGATTTGCAGGCTGACAGACAAGCTCTTGCCCTTGTCGCCGGTCTCGGCCTTCGGGGTGGCGGAACTATTGCCGCTCATGTCCTCCGAGGCCAGCGGCAACGCCGCCGACACCCTCAGTCCATGGCCCTGGATTTTCTTGCCATCAAGCCACAGCATCGAGAATCCCCGCCAAAACCGCCAGCTCGCCCGGCCGGCCCAGGAACACCGACACGGTGGACAGCGTATGCTCGTGGCCCGGCACGCCCGCCCTGAGCGCCGCCGCGTAGTCCGCCTCGGCATAGCAACGCCAACACCCGGCAGGCTCGCCGGACAGCCCGGCGGTGGCCCCGGCCAGGGCATCGCCCACCTGGGCCAGGAATTCATCCTTCGCCGCCGCCAGTTCGTCCAGCGCGGCCAGGGGATCGCCCAGGGCGTCCGCCGCCGCTTGGCTGGCCTGCATCAACGCCGCCCGCTTGATCGCGGCCAGCGACGGCAAGCCCCCGGTCAACACCGTGCCCAGCCCCGGCGGCAAAGGCGCGGGCAGGTTCCACTTGTCGGTTTCCAGGTTGATGAGGCTCGCCACCCGCCGCGCCGCCTTGCCGAACATCGGCAGGGGAAAGCCCGCGGCCAAATCCCCGAGTCCACGCGACAGGTCCGGCAGGCTGGCGGCCGCCACGCCAATGGCCAGGACCGCGCCGCCATAGTCGGCGGGCAGGCGCTGGACCGCCGCCCGTACCGCGTTGGGAAAGGACAGGTAGCGGTAAGCGCCGCTCCCCTCGCCCACGCCGTATTGCCATGGGTCCACCTGAATCAGCCCGAGCGCCGCCGGAATCCCGGCCAGGATGGCCGAGGCATCACCGCCAGGGGCGCGGATGGCGAGCGGTGCCCAGGCCATCAGGCGGTCCTGATGGCGAGTTGGCCGGACCCCGCGCCATCTATGCAGCCCAGGGATACCCATGTGCCGGTCGGCGTGGCCCAGTTGTTGTCGCCGTTAATGTTCCACAGAATAAATCTGTGGTCGCCGCTCGAATCCAACACGGTGCCCGGCGCATAACCAGCACTCAAACCATAGATCGCGCCCAGCGCGATGCTACCCACCCGCAAATCCGCCGCCCTCGGCACCACATCGGCGCTATCCGCATAGGTCCGCCAGGCCGTCCAGACGCCGCCGGTCAAATAACGGCTATAGAGCCGCCCGCCGTGTGATTCCTGGGCTTGCTGATACACCACCCCCGCTACTTCCCGCCATACCTTCACCAACCCATAATCGGACGGCGCATGGGTGCAATCCGAGTTGTAGTAGTAATCGCCGGGCGTAACCAGGGCATCCATATCGCCAGAAAACGGCATGGTATCCCGCAGGTCGCTACCCAAATGGGTAATGGCATTGCGCCGCCCCGTCCCTACATTGTCCCAATGTGCCGACGCTTGGCCTGAGGTTTGTAGCTGTGTTTTGGTGTAGTAGCGGTCATCGTGGTTGTGTCCGGTGTCCGACTTGCCCGCGAGGGCCGTATCCACTTCCGCCTCGGTGTAGTAGCGGTCATCGTGGTTGTGCCCGGTGTTCGACTTGCCCGCGAGGGCCGTATCCACTTCCGCCTCGGTGTAGTAGCGGTCATCGTGGTTGTGCCCGGTGTCCGACTTGCCCGCGAGGGCCGTGTCCACTTCCGCCTCGGTGTAGTAGCGGTCATCGTGGTTGTGCCCGGTGTTCGACTTGCCCGCGAGTTCCGCGTCCACTTCCGCCTCGGTGTAGTAGCGGTCATCGTGGTTGTGCCCGGTGTCCGACTTGCCCGCGAGGGCCGTGTCCACTTCCGCCTCGGTGTAGTAGCGGTCATCGTGGTTGTGCCCGGTGTTCGACTTGCCCGCGAGTTCCGCGTCCACTTCCTCCACGGTGTAGTAGCGGTCATCGTGGTTGTGCGGATCGGGGGGGAATGTGTCCGGCTTGCCCGCGAGCGCGGCCCAGGTGAAATCCATCTGCCACGCATCGGCGGGCACGTCCAAGTCCAGCAACGCCGCGATCCCGGAAAAAGCCAGCGCGAAATTGCGGGTCAAGTTGTTCCCGCGCACGTCCCCGTCCGTGGCGGTCTTGGTGATTGGGGCGATGTGGGATGCCGCCACCAAAACGTCATCGGCCCCGGCCAACCCCACCCAGTTGAACACGAAATCGCCGATGGTCGCGTCCAACAGCATCGAATAAACGACCTGGTTCGGCCCCGCCGACCCGCGCCGATCCCAGGCCCGTTCCAGCACGATAGCGGCGGGCGCGGGCATGGATTCGATCCGGTCGGCGGGCTCTGCGCCCAGCCCTTCGATATAGGCCAGCACGAAGCGTTCGATATTCGGGTGGGTACCGGCGACTTGATGCGCGGCAAACCAGTTTTCCCCGGCTACGGTGATAAATGCCATGGTGATTCCCTACGGTAATTCGGCGTGATCGTAATACCAGGTATGCCCGGTCTCGCCCGCCGCGATGAAAACCCCGGCGGTGTCGGTGCCCCCCAGCCGGTACCGGCGGCAGGTGCGCCCGTATTCCTGCACGATGAAGTCCAGCACGGCGCCATATTCGGATGTGATACCGTCCGGCAGAACCAGCAGGATCACGTCCCAATCCACCGGATCGACGCGCTCGCGTTGGTCCAGCAGCGGGATTCCCAGCCGGTCAAAGATGCGGAAAAACCCCGCCGTCTGGCCCGAGTCCTTGGCGTTGGCGTAGGCGTGTTTCACCCTGCGCCGGTACAGGGGCAACGGCTCGCCCCGGAACCGCACCACCCGCCGCTGATAGGCCAGCAAATCCAGCATCGGCTCGGCACAGGTCAGCGGGTCCAGTTGTCCGAGCGGCCAGCGCATCCAGCCTTCCGCCCGCGTCCACCACGACAGCGCCGCCCGCCGCAGCTTGTCGAGTTCGGGGCCGTTCAGCCAAAACGGCAACTTGAGGTCGATCATTCGGCGTCCTCCACCGTCACGTCCAGGCCGTCCAGCACTGGAATCCACAGCCCGGCCACGATGTCGGATTCCCCGAAGTCGATGCTGTGCAGGGCCGGGAATTGCTCGTGCAGCTCCTTCGCCAGTCGGCTGAAGCTGAATCGGGAATAGGGATGGGCCAGCGTAGCCTTGCCCTGATAGGCGAGGTTCGCCCGGAACGCGGTCCCGATGAAGTCCTCCACCCCAGCCCGTAGCGCCGCCTTGGCCTCGGTGGACGTGCCCGGTTCGGCCCAGGCCGTGACGGCCAGGGAATAGCCGGTCTCGGGCATCTGCGCCACGAGCAGATCGTCCCCATGGCCGTGGTTGCCATCGTCCATGATGTGGGTATTGATGGCGCTCAGGTATTCGGTGACATCGGCCCCGAACTCGAATAGCACATAGGCGTTGGCGGTGCCCGGCCCGCGCGGCGCATCGTGGACAAACCAGATCGAATCGATATCCACGCCGGGGAAACTGGCGATGATGGACTTGTAGGCCGCGTCGGTGTGATAACTGGACGCGGTGGCGAACTGGTTCCGGCATCGCGCCCTGAGCGCGTCATCCGTCTCGGCGTCCGCGCCAGGCAGGACCAGCCAGTCCGCCTCGTTGGTTACGGATACCCCGTTGATCGGGGTCGGCAGGATCGAATAGTAGCCCGCGCCCAGGTTGTAGGCCGCGCCTGGGGCGGCGGCGATCACGGGCGCGGACACGCTCAACTCCCCGGTGGGGATCGTGGCGTCGGCGGTGGTAGTGACCACGTAGGCCACGCCGTTGATTTCCGCCGTGCGGACCGTGGTCCCAGTAGCAATGGTTAGCGCCCCGCCCGCCGTGGCGCGGCTGAAAACCATCAACCCCTCGGCCCGCACGCCCGGTTTGCGGCTTAGGTTTACCGCATCGGCCAGCAATTCCAGGAACGTCCCGGACGCATAGGCCAGGAACGCATTCGGCAGCACGGTATCGGCCACCAGCTTCACCAGCCACAGCACAGGCTGGGTGATGAGCGCCGTCACGGTCCGCCAGAACGGCGAATAAGCCGGGAGGTTGGAAATCGGCGAATCCACCGCCGTTAGCTCGGTCCGCCATTGCGTCTCAAGATCGGCTTGGGTGGTGGGAATCCCCGCATCCCGCAATACCTGCCAGAAATCGACATTCACACTCATAACAGCCCCGGCAATATGCTGGCCGGAAACCCGAACTTCCCGTAATCCACGGTATCCCCCAGGATAAAGAATGTCTGGGTATCAGACCGCTCGACCGTGATCGTGCCCGGCACTAAACGGATATCCTCTTCGATCAACAAAACCAGCCGGTCCAGTAGCGCTTTGACCTTCACCCCGTCCCGCTCCGCGATGCAGCGCCATAGCAGGCCGCTTTCCCGGATCATGTGCTTCACGTCCTGCACCACACTGTCCTTATTCGCTAATAGGATAGGCTCGAAATCCGGGCCTATATCCAGGTCATTATTAGTAATACGCCAATCGATATACAGCCCAGGATTCCCCAGATAGGGCTGTGCCGAAGGGCCGGGCTGGCCGTCGCTCTCGTGTTCGTTGATGGCGAGGTCGTTTATGATCATAACTACTTACCTATAGCCGGGTATCCGCGTGGCGATGCGCTTACTTGTGATGCGGAATTAAAATACCCATTAAAACTATACGACCCGCTTCCTATTCCCGATACCGCTGGATAGTATGGTCCATTATTGCTTAGTGATAATGCGGCCTGAAACACCATAGACCCCAATGCCAACTTATAAAAATAGATCGTTCTGGTTGAATAATCAAAGTCGATGCCGACTCTAATATTATCGCCCCACGACGTTCCGTCCGGCCCACCGGAGCTTGAGTTGTCGATATACCAGTAACCCGCCTTGGTATGACCACCGCCATAAGTGCCTTTACCCAGTGCCGCCGCCAGCGTATGCGTTGCGCTTATCGCCCCACACAACCACGCATACTGAGCGCCCCCCCACGAATTATTAGCCATCATTTCCCAGTAACATGATTGGGTAATATATGATGTGGCGCGAACAGCTATTCCGGTGCCCGCAGAGGATAGCGGCGTAGCGGTTAGATTGCCGTTGCTAAGAGACATGCTGGCATGGGCATCCAATGGATTCCAGGTGACGACAGGGCGCGTATCTGGAGCGCCGCCCCCCATCAACATCGAGTGCATCAACCCATCGCACCGTCCGCGCCGGGACTGGGCGGCAATATCCGAGTCCGGGACTAATATTCCACCCCGGCTTTTTCGATTGAATCGTGAAAAATCCATTTAAACCACCCGGCCTTTTAGGGTAAAAATCGGATAATCCAGGGTGGCATCGGTGGTGCTTTGCCCGACTGGCAATATGGTATCCCCCACAGCCAGCGTCACATCGGCTGCCAAGGCAAACGACACCGAACTGCCGCCGCCGGTATAAG
Source organism: Methylomagnum ishizawai (assembly GCF_900155475.1). Lineage (NCBI taxonomy): Bacteria > Pseudomonadati > Pseudomonadota > Gammaproteobacteria > Methylococcales > Methylococcaceae > Methylomagnum > Methylomagnum ishizawai. Next base: position 1,326,201 of record NZ_FXAM01000001.1, on the reverse strand, counting down.
TCACAGTGCCGATCTGTATCCCATTAACATGGATAGATACCACGTAGTTTGAGGTTGGATTGGCCGATACCGGGGCACCGCTCGATCCGGTTAATCCGGCGGGCAATACAGTTGGGGTGACAACACGGAATGCGTTGAATTTCTGGTCTGCGCCCGGCTTACCCATGTAGCCAAATGCCATGTCGTAGGTGGTGATATTGACGGGAAGGTCCGCAACGGCGATGGCCGCCACCGAAGGCGTGCCGGATGTGAATTTGAGCCAGCCCGAGCCGGATAGCGCGGCAATGGCTGATAGTAGACTGGATGCCGCCTGGAACACCCCGGTACAGGCCGCGATGGCCCGCCCCACCGTGAAATAAAGGTTGCTCGTACCCTCCGGGAGTTGGTCCGTGTTCGCCGCCCCGGTGCCGTCCGCGCTGGTCAACACCCAAGCCGAGTCGCTCACGTCCCACGAATAGATGTGCAGCGCCCCGCCGGTCCCGCTGTCCACCTGGGCATAGTCACCCGCCGCCCCCGCGGGGTAGGCCGCTTGCAGGGCGGACAACGTGGTGTACAGCCCCTTGAAACGGTCGTTATAGGCCGATGCGTCCAGCTTCAAATCCAGGGCTGTTTGCGTGGCCGTCGAAACCGGCTTGTCCAGGTCCGAGGTGTTGTCCACCTCGCCCAGACCCAGGTTGCCCCGCGCTTCCGCCGGGTCGGTGACTTCGTTCAGGTTGCGCGATCCGAGCATATCCCCGGTCCCAAACCCGCTGATATCGTCCGGCTGGACATAGCGCCCGTCCGCCTCGGTTTGGGTCAGATACACCGGGTGCGGGTTTTCCTCCGCTTTGTGCGCCGCGATGGCGGCGGCGATGGCCGTAGTGCCCGCTTCCACCTGTTGTATTTCGGCCAGGAGTTCCGCGCACACCGTAACCTTGACCGTCGTGCCCGCGCTCCACGCCCGCGTGGTTGGGGTGGACGGGTCCAGCGTCAACACGTCGCCGGTCCGACCGATCACCCGCACCCGCTGATCCCCGTTGGGCAGACCGATCCGGGTCCAAATATGTTGCCCGGTGGAGATCGTACCGAACTTGGTCCCTTCCCCGGCCCGCACCGGGAGCGAGGTCGCGCCCTGGGCCACGTCTGCGGATAAGGCGGTGGTGCAGTTATTGACGAAAATAGCCTGGGACATGCGGGATAAACCTCCTGCTTAGGGCGCGGCCATGTTGAGTTCGTGGGCGAGGCGTTGCCCGCTCATGGGCTGGCCGTAGTTGTGGACATGCACCGCGCCGATGGAGCGGCTGCTGTTGGTGTTGATGGCGGTGCTGATTTGCTTGGCGACACCACCGGGCGCACCGCCCCCTTTGGGCGCGGCCAATCCCGCCGGGGGCGGGGGCAGGGCGGCGGCGGGCGCGGCCCCGAAGCTGGGCATCGTAAACGAAGGCATCGACCACCCGGCGAACGGGTTCAAGCTGGCGATGGCTCCCACCAGGGCTTGCCATTGGGCGGAAATGCCGCCGATGAAGCCATCCCACCAGCCTGTAAGGCCGGACCACGCGCCCAGGATGCTGGCGACATAGCCGCCCATCCCGGCAGTGAAACCGTCCCACCACAGCGTGAGGCTATCCCATCCGGCGACGATATCGCCGACCCCGAACGAACCGATGGACGCCAGCCAAGTTTGGACCGCGCCCAGAATCGATCCGGTCCAACGGCCCACCGCGCCGGTCCATTCATCCCAGTACACGACCGCCGCCACCACCGCCGCGCCCAGGGCGATCACGCCCGCGACAACCCAGGTGATTGGGTTCGCCAGCAAGGCGGCGGCGAAACCCCACACGGCGGGCAGGCTGGCGAACAACGCGCCGCGCAGCAGGGCCAGCGCCCCGGACACCACGGCCATGCTGCCCTGCCAAACCGCGCCCACCGCCCCGGCAAGCCGAGCCGCCGCCTGCCATGCCAGCATCCCGGCGGCGCTCAGGCTGGTTTGCAGGGCGAAGGCGAGCATCAAGGCCCGCAGTCCCACCAACATCCCGCGCCACAGCCCGGCGGCGATGGCCGCGCCCTTGCTGGCCGCGCCCCACAGCCACATCCTGGCGGCGCTCAGGCTGGTTTGCAGGGCGAAGGCGAGCATCAAGGCCCGCAGCCCCGCGAGCATCCCGCGCCACAGCCCGGCGGCGATGGCCGCGCCCTTGCTGGCCGCACCCCACAGCCACATCCCGGCGGCGCTCAGGCTGGTTTGCAGGGCGAAGGCGAGCATCAAGGCCCGCAGTCCCACCAACATCCCGCGCCACAGCCCGGCGGCGATGGCCGCGCCTTTGCTGGCCGCGCCCCACAGCCACATCCCGGCGGCGCTCAGGCTGGTTTGCAGGGCGAAGGCGAGCATCAAGGCCCGCAGTCCCACCAACATCCCGCGCCACATCCCGGCGGCGATGGCCGCGCCTTTGCTGGCCGCGCCCCACAGCCACATCCCGGCGGCGCTCAGGCTGGTTTGCAGGGCGAAGGCGAGCATCAAGGCCCGCAGTCCCACCAACATCCCGCGCCACAGCCCGGCGGCGATGGCCGCGCCTTTGCTGGCCGCGCCCCACAGCCACATCCCGGCGGCGCTCAGGCTGGTTTGCAGGGCGAAGGCGAGCATCAAGGCCCGCAGCCCCGCGAGCATCCCGCGCCACAGCCCGCCCACGGCCAGGGCCGCGAGCCACGCCAGGCGCAGCAGCTTGAACGGCGCGATCAGCAGCCATACCGCGCCCTGTAGCAGCATCATCCCGCCTTGCAGTCCCACCAACAGGAATCGGCCCACGCCCACGGCGATGGACAGCGCGGATACGGCGGCGATCAAAGCCAGGATGCCCAGCACGCCCTTCCCGAGCGCGGCGGTGAGGTGGGGAAACAGGTAGGTCCAGCGCAGCAGGCGCTGTTCCAGGGCGGTGATCTTGTCCAGGGTGGGCGTGAGCGCCGAAACCATCTTCTGGCCCACGGCGATGCGTAGCGCGTTCGCGCCCGAAATCACCCGGTCGAACGGGTCCACCATCGCATCGGCCATGCGCTGTAGTTCGGCCAGTCCCTTTTGCTGGCCGATGTCCTTGATGTTCTTGCCGAGGCCGTCCACGTCCGTCATCAAGAGCTTAATGAGCGACACGGCATCGCCCGAGCCAAACGCTTTCTTGAGGGCGCCCGATTCGGCCACGGTGTCGATCTCGCCGTACTTGCCCTTGATCTTGTTCAGCACGTCCACCATGGGCAGCAGCCGCCCACGGGCATCGGTGAACTTCAGTCCGAGCTCCTTCTGCGCCCCGCCCACGCCGTCCAGGAACGCCCGGTACTTGGTGCCCGCCTCGGCCCCCGGCATGGTGGCTTGCAGGGTGCCCAGCACGGCGAACTGTTCGGCCATGGCGATCCCGGCGGTGGTGGCGTTCGCGCCCAGATTGGTGAATGCCTCGGACATGCCCTTGCCGTCCGTCTTGAATACGTTCACGGCCATGGCGGTTTGCGCGGCCAGCATTTCGACCCAGTTGGACCGGCCCATTTGGTCGGCGGTCTTCTGGAAAATGCCGTACATGGTGCCCACGTAGCTGGTGATATCGCCCACGTCCGCCTTGGTGCCCTTGGCGAGCAAGGCCGAGGCCGTGGTGAAGGCGGGAAGTTCGTTGCCCACGAGGCCCGCGATAGCGCCCTGAATGTCGTAGGAAGCGGACACGAATTCCGCGGCGCTTGTGCCGTACTGTGTGCTGAATTTCAGGGCGGTGATGTTGAGGCTGTCGAGGACATCTTGGGCCACGCCCAGCGATTTCACCTCGCCCAGGGCTTTGTTCATCTTGCGGGCCGGATTCACGATCTCGACCAGCGCCGCGCCGGTACCCACCAGTCCGGCCACGCCGTAGCCGATGCGTTGGTAGCCCTTTTCGGCATGGCCGGTGAGCTTGTCCAGCGCCTTCATGGCCTTTCCCGCCGGGCCGGTCATGCGGTCGATCAGGGATAGGACGAATTCGAGGCGGGAGGTTGCGGCGGCCATGGATCAACGCCCCTCGAATAGCGCCCGCTCGGCCCGTCGCCGGGCGATCAGGTATTCGCAAGCCACCAATCCATCATTGATATAAATCCCGAAGGCCCGTGCCGCGCCCGCATAATCGCCATCGTTCAAGCGCTTGGCGACTTCGCACCCGGCGAAGGATTGCTTTTGCTGGCCCAGGCTGAAGGCCAGCGACACCAACGCATCGAACTGGTGCTGATTCAGCGCCACCTTGACATACAGCCGGATGTTCTTGGCCGCGATCTCGCAATCGTCCTTCAGCAGCGCTTTAGCCTCGTTCTTGGTCAAGCGGTCGGGCACCATGTCCCCCTGTCGCTTGATGTGGCCGTAGCCGATTTCCGCGTGCCCCCACTTGCCCAGCCCCCAGGCCGACAGGAAGGTTTCCATCCGCATGATGGCGTCCAGGCCGTTCGCCGATAGCCGCATTTCCGCGTTCATGCCCCCGCCCCCTTGAACCCAGCGCGGCACAGTTCGCGCTCTTCGGCCCGGCGGCGGGTCAAGCCCGGCCATTCCACGCCCCCGGCCTTGTTCCACCGGGGGAACTCTTCGCACGCCCCGGCGATGTCACCGGCATTGAGCTTGCGCCGCAAAGTGGACTTGCAGAACGCCCCGGTCCCGATGTTGTATGTGAGGTCTAGCGCCGCGATATAGGCACCGTCCGGGATGGACTCGGGCCGGTCCAGGCATGCCACCATGCCCGCCTCGAATTCGCGCAGCCGGGAACCGAGCAGGATCCGGCATTGGTCGGCGGTCGCACGGTCGCCCATTCGGACGCCGCGAGTCTCGCCAAAACAGATCGTGGGGATACCAATGGGGTCGCGATAGGCCACGGTGCGCAGCCCTTCGTAGCCCCCGGTCAATGCCACCGCCGCCGCCAGCACGCCGCCGGTCAACCGGCTTTTCTTGAGCTTCGCCGCCATGTCATTTCCCCGAAAACGCCTTGTCGATACCCGCCGCCACCGCCGCCCGCATGTGTTCCCAGTGCCGCTGTTCCAGCCACAGCGCGGCCCCGAGCGTCTCGGGGTCCGGCTCGCGGCCTGGGAGCCAGTGCCGGGCCAGCCAAACCAACTGCCCGTAGCCGTCCGCCTCTAGGCGCTCGGCTTGGGCTTGGGCTTTTTTACCGCCACCTTGACGGTATCGGCCCCTTCTTCCACCAGCGTCCCGGCCACCTGCAAGGCCAGGATGCCCTTGATTTCGCCGCCCGAGGTCAAGGCGTTTTTGAGCGCCGCTTTTTGATCCGGGGCCACGCAGCCCATCACGAAATTGAACGCGGGGCCGATCTTGTCGGCGGGCGTGGTGTCGTTCAGGAAAGTGTTGATGGCGGTGTGGTCCACGGTGAACGCGAAGTCCACGGCGCCGATGGATAGTGTTGTCTCTGGCATGGGTATCCCCTAATTGTGTGGTTTGGAAATCGGCCCAATCCGGGCGTCCAGCTTGTCCTCGATCCGGTCCAGGCGGGCGTGAACCCCGCCGATGGACCGGGCCAAATCGTCCTTGGTCGGATAGCCCGCCGCCACCTGGGTTTCGATGGCGTGCAGCTTGGCGGTATCCTGTTCCATGCGCTCGCTCAGTTTGCCCACCATGCCCTCAAGGCCATGGATGTACAGCCCGGCCAGCGCCGCCAGCACTGTAAGCGCGGCGGTCAAGGCATCGCGCAGCGTGATGTTCTGCCCGTTCACCGCCATGTCACCCGCTCCCCTTGTTCAGCGCCGAATCCGCGCCGTAGCCGGTCAGGAAGGCCAGGGCCAGCGACTGCGGCGAACCGTCCACGGGCGTACCGTTCGCCACGAGGGCGGCGATTTCGCTGGTGATCGCCCCCAGCGAGGCGAACAGCGACAGCAGGGTGTGCCCGAAGTTCTCGCCCAGGTGGTCGAACAAGCCGTCCGGGGTTTCGCCGCGCAAGCGGCGCTTGGCCCAATGGGCGAGCGCCCCCAATCCGGCCAGGGCGTACAAAGTCAAAGCGGCCTTCCACGGGTCCATGGCTACAGCCCCTGGGTGTCGGTTTTGCGCAGGTACGGCACGCCGTTGATCCGCACGAAGTCGGGCGAGGTCACATAGAACGGCACCTTGCGCTTCACCTTTTCCGCCGCCTTCGGGTCGATGCTCACGAGGTCGGAAATCTTCAGCTTGCAGCCGAACAGTTCCAGCTTTTCCGATTGTTCCCCGAAGCTGCCCGAACACACGATGTCGAACGCGCCCAGGTCTTTCCAGGAACCGGCGGTCTGCGCCTGGTCATTCAGCTTCTTGAATTCCTTCAGGCCGAATTCCAGTTCGCCCTCGCACGACACATCCCCGTCGATATCGCCATCGGGCACGCCGTTGGTGCTGGCGAAGGTGCTGTTGTCGGTGATAGTGGCCGTCATGTTCTCCACGTTCACGGCGGTGTTGCCGATGATGATGTGGAAGTTCTTGCCGGATAGGTGGCTCATGGTTTTTCCTCTTGGGTGGGCATCGTCGCCAACAGCGCGTGAATGCCATTGATCGCCGCCGCCTTGTCGGCTTCCGGGGCTGGCATCAACCGCATTTGCACCTCCAACTGCTTTAGTTCTTGCTCGGTTTCCGCCCCGATCAAACCGATAAGCGCGGCCCTAAGCAGGGCAACTTTTTCATCTTGGCGCATGGTTCGGTTTCCTTTTAGGCCGGGGCGCTCAGGTCCAGCACGATGTAGGCGGTGATGGTTTTCGGCGACTCGAAAGGCCGCACCACCATGTAAATCCGCACCTCGGTCCGGGACACCCATTGAATGGCGATATCGCCCTCTTGCGGCGGTTCTATGTCCGCCACGAACGGGATGCCCTGGAACACGTAGGACTTGGCCATCGCGCGTAGCGGCGCGGATAGCCGGGTGGTGGCCCAGGCGATGGATTCGGGCGATGAATTGAGGCGGCGGTCCGCCACCATGGAAATGAGGATCAGCCGCACGCGCCGCGCCGCCTTGTCCACCACCCGCAGGTTTTCCACCACCTGGAAATCCCCGCCTTCCACGTCCAACATCTGCCCGTCGCTCCAATACACCCCGGCTTGATCGGCGTAGACCTGGGGCACGGTCAAGCGGGCGTTGTTGAGGGCCAGGGCATGGGCATTGCTATAGGTCACACCGTCCATATCCACCGGCAAATCCGCCGACGAACGACCGAGGATCGTGCCGGTCGCCACCCGCATCGGGCTGTCGGCGATGGACACATCGGCCCGGCACAACCGCCCGGCCAGGATGCCCAGGGCGTCCGGGAAAATCAGCGGGACGATCATGACGCGGGGCGCTACGGCATTGGTAACGATGGCGGCGGTGTCGGTGATGTAATCGCTCCAGGATTGGCCGTCCTCGGCGTCGTTGTTGATGGCGGCGGCGGCGATCATGAAAAATATGCGGCGTCCGGTGGCGGCCAGCAGCGCGTCCGCCTTGTTCTGGCTTTGCGTTAACCGATTCGCATTGCCGTTGATGACGCGGCAATCCACCACCGCTTCCACGCCCTTGGCGTAGCCCGTACCGAGATCGACCGCCGCGTCCCAATCGGTCGATTCGGCGATGGGCGCGGCGATGCACGCCCAGTTCTCGCCGCCGTTCAACTGCGCCGCCGCCACCTGGGTTTTCAGTTGGCTGGACGCGCTGCCGAGTTCGGCGTCCAGGTCGCTTTGCGCGTTCAAGAACACCAGTTCGCCGACATGCTCGGGTCCGATGCCCACGAACAAAAAATACTTTTCAATCGCCGTGACTTCGCCTTGTTGCTGGTTGGCGGCGATGACGGATACAGAGCCTAGGGCCATGGGTTCACCTCTGGTGTGTTGCTCAAGGCTCGGGCTACATGCCCTTCGCCTTGCACATTTCAAAAATCCGTTGCCGGAGTTCCTGGACGTAAGGATCAAGTTCAGGTTCTTCCGGCAGTCCCAAAAAGCTCCTGGGCGGTAACGTGGTATTCCAACTCGCCTTCCCGCCGCCACGCATCGATCTAATGATCGCGCCCGCCTGGAGCATGGAAATGTTCTGCGTGATCCAGCGCTTGCTTTGCTTTTTCCAGCCGCTTCCCTTGCGCCGGAACTTCGCGTTCAACTCGTCGGCCAGCACCTTGGCCTGTCGAGGCGTTGCCATCAGCCCCGCCTGTAGATCGTGGCGTCCGTTCCTCTGCCGCCTCGGGTCGGCCCGCTTCAGGCTGGCCGCCGTCACGGTTTGGGACGCGCCGTTTTGTTGTTGGCTGGCGATGGCGCCGGTCCGGCCATCCTTGAAACCGATCTTGGCTTCCACCCCGGACACCGCCACCACCGCCAGCCGCCCACGCAGCCCGGCCAGCATCTTGCGGCCATCCTTGCGGCGCTTGTGGCGCTTCGGATACTTCGCGCCGCCCAGGTCGGTTTGCCTGGAGATTCGCTTTTTCGCATCCATCGCCACCTTGCGGGCTACGCGACCCAGGATGCGGCGGCGCTTGGCTTCGGGCAGGGCCAACAGCCGTAGCTGTTCCCGCGCCGCCAGCTTGCCCTTCACCTCAACGCGGATTGTGGCGGGCATCAGGCGATCTCCCCGGCCTCGGCGGGCCACACGGCGGGCGTTTCGACCCGCCAGCGCTGGCCCTGGTATTCGATGGCCCCGGCTGCGTCCGGGACGATGCCCACCTCTTCGCGGAAGCGGATCGTGACGGTCAAGTCCGCGAGGTTGTTGTCCAGGATGTCCACGTCGATCTCGGGATCGGTTTCGCCCCGGTCCCGGTCCCGCTCGGGATCGTTGGCCAGCAGCCACACCATGATGTGGGAAAGCAGGATATCCACGTCGATGTTCTGGTGCGGCCAGCGCTCGAACACAAACCATGCGGTATACCAGCGCTCGAACAGGATCACGCCGCCATCGCCCCGGCTCTGGTAGCGCGGAACCAGACTCATATCCTCGGCCCAGGCGTCGATTTGCTCCGATGCCACGAGGTCCAGGGCATAGAGGAATTGGGCGAGCGCGGCCAACTTGTTCATAGCAACGCCACGTACACGCCGTGGTTGGTCTTGCCGGGGTTGCCCGGCAGCATCCGCATCTGGATTCCACCCAGGTTTTGCTGGGCTTCGTCCAGGAAGTACGCCTCGGTGTCCGGCCCCGATTTGGCTTCGTTCTCGGCGACGGGGCGGCGGTCGATGGTGGCGAACCGGCGCAAGGCTTTGGCCTTGGCGAGGTTGTACGCGGCGTTGCGGTACAGCACGGCCACCACGGGCTCCCCGTCGATCAGTTCGGGGTGGGCCTCGGCCCAGGTCACAAGGTCGCTATCGTTGATGGCCGGGTCCGCCACGAGGCGGTCATGGCCGAGGGCTATCGCCGCGGCCTTGCACTCGCGTAAGTCGCGGTTCATTTCCACCATGGCCGTCCGCAGGCATTCCAGGATCAGGGCGTCCTGATATTCCGCCGGGATGCGGTGCGCCTCTATCCAGGCCCGCACGTCCACGTCCGGCCAAAACCCATCGTTGCCGATGGTGCGGCTCAGGGTGGACGGTGGCTTGCCGGTGAGTGCGGCCATGGTGGCTCCGAATTAGGGCCGGTGCGAACGGGGGTCCGGCGAGCTGGGAAAGCTTGAAAATCCCACGCCTTCACCTCGCCCGCCCCGGCGGGGAGGAATCGTTGTTAATCGGATGAACATCCAGAAGATGAACCGGAATCACAGCCACAGGTACTCGATCCGCTATCGCCCGCCGATGATCCCGTGTCGCTATAGCCGCTGTAATGACTTGATGAGCAATGCCCGGCGTCGGTACTCGCGGAACTGTTAAGCAGCGCCTGATTTAATGGGTGAAGCGGGCTTGCCAAATAATCGTCATCGGCTCGCCGTGATTCGGCTGGATGAATCTTTGTGACACTGGTTTGTGCTGGTCTGGGTGGAGCTTTCGGTAATCTCGTCGGCTGCTTATTGGAGGAAGCCGCAGGCTTTTTAAAAAGCCATTTAATCCAGTCAAACATGGCTATATCCCAAATGATGTAATCGTTATGCGCTGGCTTGGTCCGCCAGTTTCTGCGCCTGCAAGCAGCGGGCATACAGCCCTTTGCAGCCATGGCCCTCGGGGTTTGCCTCCATGGCTCGCATACATGCGCTCGCGGCTTCGCCGAATAGTTGCAGCCGTTCCAGGTGCTTGGCCGCCATCACGTAGAGCTTGGAAATCACCGCCGGGTGTAGCGGCCACTTGTTCGCCTCGATGGCGAATAGCAACTGCGGCAGATACGGTGCCGCGTCTTGCCCGGCCTTCAGTTGTTCGGATGCCCAGTCATACAGGGCATCGCAGACGAAGGTCCGCATGTCCCGGTCGAACCGATTGGGCATGGGATGAATGCCCTGGGCGATCAGGCGGAACGCCAGCGACAGGGCCCGCCCGATATTGCCCACGTCGAACAGCCAGATCATCGCCTGCACCGCCACGCTGTTTGGGTAACGGTCGCCGTTGTCGATGTAGCCATCCACGAAGGGCATGATCTCGGGCAGGGCCGTCGCCGCCTTGTAGGCTTGCCGCTCGGTCAGGTCTTTCATCGGGGCCATGGCCGCGATATGGGCATCCACCGCCGCTTGATATTGCGCGATGTGGCCCAGGGCGACGGGCGATGCCTCGTCGGCGGCGATGGGTTCCGGCGCGGCCTCGGGCGGTGCGTTGCGCTGGGCATTCGCGGGCGGCAGGCGGTTCCGGCGGGTCGGGGCTTGTGCCGGCGGCATGGCCTCGTCCTGGGCTTTCTGTTCGCGCCGTTTGGCGGCGATCCGGGCCAAGGGGTTCAGGTGGGCCGGGGCCGGGACTTGCGCCTTCGGCTTGGCCTGGGCTTGCGCCTTCTGTTCGCGGCGCTTTGCCGCGATGCGGGATAGCGGGTTCATGGCTGGCCTATTGCGCGGTGAGTTCCAGGATCAGCGCCGTTTGGGCGTTGTCGCTGCCGTTGGTGTGCTTGACGCGCACCCACCGCGCCGTGGGCACCGCCGCCACCACCATATTGGCGGCGCTGGCCGGGCTGGACACGAGGCCGGTCAATGCCGCCGCCGGGCACGATACCCAAGTGGGCGACTCTTGATCGCCATCGTGGGCTTGCTCGATCAGCAGGGTTTCCCCGGTGCTGGCCAAGCCGCGCTTGACGGCGACAATCTTGGTGAAACTGTGAACAGCGCCCAGGTCGAGGATGTCCGTGGCCTTGACCGCGTTGACGGCGGATGCGCCGATGGCGTTGCGGATATGCTCGACCATGCTCCGCGCCCGGTGGCGGATGGCTTTGATGATGCTCATGTTTGCCTCTGCGCTGGGTAGGGGCGCTTATTCAAGCGGCTGGGTTTCTTCGATAGTGATGCCATCGACCAGGGCGAAGGCCCGGTAGTCGCCGATGGCGTAGCATTCGTTGTCGCTGTTCCAGTCGGCGTAGGCGTTGAGTTCCGGCTTGTCCTCGACCTTGCGGCGCATACTGGACGGCTGAAAGAGGCGCTGTAGGTTTTTCCATGTAGTGCAGCCCACCACGCCATCGGGCAGGAACGGCGGGGAATAGGCGGGCAGTCCACCGTAGGTTTTCACGATGATGCCGTTTTCCAGCAACTTGGATTTCTCAGTCGGCTTGCGCCCGTTCTGCTTGTAAAACTGCTGCTCTTCATGGTCGATCAGGTTTTGCGAAACAATCGCCACCAAGTTCGGGTCATTGCGGTACACCACATGCACTCGGCCTTTGGTCGTGGCCACGATGTAATCCAAGTTCGGGAACTCCTCCGAACCCAGCGCCACCTCGCCGCCCGAACCGTCCACGTAGTAGTCTTCGGCGGAATCGGAGTCGCGTGCCAATTCCAGCCAGCCCTTAGCCACGTCCTGGCCCTGCGGATAGGTGGTCATATCGGTGCTTGCGGCGTAGGACGTGCCGTTCCAGCCCACTCGCAAAATATCGTTGCCGATAGCGCGGCGGACCATCGCTGCCCACACATCCATGAAGTTGGGGAGGTGCGACCACGAGTCGATGACGGAATAACCGATCTTGATGTCCCGCTCCACCGGGTACATGTCATAGGTGTTTTTATCGAGGCTGTGGACGCTCTTCAGGGTGCGCTCAGTGCCCGGCGCGGCGGTATTGGTGCGGCTGGACACAAGGCCGGAATCGCCCATGTACAGCACGTCGCCTCGCATATCGGAGCGTGGCTGGTTGTCGATCAGGCCCAAGTACGGGGAGGCGTCTTGCGCCATCAGCAGGTGGATTTCCTGGGCGCGGGCGGGATCGACCGTGAACGCCTGGACGCCATCGGTCGCGCCATGGAACTGCCGCAACTGGGAACGGAACTCTTCGGCGCGTCTGCGCCCGGTATCGGAAAGGATGCCCATGTCGGTTTCCTAATTTTGGGATGGGATTACAGGAACGCCTTGGTGCTGCCGCCGCCGCCGGGATTGGTCGGGGGCGGGGTGGTGCCCGGCGCGGGCGCTCCCAGCGCGGCGGTGAATTGGGCGCTCAAGGCGGCAATGGCATCGGCCAGCGCCTTGTAATCGTTCTGCGCGGGGGCCGGTGCGGGCGCGGGAGCCGGGGCCGGATCGGCGGGTTTGACCAGCGCGGCCACCTGGGCGGATAGCTCGGTGAATTGCTGCTTCAGTGCGGTGAATTCCTCGGCAGTCGGGGCGGCAGCGGGGGCCGGGGCCGGGGCTGGCATGGGCGGATTAGCCGGGTTCAGCGCGGCGAACTGGGTTTGCAGGGCGGACAGTTGGGTTTGCAACTGCAAAAGGGCGGCTTTGTCGGCCATGTCATCGTCCTCAGGGGTTGGATTGGGCGGATTCCACAGCCGCCTGAAAAAGTTCGGCTTGGGCTGGATAGGGGGGGTGATGCCGAGGTCGCACGGGGTATTCAAGGCGAAAATGGCGGGATCGGTATCGGTGGAGAACCTGATTTCACTGGTGCGGGTAGCAGCCTCTTTGTCGGTGGGAGCGCAACCGATCAAATACCACTGCCCTTTCTTCGGGAAATCCGGGAGCAATTCCATGGATAAATTCAGGTACTGCCCCTTCTGGTTGGCATAAATATAGTTTTCATTGGGCGCGATAATGCCTTGCATAGTCACACTTCCATCTGAATTTTTCACCGCCCGGCAGGCTAGTATCTTCCCGAAGTTTGGCATGAATACCCGGTCATGATCGGGGAACATTTTGCCTGCGAAAAACTCGGGATCGTAGGTTTCAGCGGCGGAAATCACGGCTTCTGGCGGAATAGTCCTACCGTCGATAGTTGGCCCGCTTGATCCCAGGTTTTTCCAGTCGGTTTTGAGGTTCTGCATCGCCGCTCCGGCCTGCCTTGAAATCATTCGAGGCTATAGGCTAGGCAGTATTTCCCCACCCATCAAACCATTTCATTCCTGATAATTCCTAGATTTTCAATTTAGGAGCCGAATAGGAATTTTGCCGGTTCGCCCATGGCTTACGCGCCGCCACAATACCGGCATGGCAAAACCCTATTCCCCAGAAATCCGCGCCTCCGCAAAACGGCTATTCCTCCGTGGCTTTACCATGGAAGAAATCCGCGCCGAACTGCGCCTACCCAACGTGCGGCAGATTTACGACTGGCGGAAACAAGAGGGATGGGACGCGCTCGCGCCCACCTCGGGCGTGGAAGAGGTCGTATCGCGCCGGATTTGCGTGCTGGCGGACCGGGAGAACAAGAGCAAGACCGAACAGGCCGAACTCGATATGCTGTTGAAGCGGCTGGAAGCGCTGGCCGTGCCGCTCGCGAAGGCCCGTCGAATCGACCGCGCCCCGCTGGACGCGCCCTTGCCGGACGAGGGCGAAGCGGACGAAGCCGAGGCCAAGCCCAAGCGCCGCCAGAACGGCCAGGGCAAGCGGGAAAAGAAGGTCAAGAACGATGTGTCCGGGATCACTGCCGAGCAGCTCGCGGCGGTGCGGGAAAAGTTGTTCTTCAGCTATCAGCTTGAGTGGCACGCCCGCCGCTACGATCCCGAGACGCGCCGGACCCGGTTCATCCTGAAGAGCCGCCAGATCGGCGCAACCTACTACTTCGCCTGGGAGGCGTTCGAGAACGCCGTCTTGACCGGCGACAATCAGATTTTCCTGTCGAGTTCCCGCGATCAGGCCGAGGTGTTCAAGGCGTACATCATCGCCTTCGCGCAAGCCCACTTTGGCGTGGAACTCAAGGGCAGTCCGGCCATCACGCTATCCAATGGCGCGGAACTCCGGTTTGTCAGCACCAACGCCAGCACCGCCGCCAGCTATCACGGGCACCTCTATGTCGATGAGATTTTCTGGATTCCCAATTTCCGCAAGGTGTGGGATCAGGCGTCCGGTATGGCCTCGCACAAGAAATGGACGCGCACGCTGTTTTCGGTGCCTTCGGCTATCAGCCACCCGGCCTATGAGCTTTGGTCCGGCGAACACTTCAACAAGGCCAAGGCGAAAAAGGATCAAGCCGAGTTCGATATTTCCCATGCCGGGCTGAAAGCCGGGAAGAAAGGCGCGGATCGGTTCTGGCGGCAGATCGTCACCATTGAGGACGCGGCGGCGGCGGGCTGTGATTTGTTCGACCTGGAACAGTTGCAGGATGAGAACGGCGGCAGGGCGGGCGATGCCTTCCGCAACAAATATCTGTGCCACTTCATCGACGATAGCAAGAGCGCCTTCAACCTCGCGCTGTTGCTGGCGTGCGGGGTCGATCCGGGCGAGTGGAAGGATTTCAACCCCAAGGCGGCGCGGCCTTTCGGCAACCGGCCCGTGGCGATTGGCTACGATCCAAGCCGGACCGGCGACAACGCCAGCGTGGTGGTGCTGGCCGTGCCCTTGAAGCCCGCCGACCCCTGGCGGGTGCTGGAACGGATCGACATGCGCAAGGTGTCGTATGAGTCCCAGGCGCGGCGGATCAAGGAATTCCTGAAGCGCTACAACGTGGTTCACATCGGGGTGGACGTAAGCGGCGAAGGTCGAGGCGTGTGGCCGTATTTGCAGGATTTACCGCAGGCCATGCCCATGACGTACAACCTGAATTTCAAGGCCGACCTTGTGACCAAGGCGCTGGACGTGGTGCAGCCGCCGCCGCGCCTGCAATTCGACGCCAAGGACAAGGACATCACCGCGGCCTTTTTGATGATCCACACCACCACCACGCCCGGCACCAACCAAATCACCTACCACTCGGCGCGGACCAACGCCCTGGGCCATGCCGATGTGGCCTGGGCGATCATGCACGCGCTCATCTACGAACCCATCAACGCCGCCGGGAACAGCACCCGCGTGGCCTTCAGTTGAGGCCCACCATGTCCGAAACCCTGGAACCCCGAACCGGCGAGCTTGTGGCCCGCGACGATGGCGGCGGAATGCCGGTCGTCTTTTCGTTCGGCGACCCCGAACCCGTGCTGAAATCGCGCGTCCCCGATTATCTGGGCGTGTTCGCGGATAGCACGTTCGGCTACTGGATTCCGCCGATCTTCCTGGAAGGGCTGGCCCGTAGCCTGGACGCGAACGCCCACCACGGCCCCATCGTCTACTTCAAGCGCAACATGCTGGCGCAATGGTTCCAACCCTCGCCCATGCTCGGCTATGCCGATTTCCGCAAGGCGGCGCTGGATTGGCATACGTTCGGGATGGCTTATTTCCGGGTGGTGCGCAACGTGTTCGGACAGGTGTTGCGCCTGGAACGCCGTCCGGCGCTGTATATGCGGGTGGGAGTGGAGCCGGGGCGGTTTTTCGAGTTGCGGACCGATCCGCTTTACTGGCGACAGCCGGTCGAATACCAGCCGGGGGAGATTATCCAGATCAAGGAAGACGATCCGGTGCAGGATATTTACGGCAAGCCGGAATGGTATGGCGGGTTGCAGTCGGTATTCCTACGGGAGGATATGATCCTGTTCCGCCGGAAGTATTACCGCAACGGGGCGCACATGGGCTATGTGTTCGTCACCCACGATGCCGGGATCAACGATGAAACGGCGGCGATGATCGAAGAGAAGATCAAAGGCGCGAAGGGGCCGGGGAACTTCAGGAACCTCTACATCAACATCGGGCGGTCCAGCAACTCGAAAGAGCCGGTGAAGGTCATCCCCATCGGGGATATCGCCACCAAAGACGATCTCATGTCGATCAGCAGCATTACCCGGTCGGACGCGCTCGCCATGCACCGGATGCAGCCGGGGATCGCGGGCGTCATGCCCGAGAACATGACCGGGTTCGGCGACCTGGAAAAAGTGATGCGGGTCTACTGCCAGCTTGAGGTTCCGCCGATGCAGCAGCCGTTCCTGGCGCTGAACGATATTTTGCCGCCCGCCGGTCGGATCAGGTTCGATCCGCCGGTTTGGACTGGCGCGGTGGCGGGTTAATCCCCGTGCGCCGGGTCCGCTATAATCGCTTCAAATCCAAGCACTTGAGGCGATACATGCGTATTGTTTGCCCCCATTGTGGCGGTAAGGCCGTCATCACCAGCCGCCAAACCCACACGCCCACCGCCGCCGACCTGTATTGCCAGTGCCGGAATACGATGGGGTGCGGGGCGTCGTTCGTGTACACCTTGGCGCTGAAGCATGTGATTAACCCGCCGGTAGCGATCACCGCGCAACTGGCAATGGCCGTCATCAAGGCGCTACCGGCGGGGGAGCGGGCTAAGTTGGGGGATTTATGGGGGGATTGATCGGCTTGGTCCATTATCTGGACCAAAATGAGATTTTCCGCATTCGTCGCAATAAAAAACTCCACAATGAAAACACTTATACATGCGCCAAGCTGGCATTTTCGTTTCACAGCCCCCGCATTTTATAGGTTCCCCTTTTATTGCTGATAATCCTTGTATTCCAATAATCCTGCGTTTTTCGCTTTTATGCGCTTCACTGTACATAAAGCCTCCTCACAAAATATCCCACACTGCCGCCAGCAACATACCCAGCATCCCACAAGGACCGTAAGTGCGATTAGCGAAGCGTAATCGCACGGTTTTAATTCCTCCGATTACGCTACGCTAATCGGAGTTACGCGGGCTCGCCATACTTGCCGGATAGCCAGCCGTTGACCCAGGGGTCTAGTTCATCGGTGATCGTGATCATGGTTTCACCTAAGCCGCCTGGTTGAATAAATCAAGCTGTGGCGATTCAACAACATCTTCTTTCCCAGGCAGAATAAACCAAACTGGCTTTTGGATATTCTCATGCTTAGGCAGGATGTCCGATATTTCCGCCGCATTTTCCTTTATTGCGCCAATAAGATCATCCCATCGCGGATATCTAAAAACGGCAGGATTTAAAACCCATATATCAATATCTATTTTCCCCCATCTATCAGGACCACTAGCCTCTATCATCACACCAACAAATGATGCCCAAATGATTACATCATGTGCAGCCATATCACTTCCCTCCCGACTTAGAAAATACCCAACACCGCAACGTGGTCCCGGTAATCCGGGAATTGACGTGCTTATTCTCCATGAACTTATAACGCTTGGAGTCCGGGAACAGCGCCCGCAAATCCTTCTCCCGGAACGCCTCAATCCCCGCCTTGCTGCACGCGGCCTGGAACGATTCGATATTCACCGCGATCTCGGTATCGGGGTTCCGGCTGTGGTTCTGCCAGCCCTCCAACTCAACAGGCTGGCCCATCGCATCCTTGCCCGCGCTCCGGTCCAGGAGCTCGAACACGTTCCAGAACCGTTCGATCACCTCGTGATCCGAACTGAGCGCGTTCTGGCGGTCGATGGCGAGTTGGTACAGGACGCCGTGGACGCGAGTCACGTCCTCTTCCGAGAGCGGCAACAGCAAGGCGAGACATTCCACCAGGGCCATCAGATAAGCGTGGTTGGTCGCGATGCGGACCATAGACACGCCGCCCGCCCCGAGTATCCATTTCTCGTGCGCCCGCACCTTGCTGTTGAACAGGTCCAGGATTTCCTTTTCCCGGCACACCGCCGCCCGCAGGAACCCGGACAGCCGTTCCACCGCCATCAGGTTCAACCGCTCGGAGGCGTCGCGGCCCGCCGGGGTGTGGTCGCGCTTGTCGAACTTCACTTGCACCAGGCGGGACAGGAATGCCTCGCTGGCGTTGATCGGGGTGTTCTGGCTCATGGCGAGCGCCCCCCGGAACGGCGGGTTCCGCGTGGTGGTGCCCTGGTTCTTGACGCCGGACACGCGCCCGATTTGCCCATCGAACAAGGTCAAAAGCTCTTCCCAGTTCATCACCCGGACGTGGGGCCGGTCGTCGTAGTGGTTGGCTTCGATCAGCACCACGGGCAGGTTGGACACCTGGGCGAACTCGCGGGACCGCCCGATCATGGTGGAGAGGTTGGGATTGAACCCCTCATGATTGTTCCGCCCGCACAGCTTCCACAGGAATTCCAGCATCCGGGATTTACCGGAGCCGGGTTCGCCGCACATTTCGAAAAAGGGATAGCTCTCGTGCCGTTCGCGGATTTGTTCGGCGAACAGCGAACCCAACCACCACGCCAGCCCCACGAGGCCACGCTGGCCGAACGCGGCGCGGTAGTCGGCGAACCATGACAAGTCGATCTCGGTGGACAGCTTGATCCCGATGGTCGATGTGGTTTTCATGCCGCCAGCCTTGCCGAGTTCGAAATAGTCGTCTGGATTCTTGGGGATGAGCTTTCCGGCCAGGATGGCGAAATCGTGGTAGAGGTACGCCCCGGACGCGCGGTCGTAGCCGATGTAGTCGATGGATTTGATGGTGGTGTGGCGGCGCAAGAACCAGCCCCGGTAGAGCGTGTCCAGGTGGTCGGATGTGCCGGTCCATTGGGCACCGGGAGCCACCGACAGCAGGCGTTTTTTAAAGTCGGACGCGCTGGCGAACACGTTGCCGGGTAGGCCCACGTTCTGCGCCGGGGTGCCGTTCGGGTAGCGGATGCGCAGGAAATTCAAGCTTTCTTCGGTTTCCTCGGCCACCTCGACATAGCGGAATTCCATCGCCACCGTGGCGATTTCCTTGATGTTGCCCGAGGCTTCGAGGGCGTAGCGCTTCTGCGCCTCTTCGTCCCCGGCCATGGTGGGGATGTCCACCGCCTCGGCCAGCGCCTTGGTGTACTTGTCGGCATCCAACTTGAAGGCGTGGGTGCGGTTGCCGAACTCGAAAATGAAGCTGTTCAGCCCCTTATGCCCGAAAATCACCCGCGCCTTATCCTCGCGGGTCTCGGCGGTGAGCAGCGAACCGTAGTAGCGGAAGTTCTTCCAGGCACTGGGTTCCTCAAGCCTGCCTTGCTGGTACAGATCGTTCCAATCCACCTTGGCCTCGCCTTCGGATGGCAGGACACAGCCGGTTTTCTGGCCCATGTCCTTCAGGCGGGCGATGTGCTTCAAGGTGGACTTGCGCCCGGCGGGATCGGGGTCGAGGGCCAGAATCCAGGTGATACCCAGGTCGCGATGATCGGCGATGAAATGTTCGGGGAAGTTGGCGCAGGACATGAGGGCGATGGCTTTCTTTCCGGCGGCACGCAGGGCCAGGGCGTCGAATATCCCCTCGGCCATGTACAGCTTGTCGCCCTGGGCCAGTTCCAGGCCGGGCGGTGCCCAGGCCAGCCCCTTGTATTTGCCGCCGAAATTTTCACCGCGGGTTTCGGGTTCCTCGCCGGGGGCTTGGATGCGGACGGGTTCGATCAGCTTTTCCCAGTACACGCCCTCGGCCAGGGCGAAGCGCACGGTGGCGGTGCCTTTATCACCGTGGGGATTCCAATAGGTGCCCTGGGTGTACATGCCCTCAAGCGGGGCCGGATCGAATCCACGGTGATATTGCAGGTAGGCGCGGGCGGTGGCGAGCGGGTCCGCCGGGGTGGCGGGATAGCGTTTGTTGAATTCGGTGAAGAGTTCCGGGAACAGCGCTTTCGCGCCGGACTCCCAGCCGCATTTGGACAGGCGGGCGCATTGGATGTGGAAGGGTTTTTCGGCCCAGGTCCAAAGCTCCTTCTTGCCGCAGGCGGGACAAACGCCCTTGCGGAGGTGGGTGCCCTCTTCCTTGAACTGGAATTCCCGGATCAGCCGGGCGGCGATCTCGGGGGCTAGGTCGATACGGGTGTGTTGTGTGCGCATGGCGGTGTCTTGGCGTGCGGGGTCCGCGCCCGGCGCTGGGCCGGGCGGGAACCTGGGGTGTGGGATTCAGGCTGAGCGGCGGGGCGGGGTGCCCGTCAAAAGGACACATCCAACCACTGGCCGCACATCTCGCAGCGTTCGGCGGAATCCTCGGGCCGGGCCGGGGAACTGAAACCGTGGCATCCGGGGCAAAATGAAGTCGCTGGACGCCAGCCGCGCCTTATCGGCCCCAATTCAACATAATGACCATTAGCGCAACATGTAAAAACAATCGACTGCGCATCTGCCATTTCCACTTCACATACCGGACACTTCCAGCCGCCAATTTCCTGCCCTGGATATGCGTTTTCAATCACATCACGGTCTGCCATGGCTCGTTCCCCCGCTGATTTGGGTGAAGTAATCGGCCAGCGCCGCGAGTTCGGCGTGGGCGGTGGCGAGTTGGCGGGGCTGGCCGTGAGCCACGCGCCGGGCGATTTGGGCCAGCATCTGGGGCAGGATGGGAAGCACTTGCTCCAAGGGCATCGGCGGGCGCGGCACGGGCTGTGGCGTGGGGAAACGGTGGATCGTGGCGCTCATGACACCACCTCGACCAGCACGTTCACGGCGGTTTGCAGGTCCAGCGCGGCCAGCTTCAAATCGGGGGAAAGCGGGCCTTCGCGGAACAGGATTTGCACCACCTCGGCGGTGCGGTCGGCGGTGATGTTCGCCAGCTTGCGGGCGTGGGCGTCGTGGCGCTCCAGGTCGCCGCGCTTGGCGGTGGCTTGGTGCTTGAGGTTCAGCCGCCGGGCGCGGGCGTCCAGCGCTTCCTGGTACAGCGGGGCGTGGGGCGGGAGGGTGCCCGCCGCGTCGCAGATTTCACAGGGCTGGGCACCGATGCCGGTCCGGTCCTGGGTCGGCACGTAGCCGTCGCCGCCGCAGTTGGGGCAGGTTTTTTCTTGGGCGAGGGCGTCCATCAGAATTCCCCCGCTTCGTTGTCCCAGCAAGCGGCCTCTTCGGTTTCGCGCTCGGCTTCGTCGGGGTCTTGGATGATTTCCAAATCGTGGTTCACCCAGACGGATTCTTCATTGCCGATGGCGTAGCGGGCGAAAGCACCATGATTTTCCAGCCAAATCCCGTAGGAAATGACCAACTGATAGGCGTCCTCGTTTCGGTCCGCCGCGATGAGGTCCGCGACTAGCGCGGAAAACGGAAGTTGCGGGGGGATGGCGGGCGGATTCTGCCCCTGGGTGACATTCGGTATCGTGGACATTATGATGCTCCTGTTCGGTATCGGCCTGGGATGGATTCAGCATCCCCGGCGGACGGAATGGGCGGCGGCTTTCCTTCCCCTGGAAGCCCCGCCCTTTTTGTTTCGGCATCCCGCCTGGTCTACTGTTTGCGCTGTTTGGCTTGGCGTCCTGCGCTTCGCTTCATCCTTGCCGCTCATGCCCGGAGAGCCGGGCAATCTCTTTCCGCGCATCGGCCAGTTCCAGCCGGGTGCGCCTCAAGTCGTTTTGCAGGGCGTCGTTCTGCGCCCGCACCTTGTTGGTTTCCACCGCGTTGATCCTGAGCGCTTCCCGTAGCAGGGCGATGGTTTTATGGGGATCGTCGCTCATGGTCCGGTTCCTGGTGTGTTGGAAGGGCCGCGCCGCCGCCGGGAGAGAGCTACCGGCGGCGGTGGGTCCAAGTGCCGGAAGTTTGCCCGCGTCGAGGCGACACCCTCCGGTTATCCTCCCGAGATTCCGCCGGGAGCAGCGGGGTTGATCGGTCAGCGGGTGGCTGGAACCACGGTGCCCACGCGCCGGACGAAGCCCATCAAGGTTTCGCCCGTGATGCGGCGGGCATCGTTGGGGATGCTATAGGTCAGGGTGCCAGGATCGCCCTTCCTGCCGATGGTGATTCGGCTATAGGGCGGGCGGTTGGCGGTGTTGGCTTGTTCGGTGGTTTGCATTACAGTTCTCCGGTCTTTGTGTGGGTATTCGCGGCCCGAGGGTGTTCCGACCTCCGGGCCGCTTTCGTTTCAGGCGTCCAGTTCTTCCTGGTACGGGACGCCCAGGTCTGCGGCGAGTCCCTTCATCAAGCCACCCAAAACGCGCCGGTCGGCTTGGTCCTGGGTGTTGCGCTTCTCCTTCGCCACGGCCAGCAGATCGCGGACCTTGCGGGAGCGGGCCGACGCCTCGCGCTGGGCCTGGGTGGCGAACATCCCGCTTCGCATTTCATAGGCATGGATCAGGTCGTCCCATTCCTCTTGTTTCCGCTCCAGGAAGTCGGCCCCGACTTCGTTGCCAACAGCCCTTACCTTCTCTGGATTGATGGTGTTCAAGTAGGCCGCTACCCGGTCCAACCGGATGCACGTCATTTCACGGCCTTGACCACCACCCACCATAAGGTGGGTGCAGGTTCCCAATCTGCGGGAGATTCCGTTGTTGACCTTGATGCGTTGTTTTTCCCAATCCAGGCCGAAAACATCGGAAATAGGCTTCAAGGGAACGATGTCCCGCCCGTGTTCGTCCTTGGCTATGGGCAGGATGACCCCGGCGAATTCCAGGGAAAGACGGACCCGGCCAGAATCCTGAACCGGAGTTTGGGTGGCGCTTGCGCTCATGGTTTGCCTCGCTGGGCTGTGGTTGAAGGGGCGAACGGGGGCGCGGCCCATATTCACGCCGCCCTCCCCGCCCCGGCCCGCACCCAGGTCTGAGCCACCCGCGCGCCCGCTCGATGATGCCGCGCCGCCCTGGGTCTGAGCGCGTCGTTATCCAGCGCCTGCCAGCCCATCGCCAGCGCGAACAGCACGCCCGCCGCCCGGCGCGATACCCGCACCATCCCCTCGGCCACCGCGATCAAGGCCACCTGCACCGGGCTATGCGCCCCCAGCTTGAACCGCACATGCTCCAGGTGGGTGGACACCGTTTTCGGTGTGCAGCCCAGGCGGCGGGCGATACCCTTCACGGGCCGGCCCTCGCACAGCAGGCGGACCACTTCCGCCTCGCGGGGGGTACAGGGGCCGGGGTCGATCAGTTCGGCCAGCAGGGCATGGGGGAGGCTGTCCATCGGTGATTTTTCCTAGGGTGGGTGTCCGATTTTGGGATGGTGGGGGGGCGGCCTACGCTATGCCGGGTCTTGAACGTCCGGCGGCGGCGGCAGCTTCAGGCCGAGGGCGACGGCGGCGCGGTGGGATTTGCCGAATGTGCCCGCCGCCCGACCGCTCAAAAGGTCGTAGACGGCTTGCGTATCCAGGCCGGTTTCCCGGCAGAACTGGGGGACCGACTTCCCTTGTCGGCGCAGCCAATCCCTGGCTTGTTGGCGGGTGCGTGCCGCCTTGATCGCGTTCTTTTTCTGGGTCATGGGGGAGCTTCCGGGCTGTGGTAAACTCCCAAGAAAACACAGAACTTTCCAATACCTAGGCAACCATCCCCACGCCGTTACCGTGGGTTCCTACGTATTGTGTTTTGTGGATTCCTGGAAAATCTTGTGTTGATTTATTGTGGTCTAAAAAAATCGACCATGCAAGAGAAGGTCTAAAAAAATGTTCTTTGCCGATGGTTGGCACGCACGGCTACGCGAGGAACGGGAGCGACTGGGGCACTCCCAGCCCATTTTTGGCGGGTTCGGCGGGGTCAAAAAACAGACGCAAATAGCGTATGAACAGGGGAAAAGTTCCCCGGATATCGAATATTTGCAGGCTATCGAGAAGGTCGGAGCGGATATCTTCTACATCCTGACCGGGGCCAGGATGCAGCCCCAAACGCCAGCGCCCGCCCCGCCTCCACCCACGGAAGAAGAGTACTCACAGCAGGAAAAGGTGATTGTCGCGAAACTGCGGATGCTCGACCCCGAAGAGAGGGACGAAATCGAAGACCTTGTCGAAAAAGTTGAACAAGCCAAGACGGCCAGGGTGAAAGTCATCCGGCGTTTCCGCAAGGCGAGTTAAGGGACTACACACGATTATGTGAACCGGGTCACACGTTTTTGAACGTGAATATTCACCTTGACAAAAGGGGAAAGCCATGCGGGGGATTTATAGCGCCGCGCTATTGATCGCGATGAGCGGCCCATGCGCCGCCGATTGGACGGGAAAGGTTGTGGGGGTTCATGACGGGGATACCCTCACCGTCATGCAAAACGGCAAGGGAACCAAGGTGCGCCTAGTGGAAATCGACGCGCCCGAATCCGACCAGGACTACGGGCAGCGCTCGAAGCAAAGCTTGTCCGATATCTGCTTTGGCACGGATGCGACTGTGCGGGACCAAGGCAAGGATCACTATGGAAGGACGCTGGGCCGGGTGGCCTGCAATGGCGTGGACGCCAACCTCAAACAGGCCGAACAGGGTATGGCCTGGTTCTATGTCCAGTACGGCCACGATCCAGCCATCAAGGCGGCGGAAGAAAAAGCCCGCGCAGACGGCGCGGGGCTGTGGGCCAAGGCGAACCCTACACCGCCCTGGGAATACCGCCACGGCAGCCAGAAGAAACCCAAGACCAACACCGCCAACGCCGGAGGAACCGGCGGCGGTGGGACGTGCGGATCAAAAAGCGCCTGCGGGCAAATGACCAGTTGCGCCGAAGCCCGACATTATCTGAACGATTGCGGCCTATCGAAATTGGACCGGGATCATGATGGGGTTCCGTGCGAATCCATCTGCGGACATTGAAAGAGGGGGCACATGGACATTAACCCAATCCGCTGGGGATGGTTGGCCGGGCTGGCCTTGATGGCGGCGGGATGCGGGGAAGCCGAGCCGCTGGACGTGGACCATGTGCTATCGGTAACAGATTTCCCATTCACCTTGTCCGGGCGTCCGGCGGTCACAGTCCACCTGGGCGGCGATCAGGACAACCACCTGTCGATCACCTTGCGGCGCGAGGATATCCGGGCTGGGTTCGAGGCATGCCTCCATTGCGATGTCACGGGGCCGGTGGCGGTCGATGCTGATTGGCGTGGGACGCACTTCGTCCATGGTGCGCCCCTGGGCACCTCGTACTTCGTGGCGATCGAGGCCATTGACCCGGCAACGAAAAAAGCCACCTTGCGGGTGGCGGTTGACTTGAGCGCGGCGGACCAATCCCGGCACATCATGATGGACGCCCGCCGATTCGAGGTTTCCGGCACCGACTTCGACCACCTGACACAGCCACCCAAGAGGTAAACCATGCCCACTCCATTGATTCCCCCCTTTGAATCCACCGACGAAACCACTTTCCACGACACGCTGTTGCTGTTCGCCCGCAATATCGAAGACGCCTTGATCGACGCCGGGGCCGTGCCGGGCGAGGACTACACCCGGCTGGACCTGTTCCGGCTGGCCCAGCCCTACGTGCTGGAACGCTGGCAGTCCGGGGAGTTGCGGTATACCAAGGGCTGGAAAAGCTAGCCCGTGGCGATCAAGGCGCTGGCCGATGGGCGCTACGAAGCCGACATCGATCGCAAGGGCATCAAGCGTGTGCGGAAGAAATTCCCCACCCGCGTTCAGGCCGAGGCATTCGAGCGGGATTATCTGGCCCAACACCTGCCCAAGGCCGGGGCCGATGAAGACCGGCGCAAGCTTTCGGAGTTGATCGGCCTGTGGGACCAATACCACGGCATCAACCTCGCCGACCACGACAAACGGCGGCGGTGCCTGGACGCGATTTGCGCCGCCCTGGGCAACCCCATCGCGGCCTGCTTGACCGCCGAGGACTGGGTGAAATTCCGCTACCGCCGGACTGTCACCGATCCACCGGAACAGCGGATCACGGCCAAGACCTTCAACAATCACCAGGGCTATCTGGCGGCGGTGTTCCACAAGCTCCGCAAGTTGAAGGTCATCGCCTACGAATGCCCGCTGGTCGAGGTCGAGGCCATCAAGATTCAAGAGCGCCAGCTTTCCTACTTGAGTAAGGATGAAATCGGGACGTTGATGGACACCATTAGCAGCGGGTGCCTGAATGAATCGACGTGGTGGGTGGCGCAGATTTGCATCCGCACCGGGGCGCGGTGGGGCGAAGCCGAGGGACTGAAGCGGAAGCATCTGCACAACGGGCGGGTGACTTTCGAGTTCACCAAGTCGAAGAAAACCCGGACGGTGCCGCTCGACCCGGTGTTCTTCAAGCAACTCGTGGACTACGCCGGGGGCCGGTCGCCCGAGGCCCGGCTGTTCACTGGCTGTATCGGCGCGTTCCGCCGGGCGGTGGTACGGGCCGGGCTGGAACTCCCGAGCGGGCAATGTAGCCACATCCTGCGGCATTCCTTCGCCTCCCATTTCATGATGGGCGGCGGGAACCTGTTGACCTTGCAGAAGATTTTGGGGCACAGCGATATCAAGATGACCATGCGCTACGCCCACCTCGCCCCCGAACATCTGGCCGACGCCATCCGCCTAAACCCCCTCGCCTAGCGCTCATCCTGTCGTGGCCTAGGGAACCCCGTTAATCGTGCAACACGGCCCCGGAAAAGCGGGGTTTTCACCTTTAAAATCATAGACTTACGTCATCGTCGGTTAGTGCAATATTAGTGTAATATCGTGCAACCTGGGTTTTCGGCGCATCCGGCCTAAGCTGTTGATCCGTAATGGCTTTAGAGCGGGTTTTGCGCCGCCTTGGTAGTGCAATATTGCCGACACCTCGCCGTGCGATATTTGTTGCACGATATTACACTGATATTGCATTTAACACTTTCTGCAACCTGCTGAATCTGAAAGGGAAAATCACGCTTTTTAGATTATGTTGCACGGTTAACGGGGTTCCCTAGGCCAGGAAGGTTTTGGCGATCCTCCGTGTGTGGGTGTGTGCGTGCGCGGGTTTCCCCTCGAATCCATGCGTGAGCGTCCTTTCTCGCTTCCATTCTTCCCTTCCCCGCTCTGCTCCCCGCGCCCGAGTGGAGGTCGCCTGCCTCCACTTTCTCCGGTTTACCGCCGCTCTGCGTATCTTTACTTATCCAAACCGTTGATTATGCTGGGCTTGTTTTTCTGGGCTCCCGGCGGTATAGGGTTCAATTCCCGCCACCTCCACCAACATCTTGTTTTTGAAGCGGTTTTCAGCCAAAAGTGCTGGGTGAGACGATAAGGTGGGACGATCCGGTGAGCCGGTCGCCCCGCCTCCCAGCCCGAGGCACCCATGAAAACCGCCCTCAATATCTCCCGTAACCGGCACGGAATTTATTACGTCCGGCTCTTCATTCCCAAAGAGTTTCGTCTACATTTTCAGCACAAGCGCGAAATCAAGCGCTCACTCCGCACCGACAGCAAGCGCGCAGCTATAAAAATGGCGCGGGCCTACCGGGCGGTGCTCGACCAATTTGTAGCTGAACTGCAAAACATGAAATTCCCCTTCCCCGATCCGAAAGACATCCTTCGCGTTACCCAAATTTCAGGCCTATTTACCCTGCCTAACGGCGCCAGATTTCAGGGCCAAATTTCGGTGGACCACTCTGACCACCCGAATGCGCCAGAGGAAGAGCGTAAATCCGTACAAGCCGCAATAGAAGCTTTGGGGTTGCCCGCCCTCGCGACCAGCCCAACGACGCCGCTGATCCCGGTCGCCAGTTCTGTCCGGCTTGCCTCGGTTATCGACGAATTTGTGCAACACAAACTCGGAAATGGATGGACCGAAGGTGAGCATGCTCATGAACAAGGCAAACAACGACTGGGGCTGCTTCTAGAAATCGTTGGGGATAAGCCTTGCTCTGAAATCACCAATCAAGATGCGATTCATGTTTGGGAAACTTTGCCCAAAATACCCACCAATCCCAATAAGGGCAGCCTGGCTAAACTGGCGACGTTGTCGGAAAAAATAGCCGAGGCCAAACGTGCCAAATTGCCGGTTTGGGAAAAGCGTAACCAAGCAGTGCATTGGGAATTATTTGTTTCCCTAATCAAGTTTGCTAAAAAGAAAAAGTATATTCTCGAAGATATTATTGAAGATCTAACAATCAAGGTCTCCAAAAAGGAAAGCAAGGCGAATTCTTATAAACCTTTTTCAGATGCGGATCTTGATAAACTGATCCATGGTCACGTCTTTCTTCCTGAAAAGGCATCCCGCACGGCCAACCACGATTATCATTTTTGGCTTCCACTATTGGCGATGTATACCGGTGCCAGGCTCAATGAACTCTGCCAGTTGCTCGTTGAAGATATAAAAAAGACTCCTGACGGAATTTGGTACATAGATATTACCGATGAGGAACAGGAAGATAAGCAGGAGAAAAAGAGCGTCAAATCCGAGGCGGGTCGCCGTAAAGTGCCCATCCATTCAAAATTGATAGAACTGGGATTCCTTGAGTTTATCAGCGGCAAATCAGGTCAAATTTTCTCGACCGGACTTAGCTATGCTGCAAAAGGGAAATGGGGCAAAAATGCCAGTCGTTGGTTTAACGGGGACTCCGCATGCAAGGGATACAAGCAGAATTGTGGATTCACTGCCAATTCTGGAAAAGTTTTCCATTCTTTTCGAAAGTCTTTCGCCTCCAAGCTTATCAACTATATTCCGGTCGAGCGTTTAGCTCAGATGATAGGCCATGAGCAGGAATACAAGACAACCTTCATTTATATAGATGAAATTCAAATAAAAACGCTAAAGGATGACATCGAGAAGCTAAGATATGAAATCGACCTCTCGCATATAAGCTACGAGAGCTTTGTGGCTAAAGCCAAAAAATAATTCACGCCATCAGAAGTTTTCTTGGCGATCACAGAGGTGGCCCCGATTGTTTGAACAAGATTTAAGCCGGGATAAGTGGATACCCTGCTGGGTTAAGCGGCCTTGGGAAGGGCCGGTCGGGGTTTAAAGTAGACCTCATCCGGGGTTTGGCTGTCCAGGCTCGAATGGGGCCGCCGGGTATTGTAGAAATCCAGGTACCGACCGATGGATTCGCGGGCTTCCCGGACCGAGTCGTAGGCTTTGAGGTAAACCTCCTCGTACTTCACCGTCCGCCAGAGGCGTTCGACGAAGACGTTGTCGCGCCAGGAACCCTTGCCGTCCATGCTGATGCGGATGTTCCGGCCCGTCAGCACCTCGATGAACTCCCCGCTGGTGAACTGGGAACCTTGGTCGGTGTGGACGATATCCGGCGGG
The DNA here is from genome assembly GCF_900155475.1 of Methylomagnum ishizawai. Classification (NCBI taxonomy): domain Bacteria; kingdom Pseudomonadati; phylum Pseudomonadota; class Gammaproteobacteria; order Methylococcales; family Methylococcaceae; genus Methylomagnum; species Methylomagnum ishizawai. The sequence goes on along the minus strand of NZ_FXAM01000001.1, from coordinate 1,297,197 downwards.
CCGTAGCGGCGCAGCGCCTCCTCCAGGGCCTCGACGCAGAAGCCCGCGTCCATGGCGACCGATACCCGATGGGCCAGGGCCTTGCGGCTGGCCCAGTCGAGGACCACGCACAGGTAGACGAAGCCCCGTGCCATCGGGATGTAGGTGATGTCCAAGGCCCAGACCGCGTTGGGCCGGTCGATGGTCAGGCCGCGTAGCAGATAGGGATAGATCTTGTGGGCCGGATGCCTCTGGGTGGTTTTGGGACGCCGGTACAGGGCTTCGATGCCCATGCGGGCCATCAGCGTGGCCACATGGCGGCGTCCGACCCGGAAGCCTTCCCGGTTCAGGGTGTCGCGCAGCAGCCGGGCGCCCATGAACGGGTGTTCCAGGTGCAACGCGTCGATCCGCCGCATCAGCGCGAGGTCCGACTCCGGCACCGGCTTGGGCGCGTAGTAGGCGCCGCCCCGGCTGATGCCCAGCAATTCCGCCTGTCGGGTCAGGGAAACATCGTGGTCCCGGTCGATCATCGCTTTGCGCTCAGCTTTCCGGCCTTGCTGAGCGCGCCGGATAAAAAATCGATCTCCAGCGCCTGTTGGCCGATCTTGGCGTGCAGGGCTTTGAGGTCCACGGCGGGTTCGCTTTTGTCGTTCTCGCCACCGAACACGCTGGCGGCCCGTTCCAGAAGTTGGCTCCGCCACTCACCGATCTGGGTCGGATGGATATCGAATTCCTGCGCCAACTCGGCCAGGGTCTTTTCGCCCCGCAGGGCCGCCAGGACCACTTTGGCCTTGAAACTCGCTGAATGGTTGCGGCGTGGTCGTTTGCTCATCGTATGCTCCAGTCCATCGGCGTTGCCCACGCCGTCAGGGAGCAGTTTATCCACTTAGCCGACTGTTCAGATTTCCGAGACCACCTCTCACCTCTCGGTGGTCGCCTTGTTTACTGCCCACCGTAAGAATGATATTTTCGCTGCCGAGCGAATAATCCCGCTTAGATATTCAGCCCGGCCCACTCCCCAAAGTCACCGTGCTTAAAGTAATCCGCCAAACTGGCCTCAAACGCGCGCTTTTCTAAAAGGGATTGCAACACGCGCCGGACCGGATATGGCGCAAGATCAAGCGACGATTCTTCCTCTCCGGTAAGGGCCTGTGGGTTAGCTCCGGCCTCCAGCAAGGTGACGATCATCGTTACGTCGCCAATGCTGGCTGCCTCATGCAGCGGAGTCCAGCCGCCCCCATCTTTTGCTTCAAGGTCGGCGCCTGCCGCAATTAACATCCGAACGACTTCCAGATGACCATTCCAAACCGCAGTCGCCAGCGGTGTTTCCCCATCCCCATCCCTGGCATTCGGGTCCGCTCCAGCAGTCAGTAACAGTGCCACCAATTGAGTATTGCCATGGAGCGTGGCTCGATGGAGCGGGGTTTGTCCGGTATTGCAGCGGGAATCAACCGGATAGCCGTTTTTCAGCAGGTACCGAATAGCCCAAATGTCCTGTTTCGATAAATACCAATGAATGGCTTCCCCACGCTTTACTTCTCTTGTCGGTCTGCCGGGAATCGTGATCACCTCCGTGCAAGGCGATTTCCGGCGATCGGCATGGCGGCGGACGGGCTGATTCGGCATTTTATTTCGGCACTTTCCGGTCAGGATTCGATCAAGATTTCTTGGCGGTATTCGGATTCATCGAAGCTGGCTTCACCAAAGCGCGGTTTGATGCTTTTTAACTCATTATACCGCTTGTACCCAAAGTAACTTTCAAAACTCAAGTTCGCCTTTTAATTTCTTGGAACTCATGCGATGCCTCCGAATGGTGTGATTATTTTTTCATGGTTGCCCGCATTTCAGAGATTTTTTAGGAAGGCTCTCAAGGGTGGCCTGATATAATTTTGTTATCCAAATGTATTATTGACTATCGAATAATATGTACTGCGGGGACCAAGCCGGTTTTGAGGAGCACAGAGCGCCATGAGGAATGCCAGTAAAGTTGATTCCGATAAACTCTTGGGGCAGGCAAGGTTTTATCTTTCAAAACACCCGGTGAGGCAAGTCTCGGAAAACACCCTGGCCCAATATTTTCGTGACTTCGCCAGGATTACAAAATCCGGTTCCATACGATTAGTAATTGAAGCGCTCTGCGATACCCGGAGAGTCAGCACCTACTACAAACGCAAATATGCGTTGCTGGCCATTTTGTCCTTGCGAATCGATAGTTTGATGACCACACTTGAAGCCCCTGTTGAGGGAATTTTATCGCCGGAACAGCTGGTCTGGCTGGATGGTTGGCTAAGGTTGGCAAAGGCAATCTCCGCGCTGGGCAATAAGTGCCCGATACCCACCGAGCGGAGGCTGCCGAGGCGATCCAAGCGCCGTGCGCTGTCCGGCTTACCCGCGGATTGGCGGGAAAAGCTAATCGACAAGATGGCGAATTCAAAACACCACCTCGCGGCCTTGGTTGCAGCGGTATCCGGATGTCGGCCCGTCGAAATGGTCGCCGGAATATCAGTCGAAATCGACGGTAACGTTATGCGCTTAACGATTAACGGGGCAAAACTGGGGGTTCATTCTGGGCAACCGGTCCGGGTGATCGAATATGTCTTGCCCGCTGAACAATGCCTGGTCTCCAATTTAGCGGGGTTGATTCTGAAAGCGGGAGGCTATCGTATGATGTCTATCGATAATGCCAACGCTTTTTCTGCCTCGGTTTCTTATTATGGTCGGCGAGCTTTTCCAGGACGGCAGCAGGCGATCACACCATATTGCTTCCGCCATGCTTTCGCGAGCGATCTCAAGCGTTACCATCGGGGCTTTGGGGATGCACTGAGCCAAGCACTCGGCCATAGAGCGGACAGGACGCGATCCTGCTATGGCCAGGCGCAAATTGCTAAGGCGGGGGGTTTGGTGCCTTCCAGTGTTCGAGCCACGCACGCAGTCCGCCACGCTATAGTGGACCCCGTTTTCCGGACAGTCATTTAAGATGGTGGGGGTCGAGGAAATGGAGTCTGTTGTGAGCGAGAAGAAACGCAAGGTTTTCAATGGCGAATTCAAGGCGAAAGTAGCCTTGGAAGCGATCCGCGGGGTCAATACGGTCAACGAGATCGCCCAGGAGTTCGGGGTGCATCCGACCCAAGTCGGGCTTTGGAAGAAGGAATTGCAGGAGCAGGCTGGGAGCCTGTTCGAGGCCAAGCGCGGCCCCAAGCCGGTGGACCCATCGGCGAGTCCCGAGCGGCTTTACTCCGAGATCGGGCGCTTGAAGATGGAATTGGACTGGCTGAAAAAAAAGTCCGGGATCGGCCCCTAGGGGAGCGCCGGGACTGGATCGACAAAGGGGGACCGTTAGCGCCGGGCCGCCAATGCGCGCTGGCGGGCGTCTCCCGCTCGTTCCTCTACGCGCCCCGCCGCGCGGCGGAACCGGATCGGGAGGAACTGGAACTGTTGGCGCTGATCGACGCCGAATACACGCGGCATCCGTTCTACGGCAGCCGCAAGATGACGGCCTACCTGCGCGGCCTGGGCCACCGGGTCAACCGCAAGCGGGTCCAAAGGCTGATGCGGAAGTTGGGGCTCGCGGGCATGGCGCCGGGGCCGAACACCAGTCGGCCGCATCCCCGGCACAAGGTTTATCCCTATCTGCTGCGCGGGTTGGAAATCGACCATCCGAACCAGGTTTGGAGCACGGATATCACTTACGTGCGCCTTCCTCACGGGTTCGTCTACCTGGTGGCGGTGATCGATTGGTATTCGCGCAAGGTGCTGGCTTGGCGGGTCTCGAACACGCTGGACGGCGGGTTCTGCGTTGACTGCCTGGAGCAGGCGATCCGGGCCTACGGCACCCCCGGGATTTTCAACAGCGACCAGGGCTGCCAGTTCACCTCGGAAGCCTTCACCGGGGCGCTCAAGGCCCACGGCGTCGCCATCAGCATGGACGGGCGCGGGCGGGCCCTGGACAACATCTTCGTCGAGCGCCTATGGCGGAGCGTCAAGCACGAGGACGTGTATCTCAGGGGCTATGGGAGCCTGCCGGAGTTGCTGGTCGGGCTGACGAATTACTTCGGGTTCTACAACGCCGAGAGAAGCCACCAGTCGCTGGGCTACCGCACGCCGGACGAGGTCTACCGGACCGCCGTCGGTGGCGGTGCCAGAATCGTGGACAAATTCGGCGGGAAGAAGGCCGCTCCCAGCAAATCCGCCGAGGCCGAACCGGGGCAGCGCCGTTCCGCTGCAAGTGATCCGCTACCCTCTTAAATCCAATTCGGATGTGTCTTGACCGGGGGTCCACTTAACCCCGGCAACGAGACGGTTGCCCAAGTGCTTCAGCATTTAGGATTTTTGAGTATGCTGAATTGCAAATCTCAAGTTGCGCCTGATCGCTCTGATGTCCTAAGTTGGCGGGCAGCATACGGTGAGAATACTGATGCGCGGGAGGTAGGAAAAATCCTCGAGAGCCAGAGCAAATTACCCAAATGGCAATCCAAGAAACTATATCGAGGGGTGTCTGAAGCAATGACCAATGTTTCACAGCATGCCTATCTCGATTCCGGAAGAGATGGCTTGGATTTTGCTAATGAGAAAGGGTGGTGGATGTTTTGTCGAGAAGATGACGAGCATATTTTCGTTGCGTTCTGCGATCTGGGCATTGGAATTCCAGAAACACTCCCGAGAACCCAAGATCAGAGCTTGCTCAACGCGTTGCTCGAAAAGCTTTTTGGCGTAGGAAAATTGACGGATGGCGCATTGATTAAAGCTGCCATTGAAATTAAACGTAGCCGGACCCAGAAACGACATCGCGGTAAAGGATTATTGGATATGCTGAAAGCCATCGAGATGATACAGGGTGGCCGACTTTCAATACTAAGCAACCGTGGCGGCTACACCTATATATTGAATAACTCGGGGCGTGAGGAAGTTAAAACATTTAAGCGTTCCATACTAGGCACGCTTATCCTTTGGACAATTCCGCTGCAAAAACCTGCGGAGAGCAATTATGACCAATCAGAGCAATATCATTGATATAGGACGTGACTTCTCCCGATATCCGGCAGGTCGTTTTATAAGCGATGGCCCATATTGTGGTGAAATTTTTCGAGATAAGTTCCTCGTTCCTGTCTTAGATATGCAGGGTAAGACAACGATTGAGCTTGATAATACAGCTGGCTATGGATCCTCATTTTTGGAGGAGGCATTTGGCGGTCTCGTTCGGCTCGGATTCACAGTAAGGCAAGTCAGAGATGCGTTTAATCTCCACTCCGAGGACAATAGCTTAATAGAGGAAATTCAGGAATACATTGAGGATGCTGGACATGAATGAGTTTGCGTGGATCCAGTCAATTCCTTGGTTACTGGTAGTTCTTGGGTGGTACCTTGTAAATCGACAGAATAATAGTCGTGAAAAAAGAAAAGAACTCAGAGCATTGCTTGATCAAACTCAGAAGTTATTAGATGAAATAGAAATTCAGGCTGTTGAATATCATACTGTTGAGGCAACAGTTCAGCGGGCATTTTTTCTTAAAAGGGCTTTAGGGCTAAAATTACACCAAAAATTTGAAATTCTATCGAAGCGTTCGCTAGAACTGAGATTGTGCAAGAAATACCACATAGAGCTAAGAAAAGCGATAACTCTGAGCAACTTTGATTCTGCTAAATATGAAAAAAAGGAGCTATCTGATCAAATAATCAAAGATATTTGGCTTGCTAAAGACAGGCTAAGCCATGAGCTAGAAACTTGTTTTGTTAAAGAATACGACTAGGGAGCGAAACGTCTACTGGCTAGGTCGTTCGGGATAGGAACATAGGAGGCGTTGTAAACTCAATACCTAGCAGGATACACTTTTTAAGAAAGAAATGGCCCGCAGCATGCGGGTTTTTTATTGCCTAGCGAAAATCCGTTTAATATTTCACCTTGACAGCGATCAATTATTTTTTAGATTGACAAAACACCTAGGGTTAACTGGCAAACCAAAAATTTTTTGGTTTTCATGGATTTTGTAAGGAAAAAATATTTTTTGTGAAACAATAAAGAGTGCAGAAGAGCAGCCGTCTTCTGGACAAAGTGAACTTGATTTTCACAGGAATTATTAATGGAAATTGTCATAAGGTCAAAACCTCCCAAGCGTAAACGGCAATCGCCGGTACAATCGGGCGGTTCGAGGTGCGCATATATTAATTATGATGGAGTTATATGTTCTAGCGAAAACGCCAGAGGATACCGAGCTTATGAAAGTTGTGGGCTTCTTATTAATGGCGATTCTTTCCGAGTACACCGATATCCTCATCGAAAGACGCTGGCAGAGTTTCTACGGTATCCAGCAACCGGCGACAACGACATATGGACTGTGGAAGAGTTTGACGATGAGCGGCGGGCTATCTGGGATGATGCACCAGATGCGCAAGTCGCGGTATGGGCGCATAAGATACTCTTGCAGCGGATTCAGGCAGAGCATGCGAAACCTTGGACTACGCAAGAGCTCATCAAGAGAATTCGTGAAGATCAAGCAAATGGCAAATTATTCGCGGATTATGAACGAGAAACTATATTGGACGCCTACCGCATTGACCGGCGTGATACGGTCGAAGTGGATTGGTCGCATGTTTCCAAGGCCGCGATATTGCCGGAAAAAACCAGGGACTGGTGCTTGCTAGTCCCTGCAAAGTTCAGCTTATGCCAGTAATCGTTAAGCGCCACCCCTAGGCAATTGCAAGAGGTGGCAGTGCGCTATGACGCCACCTATAAACATCAGCTTTTGGCCTTAAATAAAAATTCGATTGCCATGTATGCATAGTCAATCATCAATGCGGAAGATAATAACCAAAAATACCACGCGGCCGCTGCAAGCCATGGATATTCCACTATGCAAGCAATAAGCGATAAGTAAGCGAAAGCCACGGTTATTAAATACGCGAGAATCAATTTACCGGCGATGGCCAATATTTTAGACATTAGGCTACAGTGTTAGTATGTCATCCGTTTTATCGGTATCTATAATTCGCTAATCTCTTTGCGCTAGCTGCTTGGAGCCGCAAAGTACCGAATTTTTCCGTGTTTAATTTAAATAGGCGTGCTGGTTAATTTTTAGGAAACCGTTCCGAAAGTTTTAAATTTGCGGTCGAAGTATCGTTCGATCCTTAATGGATAAATTCCGGTGCGAATATATTCGTAAATTTCAGTATCTGTCATGCCAAGTGTGTAAAAATTATTTTTCGATCCATGCCTGAAAAACCCCCAAGTTTCTATGCCGTCATATTCATCATCCACGGTCATAGCATAGTTGTTCCTAAGATAAAGAGGGTAGCCATGCGTAAACCTTAAAAATCCAAGCAAATCATCTCGCAGATATAAAACTTCCAACTCAGGGTTTCTGCCTTCGCCGATTGCGAATTTGATGCGTAAGTCTGGGCAAACTAAGGAGTGAGAATCGCAATGCATTGCCTGCGAAGAGTTTTGTTGAGTGTGGTTTAAAGTCATATTTCACCTGATTAATCTTCTAGTTGAAAGCAGCTTCTTCGTTTTTCGGCGCAAAAATGAGAGCTCTTCAAAAAATTTTTGTTGGATAATTATCTATATAACACATATTAGGCTGCTTCTTTCACAAATGTTGAGGATTCAAAAATTTATTTTTTTGGATAAAAAATAAGCTCTGACGTACTGTCGATGTACGTCCTCCCGTTCCCGAAACTTATGGATCGCTGGCTTTGTTTCGCCATCAAATGAGTTCTCGTGCGGATGCCGACCTTTACCTTTGCATACCGTATGCGGTGTGTCGGTCGTTGCTGGACAAACTGGCGGCCTTTACTGCCCGCTATTTCATCGAAGACTGGGGTAGCTGCACCAAACTGACCCCGCCTGACAAGCGCATCGGCAAGTACCACATTCAGCGCATAGAGAGCAGTAACCTGTTGTTGTTCAGGACGAGGATTAAATGCCTAAGCTAGCCCGTAAGACTATCTGCGCTTTCAAAGTCGAAAACTATGCAAGATACCGCTAGGTTTCCACCAACAGCCTTGCCTTAATTTAATCGACCGACCGCCGGATTTTAGAATTTTTTGGAGGGGTGATGTGATTTAATAAGTTAGTGCCACAATTTTTTAAAAGAAAAATGCCCCTCACAAACATAGAAGCTATACTGGATGATGACTTTCCTAAGTCAGATAAAAATTGCATGTTTCAATGCGCCCTTGAAGAAGGAGATTGCGAGGTTTTAAAAACATATATAAAGAAATATGGAAAAACGCCATATAGGATGGAAGGCGTTATCTATGATGCTATTCAATATAATAGAGGTGAGATTATTCATCTATTGCTCGAGTTTGGCGCGGATGTTAACGAAATTTATTCTGATGGCTTTACTCTGCTGCATATAGCTGCGCAGTACGGGGCATGCCGTACTCTATTTCCTCTAATTTTTGCTGGCGCGAAGCTCGATTCAAAAAATGACCATGGTTGGACTCCACTGCATTACGCCGCAGCTAGCGACTTTGTGGCTACAGATTTAATCGGTATATTGCTGGACTTTGGTGCCAATATTGATCCGGTAAACAACGCGGGCTATACGCCCATTTTTGAAGCGATGGACTTGATCGGACATCAAAAAGAAGCTATTAGTAATGTTCAATATTTACTTGCGCGCGGAGCAAATATCCATGCAAGACTTCCGGATGGCAGCACGTTGCTGCATGTGGCAGCAGATGCATTAAACTATATAAATGAAGTGTACACAGGAGAAATGCTATCAATATGCAGGTTGCTTATTGAGCGCGGATTGAGTATATGCGATCTTAGAAATGATGGCGCAAGTGTATTAAGTATCTGTCATACTTCTGCTGCCGTAGCAGCGCTCGAAAAAATCAGTTTCGAAAGCAAATTTCTTCACGCGCCACCGGCTACCCACAAATTCTAGGTTCATGCACGATCGTGATGGGATCTGTTTGTTCTGACCGCCGAGAAGAAGATAGGAAGTCGCAGAGTAGCCGTCTGATCAGCGGCAAGTCAGCCAGAACGACTAACCATTACCCGTCCGGTATGCCGGACGGTCCGTCCCGGTGGCCGCTTGGCGATCACGATTTAGGGCTGCGCATGTTCGCGTCCGCTATGGGCTTTCTGGGGGGAGATTGATACGGTCTGGCTACCTGCCGGGATTTCAATTCTTGGGACTGTATTTCCGAACTACGGCAAGACTGCGAGTCCTGTTGGCCGAAGCCGTGATGCATGGCGCCGACATCGTGGCTGAAGCGGGAACCCATTCGCAAATTCCCGGAAGGCTAGTAGAAGATCGCAATGGCCAGCGCTATGGGGAATTTTCATGCAACTGGACAATGGGCAACCGCCGCCTGCGTCCGTTCCACTGGACGTTTTGGCGTGGGAGGGCGTGGCCGAACATGCACGGCTGGCGGCTGGGAAGGGCATCGATTTGGGGTTCAATATGGAGGAATCCGCATGGATACCTGGTGATGGGCGGGCTTGGATAGATCAGCATCACCTTCCAACTGTAGATTAGGGATATGGCAAAGAAACCGGCAATGTGTGATACCGACCGGTATCTTGTTGCCGGACCCACCGGAACGGCCTAGGATGTCGATCCCGTTCGGTAACATTGGGCTAAGCCATGCAAGCCATCGCGGACATCTCGGAACTGGGCAATGCCCTGCGTAGCGCCCGCAAGTCACAGGGCTTGACCCAGGAACAACTCGCCGCCGCCTGCGGTGTCGGACGCCGCTTCATCGTCGACCTGGAAAGCGGCAAGCCGACCTGCCAACTGGGCAAGGCCCTCTCGGTGCTTTCCACTCTGGGACTGAGCGTGCACCTCGCCAGTCGGGGGGATGACCTGCCATGAGCCGGGTACTGGAGGTTTGGTTCCTAGGGAACCGGGCGGGCCGCTTCGTCCAGGACGACAGCGGGCGCTTGTCCTTCGCCTACGCCGACGCCTATCTCGCGGGAACAAGCCCCTGGCCCTTGTCCGTGTCCATGCCGGTGCGCGCCGAACCCTATGGGGACCGGATCGCCAAGCCGTTTTTCTCCGGCCTGTTGCCGGACGAGTCGGCCCGCCATCGCTTGGCCCGTTGGCTGGGCGTCTCGGATAAAAATCCCTTCTCATTGCTGGAAGCGGTCGGCGGGGAATGCGCGGGCGCCTTGTCCCTTTATCCCGAGGGGATGGCCCCGGTCCCTGAAAATGCCGCAGCCATGGAATTCTTGGACGAGGATCGGCTCCGGGAAATCCTCGCGCTGCTGAAGCAGCGTCCCTTGCTGGCGGGCGGGGACGATATGCGCCTCTCCCTGGCCGGGGCGCAGGACAAACTCGCAGTGCGAAGGGTGGACGGACGCTTGGCCCTGATGCGCGGCGGCGCGCCCACCACCCATATCCTCAAGCCGCTGATTCGGAGCGATGGGGATATCCGGGACAGCGTCCATAACGAACTGTTCTGCCTGACACTGGCCGCGCGGGTGGGGATCCCGGCGGCGCGCGCGGAAGTGGGCAGGGCGGGGGACGAGCCGTTCCTGCTCGTCGGGCGCTACGACCGGATCATCCAGGGGGAACGGGTCATCCGCCTGCATCAGGAGGATTTCTGCCAGGCGCTTTCGGTGCCGCCCGAGAACAAGTACGAACGCGAGGGCGGTCCCGGCATCGCCGCCTGCCTCGGGTTGATCCAGGCCTTCAGCGTCCAGCCGGTGCCCGACCGGATCACTTTCCTGAAGACCCTGATCTTCAACTACCTGATCGGCAACGCCGACGCCCATGGGAAGAACTTCTCCTTCCTGTACGGGCAGGGCAAGCCGCGCCTAGCACCCGCGTACGATTTACTCAGCACGGCGGTCTATCCGAGCCTCAGCCCGAAGATGGCGATGAAGATCGGCGGGCGCTACCTGCCCGAGGAAGTGCTGCGCCGCCATTGGCACCGCCTGGTGCCGGACACCGCCACCGCCCGCAACGCCCTGAACCGTGACCTCGAACGCATGGTCGCCAAAACCTTGGAACAGGCCCGGAAGCTCGCTGAGGAATTACAGACGCAGGTCTTGGCCTCGGAGATTTACGGGGCGATCCTGGGCGTGATCGAATCCCGCTCGGAACGCCTGCTGCGTGGCTTGGCTTGACCGGAGTGCCCACGTTGCCGATGGTCACACCCATGGTTTAACCTGATTAGCAAGATTCTTCAGCCCGACGAAGCCAAGGCGCTGGACGCGGGCCGATGGCGGCAGCGGCGACGAGGAGGCGCATCGGGAGCGTTTCGAGATGGAACCGCCGATTGAATCGATAAGCGAACGCGGCCAGGTAGCGCGAGCCGTATTTGGCGAAGTCGAAGGCATGGTAGGTGCCGCCGAAGCTGGTCTTGAGGTTGCCCAACACCGTGTTGATCCAACTGAACTCCGGCAAGTCCTTGGGCTTGCGGACGCCGACGACGATGGGCCGGTGTTGGCATCCGGCGTCGGCCACCCCGGCGAAGCACGCCAGGCCGTCGGAAACCACCCGGCAACCTGGGCTGAGGTCGGCCTTGGCCCAGTCGGCGATGGCCTTGCGCGTGAAGCCGGGCACCGGCGCCATCTTGACGTACTCCGGGTGCCCCTCGGCATCGAGCGAAACCGCCGCGACGAATGGCACCTTGTTCTCGGAGCCGCGCCCGGCCTTGCCGCCGGCCAGTTCGCCGCCGAGGTAGGCGTCGTCCACCTGGACCCGGCCGTCCAGCCGGTAGCGGGCGTCGCGCTCGGCCATGGCCTGCATCAGCTTGTGCTGGATCAACCAGGCCGTGGGGTAGCTGACGCCCAGTTGCCGCTTCAGGGCCAGGGCGGACAAGCCGGTCTTGGCCTGGCCCACCAGGTAGAGCGCCAGGAACCAGACCGTCAGCGCCAGGTGGGTGCTTTGGAACAGGGTCCCGGCGATCAACGAGGTTTGAAGCCGACAGCCCCCGCACTGGAAGGTCTTGTGGACGCCGACATGGAGCAGGCAATGGTCCGCTTGGCCGCAACGGGGACAGCGGAAGCCCTCGGGCCACCGAGCCTGTTCCAGCGCGGCCTCGCATTGCGCCTCGGTGCCGAATTGCCCGAGGAACGCGGGCAACGACAGGCCCGGTTGGAATTGGATGCGGTTCATCGCCATGACAGGCCCCTCCTTGGTGGGTTGGCGACCAGTATGCGCCTTATCCAGTGGGCAAACCCGATTTTGGCGGGTTGGCTGAAGAAGGTTTCTAATCAGGTGGTTTAATGACGCCGAATCCCCACTCCACCAATACTTCCATCTCTCATGGCCAAGATCGTCCTCATCAACCCCCGGTTCTCGGTGTCCTTTTGGAGCATGACCCACTCGCTCGACATCCTGGGCCGCGAGGCGATGGTGCCAACGGCGGCCCTGTCCCTGCTGGCGGCGCTGACCCCACCGGAACATGAAGTCCGCCTGCTCGACGAGGCGGTCGAGCCCCTCGATTGGGAGGCTATCGCCGGGGCCGACCTGGTGGGCCTCACCGGCATGATCGTCCAGCGCGAACGCATGCGCGAGATCGCCACGCAAGTGAAAGCCTTGGGGAAATTCCTGGTGGTCGGCGGACCCTGGATCACCGTGCAGGAGGATTATCTGGCGGGGCTGGCCGATGTCGTCTTCGTCGGCGAAGCGGATCAGACTTGGCCGCAGTTCCTGGCGGAATGGGCGGAGGGTAACCACCCAGCACGCTACGAGCAGGCGGAACGCACAGACATGACCACCTTGCCCGCGCCGCGCCTGGACCTGCTCAAGCTGGACGGCTATCTCCAGGGCAGCGTGCAGGTCTCGCGGGGCTGCCCCTTCCTCTGCGAGTTCTGCGACATCATCGTGACCTTCGGTCGCCAGCCCCGCGTCAAGGCGGCGGACCAAGTTATCGCCGAGCTTGATGAGTGGCGCCGGGCGGGTTTCGGGTCGGTGTTCCTGGTCGACGACAATCTGATCGGCAACCGCAAGGCGCTGCTGCCCATCCTCGACCGGATCGCGGCCTGGCAGCGCGAACACCGCTACATCGTCTCGCTGCACACCGAGGCCTCGCTGAACCTGGCCGACGACGCGGAACTGCTGGAACGCTTCGTCGCGGCCAACATCCGCACGGTGTTCGTCGGCATCGAAAGCCCCAACCCCGCCGCCCTGCTGGAAACCCGCAAGTTCCAGAACGTCGACCGCCGCCAGCCGCGCGGCGAACCGGACGCGGAAGCGGCGGCGTCGTTCATCCTGGACCGCATCCACCGTATCCAGGGCAAGGGCATCAAGGTGACTTGCGGCTTGATCCTGGGCTTCGATTCGGACACGCCGGACATCTTCGAGAGCCACCGGCGCTTTATCGCGAAGACGGGCATCTTGCAGGTGATGGTGGGTTTGCTGGCGGCGATTCCCAAGACGCCGCTGTATGAGCGGCTGCGTCGGGAAGGGCGGCTTGACGAGGAGGATTTTTCTGCCTTCGGCACCAATGTCGTGCCCGTCGGGATGGGGCGCGAGCAATTGACGCGGGGTTTCCTGGACTTGATCGCCGAGGTCTATGAACCGGCGGCGTATTTCGACCGGCTGGACGATCTGTACATCCGCCGCCGCTTCTACGACCACGCCGAGGCGGTGCGGGTGCCGAACATTCCGCGCTGGCTGCGGGCCAAGTACCTGCTGATTTCGTGGAGTTTCACCAGTTGGCTATTGGTCCGGCTGTTATGGCGGGTCGAGGTAAAGGATTTGCGTGGGTTCTACCTCAAGCGCCTGCTGAACTATGTTTCGCACCGGCCTTATCCGATGCGGGTGCTGGATTATGTGATGGAGAGCGTTTGCCACTATCACTTTTACCGGTTTAGCCGCGATATGGCGCAGGGGCGGACTGGGGTTGTGAATACCATGTGATGGCTTCAATCGACGCTAATCAGGTGCGACCTAACCGCGCATATCCCAGAAGACCAAACCAGCTTATCGCTTACGCTGCTTATTCAAGCTGGACACAAGCAGCTTAACCTTTTGTATTTCCTCATTATGTGGCCGCTCTTCCTCCAACACGCGCAACAAATCCAGCAAGCCATCCTTTAATGCGGCTTGACTCGCCATATTCGCCGCTTCCCGCCACCGGGTGGCCGGAGTTCCACCTTCCTTTAACTGCTTGCGCTTCCCGCCCGCACGTTCCCATATATCCTCCAAACTATCCGGGGCAATATCGGCTCCTAAATTCGCAACTTGGCGAATAATTTCCCCTTCGTCGAAAGCGGTGGATTTATCCCCTATGCCATATAAAGGCGCCAAATAGCATTGGCGCAACGATAACAAGCTGTAGCACATTTCCAGGGCTGGTTTATATTCTGGTATCGGCATTGACCATCCTAATAGCCAGCGCCACGTTGGTTTCCAGCGGTCATAAATCGCTTCCGCCGCATTCTTCCAATGCTTGACGCCAATAGCCCGCCCAATGGCCGCTGAAACAGTCGGCAGCCATTCGGTTCGCGAGGAACCATGCAGCCATTGGATAAACTCCCGCTCGCTCAAAGACACATCCCACGGCAAAACAGTCGCCATAACTCTGGCCGAAGATGGCGCAGCCCTCATCCGCCTGACCACTTCCTCGGCCAATGGCATTTCGGGCTGGAAAACCTCCGCGCCGGTTTCGCAAGCCCGCAACAAAGCCAGGGCGGTTTCGGCAAGCAAAGCCGCCTGTCCTTCACGGCTTAATTTGCGCCAAAGCTCGGCCCGTTTTGGGTACGCAAAAGCCAATCCCCCCAAATCCCTGGCAAGAACTGCGATCAAGCCTGCTGGCTCGTTTCCCGCCATAACCGAATCCAATAACCCATTGCCGAGTATTTCGCGGTTTGCGCCCGGAGGCCAGGGCGTGCCTTTGGCAGCGACATGCGCGGCCCATAGGGTTCTCCATGCGGGTTGAGCGACATCCAACGGGCGTAGTAAGTCCGGTTCCCGTGACGTGCGCCGGGCTACCAATTGGATGGTTTGGGAGTCGGGGTTTGCAATCGCTTCTTCAACCACCACCGGGCCGGGCAAGCGCTCGACCAGAAATTCCAAGCCTGGAAGCGGTTTATTAGGGAATTGCCGCTGGGCTTGAAAGGCTTCGCGGGCAGCCAGTCCTTTCATCGCGGCCCAGGCGTGCAAGCGGGACCATGCACGGTTCTGGGTGAATACCCGGATTTGCTCCAAATTAGGCCCGGCCATATTTTCATCGGCCGCGGCATTTAGAACGCGGGTTTCGGTGGCTTCGGTCATGGGAAGGATTTCGCCAAGCACGTTCCCGCAGGACGCGATTCCCATCCAGCGAATTGCGGCCTTGGCCCAGTGGCTGTCGGTATGGGTTAAGCCTTCGGTGAAAGCCTCCCGTATCCCTTCTCTCCACCAAGCTTTCGCTTGAATGCCGGGGGCCAGCTTTTCCAGCAGTTCTGCCGCGTCCTTCGGTGACAGCGTGGGCGCACGAAGGCCAACCCAAGCCCTAAGTTCCCGGTGCGGTAAGCCATCGGTAGGCAGGTTGGCTGGATCGATATTCATCAGCGAACGCACAAGCTCCGGCGTGGTGTCGGCGAATCCCCGCGCCAGTTCACGCAAGGCTTCCAGCTTTGGGTTTATCGCATCTTCCGGGCTTGGCGCTAAAACTGCCAAAGAGCGCAGTAAATCTACGGCATTCTGTGGGTTTGGGTAGCCCCTTAGTTTGTCCAAGCGATCCGCCGCACGGGCGACAATACTCAGAACATCCAATTTGGCGGGCAAACGTTCGCAGGACTCCAGAATCTCTTTGAGGGTGGCATCGGGGTTTCCTACCAGCCATGCGGCGGCCCGGCTGGGCTGGCCGTTATCGTCGGGGCTGATGGTGCGATGTTCTATCCACTCGGGCGCCCGCTTGGCCGGGATGCCGTATAGCCAAGGCAGGCAGGCCGATTCCCCGCCGCGTGGGGGATTGATAGCGATCCGCGCCGCGAAGGCCCGCCGCGCTTCCGGCCATAGCCGCGCCCACACATCGGCGACCACGCCCGGCCAGGCTTCCAGGTCCGGTAGCACGGGAGGCTTGTGGGCGCTTGGCGCAACCAAGGCTTCCGCTACCGCCAGCAGCAAGCCGGGGTTGGAGGGCGGAATAGATTTCCCCCCAGCCAACTCCGCGATGAACGGGCGTAGGTCGGCGACATTGCCAATCGCGTCCAGTGGCCATAAGGCCACCTCGCTACGCACCATGCCGCCGCGGCGGGTGTTTTCGTCGGGTTCCGTCCACCACAGCGCCCATCCGCCCTCCACCGGGCCGCAACCCAGGCAAGGCCACCAGCGTTCGCCGGGATTCAGATAGCCCGGCGGCTTGTCCGTCAAGCCCAGCAACTCGGCGGGGGGATGGCCTGGCTTGCCATCCCAGTCCAGTAGGTCATGCCGGTTGTCGACCGCGCCATAACTGGCCCGCAACGGAAGTGTCATGGTTCCCCCAGCAGCCAAGCCACCGGGCGGCTCAAATCGGGGTCGGGTTGGCCGCCTTCGGGGGCGATGATCCAGCCTTGGAATTGCGGGCCATCATCAATGAAGAGTTCATCGGTACTGTCTTTTTCCAAATGGCGACCCAGGGCCGACAATCCCCATACGCTTACCGCGTTGGGAAACCATGCGCTATCGATGAAGCTAGCCACCAGCGGTAACTGCTGGGCTAGCACCTGCCGCGGTTGCAAACCGTCGGTCCCTTCTAGCTCGTCGTAGCAGGAAAGCAGCACCGCCAAGCGTGGTTGGGCGCGGCGGACGACGGTGCCAAGGCCGGCGACATACAGGAGGATTTGCAGCAATTCCACCCAGTAGGCGTTAGCGTCCCATTTGCTTGCCCGCTCCGTGCTGCCATTGCGCCCATCCGCAAGTTCGATGAGTTCTTGCAAGGCGTCGCGATATACGGTTTCGCCCTTGAGCCGGATGAGCAAGAGCCAGCCCCGCGCTTCGCGGAGTTGCGTCCGCCATTTCTCTTGCGCCGCCCGCTCGTTGAATACCCTGCGTAGTTGTTCGCCGCCATAGTCCGGCCAGCGGAGGTCCAAGGCGTTGCCCCGTTCATCCTCCAAAGGGAATAAAACCTCGCCCCAAGTATCCGCCGCGGTATGTTCCGCTGCCCGTCCTTCGGACAGGCACCGCAAGACTTCTTCCAGGAGGGAAAGGTCGAGGGGGGTATCCCTGAGTCGGAGCAAGCCCGGATTGCGCCGCAACCGTCCATAAAGCTGTCCGGCGTAGTGGGTTTTGCCGCTGTTTGGTCCGCCTAGGAGCATCAATTCAGGCGCTTGCATGGTGCCCCCGGAATGCTGCGAAGGCGTGGTGGTAGAGGACGGGTTCGATCAAGGGTTTTGCCAAAGGGGCCGTCCACGCGGGGCGGATTACGCTTGCCAGCACATCCACCAACGATTGCGGGCGGGTGATGCTGGCGCGAACTTCGGTCGCTTGAGGAATTCGTTCATTCAACACCTTGCGGAGGGTGTCTTGGATGCGCTCTGGAACCGTTTGATCGTCTTTCGCCCATACCAATGCGGTAGGCCGCAGACTGACTTCATTGCCCAAGCGTTCCAAAAGTTGGCATAGATCATCTCTTGCCTCTCCACGTTTAGGCCCGGAAAGCCGCGCACAATCGGCGAACACCAAAAACGCATCGGCTTTTTCCGCGATCCAGCAGGCACCTTCGGCACCGGGCGCGTCCGTTTTGATGGCCCAGCGGGTGAACCATTCGCCCGGCGCGTCGGTGAGCAGGATATCGCGGAATTCATCGTGGGCACCCCGCAAGGCGAAGTGCAGGAGGCCCGGAACCCGGCTGGTGCCACGGGGGGTATGCGGCGGGAAGCGCGGCGGACGGACCACATCGTCATAGCGGGTCCAAGCGGCCAGGGATTCCCAGGCACCCAAGGTGCGGGAACCGGCGAAATGGGCGTCCGCCAGGGTGTTGCCGCGCAGGAGTTGGAGGTAGTTGCCAATCAGGAGGGTGGTTTTGCCCGCATCGTAAGCCCCCAGTACGCCAATCAAGATGGAACGGGCGCGGGGTGTCAGGTTGGCGATGTCGGCCAGCCCCAAGGCACTGCCGGACCAGCACACCCGCGCCGCCGCCGGTGTGGAAGGGGTTGCGGTTTCAGGTTCGGTGCCCGGCGCAACGTTGGTCCATTTGGCGCATTGGGTGTGATCGACTTCGCCCAAGCGGCAGCTTTCGCCTTCGTGGGCGTAGCATTCGACATCCTGGCATTGCGGATTCATGCGCGACCTCCGGCCAGCCGCACTGCTTGTTCTTGCCGAAACAAGGCGCGGGAAAAGACCGGCAGGCTCAGTTCCGCGTCGTCGCTGATACCGGTGCGGCGCAGCGCGGCATCGACATCGGGGTTTTTGCCCAAGGCCAGCACGACGGCGTCGCGTAGGCTCAGGCGTCCTTCGTCGGGGGGAGGGATGAGGTCTTTCAGCACGGCTTGCGGGAATTGATCCCTGGTTTTGCAGATTTCGAGGAGCCAATCCCGGAAGCCCTGCTTCCGGTC
Source organism: Methylomagnum ishizawai (assembly GCF_900155475.1). Taxonomy (NCBI): domain Bacteria; kingdom Pseudomonadati; phylum Pseudomonadota; class Gammaproteobacteria; order Methylococcales; family Methylococcaceae; genus Methylomagnum; species Methylomagnum ishizawai. Next base: position 1,278,791 of record NZ_FXAM01000001.1, on the reverse strand, counting down.
GAATCCCGCGCCCGGCAGGCGGTTGACCGTCTCGGCCAGCAGGTGGGCGACACTGGCCGGGGTGGGTTTCGACACTTCGGCGAGCAGATCGAAGGCCATGATGGTTGCGGCGAGTTCAGGCGGGATTTCGCGATAGCCGCAACGCAGCGAAGGGGAATAAAGGGCTTCGGACCACCAGAGGGAATTTAGGCGGGTTTGTTCAGCCCAAAGGGTTTCTTGAACTGTCTGGACTTGTGAAGCCAGTTTGTTTTTTATGGCGTTGGTCAAGTCGGCAAGAAAGGTTTCCATTTCCTCGCCAAGTTTGTTTTGAATCTCAACCATATCGGCTGCTAAATCGTCTAGCTCATCAGCAAGGAGGGAATGCATTCGATCAGAAAACGCCCATGACCAGTGTTGTTGAGTATTTGTCCAATATGGGTTTGGATTATCTACTGGATTATTATTATAGTTTTGTCCTGAGGCTGCTGCCACACGATTTAAAAGATTTTGTCGGTCAACTTGTCTTGGCTCTGAGAGTATCAAGCCAGATGTTTTTGGAAGCTCGTGTACTGCCGATAGCGGCTTTTTTTCTGATGAGAAAGGTGAGATTAAGATTGCTGCTTCGATTGCTGAAGCCCACGCTTTAAATGCTTGTAGTAGTACGGCCTGTTCACGATTTTGACGAACAAATAGAAAAGCGTCTGCTGCGGTCATCCATAATATAGATGGATAATTTCTTTCATCCGTTACTAAATTGCAAGCTTCTAATAAAACGCTCCTGTATAAATTGATTGGAGAATCAGCGTGATGATTACGCATGGTTTTCCATTCAGCCACCAGCGCCTTTTCTGCAAAGGCCATAAGTGGGTCATTTGCTGGCGTATCAGGATCAAGCCCCGCTAAAATACCACGGATAAGTTGTAGCGGTTTTCTCCGAAATTCTTGTGCCACTGTTTCTGCGGCGCGTTCTATTCTGGCAAAGTTCTCGTCACTGTTTACAGTGTCGATAAGCCCAGCGGCTAACAAATCGGTCAACAGCGTGGTCATTCAAATCCCCCAATTTTGCTTTTTAATCCGGTTGATAGTTCAGGTTGATTGGCGAATCAGGCTTGCCAGATGCGAGGCGAACACCGGATTAGCCGGATAATCCTCCAAAGCCGCCCGCAATAAGGCTTCGGGCCGCGCCGCTGACCCTTGCATACTGTTTTGCCAAAGCCGCTGCCATAAATCCCGTGGCCGGGCGATATTCTCGACCTCGCTGCCCCGGCCACCCGCCCGTTCCCACAAAGCGCGTGCCTCTCGAACGTCGGGATAAAATTCCGCGAGAGCAAGTATCAAATCATTTGGAATACCCAATGAAGAGGGGCGGAGAAAAATCGCAGAACTCACATGAACCGCCGCCTTTTTTGCTGGAAACAAATCCGCCGATTCCCGCAACAGCTTTATCAAACACTCCGCCGCCGCACGGGCCGCGAAAGTCTGGTAACGGTCGTCCTTGAAGGAGTCGCCATAATCCGATACGCCTTTCGCCACCAGCACAGGCAAATTATGGATTTCCCCGAACGCGCCCAAAGCGCTGGCCTCCATCTCGATACCTAGCACTTTGCGCATGGCGGTGGAATTGGAAAGTCGCGGGAAAATACCCGCGTCTTCGGTGACGGCGGCACCCGTCAATATCGGGGCCGTATGGATTTTGAAGGCGGGTGGTTCGGGCAATTCAGCGGGATAACGTAGGTTGAGTTCTTCGGCCCATGCCCGCCCGCTAGCGGTTAAAACCAATGGCTTTTCCAGCCAGCCACGTTTTTCCCACAATCGCGTGAGAACCTTATTCCAATCGGGACAGGCTTCTTTGAAGTCGGGATGCTGGCGGGGATCATCTCCCGCCAAAATCCGCAGTAAAACCCAGTTCTCTTGGTTTTCGAGCGGCAATTTCGGACGCTCGGACAACCACGCGCAATCCGTCGGTGTTTTGACATGCTGCATGCGTTGCGCCCAAACCGGCGATGGACGGAATTGGAACATATCCCCCTGGAATCGCCGCTCCCCGTCTTCGTCCACCACCAACTTTCCGGCGTCGTAAGACCCGAGCCGATCCGCGAAAATCACATCGCCCAACGCGACTTCGCCGCGCCGCCCGGCGCAGATTCCACTCATGGCGATGCAATGGGCGGATTGTTGCTGAATCAGCTTGCTGGCGATGGCCTGGGCATGTTCCCGGCCCATGTGTTCGGCATGGGTGGCGCGGATCGTCAATGGGGAATTTCGGGCGGTGGAAAAAGCGCTGTCGGCCACGATCCACCCGTCCGGCAAACGATGCTCCTTCCATTCTGGTGACACCAGACCGTCGGCAACGTGCAGAACTTGGTCGTATTCATCTTTGAGGGCACAAATCAGCAAGACATCGATGGCGGTGCCACCGTCATTATTGGCGTCGAAATTCACGTTTTTATTCCAGCTAGTGCGGGGTTGTTAGCATAACGGAACTCTAGTGATTGCGCGCCCATGCTATTTATCACTGGCTGATCTAATTCCCTGTGCCTCTACCGGCATTTCAAACCACCTTCCCGCCCGGCTCCGGTAAGGTCCGCCTAGGGGCGCTTCAGTGGTAAACGCTCTCCCGAATCTCCGCCAACACGGCTTCCACCGCCGCTACATCCGGCTGTTCCGGCAAGGCGCAAACCGCATAAGCCGCGCGGACTTCCGCCAGCTTCTCATCGGCCCGGCCCAGCAAGTCGGCGTAATCGAACTCGCCCCGGCGGATGCACAGCAGGAACTCCCGGTCGGCGCGGCGGACGTTGATCCGGCCCTCGGTGGCGATTTCCAGGGCCATGTGCAGCAGGCGGAAGGTGTGCATCAGGTTCTTGGCGTCGTAGTGCTTGCCGTGGTCCAGGGTGTTTTGGTAGCGGGCCTCGTTGCGCTTCTCGACCCAATCCCAATATTCCCGGTACTCGCGGCAATAGGCCGAATAGCCGTCCTTGTTGAAGTGCATCAGCCCCGCCGGAACGGCGGGTTTGGGGATGCTGCTGAGGCTGACTTCCTGTGCATCCAGCCCCGAAACGATGCCCCGGTACTGTTCCCCCGGTGGCGGGTTGACCTCATGGAACAGCGCGTAGCCGTCGCGGAAATGCGGAACGGCGGCTAGGCCACAATCCTCCTGCCGCCAGCCCCGCCGCCGCAGCCATTCCACCAGCGGCACGCTGCCCTGGCCTTCGGCGACATGGCAAAAGTCGAGGATGGTTTTCCGCTTGGGTTCGACGGGGTTGAGGATTTTCTTGTTCAGCCCCCGCGCCTTCTTGATCTGCGCATGGGCGTAGCCCGCGAAGGTCTGCTCGCACAGCTTGCTGAGGACCATTTCGGGCGTGAACCGCGCCATCAGCGGATGGCGGTAGCGCACGCAGTCGGGCGGGATGGCCAGCAATTCCAGGAGGTTCGGGTTGTTCCGGCACAGCAGTTCGGCGTAGCGGCCCACCTCGTAGTAGGTTTCGTCCTGGCTCGGATTGCTCACCTGTTCGGTGCGGTCGAAGCCGTAGAAGGCGCGTTTGGGCAGGATGAAGACGCCCCGGAGGTCGGTGTCGGAAGTCGGCAGGGCCAGTCCATAGGCGTGGCTGCCGCTCACGGCCTCGAACAGCAGGGAGTCGTGGTGGGTTTGCAGGGTGGCGTAGTTCATCGGATGGCTGTTTTTTGGTTTACAAAAATTATCCCATGTCATCCAAATAAAGCGATATCCAACCCGCGATAGATGAAGTCTTTGTAAGCCTTATGATCCAAGGCAAATATCCGTCTGCAAGGCAAATCGCTTGCCCGATAAACCAATCCACCAGAGGCCGAGACCATGGCTGTTGCATGCAGGTTGCCCTACCCATGTACCTACGCATGGGATTCAAGCGGGTATCCAGTGCGCCCGCGATCCATGGTGTGGAATACGGCGTCTATCTCAAGGAATTGGACGGCTAGCTGCGCAATTGCGGGAGCGGACTTTAGCGCGCGCTATGATACCCATCCAAGGCAGTCCTCCCCGAAAATTCCCCCGGATGAGTGGGACATATCCGGCCAATCCGTAGTCCTACGCCAGACAATCCCCACCCAAAGGAGAACCGCCATGGCCCAGCCACCGCAAGGAAAGAAGGTCGCCATCCTGGTCGAGAGCGGCTTTGAACAATCCGAATTGATAGAGCCGCGCCGGGCGCTCGAACAGGCGGGCGCGGAGGCTTCCGTGGTCTCGCCCACGGCGGGCCGGGTCAAGGCCTGGCATGCCGCCGACTGGGGCGAGAACGTCCCGGTCGACGTGCCGCTGGCCCAGGCCAGCCCGGACCAGTTCGACGCGCTGCTGTTGCCCGGCGGGGTCATCAACCCCGACAAACTGAGGATGAACCCGGAGGCTGTCGCCTTCGTCCACGGCTTCTTCGACGCGGGCAAGCCGGTGGCGGCGATCTGCCATGGGCCGTGGACGCTGATCGACGCGGGCGTGGTGCGGGGGCGGCGGCTGACCTCCTGGCCCTCGCTCAAGCGGGACCTCCAGAACGCTGGGGCGGAATGGGTGGACCAGGCCGTGGTCGTGGACCAGGGCCTGGTGTCGAGCCGGAAGCCGGACGACCTGCCGGATTTCAACCGGAAGATGATCGAGGAGTTCGCCGAGGGGCGGCATCCAAGACAAGCCCGGCCCGGCGTTGCCACCGAAACCCGCGCGGCCCATTGAGCCGATAGCGGCAGGCGCTCGCCAGGACGCCGAAGCGCCGGAACCGGGGCGGCTTCGGCACCCCGTCAAACCTGGGCTTTGCGCCCGAGCATCAGTAAGGTGCGGATCGGCAGCCGGAAATCCCCAACGGCGTCCCGGGTGATTTCCAGCGCCGCCAAATCCTCTGCGGGCGCGGACGCCAAGCGCGCTTGGATGGCCCGGAACGCCGCCTCGCCGGACTGACCCAGTTCGCACCAGCGCCGCACCGTCATCCCGCCGGGAATTTCCCAGCGCCGGGTTTCGCACGCCACTACGTCCAGCCCATTCGCCGCGAACAATCCCCGCCAGTGCTGCGCGGTATACGAGCGCACATGGGTGGGGTCGTGCAGCACCTCGATCTCGTGGTTGAGCGCGTCCAACCGGGGGTCTTCGTCCCCCTCCATGTCGATCACCGCCACATGGCCGCCCGGCTTGGCCAGCCGGGTCATTTCCGCCATGGCTTTTGGCAGGTCGGAGAAATGGTGGGCGGCCACCCGGCACACCACCAGGTCGAAACTGCCGGTCGGCAGTGGCACCGACTCGGCGAACGCCTCGACGGTTTCCACGGCGACGCCGCGCTGGGCGGCCAAACGCCGCACCTCGGCGAGCATGTTGGGTGCTGGATCGACCGCGACGATCCGCGTGGCGGTGCCCGCGAACCGCAGGCCGGTATGCCCCGCGCCGCTGGCGATATCGCACACCGAGCCGACCTGCGGCAGTAAGTCATGCAGGCGGTCGAGCGTGGGGCTGGCCGAATGGACCTCGCTGGTGGCGTAGCCGCCCGCGAGGGTGTTGAAGCGCTGTGCGGAAGAAGGGTTCATGGGGTTCTCCTGGGCTGGGTTGGAAATCGCGATCAAACCTGTCGGCCGGCCGCCGATGGATGCGGCGTATTCGCGGCATAGGCCGCTGTGCCGCACCGGTTGAGCGCGCTGACGATGGCCTTGAGCGAGGCGGTGACGATGTTGGCGTCGATACCGACGCCATAGCACTCCCGGCCCTCCGCGGCGATCTCGACGAAGGCGCAGGCCTGGGCCTCGCCGCCGTCGGCGCTGGCCGCCATGGAACGTTCCTCGTAGCTGCGCACCTGGGCATGGATGTCCACGCTACGCAAGGCATGGATGGCGGCGTCGATGGGTCCGTTGCCCTCGCCGGTGAGCAGGTGGGAAGTCCCATCAATATCGAGGGACAACCGGATGCCCTGATTCTTGCCTCGCTCGAACAGGTGGTGCTCCCGGTAGCGGACCGGCGCGGCGGTGTCCAAATAGGTGGCCGAGAAGATCCGCCAAATTTCGGCGGCGCTCACCTCGCCGCCGCTGGCCTCGGTATGCCGCTGCACCACCCCGGAGAATTCCACCTGTAGGCGGCGGGGCATCACCACCCCGTATCCGGTTTCCAGGAGATAGGCGATGCCGCCCTTGCCGGACTGGCTGTTGACCCGGACCACCGAGCCGTAGCTCCGGCCCACGTCGGCGGGATCGATGGGCAAATACGGCACGTTCCAAAGCTCGCCGTCCTTCTGGATGGCGAACCCCTTCTTGATGGCGTCCTGATGCGATCCGGAAAACGCCGTGAACACCAAATCCCCGGCGTAAGGGTGGCGCGGATGGACCGGCAACTGGGTGCAATCCTCGTAAACCCGGGCCACGGCGTTGATATCCGCGAAGTCGAGGCCGGGAGGCACGCCCTGGGTATAGAGGTTGAGGGCGAGCGTCACCAGGTCCACATTCGAGGTGGCGTTGTAGATATGGACGATGGCCCGGCGCGCACCCCGGATCGACTCGAAGGTCCGGCGGATCAAGTGTTCGCGGGCCTGGGTCAGGACCCCGATGGTGACGTCGCCGGGGATGTGTCCCGCCTCGATCAGCATGCGCGTGAAGTCGAACTCGGTCCGCGAAGCCGAGGGGAAGGCCACCTCGATTTCCTTGAAGCCGATCCGGCACAGGGCCTCGAACATGCGCGGTTTTTTCCCGCCATCCATCGGCTCGAACAGCGCCTGGTTGCCGTCCCGGAGGTCGGTGCTCAGCCAGATGGGCGGGGAAGAGATGACCCGGTTGGGCCACTGGCGGTCAGCGAGCGGCACCGGGGCGTAGGGCCGGTATTTGCGGGCGGGATGCTGCAACATGGGATGCTCCTGAACAGGGGTGAAGATGGAGCAATCTTAGGCAATCCCGGCCCGCAGGCGCTTGCGTTTTTGGATGGAAAATGCGCATTTTTGGCAATTTAATTGCGCATATCTGGCGTATCTAGGCTTATGCTTGCCGAAGACTAAACCAGAGGGAAAAACCCATGATCATCGACCGCTACGACCGTATGATTCTGGAAGTCCTGCAAGTAGAAGGACGCATCAACAACCAGGACCTGGCCGACCGCATCGGGCTGTCGCCTTCGCCCTGCCTGCGCCGGGTGCGGACCCTGGAAGCGGAGGGCTTGATCGTCGGCTACCGCGCTCAACTCGACGCCAAGAAACTGGGGTTGACGCTGATGGCGCTGATCGGCATCTCCATGGACCAGCACACCCCGGAGCGCTTCGCCAATTTCGAGGCCCACATCGCCGCTATCCCGGAAGTGCTGGAATGCCTGCTCATCACCGGCCAGCAGGCGGATTATCAACTGAAGGTGGTCGTCGAGGACATGGAGGCGTATCAGGAACTCCTCCTGAACCGGATCACCCGCATCGCCGGGGTGACCGGGGTGCACACCAGCTTCGTGTTGCGGCGGGTGGTCGATCGTAGCGCCTTGCCCCTTCCTAATGAGAGTTGATTTTCCAACAGGCGGCTTTAGCCCGCCCGAAGGGCGATGCCCGTGGTGCAAACCACCGGCTTTCAGCCGTTTTCTCTTCAGTCGGCGGTTCAGTCCGCCGATAGTCAACCCACCAGCTTTAGCTGGTGGTTGTTGAGTTGGGTTAACTCGTGAGGGAATCCGCTGGTCAGAACCAGCGTGAAGGTCTCAAGTTCGGCCATTGCGGTCATTCGCCCTGACCGATACCGGTCATTCATGGATGACCGTTTTCTTCAAAAATCAAGAGAACAGAACGCGCCCCTTTTAAAACCTATCTACAAGGCCTCGGCTTTGGCCTTTCACGCCGTGGCGGCGGACAAAGGCCAGCATGTCGGAGAAGGTTGCGCCGGTCTTTGGGTGCCAGGCGGCCGGCCGTTCCGTCCTCCATCAGCCCTAATCAGGCAGACCAGGGAAAACAGTCCCATCAAGGCGGGCGTAATCCGGGCGATGGCAAGGTCGGACCACTGCCTCTGGGTTTCCACGCCGAGGTGACGGCAACCCACTCGAACGGACGATCCTTGTCCTACGGCGGCAGCCTCCCGCTTTCGGCGGAAGCGAAAATAGCCAAAATCGAGTAAAAATTCCTTTTGCCCTAGCCCTTCCGTGCGACCCAATATGTCGCATGGTTTCCCGAAAATATCCATGTCACCTTTCATCAGGAGGTCGTCATGGACATCGAAGACTTTCAAACCCAAGTTCCGGGACGCGAAGCCATCCCGAAAATCGTCAAGAAGTGGATGCTCCGGGCCTTGGTTCCCCTGGACGGACATACGCGCTTCATCCACGAGCACGGCTTTTCCAGCCAGTGGCTCGCCAAAGCCCTGGGCCTGGTTGATCAAGGGCAATTTTTCTCGGGGGTGTTCGATCCCGCCAGCGCTTGGGCGGAGCTTTCCAGCCTGCACGAGCGGGCCGAGGAACGGTACCGCGCCGCGCAGGTGCCCGAGGCGCTGGCCCGGAACGTCGTAAGCCTCCTTTCGCGGGGCATCGCCTACCGTTTCTCGGAAACCGACTATCGCATCCTGGAGTTCGTGGCCTTGCTGCGCGGGCACCGCCTGCTGATGGAAACGGTCGAGATGTTGGGCGATCTCGACAGGGACGAGGCCAGCCACGTCCTTGCGGTATTGCTGGATTTGCCTATCCGGGAAATCCGCGCCGCCCTGTCGCTCAAGGGCGGGCTGTTCCTGTCGGGCCTGCTTTGGTTCGATCCCCGTGCGCCGGGCAACTTGGCCACCAAGCTCGACCCGCTATCGCGCAGCCTCGTCACCAGGCTCTTGGGACCTGAGCAAGAACCGATGGAATTCCTGAAGGAATCGCTGCGTCCGGGACGGACGACCCGCTTGTCCATCGGGCATTTCGAGCATCTCGGACCGCCCTTGGATTTGCTGCTGCGCTATCTCCGCGAAGCGATGACGGGCGGGATCACCGGAATCAACATCCTGATCCATGGCCCTGCCGGTAGTGGCCGGACCGAATTGGGCCGCGTCCTGGTGGAAGAACTGGATTGCGATTCGGTCGAGCCCTACCGTTGGGACGAGGACGGTTATCTCCTCGACCGGGAACGCCGCCTGCGGGGATTGCGCGCGGCGCAATGCGGCCTGGCGGGAAGCGTCCGGCTGGTCCTGTTCGACGATGCCGACCCGGTGTTGCGCTCGGGAGTCGAACCTTCCGCGGAGGCCAACACCGCCCGCTACCTAGGCCGCCTGTTCCGCACGCTGGCGGACAACACCGCGCCGACCCTCTGGACGGTAAAGTCCTTGGACGACATCCATCCGTCCGTGTTGGACGAGTTCCACATGGTGCTGGAACTGGCCTTTCCACCCACCCCCCAACGCGAGCGGCTGTTGCGCGAGCATTTCCGTTTCGACCTGCCCGCCAATGTGATCCATCTGATCGCTGAAACCGACCACCTGGCCCCCCGCGCCCTGGTCCGGATCGCGGGCATGGTCAACACCGTCAAGGGCGACCTGCCCGAACCCGCCATCGCCGACACGGCGCGCCAACTGCTGGGCCACGCGGTCAAGATCCAGCGGTCAGCCGGGATGGCCAGCCGGGTGGCCATCCCTCTGCCGGGCACCTATGACACCGCTTTCGTCAATGTGGATATGGACCTGGCGCAAATCGCCAAAGGCCTGGCGGGCTGCAAGAGCGGGCGGCTGCTGTTCTGCGGTCCGCCCGGCACGGGCAAGACCGCCTTCGCCCATTGGCTGGCGCGCGAACTGGGCATGCCCGTCTATGGCCGGAGCGCCGCCGACGTGCTGTCCAAGTGGGTGGGCGAAACCGAGCGGAACATCGCCGAGGCCTTCGCCGAGGCCGAAGCGTCCGGGGCCATGCTGGTCCTGGACGAGGTGGACAGCTTCCTGGCGGGGCGTAAGGCCGCCACCCACGCGTGGGAGGTGTCCCAGGTCAACGAATTCCTGGTGAAGTTGGAGCAATTCGGCGGGCTGCTGGCCGCCTCGACCAATTTCGCCGAAGCGCTCGACCCGGCGGCGCTGCGCCGCTTCGACCTGAAGCTGCGGTTCGACTATCTCCTGCCCTGGCAGGCTTGGCTGTTGTTCTGTCGGCAATGTTCAGAACTCGGCCTGGAGCCGCCCGCCGAGGCCTTGCGTCCGGCGCTGTCCAGGCTGTCTATACTGACCCCGGGGGATTTCGCCACCGTCGCCCGCCAGCACCGCTTCCGCCCCATCGCCACGGGCGCGGCCTTGCTCGCCGCCTTGGAAAACGAATGCGCCCTGAAGCCGGACCGCCCCAGAGCGGCCATCGGCTTTGTCTGAACACCGCTCCGGAAGCCATCGCCATGCCGCAAAAAGACTACGGAACCTCGCTACTGAAAGTGCTGGACCTCATGGAAGCGATACCCCGCGCGGAGCCTGGGAAGGGCAAGACCATCAAGAACCTCCTGCTCGACATGGGCTGGGACGATGTGAGCAACAGCGACGCCCGGTGGGGCCAGCGCATTTTCGAGATGCTGGAAGAACGCTTCGGCGAGCTTTTGGTTGTCGACAAGAGCCGGAAACCCCACCGCTATGCCTGGCGCAAGGACGCCAGCCTCAACATTCCGGCCATGAGCCGCAACGAGGCCATCACTCTGCTGTTGGTGGAGCAATACCTGAAGCCCTTGCTGCACGGCGAGACCCTGGCCGCCTTGAGCGGCGCGTTCGAGCAGGCGCGCAAGCATCTCGCCAAGCTGAGGATGCACCTGCACAAGCGCTCCTGGCTGGACAAGGTCCGGGCGGTGCCCGCCCAGCAACCCCTATTGCCGCCGGTGATTTGCCCGGAAGTCCGGGAACGGGTCTATGAGGCCCTGCACGAGGAGCGGGAACTGGCCGTGCTTTATCAGAAGCCCTGGCAGGACGAGCCGGTGGAATACCGGGTGCATCCCTTGGGCTTGATCCAGAAGGGCTTGGTCCTGTACCTAGCCTGCATGCTGGACGACTACGAGGATGTGCGGGTGTTGTCGCTGCATCGGATCAAGCGGGCTTGGTTTCCGCAACTCAGTTCCGGGGCGCGCCGACCACCCGGCTTCGATCTGGATCAAGCCCTGGCCGACGGCTTGATGGGCATGGGCGGCAGCCGGGAAAAAATCCGCTTGGTGGCCCGGTTCTACAAGCCTTCCGCCCAGCACCTGCTGGATACGCCGCTCTCGGCGGACCAAGTGGCCGAGGACTTCGACACCTACCATCTGCAAATCACCGCCACCGTGCTGCGCACCGCCCAACTGGAATGGTGGCTGTTGTCGTTCGGCTCGAATGTCGAAGTGATGGAACCGCCCGACCTCAGGGAATTCATGGCCAAGGAGACTTATTGGATGGGCAAAAAATATAAGGGCGACTAGCGATGGCGGCCACTCCTCTCGCACGCCCCTTCGGTAACGGCACCACGGGAACCCAAGCCCTTATTATCTGGACCTCGCAATCCGAGAGGATTCCGGTGATTCAGTAGATTCCATGGGCTTAGGGCTACAGTTTCCGGTAGCCAGAATTCCTGGCCTCTCATCGACTTAATAACTCCCTTATTTTCAGACTCAAGACAAGGTATCAATAACATGAATAAAGATTCGGTAAATATACCTATGCCCCAAACCAAGCAAAGTCCGCTCTGCGATAAACCGGTGGGCCATATTTCAGGCCGCTTCTTCGTGCCACGCTATCAGCGCGGTTACCGTTGGGACACCGATAACGTAAAACGCCTGCTCGACGATCTCTGGGAGTGCGGGGGCAAGCCTTATAGCCTCCAACCCATCGTCGTGAAACCGCGCGGCCAAGCCGCCGACGAAAGCGCGCAGGAATGGGAGTTGATCGATGGACAACAAAGGCTGACCACGCTTTACCTGATTTTCCTCTATATCCAACGGCAGGGTTGGAAGATGAACGCCGCGCCTTACTCGATATGCTACGAAACCCGCCTCGGTAGCGAAACTTATCTGACCACGCTGCTTCCCGAGGAAAGCGAGGCGTGCATCGATTACTTCCATCTTTACCGCGCCTATAAATGCATTGGCGATTGGTTCAAAGGCCGGGGAAAGCCTTTGCACCAGGAGGTAGTAGCCAGCAAATTGCACACATTCCTGGTAGAAAATGTGCGGGTCATCTGGTACGAAGCGCCCGACCACCCGGAAGACAACGAAAGGGATTCCGCCGCACTGTTCGCCCGCCTCAACATCGGCAGGATTCCTTTGACCGATGCGGAATTGGTCAAGGCTTTATTGCTCTCGAAGAGCGACCGGGCGAAGGAAGTCGCGGCACAGTGGGACATGATCGAACGCGACCTCCGCGATCCCGATATTTGGGCCTTCGTGGCCGGGACCGAGGCGACCGGGGAATATCAAACCCACATCGGCCTATTGCTGGACGCCCTCGCGCCCTTGCCGGAGGATTATCCACGGGGACGCAAGCGCCCCGCCCACTACACCTTCGAAACCCTGCGCGAACGGATCGAACGGGACTGGGTCGCCTTCTGGGAGCAGATGTTGGACATGCACGCCCTGGTTTTGGGCTGGTTCCGCGAGCCGCGCCTCCACAACAAAATCGGCTTCCTGGTGGCGAGCGGCACGGACTTCGGCGAGCTATGGAACTGGGTCCATCGCGAGGAACTGACCAAAAGCCATTTCGAGGGCGAATTGAATGAATGCATCCGTGCCAGGATCGCCATTCGCCAATCCAACCTCCGCGACCTGAGCTACGAGGCCGACTATCTCAAACTCCTCAACATCTTGTTGCTGATGAACGTGGAAACCCTTTCGCGCAGCGGGCAGCGGTTCCCATTCCGGCGGCATGTGGGCAAGGTCTGGTCGCTGGAACATATCCATGCCCAAAACGCCCAGGGCCTTACCAAAAAACAACAGTGGGAAGCTTGGTTGAGAGAGCACGCTAAGGCGCTCCCGGCCTTGCCCAATACCGGCGACTTGATCGCCGGAATCGAAGCCTTGCTGGCGGTGTTCGAGACAGCGGATAACCTAGGTTCCAAGTTCGAAGCCTTGTCCCAGCGTGTCATCGACCAGTTGACCCACCCCGACTACCGCATGACCCCGGACGACGGCCTGCACGCCATCGATAATCTCGCCCTGCTATCCCGCGACGACAACAGCCGCCTAAACAACGCGGTATTCGAGGTTAAGCGGCGGCTGGTATTGGAGATCGACCGGGAGGGGGGCTATATCCCCATCTGCACCCGCAATGTCTTCCTAAAGTACTACACCGAGGAAGACGCCCAGCAAATCCACTTCTGGGGCCGAAGGGACCGGGAGGCTTATTACCGGGCCATCGTTGACCTGCTCCAGCCCTATCTCACCCCCTGAGGAGCCATGCCATGAATTCGGCCTCAATCGCTTTCGATACCAATACCAGTTTTGCCCAGCTTTTCGAAGCATCACCAGTAAGGCGTATCCAAATCCCGTTGATACAGCGCGACTATGCCCAAGGTCGTCCGGGGGAGGAAGTCGAACGCATCCGCGAGCGTTTCCTCGATGCCCTTTACCAGGCCGTGACGGTGGATGGCGCGGGCATCAAACTGGATTTCATCTATGGGGATCAGGTAGGGGACGCGTTCCATCCCCTGGATGGGCAACAACGCCTTACTACACTGTTCCTGCTGCATTGGTACCTGGCTTGGCGGGCGGATGTTCCCCTCGACAGCCAAACCTGGACTCACTTCACCTATGACACACGCGACAGTGCTCGCATGTTCTGCGAGCGCCTCGTTAAGGTGGTGCGACCGGGCCAGGCAGACATTCGCAACGCGGGCGGGCTCTCCGGCTGGTTAAGGGACCAACCTTGGTACTTCTACACCTGGGAACACGATCCGACCATCCAAGCCATGCTGATGATGCTAGACGCGCTGCACGCACGGTTCGGGGATTGCGGCGAAGACGGATGCCGGGCCGCGTGGGCGCGACTGGTCGATGCGGAACACCCCGCCATCGGCTTCTATCTGCTGCCGATACCCGCCGAGCAAACGGCCAGCGACCTCTACATCAAGATGAACTCGCGCGGCAAACCGCTGACCGAGTTCGAGAATTTCAAGGCGCAATTCATCGAGTCGCTGAAAGCCGCCAGCCATCCAGAGGCGCGGGTCAGCGATTTCGCGTTCAAGGTGGATACTGCATGGTCGGATATCCTTTGGCGCTACCGGGGTGACGACCATCTCATCGACGACGAATTCATGCGCTACTTCCGCTTCATCGCCGAATTGCACGCCTGGGTGGGCGGTGTGGCTTTCGACGCCAAAACCCGTTTGGAGGATCTGGCCGCATCGGTCTACGCCCAGGACCTGCGGAAAGCCACCCCCCATCTGGAATTCCTGTTCCAGTCTTTCGATATTTGGCAGGGCGAGGATATCCGTGCCTGGTTCGAGGCGCGGATGACCGCCACGCCCGGTGGCCCGAGCGTTCCGCTGTTGCTGTTCAATGCCTTTGGCCAAGCGCCCCGCAACGAAAGTCCCGTGGACCTGTTCGCGGCCTGTTGCCGGAGCTATGGCGCACCGGGCTGGACCTTCGCCCATAGCTTGCTGCTTTATGCCACGCTGCTGCACCGTATCCATAAAACCCCCGACTTCCCATGCCGCCTGCGCCGTTTGCGCAACCTGATCGAGGCTTCGCTTGGCGGTGAAATCCGCGCGGACAAGATGCCGGACCTGCTCGCCGACGTGAAAGCGGTGGTGGTCGATCACAAGCTGACGGGGATTGCCGCGCTCAACCAGGCCCAAGTGGCGAACGAGGCCGAAAAAACCGCTTTGCTGGATCGAGAACCCACCCTGGCGGATGCGCTCCACGGCTTGGAAGACCATGATTTGCTGAGGGGCCGCCTAACCGCCTTCGATCTCGATCCCGCGCAGTCCGCCAGCGTTTTCCAAAGCCGGGCCCAGGCGTTCCAGGTGTTGTTCAACCATCCAGATCTCTGGAAGGAATTAACCGGAGCCTTATTGGCCCTGGGCGACTATTCGCGTCAATGGGACCGCTGGAACGGCTATCGGATGGCCGCTTTCGGCGCCGCTTCGGAGCCACTTCCATGGCGTTATGTGTTCGGCGGCGGCCAACCAAATTTGGTCGTTCCGCTGATGGCCCTGCTCGACCGGGTTGCCCATTCGAGCGGCAACATCCCGGCTTGCCTGGCCACCCTACAGCAGGAATTTCTGCGGGATTGCGAAGTCCGGCAACCGGATCAATATCTGGACTGGCGGTACTACTTCGTGAAATACCCGGCCATGCGCGAGGGCGCTTCGGGCCGCTACGCGATCAAAAACTCGGGCTACGGCGCGTGCATGCTCGACAAGACCAGGATGAGCAGCTTCTACCGCGATCCCTATTTGTACGCGATGTGGGAGCTTAGTGGGGTTGGTGACGATCCCATTTCCAAGCAATGGCCCTGGTTTTATGGTTACGAGACCGAATCCCGCCGCATGGCCTTGAAGGCGAGCGGACTTAAGATCGAATGTGTGGATCAGGGATGGCAGCTTTCCGATATCCCGGCTGATCCGGTCCAGTTGGCCGCCCTAAACCAAGTATTCGCCCAGTATGGAATACAGAACAACCTGTGCCCGGTGCGCCAGGCCGGTGAGGTGGATAGCGAGGATCGGATAGCTTTGGGCGCGGGCTTATTGAAGGCGCTGGTCCAAGCCAAGCTTTGATCTTCGAAGTGGGGACCGGATGTTCTCGGTGCGGCGCGGTGGGTGCGCACCAAAAGCTTTCCGGTACCCCTACCAAGTTCCACCCCCTGTTTTGTGGCGACGGCACTTGCATTCCAAAAAACCGTTTCCTGCGACTTATTCCGTCGCACCCCCCTCTGATAATGACACCATGCGGAGCCCAAACCCGGTTGCGTGAGCCCCGGAACCTGAGCGGGGCGATTCGGAGGGTGGAACGCATGGAATCTCCCATCACGACACCGGGATATTGACCCGCTCCGCTTGGAACCCGGCTTCAGGCTCCGCGCCAAAGCCGCATTTCTATTCCGAGCAAGAGGGTTTATCCATGAAATTCGAGAACGAACACGGCATCGCCGTTGAACTGCGCATCGCTGGTTATGAATTTCCGGAAATAAACCGGCCCCTTTTCGACGATTGGCTGATGATCGAGGGTGACATCATCCATCCCAAGGGCAATTGGCGTTTCCGGGATCCTGCCCTCACTGTCGGTGAGGCCACAAGCCTAGGCAACTGGCTTGAAGGCTTGCCAACCGTCGGCAAGCGGAGTTCATGGGGAGCGATGGAACCGGTCCTCCATTTCAAACTGAAAAGGTCGGCGGGGAAACCGATACTGCAAATCGGTTTCGGCTGCGAAAGCGCACCGCCTTGGCTACCCAAGGGTAAATGGATTTACCTGGACTTTGCCTTGGCCAAGGTCGATATGCCGGACATCCTCCACTCGTGGCGTGGGTATCTACAAATATTCCCCTCCCGCGCGGTGAAGTATCTGACGTATATAGAGGCCGAGGACAAGGATTTGACCCCCGAGGATTTTGATGAGAACGGCTTATCGAAATCGTTTATAGCTTGGTGGGAGGCCAACCGCTCCAGGCCCAACCCAGCGGAACCAGGGACGGCCCCAACTCAAGCATCGGGAACGGCATCGGCAAGCCCGTAGCCATGGCCCAAAGCCGCGCTCCAAGGACGGGCGCGTGGCTATTCTTCAGATTTTGTGAACCTCGACTACAGTTGCAAGGGTCCGGCCTGGTAAGGGACTGCCTGGACGGACCACAGTGCGACTTATACCGTCGCTCAGCCCAGGGATACTGAGCGTGACTTCATCGCCTGGAGCCGACCATGTCCGGATTGTCCAAGTCCCGTTTGCTGGCGCATCGGCAATGCCCGAAACGCCTGTGGCTGCAAGTCCACAAACCGATCCTAGCACCCGCCTTCGATGCCGCCACCCAAGCCCGCTTGGATTCGGGCAATCAAGTCGGCGTCATCGCCCGCGCACTCCATCCCGGCGGACTCTTGATCGAGGCCGCCGATCTACGGCAAGCCCTGCGGGACACCGCCGAAGCGTTGTTGGCCCAACCGACAAGGCCGCTGTTCGAGGCCACCTTCGAGCATGGAGGCGTGCTGGTCCGCCTTGATCTGCTACTGCCAGCGGCGGATGGCTATCGCCTGATCGAGGTTAAATCCTCGACTTCGATCAAGGACTATCACCTCCCCGACGCTGCGGTGCAGGCCTGGGTTGCCCGGCAGGCGGGTTTGACGATCCAGGAAGTGGCGATCGGCCATATCGACAATGGCTTCGTTTATCCGGGCAACGGCGATTACCGGGGATTGCTCAAGGAAGTTTCCGTCGATGCAGAGATCCAGCCCTTGCTAGGCGATATTCCCCAATGGGTAGCCGGGGCACGGTCGACCCTGGACGGCGGAGAACCGAGCATCGCGCCGGGCCCACAATGCGAAACCCCTTTCCCCTGTCCTTTCCTCGAATATTGCGCCCCACCGGCGATAGCCACCGAACCCGGCTATTCCGTGGATGATTTGCCCAGGGGCAAGTCCTTGGCCGAGCAATTGCGCACGGAGGGCTACGACGACCTGCGCGATGTTCCTGTGGATCGCCTGACGAACCCCCTCCATCAACGCGTTCAAGCCTGCGCGCAAAATGGAAGTGCTTATCTCGACCCCCAGGCCAAGGCTATTTTAGGGAATCTGCCTTACCCCCGGTTCTTCATTGATTTCGAGACCTACGCGCCCTGCGTTCCAATATGGCCGGGCACCCGCCCCTATGCCCAGGTACCGTTCCAATGGTCCTGCCATGTGGAATCTGTCGATGGTGGCCTGAGCCATCAAGCCTACTTGGCGGAAGGGCCGGACGATCCACGCCGTCCATTCACCGAAAGCCTGTTATCCGCAGTGCGGGAAACCGGCCCGGTCTTCGTATACAACGCAGCATTTGAAAGGAGCCGCTTACGCGAAATGACGGGCCTATATTCCCCGACTTGGCGGTTCGGATCGACAATGTCATCCGGCGCATCGTCGATCTGCTGCCCATCGCCCGCCAGCATTATTACCACCCGGAGCAGCACGGCTCTTGGTCGATCAAGGCGGTCTTGCCCACCATCGCCCCGGAAATGGCCTACGAAGGCATGGAAGTCGCCGACGGGCAGATGGCGCAGGCCGCCTTCCAGGAAATACTCGATCCCGCGACGACTGAAGACCGGCGGCAGGCCCTACGCCGGGCGCTCTTGGATTATTGCGGGCTGGATACGCTGGCTATGGTAAAGGTGGCTAGGTTTTTTGCTGGAACCGGTAAATAACCAAACCCGAATATGAACACCATGACCGCCCTCGGCATGCCCTGAGCCCGGAGGGGTAAGGGGAAAAACAAACATCCCGTATTTACGAATCAACGCCCAAGAAAATAGGCCGATACATGTACACGAAAGCCGCCATATTCCTAGCCATTCTATGTGCCGTTTCTAACGCCGCCGCCGTCAGCTTCGATTGCAAAAAAGCAAGCACTTTCATAGAAAACGCAATCTGCTCTAACGAATCCCTTTCCAAGCTCGATGACATATTGAGCGAAACCTATAAGGCCGCCCTGAATCAGTCCTCATCCAAAATATCTCTTAAAAATAAACAAATTACTTGGATGAAAAATGTAAGGAACAAATGTCAAAACGTAGCCTGCCTAGAGCAGGCCTATGACGCCCAGATCAATCAATTACTCAATATCGCTTATCCGCCCAGCCCTTACGATTCGGCTAAAGCGGACGGCTATTCATATTCGCCACGCGATGATTTTAAACCGGGTGAATACGTCGCCACACAGGATGTGAAAACCTATTCAGACGCTGTAGAGGACAAGGGGTATTTATGGAAGGAGTATACGATCAAGCAGGGGACAAGTATTAAGATATACTCGGTGGGAACCTCGGAATCTAGCGACAATCAAGAGCTATGGTTCAATATTGCCGAGGGCAGCGCCTGCAACGGGAATCTCAGGGGAATATTCCCTCCGAAGGGTTTCGATGGAATTTTCCTAGGGGCACAGGGTAAATACTTCCGCCGGATTGGCGACGTACCTCTTTGCGACAAATGAGCAATCCAGTCGTCGCCCGACCGGTTCCGGCAAGGATAGCCCGCCTGAATTGGGAAAGAGGGCCTTGGTTCTCGACTTGAGCCTTTCACGCCGTGGTCCTGGCAATCGCAAGGTCGGACCACTGCCTCTGGGTTTCCACGCCGAGGTGACGGCGACCCTCCTCGAACGTGACCTCCACGCTCCAGCGCAAAACGAACACTTCCACGATCCGCTCGGGCGTCAACCCGGTGTCAGTGACAAAGTAGGCCTGGGGCCGGTTTTTCGCCAAGGGGTCCACGACCAGGATCCAGAGCGGGCGGACCGGGTCTTCGCCGGGCGTGTGTCATAGGCTGACCCCGCTGAATAGCCAGGCCACCCCGGTTACCGTAGGGCTCGCCCAATCAGTCCAGTAAGGTTTTCAGGCCCGGAAAGCTGTCATTCGAAAAGATCGGGGCCGGAACGCGGATGGCCGGAAAGGCCGAAGTCTTGTCTTTTGAAAAAGTTGGTAGCGAATCCGATTTCGTAAACTTATGGGCAAGTGAGTCGTCAGGTCCATAAGCTCGCTTGCCGCTGGATCTTCAAAATCCGAATATTTTGGGGATGTCCTTCAACCGCCTCGAACCGCGCTTCCTCCCCGATGGCCTTGTTTAGCAGGGCCAGCGCTAAGGGGGAATTTTCGTTCACCAAATCCTTTTTAGGATTGCTGGGATAATCCACAATCGTGGCCTCGTGGCGGGTCCCGGGATTATCGGTATCGCAATAGAAGACGCGGTCGCCGACCTCCACATACAAATCTTCCCCGGTGGCCTCGGAATCCATTTCGATCGGCTCGATTTCCATACCGCCCGCCGTATCCAGGGAAGGCGCATCCGTTTCCTCATAGACGATGGAAGCCGCCCCCTCGGTTTTAGCGATCTGGCGGCGCGCAGCCAGGAATTCGAGGAGACGGGCGGATTCCTTACGGGGATCGAAGAACCAATCGGTGGACCATATCCGCCAAATCCGGTCCTTCCATCCAAGCGATTCCAGGATGGCTTGCCGGATGCGATCCCGGTCGCGGGCGGAGGCGCTGGAATGGTAGGTGGCGCCATCGCATTCGATGGCGGCGAGGAACTCCCCGGGACGGTCGGGGTTGCGCACAGCCAGGTCGATGAAGAAGCCGGCCACCCCGAGTTGGGGGACCACTTCGTAGTCGTGATGGTTGAGCATTTCCCCCACGGCGATCTCGAAGTCGCTGTCGGGGGGACGATCCGTGACTTGGGTGTCGGTGAGGATGCCCGACCGGGCGAATTCCAGATAGTCCCGGAGGGCGCGGGTACCCCTTGGTGTCGTTGCGTCCACAACGATATCCTCGGGCTGCATGGAGGTGAAGAGTTCGATTTTCCGGCGCGCGCGGGTAAAGAGGACATTGAGGCGGCGCCACCCATCGGGACGGCTGATCGGACCGAAATTCTGCCGGACTTTTCCCGAACCTTCGGCTTTCCCGAAGGTGGTCGAAATCACGATGACATCGCGCTCGTCGCCTTGGACGTTCTCCAGGTTCTTCACGAAGAAGGGCCAACCTTCTTTTTCCCATGCGGCCAGGTAGTCCTGGGTCTCCCGAATATCGCGGAGCCTTTTGTCCAGCACATCCTCGATGAGGTCCCTCTGGGTTTGGTTGAGAGTCACCACGCCCAAGGATTCTTCGGGATGGCGTTTCATGTGGTGGATCACGGCATCGGCCACCCGTTGGGCTTCCAGGATATTTTGCCGGTCCTTGTAGGCTCCGTTCTCCAAATACCGTGAAGCCGCGCGAGATAAATGAACCCCCAGACGCGAGATAAATGGAAGTGAAACCGGTAGAGGATTGCCGGTTTCACCGTGGAATCAAGCCACCCGCACGAACATCCCCGCGTATATGACTGGATCGCCCGGATCGCCGGTCCCGCTGATAGGCCACGATCCCATCGACATCCACCATGTCTCTTCCCCGAAATGGGACGCCCCTACTCCTGGCCCATTGACCGTCAGCAAATCCCCTTGATAGCTGGTCCCTCGCTGGAAATCCGTCGAACCCGCCGCGAACACTTGTTCGCCGGGACCGCCAACGATGCTGCCGTCGCGGGCCAAGTAGGGGGCGAACAAATGCCATTCGGTCCATGAGCCCGACGTGTAATAACGGGTTGAGAACCGGCCATCGCCGGAATGCTGCGCATGCTGATAAATGGTGCCGGCACTTTCCCGCCAGACCTTGACGAGTCCGTAATCGGACGGTTTCGTCCCGGCCGTAGAAGGACTGTAATAATATTCGCCGGGGACGTATAGCGCGTCGATGTCCGGGGCGGGATGTTCCAGCAAGTTGCCGTCCACGCCGCCTTGGCGGGATAGGGCCAAATCCGCCGCCGCTGCCGGGCACTCCCAATCCGACCAACCATCCCCACTGTCCCTGTTGATATAGCGGCTATAGAGACGGCCGGTGCTGGACGCTTGGGCCACTTGATAGATGAGGCGGTCGGTTTCGCGCCAGACCTTGACCAGCCCATAGGTGGACGGCTTCGTGCCGCCCGTGGAGGTGCCGTAATAATATTCGCCGGGGACGTATAGCGCGTCGATGTCCGGGGCGATGTATCCGGCGACATCGCCGTTAGCGCCACCGATGCGGTTCCAGACGGGCACCATCGCCGCCGCGATCAACGCGGAGATCGCCGCCGCCACTTGCCCCAGGTTGGCCGCATTGGGGGTGCCTCCCCCCGCGATGACGACATTGATCAACTCCTCCTGGACCGCGTTCAGCCAATCGTTGGTGACCAAAGTCCCCGCGATCCCATTTTCCACGTCGCGCTGTATGAAATACCCCGGAGCGGAACCATAATCGCGGGCCGAGGGTAATTCGGCGGCGGCACTGGGGTGGGTAATTCGCTGCATTATCTAAACCTCGTCATAACCGGATATAGGTATTGAATGGACGCGGACCCATCGCCGGGTCGCGCATTCGATGGGCGTCGGCAACCCTCACAGCGTCTCCGCCAGTTGGAACAAGGCCAACCGCTGTCCGTCCGTCAGCCCCAACGCCTGGGCGGCGGCGGCGATCAGCGGATTCTGGGAATGGATTCGCGGGGCGAAGCCATATTCGATTTGGACCGGGCGTGGCTGCGCGGCCACATACGCCTCCACCGCGTCGAGCAGGCCGCTTTGCAGCAAGGCGAGCCGGAATTGATTGGGGGACACCACGATGCTCTCGGGCGGCGGCGGCATCGGCGGCAATTCATCTCCGGGCAGGTAGCAGTCCCACGAACCGTCCGCCTCGACATGGATGGCCAGGACCGGGTTGAGGTTGTCGCGTTCTTGGAGGGTCTTGACGTTCTGCATGGCGGCTAGGGCCCGGGATGGTGGGTGATCGTCAATTCCTTGGTGGTGAGGGTTTCCCCCGCCGCCCCGGCGTTCTTGTTGAAGGTGATGCTGAGATAGTTGTTGTTCGCGGCGATGTCCGGGATGGTGGTGTCGGACGCGCCCACGGCGGACGTGCCGCCGCTGAACGAGGTCGTCGAGCCGACGGTCGTCACCCGGATCGACGTGGCCGAAACGATCTTGAGGCGTGGATTCTCGGCGGTATGGGTGTTGGTGGACCCATACCCCAACGAGAACACGCTGCTATCGATGCCTATATCCCCGGTGCCGCCGAACCGGATGTTCCGGGCAAAAGAATCAGCGGACCCTGATTTCAATGTGCGGATGACCAGCGACAAGGCATCCCCCACCCGCAGCGAATTGGCGGGGAACATAACCTGGGCCACCAGCGTGGCCCCGGCGTAGGTGCCGACGAAATCGGTGGTGGTGTTGTAGATTTCCGTGGGCCCGGCCAACCGCCAGGCCGAACCATCGGAGAACCACAGGGAGCCGTGGCCCACGCCGTAGTCGGTGGCGCGGACCATCCGCCCGGCGTAGGCGGCGGCGGGCAGGGCCAGCAGCGCGGCGATGGTGGTGGATGGGATCGCTTGGGGTGCGAAGAGCATGGCCCTACATCTCCATGGGGTGGGTGATCCGCCGCATTGCCTAATCCTCGGTATAGCCGAATATGGGTATCAAATGGGCGTGGTTCCGTCGCCGGATCGCGCATTCGATGGGGAGCCGGTCCCAGTCGCCGAGGCGGTCGCCGGCCACGAAATCCCCGCAAATGGGTTCGCGCACCGTGATCGTGGGCGTGAGGACGACGACGCGCCACGAGTACCGCGCCCGGTCGCCGAGCAGTTCCCCGCCCGCGACCAGGAGGCCCGCCTCCGAAGGTTGGAACGATTCCAGCCGGAGGGTCGCGCCGTAACGTGCCGCCAGCGCCTGCCAACCGGGTTCGGTGTGGTCGGCCAGGTAATGCACCTTCGCGGCCAGCCGGGTCCGGCGCTCGCCGTCCGTGGGTTCGGCCTCCGGATCGCAGGGCTCGGGCAACCCGAACTCGGCTTCCCAATCCGGCAATAGCTCGTCGACCGTTTCCGGCTCCGACTCCAGGAGCAAGGGCCGGATGCGGGCGTCGACCAGGGCGAACTCGTCGGCCCAGGATTGGAGGACCTGCCCCATCCGGCCCGCGCCCGCCCACACGGGGCCGCGCGGCAACAGGGCTTGGAGCATCGACAGATAGTCGGTGCCGGTCAGGTCCATGTGAAATCCCCCAGGACCGGCATCCGGCCGGTGGCGAGGACGATATCGTCGACGGGCGACAACAGCCGGAAATCGCCCGATCCCACGGCGAAACCGATGGATTCCACCAAATGGGACCATGGGATCGTACCGGCGGGGACACCTTCGCGCACGAACAGATCGGCCAGTTCGGCCTGGATGGCGGCGCGGAGGGCGGCGGTCGAGGGCGAGAGCCAAATGGAAAAAGGGATGGCCTGGGGGGTGGGCGCGTAGACGTACCAGTCCGAGGGGAACGGGGCGCGGGGCGCGATGGCGGCGCGGACATCGTCCAGGGACGCCTCGTTGGGGAAAATCGACGGGTCGCCATCGCGCACGAAGCGCACCACCACGGTGCCCGCGCCCATTTCGTTCGTCACCCAAACCCGCGTGACCCCCGGCACCAATTTGGCCCAACGGACATAATCGGCCGCGCTGCCGCCCTCGGGGGGCCGCTGCTTGCGATCCAGGATGCGGGCCAGGTAGGCGGCGTCGGACTCGGCATCCGAGCCACCGTAGAGGCCACCGGCGGCAACGGCGGCGGAGGAATTGATGCCCGGGATGGGATTGGCGATGGTGAGGACCGCGCCGGCGTCGACGTTGGTGGACGCGCCATAATCGACGGCGGTCAACGCGCCGGTCGCGATGCCGCCGGCGATGGTGGCGTCGGCGTCCTGGGTATAGGTGGCCCCGTCCGCACGCCGCCAGACGGTACCGGCGGGCGCGACGCCGCCATCGGTGCCGGTGATCCGGACGCCCCCTTGGGCTTGGCTGGCCGGTGTGCGCGGGCCGATCCATTCGCGGCCATGGTAATCGAGCCAGTCGGGATCGGCGGTGATGGCGAGGATTTGCCGGCCCACCCACGCGAGGTGGCCGTGCATCTCGTGGGACGCCCCGGCATTGAGGTCGGCCAGGACGCGGTTGCTGCTGCGCCGCAGGGCCGGGTCGGCCCCTTGCAGGCGTGAGGCCATGAATCCCCGGCAGCGGGCGAGCAGATCGGGCAGGGAGGGTCTGGACCACGGCATGGCTAGGGTCCCCCGGAATGCAGGCGCACCGCGCCCCACGTCATGGGTTCGCCCTCGGTCACGGTGATGCTGGTCAATCCCAGGTAGCAGCTGTCGCCCACGTCGGCACGGGCCGTCTCCACCCCCAGGGCGGTCCTGAACACCAGCCACGCGGCGGTACCGGAAGCCACCGCGGCGACCGTGGGCGCTATCGGTGCCGACGCCAGGACGGAAACCTGCCCGGAGACTGTCGGGGCCACCCGGGAGGCCCACGTCCATGTGGCCAATAGGGTGTCCGAGGCGTCCACGAGATCGGCCCGCACCCCCAGTTTCGCCACCGTGCCGTTCAATATGGCCATCCTTGCGAGGGGCGTCAGCTTGTTCGGGATAAAGGCGGTCTCGTCCTCGACGCTATTGGAGGCGTTCTGGACGCCAAAGATACCCGCGCCGATATCGCTGGAATAGAAATACCCGTCCTTGACATCATAGGGCGGTGGCTCCCCCGGTATCTCCTCCGGCTCCTCTTCCGTAAAGCCCGCCAGGTTGGGTCCGTATACCGCATAGAGCAATTCGCCGCCCGGGAGCCCCACCTGCCGCCCAAAACCGGCCGTCGCCCTATCGCCGTTCCGGATGGCCCAACTGCCACTGGCGTATGTCCCATCCAGGCTCACAAATGGGCCTATAGGCGCATGTCCGAGGTTCCCGGACGCCTGTAGCAGCATGTTTTCCGTGGCCGGGGGCGCGGCACCGAACACATACGATGATATCGTATAGTCGTAGGGGGGCGGTGCCCCGCCGTCCCTCAATATATCGATCAAGTCCTGCAAGATGGCGGTTAGCTGCCCCGTGGGCCAGTTCATTTGCATGGCTAGAACGTCCCGTTATAAATGCTGAAAAGCAGTATCTCGCCGGATAATACATTGCCCCCGGTGTCGTCGTTGTATATGGCCCCCTCGCCATCTCCCATGAGGGTACACCCCACCGGGTTGGATAGCTCGACAACGAAAAACTCGTCCGGCTCCACATCGGTATCGCCCTGGACCGGTACGACGATCACCGTGGACGCCTCCCCGGCCGACAGCGTCACGCTACCCGAGGGGAATACGCCCCCCACGAAATCCGCCGCGTCGGCGGAATCCGTATCCGCCGGCACCACCGCCCAATCCACGGATACGTCCCTATCCAAATATCCCACCCTGTCGATGGTGAAGGAGAGTTCGGTGGTGCCGCTATCCCCTTCGTCCCCATCCGCCACGAGGTTGGAAACCGATAGGCCCACATCGTCATTCCGAATGGTGCCGATGGCGCTGGCGGTGCCTATGGAGCAGGCCATGGTATGTCCTCACCCAAGCACGGGGTTGGAAATCGTCACGGTGAATCCCTGATCCGGCTCCACGTCCGTGTCGCCCTGGACCTGCACCGCGATGACGCCGGAGGTTTGTCCGGCGGGGATCGTCAACGTGCCGGCCGGGAACGCGCCGCCGACGAAGTCCGCGCCGGTCGCCGGATTCCCGCCCGAGCCGGACACGGCCCAATCCACCGACACATCGCTGGTGGTGGGGCCGGTGCGGGTCACGGTGAAGGTGAAATCGGTCGCGCCGTCGTCCCCCTCGAACTTGTCGGCATCCGTGGCCGCGATGGAGAGCGAGCAGTCGTCGTTGCGGATCGTGCCGGTGGCGCTGGCGGTGCCGATTGAGCAGCCCATGGTTTGCCCTCAAGGTTGATAAGTGGGATTGGAGAGCGTCACGGTGAATCCCTGGTCCGGCTCCACGTCCGTGTCTCCCTGGACCTGCACCGCGATGACGCCGGAGGTTTGTCCGGCGGGGATCGTCAACGTGCCGGCCGGGAACGCGCCGCCGACGAAGTCCGCGCCGGTCGCCGGATTCCCGCCCGAGCCGGACACGGCCCAATCCACCGACACATCGCTGGTGGTGGGGCCGGTGCGGGTCACGGTGAAGGTGAAATCGGTCGCGCCGTCGTCCCCCTCGAACTTGTCGGCATCCGTGGCCGCGATGGACAGCGAACACCCCCCGCCGGAAGTCGAGCGGGTGGCGGGCGCACCCGTCCAGGGGCCGTAGACGCCGATATAGGCCCCCGGCCTCCGGATGCTGGTGGGAATATCCGGGAATACGATGCTATCCATTGGTACGCCTCCGGTGGGGAGCATCTAGTGTAGGCGGGGCGGGAGGCGATGACGCGCTGAACCGTTTCAGCGGAAGGCGTCAGGCCGCCGGCCAGGGCGCGGTGGTTTGGCAGGCGCTGACCCGGCCCGCCGGATCGGTGATCGCCACCGCCAGGCCCAGCATCAACGGGCGCGGCAACGTGGCCACGACATCGACGGCTTCGGCGACGCCGTCGTCGAGCAGCCATTGCAGCGCCTCCCGCGCCCATGCCTCGGCCTTCTGGCGGGCGGGTTCGGACCATTTCTCGTAGGCCAGCAACCAGAGCAGCGAACCCATCGCATCGCCGGGAACCTCCGGATAGGCGTCCATCCAACAGCCGCGCCGGTCGTCGACGCCGGGCGGGAGCGCCTGGTCGTCCGGCAGGCGGCGGTCGGTGAACAGCGAAATCCAGATGGCGGTCTCCAGGGTGGCGTCCATCTCCAGGTCGCCCTCGAGGAGGCCGAAGTCGAATCCGGTGCCGTCCGGGCGGATCGCGATATCGCTCATGCGTGGGGTTCCCCGGAATCGCCGGTACCGGGCTGGATACCGCCGGTGAGGTGGTGCCGCAGGC
The DNA here is from genome assembly GCF_900155475.1 of Methylomagnum ishizawai. Taxonomy (NCBI): domain Bacteria; kingdom Pseudomonadati; phylum Pseudomonadota; class Gammaproteobacteria; order Methylococcales; family Methylococcaceae; genus Methylomagnum; species Methylomagnum ishizawai. The sequence continues at coordinate 1,251,448 of NZ_FXAM01000001.1, read as the reverse complement.
TGATATCCCCCGCCTTGATGTCGCCGGTGGCTTCGATGTCGCCGTCCACCTCGACCTTGGGACAGCCGGTGATCCTGAGGTTCCGCCCCGACCCGCGTATCTCGATGCCATCGGCGGTCAGGACGATGACCTGGCCGCGATGGTCGTAGATGGCCGTGGCATCCCCCAACCCTTGGGGCCGGTGGGCGCGGTCGCCCTCGCCGATCACGACACCCTGGTCCCGGTTGCCGCCCACGAACACCACCACCACTTCGCCGCCGGCGGGCGGGTGGCTGGTGAATCCGTACATCTGGGGGCGGTCGATGCCGTCCAGCGTTTGCGGCCCCACCTGCACCTGCACCCGCTGCACGCCCCCGGCATCGTCGACCAACCGCAGGATGCCCCGCGCGACCATGCCGCGCACCCGGCGGTGCAGGGGGGCGATGAGCTTGGTGATTTGGTCGATCATAGCGGCGCGTACTTGTCGGCCTTGGCCTTCCGGCGCTTGGCCTTCTTGGGCGACGGGTCGAACGCCTCGGGCTGGCCCAGCGTGAGTTGGGTCAGCGTGCCCTCCCCGTCCAGGGTTTGCCGCACCTCGCTGATGAGCAGGGTACCGTCCACGCCGAGGGTGGGGCTGCGGATCGCGCTGCGCGTGTTGGGTTTCCAGAGCGCCCCGCTGGAATCGCGCCAGCCCTGGACCGTGATATAGAGGCGGGCACCCCGCGCGGCGCGGCGGCGGCACTCCCATTCGGCGCGGGCGTCGATGGACGCTTGGTGGCCCTGGTCCTCCGCCAGCACCACCAGGGGCCGGTGGCGTTCGACGCCCGGATCGCCGGCCGTGCCTTGCAGGCCGTAGGCGGTGTCGGCGTCCAGGTGGTCGAGCGCCTGGATTTGGCCCCGGCAGATATAGGTGGAATAGCGTCCGGTCAGGTCGAGTTCCGCCCGCGCGGCCTTGATGTTCTGCCCCTCGATCAGCGCCCCGGCGGTCGCGGTGCCCGCCCTGGCCAGGACCAGGCCGCCGCGCCCGTCGGACATCGGCAGCAGGCCGCGCATCCGGGCCATGCGGTCGATGGCCTCGTGGACGGTTTCGCCGGACTGCAAGGTGAACGAGTCGAAGGGTTCGCCGAGGTCGGCCCCGGCGGCGACCGGCACCTTGAACGGTGCGGCCAGTTCGCGGGCGATGGTCAGGAGGTCGGTCTTCAGCCATTGCCCGCCATGCGCCGGGACCGCGCTGGAATCGACCAGGTCGCCCGCCGCGTCCCGGCCCTGGACCGTGAGCGTGTGCCGCTGCGCATCGAACTCGACGAGGGTGCGGTCGACGTGGCCGGTCACCACCACCTCCCCGTCCATCAATACCTGGACCGCCGCGCCGCTTTGGATCGGGCCAGGGGTGGGCTGGCCATCCCAGCGGTCGGTATAGACCACCCGGAAGGTGCCCGCCGCCTGCTCGATGCCGCGCACCACTTCGACCTCGGTCCAGCCGCCGAAGCGGACGCCGCCGACCAGGAGGGTGAGTTCGTTCATTTCCCAGCCCTCCTCCGCAGCCAAGCCAGGATGCCGATGGCGATGGCCCAGGCGGCGATGGCGGATAAGACGGTCATCGGATCACCTCGATGGGGACGCCGCCCGGCACGAAGCCGGGATGGCGGATGTGGTTGCGGATTTCGATCTCGTCGGAACGGGTGGCGTCGCCGTAGACGCGGTGGGCGAGGACCAAACTCGGCTGGGCCGCGCCCGCCGTGTAGCTGCCGCCGCAGCCGAGCGCCGGGCGCTGCGCGTTGACGTGGGCGACCACGGCGGAGGACAGCGCGGACAGCGCGACATAGGTCGCGTCGTCGGTGTCCATCTGGACGGTGGCGATGGCGTCGACCACCGCGTCGCGGGCGGCTTGGGCCTCGGCCCAGCTGGCGAATCCCGGCACCGCGCCCGGGGTGTCGGGTACCGCCAGCACCACGGCGCGGCCATTGACCTGGACGGCCTGCGTGCCGGTCGCCGAATAGATGGGCGAGGCCGGGCCGATATAGCGGTAGACCTGTGCGTCGGCCACGGCGCGGGCGGCGTTGATCGCCGCCGAGGTGCGGACCAGGCGGCGCAGGGCTTGGTGGTTCCGCGCCTGGGCGGTCGCCACCTTGCCGGTACCGGTGGGATCGACCATGGATTGCCCATAGACCCACAGTCCTTGGTAGACCTGGAGCGCGGCGAGCGGGGTGGACGCCAGGGTCCGCACCGAGGCCACCACGCCCAACAGGCTGCTGGCGAGGTTGGCCGGGGCCAGGACCAGCGAGGAGACGCGGGCCTTGATGGCCTGGACCGTGCCCACGAAACTGTTGACCTGGGTGGTGACCGTGCCGATGGCCTTGCGGGCGGTGTCGATCCCGTCCAGGGCGTCCTCGACGATGCCGCCGGCGTCCTCCTGGATGGGTGGGTATTTGTCGATGGCCCATCCGTCCGGCCACGCGGCCTCGAGCCTGGCCTCGGCGTCGTCGGCGGCGGATTGCGCGGCTTCGGCGGTGTCGGGCGTGGCGTCCGGTTGCGCCGCCGCCCCGGCCTCGTAGAACTCGATATCGAATTGGGCCGTGCCGCCCTCCGCCGTGGACTGGCGGCAGTGGTAGCGTTCGATCTGGACCTGCATCCGCCCGAAATAGGGATGGACCAACAGGCCGGGGCCACGCTGCTCGAGGGCGGCGATCAGGGCGTCGCGGGCGGCGAAGTAGTCCGCGCCGATCAAGACCGCCTCGAACGAATAGCGCCGGGCCTTCCTGCCCAGGTCCTCCGGGTAGGGAAGGTCGCGGAACGGATATTCGTGCAGGGCCACCCGGCGTCCGCCTTCCAGCGGCGCGGCCCGGGTGCCGAACCCGACGCCCCGGAACGATCCGGTTTGGTATTGGTCGCGCCAGGTCATTGCGGCAGCACCATGGTCGGCCCGGCATCCACGTTGAGCCGCATGGCCGGGTTATTGGGTTGCATGGACGTGACGCGGGCCGGTGCCCCTTCGATCCTGAGGGTGATTTGCCCGCCCAGGTCGATCCCTTGCAACTTGCGGGCGAACTCGGCCCCGGCGTTGTCCACCTTGAGGGCGAGGTCCAGGGCGCGTTGGGTCTCGCCGGAGAGCGCCTGGTCGAGGATGCGTTTGGCCCCGTCGCCAATATCGGTGCCGATGCGGGCCGGATCGAGGTGGCCGGCCAGGGTCGCGGCCTGGGTGTCGGTTGGCATGGGGCCGTGGGCCGGGCGCGGCAGTTGGTCGAGGATGCCCAGGACTCCCCGACCGATATCGGTGCCGATACGGGCCGAATCGAGGTTGCCGGTCACGGGAAAAGCCGCGGCCATCACATCCTGGGTTTGCCGGGTGCCCTCCGCGGCGTGGGTCCGGCGCTCGGTGTCCAGGGCGGCGCGGGCGTCGGAGTTGCCGAGCAGCGCCAGGATGCGGGCGATGTCCCGGCCCATGTTGTCAGCGAACTCCGTGCCTTCGATACCTTTATACATGAGCGATCCGGCCCCATACCCCGCCAACCCGGCCAGCCCCACGCCACCGGCGGCGGTCGCCACCGCGCCCGCGCCGAACAGGGGCAGCGTCGAGAGTTCGGCCCCGCCCAGGATCGCCAGCGCCGGACGCAGCTTGGCGAGCCATCCGGCGGCGGCAGCGCCACCGGCGGCGGTGGCGGCGGTACCCGCGGCGGTGCTGGCAATCGAGCCGCCGCCCAGGTTATCCGGCCAATTGGTCACACGCACTGGCGTTATCCCGGTGGCCGCTTCCACCGCCTTGCCGGTGGCGACGCCCGCGCCGGTCCCCAGTATCGCCGAACCCAGGCCACCGATCATCTTCCCGCCGTAACGGGCCGCGAGGATCGTTCCCAGGATGCCGATACCGGCCCCGCCCAGGATGTCCTTCCCCGATAGCTCCAGGCCACCGTTCTCCTTCTTGTCCAGGCCGAACTTGATGAGATTGGTCAGGGTATCGTTGATCGGCTGGGCGAACTCGTCGGCGGCTTGGCGCAACGCGCCTTTGAGCCTACCCACCTGGTCGATGCTGTTGGAAATCGCCTTGGGCAAATCATGCTCGATAGTGCCGGTTGCGTTTTTGATCTCGTTGGTGAAGCTTTTCACCTTGTCCAAGGCGTCGCCCTGGAACAGGGTCTTCAACCCTTTTTTGGTGTCCTGGTCCGCTTTGCCGAAGGCTTGATCGATCCAGATCGCCTGTTCCTTCTCGGTCTTGAGCGCCCGGAACTTGGCGCGGAGGTCGGCCAAGACCTGGAAGGGATCGCGCTGGCCGCCCTTCTTATCGAAGAACCGGACGCCGGAAGCCTTCGCCGCCGCCGATGCGTAGTCCAGATTGGTGAAGAGGCGCAACGTGCTGTCGGCCAGGGTGGCGAGGCGCTCGGGTTGGCGCTCGACCTGAGACAACCCTTCGATGAAGGCCAGGGTTTGCTCGAACCCCATCCCGGCGCTGCCGGCATTGACGCCGACGCGGGCGAAGATATCACTGAGGTTTTGTAGTTCCGCGTTACCGAGTCGGCCCGCCACGACCATCTCATCGAGCAGCTTGAGCGCTTGGCCGGGCTTGGCGAGATCGAACTGGTATGCGGCGGCGGCTACCCCCAGCGAGCCGGTCAATTGCTGGGCGCTGGCGGTCGAAACGGCCATGCCCTTATTGACCGCGTCCAGCACCGGGAGCGCCTCGCCCATCTTGAGGCCGCTTTGCACGGCCACGTCGAACCCCTCCTTGAGATCGTCCACGCTTTTGCCGGTGTCCCTGGCCATGCGGAACAACTCGCCGCGCAGGCCCGCGACCTGGGCATCGCTCGCGCCGGCCGTCTGGCCGATCAGTCCGAGCGACTTGTCCAGGCGGGCGGATTCCATGATCTGGTGGACCACGCCGACCGATACGCCGATCCCCGCGAGTTGGCCCTGCACCGAGTTCAAGGTGCCGCGCAGTGCCGCGAATTCGTTCTTGACGCCTTGGGCGAAGCCATGGACCGCCGACCGGGAGCGGCCCATGCCGTTGACCAGGTTGGCGGTATTGGCGATGAATTCCAGGACCAGGCGCAGGTTGCCGCTCATTTTTCCTTCGTGGCGTCGAGAATGGTACGCAAGTAGAAGTTAAACCGGGACCGGGGTAAAGCCAGGATATCGGACTCGCTCCACCCGGTTTTCAAGGCGATCAGGAGGACGGCTTCGTAGGTTCCGCGCCGCTCGCGGATTGCGGCTCCCCCATGGCGCTCATCTCCTGTAGGGCGAGACGGAGGGCCAAATAATCGGCGGGCGACAGGTTGCGGATCATTTGCAAGGAGATCGGCGTTTGGAGCGAACGGCCTTCGATGGTGGCGACGGTGGTTATTTGTCGGGTCAATAGCGCCCCGGAATATTGCAGGGGTTTGTCCGAAGGGGCGATATCCTCGGCGTCGAACAGGTCGGCGGTGGTTGCTTCCCGCATCGTGACTACGGGATAGTGGGTATCGCCGATCTTGAAGCCGGTTTTCAGGGTGACTGTTTTCATGCCGATTGCTCCACCCGGCTGCCATAGAACTTGGCGGTGACCTCGCCATTGCTGACCTTGCATTGCCCATCGCAGAACCCGTCCGACATGATCCAGGTGGATCCGATGTCCTGCTGGAACGTGATGGATCCCTGGAAGCTGTTGAGCGCGACCAGGTCGAGATCGGCGGTCTGTATGAACGTGGCCTCCACCGAAGGGGCGGCGATGGTTTCGCGGGGGCCGACCACCTTGTTATCCGAGACCACCGGCTCGCGGTTGATGCCGCCGAACGTGAGGGTCGAGCCGTTCTTGGATTCCCAAAGGGTGCCGTTGAGGAAGATCAGGCTGCGGCCTGCTACCTGTGCCATATCGATATCTCCTTAGAGCCTGAATTGGACCGCCGCCGCGATGATATGCAGCGGGCTAAGCAGCTGCGGCGGGATGATCGCGTTGACGCGGGTGGGGTCGGTCTGCGAGACCGCGAACCGCACGTCCGCCTTGAATTGGTCGAAGTTCTGGGCGATGCCCCTGGACTCCCAGGACCGGAACAGCGGGAAGCTGAGCGCCTTCATTTGGTCCATGTCCAGCACGCCCGCCACCTTCTGCACGTTCGGGGATTGGCTGAGCTTGAAGCCTTGGGCGATCAAGGCGGTCGCCCACACCCGCACCTCGTAGCGGCACAGGTCCGCGCCCCATTTGTGGTTGAGGTACAGCAGGGAGATATCCTCGACCCCGAGGCTGTTGGTCTGGTATTCGGTGATGACCAGGCCCACCCGGCAGGTGCCGTCACGGTCGACCGTGAACGTCGAGATGCCGGAATAGCAGAGGTTGTTGCTCTCGACCCCGCTCCAACGGTCGGACACCGCCGGGGCCATCATGCCGGGGATGGCCAGCCCCACGAACGGATAGAGCGGGTCGGTGTTGGCCGCGTGGGCGTCGACCGCACAGCCCCAGGCGGCGGCGTCCTCCCAGGGCGGGGTGGGCACGCCGCGCCGGCCCAGGGTGCAGAAGTGGATGGAGTTGCGCGACTCGCCGAACGTGGTCAGGTCGGCGTGGGAGCCGTTCATATGGCGGAACGCCTGGGCCGGGCGCGGGTCGATGGGTCCCCAACGGTCGGCCAGGTCGGGATCGACGATGGCGGCGAGGGCCGGGTCGGTGTAGGGGAAAATCCAGGTGTAGAACCACTCGCCCGCGATGGCCGCGAGCGCGGCGGTCGGGTCGGGGTCGACCTCGCCATCGGCCATGGCGGTGATCGACACATGCACCCCGGCGGGCAGTTGCTCGCCCGTGTAATAGTTGAACCGGATATCGATATCGTTGCCGGTGCTGCCCTTCCAACGGCAGGTCAGGGTGATGGTCGCGTCGGCGCGGGTGGCGATGACCGGCAGGCTGGCCGAGGCTTGGACCGCGATGGCGATATTGGTCGCTATCGTCGTGGCGCTGTCGCCGGACGACACGCCCACCGTAAGCCGTTGGCCGGCGATGTAGAGGTAGACGACGCCCGCCGACGTGGCCGGTCCCGTGACCTCGATCTGCCCGGTCGCGGCGACACCGGCCGGATCGCTGGCCAACCCGATACACCAGATGTCGGCATAGGGCGCGGCGGCGCGGGCGCGGATCGCCATGCGGTGGATCATTGATCCGTAGCCGGACCCCTGCGCCGCGTCGTCCGCGCCGTTGATGCGGTAGGGCACGTTGGCGGCGACCCTGCCGGTGCTGAGCCGCTGGCCCCAAATCAGGGTCTTGCGCGGGATGGCCGGGACCAGGTTGCCGGTGGCCTGGGAGGGATCGACACCGATGTACGCGCCGGGCAGGCGTAGGTTGGTCGGCACATCGGCGATGATGATGTTATCCATTCGACGCCTCCGGCTCCGGGGCCTTCTTGCCGGATGCCCTGGCGGGGGCGGGCGGGTCGGCGGGCGGGTCGGTGGGCGGGTCGGTGGGCGCCGCGACCAACGCCCCCTCCTGGATGTGGCGGTAGTAGTAGGAATCGTTGGGGTTGACCTCGATCCCGGCGGGCGGGATCACGGGTCCGTTCTTGGCCCGGACCTTGAGGCCGGGAGCGGGGACATATCGGGGCATAGCGCATCTCCTGGTAGGGATGAGCTAGTGTAGGGTCCGGGAGGGGCGGCGCGGCGCTGAACCGTTTCAGCGCATGGGGCGGGGCGTGGGCGGGGGGAATATAGCGGGGATCGTCCTCCCCGCCAAGCTCAAGGTCCGGCCACATCGTCCTGTGCGTCCGGTTCCAGGCCGGAATGGTCCTGGGCCAGCCATTCGTCCCAGCGCCCGGACGTCATGGGCGCGAAGTCCCAATCGCCATGGAACTGGCGGAAATCCGATAGCTCCACGCCCTGGGCGGCGGTATCGGGCCGGGGGAATTGCAGCCGGATCCCGAACAACAACCCCTCGACCGTGCCGCCCAGTTCGATCATGGGCTCGATGAACTGGGGCCGGCCGGTTTGCAGCTGCAAGGTGCCGACGCCGGGGACGATCAGGCTGTCGAGGAAGCTGATGATGCGTTCGGTCATGGCATAGGTGCCGATCTCGACCGGCGTCCCCCGGCGGCGGTCCTCCTCATAGCCCATCGACGCCACCGCGTAGACCCCGAACCGCCAATCCAAAACCCGCGGCTGCCCGGTCCCCGTGAAACCCTCCTGGGAAACCCAGACGCTCGGGGCCATCTGGAGGACGCGCTGGGCGACCTCCACATCCCACGCGCCCGGGATCGTGCCCGTGGTGCGCAACACGCCGGGCAGCGCCCGCCGGATGGCCTCCTGGATGGCGTCCTCGACTTGCGAAATGATCGGGGCCGTCAAAATCCCCCCCGGTCCCATTGGCCGTTGCCGCTCCGCGCGGTCATTTCGATACCGGATTCGGCGGGGACGGTCGCGGGTTGGTCGCCACCGGCCAGGCCGAATTGGAGCGTGCCCCGCGCGATCATGTCCAGTTCCTTGATGGCGTCGTCCCGGCGTTTGATGACGTGGTCCGGCGTCACGTCGCAATAGAGTTCGTAGCGGGCCAGGTGGCAGGCATAGTCGCGGAGCGATTCCGCTTGCTCGGGCGTGAGCGGGTTGGGCAGGCGCTGGCCGATCCGGCTGTTGATCTGCCGGGCGGCGGTTTCGAGCGCCAGGTCGACCGGCGTCTTGCCCTCGGCGTCCACGTCGATGACGCCGTCGCGGTTGCGGTCGGCGAGCAGCAATATCTGCTTCGCGCCGAATTTGTTGTCCAGGTCGGCCGGGGTCGCGTACAGCATCACCATTCCCTCGCCGAATACGCCTGTCCGGTGGTGGCCCCGAAAACCGATACCGCGCCATCCGTGGGATAGGGCCACTCGTAATAGGCTCCGGGCACGAGCTTGAGCGCCGGCGGCGCGGCGGCGGCGGCCCCGACATCGCTGAGCCACAGGTCGCCCGCCGATAGGTTCTGCACCCAGGCCCCGCGCCGGGCGGGATTCGCCGGTAGCAGCGCCTGGGGCGTCCCGCCCACCGCTATCGTGCCGCTCGCGTCCACGGGATGGGCGGTCGCGGCGACGACCATCAACCGCCCCAGCCCGTCGACCTGGACGAAGGAGAATGCCCGGTCGGGGCGCTGCGCCTCCATGGTCATTTCGTGACTTCCTTGTGTTTGGCCGGGGTGCCAGCCTCGTCGGGAATGATCTCGACAAACAACATCGGCTCGGCCCGCAGCCTCGCGATCTGCTCGTTGGTGAACCGGTCGGCGGGATACTCGGTCGGGGTGGCCGGATGGGCCACGCCGCACCGGCGGAACCCATCGCGCTTGCTGGTGATTCTGATCGGCATGATGGCGTCTCCTTATCCGAGTTGCGGAACGATCAACGGCTCGGCGGTACCTTGCCAGATGTTGGTCGCGCCAGCGGCATCCCGCTCTGCGAGCAGGATGCGCCTGGCCGCCGCTTCGTTGCCCGGCCCCACCACGAGGTGGGTGCCCCGCACCGCCAAGGCCGAGCCGTCCGGGCGATATTGGGTACCCAGGGCGGTGCGGGCGGCGGCATAAGCGGCGGCGTCGAGGGTTTGTTTGGAACCATAGGCCAACTGGTGGAACCCGAACCCGGCGGCGTACCGGGCATAGACCCCGTACAGGAACTCGTTCATGTGGAACACGTTCGGGTCGGAGGGGCTGACCAGCGGGGTGAACTCGGGTGCGCGGCGCATCTGGAACACCAGGGGGCGCATGAAGGTGCGCGACAAGTCCAACAGGAACCATGGACTGCCCGAACCGCCACCGGCGTTGCTCCAGGAGGTTTCCGCGCCATTGACGTCATAGCCGATATGGTCGGTATCGAAGAAATACTGGCCGTCGAATCCTGTGGTCGTGAATCCCTTGAGCAAGGTCTGCGCAAACACCAGTTCGTTCGGGTGGCGGCCGACGATATCGCCCTGCTGTTGAACCGCCAGCGTGAACACGCCGAGGATGTCGTCCTCGATGTCTGGGCGCTTGATGCCCAACGTATGCTCCCAGTCCTTGTTGACGATCTGGTAGCCGGTGGCTTCCAGGTTGTTGATCAAGCGCGGGCCGATCCACTCGCGGACACCGGGCAAATCCTTCATCCAGCCATAGTTCTCCAGGCGATGGGAGGATGACACCTCCATACAAACCTGCTGGTATTGGTTGCCTTGCGAGCCGATGGCGTTGAAGCCCTGCAAGAAGGCGGCGTTGAACCCGTTGTTGAGGGTGGCAAGGGTATCGGGCGTGATTTGCATTGAGGGTGCTCCTTTAGTTGCCGAGGCCGATCAACACCCACACGCCCAGGGAATCCACACTGTGGATTTTCCCGGCGCGACTCCGGGTGCCCGAGCCGTTGGTTTTGGCGACCGTTTGATCGTCGACGATATAGCAATCGGCCCCGGCATCGGCCTGGGCGATGGCGTCCGCGGACGCCGAATTCCCGAACCGGAAGACTCCGGGGCGGATGCGGATGTTCTTGTCGCCATTGCCTCCGGAGGAGTTGTCGACCGTTTCCTCGGCCCGGCCCAGGGCGATCAGGCCGGTGGCGGCCGTGCCCGGCGCGGCATAGCCCGCGCTGGCCACCACCAAGCCACCCTTGTAGATTTTTACGGATGCCTTGACCGGCTGGCCGTAGATGCCTTCGTCCAACTGCGGGGTATTGCGTTCTGCCGCCAGCGCCGTCATTTCACACCTCCGAACCGTTTGGCCAGGTCGGCTTTTCCGACCTTATATTGTTCGGGGCTCAGCCCCATCATCCGGCATGCCGCCAATTCGGTGGCGTTGGGTTGGCCGGGCTGGCCGTCGCCTTCCGGTTGTTTGCCGCCGGTCTGGCTACCGCCCAGGGCGGCGAGCGGTTCCTCCGAATCCAGGTAGGCGCGGAGCGCGGCCACGTTCGGGACCGCGCCGGGGATGGCCTTGCCCTCGGTGTCCAGCCCCGCCAGCGAATTGGCGTAGGTCCGCTTGGCCGGGGTGGCGCATTTGCCGACGGACAACGCGGCCTCCAGGACGCGCCCGGCCTCGGCGGCGGTGCCTTCCTGGCGGAGCGCCCGCACCTCGGCCTGTAGCTCCTGCACCAGGGCGACGGGGGCGTACCGGGTCGGGTCGGGCTGGCCGGTCTTGAGCGCGGCCAGGGCGGCGGTTTGCTCGCCCACCAAGGCTTTCAAGGCGGCGATATAGACCAGGAGGTTGGCGCGGCCCGTGGCCGCGACCTCGCCGTCCCCCTTGATCTTGTCGATCAGCTTTTGGAGTTCGGCGAGGATTTCCGTCGCGCCGGACGAGAGCGGCAGGCTCAGCATCCAACGCAACTGTTCGAGGAGTTCATCCATAGATGTGTCCGGGTTCGGGTTTAGAGCGGGGGTTTCGGCCAGCCGCGCCGACAATGCCGCCACCAGGGGCTGCATCCCGTCGAGGCCGGGGGAATTGGTCACGGCCACGCTGATGATGTCCAGCGGATGGCCGGTCGCGCGGTCGTAGGGGAAAACGGCGGAGACGTAGCGGAGTTCGCCGTCCGCGATGCGCTGGGCGGCGACGGGCGTCCAGGTCGGCGAGCGGTGGAACAGCCCCTCGCCCTCGCGCCACTCGAAGCCGTCGCGGGCGAGCCAACCCGCCGCGAGGATAGGCGGCTTGGCGTCCTCCTGGATCGATTCGTGGTCGTAGTCGATCAGGATATCGTTGCTGAGCGCCCCGATTCGGGCGATGAGCGCGGTGGCGGCGGCGGCGTCCAGCCGCCAGGGACCGGCACCGAGCAGCGATCCGCGCGGGGCGTCGAATTGCCCGGCGGGGAAAATCTGCATGGAGCCATCCGGGGCCGGGACGGCCACCGTGAGCGCCGCGATGAGTGTCTTTCTGGATTGGGTTGCCATGGACCGCATCATAGGCGGCATGGCAACGGTTGAGGCGCTGAACCGTTTCAGCGCATGGGGGAACGGGGGGATGGGAGGGGGAATGCTAGCATCCCGAGACGGGGATGGGATAGCCGGGAATGCGTCAGGGAGGCTTTATAAAGCCGGGTGGGCGGTCGAGTGGGGCGACGGGTGCGGGGACGGGGATTCCGGCGCTACGGGGCGGTTTCGCGGAAGGATGACATCGGCGGCGGACGGGGTATGATTTGGGCGGCACATCCCAGCCTTTTGGAGTCCCCCCATGGCCAATCCGAACCGCACCGATACCGCCCCCGAATTCCCGCAATCGGGCCAATCCCAACCCCGGAGGACCGAAAGGGCGCTCGCGCTACAGGATGCGGACCTGGGCGTCGGCGAAAAGGTTTGTCTTGCCGCCGCCGATTATAAAAGGGCAGTCGGGGACGCCGGGTTCGCGGCCGCACATGGCGGCACCGACGCGCTCCGCGACGATCTCTTTTTCTTTGTTGGGCAATGGGAGACGGATTTGCAGGCCGATTAAGCCCTGCCCAACTCGGAAAATATCCTGTCGACGGTCGGCTCACCCCAATCCCTCGGGTGCCTGATTCGCACCGCGCCTCCATTGCCGATTTTTTCCGCGAGTTTCGCAAGCGCCGCCGCGTGCCTTTCCGGCCACGAACGCTTGATGGCTTGGTCGTGGATTTCTTGATACCCGAGATCGACGGAGCGCCGATGGAGCGCCCTGAATAATTCCTTGGCCCTGGCCTCGTCCAGCGGATGGCTCAGGCCGGTGGAAACATTGACCACCGACGTAAGGATGTCCATTGCCCTTTCGATAACTTCGTGATCGCTTTGCATTGAATCTCCCAGATGAATTAGCCGGTGCGGCCATCCACACCAAAACCCTCTTCCGGCCCCATCACGGAGCCGATCAGCCCCTCGCACAGTTCGTCGAACTCGGCCTGGAGCCTGCCCAGCGCATCCTCCGGGCCTTCGCCTTCCTGGGGCGGGTAGGCCTCCAATAGCATCGCCGCGAGGCGCTCGGGCGCGAGGCCCGTCCCCAGGTGGTCGACCAGCACGTCGAGCGCCGCCTTGAATTCTTCGCCCATGCATATTCCTCCCCGCGCCGCAATGTAACTATTTACGTTGCGCCGGACGTGGCCTGATTGCCATCATGCGGCATGGCGGACCCGCTGGGTCTGCTGCCCCTGCACCTGGCGGCGCAAGTCCGCCATCTCCCGCTTTAGCTCCCTGTACTGTTCATCCCTTTCAAGATCGTTTTGGACGGCATCCAACGTCTTCGGATTGTCGGCTTGGTCGATCATGTCTTTTAGCTTCCGCTTCCGCATTGCTAGTGGATCATTGCTATCTACCGCCATGATGTGCCCCTTTCTATTTCAAGGCCGGGCCGGATCGAGACTATCGGCTTACCGCTTCGCGGGCCGTCCAGATTGTTTGCGTCTGGCCCCGTACCCGGATGCCTATCGACCCGCTGAATATTTCCACATCCGCCAAATAAACCGTGGTACCCGCCTGCAACATCGTGCATTGGCCCGACATCATCATCCGCGCTCCGGCTTCCATATCCTTGGCAACCGCGAATCCAACCAGTTTTTCATAGGCATCCTTACTCACACAGCCGATCCAATTCCCGGAGACAATCGTATGCTCGTACTCGGCATGGGCCACCCCAACCAACAATCCCCAAACCAGCAAGCCACAAAAAGCTTTGTTCGCCATATTTCCCCCCTCGATTATTGCAACAAACATCAGCGCCGATCATTCCCCATGAAACCGCTTCACTTCTTCCTGCACGTAAGCAACCCAGCGGGCTAATTCGTTGTAGCTCATATCCGCCCTGGACTCCTTGCCGATCATCCGGTAGCGCATCGCCCGCACCTCCGGCGACGAACCATCCCACCCCAGCTTTTCCAGGCATTCCTTTTCGATGCGGAATAAATGCGGGCGCGTATGGCGATAGCCTTCACCTCGCGCCGCCTTTTCGATCCGCCCTTGCTGGGTGTTGTCCCGCTTGGCTTCGAGCCACGCGATCACCTCGTCGGCTCGGGATTCCTGCCATAGCCATATTTGCCTCCACTCCTTGCTTTTCAAACCAAAAGCTTTGGCAAGATCGCCATGAATCCCACTGAACCTAAAGCTTTTCCCCAACCGCTTATGACGGAAATCGTTGATCTGTTTGAAAAGGTCGTCGATTCGCACACGTAGTAACGGGTTGGCACCGATACTACCGGGCGGCGGTAGCACTTCGATCTTGGGGCGGCTGCTGCCCGCCACACGGATATGAGTGGTGTTGTTGATATCGCCCCCCGCGACTTGATTGCCGTTCCCGTTCACGGCAATCACGGGCTCCTTTTTCTTCCGGCTTCGTGGCGCTTTGGGCTTGGCGCTGGGTTCGTTCGCAGGCAGGGCGGATTCGGATGTCTCCTGAATCAGCCTGGCAATTGCTTCCTTATCTTCTTCCTTCATAGGGCATTCTCGGATTGTTGTTGTGTCCGGGCGATCACGTCCTTGACCAAGCGCAGCAGTTTGGTCGGCGTGTCCTCTTCTTCCAGGGCTTGATAAACCAGCGCCACCAGTTCGGCCTTGGGCCGGGGCTTCATATTCCGGTGCGCGGCTTGTAACCCCGCCTCCACCGTTTCCACCGCATCCATCAAGCGCGGCAAATCCAAGGCTATCTCCAAACGGTCAGTGGCAATCTGCTCTTTCACTGGCCTTTCCCCGGTCAACCATGCAACCGAGACGCCACCATATTTGGCAATAGCGACCAATTTGCTCACCGTGGCCTCGCTGGTTCCAGCGATGTAGCGGTGCATTTGTGACTCGGATATTCCAGCCATATCTGCAAGAACTTTCGCGCCACCTACCTTTGCGGCCACTTCATTTATGCGCGAACCAAGATCAGAAAGGAACGGAGACCCCTGTCCGACCTTCGTTTTTGGTTGCTCATCGCCCATGTAAGGCATTGATTTTCTTGCTGTAGCTGTCATCCCCACAATCTCCATTCAGATATGCGAGCCATAACATCCATATGTGCTTGACTCGACATCCACATATGACTAAGCTTTATCGCCATGAAGACACCAGTAAATACGAAAAAAACCCTACGCGATAGGGAAATAAGTCACAAAAAAATTGTGACGGATTGGCACCGGGCCGACATCGTGGCCGCGCTCCGCAAGACCCCGGAGAAGTGGAGCTTGAGCCGGTTATCGATCCACCACGGCTATATAAGGACGGCGCTGGGCAACTGCCTGCGCGGCCCTTGGCCCCATGGGCAACGCCTGATCGCGGAAGCTATCGGCGTGAAGCCCTGGGAAATCTGGCCCTCCCGCTACGACGGGAACGGCCAACCCATTAGCGGGCGGAAGGAAGTTGGTGGACGTAGGGGTAACTCTACCACACCGGAAAAACCCGGAACCCCTATCGAACAGCCGAACAATGCCTAATTCAGAAACAGCCCAGAACGTTAGAAACCCATGACCACCAATGAATCCGAGGAATAGCGATGCAACTCACCGAAACCAAGCGGATTTTTGAAATCCTGCGATATGTCGCCGTCACCAGCGACCACGCCCGCGTCGGCACCGAAGAGATAGCGAAAGCCCTACGCATCAGCCACCGACAGGCCACTGGCGATGTGGGCCGCATGGTGGCCACCGGGTTTTTGAACCTGACGCCGGACGGGCGGGTGTACCTCAGTCACTTTTTCAAAATGGCGGTCGATGTCACCGCGAGAAAGATGGGCGACGAGGGTTGGCATGGAGAGGAATGGGATATCACCGTTTTTACCGCCAAGGAGCGGAATAAACGAGCCACCCAGTTTTGGAACGACATCTTCGGCGATACCCCGTTCGGAGAACCCCGGAAACAAACCCAGGAGAAGCCCGAATGAACCAGATCATCGACGTGACGCCCCAAGTCATCGAACCAGAAACCCCCGCCACCAGCCAGCTAAGCGCCATAGCCAACCAGCTTCATGGACAGGCGATGCTGGCCGGGGGGGCTAGGAAATTTTTCGCGGTCGCGGAAATAAAAATCCTCAAGGAAATACAAGATCGTAAGCTTTTCAAGCACATACCTATTGAGATCGAACCTGGAATCTTTCGCGGCGCGAAAAATTTTTCTGAGTACCTGGAGAACGCCCTCGATACCAGCCCGAGCGTCGTTTACGAGGAAATCAAGACCTTTGAAGAATTCGGTGACAAGGCGCACGACGCATTGAACCGCCTCGGCGTGCTTCGAGATGACAAGCGCCTCCTTCGGAAGTTGCCCGACGAAATCAAGGCGCAAGCCCAGGAAGCCGCCGAAAGTGGCGATAAATCCGCCTTGCTGCGAATCATCGACATGCAGGCGGAGGAGCGGGCCAAAGAGAGGAAAGCCGCTGCCAAGGAAAAAGCCACGCTCGAAGCCCGCCTCGCCCAGGAGGAAGCGCGGGCGGCGGGCGCACGGGCCGACCTCGCCGCCAAGGACGGCTTCATCGCCAAACAGGCCGAGACGATCATGGGCCTGCAAGACCAACTGGAAGAAAAGAAGAACAACCCGCCCGACCCCCTGGCCGAGGCCCGCGCCGCCGTGGAGGCACTCGACGCGACCGTCCTCGCGATCTACACCGATATCGGCACGCTGGCCCTCCGCGACTGCCTCGCCGTCCAATCGACCCACACCGACCACATGGCCGAGCATGGCCGCGCCGTGATCGCCCAGGCGCTCGGGCGGATCATGTCCATCACCCGCGCCATCGCCACCGACCTCGACATCCTCCCCGACGAGGACGCCCCCAGCATATTCGCCACCGCCGCCGGCGACGACGAAAAAGCCCTCTGGGAAGCCACCCTGCGCGACTTCGACGCGCAGAAAGCCGCCGAGCAAGGGGAATAAGGATGGACCCGCGCCGCGCCGTCATCGTCACCCGCTATCTCGACAAGCTCGACGCCACCCCGCATGGCGAAAAGCAGGCCGTCATCGACGCGGCGTGCGCGGAACTCGGGGTCTCTCGCGGCACATTCAACACCCTGGCCCGGAAAATCCGGGGCCGCAAGAACAAGAAGCGCACGCCCCCGGAGGGCAAGGCCAGCGCGACGGCGGCGGGCGTGAGCGCCCTGACCCTGGAAGAAGCCAAACTCATCATGACCTACATCATGGAAACCTACCGTAAGAACGGCAAACGCCGCGCCGTGCCCCTGGACGAGGCCGTGTCCGTCCTGCGGGACAACGGCGAGATCATCGCGGGCCGGGTCGACCCCGAGACCGGCGAGATTTTCCGGCTGTCCATCTCACAAATCCGCAAGGCCATGCGGGCCTATCACCTGCACCCGGACCAGATGCGCAACCCCGCGCCGGCCAACGGGCTCAACACCCCGCATCCCAACCATATGTGGCAGATCGACGCCTCGGTCTGTGTCCTCTACTACCTCAATGACGGCGGCGCGGTGGTCGAGGAGATCGACGAGGCCGTCCACTACAAGAACAAGCCCCACAATCTGGAGGCCATCGCCAGTTGGCGCGTGATCCGCTACGTCCTCACCGACCACACCACCAACCTGACCCGTTGGCGCTATTACCGCCACAGCGAATCCGGCGAGCATGTCGTCGAGTTCCTCTGCTGGGCGATGGCCCCGAAGCCCGACCCCGGCATCGACCCGTTCGAGGGACGCCCCGAGCATCTCTATGTGGACCCCGGCATCGGCAACAACCGGCTGGTACAGACATTCTGCCGCCGCCTGGGAATCGAATTGAGGTCGCACAAGCCGCGCCGCGCCCGCGCCACCGGCTCGGTGGAGAACGGCCAATTGCGGGTGGAATTGCGGTTCGAGTCGGGACTGAAATTCCAGCGCCACACGATCAAGTCGTTCGACGACCTGAACGCCCTGGCCCAGACCTACCAGTTGCGCTACAACAGCGACCCCACCAAAACGGTGGGACGCCACGGCATGACCCGGATGGACGCCTGGATGCACATCCGCGAGGAACACCTCGTCCGCACCCAGCCCATGGATGTGCTGCTCTCATTGGCGACCAAAGACCCCAAGACCCCCAAGATTTCCGACGCGATGCGGATCGAGTTCCAGGGCCGTACCTATAGCGTGGTCGGCGTGCCCGGTGCCTACCCGCGCGGCAAGGTGACTGTGCATTGGCATCCCTTCCTGGAATGCGCCATGGCCTTGGTCGAGGACGCCGAGGGCCGCGAGACCCTGATCGAACTGGAGGATGTGACCGGCACGGTCGATCCCGCCAACGAGCAATGGGGATTCCATACCGACACCGCCCGCTACGGCCAGGAATACAAGAGCCGCCCCGACACCGAGGTGGACACGCTGCGCAAGGAAATCACCCTGCTCGCCAGCAACTCGGCCACCCAGGAAGAAGACGAGAAGAAGCGTAGGCGCAAGGATTTCGTCCCTTTCGATGGCAGGATCGACCCCTGCAAGGCCGCGAAGGAGGCCGAACCGCCCATCCGGATTAAGAAGCACGCCGTCGATTTAATGCTGACCGCGCCTGGGTTGGAACTCATCCCCCTGAATCACATCCAGGCCGCGAAGCTGCTCAAGGGCCGCATGGGCGATGCCTGGACCGCCGAACATTTCGCCGACCTCCAACGCCGCTACCCCAAGGGCGTGCCGGAGGCGGACATCGAATCGCTCCTGGAAGAGTTCCAGGGCGGAAAAGCCCCGGCACAGAAGCCGGTTTTGAAAGTAGTGAAGTAAGAGGGAGTTATGGAAGAAACCGAATACCTGTTGATAGCCGATTTCCTGAAGGAGCATTACGAAAAATGGGCGGGTTTCCTGGCCGCACGCGGCGTGTCCGAGGATGTCGCCGACCAGATGATCGACGAACTGGAAAACCTGGCGGGACTATGAACCTGCGCGAGACCCTTAGCCGGCACAACATCGGCCCCGCCGAATTGGGCCGCGCCCTGACCCAGCAAGGCGGGCGCAACGCCGGACGACCGTTCGGCATTTCGGCCATGAGCCTGCTTATCAACCACGGCAAATTCCCGGCGGCGACGCCGGAGGAGGCAATCAAGCAGCAGATCGAGGGTTATTTGGAAGGCCGGGGGATTCCCCTGGCCGAGATCGAGGGGCTTTGGGCGGCGGCTGCAACCGCCGCCCAAGCCGAAGCAAGCACAACGTCCGCGGAGGACACCGCTATGTTACCGAGAAAATCCGGCCTGTCGCCACAGGCCCGCAAGCACTTCAAGCTGATGAACCCCCCGCTCGGGGATGTCGAGCGCGACGAGGACATGTTCCTCTCGCCCAATATCCGCTATGCCCGCGAAGCCCTGATGGGCGCGATGCGGAATGGCGGATTCCTGGCCATGGTCGGCGAATCCGGCGCGGGCAAGACCACCTTGATCGTCGAATGCGAGGAGCAAATCCGCCGCAACGCGCTACCCGTCACCATCATCCGCCCGCCCATCATCGGCATGGACATCGACTCCGACAAGGGTGCCCCGCTGAAAGCCCGCAACATCCTGAACTTCATCATGGATGTCATCGACCCATCGGCCAAGCGGCAGGCCAACCTGACCGGCTTCGCCTGGGGCGTCCAGCGGGCCTTGGCCGAACGGCACGCCCAAGGCCAGCGGTTCGCCCTGGTGATCGACGACGCGCATCGGCTGCACAAGTTCACGATGAACCATCTCAAGGATTTCTACGAAATCAAGTCGGGCCGGGCGCGGCTGCTCTCCATCATCCTGATGGGCCAGCCCGCCCTGGCCAACCGGCTCGACCCGCTGAACCCGGACGTGGTCCAGATTACCCAGCGCTGCGAGCTTCTCACGCTCTCGCCACTGGGCGACGACTTGCGGGGCTACCTGGAGGCGCGGTTCACCGCCGCTGGATTGACCCTGGCCGGCGTATTCGCGCCGGATGCCGTGGATGCCCTACGCGCCCGGCTCACCACCACCCAAAGCGCGGGTGGGCGTAGGCAAGTGGCGGTCGACCTGACCTATCCCCTGGCCGTGAACAACCTGGTGACGGCCAGTATGAACCTCGCCGCCGAACTGGGCGTGCCGCAGGTTTCCGCCGACGTGGTCCGGGAGGCGTAGCCATGGGCCAAATCATCACGCTCGACATGCTACGGAAACGGGTATACGCCCTGGCCTTGGAAGACGATCACCCATTGCGCCTGAGGCTGCAAGGCGGCAGCGGCCAGATCAAGGTGATGGAAATCGATTGCACCATCAACCACCTGCAAATCGACGACGACGGCACGGTCATCATCGACGTGCGCGGCCAGTTGAGGGGGGCATCCTAATGGCCCACTACCGCCACAAAGGCCGATCCGTCCAAGTCGAGGTCCGCGCGTCCATGAACTGCGAGACCGGAGCCCCCGCCGTGGTGATCCTCGTCGATGGCCACATCCATGTCGGACTCGACCTGACCAACGCCGAGGCCATCGGCCTGGGCCGGGCGCTGCTGTCCCTGGCCTCCATGCCGCAACACCTGCGCGACCTCGCCGCGCCGATCCAGCACCTCAACAGCTAGGAGACCGCCCATGCCCATGCACACCAACGCCAACCTCGCCCCCATCCGGCGGGCCCACAACGTGCCGGCCCACCACCGGGGCGCGTGCGACAGCACCGCCCGCACCATCGAGGTGTTGCGCCATGCCCGGTCGTTCTTCAAGAAGCGCGGGATCGTCCCGCACATCGAGACGGTGCTGATGACCTGGCCCCGGCCCACGCTCATCGTGCGCCACCAGGCGGCGATGGACCGGCTCGACAACGCCCAACGCATCGGCGGCGGGCTGTTCCACGACGACTACCTCATCCCGCTCCACGGGATGCTGATCCGCTACACCAAGCACAAGGAGACCCCGGATGCGACTGCGATGCCCCTGCTGTGGGGCGGAAATGAGCCTCGACACGCTGATGGCGCTGGACGCCGCCCGCGACGCCGTGGAAAGGGCGCTGCGGCTCGCCCCGATTGGAAAACCCATCTTGATGTACCTGGGCCTGTTCCGGCCCGCCAAGCGCTCGCTCACCCTGGAGCGGGTGGCGAAGCTCCTGGAGGATTTGCTGCCGATGATCGAAGCGGCGGAGATCAAGTGGGAGGGGCAGGTGTACGCCGCGCCACGGGAAGCCTGGGCCGGGGGCATCGACACCCTGGTGCAGATGCGGGCGGAAGGCAAGCTGGACCTGCCATTGGACAACCACAACCTGCTGCGGTCGATCATCGTGCGCCGCATCCGGCAAGCCAACCTCAAGGCGGAAGCCCAGGCGGAAGCGCAGGAGGAACAGCGGCGGCAAGCCCTGCCCAGGGACCGGGCGCAATCCGCCCCGGCCCCGGCGTTGCCGCTGGGCATGATGGTGGACGACCGGGGCCAAGTGGTCTCGGTGCTGGAACACCACCAACGGCTGCGGGAAACGCAACCGGCCCCACCAGCCGCGCCCGCGCCATCGCCTACCTCCGCGCCGTTGCCGCCGGGGATGATGTTGGACCCGGACACCGGCGGGCCGGTCCAGATCGGGGCGTATCTCGCGGCGACCCAGGCCCGGTTGCGCGGGGTTTCGTACTCCGCCTCGCCCTCGCCGCCATCCGCATCCTCGGACAGCCCGCCGCCGGACGGGTCGCCGACCGATGAGCCGGGAGACGCGGCGGCGGGCGAACCGCCTGAACCAACAGGCGATTAACCAGGATGTGGCCCATGGGCAGGGATCGGCGGCGGGCCTCGCGGGCGGGCCGCTCGATAGCTGCCCCTACCGCCGCGCCGACCTCCGCAACTACTGGATACGCGGCTGGCACGAAGGCCGCGAACTGGCCGAGCGGTACGCCGCCCCGGCCCCCACCCTCACCGACGAGGGCCGCGCGGCCCTCGCCGCAATCCGCAAGATGCTCGAACAGAAGGGATAAACCCATGGCAAGAAAACGAATCGAAGGCACCCAACTCAACAGCTGGGACGATGTGGACGCCACCCTCCGCCAGATCGGCGAGATCGACCGCGATCTCGGCTTGATCGAGGCGGGCGCGAACGAAACCATCGACCGCGCCAAGGCGGAAGCCAAGGCCGGTTCCCTCCCCCTGCAAGAACGCAAGGCGGGGCTGGAACTGGCGATCAAGGAGTTCTGCGAGGCCCATCGCCACGAGTTCGCCAAGGCCAAGACCAAGCAGATGGTCTTCGGCTCGGTCGGCTACCGGCTCTCGACCAAGGTGCTGGTCAAGCGCGTCGCTGACACCCTGCAAGCGCTGAAAGACCTCAAGCTCGATGGCTGCATCAGGACCAAGGAGGAAATCGACAAGGAAGCGCTCAAGAACCTCGACACCGAAACCCTCGTCACGGTCGGCGCGGCCATCAAGTCCGAGAACATCTTCGGCTACGAGATCGACCGCGCCCGCATCCCGGACGCCACCTGATGGACGCGGCAACACAAGCGCGGATCGCCGCCTTGCGGCGGGCGGCGGCGAACCATCGCCTCGCCGCCCTGTACGAGGATTCGCCCCGGCGCATCCGCGAGGAACACCAAGCCGCCGACGCCCTGGAGGCCGGGGCGGCGCAACTTGAGGAACCCTTCATGTCCGAACCCACACACACCCCTCCCAAAGTCCTGGTCGGCCAGCAACTCAGCCGTAAGGGCCATGTCGGTCATCCCGGCCTTTGCACCGGCCTCATCATCGAAGGCCGGGAGTTCATCGTCCTGGCCGCGTCCACCGGCGATCTGCATTGGCTCTGGGAGCGCATCCAATCCGACGAGCCGAAAGGGCCGTTGCTCGACGGCAAGATATACCACGGTGCCGTGATCCATATGTCCGGCGTCGATGCGTTCACCGACCTGGCCGAGGCCGGGCCGTCCGCCCACACCTATCCCCACCACCACGACCCGCTCGGGAGATAAGATGCCAACCCACCAACAACACCCAGCCGCCCAGTCGCAGTTCGCCGCCAACCAGGAGGCGGAACTCAAACGCCTCGTCAAGCTCTGCAACGTGGCCCGCTCCAACCTCAAATGGAACGACGACGAATGGGCCGCGATCAAGCGCCGCTGCGCCGGGGTCGATAGCCTCCGCGACGCGGACATCGCGGGCTGCGAACGCCTCCTCGCCCACGCCAAGGCGTGCGGGTTCAAGGTCCAGCATAAGCAGCAGGACGGCAAGAAAAGCCGCCCCATCGACCGCACCGACCCGGCCCGGAAATTACGCAAGCTCTGGCTGCGCGGCCATGCCCTGGGCATCATCCAATCCCCGGAGGAATCCGCGCTGTGCAGCTGGGCCAGCAATAGCCGGTCGGCCAATGTCACGGCGCTCCTGGAGGCGTTCGGTCCCGACGATTGGGACGCCGCCATCGAGCGGTTGAAAAAGTGGCTGTACCGCGAAATCCAGCAAGGACGGCTCTCCTGCGGCGAGCATACCGGCATCGTCCCCCGCGAGGCCGCGACGGCCTTGATCTGGGAAAGGCCGGTGGTTTGCGCGGAATGCGGGAAGCCGATGACCTGGACGCCGGCCCACAGGGAATCCCGCCGTGGAACTCGACGGGCTGGATAGCCTCAACTGGTACAGCCTGCCCACCCTGGTGCAGGACATCGCCCGGCGCTGCGGTCGGCAGGTCGCCGTCGATGTCCTCCGCCTCTTCGACGGGCGGCGCATCTGGGTGCCCGTGCCGCCGGTGAAGGAGTCCACACCCCTCGCTTGTAAACTCGGCCTGGACACCGCCACCAAGCTGGCCGACGCCTATCCGGGCCAGTGGCTCCATATCCCGCGCTGTTATAAAGCCTGGCTGCGCGTCCGCAACGAAGGCATCCTGGCCCAGCGCCGGGCCGGATTCTCCACCGCCGACCTCGCGGCGCTCCACCATTTGACGGAACGGCAAATTCACAACATCATTGGCGGCACCCAATCTCCCGCCAAGAACAGGCAGACCGAACTGTTCTAATCCCCCCCGGAGCCGGGACGCTGAAACGCTTCAGCGGCTCGGCTTTTCCATATTCGCGTATCGTGGTGTCCCGTCCAACCGGAGCAACACCATGCGAAAAATCCTCTCCTACCTCTGGGCGCGTTTGCGCGAACCCTCCACCTGGGCTGGCCTGACCGCCATCGTCGTCGGCATCGCCACGGTCGCCGCCGGGAACCCCGTGCAGGGCACCGCCGAAATCATGGGCGGCCTGGGCGCGGTCCTCATCAAAGAGGGCGCGAAACCATGATCGTCGTCCCGTCCCGCCAACATTCATCGCGCCCCGCCGATGCGCCCCTGGTCCTGGAACCCTGCCTGGCGACCATGGACAAGCCGGTCTATTACGTGACCGAGCGCGGCCCCACCCTGAGTTCCAGCCCAATCTTCTGCGGGCGGGCGTTCGCCGACACCGTGCTGGCCGCGATGCACGACGTGCTGGAATCCGCCGGTTGGAATATCGCCCATGTCGGCGTCTACAACCCCCGGCAGGCCCGCCGGGCGAACGGTGCCCTGATCCGCCCCCCGCGCTGGAGCAACCATGCCCACGGCGTGGCGATGGATTTCAAGGGCATCGTCCAGACCAGCAACAAGAACCAGACCCCTTCGCTGGTCGATATCCCCTTGATGAAGAAGCGGCACAAGACGCTGCTCGACAACCTCCTGGCCGAATGCAAGGACCGCATCAAAGCCGCCCACCGCCGCCCGGAGATCGTGGACGAGGGCGGATGGATCCACATCGGGCTGTGGCCATGAATGTGTCGTTCGATTTCAACGTCTGGTCCGCCATAGCGCTGGTCCTGAATTTCGGGCTGGCGATCTACGGCATCAGTTCGGCGCGGGGCCGGGCCACCGCCAACGCGCTGGACACCCACAAGGAGAAAACCGGCATGACGTTCCAGCGCCTGGGCGAGCGCGTCCAGGCGCTGGAAACCGAGGTCAAGAACTCGATCACCCACGACGACCTTTCCGCCGTCCACCGCCGCGTGGACACCGTGCTGGAGGAAATCAGGAAAACCAACCAATCCATGGGCCGGATCGAGGGCTACCTGGAAGCGATGGGGAAACCGAAATGACCGACCGCGACAACCTGCGGCTCCTGCTGCTGCTGCAACTCAACCAATCCCCGGCCTACACGGCGGACCAGGAAGCCCTCCGGCGTAGGCTCGGGCAGTCCGGCACCGTCGCCACCCGCGACCAGGTGCGCACCGAACTGGCCTGGCTCGACAACGTGGGGGCCATCGCGCTGCGGGAATCCGGCGGCGTGTTCATCGGGATGCTGGGCGAGGAAGGGCTGGAACACATCCAGGGGGCGCGGGACATCCCCGGCATCCGCAAGCCCGGCCCCGGGGAACTGGCCTGATGGCCCGCCGCTCGACCCTGAAAACCGAGGTGCCCAAGGCTATCCTCGCGGAATTCAACGCGCGGTTGATCGACGACGGGTTCAGCGATTACACCGGGATGACGGACTGGCTGAACAGCCGGTTGTCCGAGACCGGCCTGGAACTCAAGATCGGGCGCAGCGCGGTCTATCGGCATGGCCGGGCGTTCCAGGAAGAGTTCGAGGCCGACATGGCCGAGAGCCGCCAGCTGTACCACGTCGCCAAGGCAAGCCTGGAATCCAACGACGATCCCGAAGGCGTCGTCCGCGAGGCCACCATCCGCGCCCTGCAAACCCGGCTGCTCAAACTCGCCGTGGCCCTGCGCGAGGCCGAGGAGGCGGGCGACGATCCGCACCTCCTGGCCGAGACCACGGCGAAGATCGCCAAGGCGGTGGCCGACCTGGGGCGGGCGGACATCGCCAGCCGCAAATTCAACGCCGAGCGCGAGAAGGAAATCCGCGCCGAGGAACGCGCCGCCGCAGCGGAGGCCGCCACCGATGCCGGGCGCAAGTCGGGTGTCTCCCCCGAGGGCATCGCGGCGATCCGCGCCGCCATCGCGTCGAGGATGATGCAATGATCGATCAGGACATCTTCCTGGCCTATCAATGGCGGTGGATGGACGACCATAGCCCGGTCAAGATCATCGAAAAATCGCGCCGTGTCGGCCTCAGCTATGGCGAGGCGGCGGATTCCGTACTCCATGCGGCGGACGCGGGAGGCGGGAACGTCTATTACATCTCCTTCGACAAGGAGATGACGCAGGGCTTCATCTCGGATTGCGCCGATTGGGCCAAGACCTTCGGGGCGGCGGCATCATCGGAAATACGGGAGGAATTCTTCCCCGACCCCAAGAATCCCGACAAGTCGATTTGCAAGTACACCCTCGACTTCGCCAGCGGCAAGGTGATCCACGCCTTTTCCAGCAATCCGCGCAACCTGCGGTCCAAGGGCCGTCCCCGCGACCGGCTGGTGATCGACGAGGCCGCGTTCGTGGACGACCTGGCCGAATTGCTCAAGGCCGCCATGGCCATGACCATGTGGGGCGGCGAAATCCACCTCATCAGCACCCACAACGGCGACGAGAACCCGTTCAACACGCTCATCAACGATGTCCGGGCCGGCCGGTACGACTACAGCCTGCACCGTGTCACCCTGGACGACGCGCTCGCCGATGGCCTATACCGGCGTATCTGCCAGGTTTCCGGGCAGGAGTGGAGCGCCGGGAAGGAAACCGCGTGGCGGGAATCCCTGGTCAAGCGCTACCGCCCCAACGAGGACGAGGAACTGTTCTGCGTCCCGGCCTTCGGGGGCGGGACATATCTGCCCAGGGCCATCGTCGAGGCGTGCATGTCGGAATCGGGGCCGCTCTTGCGATTCGAGGGCGACCGCGCCTTCAACGAAGCGCCGGAACCCAAGCGCCGCCGCATCATGGAGGATTGGATCGGCGACGAACTGCGGCCCGCGTTCAATCTGCTCGACCCCAAGCGGCGGCATAGCGCCGGGATGGACTTCGCCCGCAAGGGCGATATGAGCGACATCGTGCCGATGGAGATCGGCGAGCGCCTGGACCGCCGCGTGCCCTTCATCGTGGAAATGCACAACGTCCCGCACCGCCAGCAGGAGCAGGCGCTGTTCGCCGTGCTGCACGCGCTGCCTCGTCTGGGCGGCGTCGCCATCGACGCGGGCGGCAACGGTTCCTACATCGCCGAGGCCGCCCGGGACGGATTCGGCTCGCGGGTGGAGGGCATCCAACTCTCGGAGGCGTTCTACCGGGAGCAGGGGCCGCGCTACAAGGCGTTGTTCGAGGATCGGCAGATCGCCCTGATCAAACACGACGACATCCTGGAGGATCACCGCGCGGTACGGTTGGTCCGGGGCGTGCCCCGCGTGCCCGAGGGCAAGACCGACAGCAAGGGCCAGCGCCATGGCGACTCCTACGTCGCCGGGCTACTGGCGAACTACGCCAGCGGGATCGACGCGGGGGAGATCGACTTCATCCCACTCCCCGGCAAGCCTGCCAGCTGGGAGGGCAAGGCCCAAGCGCCGACGAACTTCATGCGGCCACCGGAGGACGACGATCTGCCGAGAATCGAAGGGGAAGGCGCGTGGTGATGAAAGTGAAAGCCTGGGAGCCGCATCGCTCCATGATCTGCGCCCGACTCCTGGCCTGGGAACGATCCGGGCGGAAGAACGGCGACGGCGAAACCCTCACCGCGTTCGCCCATACCATCGCCGCGGACGTCCACAACTCCGGGGCTGGATTGGTTTTCCTCGACTTCAACCAGCGCAAACAGCGCTGCTATCTCAAAACCGGCTTCATCACTTGGCTGCAAGAACTGGCTGACCAGACACGCCGCGCCTACGGACCCTTCCAATGATCGTCGACATCCACGGTAACCTCATCCAATCCGCCGAACTGGCCGAACCGCAAACCAGCGACCCCAATATCTCCTGGATACAGCGGACCTACCAGACCCACCCCTCGCGCGGCCTGACGCCCCCGAAGCTGGCCGAAATCCTGGAGGACGCCGAGCGCTGGAACCTGCAACAGCAGTCCGAACTCTGGCTGGACATCCGCGAGAAGTGGGGCCATTGCGACGCCGAGATGGGCAAGCGCGAGCGGGCGCTCCTGACACTGGAACGCCGCTTCGTCGAACCCGATGGCGCGAACCGGGCCGAGAAGAAGGCCACCGCGTTCCTGAACGATGTGTTCGACAACATCTTCGGGATCGGCGACCCGTTGGATGAGGAGGCGCAGGATTGGCCCTGCGTCGACAACATCATCCTGGGCTGCGCCGACGCCATGGGCCACGGTTTCTCCGCCCAGGAATTGACCTGGCGGCGCGAAGGGAGCCTGTGGCTCCCCGCCGCCATCGAGCATCGGCCCCAAGGTTGGTTCCGCCTCGAACCCTGGACCCACAGCAAAATCCGCCTGCGCGACCTCAGCGCCGAGGGGGCCAAGCTCCGGCCCGGCGGGTGGATCCTGCACAAGCACCAGGCCCGCTCCGGCTACGCCCCGCGCATCGGCCTGGTCCGCTCGCTGGCCTGGCCCTACCTGTTCGCCAACTACGCCATCCGCGACCTGGGCGAACTGCTCAACACCTATGGCCTGCTGATCCTGGTCGGCAAGCATCCCGCCAACGCCACCCCCGACGACAAGCGCAAGCTGCTCCAGGCCGTCACGCAGATCGGCAAGCGGGCGGGCGGTATCGTGCCGGATTCGATGGCCATCGAGGAGATGAAGAACTCCGCGTCGAGTTCCGCGGATATGTTCAAGCTGATGATCGACTGGGCGGAGGACACCGCCAGCAAGATCGTCACCGGCCAGCAGCGCCTGGGCGGCAAAACCGCCACCGAATCCAACGAGCGCCGCGAGGTGAAGGCCGACCTCACCACCACGGACGCCCGCCAGATCGACCGCACGCTCACCGCGTTCGGCTGGCTGATCCTGGCCTTGAACCCCGAGGGCGCGAACATCGACCGGCGGCGCTGTCCCCGGCATGTGTTCGACACGGCGGCCGCCGAGGATGTCGAGAAGCTCGCCAACGCGCTGCCCACGCTGGTGGCGGTCGGTGGCGATTTCAGCAAGCGATGGCTCAACGACAAGACCAAGATCCCCAAGGCCGAAAACGACCAGGACCGGCTGGCACCGGGAGCGCCGGTCGAAATCCCGAAGATCGACGCCACCAGCGAAAAGGGCATCAACCTCCCGGCGGCGACGCGGATCGCGGCGCTCAAGGGCGCGGGCGCGGCCACCGACACGCCGGGCCTCCTGGCCGAGCAACTGGCCGAACGGGCGGCGGGGCCATTGGCGGAATGGGTGGCCGTGATCCGCCAAGCTGCCGATGAGGCGGAGGATTTGGCGGCGCTCAAAGCCAAACTGGAGGCGCTATTCCCGGCGCTCGACAAGCGGGCGATGGTGGAATTGTTCGCCCAGGCGATGCTGGCGGCGGATTTGGCGGGTCGGTTCGATGTTCAACAGGGGCACTGAGATGTACGAATGGCATGTCCGGTTTAGCAAAACCGAAAAAATAGGCTCGCAGCTTTCATGCGAAGTCAATGAAGCAACGGTTCTCGCCGCAGACGAAGAAGAAGTGCGGCAGATCATGGCGGAAGAACGTCCAGGATGGGATATCAACGAAATCAAGCGTGGCGAATCCATCGACGATGATGCCTAGAGAGCCACGAACCCATGAAAAAACCATTAAATGGAAGCAAGACGCACCCTCTTTCGGCCCATGCGTTGGAAGAATTACGGCACATCAGCGAACAACCGCTGCCGCGTAGTTCCATGAATCCGGGAGTCGCCAATCGATTGGAGCGGGAAGCCCTGGTCGAAACGGTGGAATTGCCCAGCCCATTCGTCAAATACCGCAAAGGGAAAACGTGCCCCCACCTCAAAATCACGGACGAAGGGCTCAAACGTCTGCAACAGGTGCGCTGAAATGGCCCTTAACGCCGACGCCGAAACCCTCAGCATCGACAACGCCCGGCTCCCGTTCGCCGAGCAGATCGACTTCTTCCGCAAGAAGCGCGGCAACTACATCCCGACCGAGCATTTCGACGATGTGGAGGCGGAGGTGCATGAGCGGGCATTCGTGGTGGCGAATGGCAAGGCGGCGGATTTGCTGGCGGATTTCCACGGCTCGGTCCTGGCCGCCATGGAGGACGGCCAGGGCATCGACTGGTTCCGCCAGGAGTTCGACAAGATCGCCGCCAAGCACGGCTGGGCCTACAACGGCTCGGCCTCGTTCCGCACCCGGACGATCTACGAGACGAACATGCTGACCAGCTACGCCAGGGGCCGGGACGCGCAGCTGGCCGACCCGGACCTCCGGGCCGCACGGCCCTATCTCAAGTACAACATCGGCCCCGCCGAAAACCACCGCCCCCTGCATGTTTCCTGGAACGGCCTCACCCTGCGCCACGACGATCCTTGGATCGAAACGCACCGGCCCGTCAAAGCCTATGGCTGCCATTGCTACCTGAGCGCCGTGGCCGAACCCACGCCGGGCCGCGACAAGGCACCGAAGGAATCCACCTACACCTATACCGACCGTGAGGGCCGCGACCACATCATCCCGGCCGGCGTGGATTATGGGTTTCAAAAGTCGGGCGATGGTCCATGGAAACCGGACTACCGGGCCTATCCAGAAGGAATAGGCAAGGCATTGGAGCAGGCCATCACCCAGCAGGAAGCCGGGCCGCACGGTACCCCGGTGTCGGATGCCTTGGCGCTGTCGATGCGCGGGGCATTCGCCGGGCAACTCCGGGCGGCCCTCGATACGGTGGATTCGGTGCATGGGGATGGGGCGTTGCCCAAAATACCGATCAAGAAAACCTCCTCGCGCACCGATGTCGGCATGTTCCGGGCACTGCTCAATGGAAAGCCCATCAGCATCTCGGTCAGCGAAAACAGCCCGCATCCGGAACTGACCTTGGCGCATGAGATCGGCCACTTCCTGCACTGGCAGGCGATGGGCAAGGCGGGCGCGTGGGATATGGACGATCCGTTCTGGCTGCCGTGGATCACAGCGGTGGAAGAATCCGAAGCGATCACCCGGCTGGCGGAATTTCCATCCGAGCCATTCCGCGATTACCTGCTCGACCCGAAAGAAGTATGGGCGCGGTCATACTCCCAATATATAGCCTTGCGCGGCCAGAATAAGGCCATGCAGGAGGGTATACTCTTTACCAGGGGTTTCGGAAACCTTTATCAATATTCCCAATGGGCGGATAACGATTTTTCCCCCATTGCGGAAGCCATCGACGCGATGTTCAAACAACTGGGATGGATCGCATGAACGCGGAAGACTTCGAAACATGGCGCGAGGGCATCGTCGCCGAATTGATCGATGCCGATGCCAAGCTCGCCGCCGAATCCGGCCCGTATGCCGGCCAATGGCTCGCCATCCAATTGGGACTGAGCGACGGGGATATCGTGATGATCGACGACAACGGCGACCTTGTGTTGAAGACGCCGAAGGATGAGATCGACCGCCGCATCGCGGCGCTCCGGGAGGCGCTGGCGAATGGGGGATCGGCCCTGGATTTCCCATGGCCGACTTGATCGCCGTCAAGATCGATGACCGGCGGGTACAAGAAGTCCTCAAGCGGATGGAAACCGCCCTGGCCAACCCAAGGCCGATGTTGGCCGAGATCGGGGAAGACCTCGCCGCCAGCACCAAGCAACGCTTCGACACCGGCACGGCACCGGACGGCCAGCCCTGGGCACCCAACAGCGCCACCACCATGGCGCGGTTCCTCGACCGGAAAGAGCTAAAAACCAAGAAAGGCAAGCTCAACGCCAGAGGCAAGCGGCTGGAAGCGGGCAAAAAGCCGCTGATCGGGCGCAGCAAGCAACTGGCCCACACCATCACCTATCTCTTGCGGGGTAACACGCTGCTGGTGGGTTCGCCAATGATTTACGCCGCCACCCAACAATTCGGCGCGGAGGAGGGCGCGTTCGGAGCCGACAAACGCGGCCATCCCATCCCGTGGGGCGACATCCCGGCCCGGCCCTTCTTGGGGATCAGTGATTCCGATTCGCGGTCGATCCTGGAGATCGCCCGGCGGTATATGAAGGTTCCTTAGCTCCTCGGATCAGAGCGTTTGCCGTTTTCGCTTTTTCAGCCCGTTTCGCTTGGTTCTCGATCATTCCGGTTCATTTCGATTTATCTCGCGCCCGGTCTTCCATTTATCTCGCTCTTACTCAATACCGGTAGCGCACGCCGAGGCGGGGGTTTGTCCCATGCGGGGAGGGGAAGATCACCAGCTTACCTTGATAGAAGTGGTGGTTCGAGAAGGAGATCAAGGATTCGTGCTGGGAACGGTAATGCCAACGCAGGGTACGCACGGGCGTGAACAACTGCTGGCAAATATCGAGGATGCTTTCCGAACCCGAGAGCACGGCGGGCACTTCTTCCTCGTCGTCGTCCCCGCTGTCGGTCAACCGGTCGAAGAAGTTGGTCGGCGGCAACTGCTTGGGGTCGCCCACGACCACGATCTGCGTTCCACGGGCGATGGCTCCCAGGGCTTCCTCCGGCCGAAGCTGCGAGGCCTCGTCCATGACAACCAGGTCGAAGCCCACGGCGCCCTGCTCGAGATATTGGGCGACGGACATCGGCCCCATCATGAAGCAAGGTTTGTAGGCCTGGATGGCACGCCCCGCCCGTTTGATCAGTTGCCGGATGGGCAGGTGCTTACGCTGCTTGTTGAGTTCGTGGTCTAGCAGGCATTTTTCGGATTTCTGGGAAACCGATGTGCCGTTCATACCATAAGGGACCGTTTTGGCCCGGTCGATTTCGTGGGCGAAACACTTGCCGGTCAGGCCGATGATTTCCTTGTCGAGCGCGACATACTGGGCACGTCCCTGATCATGCTGGATGCCGGAGAAGCCTTCCAACTCCGGGAATTCCCGATAAATGGCGCGTCCGATGGAGCGGTAGCACACGAATTCGAACGCGTCCGCGACCGTCGAGGAAGTCAGTGATTCCCGCTCGAGCAAATCGACGAAGGGCGCCAGCCCCAGATCCAAACACTTTGCCCTTTCGAGATGGTAATGGTGCCAGGGAGTGAGGGCGTCGGCGGCCCGCGCGGCGCGGCTTACCCTCTCCAGTAATTCGCTGGCCAAGTGGGCAGGTTCCGGGGAGCGTTCCAGCCCATTCCAGTGATGCCAATCGAACTGGCCGAATGCTCCGAGTCCCGACAAGGTTCGCCGGGTTGAGTCCAGGCACCCGTCCGCTTTGCGGAGCATGGACAATATCCACGGGTACTCTTCGGCCGCGCGCGGAGAAAGCAGCGAGCGCCCGAGCGGGGTGCCATTTATCGCGGGGTTGTTCCTCACCGCCTTGGCCCAAGCCAGGGTATCCGCCAAAGGTTGTGTCGGAGGGAGGGCGCCACTGAACAAATCCGAGATCAAGCGCGAAGCCGTGAGGTCTTGCTGTATGGCCCTGGCGATCCGGTGGGCATCGCGCATTTTTCCCAAGGCGGCCGCGATGTCCGCCAGCGTGGAGTCCTGGGATCCTGCTCCGGTCAAGGACCGTGCAAGGGATTCCAACGACTCCAGGCGTGAGGTGCTCTCCGCGAGGTAACCCGGCCAATCGGTGGCGAGGGTGGTAGGCCGGGGCGTCAGCCGATCCAGTTCCTGCGTCAACGCCTCCTTATGGGCCACGAAATCCCGGAGGTCGCCCATGGCGATGCCGTCGTCCACATAGGGTTCGGAGAAATCGCATAACCCGTGGATCGATTGGACCAGGGATTCGAGAGTATCCAGGTAATCGTTCCATCCTTGACAGGATATCCGGGAAAATCCCGGCAGAACCGCTTCGGCCTCCGATTTCAATTCCGGGAACCCGGCTCCCAAGAGGGCGAAATCTTCCTGGAGCCCCGACAATTCCCGCTTGGCCGTCAATAGCTCGAAGGCTTGTCGGGGAGTGACCTTGGCGGTGACCAATCCGTCCAGGAATGACGCGACGACGCCCAGCCCCACCGCGAGTTCTTGGACTTTCGCGGCGTATTCCTGCAAGGACGATTTCGCAAACTGTGCCTCGAACTTTTCCGCGATCGATCCGAGCAGCAGGCCCACCGTCCGGGTGCATTCCTCGAACCCGGTCTTGAGGTCTTGGATCTCCGGCGCCAATTGGGTCAGCCTGGAGAGCCTCAGGCTGTCGATGGTGGAAAGATCGATGGATTGGGCTAATTCCGAATGCTGCAACAAGGTGGATGAACTCTGGAAATACCAGGCTTGGAGCAGCTTGATTTTGGTGAAGTCGGTATCCACCCCCTTGAACAACGGACCGAAGGCTTCGCTGAACGCTCCATGGTTTTCGAAGGCGATGCGGATGGAAATCCAACCGAGCAGTCCGTCGAGGCCGGAGGCGTATTCATCGGCCTTGCGCTTGCGCTTCTTGTCCTTACAGAGGCTCCTGAACTGCTTCTTGGCCCTGCGCCAACGGGAACTGAACATATGGGTCCAGGAATCCCCTTCCCTGAATAGGCGCAGGTGCTGTTTCAACAAGTCCGCTTCTGGAAGATCCTCTAAATAGAAGTCCTGCTCCAGGGATTGACGTTTGGAACGTTCGTTCGAATGCAGGCGTTCGGCATCGTTGAGTAGGTCGATGGCTCCATGCCGCGCAAAGGATGGACGCCGATAGTCCATCAACTCGAGCGGCGCCGATTCCGCAATGCTGGCGATAACCGCCATGTGGGCGAGGGATTTCCGGGTATCGAAGGATAGGTCCAGTTCCCCGGCGATCTCTTCGGCCCGGCCAATCAACTTCGACAGGCGACCGTGCAATGCACGCAATTCAGTGGAGCGCCTGTGGATTTCCTCTAGGGGGATATCCGGAAACAACCATTTGGCGAATTGCTCCGATCTTTGGAGGACCGCGTCGTCGACCACGGCCTCCGGAAGTAGGCCCGGGATCAGGTTCCGCTCGCCAAGTGCCGCCAATCCCGGAGGAGTATCGTCCAATGCGAACCCACGCCGATCAGCGACGACCCGGATACGAGAGAGCGCTGCCCTGCGGCGGCCCGCTTCGGTGGAGAGAAGGGCGGCTCCCGCCATCAGTCGCGACCGAGGGAGACTGTGAGCCATGATCGGCGAAACCGCATCCATCCTCGTTTCCAACGCCTCCGAAAAATCGGGCGGGAAACGGACGAACTTGAATCCGTCCCTACCTGCCAGGGGTGTGAAGCGCTCGGCGGTTTGACGGGTGACCACCACCTTGGCATCGAATTGGCCCAGGGTAAGCGAACGCGCTTGGGGGAGGAGCGTGGCGGCGATAGCGTCCGGCAAGTCCTCAAGCAGAGCCTCACCCGGGGAATATCCGGTGGGTAAGGTTCCGCCGGCTTCCATGAGAAGCCCATTGGCCATGGAAACCTGTTCTACCAGTTCCTCTAGGACTTCGAGCCTTTCCTTGAGTACGACGCCATCGGAGGAGGTGAGGCGTTCAAGCAACCTGCCATCGAGTTGGGCTGGCG
The DNA here is from genome assembly GCF_900155475.1 of Methylomagnum ishizawai. Lineage (NCBI taxonomy): Bacteria > Pseudomonadati > Pseudomonadota > Gammaproteobacteria > Methylococcales > Methylococcaceae > Methylomagnum > Methylomagnum ishizawai. The sequence goes on along the minus strand of NZ_FXAM01000001.1, from coordinate 1,216,399 downwards.
GTCCAGCCAGGGTCTCGATGCTCGTCAAGAGAATTGGAATATCCGCCAAGCCGGGTTCATGGGGATATCGGGTCCTTTCTTGGAGTTCGTTCAAGGCGCCATGCAGTTCAGTCGCCAAGGATTCGGCTTCGAGGATGAGGTTTTCAATCGCCTGCGCGTCGCCGGGTTTCAAACCTTGTGGGGTGAAACCCCACCAAGGGTACCGAGCATCGTAGTGGACGATGGCTTGGTGGCATTTGCCCAAGGCCCCTAAGCGATCGTGGAGGCTCCGGATCCGATCGTAGTTACACCCGACCGCCTCATCGATGAACAGGGAATTGACGATGGGCACATACGCTTCGATGTTGTGCCTTAACCGTTCGGTCCTCCAAAAAATATCGTGGGTTGTCAAACCCAATTGGCTGCCTGAATGGCTAGCCATGATTTCGGCATGTCCGTTGAGCACCTGCTTGTAGCGCGCCAAGGTGGCCAGCCGGTCATGGAATTGCGCCGGCGGCGCGAATCGCATGTCGATGCGCTCCTGCAAATCCTCCAGCAATTTTTTCTTGTTGGTCTTGTGGCTGTGGAGTTCGAGGCAGAAATGTCCCAGGTTGGCCAGGTCCAGGCGCTGCCGGACCACCTCGAGGGCGGCCATCTTTTCGGAGACGAACAGCACCTTCTTTCCGGCGTGGAGCGCCGCAGCGATGATGTTCGTAATGGTTTGGGATTTCCCGGTACCCGGCGGCCCGTTGATCACCATGTCCTTGCCGTCCATCACGTCGATGATGGCGCTGTGCTGGGAGGAATCCGCATCGTAGATCAGGAGCATGTTGCCCTGCGGATGCCGGTCGATCTCATAATCCTCCGAGGTATGGCCCCCTTTCCCGGAGTCGCTCCCGGAAAAGATCGCGCGCAGCAGTTCGTTCGAAAGCAACCCTGGGTATTTATCGGGATCGAGATCATCCCAGATGGCGAGCTTCGAGAACGAAAGGAACCCCAGTGTCAATTGATAGCGTACTCGCCATCTCTTCTTGGTCCTCAGGGATTCCTGGATACGCGCGAAATAAGTGCTAGGGAGATCGTCCTCTTGGAACTCCGGAAGTTGGAAGCAATGGTCCTGGCCCAGTTTTTCCTTGAGCGTTTTGTTCTCGTGGAAATCCTCGCCGGTGAAGCGGAGATCGTATTTCCAAGTCCGGGTTTGGGGATCGACGCCTTGCTTTTCAAAGGACACCGGCACCGCGAGCAATGGGGCCAGCATCGGTTTCTCCGAGGATTCGCTTTCATAGAATTCCAGGAATCCAGGGATGAGATAGAGCATATTGGTGCCGGTCTCCTCGATGACGGTCCGCGCCTCGCTGGAAAGCTTGCGGCATAGCTTGTCGAGGCCATCGGGATAGAACGGGGTTTGCAGTTTGGGCGTGTGCTGGTGAGTGGTGTCGGCGCAGCACTCCGGCGGGAACTCAACGTCTACCTTGATCCCGAGGGTCGCAGCATGGATTTTGGGGTCCGGGCGTTTGTTCTCATATTCCTCGGGCAGCGGTTCCGGGACCGGCAGGAGACGTATTCCCTTTCCGTCGATGAGCTTGACGTAGACCAAGTCGAGGTTGGGGGCGTCGATGAATTGGATCGACTTACCCCGGGGATGGCGGTAGTTCAACAACCGGTTCCGCGAGGAAAGATCCAGGAGCTTGGCCCGGACCTTCTGCAACGCCTCGGCAAGGGTCAATTTGCCCGAAAAGAGTTCGGAGGTAGAAGGCTCGGGGTTTTCGGAGGAATGAATGGAGCGGTCTTGCGGTTCGAAGCTGTCCATGACGTTTTCTTGTTTTTTTCCAGCCAAAGCGCTTGGCCGGTAATTGGCGATCCAGAGATAGCCCAGTCAGGGTGCCAGAGGTTGATGGCTTACCGCACGGGGCGGTTCCTAGGGCCTAATGCATTTTCCTATTCCCGGCCTTGCACGCTCGGTTTCGGGGAGTTGGATGATTTCTCTAAACTGCATCAGCATGAGCCATGTATCCGGGTAATTGCTGGGGAGACTGAGGCCGTTTGGATTTTACGGTTCCGTCTGTCCCAAAAATAGGTGAATATTCACGTTTGCATTTTAGCTGCCACATGCTTGATAACATCTCGACATTCGGGTAACCCCCCTCGGCATTGATGAAGAATTGCTGATTTATGGATTCCGATCCCATTTGGGAATCCAGTAGTTCTGGCCATTCCAAGAAATTTCAAAGCCGCCATCTTCCTCGACGGTAATCTAAAGTCCTCTAATTTCTTTCCCATGTTCCGCGAAAGTCCATGGAAAAATGCCAGTGCGATTAGCCACCACGCCCGTTTGAACTCTTCCCCTTCCCCACCCCAGCTGGCAAGGACCAGAACTTCGGTCCTCCCATCCGTGCCAATGCCATCCCCTGCGGATGATTTCTAGTCCATCAACAAAAGCGCGTTCAACAAATTGAGTTCGTTGGAAGCCATGAAATATCGGTCATCAAAAACGGTTCCGAGCTTCAAGGGATCCGTGCGCCCGACGGCGGCGGCCCAGGGCTTGCCATCGTAGAGGGGAATGGGGGGCATCACCGTGCCGTGGGATGAAAGCTCCAAGCCCAGGCAGAGTTTCCAGATATCGGGTGCGCCGCATCGGTAGCCCGCATCCTCGTCGGATTCCCCGTGGATGCCGTCATGCACGAATTGGGGATAGGTCGCCGGGAGCGCTATCCAGGTATTGTCGGACCTCAGGGGATTGATCGTGGTATAGGATTTCCCGGCTTGGTCCTTCTCCCTCGCGAAGATGTGCAGCAGGTTGTGGGCTGCGATCCTGAGCTTCGATGGGCATCCTTGGGTCGCGTCGATGGTTTTCAGCTGCCCGTAGAGATCGCTGGCGATCGCGTCAATATCGGTCCGATGCCCCTCGAACTGGAATTCCTCGCGCTTGTCGAGGTGTGCCCAGTTTTCCAGTACCGCCGGTCCCGAAAAGAAGGTGTATCCGGGGATTTCCGGCAAGGCTTCGCCCTCGGGCAACAAGCGGACCCCCGGCTCCGAGGCCTGCTTGAAATACCCACGGGCGAACCCTTCCTCGGCGAAGCTTTTCGTTCCCGAAGCCTCCCGCCCCGTCCCCCGCAAGCGGAAACGGCTGAAAAGTTTCGTGCAGTTCATGCTCGCGGCCTTCAATAGCCCGGCGTACTCCGCCATGTGCCTATCCATCACGCAGGTTGTGGATTCGTGCAGGAAGTCCTCGACATGCTGGCACATCTGGCTGGCGATTTCCTCGAAGCCGATGCGTCCCACCGGGACCAGCGCGAGGTCCTGCCGGAGGCCCGCATCCCCGGTGATTCGGGTGAGGAGGGTGGACCTCAGCATCACGAGAAGGGTCATCAAGTCGAGGGATTGGCGCAGCCATTGCCGACGGTCGGGCGGGCCATCGTGTACCAGGTAATCGTCGATCAACATCACCAAATGGCGGGGAACATCATCGCCGGAAACTTCCCGTCCTTCTTCGTCGTGGTACATCCCCCGGCCCCGGTAGATCAACTGGGCGATCTCCATCAGGGAGGATTCAACGTTGAAGCGGGGAACCGACGCGATGATCCAGTCCGCCCTGGGAAAGGACACGCCACGGGCACCTGAGGAGGTCATCAGGAATACGGCGATCCGGTCGCGGGTTTCCTCTTGCAGCAATTTTTCGCGTTGGCGCGAGGGCACCGACTGGTCGATGATCTGGATTTCGCCGCCCGGCCAGCCCGAGGCTTCCGGGTCGTCGGCCAGCCAGTTCTGAAGCTCGCGCAGGAACTGCTTGTCCTGGGCGAAGTAGATCACCTGGCGCGCGCCTTTCATCCGCGCCGCCACGATTTCACGCGCCGCCGACCGGAGCAGGGCTTCGTCGACGGTCCGCCTGATCGCTTCGCGCGGGGTCTCCAGGGAACCATTGGGCTTTTCCTGTATCCGCGCCGAGGTCAGGTTGATCTTGTAGTCGATAGCGAGGGATCGGGCCGGATAGCTATTGGTCATCACGTGGAGGACCGGTTGGCGTTTGCGGTCGCCTATCGCGGTGCGGGTGGCGGCTAAGGCGAAGGGCTTCTTGCCGTGGGATTTGGAGATCAAGACTTTGTCGGGAATCCGGTGACCAGCGGACAAATACCGGTCCAGCACCATTTCATTGCTCAGGGAAGCATCGGCGACGATCAGGACCACAGTAAACGGGGAACCCCGCTCGTCAAACGGGTCGATGAATTCCCGCCTCAGCCATTTCGCGACGCCATGGACGAACAAAGCACCCGCGCCATCCCCCGCCAATTCGTCGACCATGACCACGATAGTGGGCATTTTCTCCGCGAACCGCTGGCGTTCGGCGACCGCCGCCGGACCGCTATCGGCCCGGTTGATGAACAACTCGGACAAGGCGTCCATCGTGGTCCCCCGTGCGCCCTTGTCCTTCAAGCCCTGGGTCGCGCAGGTCAGCACCATGCGGCGGACTGCGGGATTCAGCCGGATGAGTTCCCGTGCCGCCTTGGCGATGGCGCGCATCACGCCGGTGGCCGGTTTCGCCTGGAGCAGGTCTTCACTTTCGGACAGCATGATCTTGCCGTAGCGGCTACCGGCGACCTCCCGTTCGATCTGGGAGGCTTCCTGGGGCGTCAGTACCAAAAGGCTGCCGTGGGGTTTGGCCAGATTCCCCACGCCATCGGCCATGACCGCACCATCCACGGCGCGGGGTGTGTCCAAGCCAAGCTCGACTCGCCGCTGATGGAAACGCGCGGCGGCGGCGATCATCTCCGAGTTGGACGTGACCGCCAGGATGCCGGCGGGTTGGCCATCCTTCTTCCGGGCCAATTTTTCGGTGACCTCCCGGTTGATGACCACCCGTGGGCTGGTATAGGCGAAGAAATAGCCGCTGCCATGGCCGGAGAGGTGTTTCACCACGGCGGTGGTTTTGCCGATGCCGGGATTCCCAACCAGCCCGATGACATTGATTTCGCCGACCTTGGCCGAGGCTAGCCCGGCGATCACCGCCGCCGCGTGAATATCCCGCAGCGACAGCGCATCGTCCGCCGGGGCCGCTTGGTCCATGGCCTGGGCGAGCGCTTCTCGGGCGGACCCGCCCAGGTAGGCATCGAGTTCCCCGTTGGGTTCGACCCACTCCAGTGCCTGCGCTTTCGGATACACCGACATCGGGTTCGCGAAATCCTCGATGGTTTCCTGGAACACGAGCGAATAGTCCTGTCCGGGTTTGGGCGCGTGCGCGAGTCCCTGTAGCCCCTTCCGCAAAGCTCTGGGGAGGCGCCTCAGCGTTTGGGTGAAGGCCCGCTGGATTTCTTCCACCAGTTCATCCTCGGTCGCCGCGCCCGCCGCACGGGAAGCCCGGTACGCCTGCCCGAGGTTGTCCATCAGGGTGAACCTGGGATCGATGCTGGAATTTCCGACGTGATATTCAGCCGCCAGACTTTCCAAACCATCCGGCGTGATGGCCAACGCCCGCGCCACGCATGGCCCTTGCAACCTGTCATGGCGCTCCAGTTCGCGGAGGGTCGTGACGGCGTAACTGGACGCCTGGCAAAGTTTGTAGAGGGGTTTGTCCTCGCTGGTGAAGGCCTTCAGATGCAAGCGCATGGCGTCCGAAAGCTCGAAATACTCGCGGTCTACTTCGGCGGATATCATCGAGAACACGCCACGGCTGCCCATGAGCCGGGCATGGCGCAGGAACTCTGTCAAGTGCCCCGGCTCGGCATAGAAGTCATCGAGTCCGGGTGGGGCGTTGAACGAATATTCCTGTGCCAACAAATGGTTGACTCCACGCCCCGTCACCAGCCACAACAGGAAATCCGCGTTTCCGGGGTTGCCCGTCCCGACCAAGGCGGGGTCCGGTTCGCCGCCTAGGCCCAGCAGCGCGTGGATTTCCCGGGCGGTCGCTTGTTTGGATTCGGCGACGGCGTCCGGCGGCAAGGGGCCGGGCAGTTGCAACGGACACCACAAGGCCACGACCGACAGGTCGAGCCGCTTCTGTTGTCCCGGCACCCTGGACAGGTATTCGCGCATCGCCGTGTAGCCGTTGCCATAGGCCGTGGCTGCCAGGTGGCGGAGGAACCCCATGCATACCCGCTTTTGGAATTCATCCACGAATGCCAGTTGTTTCAGCACCGCCGAATAGACCTGGCCTAGGGAAGTGTTCCGCCAAGCGGCCCACCGGGGATCGTCATGCCGAATGAGGCCAGTTTGCAGCAGGCAGGCCAGAACCCCGCGTTTGACGAAGATTTCGTAGGCCCGCCCATATTCCACCGCCCTGCGTTTGAATTCCGGGGCATCCATTAGCGCTCCTCCCGCGATTTCGGGCCGTGGGAGGGTTTTTGATAGACCTTGACGGCTTGTCCCAGCAAAGCCGGGAAGGAGAGCCACAGGTCGCCGCCCCGGCGGCTGGACACCACTTTCCATTCGCCCGTGCTGCCTTGCTGGCTGGGATTGGCCCAGGCGAAGGCATCCAGGACCGGCAAGACTTGGCCCTTGTCGGCGCTCCGTTCGCTTTCCAGGTAATGCAATCCCCGCAGGGCCGCGAGGATGGAGGCGCGGATGGCTTGGGTGGCGGGGGTTAAGCCTAAGATGTTTTGCCGGACGGCCTCGCACCATTGCAGGTTGGATAAGCGGCTGTCCATGTCGAAGAAGTAGGTGCAGAACCCGGATTGGGGCCGACCCCGCTCGGTCACTACCGCCAAGGTGGCGAAGGTATAGATGGGTTGGGAATTCCGGTAGGCGGGATCGGACCCCAGGAGCAGTTCGAGTTCGCGGCGACCATACATCCCGCCGTGCCCTTTGAAATCCGCCACCTCGAATCCGCTTTCCCCGCCCCGGCGCGTTCGGAGCCGGGTCGCCGGGAACACATCGCGCCGGAGGGGATAAAGGCAGACTTCCGGGAACTTGCCGCAGACCGATTCCAGGAAATCCCGGCTGGAATGCGGGGCGTGGCGTTCCGAGGCCCGGCCAATATGGCGGTTGCCGTAATGGTGGGAAAGCAGCGCGACATGCCGTCCGCCCGACCGCTCGATATCCGCGATCTCTTCGAGGACGGGGGTGGGATCCCAGAATTCCCCGGTGCCCTCCATCACGAAGGTCTTGGTGCGTCCGGCCTGGATATCCATCCAGCCTTCTTGTTGCCGGGCATCGTATCTGCGGACCACCAGGAGGAATTTTTCGGTTCCCGGAAAATCGGGGTGGCTATCGCAAGGGCGCGTCGAATAGGTCAGGATCGACAGGCGATCCACGACGCCATCCCCGCTGATCCTGAGCGGCGCACCGGCCCGTAGGGCGGCCAGGCTGTTGCGCTTGCGGAAGAACAGGGTGTCTTGGTCCCCGTCGGTATCGAGTCCCTGCATGCGGACGTTGAAATCCCGGGCCAAGGCCAATTCGATGGCATGGCAGGCCGCATAGACGGTGTCGTTGCCGTCGGGTTCCTTGGATTGCTTGCCGCCTGGTTGCAGGCGGAGCATATACAGGGCCGGGTTTTCGGAGTCCGCCCGCCTGCCCAAGCTGCGCCCCAGTTCGAGCAGGAAGGTGTAGGACAGCAGCGCGAATGCCACCCCTTTGGCCGCCCTGGCTTGTTCCAGGACGGTCTTATCCTGGTATTTCTTGGGCTTCTGGAGCATCAAGCTATGCCGGTCATAGCCAATCACGGCACCCGGCAGGCCATCGAATTCCCCGGTGAACTTGTCCGATAAGCTCCACCCGGTACCGGCCTTGTTCGGTTTCAGGGGAATGACCCGCACCGCCAACGCCTTGGGTCCGGCGAGGCGGGACACCGACAGGTCGCGTTTTTCCCCGGTCAGGGTCAAGGAGCGTTCGTCCAGATGAGTATCCACCGGAAAGGACACTAGGGAACCCGTGTGTTCCACCACGTTCGGGGTCACTTCGAGATATTTGAGCCAGGTGGATTTTTCGAAGTCCGAATCCGCATCGGGCCGGGCGAGCATATCCCCGGTCGAAAAGTTCGAGGCCGCCATCAACTTGGGCCAGTCCACCGCCTGCCTGTGGATGGACACACACAACCTGCCCAGCTTGCGGTGGGTGTTCTCGATCAAATCCGGGTTGGTCTTGATCGTGTCGATCAAGGCCTTGGCGAATTCCGTCACCTCGGGAATCCGGTGCCTGAGTTCATGCAAGAGAGCGCGGACGGTGTTCAAGGGGTCGGTTTTCAGCCGCGCGGCCAAGTCCTCGGCTTCGCGGCGGATATCGAAGGAATGGGGATCATCGACCCCAGCGGGAATCGCCAAGCGCAGGAAAACCAATTGGGCCAGGGCGGTTTTACAACTTGCGCCCTTGTTTTTGGCATCGGGGTCGCAGAGCCGCTTTTCGATCCGGTCCAGCCGGGACTCGAAGGCACATTTCCCGGTCTCGGGGACCGTGCCGTTCACGGTGAACCGATAGCACACCTCCCGGCGCGCCGTGAACCCGCCGTCGGATTGATCGACCGTCTCGAAAAACTGGGTGGTCCACCAAGCCCAGACCGGCAGGGCGCGATAGGCGGCGGAATTGCGCAGGAACTCCCCGAACCGGACCACGCTCGACTGGCCGTAGGCCGCGCTGGCATCCAATTCGAGGTCTTCCCCGCACAGGCTCGCGAAGCGCTCGAACCCCCCGATGGCGCGGGACACATAGCCCATGAAACCGGGATGGCCGCTTTTCTCGGCCAGCGCCCGCATCAATCCGAAACCGACCCGCAGTCGGACACGGGACAGCGCCTCATCGGCCAGGAAGGATTCGAAGCGATGGATTTCGGAGCCGGGCATGCCCCGTTGTTCCTGGATGGCGTCGAGGATCGGGTCGATCTCGTCGTCATCGTGGTCGTTGTTGCGGAAATGGTTGGCGATCCCTTTTTGAAAATCCTTGAACCAAGAACCGGCCTGGACGGTTTCCACCGCTGAAATCACCCGGGCTACATCCCCGGAGCGTTCGGCGGGCTTGCGGTTCCTCGCGGCGAAACCCACGGCGTGGACGGTGGCGAGTCTGGGGGGTGCCGTGGCTTTGATGCCCAGTTTGCTGTGCAGTGCTTCGAGCAGGGCTTCCAACGACTCGAAGCACAAAGCACCGGCGGGCTCCATGGACAGTCCCCGGTCAAGCGCTTCGCCGAAGATTGTGCGCAAGCGGTCCAAGGCAGCGCTGGCGCGTTTCTCGGTGCCGGGCGCGAGCAGGCTGCCCATCTTGGCGCTGGCGTAGCCCGAGGGCGCCTTGGCTAACCGGAGGAATCCGGCGTCGTCCCCGCCTTGGCAAAGCCGCGTGAATTCCGGCAGGGTTTCCAGGCGATTCAGCACCTCGGCGACGTTGAACTTGGCCTGGCTGTTCTGGAAAGTCAGGAAACCGCCCGGCACGCCGCCAAGGGTGGTTAAGCTTTCGCAGAGCAGTTCAACCAACCGCGCCAAATCGATGGAAGGCGTCAGGGCGTGCGTGAGCAACTCGGCCCCGCGAGTGTGGGAATGGGCCATGGCAAACCTCCTGATCTTGGTAGAGGGAACCACTTCGCCCGGTCGAAAGCCCGGCTCGACTAGGCGGTAATTAGAATCTATGAGGGGATTATTTCACGTTGGAGAGGCAGGTGTGTATAGGCGCATGGCCGCGCAACCGGCACCGCCCTTGCCTATGAAAGAATGGCTGGATTTGATCGAAATCATCCTGGTCTACAAACTACCCAAACTTACCCGCGGGGAGATCAAGCGGTGGTCGGCATACAAGACATCGAACTCAAGCAAACCCGTTTTTACCAGGATGTCTACGGCGAAGGGCGTCAGGAAGGGCGTCGGCAAGAAGCCCAAGCCTTGCTCCTGCGCCTGCTTGGCAAGCGTTTCGGCCCGCTGGGTGAAGAGGTCCAGCTTCGGATCGCGGAAGCCGGTATCGAGCAATTGGAAGCCTGGACCGACAACCTATTGGACGCCCCTGATATCGTGGCGGTGTTCGATACGAACTGAGGTCGGAAGCATGGAAGGCTTGGTTTATGTCCGAACACGCTTCGGGTGCAATGATCCACTCATCTGCAAATGGCACATTCGCATGATGAATTAGAAGGGTGCCACGGCGATCCCTTTCCCCAGGGCTGGCATTTTTCTAATCCACCATTCCTTCGGTTTAAAAGCTTTATAATTCCCAAAAATTTTTAAACCGGAAACCGCTATGATCGGCACCCGCATCCGCCAAGCCCGGCTCGCCGCGGGCCTTACCCTGGGCGCGTTGGGCGAACACCTTGGGGTTACCCACACCGCCATCCAGAAGTATGAAAAGGGACTTCTGACCCCCACTTCTTCGCAACTGCTCAAGCTGGCCAGGGCTTGCAGCATCCGCACGGAATATTTCTTCCGCACCCACGACGTCGAACTGGTCGATCCCGAGTTCCGCCGTTTGGCGTCGTTCGGAAAAACGGCGCAGGAGGCGCTCAAGATCAAAGTTGTCGAAATGGTCGAAAAGCGGGTGGAGTTATTGGGGGTTTTTCCTGAATCGCCCATCTTGCGTTTCGAGCCTCCCGCCGGTTTGTCCCAGCGCATTGAAACCCTGGATGACCTCGAAGCCTGCGCGGACCAGGTTCGGGAGGCTTGGAAGCTCGGTCTCAACCCCATCGCCGACCTGACCGATACCCTGGAAACCCTTGGCCTCCTAGTGATCGCCGTCGATGAGGAGAACCCAGGGTTCTCGGGATTGACGGCGACGGCCCGCGCTTCCGATGGGCGCGCTTACCCCGTGATCGCGGTATCCTCCCGCTGGCGTGGGGATAGGCAGCGGTTTACCCTGGCCCATGAGCTAGGCCATTCATTGCTCGCCGGACGCTTGGCTCCGGGGATCGACGAGGAGCAAGCGTGCGACCGTTTCGCCGGGGCTTTCCTGGCCCCGAAATCGGCCGTCATCCAGGCCCTGGGTCAGTCGCGGCGCAACCTGGAATGGCCGGAGCTTTTCGCCCTCAAGCATGAATTCGGGCTGAGCATGGCGGGATGGCTGCAACGCGCCAAGCAATGCGGCGTGATCGCCGAAGCGACGCACCTTTCCCTGTGGAGGCGCTTCTCGGCCAAGGGCTGGCGCCGCGAAGAGCCGGGCGAACAGGTGCCGCGCGAGCATCCACGGCTTTTCGAGCAATGGGCCTACAGGGCGCTGGGGGAGCAATACTTGTCCGAATCTAAGGCGGCCGAATTGCTGGGCATCCCGTTGATGCTGTTCCACAAGCAACGGCAGATGGAGCCGACGGATGCTGCTGCTCATCAGTGATGCCAACATCCTTATCGACATGGAGGCTGGGCAGTTGATGACCACGTTCTTCCGCCTTCCAATGCGCTTCGGCGTGCCCGATATCCTCTATTGGGAAGAAATCGAACCGGGTAGCCCAGGGCTGGAAGGAAATGGGTTGCTCGTTTTGGAAGTATCAGCTGAATACATCGAGTACGCCTATTCACTGCCTTCCCGATATGGCACGGGACCCAGTTCCAATGACTATCTAGCCTTGGCCCTCGCCAAGCAGGAAGGCTGTCCGCTGCTGACGGGAGACCAGGCGCTTAAGTCCGTCGCGAATCAGGAGAATGTTCCGGCCATGGGCACGATCTGGCTGCTTCGGGCCATGGTCGAGGAGGGGTTGCTCACCGTCGATGAAGCGTTGGCCGCGCTCAGGCGAATGCGGGAAAACAAGCGTCGATTGCCCTGGGCGGAGGCCGAGCGGATTTTGGGCGGCCTGGGTTAATGGCCTCGCAATTGCGCCGAGGACGAGCGGGATTTGGAATGGTATTTCGAGATCATCTGCGCTATCCCTTCCTTAAAGCGGAGAAGGCATGGGCGGAGGCTGGGAAGATCGCGGGGTATGGTCAAGCCCTGTTCCAGCAGGTGTTCGCCGACCCTGACGCCTATGCCGAATACAAGCGCTGTCTCCGGGTTGACGGCCTGGACCTGCTGCGGTTTGAAATCGTCGGCTCGCCCGGGTTCAACACTTGGCACTGGGAGGCGGTGCACGATCTCGCCTTGCCCCGGCCTATTGAACAGCGCGCCTAGGCTTGGACTTCAGCGAACCAAACGCCCGAGGCGGCAGCACCTCCAACAGTGACCCGACCTTATCTGCATCCAGCCACTCGCCCAGGTCGTGCCGGAGGGTGGTTTCCAGCATTTCGGAATGATCGGCCAAGATGCCGACATAGCGCCGGATTTCGGGCAGCAAGGCGCTGCTCACGCCCGCCACAGCGAGCCGCAGTTCGGGAAGGCCGAGACCTTCCGCTTCGGCGTTCCCATTCCGTGCCTGGATCGACTTCGAGAGTTCCATCAACACAGTGAACAGCCGCGCCGCTTCGTTTTCCGGCAATCCCTCGCGGGCGGCCATTGCGCGGGCCTGCGCCAAGACCTTGGCTTCCTGCGCCGGGTCGATGATCGGCAAGCTCTCGCGGCGCTTCACGGCGGCCACCCACGGCATCAGCGAGAAGCGCTGACTCAGGTTGGCCGAAATCGCTTCGGCGCAGACTTGTTCCGGGGCCATTGCGGCTTGAGCGCCGAGCGCCTGGCGCTGTTGCGGAAGCCAGCCATCGGTCTCGCGGGCCGCCAGCCAATCGTCGATGCGGTCACGCAATTCCACATGGTCGAGCGGCAGCGCCATGGCCTTGCGGTCCTGGGTGAACGGCCCGAGCAAAGCGACATCGTCCCAGGTGGCGGCTTCGAGGGTATCCGAGATCACGGCATCGACGCGCCCGGTTTCCAGCAAGCTACGCAGTTCCAGATTGTTGCGGGTGCTTTGGAGGATGGCCCGAGGAAAATGGGCGCGGGCGACCCGTTCCAGATGGCCACCGGCATTGACGTGTTGGCGCCCAGCCGGACGCCCGGTTGGTCCAAATCGGCCAAGGTCTTGAAACGGGCAACATCCCGGCGGGGCAGGACGGCGACCGCGCCGCTGACGGCATAGGGCCGGGTGAAGATCATGGCCCGCGCCCGGTCGGGGCGGACCGTGATGCCGCAAACGGCCAGGTCCACGCGGTTTCCGGCCAGGGTTTGCGCGAGGTTCGGCCACTGGAACTGCACGGGCTGGGCCTGTGGCAAATCCAGGTCGCGGGTCAGTCGCTGCAACAGGTCGAGGTCGAAGCCCTGGTAGCCCAGGCTTGCGGCGGGGTCGGATGCGCGGAGGCAGAACGGCGGATAATCGCCACTGATCCCGACCCGGAAGGGGGAGGTGAGCCGATCGCTATCATGGGTGTGTGGGGTGGCGCAGCCTGCGAGCAGAGCAACCCAGCAGAGGTTGAAGAATCTGAGAGCTTTTAATGGCATGGCGTATATGGCGCAATCCGGGACTGCGGCGGAGTTTAACAGGGCCATCGGGCCGATGATGAACGCCTACATGAAGTTGCAGCAAGCCCGGTTGGGCGCTACCCTGTGGGACGAAAACGTGAGCCGTTTAGGTGAGACGATTTCCCATGATTTCCAGCACCGCTGGCTCTTTGCCGTTCGGGAATTCAATAGGTTGGCCGTAGGAGTGCGACGCGGGTTCAATTCCCGCCACCTCCACCAATTAGTGTTCCTAGGACAACCTAACAAGTCCCTAAAGCCCGCTCCACGCGGGCTTTTTCATTTATAATTCGTCCAAAGATGCCCCAAGCGTTCCTATGGAATCCGGGGGCATAAGGGGGCATCTCCAGGGGCATATGCGTGTGCCCCCACCTCCGATGCCCCCAAAGGCCGCAACCCGCGAGAACCTTGGACGGAGTGCCCCATGCTGACCGACACCGCTTGCAAGAACGCCAAGCCGAAGGACAAGCCCTACAGGCTGTCCGACGAGAAAGGGCTTTACCTTGAAGTCATGCCCAACGGCTCCCGCTACTGGCGTCTCAAGTACCGCTTTGGCGGCAAGGAAAAGCGGCTGGCCTTTGGCGTGTACCCCGAGACCACCCTTGCCCAAGCCCGGCAGAAGCGCGACGAGGCCCGCAAACTGCTGGCGAACAGCGTGGACCCCGGCGAACAGAAGAAAGCGCAGAAGGCCGCGCAAGCCGACCGGGCGGCGAACAGCTTTGAAGTGGTAGCCCGCGAGTGGTATGCCAAGCACTCCTCCAACTGGGCATCAGCCCATGGAGAGCGCATTATCAGGCGGTTGGAGAGGGACATTTTCCCCTGGCTGGGCGGGCGTCCGATAGCAGACATCAAGGCCCCGGAACTCCTGACCGTGCTTCGCCGAATCGAAAGCCGTGGTGCCCTTGAAACCGCCCATCGGGCCATGCAGAACTGTGGGCAGGTTTTCCGCTATGCCGTGGCGACCGGGCGGGCCGAGCGCGACCCCTCCGGCGACCTGAAAGGGGCGTTGCCCCCTGCCAAAGGGCAGCATTTCGCGGCTGTGACCGAACCCAAGCAGATTGCCGAGTTGCTACGGGCCATAGACGCCTACCAAGGCACGCTGCCCGTGCATTGCGCCCTTCGGCTGGCCCCTTTGTTCTTCGTGCGCCCCGGCGAGCTACGGCAAGCCGAATGGGCCGACTTCGACCTTGAAGCCGCCGAATGGCGCTATACCGCCCCCAAGACCAAAACCCAGCACATCGTGCCCTTGGCGACCCAAGCCCTGGAGATTCTGCGCGAACTCCAACCCTTGACCGGACATGGGCGCTACGTTTTCCCTTCGGCCAGGACGCCCAACGGTTCCCGCCCCATGTCGGACGTGGCCTTACTGGCGGCGTTGCGCCGAATGGGGTTCGGCAAGGAGGAAATCACCGTCCATGGGTTCCGGGCTCTGGCCCGCACGGTCTTGGATGAAGTGCTGGGGTTCCGCCCGGGTTTCATAGAGCATCAGTTGGCCCACTCCGTCCGGGACCCGCTCGGGCGGGCCTACAACCGCACGGCGCACCTGCCGGAGCGGCGGAAGATGATGCAGGCTTGGGCGGATTACCTGGATGGACTCAAGCAAGGCGCGGAAGTGGTTCCGTTCAAGAAGCAGGCTTGACCCCCCCCCGAAGGGAGCCTTCTTCTGTGTCCATATGGACAGGCCCCCGCCGAACTGCATTTCAAACCTTAGCGGTTCGCTCCTGGCTCAGCACCAGAGCAACTGCCGCAGAATTTCCTCGTCGGGCATGGATTCGGCGTAACCCGCCAACCCACCCCCATCACCGGCCTTCGCCCCCCTTTCTCCAAGCGGCATCAAGCTCCATCCGGCAAACCGAAACGGCAGGCCGGAAAGCCGCTCTGCAAATACGAAAACCTCCCGTGTCCACATGGACACACCCTCAAATCAAGCCCCGCAAGCCAAGCGTTATCAACTCCCGACCAAATTCCAGTACTGGCCCTACACATCCCGCCTGGCAAGACCTATACCCGATCCGTTCCTCAGAGATACACAAAGTGTGTTATTTATTTAACAACAGGCCGATTATTGATACAACCGAAAGGTGGGAACACCACGCGAAACAAACCCCAGCAGTTCAGGGCATCCGCCCCGGCGAAGATACCGGCCACCAAGAAGAAGATTCCCAGGGCCAAGAACTGGTAGGCGCAATCAGATCAGACTGACCCGGTGCCAGCCGTTCGTAAGCGTCCAGCGCTACCACCTGTCCTGATTGCTCGGCCTATGCCTGGGGTATCTGGGTGTGGAACGGCAGTAACTCGTCGATGCGGCTGTTGGGCCAGGCGGGAAGTTTTGCGAGGGTGTCCCGCAGCCAGGCGGCGGGGTCGAGCCCGTTGAGTTTGGCGGTGCCGAGCAGGGTCTGGATGGAGGCGGCGCGTTGGCCGGCCCGTTCGGAACCGGCGAACAACCAATTCTTTTTCCCGACGGAGATGGGGCGGATGGCGTTCTCCACTGGATTGTTATCCACGGGCAAATCGCCGGTCTCGGCATAGCGGACGAGGGCGGGCCAGCGTTTCAGGGTGTAGTCCAGCGCCTTGGCGGCCCCGGTGCCCGGGGCGGTGCGGGCGCGGGTCTCGGCCAGCCAGGCGCGCAGGGACTCCAGTTCCGGCAGGGCGCGTTCGGCCCGCAGCCGCTGGCGGGCCGGGATGTCCAGCGACCGGGCCTCGGCTTCGACGGCGTAGAGCTGGCCGATGCGCCGCAACGCCTCCAGGGCCATGGGGCTTTGGTTGGCTTGGTGGAGTTCGAAGAACTTGCGCCGCGCATGGGCCCAGCAGCCCAGTTCGACGCAGGGCGGGGCCGCTTCCCGTTCCGGGGCGAACAGCGCCTTGTACCCGGCATAGTCGTCGACCCGCAGGTGGCCTTGCCAGGTGCCGAGGAACGCCCGCGCGTGCCCGCCGCCCCGGCCCGGCCGGTAGTCGAACACGACGATGCGGGGTCCCGGTTCCAGGTCGTTGCTGCGGTAGGCCCAGAGGTAGGCCTTCTTGGCCTTGCCGCTGCCGGGGTCGAGTTGCGCCACCGGGGTTTCGTCGGCGTGGAGCGTGCCGCCCCGGCGCAGGTGCCAGGCGAGCCGGTCCGCCAGGGGTTGCAGGGCCACGCCGAGGCGGCCCACCCAGTCGGCCAGGGTCGAGCGCGACAGGACCACCCCGTCGCGGGCGGCGATCTGTTCCAGGCGGTACAGGGGGAGGTGGGCGACGTGCTTGCCGATCAGCACCCAGGCCAGCAGGCCCACCGCCGCCAGGCCGCCGTCGATGATGGCGGGCGGCACCGGGGCGGCGGCGACGGTTTCGCAGGGGCGGCAGGCGTATTGGGGCCGGATGTGGCGGTGGACGAAGAACCGGGCCGGTTCGACGTCCAGTTGCTCGGTGACGTCCTCGCCGATCAGGACCAGGTCGGTGTTGCCGCAACGGGGACATTGGCAGGCCTCCGGTTCGTGGCGGTGCTCGATCCTCGGCAGGGGGTCCGGCAACGGCTGGCGTCCGGCCCCCGCGCGCTTCGGCTTGGCGGCGGCGGGGGCCGCCGCGCCGTCGGCCAGGCGCTCGATCTCCGCCTCCACCGCCGCCGAGTCCTCGTTCCAGGTGTCCTGGAACAGGTCGCGCTGGGTCTGGGGCAGGGCTTCGCTTTTGACCCCGAAGCGGATCCGCCGCAAATGGGCGAGTTCCAGGGTGAGCGCCTGGATCTTGAGGTCCTTGGCTGCGGACGCCCTTTGCAACGCCGCGATCATCGCCGCCAATCGGGTTTTGGCGGACGGTTCGAGGTTCAGCAGGTCGAGTTGGGCCAGCGCTTCCATGGCCCCGATCATACCCCCGCCCGACCCCCCGGAACCCTTGGAAACACTGGGTTCCGGGGGAATGCTCCGTCCCCGTCCTCAGGCTTGCCAATCCACCGGCGGCGTGGCCGACAGGCGTCGCCAGTCCATCCCCGCCACCAACCATTCCCACTGCGCCGGCGTCAGCGCGAACACCGCCTCGCCCAGCGCGGGCCACGCGAACCCGCCCCGGTGCAGCCGACGCTGGCACAGCCACGCCCCGTTCCCGTCCCACACCAGCAGCTTCAGCCGTGTGCCCGCCTTGTTCCGGAAGATGAACCCCGCGCCGGAACACGGCGACCGGCCCAGCCGGTGCTGGACATGGGCCGACAGCCCATCGATGCCCCGCCTCATGTCCACCGGCTCGACCACCAACCACAGATGCTCCGGACGCCGGATCACGCCAAGCCCCTCAGCAATTCCGCCACCCAGCGCGCCGGTACCGTCGCGGGAATATCCAACCGGACACCCGGGGCCAGCCGCAGGACCAGGGCCGGCACTTCCACGGCGCTGGCGGCCGGGGCCACCCGGACGGGAATCAATCCAAGGCCGGACGGCTCCCCGGTGGGGGCTTCCCGCTTCACCCAGCCCGAGAAGGTCTTGGGGTTCACGCCCCGTTGACGGCAATACTCGGCCTGGCTCAACCCGCTCTTCCTCCACGCCTCGACGTGGACCTCCGGCAAATCCCGCTTCTTCATCCCGCTCCTCCAACAAAAGGCCCAAGGGTGTCGCGGTTTAACCAGGGCGTCCATGTGGGAGGGTTGGAGGCTTACGGACGAGCGGCTTGGTCATGGATTACTCCTGGGTAAGACCCCGACGCCTCGAATGTGAGGTCGAGCGGGTACCCAGCAGCTCAGCCAAATGGGCAAGAAAAACAACCCACCTCGATGAGGACCGGTTGCGACGATGAAGAAGGGCTAAATCTATAAGCCCAGGAGTTTATACCTCATGCGGTTTAACGGCGTCCAGTGGCCTGAATGCGCCTCTATGGCCCCATCCATCAGCCGAGAACCGCCTCCAGGGTCTCGCTGGGCGAAAGGTAAAGCAGGCTCACCGACAGTTCCCTGGCGGCGTCCTGAGCCTGTTTGAGGCTCGCGCCCATCATGCGCTCGGCCAGCAAAGGAGCGGTGTCGATGACCATCATCACGGGGTGGAAGGTAGAGCCCCGCGCCTGGGCTTCCTGGCGGTGCGCCGCCAGTTTCTCGATGTCGAAAACGATTTCCCTGGCCGACAGCCTGCCACCGCTGCGCTCGGATGCCTTGACCTCAATCGCGAGCAGGAGGTGGCGAAGCGTGGCTCTGTTGTTGCGCCTGCGCCAGTCGCCCTCGATTCCCGGCGAGAACAAGCAGACATCGGGAATGGGCTCGAATCCACCCTGGAAGCCCTCCCGCTTCCTGGCGTCGAGGGTTTTGAACAGGTCGGATACCAGGTTGGAAATCCACATCTTCACATTCATGCCGACCTGTTGGGCGGGCACCTGACCCTGGTTCCGCAGGGAGCTGTACACCATCGCCTGATAGTGCAGTTCGGAGCCGAGTACCTGGCGGCATTCCGTCACGATATGGGGCTAGGCGGTCATCAACCGCTGGAGGACGTCTTGTTCGGTTTCCATGGGGTCCTTTTTTCTCTGTGTCCATGTGGACACGGGCTGTCCGGTGCCCCAATTTTACAAAAATCCTCGCCCAAGCCGACTTTGTAAGCGCCTTTCCGTGGTTTCATGGCTGGGAAATGTCCCGAAACCGCGAGTTCATGCCATGCAGACCACCATCGTCCTACGCCCCGCCGAGGCCAGTGACTACCTGACCCAGGCCGGGTTTCCGCTTTCCCCCAGAGCCCAGCCCTTTCAAAGTGGTTTACCCGGTTGGCGAAATCGGGTTATGTAAGTCCCTGATTTTGCTGTGGCCCATGTCGCCGTTGGTGGCGTCCTACGCTTCGACACAGAAAAATGGCCTTTTCAACCCATTGATTTAGAAGGGCTATTTTTACACTTTGAAAGGGCTGCCCCAGAGCCCTACAGGAGCGCCGCAAGAAGAACCAGCCCCCGGCTTTTCGCCGGATCGGCAACCGCCCGGTCTACAAGCCCGAAGACCTCCGGGCGTTCCTGGAGGGCCAGCCGTGAGCAGCAAGCCCTTCGTTGACCATATGGACATCGTGGTCCTGACCGAACTGCTGGCCGGGAAGGCCATCGAGTCCACCGAACTGCAAGCCCGCTACGGCGTGAGTTCGATTGCGCCCAACCTCAACCGCCTGCGGAACCGGGGCCTCAAGGTGGAAACCACCTCCCGGACGGCCACCAACGGCAAAAAGCTGGCCCCCCCCGCATTTGGTCCTGGCGCATCCTCCCGGCCTACCTTCCGGCGATGAGGAACAAGTTCCTGACCGCCTATACCGATCCCTTGACCCTGCATTTCGACATTGGCGCTTGAGACTCCCGCCGATGCCGAAAAGGGTCAGGGACACAATGACCCGCCCAAAGGGTCAGATTGTCCCTCCCATTTCAACCACCCGACCCCATGAGGAAATCCTATGAACCTTACCGACGACCTACCGAACCTGTTCCTTGACGTCCACGAAAAAGGCTTAACTTGGGACTGATGGCCTTACAAGCTTTCCATGAGCGCGGGCTTTACCTACCGGTGAATCCAAACGGGTGCAAGCCGTGGCGGATCAATTACCGCTTCGCCGGATGAGCGCCGCCCGCCGGGCTTGCAATGGATTTGAAGAACGCGCTTGCATATGAAAATATTTCCATTAACATGGAAATATGGAAACAAGAACCGCTGTCGCCGCCCTGGCGGCCCTCGCCCAGGACTCCCGCCTCGCCATCTTCCGCCTCTTGGTCCAGGTCGGCCCTGAAGGGTTGCCTGCCGGGAAGATCGGGGAAACCTTGGGGATTCCGCCGTCCTCGCTGACCTTCCACATGAAAGAACTGAGCCATGCGGGCCTCGTGCAATCCCGTCAGGAAAGCCGCTTCGTGATCTATTCGGCCAACTACACGGCGATGAATGAATTGCTCGCCTTCCTGATGGAGAACTGCTGCGGTGGCCAGCCGTGTCCGGCCACGCCGCCATCGGGATGTCCGGGCGCGGACGGGCCTCCCACTCCATAACCGATGGACCCACTCCGCCACACCACGCTGTTTCAACCCACCACCGTCCGGGAGCTTTCTCATGAAACGATTCCATGTCCATCTCGCCGTCGAGAACCTAGAAGACAGCATCCGCTTTTACAGTGCGCTGTTCCAGGCCGCGCCCACAGTCCGCGAAGCCGACTACGCCAAGTGGATGCTGGACGATCCCCGCGTCAATTTCGCCCTCTCGGCGCGGGGCCGCGAACCCGGCCTGGACCATCTGGGGATACAAGTCGATTTCGGCGATGAACTCGAATCCGTCCGCCAGGGTTTGAGCGCCGCCGCCCTGCCGGTCGAAGCGCAGGGCCGGGCCGCCTGCTGCTATGCCGAGTCCGACAAATACTGGTCGCTCGATCCCCAAGGCGTCGCCTGGGAAGCCTTCCACACGCTGAAATCGATCCCGATGTTCGGCGCGGACACGGTGGTCCGGCTGGAGCCGAAGTCCGCCTGTTGTCCAGGTTCCAAGACCGGGGATCGCCCATGACCGCGAAACAACCGCTCCACATCCTGGTCCTTTGCACCGGCAACTCCTGCCGCAGCGTCCTAGGCGAAGCCTTGATCAACCATCTTGGCGGGGACCGTCTCCGGGCTTACAGCGCCGGGAGCCACCCCATAGGCCGCATCAATCCGGGGGCACTCGCCACCCTGGCACGCCATGGCTTGCCGACCGCAGGCTATAAGAGCCAATCCTGGGAGGAATTCGAGGAGGCCGGGATCGATATCCTGATCTCGGTCTGCGATTCGGCGGGCGGCGAGACCTGCCCGGTTTATCTCGGCAAGGCGGTCCGGGGCCATTGGGGCTTGCCCGACCCGGCCCATGTGACGGGCACCCCGGAAGAAATCGAAGCCGCCTTCGAAGCGACCTACGCCGCCCTGGAACAACGCATCCAGAAGCTCCTGGCCTTGCCGTTCGAGACGATGGCGGGACCGGAACTCTCCGCCGCGCTGAACCGGATCGGCGAGGACACCCCCGGCGGTTGCAAGGAGGTCCAGCGGTCATGAACACCATCGCAACCACCGCGGCCGCACCCAAGCACATGAGCCTGTTCGACCGTTATCTCACGGTCTGGGTGGCGCTGTGCATGGGGATCGGCGTCGCCCTGGGCAAATTGCTGCCGGAACCGGTCGCCGCCATCCGCGGCATGGAGGTTTCCCACATCAACCTACCGATAGCCGCGCTGATCTGGCTGATGATCACCCCCATGATGTTGAAGGTGGATTTCGGCGCTGTGGCCGATGTGGGCCGGAATCCCAAGGGGCTCTTGGTCACGCTGTTCGTGAACTGGCTGGTGAAGCCGTTCGGGATGGCCTTGCTGGGCTGGCTGTTTTTCAAGCACCTGTTCCTGCCCTGGATCGGCCCGGAGATGGCGGACCAATACACCGCCGGGGTCATCATCCTAGCCGCCGCGCCCTGCACGGCCATGGTGTTCGTGTGGAGCTACCTGACCGACGGCGATCCCGCCTATACCCTGGTCCAGGTGGCGGTGAACGACCTCATCATGCTCGGGCTGTTCGCGCCCATCGTGAAGTTCCTGGTGGCGGGCACCTCCGGCCTCGACGTGCCGTTCGATGTGCTGCTGTGGTCGGTGGTCGTGTTCATCGTGATCCCGCTGACGGCGGGTGTATTGACCCGCAATGGGTTGTTACGATCCAAGGGCAAGGCGTGGTTCGAGCAAGCCTTCCTGCCGCGCCTGCACCCCATCGCGATTTCCGCGCTGCTGCTGACCCTGGTCCTGATTTTCGCCTTCCAGGCCGACAACATCACGGGCCGCTGGCTGCACGTGGGCCTGATCGCCATCCCCATCCTGATCCAGGTCTATTTCAACTCGTCCCTGGTTTATGGCCTGATGAAGCTGTTCAAGGTGAACTATGCCGTGGCCGCGCCGGGCGCCCTGATCGGAGCCAGCAACTTCTTCGAACTCGCGGTCGCGACCGCCATCGCCCTGTTCGGCCCGGAATCCGGCGCGGCGCTCGCCACCGTCGTGGGCGTGCTGGTGGAAGTTCCGGTGATGCTGTCGGTCTGCGCCGTGTGCAACCGGACCCGCCATTGGTTCCCGCCGCCTGTCAAAACCGCCTGAATATTCCCGCCGGAGGAACCATGTCGCCTGGCTTCCCGGCGGGCTCCCTTTGCCATCCGTCCCGGTCAGGCCGCTTTGCAAAAACGGGCACGGGCGAAAGCCCAAGCCACGGCGAAAACGGCGCAGAGGACGCCGACCACCCCCAAGCCCACGGACAATTCGGACCCCTCCATCCAGGCGCCGACCTGGGGCGAAAGATATTTGGCCACCCCCAACGCCGCCACTGCCAAGCTGAGGACGGCCACGGTCAGTCCCATGATGCGGGAGGCGATCCGCCCTGTCCGATCCGCCCGCCGCAGCAGCCGCCAAATCCATAGGCCATTGATGCCATCGGTGGTCAACATCCCCAGCATGAAGACCAGCCCCAACCCGGCGGCACGGGGCCAGTCGCCGGGGGAACCGGTCCCCAGGGCGAACACGGTCGCCTGGCTCAGGGTATCGAAGGACAGGGCGAACAACGCCCCCACCAGCGCGACCAGGGCAGGTTGGCCGGCCCTTTGCAAACCTCCCAGCCAGCGCCCCTTGACGCCCACGACCCGGACCTCCTGGCCGGAGGGCGTCAGGAGGACCGCGAACAGGTTGGCCAAGCCGAGCAAGCCCAGGAAGAAAACCGAAACCAAGGTGCCGAAACCTTCCATCCAGCCCGGCACCGCCCAAGACCGCGCCGCCAGACTGGCCACCGCAGCCACCGCGATGACCACCCCGCCATGCCCGAGGGAAAACAGGACGCCGCAGTACCGCGCCCACCGGGGATTGGCCCGGCTGTTGTACCGGATCAGCCCGTCGATGGTGGATAGATGATCGGCGTCGAAGCCGTGCTTCAAGCCCAGCGCGAACACCAAGGCCGTCAACAATAATGTGTCCTGTGGCAAGGCTTGCACGCGGCCTCCTCAAGTTTGGATGCGGGAACCCCCCGGTTCCTACGCTAAAATCGCCGGAATATCCCAGCGGAAATTCCCCGGATTTTTAATTTATGGAACGTATCACCATTTCCCTCGACGAAGCGCTGGCCAAGAATTTCGACGCGCTGATCCAAGCCCGTGGCTATGCCAACCGCTCCGAGGCGGTGCGCGACATGTTGCGCCGGGAACTGGAAGCGGCGCGACTCGCCACGGACGCCGCCCCCTATTGCGTGGCCAGCCTGTCCTATGTCTACAACCACCATGAACGGCGCTTGGCGGAGCGCTTGACCGAACTCCAGCATCAAGCCCATGGCCTGGTCGTGTCCGCCATGCATGTCCACCTCGATCACGCACACTGCATGGAAACGCTGTTCCTGCGCGGCCCGACCCAGGAAATCCGCAGGTTCGCGGATGCCATGGCGGCGGAGCGCGGCGTGCGGCATAGCGTACTGAACCTGGTGGCGGTGGACGCCGATTCGACCGATCCCCACCACCACGGGCATTGCCACCCGCTCAGTTGAGCGGCTCATTCGGCCCCCGACCCAATGGGTTCCCGCCCGGAAACCGCCGGTTTGATATGAAGATTTTATAAAAGATCATACACGCCTCGGCGGGGTCTTGACCATGGTCATCCCCGCTGCCGTCGATAGTGCCCGCCCTTCCTGCCAACGCGCCAGGGCGTTGCCCCACCCATCAGCGGGACCGGCTAGGCTAGGGCACCTGCCCAGGAGGAAACATGACCGACCAGAAGCATGAAGCGAAAACCTGCCCGCGTTGTGCGCGGGAGTTCGTTTGCAAGGCCAACCGCATCCACCAATGCGGTTGTATGGAAGTACGCTTGTCGCGGGAAACGGTGGACCATATCCGGCAAACCTACGACGGCTGCCTTTGCGTCGCCTGCTTGGCGCTCTTGGAAAGCAGCACCGATGTTCGATTGGATGCGCTCCGCTGGCCGTAGGGTGGGCATGTACTTATGCCCACCATTTCCGGGCCGGGACTTTCGACGGGAATCAGTCCACCGTGGCACGTAGGGTCTTGGCCGCGGCGACCATATGGGTCAGGGCCGGGATGACCTCGCTCCACTGCCGGGTTTTGAGTCCGCAGTCGGGATTGACCCACAGCCGCTCCGCCGGGATGCGCTCGGCGGCTTTTTTCATCAGCGCCACGATATGTTCCTGGGTCGGGATGTTGGGCGAGTGGATGTCGTACACGCCCGGCCCGATCTCGTTCGGGTAGTTGAAGCTATCGAAGGCGTCGAGCAATTCCATGTCGGAACGCGAGGTTTCGATGGTGATGGCGTCGGCGTCCATGGCGGCGATGGAGGCGATGATGTCGTTGAATTCCGAATAGCACATGTGGGTATGGATTTGGGTCTCGTCCCGCACCCCGTTGGCGGCGATGCGGAAGGATGCCACCGCCCAGTCCAAATACGCCTGCCATTGCGACCGCCGCAGCGGCAACCCCTCGCGCAGCGCCGCCTCGTCGATCTGGATCACCCGCAGGCCGGCCCGTTCCAGGTCCAGCACTTCCTCGCGGATGGCCAGGGCCAATTGTTGGCAGGACACCGAGCGCGGTTGGTCGTCGCGCACGAAGGACCAGTTGAGGAGCGTCACCGGGCCGGTCAGCATCCCCTTCATCGGCTTGTGGGTCAGGGATTGCGCGTAGGCGATCCATTCCACGGTCATGGCCTTGGGGCGGCTGATATCGCCGAACAGGATGGGCGGCTTCACGCAGCGCGACCCATAGGATTGCACCCAGCCGAATTGGCTGAAGGCATAGCCGTCCAATTGCTCGCCGAAATACTCCACCATGTCGTTGCGCTCGGCCTCGCCATGCACGAACACATCCAGGCCCAGGGCTTCCTGTTCGCGGACGCTGCGGGCGATCTCGGCCCGCATCGCCGCCTGATAGGTGACCGCATCGATCTCCCCGGCCTTGAACTGGCGGCGCGCCCAGCGGATTTCGGCGGTCTGCGGGAAGGAACCGATGGTGGTGGTAGGAAACTTGGGTAGTTTCAGCCGCGCGGCCTGCTTGGGTGCGCGTTGGGCGTAGGGGCTTTGGCGCTGGCCGAGCCCGGCGTCGATCCCGGCCAGGGCGGCTTTGACCTTGGGATTGTGGACGCGCGGGGAATGGCGGCGGGATTCGATGGCGGCGCGGTGGGCGTCCAACTCGGCCCGCACGGCGGCGCGGCCCTGGTTCAACGCGGTGGCGAGCAAGGCGAGTTCGCCCAGCTTCTGCTTGGCGAAGGCCAGCCACGATTTGATTTCCCGGTCGAGGTTCTCCTCGCTGTCCAAATCCACCGGCACATGCAGCAGCGAGCAGGACGGCGCGATCCACAAGCGGGCGCCCAGCCGTTCCGCCAGCGGCTCCAGCCAATCCAGCGCCGCGCCCAGGTCGGTCTTCCAGATATTACGGCCATTGACGACCCCCAGCGACAGCACCTTGTGCGGAGGCAAGGTATCGACCAGCGGCCAGATATCCTCGCGGCCCTGGCTGGCGTCGATGTGCAATCCCGCCACCGGCAGGTTCAGCGCCAAATGCCTGTTTTCGAGCAACTGGCCGAAGTAGGTCGCCAGCAGCAGCTTGACGCGGCAGCTTTTCAGCGCGTGGTAGGCGTGGTCGTAGGCGTGCCGCCAGTCCGCGTCCAGTTCCGTCACCAGCAGCGGCTCGTCGATCTGCACCCACTCGACGCCCTGCGCCGCCAAGGTTTCCAACAGTTCGGCGTAGACGGGCAGCAGGCGTTCCAACAGGGCGAGCTTGCCGGAGCCGTCCTTGGCTTTGCCCAACGCCAGGTAGGTCACGGGGCCGATGATGACCGGCTTGGCCGCGACGCCCTGGGCCTGGGCTTCGGCCCATTGTTCCAGCAAGCGGGAGGCGTCCAGCTTGAAGGTGGTGGTGGCGGTGAATTCGGGGACGATGTAGTGGTAGTTGGTATCGAACCACTTGGTCATCTCGCCAGCCGCCACCCCGCCACAGCACCCCGCCTGCTCGTCGGCGACAGGGGCCGAACGGCCACGCGCCACGCGGAAATAGTTGTCCAGCGCGTCGCCGTGGAAACCCAGCACGCGCTCGGGCAGGTTGCCCAGGGTGAAGCTCATGTCCAGCACCTGGTCGTAGAAGGCGAAATCGCCGACCGGCGCGAAGTCGAGCGCCGCTTGCTCCGCCCAGTGGCGGCGGCGTAGTTCGGCACCCAGGACTTCGAGTTCGGCGCGGGAAGATCGCCCTTTCCAGTAGGATTCCAGGGCGGATTTGAGTTCGCGTTGGGCGCCGATGCGCGGAAAACCGAGATTGTGGGTGGTGACCATGTTGCAAACCTTGCGAAGATGAAAGGTGGCCATGCTAAACACCCCGGCTTATGAATTAAAATGGTATTAATTCACCCATCGATTAACTTTCTTCATGGATCAGCCGCCCCCATGCCCCGCCTGGAACGCGCCCACCTCGAAATCGTCCGCGCCGTCGAACAGCATGGCTCGCTGACCGCCGCCGCCGAAAAACTGCACCTGACCCAGTCCGCGCTCAGCCATAGCATCCGCAAACTGGAACACCAACTCGGGTTGCCGGTCTGGCACCGCGAGGGCCGCCGCCTGCGCTTAACCCAGGCCGGCGAATATCTGCTGGCGGTCGCCCACCGGCTGTTGCCGCAACTCGAACACGCCGAGGAGCGCCTCGGGCAGTTCGCCTCGGGCGAGCGCGGCACCTTGCGTATCGGCATGGAATGCCACCCCTGCTACCAATGGCTGCTGAAGATCGTGGCACCCTACCTCGCCGCGTGGCCGAGGGTGGATGTGGACGTGAAGCAAAAATTCCGGTTCGGCGGCATCGGCGCCTTGTTCGGCTACGAGATCGACCTGCTGGCGACGCCCGACCCGCTGCACAAGCCGGGCCTGGTCTTCGAGCCGGTATTCGACTACGAGCAGGTGCTGGTCGTGGGTCCGGGCCATCCCCTGCGCGAGTTGGCGTATGTGGAGCCGCGGCACCTGGCCGGCGAGACCTTGATCACCTACCCGGTCGCCATCGACCGGCTCGATATCTACACCCAATTCCTCACCCCGGCCGGCATCGGCCCTAAACGCCACAAGCCCATC
The DNA here is from genome assembly GCF_900155475.1 of Methylomagnum ishizawai. NCBI lineage: Bacteria > Pseudomonadati > Pseudomonadota > Gammaproteobacteria > Methylococcales > Methylococcaceae > Methylomagnum > Methylomagnum ishizawai. Next base: position 1,189,117 of record NZ_FXAM01000001.1, on the reverse strand, counting down.
GAAAGCACCGACATCCTGTTGCAGATGGTCGCCAGCGGGCGCGGCGTGGCGGCGCTGCCGCGCTGGCTGGTCGAAGAACAGGCGGCGCGGTTCGCCGTCCAGGCGGTCAAGCTGGGGCGGGCGGGCGTGGCCAAGCGGATTTTCCTGGGCTTGCGCGAGGAGGACGCTGGACTCGACTACCTGCGGGCCTTCGTCGATCTGGCGCGCGGCTATCGCGCGGGTCCGCGCTGAAACCGCCTGCCGTCCGGCTTGCACATGGGCCACGGTCGGCTTAATATCCGGCACTCTTTCAGGTGCCGCGGGCCTTCCCTGGTCCGCGCTTAAACAGGAAGCCGGTGATGCCGTCCAACGGCCAAAGCCGACGCTGCCCCCGCAACGGTAGATAAGTTAAACCTCCTCGAATACGCCACTGTGCAACGCATGGGAAGGCCGGGGATGGGGCGATACGCCGCTTATGAGCCCGGAGACTGGCCTGTAAGATTGTTCGAGACAGCGGTGGGCTGTTGGCGAAATTTCCAGAGTCCATCCTCTGCCTTTTCGTCCGTCCGCGCTTTGCTCCCAGCCATCCACCCCATCTGCGAAGCGGCGCGGCGGTATCCCATGTCCAGCATTCCATCCATCCGGGCGGTTCACCCGTCGCAAGCGGGTATCGCGCGAACAGCGCCAGTTTCCATCCGCACCGTCGCCAAGGGCGTTGACAACATCGGCACCCTCCCGCTAGGCGTGCTGATGGCCGCTTGCTTGCTGGTATCCGCCACCGACCTGCACGCCGGACCTTTCGCCCCGGCGGCCGGCCAAGCCGGCTCGACCGCAATCGCGAAGGGCAGTCCGCTGTTCACCGCCTGGGCCACCGGGTGGCAGGATTATCGGCCCGGCACCGATGTCGATGCCGGCTGGCAAACCCCGCCAAAAGCCCTAGGGCCAGCCGTGGGCGATGCTTACGATATCGTCTCGCTCGGCAACGGCGGCAGTATTACCCTGACGTTCGCCCAACCCATCGCGGACGGCGATGGCAGCGATTTTGCCGTTTTCGAAAACAGCCTCAGCGATACCTTCCTGGAACTGGCCTGGGTGGAAGTATCATCCAACGGCACGGATTTTTACCGATTCCCCAATTATTCCTATACGCCATCGAAAGTAGGGGCTTTCGGGGCCGTCGATCCCACCAATATCGACGGCCTCGCGGGGAAATACCGCCAAGGCTATGGTACCCCATTCGATTTGAGCGACCTATCAGGTATTCCCGACCTGGACCTGAATAATATCGGCTATGTCCGTATCAAGGATATCCTGGGTAATGGCACCGAACAGGATTCTTCGGGCAATCCCATATACGATCCCTATAAAACCACCGGCAGCGCCGGATTCGACCTGGACGCCATCGGCGTTATCCACCAGAAAACGCAAGCGGCGAACCGCGCCCCGGTGGCCGACGCCGGTGCGGATCAAACGGTGAACGGGGGAAGCGTGGTGCGATTGCAGGGGTCGGCGACCGACAGCGACGGCGTCATCGCCGCCTACCAATGGTCGCAAACCGCCGGGTCCGGGGTGGATTTGGCGGACGCCGCCACCGCCACCCCGTCCTTCGCCGCGCCCACCGGCGGCGACGGCGTCCTCGAATTCCAACTGGTCGCCCTCGACAACGACGGCGCGTCGAGCGACGCCGACAGCGTGCGCATCACGGTCCGCAACAAGCCCCTGGCGGTCGCGGGCGACGACCGTTCCGCCTCCCCCCAGGAAACGCTCGCCTTGGACGGCAGCGCCAGCCAAGACCCCCAGGGCCAAGCCCTCGGCTACCAATGGACCCAGGTGGCCGGACCGCAGGCCGCCCTGAGCGACGCCCACGCGGCGCGACCGAGCCTCACCGTGCCGGTGGCGGCGGTGAACACCCAGATGAGTTTCCAGTTGGTGGTCACCGACCCCGACGGCAACGCCAGCGATCCGGCGGTCGTGAATATCATGATCAAGGTGGTCAATCATCCGCCCGTGGCCGAACTCCCGGAATCCCTCGGCATCCGGGCCGGTGCCACCCTGGTCCTGGACGGGACCGCCAGCTACGACCCCGACTTCGACGCCCTGGGCTACGCCTGGGAACAAACCTCCGGCCCCGCCGTGACCCTGTCCAGCCCGACGGCGGCAAAGCCCACCACGGTCGTCCCCCTGGCGGCCCTGGGCCAGACCCTGGGGTTCCGCCTCACCGTGTCCGACGGCAGCCTGCGCGACAGCCGCGAGACCCAGGTCGCCGTCACCGCCAACAACCCGCCCACGATCACCCCGGAACCCCGGCGCCTGGCCGCGCCAAACCAGGCAGTGATCCTCCACGCCACCGCCCTGGACCCCGACGGCGACGCCCTCCATTACCAATGGGAACAAACCGGCGGTCCCGCCGTGCCGCTCCAGGGTGCCGATGGCCCGGAACTGCGCCTGACCACCCCCGCCCTGGCCGACGGCACCGCGCAATCCCTGACCCTGCGCCTCACCGCCACCGACGACTTCGGCCCCGACCCCAGGTCGGCCAGCGCCGAATTCAACCTCCTGGTCACGGCGGACGGCACCGCCCTGGACTGCGGTTCGGCCCGGCCCAGCCGCGCCTCCCTCTGGCCCCCCAACCAGGGCTTCAAACCCGTCCACATCCTCGGCGTCACCGGCCCCAACGCCTACACCCTCGCCATCGACGCCGTTTCACAGGACGAACCCGTCAGGAATCCCAAACTCAAGGACAAAACCGGACCGGACGCCAAGATCGTCAAGCCCAGGGCCACGGCCAAAGAACCCAAGACCCAGCAAAGCGTCCTGCTCCGCGCCGAGCGCCAGGGCCGGGCCCGCAAAGGCCAACCCTTCACCGGCAATGGCCGGGTCTACACCGTCCGCTTCAGCGCCAACGACGGCGTCCAATCCTGCCAGGGGACGATCACCGTGCAGGTGCCTCCCAACAAGCAGGGAACCGCCGTCTTGGATACCGCCGCCTCATATAAATCGACACAGAAGCGTTGAGCGTTACCACCTGTCGATTGAGATCAATCGTTACGCCGGTATTACCGGCGATGCTCCAGCGGGCCGGATGGCTGGCGATTGCCCGAACGATGAAAATGCGTTTCCGCACGACGGAATTATTGAATCTGCTGGCTTCCGCAGGTCTGGCCATGGGGATAAGGCCCATCGAATCGGCCTGGGGTGATACCCTTAAAGATGAAGCCCATCAATTACCAGAAGTTACTGTTTATGACACGGCACCGGATCAACCCAAAAACATCACCGTCATCGACCGGAAAGCCATAGAAAACGCCCCTGGCAATTCTCTAATCGACTTATTGAGCCGGGAAGCCAACGTCAACTTAAGAAGTTCTACGGGGAATGATAAATTTGGTGGCGTAGATATTCGCGGTATGGGCGATACCTATTCCAGCAATGTGCTGGTATTGGTGGATGGCGTCAAATTGAATTCCCCCGATCTTTCCGGTGTCGATTTCACGACTTTATCCCTGGAGCAGATAGAGCGGGTTGAGATCATCCGCGGCGGCAACGGGGTCATGTACGGGGACGGCGCGGTCGGGGGCGTCATCAATATCGTCACCCGGCGCGGCAATCAGACCAAGGCGGACCTTTATGGCAACTATGGCAGCTTCGATACCCTGGACTCAAACTTGAACGCCTCTTTCAAAAGCGGTTCCACCCGCGCTTCCTTGAACGCCTTCCATAACCAGACCCATGGTTATCGGGAAAACTCGTTTCTCGACAAAAACCAAGCGACCGTCAACCTCGCTCATTCATTAACCCAGGCTTTGGAATTGCAGGCTGGATTCCGATTCCACGACGATCGATACGGTTTACCCGGTCCGGTCGATTATAGCGTGATCAATAACGCGCAATTACGCCGCGCAGCCTCCACACCCGATGGCGGCGGCAAAACCCGCGATTACATGGGCCAGGCCGGTGGCTCCATGGATTGGGGTCCCGTGGGCTCGACCGTGCTGAAATGGTCCTACCGGTATCGGGATAATCCTTATGAAGCGGCCAACTATTGGTCCACTGGAGACAACGCGGTCGCCCCTTGGAAAAATACCTTCAAATTCCAGGAGGTAGATATTAGGCACCAACTGGCCTTTAATTCCGGCCCCATTGTTCAGGATTGGACCTTAGGGTATTTCGGGCGTTTCGGTTCGGCGGCCCGCAATGAAAATGGCCAAGATATTCCCGATCAAAGCGTGCAAAAAGATGCGGAATACACCAATCAGAGCGGTTTCATCAATACCCGCTGGAGTTTGCCCATACCCCTGGTAGTGGATGCCGGCTACCGGTATGACCGTTTCGCGATGCAGCGGCAGTCGGCGGCGCTCAAGCGGATGTGTACTTACGCGCCGGTTTTCCCGTATCGGCCCTTGGGTTGCGAAAATCGCTGGCTCGCACTAGACGACAGCAATAATACCTGGCAAAACTTCGCCGCCGATATAGGATTGACTTGGAATATGACGGACCATCTGGCATGGTATTTCGATTATAACCATAGTTATCGCAATCCGAATGCGGAAGAACTGGTGCTGAGCGCGCCGGATTTACACCCCCAGTCCGGCAATAATTTCGAGACGGGATGGCGGCTGCGCTTCCAAAGCGGAGGGCGGTTATCGCTGGCCTTGTTCAGGATGAGGAATGACCAGGAGATTTATTACGATAACCACGTCAACCGGAATTATGCGGACGCCACCTTACGGCAAGGGCTGGAGTTTAGTGGGCGCTTGATGCCGATGGATACACTCAGCTTGTCGGGCAATTTCGGTTTCATCGACGCCCGTTTTGAAAACACCGGACTCAAGGTGCCGCTGGTGCCGGAACTGACCGGCCAAGTCAGCCTGCTGTGGCAGGCCACGACCCAACTAAGCCTTAGCGTTTCCGCCGAGTTTATCGGCTCGCGCAGCAATGGGGCGAATATCGCCCCCGGCGTCGACGCACCAAAACTCGATGCTTACCAAAGGGTGGATTTGAAAGCCTTTTACAAGCTGGGGGATGCCGAATTCTTCGCCGGCATCAATAACCTATTCGACGATTTTTATGAAACCACGGCGTATGGCCTGTCTTTTTATCCCATGCCGACCCGCCAGTTTTATGCCGGCTTGACCTATACCTTTTCATCTCCAGGAAATTAACCATGCGATAACGCCGCGTCCTTTCGGACTCAAAAGGTGCGGCCAATAGGCGCCGCACGGCAAGCGGCGGCATCCGGTGCAAGACACCGCGCCATCGCGCCCTATAGGAAGTGAAACCTTTCCCTTTGAATTTTGATTCTTTGCGAAAAATCATCATGAAACTTGAATGGCCTTCGATCACCTTGCTCAGCCTATCCCTGACCCCGCCACTCCAGGCGGCAACGGTCGTCAGTGATTTCGAGGATTTGGCCTTGGACCCCGACAGCTATTGGGCCGGACAAACCAATCCCTCCATACCCCAGGGCGAACCCAATCCAGGCACCTTCGTTTCAGGATTGGCGACCTTCTCGAATGCAATGACCGATTGGGGCGGGTTCACAACCGCGGTGGGTTGGGCCTATTCCAACATGACCGACGACACCACGCCGGGATATGGCAACCAGTACAGCGTCTATGCCGGGCAGGCCCACAGCGGTGGTCATTTTGGCGTGAACTACGTCGCTGGCGACGGGTCGCCCATCAGCTTCGCTCAAACGGTGCATGTCGATGGGTTTTATGTGACCAATACCACCTATGCGGCCTTGTCCATGCTGAACGGCGATAGTTTCGCGAAGAAATTCGGCGGGGCCAGCGGCGATGATGCCGATTGGCTGAAATTGACCGTTACCGGCTTGAAGGGCGGGCAGGAGTCCGGGACCGTGGATTTTTATCTGGCCGATTACAGGCCGGGCGACAACAGCCAGGATTATATCGTCAAGCGCTGGACGTGGTTGGACTTGTCGCCCCTGGGCGCGATTGACGGCTTGAAATTCGCCCTGTCTTCCTCCGATGTCGGCCAGTTCGGCATGAATACACCGGCCTATTTCGCGATGGACGACTTGAGCGCGGCCACGCTGTCCGCCCCGGTGGCCGACGCCGGCCCGGATCAAACGGTGAACGGAGGGAGCGTGGTGCGATTGCAGGGGTCGGCGACCGACAGCGACGGCGTCATCGCCGCCTACCAATGGTCGCAAACCGCCGGGTCCGGGGTGGATTTGGCGGACGCCGCCACCGCCACCCCGTCCTTCGCCGCGCCCACCGGCGGCGACGGCGTCCTCGAATTCCAACTGGTCGTCCTCGACAACGACGGCGCGTCGAGCGACGCCGACAGCGTGCGCATCACGGTCCGCAACAAGCCCCTGGCGGTCGCGGGCGACGACCGTTCCGCCTCCCCCCAGGAAACGCTGACCCTGGACGGCAGCGCCAGCCAAGACCCCCAGGGCCAAGCCCTCGGCTACCAATGGACCCAGGTGGCCGGACCGCAGGCCGCCCTGAGCGATGCCCACGCGGCGCGGCCAAGCCTCACCGTGCCGGTGGCGGCGGCGAACACCCAGATGAGTTTCCAGTTGGTGGTCACCGACCCCGACGGCAATGCCAGCGATCCGGCGGTTGTGAATATCATGATTAAACGGGTCAACCATGCCCCGGTGGCCGAACTCCCACAATTCATCCCGATCCGGGCTGGTGCCACCCTGGTCCTGGACGGGACCGCCAGCTACGACCCCGACTTCGACGCCCTGGGCTACGCCTGGGAACAAACTTCCGGCCCCGCCGTGACCCTGTCCAGCCCGACGGCGGCAAAGCCCACCACGGTCGTCCCCCTGGCGGCCCTGGGCCAGACCCTGGGGTTCCGCCTCACCGTGTCCGACGGCAGCCTGCGCGACAGCCGCGAGACCCAGGTCGCCGTCACCGCCAACAACCCGCCCATGATCACCCCGGAACCCCAGCGCCTGGCCGCGCCAAACCAGGCAGTGATCCTCCACGCCACCGCCCTGGACCCCGACGGCGACGCCCTCCATTACCAATGGGAACAAACCGGCGGTCCCGCCGTGCCGCTCCAGGGTGCCGATGGCCCGGAACTGCGCCTGACCACCCCCGCCTTGGCCGACGGCACCGCGCAATCCCTGACCCTGCGCCTCACCGCCACCGACGACTTCGGCCCCGACCCCAGGTCGGCCAGCGCCGAATTCAACCTCCTGGTCACGGCGGACGGCACCGCCCTGGACTGCGGTTCGGCCCGGCCCAGCCGCGCCTCCCTCTGGCCCCCCAACCAGGGCTTCAAATCCGTCCACATCCTCGGCGTCACCGGCCCCAACGCCTACACCCTCGCCATCGACGCCGTTTCACAGGACGAACCCGTCAGGAATCCCAAACTCAAGGACAAAACCGGACCGGACGCCAAGATCGTCAAGCCCAGGGCCACGGCCAAAGAACCCAAGACCCAGCAAAGCGTCCTGCTCCGCGCCGAGCGCCAGGGCCGGGCCCGCAAAGGCCAACCCTTCACCGGCAATGGCCGGGTCTACACCGTCCGCTTCAGCGCCAACGACGGCGTCCAATCCTGCCAGGGGACGATCACCGTGCAAGTGCCTCCCAACAAGCAGGGAACCGCCGTCTTGGATACCGCCGCCTCATATAAATCGACACAGAAGCGTTGAGGATATCCCCGCATCCATATCGCTTTTACGTGATGTCCGGCCCGGCGAGCGCATTTTCACGTCATTGATAGGGTGGGTACGTATTCCGTACCCACCGGGATTGCCCGGTTAAGCGGTGGGCATGGGTACATGCCCACCCTACGGCTGAGCGTACCCCCAAACCGGAAATGCTCTGGTGGGCACGTCAGGCCGGGGCAACGATGGCGCCGCTAAGGCTGATAGCCATCGGTCAGGGTTTGCAAGAACGCCACCAGATCATCCACTTCCTGCTCGGTCAGGTTCAAAGCACCCAGTTCGTCGTGGTTCACATTGCGCGGCATTTCGGGCGCGGGCCAACAGCCCTGGGCCAAGGCTTGCGCCTCCGGGGTCAACGGGTCCGGGCAGGCCGGTTTAATATCGCGGGTGTTGTAGAAATCCACCACCCCGCGCAAGGTCTTGAAATAACCGTTGTGCATATAGGGAGGAGTCTTGGCGATGTTCCGCAGGGTCTGCACCTTGAACTTGCCGTCCTCGGCGGGCTTTTTGACGAAGCCACCCAGCCCCTTGTCCACGAAGGCGGAACCCTCGGGGTTCAAATCCTTGGGCAAGGCATAGAACGGATTGTCCGGGTTCTTGGGTATCCCGATGTTGTCGTAGGTGTGGTCGGTGAACAGCGGCGGCGTGCCGTCCGCGCCGGGCCGGTCGGGATGGCAAGCGGCGCAATTACCCTTGTCCCCGGCCTCGAACACCTGCCGCCCGCGCCGCTCCTGCTCGGTGAATTGGGTTTTGCCCGCGAGGTAATAATCATATTTGGAAGTGAACGGCGCGAACACCCGCGTCCGTTCAAAGGCGGCGATGGCCTCGGCGATGCGGTCGTATGCCTTGCCGGTATTATCGAAAGCCCGCCGGCCATAGACCTTGAGGAATAAGGGCGCATATTCCGCCTGTTTCACCTTCCCCACCACGGTGGCCTTGTCCGGATTATCCATCTCCAAAGGATTCAGGAACGGACCCTTGGCCTGCTCCTTCAAAGTCGCCGCGCGGCCATCCAAGAATTGCCCCCCCACATACAAACCCTCCGCCTTGTCGAAATGGAACTTGGGAATGAAGGCGGTATACAGCGCGGTGGGCGTGTTGCGCGAACCCTTGAGTTCCGGGGACGCGCCTTCGGAAGTCGGAACATCCTGGTCGGGATCCCTGAAGAACAGGCCGGCATCGTGGCAAGTGGCGCAGGCCTGGCCCGGCGGGGTGGATAGATTGGTATCGAAAAACAATTGGCGGCCCAGTTGCGCCTTGCGGCTGATATTCGCGGCTTGGGCGTTCCCGTCCAAGGCCAGGGCCAAGGCGAGGAATGCGGCGGCATTGAATTTGTTCATGGAAAACCTGTACTTAGGAGATGGGGATTCATCGGCGCGGCGACCCGATAGCCCGGCGATGGCGATGTTTCCCTGGGAATCGATTTTCTAAAGAGTGTAATGCTTAACCCATTACTTGAGAAGCGTTTCCATTTGGGAAAGGCTTGCATATAATCCTGACTATCATCCCTATGCACAATGAGTTCCCGATGAAAGCCAACAAACCCTTCCTTTCCCTGGGCGTAGCCATCGGCACGGCGCTCTGTTCCGCCGCCACCCACGCCGCCCAACCCGTGCCCGCCACCATGGAAGAGATGTGGAAGATCATCCAGCAGCAGCAAAAGGAGATCGAAGCCCTGAAAGCCAAGGCGGGCGAGAACGAAACCCTCAAGCAGGAAGTGAAGCAGTTGAAGGCGGGCCAGCAGGACGCCACCAAAGCTGCCACGGGTGCCGGTCCCGCCGAACCCTCCGCCAAAGGCAAGTCGAAGACCGACGCCGAGCGCAAGACCGACATCCTCGCCTCCGAGGTCGAAAAGCTCAAAACCCAGCTCATCATTCCCGACAAGCGCGAATACAAAAGCCAATACGGCTTCGGCCCGGCGGCGTCCGAGGTCTACCGGGTCAACCGCGGGCTGTCCATCGGCGGCTACGGCGAATTCCTCTATACCAACTACGTGGCCGACAAGGGCGATGCCAAGGATACGGCGGATATGGAACGCGCCGTGCTGTACGTCGGTTATAAATTCAACGACTGGATCATCCTCAACAACGAGTTCGAATTCGAACACGCTAGCACCGGCGAGGGCAGCGAAGAAAAGGGCGAGGTCTCGGTCGAATTCTCCCAGCTCGATTTCTTGTTGCACCGCGCCGCCAACATCCGGGCCGGCCTGATGTTGGTGCCGATGGGCTTCATCAACGAAATCCACGAACCCACCACCTTCCACGGCAACCACCGCCCCAATGTCGAGCAATACATCATCCCCAGCACCTGGCGCGAAATGGGCGCGGGGCTGTTCGGCGAAATCGTCCCCGGCCTGCAATACCGCATGTACGCCATGAACGGCCTGAACGCCGAGGGCTTCGAAAGCTCGGGGATACGCGAGGGTCGCCAAGGCGGCAGCATGTCCATCGCCGAGAATTGGGCCTATACCGGACGCCTGGATTACACGCCCGCCGCGGTGCCCGGCCTGTTGGTGGGCGCCTCGACCTTCATCGGCGACGCGGGCCAGGATGAACTCTACGCGGGGCGCAAAATATCCGCCCTCACCCAACTCTACGAAGGCCATGTCGAATGGCGCTACAGGGGCATGGAATTCCGCGCCCTGGGCGCTTACGGGCATATCGGCGACGCCGCCGTGCTGAGCCAAGCCAAGGGCGAGACCATCGGTTCGGCGAACTACGGCTGGTATACCGAAGTGGCCTACGACATCATGCCCTGGCTGTGGAAGGACAGCAGCCAATACCTGGCCCCCTTCTTCCGCTACGAGCGCTATAACACCCTGGCCTCCGTGCCCACGGGCTTCGATAATTACGGCGGCTTCTACGACCGCTGGATCTACCAAGGCGGCCTGACCTACAAGCCGATCCAGAACATCGCGATCAAGGCCGATTACCGCAACATCAGCTCGAATGGCGGCCCGGTGCCCGACGAGTTCAACCTGGGCGTCGGGTTCATCTACTGAGGTCGCCGCTTTCAACCCACGAGGCACCGCCATGAACACCGCTTCGACCGTCCGCCCCCTCAGCCGCGCCGAACTGGAAATCCCCCTGCGATGGGCGGCCCAAGAAGGCTGGAATCCCGGCCTGTACGACGCCGAAGCCTTCCATGCCGCCGACCCGGAGGGCTTTTTCGGGGCGTTCCTCGGGAATGAACTGATCGGCTCGTTGTCGGCGGTGAGCTATGGCGGGCGCTTCGGTTTCCTGGGGCTTTATATCGTCAAGCCGGAACACCGGGGCCAAGGCCATGGGATGACACTCTGGCGGACCGCCATGGAATATCTGCGCGGACAGACCATCGGGCTGGACGGCGTGGTGGAGCGACAGGCCGATTATGGGCGCTCGGGTTTCGCGCTGGCCTACCGCAATGTGCGCTACCAGGGCATCGCGCCGGGACGGCAGCCGCCCGCCACGGCCACCACCGTGCCGCTGGCGGCGCTACCGTTCGAGACCGTGGCGCGTTACGACGCGGAGCTATTCCCCGCGCCACGCACAACCTTCCTGCGGCCCTGGATCGGACAGTCGGAAAGCGCCGCGTTCGGGCTACCCAAGGGCGGCGGGCTGGCGGGTTACGGCATGATTCGGAAATGCCACAGCGGCTGGAAGATCGGCCCCTTGTTCGCGGACACCCCCGAGGGTGCGGAAACCTTGTTCCTGGCCTTGCGCAACCATGCGGGACCGGGCGAGCCGGTGCTGTTGGACGTGCCCGAGCCAAACGCGGACGCCGTGGCCTTGGCGGCGCGGCATGGGATGACGGTGGTGTTCGAGACCGCCCGCATGTACCAGGGCGCGATCCCGGCCACGCCCTTGGCGCGGGTGTTCGGCATCACCACGTTCGAGCTGGGTTAGGGAATATCGAAGGGGCTGGAAGCCGGATGGATTTCCGGCCCGGTCTTCAAGAGGGATCGGAAGGCGGCGGCAAGGGGGGGCGGGTCTTGGCCTCGCGCAGCACGCCCAAGCCCCAAATGCCCCAGGAAGCGGTTTTGAGCATCAGCAAGGGGATGGCGACCGCCTTGATGCCCCAGATGACCATGGCCACCGCGCTCACACCCGAAAGGCTCCACGCCACCAAACCCCAGGTTCCACCGACGACGACACGACCGGCGTGTTTCAATTTGGACATCAGGTCTGGCATGGGGCGTTTCCGGTGGAGGGGGCGGTTCTTCTTGTTTTGGTGTATCGCGGGATGGAAAACCCATCCGCTTATTCCGCGCCCTACCGGCGGAACCGAACGCTGCTCGCGAATCCAAGCGTCCAGGGCATACCTGGGACCGCCGAATGCTAGCAAGTTAAATTTTCCGGGGCAATGCGGGTGGCCTGGCCGTGGTTTTTCGCCCATCGACCGCCGGGTGGTGTCGATCTGCGGGCATTAAAAAACCGCCGTCCGAATTCCCTCTCGGACGACGGTTCCAATCTAGCCGGGACCGGCTGGGTTTCCGTCCGGGGAACCCAACCGCCCTAGCCGTGCGTACCGATTACAGGTCCGGGCACAGGTCCTTCTTCAGCACTTCGGAGAAGCTGTAGAAAATCTGCAGCAACACACCGGCGATGGCCAGGGCCAGCCAGCCGAAGATCACGAAGCCATAGTGCAGCGGAGCTACGAACAGCTCTTCCATGAACCAGAAGGTGTGGCCCCATTCGTTCAGGCCCACGTTCGGCAGGATCATGAAAGGTCCGACCACGGTCACCAGGTACGGCAGGGACAGACCCTTGGCGAAGTACGGCAGGCGGGTCTTGGCGTACAGGAACGCCGCGAAGCCGGTGATGATGTAGATCGGGTAGCTCAGGTAGAACTCGATGATGTGCGACGGGGTGAAGTCGGTGTCGCGCACGATGGTCTGGTGCCAGGTGCCGTCCTGCTCGGTGAAGTAGGAAGCGCCCCAGTAGATCGCCCAGGCATAGGCGAACACCCAGATCAGGTGGGTGAAGTTGCGGCGCAGGTTCTCGCGGGGTTCCAAGGCGTCCAGGTTACGGTCGCGGCTCTTCCAGATATAACCCCACAGGATCGACGCGGTGGTCACTTCCAACACGATCTCGGTATACAGGAAGTTCATCCAGTAGGTCTCGAATTCCGGTGCGAAGGAGTCGAGGCCGGCCGCCCAGCCATAGACACCTTCATACCAGCGCACCCACATATAGAACACCGTGTAGATCGTGAATGCGAACGCCAGCCACTTGGTATTCAAGAGCGGCTTGTCTTGCACGCTTACGCCGCCAACAGTCGTTGCAGCCATATTAACCTCCAAAAACACTTGTTGTTGATTGAACAGCGGTTGTGTGTGTCAGCTTCATCGGTTGTTAACCACTGACGCATGCTCTGACCCGAGCCTTAAAAAAAAATTCCGGTATCCCAGGGTTTCGCTCAGAAATTTTTCGGATATCCCACCGGGGCGAGGCCGGAATGGCCTTCCGAGGCGGGCGGAGTTTACGCGAAACCGGCACTTCCGCCATCCTCGCCGGACAGGGTAACACCCGCTCCAAGCCAGGACATGATGGCATTTCACCCAGTGTCCGAGTGATATGCCACAGGCGATGGCGGCCCGGCGGAATTTGATTTATCGGAAAAATAGGCTAGTGGTCGCGATGCGACAAATTTCCCGTTTAACCAACTAGAATGGTAAGATTAGCGTCAGACCCCTGGAATTCACCGATAAGCCCTTGATTTTGAAGTCGTTAGGACTCGATAAATTCATCATCATCCGCGGTCGGGGAATGCTTTTCCGCCGAAGGAACGCCTGGTCTACGCCGATATTCATCCAGCTAGCGACACGTTCATCGCCATGAAATCCGCCGAGCGCCCCTTGGACATCGTTTCCACCAAACGCCCCCCGTTCTCCTACGGTGCCGGCTCGCCGTTGCCGCACGGCGTCCACCTGCACAAGGGCGGGGTCAATTTCGCCTTGTTCAGCCGCCATGCCGTGAAGGTGTGGCTGTTGCTGTTCGAGGATATCAACGCCGTCGAGCCGTTCCAGGTCATCGAACTCGACCCGCGCCAGCATAAAACCGGCGACATGTGGCATATCGTGGTGGAAGGAGCCGGTCGGGGCTTGGTCTACGCCTACCGCGTCGATGGCCCGGTCGCGCCCGAGCGCGGCCACCGTTTCGATTCGCGCCGTATCCTCATCGACCCCTACGCCACCGCGCTGACCAGCCCGCCGCACTGGGACTTCATGGGCTTCTCGGCCAACCAGGACCACAGCCCCGATTGGCGGCAACCGGCCTTGGTCAAGGGCTTGGTCACCGCCAACGGTTTCGACTGGGAGGACGACCGCCCGCTCTACCATCCCTGGTCCGATCTGGTCATCTACGAAACCCATGTGCGTGGACTCACCATCCACCCGAGTTCCGGCACCAAACTGGCGGGCAGCTATCTCGGGGTGATCGACAAGATTCCCTATCTCAAGCAACTCGGCATCACCGCCGTCGAGTTCATGCCCTTACAGGAATTTAATCCCCACGAAACCACCCTGGTGAATCCCGAAACCGGGCAGCGGCTTTCCAATTATTGGGGTTACAACACCATCGGCTTCTTCGCGCCCTACGAAGGCTACGGCACCCGGCTCTATCCCGGCTGCCAGGTGGACGAATTCAAGACCATGGTCAAGGCGCTGCACAAAGCCGGGATCGAGGTCTTGCTGGACGTGGTGTTCAACCACACGGCGGAAGGCGACGAGACCGGCCCGACCTTGAGCTTCCGCGGCCTCGACAACAGCATTTACTACATCCTGGAAGAGGACAAGCGCCGCTATAAGAACTATTCCGGCTGCGGCAACACCATCAATTGCAACCACCCGGTGGTGCGGAACTTCATCCTCGATTGCCTGCGCTATTGGGTGGTGGAAATGCATGTGGACGGTTTCCGCTTCGACCTGGCCTCGATCCTGGGCCGCGACCGCAACGGCAACCTGATCCCCAACCCACCGCTGTTGGAACAAATCGCCGAAGACCCGATCCTGCGCGACGTGAAGCTGATCGCCGAAGCCTGGGACGCGGGCGGTGCCTATCTGGTCGGGCGGTTTCCGGGGGAACGCTGGTCGGAATGGAACGGCCTCTACCGCGACGATGTGCGGCGTTATTGGCGCGGCGACGCGGGCTTGGCGGGGGCGTTCGCCAGCCGTTTGTGCGGCAGCGCCGATATCTATGAACACAGCGGCAAAGCCCCGATCAACAGCATCAATTTCGTCACCTGCCACGACGGTTTCACCCTGAACGACCTGGTCAGCTATACCCACAAGCACAACCTCGCCAACGGCGAGAACAACCGCGACGGCTCGGACGGCAATTTCAGCGCCAACTACGGCGTGGAAGGCCCGACCGACGACGCCCATATCAATCGGCTGCGCCTCCGGCAGATGAAAAACTTCATGGCGACGTTGCTGGTATCGCGCGGTGTGCCCATGATCCTCGGCGGCGACGAGTTCTGCCGCACCCAGCACGGCAACAACAACGCCTATTGCCAGGACAACGCGATCTCCTGGTTCGATTGGAGCCTCGCCGACCAGAACCAGGAATTCCTGGAATTCGTGCGCGATATGATCGCTTTCCGGCGGCGGCATCCGGTGCTGACCAGCGAGCGTTTCTACAAACCCGAGGACGTGAGTTGGTTCAACCCCGCGGGCTGGATGCCGGATTGGCATACCGAATCCGCCATCGGCTGCCATATCCACGCCGCCGAAACCGGCGAACGCCAATTGTGCCTGCTATCGAATCCCCTGCCCCACGCGGTCAGCTTCCTACTGCCGCACGCGCCGGGCGGCTGCCGCTGGACCAAGAAGGTGGATACCAGCGCCGGCCAGCCCTTCGATGTCTGCCAGCCCGGCCACGGCCTCCCGCTCCACCATGAAAGCTCGCTCCTGGTGCGCGACCGCAGTTTGGTGGTCCTGGTGGCGGAACGGGGCTGAGCGTTCCGCCTATGGAAAAGGCCGGTCGCACCGGCCTTTTTCATGCCCAGGGGAAAATCCCGGCTACGGCGTCACCGCCTGGGTCTGGATGAAATGGTTGCCCAGGTTGTCCTTGATTTCGGCCTTGAGTTCGCCCGCCTTGTCCGGCACGAAATAGAAGCGGAAATTGGGGTCGGCGCTGACGGCGATATCGGTCTTGGCGGTCAACACCGGCTTGCCGTCGAAACTCACCTTCACCTCGTCCACGAAATGGGCGGGTTTCACCAAACGGCTGATCTGGTCCATCTGCATCCCGCTGATATTGGGATGGCTGATCAGCAATTGCACCGGATTGGGCTGGCCCAGCGCCGCCTTGTCGCCGTCGAACTTGAACTTCATCTTGCCCAGCCGCGCCATGGCGGCTTCGAGGTCGGTGCCGATGGGCGCGGAACAGCCGCCGCTGGCCTTCACGAACGCCTTGTTCATATAAAGCTTGCCGTCGTTGGTCTCGGCGATGGCGCGGATATTGGTATAGGCGTTCACCCGCGCCCGCAGCGCCACATCGGCCTTGCCGCTCTCGGGCGTGAAATCGAACGAGGCCGAGAACGGCACCGGATTGTTGTCGATGACCAGGGTGATGTTCTTGATGTAATGGTCCTGGGCCTGGGGAATCTTGCTGGTGATTTGCAGGGGCACCAAGGCCGGGTCTTCAGCGCGGTAGGGCGCGGTCAATTCGACGACTTGGGTGCCTTCCTCAATGGGGCGGTCGCCGTAGAACTGCTGCTTGAGGCGGGTGTTCCAGGCCAGGTCTTCTTCGCCCGCGGCGTGGGCGGTGCCCGCCAGTAAGAAGCCAGCCAGGGTAAGGAAGAGGATACGCGGGGCGCGGGGTGGGTTCATGGTTCCTCCAAAAGACAACGCTTATAAAGAGGCGGGATTGTAGGCCGGGCCGGGATGGGTGGGAATGCCCGGCTATTCGTCTTCCCATTCCAACTCCGCGAACGCCGTCGCGATATTGCGCTGGTGGAACTCGTCGAACAACTGCCATTCCGGGCGGGCAGATTGGCCGACATTGGCCATGGCCCATTCCATGGTCTTATTGGCCTTGAGCGCGGCGCGGATCTCGGTTTGCAACATCCTTAAATAGCGTTCCTCCGATATCAGCGCCAAGGGCCAGGCAGCGGACACCGGACCATGTCCCGGAATCGCCAGCCGGGCATCGATCCCTTTGAGTTTATCGATCACCTTGAGCCAGCCGTTCAGGCTGCCATCGACCACCGGCGTATGCCCCATAAATAAAAGATCGGCCAGCCACAAAGTCCGGGTTTTCTGGTCATAGACGCTGAGGTCGCTGTCGGTGTGGGCGGTGGGATGGGCGGTCAGTAGCAGGGTGCGCCCGCCCAATTCCAATTCCAGGGTATCGCGCACCGGCCGGTCGGGCGGGATGAAATGCTCGGGACCGGGCTTGAACCCCAATTCGCGCTCGGCCAAATCCCGGTAATAAGGTGCCCGTAGCGCCATGGCCTGTTCCAACTTGTAATGGCCGACGAAATTCACCCCCGGCTTTTTGAAAGCGAGGTTGCCATAGATATGGTCAGGGTGGACATGGGTATTGATGACATAGCACACCGGCACCGGGGTCGCGGCCGCCACGGCTTGTTTCAACGCTTCGCCCTGCTCCGGGTTACCGCCGGTATCGACCACCGCGACGCAACGCTCGCCGACGATGAAGCCGATATTGGCGATCTCGCCGCAGTTATGGCGGTCCGGTAGTTGATGCACCCCTTGATGGACATAGACGCCGGGCGCGACTTCCCGGAGCGAGATTTCGGGCAACGGCCCGCCATTACCCGGCAACGGTAAGGCGAGCAAGGCCAAGACACAGGCGGCGAGCGGGGATTTCATGGTGATTCTCCTTGGAAGTGGCAGGGCATTTTCCCCGCGCCGGGATGGGGATTCAACCATCGACCCCGGCTTGCTAGCCCACCCGTTCCGTGACAATCGCCACCCCGCCCCGGCCTCGGCGCGAGCCTCCGACCACCAGCCCGAAAGGCACGATCAAGGGGCGAAACTTGGCTTGCAAGCCCCGGAAACCACCGTCGCAGCCCCGTTTCCGCATCATTGACTTTTAGGTGGAAATCCTTCAATTTACGCACGCTGACGGGCCTAGCCGGGAAAATATCAGGATAATTTCAGGAAATTTTTCCTTGCTCAATGAAAAAACCGTCCCTATCGCTTTAAGGGTAACTTGTCGTTAACAACAGTACTCTGTTAGCCACAACAGATTACGAGGAGGAAAAGAGATGAAAAAACCCGTGAAAAGTTGGTTGCTCGCGACCGCTATCGCGTCCGTGCTGGCAGCCCCCGGGGTTACGTTCGCCAATGCCGAAGTGGAAAAGCTCTCCAAGGATCCCCAGAACTGGGCGACCTGGGGTGGCGATTATTACGGCACCCGCTTCAGCAGCCTGACGCAGATCAACAAGGACAACGCTAAGAGCCTGCAACCGATCTGGACCTTCTCCACCGGTATGCTGCGCGGCCACGAAGGTGGTCCTTTGGTCGTCGGCGACCTGATCTACATCCACACCGGCTATCCGCACAAGGTTTACGCGCTGAACCAGGATACCCACTCCGTGGTTTGGGAATACAACTACGCCCCCGACGCGGGCACCGACCAGACCCAGGTGATCGGCGTGATGTGCTGCGACGTGGTCAACCGCGGTCTGGCCTATGGCGACGGCAAGGTGTTCCTGGCCCAAGGCGATGCCACCCTGGTGGCCCTCGATGCCAAGACCGGCAAGATCGTATGGAAGGTCAAGAACGGCGATCCCAAAGCCGGCATGACCAACACCAACGCGCCCTTGGTCGTGAAGGACAAGGTCTTCACTGGCATCTCCGGCGGCGAATTCGGTGTACGCGGCTTCATCGCCGCCTACAACATCAAGGACGGCAGCTTGGCCTGGAAAGCTTATTCCATGGGCCCGGACGCCGATATGAAGATCGACCCCGACAAGACCATGACCTGGACCGATGGCAAGATGGCCCCGGTCGGCAAGGATTCCTCCCTGAAGACTTGGCAGGGCGACCAGTGGAAAATCGGCGGCGGCTCCACCTGGGGCTGGTACAGCTACGATCCGGCCCTGAACCTGATGTATTACGGTTCCGGCAACCCGTCCACCTGGAACCCGGTACAGCGTCCGGGCGACAATAAATGGTCCATGACCATCTGGGCGCGTGACGTGGATACCGGCGAAGCCAAGTGGGTCTACCAGATGACCCCGCACGACGAATGGGACTTCGACGGTATCAACGAAATGACCTTGATCGACCTGCCCATGAAGGACAAGGACGGCAAGGAACACAGCAAACTGCTGACCCACTTCGACCGCAATGGCTTCGGCTACACCCTGGACCGCGTGACCGGTGAACTCCTGGTCGCCGAGAAATTCGACAAGGCCGTCAACTGGGCCACCCATGTGGACGCCAAGACCGGCCGTCCGCAGGTCGTGAGCCAATACTCCACCCAACAGGGCGGCGAAGACCACAACCAGAAGGGCATCTGCCCCTCGGCCATGGGTTCCAAGAACGAACCCCCGGTCGCCTTCTCCCCCAAGACCAAGCTGATCTACATCCCCGGCAACCACACCTGTATGGACTACGAGCCGTTCCAGGTGGAGTACACCGCCGGCCAGCCGTATGTGGGCGCGACCCTGAGCATCTACCCGGCCAAGGCCAATGTGAAGACCGGCGCGAAGGAAGAATCCGCGCACATGGGTTCTTTCACCGCGTGGGATCCGACCACCGGTAAGATCGCTTGGCAGATCGACGAGCCGTTCTCCCTGTGGAGCGGCATGCTCTCCACCGCCAGCGACCTCGTGGTCTACGGCACCCTGGAAGGCTACCTGAAGGTCCGCGACGCCAACACCGGCGCCGAACTCTACAAGTTCAAGACCCCGTCCGGCGTGATCGGCAACGTCAGCACTTGGACCCATAACGGCAAGCAGTATATCGGCATCCTGTCCGGTATCGGCGGCTGGGCCGGCGTGGGCATGGCGGCGGGCCTCGAAGGCGAAAGCGAAGGTCTGGGCGCGGTCGGCGCGTACAAGAGCCTCTCCAGCCACACCAAGCTGGGCGGCGTCTTCACCGTGTTCGCCCTGCCCAATTAAGCGGCGGCACCTAGTTTCCTGAGCTAGGAACCCGAAGCCCCGGTCGATCCCTCGACCGGGGCTTTTTTTACGGCGGTGGAAATCCCACGGGCACCGCCGCGCCGGAGTAAAATCCCCACCCCAACTTTCGCAGTACAAGGAGTTTTCCATGCGCCCCAGCACCCACCGCCGCCTGCTCGCCTGCGGCCTCGCATCCCTGCTGACGATCTCCGGCCCGGTCCACGCGGGCGGACCGGCCTTCAAGGTCTGCGCCGACCCCAACAATCCGCCGTTCTCCGACGACAAGGGCCAGGGCTTCGAGAACAAGATCGCCGAAGCCTTCGCCAAGGCACTGGGCCAGAAGCTCGAATACACCTGGTTCCCCCAGCGCCTGGGCTTCATCCGCAACACGCTCAAGGCCAAGATCGAAGACTCCGAGGAATACAAATGCGACGTGGTGATGGGCGTGCCCGAGGGCTATGAACTGACGGCGACCACCCCGGCCTATTACCGCTCGACCTACGCCCTGGTCTACGCCAAGGGCAAGGGCTTGGACGGGATCAAAACCCCCGCCGACCTCGACCGACTGCCCGCCGACCAGAAAGCCAAGCTCCGCATCGCCATGTTCGACGGCGCTCCCGGCACCACCTGGCTGCTCAACCATGGTTTGATCGGGCAGGGCATCCCCTACCAGACCATGACCGGCGATGTCAGCACCAACACCGCCCAGACCCTGGACCAGGATTTCAAGGCCGGCAAGATCGACATGGTGATCGTGTGGGGACCGATTGCCGGTTACTTGGCCTCGCGCAATCCCTTGGCGCTGATCCCGATGAAATCGGAACCGGGGCTGAAATTCGATTTCCCCATATCGATGGGCGTGCGCTTCCCGGACAAGGAGCGCAAGGCGCAACTGGAAGGCTTGCTTAAAAGCAAGGCCGGGGAAATCCAGGCGACCCTCAAGGAATACAAGGTGCCCTTGGTGGACGCACAGGGGAATCCGCTGCCCTAGCCCATCCCCAGGCGGGATGCGCCGCGCCGACCGGCGCATCCCGCTACAAACCCACCACCCGCCACACGGATGCCTCCTCCCGCCGCAACAGCGCCTCGACCCGGTCCCAGGCCATGGGCGGCCCGTACAAATATCCTTGCGCCTGGTCGCAACCATCCCGCAGCAAGCATTCGCGCTGGGCCTCGTTCTCCACCCCTTCCGCGATCACGGTGAATTGCAGGCTATGGCCGAGCGCAATCACGGCGCGGGCGATGGCGGCGTCGTTCTCGTCCCACGGCAGGTCGCGCACGAAACCCTTGTCGATCTTGAGCTTGTCGAAGGGCAGCAGTTTGAGATAGGCCAGGGACGAATAGCCGGTGCCGAAATCGTCTATCGCCAGTTTGACACCCAAGGCGCGGATGGCCCGCAACAGGTCGATGGCGCGTTCGGCCTCCTTCATCACGAAGCTCTCGGTGATTTCCAGTTCCAACCGGTCCGGCGGCAGGCCGGAATCTGCCAAAGCCCGTTGCACCACCGCCAGCAAATCGCCACGCTGGACTTGCTTGCCGGCCACATTGACCGAAACCCGCCCGAACTCCAGCCCCGCATCCAGCCAAGCCCTGGCCTGGCAACAGGCTTGCCGCAGCACCCATTCGCCCAAGGACAGGATCAAGCCGGTATCCTCCGCCACCGGCACGAAGCGCGAAGGCTCGATCAACCCCTGTTCGGGATGCTCCCAACGCACCAGCGCCTCCAGCCCGACCATGCGCCCCCCGGCCAACTCCATCTGCGGCTGGTAATGCAGCACCAATTGCCCGGCCTCGATGGCATGGCGCAAACGGCTTTGCAATTCCAGGTGTTCCAAGGCCAGCGCGGTCATTTCCTCGGTATAGAAACGGTAGGTATTGCGGCCCTCTTCCTTGGCCCGGTACATGGCGGCGTCGGCGTTGCGCAGCAATTGGTCCACCGTGCGGCCATCCTTGGGATAGACGCTGATACCGACGCTGGCCCCGATGAACAAGCGCCGCCCATCCACCACGAAGGCGTCGGTCAACCCGTGGATCAGCTTATCGGCCAAGCGGGCGGCGTCGTCGCTATCCTTGAGGTTTTCGATCAAGACGGTGAATTCGTCGCCACCCAGGCGGGCCACGGTATCTTCCTTGCGGACGGCCTGCCCCAAGCGCCCCGATACCTGCCGCAGCAATTCATCGCCGATGTTATGGCCCAGGCTGTCGTTGACATGCTTGAAGCGGTCCAGGTCCAGGAACAGCACCGCGCCCTGGTAGCCGTTGCGTTCGGCGCGTTCGAGGCTGTGTTCCAAGCGGGCGGTGAACAGCAGGCGGTTGGGCAGGCCGGTCAGGGGGTCGTGGTGGGCCAGATATTCCAGTTGCGATTGCGATTGCTTGAGATGGCTGATATCGGAGAACACCCCGACATAATGGATGATCCCGCCCCCGGTGTCCTTGACCACGTTGATGGTCAGCCATTCGGGATAGCTCTCGCCGTTCTTGCGGCGGTTCCATAATTCGCCCTGCCAACTGCCGACGGCTTGGATCGAAGCCCACATCGCCTGGTAGAAATCCTGGCCGTGGCGGCCCGAAGCCAGCAGGGCGGGCTTTCGGCCAACCACTTCCGGTTCCTGGTAGCCGGTGATGGCGGTGAAGGCCCGGTTCACCGCGACGATGCGGAGTTGCGGATCGGTAATCATGACGCCTTCCTGGGTGGCCTCCACCACCGCCGCCGAAAGGCGCAGCTTCTCCTCGGCCCTGAGACGTTCGGTGACATCCTGGGTCACGCCCAGCAAGGCCCGCACCCCACGGCGCTCGCCATCCCACAACGGTACCGAATGGGTTTCCAGATGACGCCTGGTGCCTTTCAATCCGGTCCCCTCGAAAATCAAGCGGCGCGGTTCGCCCCGGAACACTGCCGCGACCATTTCGACGAAACCGCCGCGGTCCTTGTCCGCAACCATGCCGTAGAGCGGATGGCCCCGGACCTGGTCCAGGCTGTCGGCCTCGATCATGGCCAGCCCGGCGGGATTCATGTCCAACAACGCGCCGTCGCGGTCCAGGAGTTTGATGCACTGCGGGTCATGCTCGAAGATCGTGCGGAGATAGGTCCGCTGTTCCTTGAGCGCCAATTCGTAGCGCTTGCGCTCGGTGATATCCAAGGTGGTGCCGAGCAACAGCAGGGGCTGGCCCAGGCCGTCCAGCACCACCCGGCCCCGCTCGTCCACCATCCGTGTTTCGCCGCCGGGCAGGTCCACCCGGTATTCGACCCGGTACGCGCCATCGGCCCGCCCCCGGGTAGCCGCCAACGCCTGGGCCAGCTTGCCCCGATCCTCCGCGGGCACGCGGCAAAGCAGGTTTTCCAGGCAGGACTCGACGCCGCCGACCTCATAGCCCAACAGCCGGTACATCTCGTCCGACCAAGCGGCCCGGCCCGTGGCGAGATTCAGCTCCCAACTGCCGATATGGGCGATGCGCTGGGCCTCGGTCAGCCGTTGCTCGCTACGCCTGAGGCGTTGTTCGGCCGAAAGGCGCTCGCGGACCTCGCGGCGCAGGCGGCGGTTGAAGCGGAACAAGGCCAGGATGACCCCCAAGGCCAAACCCACCGCCGTGGCCGCGGCCCAGAGATAGCCCTGGACGCCGTCCCAGACGCGGTCCGGGCCGGGATCGTAGAGGAAGCCATCGAGCGAATAATCACGCCGCAACAAGCCCAGGTCCACATAGGTGTCGGCGATATGCCGCCAGCGGCCGGGGTTGACATAACCCAGATCGACCATATCGGACAGGATCAAAGCCCGCATCGCCTGATATTCGTAGCGCAGATGCTCCAGCGAACGGGTGGAGCCATAACGCCGCACCAACGGGACGACCTCGTCGGGATGCGCCATGGCATATTCCCAACCCTTGAGGCTGGCGGCGCGGAAAGCCCGCGCCCGGTCGGGATGGCGGCGCAACTCGGCCTCGCTGGTGAACAGGTTATCGCCGTAGAAATCCACGCCGTAATGGATAGGCCGCAACAGGGCGACCGGAAACCCCCGCTGTAGGAATAGGAAAGGCTGGTCGGTCTCATAACCGGCCAGGGCGTCCAACCGCCCCTCGATCAAGCCGGTCAGATCGTTGGTCTGGTCCAATAGCCCGAACTTGGACAAGGAACCCGTCTCGCCACGCAGCATCGCCGCGACGGCGGGCGTGCTGTAATTGGTCATCACCCGTTTCCCGACCAAGTGCTGCGGGGAAGACGCCCCGGACCGGGCCGGCACCATCAACACATCGGGCGAATGCTGGAACACCACCCCCAATACCACTACCGGCGCGCCCTGGGCGCGGTCGAGCAACAAGCCGCTGGAACCCGTGCCGTATTGCGCCCGGCCCGAAACCACTTCGGCGACGAAATCGATACCGGGACGGCCCTCGCGGATATCCACATCCAACCCCAAGTCGCGGTAATAACCCTTGTCCTGGGCCACGTAGTAGCCAGCGAATTGATAGGCGTGTTGCCACTTGAGTTGCAGCACCACGGGCTCACCCGCCCAGGCGGCCATCCCCGTGGCCAGCGCGGCGGGGGCGAGCAAAATCTGTCGAAGCAATCGGCGCATGTGATGATCGGATTCAGGTTTTGACCGGAGGCCGCAAGCTTGACACGGCCCGGCCCGGACGCAAAGGGGAGCCGGGACGAGGGCGGCCTTGCCCGGCGGGGCAATGTACCACCATCGCGGCGCACCCTGGACGAGGCGTTGCGATCAGGTGGATACCCGCCGCGGCTCCCGGATGGAATTCGCGGCCCTTGGGTGAACTCGGCAATTCCCGAATCGGCGTTCGACGGTCTTCCCTTTAGTGCGATAATCGCCCACGCCCTGGGCGATCCGGGCGCGGGATCGCTCCCGGCCACCCGCCCGCGTCCCGCCGGATCGCCATCCCCTCTTCCTCCTCCAACCTAGGGATTCCAAACCATGCCGAACAAACCCTTGACCAAGAGCAAGCCCAATGCCCAATTGACCGAACTGCCTTCGCTGGGTCTTTCCGCCGATGCCCTGGCCTTGGACACACGCCGCCATTTCACCTACACCCTGGGGCAGGACAAATCCAGCCAATCCGCCCATTACACCTACACCGCCCTGGCCTTGGCGGTACGCGACCGCCTGATGGAGCGCTGGAAGAACACCAATTACGCCTACGACGGGGCGGGTTGCAAACGCGCCTATTACCTGTCGATGGAATTCCTGATGGGGCGGGCGCTGGGCAACGCCGTCCTCAACCTCGGCATCACCGACTCGGCGGGCCTGGCCCTCAAGACCCTGGGCCTCGAAATGGAAGAAGTGGTGGAAAGCGAGTCGGACGCGGGCCTTGGCAACGGCGGCCTCGGACGCCTCGCCGCCTGCTTCGTCGATAGCTGCGCCACCTTGAAGCTCCCGGTGACGGGCTACGGCATCCGCTACGAATACGGCATGTTCCGCCAGAGCGTCGAGGACGGCCAGCAGGTCGAAGAACCCGACCACTGGCTCCGCAACGGCCATGTCTGGGAACTGGAACGCCCGGAGCTGACCATCCGGGTGCGCTTCGGCGGCCATACCGACAACTACGGCGAAAATGGCCGCACCCGCTGGGTCAACACCCAGGACGTGCTGGCCGTACCCTACGACGTCCCCATCCCCGGCTACCAGAACGGCACGGTCAACACCCTCCGGCTGTGGAAGGCGGCGGCGACCGATGAATTCGGGCTCAACGAATTCAACGCGGGCGATTACACGGCCTCGGTGCGTTCCAAGAACCAAGCCGAAAACATCACCATGGTGCTGTATCCCAACGACGCCAGTGAGAACGGCAAGGAACTGCGCCTGCGCCAGCAATATTTCCTGGCCTCGGCCAGCCTCCAGGACGTGGTGCGGAAATGGGTCCACACCCATGGCGAGGATTTCAGCGGGTTCGCCGAGAAGAACTGCTTCCAGCTCAACGACACCCATCCCAGCATCGCCGTGGCCGAGTTGATGCGGCTCCTGATCGACGAGCATGGGCTGGGCTGGGACGCGGCCTGGGCCATCACCTCCAAGACCATGGCCTACACCAACCACACCTTGCTGCCGGAAGCCCTGGAGCGCTGGTCGGTGCGCCTGTTCCGGCAATTGCTGCCGAGGCTCCTGGAAATCATTTTCGAGATCAACGCCCGCTTCCTGGCCGAAGTCGCCAGCCGCTGGCCGGGCGATCTGGACCGTTTGGGTCGCATGTCCTTGATCGAGGAAGGCTACGAACAGCAAGTGCGCATGGCCTATCTCGCCATCGTCGGCAGTTTCTCTGTCAACGGCGTGGCGGAACTGCATTCGGATTTGCTGAAACAAGGCTTGTTCCGCGACTTCTACGAGATGTGGCCGCACAAGTTCAACAACAAAACCAACGGCATCACCCCGCGCCGCTGGCTGGCGTCCTGTAATCCGGGGCTGTCGGCGCTCATCACCGAAGCCATCGGCACCGGCTGGACCACCGATCTCGGCCAACTCGGCAAATTGGCGAAATACGCCGACGACAAAGCCTTCCGCGAGCAATGGCGCAAGATCAAGCGGGCCAACAAGGAACGCCTGATCCAATACAAACAGGCCGAAGTCGGCATCGTCATCAACCCCGACGCGATGTTCGACACCCAGGTCAAGCGCATGCACGAATACAAGCGCCAGTTGCTGAACGTGCTGCACGTCATCCACCTCTACGACCGCATCAAGCGCGGCGACGAAGGCGACTGGACCCCGCGCTGCGTGATTTTCGGCGGCAAGGCCGCGCCCGGCTATGTGATGGCCAAGCGCATCATCAAGCTCATCAACAACGTCGCCAACGTGGTCAACCACGACGCCAAGGTCGGCGACAAGCTCAAGCTGGCGTTCCTGCCCAACTACCGGGTCAGCGCCATGGAAATCATCTGCCCCGGCACCGACCTGTCGGAGCAGATTTCCACGGCGGGCAAGGAGGCGTCCGGCACCGGCAATATGAAATTCATGCTGAACGGGGCGCTGACCATCGGCACCCTGGACGGCGCGAATATCGAAATCCGCGAGGAAGTGGGGGCGGAAAACTTCTTCCTGTTCGGCCTGACCGCCGAGGAAGTCGAGCGCACCCGCGACCGTTACGACCCCTGGTCGATCATCGAGGCCAACGAAGACTTGCGCCGGGTGATGCAATTGCTGGAATCCGGGCATTTCAACCAGTTCGAGCCGGGCATCTTCGAGCCGATCATCCAATCGGTGCGCGGTGCCTGGGACCCGTGGATGACGGCGGCGGACTTCGGCAGCTACGTGGACGCCCAGAAACGCGCTGCCGCCGCCTACCGCGACCCGGAACACTGGACCCGCATGAGCATCCTCAACTGCGCGGCCAGCGGTAAGTTTTCCACCGACCGCACCATCGGCGAATACAACCGCGATATCTGGAAACTCACCCCGGTCGATGCCCTGCCGCTCGGCTGATTCCCCTCCTGTAGAGGCGGGTTGCTCGCGTAACCCGCCCACGACCCGGCCAGGACGGGGAACCAAACACCCGCCCCCCGGCCTTGGATCAAGGCAACCCATGTTCCATATCGTCCTCTACCAGCCGGAAATCCCGCCCAACACCGGCAATATCATCCGGCTCTGCGCCAATTCCGGGGCGGCCCTGCACCTCATCCAGCCCTTGGGCTTCGAGTTGGACGACGCCAAACTGCGCCGGGCCGGGCTGGATTACCACGAATGGGCCGAGGTCAAGGAACACCCCGGCCTCGACGCCTTCCTGGCGGCAGTCCGGCCGGGACGGCTGTTCGCCTTCACCACCAAAGCCCGCCACCGCTACACCGGAGCCGCGTTCCAACCCGGCGACGCCCTGTTGTTCGGCCCGGAAACCCGCGGGCTGCCCGCCGCCGTGCTGGACGGCCTGCCCGAATCCCAACGGCTCATCATCCCCATGCGTCCCCATAGCCGCAGCCTCAACCTGTCCAACGCGGTGGCCCTGGCTTTGTACGAGGCCTGGCGGCAGCAGGGTTTCGCCGGGGCGCAAGACCTTTGAATCCACGCGCTCCCGACCCGTTCGTCGGTGCCGGTGCGACCTTGCGTCAAATCCGGTTCGATCCCATCTCCAGGCCGGGGTAAGCTCGGCCCCATCCGGCGGTTCGCCTCCCCGCGCCGCGGCACAAGGAATCAAGGCGGCGGCGTGGGCTTGGGCCGATTGTTCGGGGATAATTGCGAATTTCCGCGCAAAACCGCAGACTTGCGACCCTTTGGGGAAAGGCTTTGGGCTATATTTACGGGCTGTCGCGCCCACCCCGATGGCACACCCCAAGCGGTCCACGCCTCGATACGACCGCGCTCCGCCCGGGCCAATATCAGAATTTGGCGATAGCACAGTGGCCTTGCCCGCTTGAATAAACCTCACATCTAACTCTGGGAAATACTCGTATGGCTATTCCTTATCTTTGGGTCGAAGATTTGGTCGTGGGCGAGAACGGCGTCGCCACCTTCCACGTTCGGTTGAACGCGGTGTCCGGCAGTCCCATCACTGTCGATTATATGACCGCAGACCTGACCGCCCTGGCCGGCAGCGATTACACCGCCCAAACCGGCTCCCTCACCTTCGCACCCGGCGAAACCGACAAGACCGTCACGGTCCAGATCACCAACGACAACGTGGCGGAAATCGCCAAGGGTTTCCAACTGGTCCTGACCAACCCGGTCAACGCCGTGCTGGACCCTTCGCGGGATTCGGGCATCGCCACCCTCATCGACGACGACAATACCGGTGCCGCCTCCCCGACCGTGACCGTCGCCGATGTTTCGGTGGACCGTTCGGCGGGGACGGCCACGTTCGCCGTCTACCTCAGCCAGCCCGCCAAAAACACGGTGACGGTCCATTACAACACCGCCGATGGCACGGCGCTGGCCGGTAGCGATTACACGGCCCGGACCGGCAACCTGAGCTTCGCGGCGGGGGAAGTCGTCAAATATGTCACCGTGCCCATCGTCAACGATGGCCTGCCCCACGCCGACGAAACCTTCACCCTGAACCTTTCCAACCCCAGCGGCATCGACGCGGCACACTCGGATTTGACCGGGACGGCCACGATCACCAACGACCAAGCCACGCTCAACACCGGATTCATCAGCGTCGACAACCCGACCGCCGTGATATCCGACGGCTATGTCTATTTCACCGTCCGGCTCGACCAACCCGCCGCCAGCGACCTACAACTCAGTTATTACACAATAGATGGCACCGCCGCCAGCGGAACCAACTATGTCGGTGTCGCTTCCGACAAAGCGATAGCGTTCACCATCGCGGCGGGCCAAACCACAGCCATCATCAGCGTTCCTGTCATCAACCAGCCCATTCCCGCAGGCAGCGAATATTTCAGCCTGGTCGTCACCGGAACCGTCGGCAACACCACCGGCGGCGTCAGCGGTACCGCCACCGTCGTCAACGACCAGCAAGTCGCCAAGGCCATCGACGACAACCTGACACTCTCGGAGGATCAGGCGATATCGTTCAACGTCTTCGATAACGACTTCAATCCCCAGCACCATAACCTCCTGGTGGTCGAAGTCAGCACCTCGGCGGGCCATAGCGGGGTGCCGCCGGTCGGCCATGAAAGCGCCACCTTCACCACGACCAATGGCGGCACGGTGGTGATCGATCCCCAAGGCAATGTCAGCTATACGCCCGCCACGAACTATGTGGGCACCGATAGCTTCTCCTACCAGTTCATCGATGCGGGCGACACCGCCACGGCCCCCATCAACGGGCTGACCAGCACCGCCACCGTCACCTTCACCGTCTCCAACGGCACCCCGACCGCCGTCAACGACACCGCCAGCACCCAACAGAACCAATCCGTCCAAATCCACATCCTGGACAACGACGCCGACCCCAACGGCGACCTCAAGGACAGCCAGAACAAACCCCTGCTGGATAGCAACGGCCAACCATTAACGCCCACGATCAGCACCGCGCCCGCCCATGGCGCGGCGACGGTAGACCCCACCACGGGCGTCGTCACCTATACGCCGTTCGCGAATTACTTCGGAACCGACCAATTCACCTACACGATCAAGGACTTCCTCGGCCATTCTTCCAGCGCCACGGTCTCGGTGAACGTCACCGACACCGGTGCGGTGGTGGCGGTCGATGACAACATCACGATAGCCCAGGATCAAGCGACCTCGATCAACATCCTGCAAAACGACCTCCATCCTGCTGGCGAGATCATCACCATCATCGGCCTGGGCGGCGGCTCCTCGACCGACCTCCTGGTCATGCCCCAGCCCGGCGAAGCGATCTTCAGCACCACCAACGGCGGCAAGGTGGTCATCGATTCCAACGGCCTCGGCAGCTATATCCCCGCCTCGGGCTATGTCGGGACCGATAGCTTCACCTACGTCCTCAGGTCCAGCCAAGGGGCGCTCAGCACCGCCACGGTGAACATCACCGTGACCGACGCCAAGCCGGTGGCGATCAACGACAGCGCGGCGACCGGCCAAAACACCCTGGTCGCCATCGACGTCCTCACCAATGACAGCGACCCCAACCACGACCTCACGACCTTCCCGCTCCTGGCCACGGCCCCGACGCACGGCACCGTGGTGGTCGATACCGATCCCACCAGCCCGACCTACCGGCAATTCCTCTACACCCCCAGCCTGGACTATTTCGGCACCGACCAATTCACCTACACGGTCAAGGACGCCCTCGGCCACGCCGCCACCGCGACGGTGAACCTGAACGTCGTCGGCGATGGATCGCTGCAAGCCGACGACGACTTCGTCCAAGTGAGCCAGGATCAAACCGCCAACTTGTCGGTACTCCAAAACGACTCGAACCCGCACAACACCACGCTCACCGTCATCTCCGTCAACGGGGAAAACGTGGTCGCGGCCGGCTCGACGATCACCACGGCCAATGACGGCATCGTGACCCTCGACAGCCACGGCATCGGCACCTATACCCCCGCCCCGACATTCGTGGGCACCGACAGCTTCACCTATACCTTCCAGTCCAGCGCGGGAGTCACCAGCACCGCCACCGTCCATATCACCGTCGCCAACGGCACCCCGACGGCGGTCGACGACAGCCGCACCACCACCCTCGGCACCGCCGTCGCCATCGCCGTCCTCGCCAACGACAGCGACCCCAATGGCGACCTGCTCAGCGCCGGCAACCCGGTCAATCCGATCACCACCACCGCGCCGTCCCATGGCACGGCCTCGGTCGATCCCACCACCGGGGTCGTCACCTACACCCCCAACGCCCATTTCTACGGGGCCGATAGTTTCACCTACACCATCAAAGACCTGCGCGGCCATACCTCCACCGCCACGGTCTATCTGAACGTGGACAACGCCGGCCTGCCGACCGCCCACAACGACATCGGCGTCACGGTCCAAGAAGACCAACCCGCCACCCTCGACGTCCTCGGCAACGACGACAACCCGAACCACGACACCCTGACGATCTCGGCGACCTCCACCCCGGCGCATGGCACGGTCGCCATCAATGGGGACAAAACCTCGCTCGTCTATATCCCGGCTTCCAACTATCACGGGACCGACAGTTTCACCTACACCCTCACCGACAGCCAAGGCTATACCAGCACCGCCACCGTCGCGCTCACGGTGGTGGACGGCACGCCGGTCGCGGGCAACTACAACCTGACCACCACCGCCAACCAACCCGGCAGCCTCAACGTCCTGGGGGCCGCCACCACCGACCCCAACGGCGATGCCCTATCATTGACCGGGGTCGCCAAGCCCGCCCATGGCTCGGTGACATTCAACAAGGACGGCACGGTGTCCTATACCCCGGATGCCGGCTACGCCGGTGCCGACAGCTTCACCTACACCGCCAGCGACGGCCTGCACAGCGCCACCGGCCTGGTCAACATCACCGTGACCAACGCCACCCCCACCGCCACCAACGACACCGCCACCACCCGCGTCGATCAAGCCGTGCTGATCCCGGTACTGGGCAACGACAGCGATATCAACAGCGACAGCCTGACCGTGACGGCGGTCACCAATGGCAGCCACGGCACCGCCACCGTCGATGCCAATGGCATCGTCACCTACACGCCGGATGCGCAATTCGTCGGCACCGACAGCTTCACCTACACCCTCAGCGACGGCAACAACCACTTCGTCCCCGCCACCGTCACCGTCACCGTCACCAACAGCGGGCCGGGCAAGCCCGTGGTCGTCAGCGACACCGCTCACACCATCCAGGACCAGGCGGTCGTGATCGACGTCCTCGCCAACGACAGCGACCCCGAACACGACCCCCTCAAGGTGGTGGCGGTCACCGCCGGAGCCCACGGCACGGTCGAGATCAATGCCGACGGCAGCCTCACCTACACCCCGACGGCGGGCTATTTCAGCGCCACCCCCGACAGCTTCACCTACACCGTCAGCGACGGCCAGGGCCATACCACGGTGGGCACGGTCGGCGTCACCATCGAGAACGGCACCCCCACCGCCCAGGACGATAGCGCCAATGTCGGCGAAAACGGCACCGTCGTCGTCAACGTGCTGGCGAACGACAGCGACCCGCAGCACGACGCCCTGACCATCGCCTCCAAAACCGACGGCACCCATGGCAAGGTCATCATCAGCGGCGGCAGCTTGATCTACACGCCCGACAAAGACTTCTTCGGCACCGACAGCTTCACCTACACCGTCAGCGACAGCGCGACCGCGGGCCAGGGCCGCACCAGCACCGCCACCGTTTCCGTCACCATCACCAACGCGCCGCCGGTCGCCGTCGCCGACACGGTTTCCACCAACATCAACCAAGCGGCCCTCATCACGGTGCTGTCCAACGACGCCGACCCCGAGAACGACACGCTCACGGTCAGCGCGGGCACCAACCCGGCCCATGGCACGGTGAAGATCAACGACGACGGCACCATCACCTACACGCCCGATGGCAAATTCGTCGGCGACGACACCTTCACCTACACCCTCGGCGACGGCAACAACCATTTCGTCACCGGCAGCGTCACCGTCACCATCACCAACAGCGGTCCCAACCCGCCCACGGTGGTCAACGACAGCGCCGCGACCAGCCAGGACAAGGCCGTCAACATCGACGTGCTGGGCAACGACAGCGATCTCGACGGCGATCCCTTGACCGTCACCGCCACCTCCCGCCCCGCCCACGGCACGGTCAAGATCGAAACCGACGGCAGCCTCACCTACACCCCGGCGGCGGGCTATTCCAGCACCACCCCCGACAGCTTCACCTACACCGTCAGCGACGGCCAGGGCCACACCAGCCAGGGCCGGGTCGAAGTGACCATCGCCAACGGCACACCCACCGCCCAAGACGACAGCCGGTCGGTGGACGAGAACGGCTCGGTCAATATCCCGGTCCTCGACAACGACAGCGACCCCCAGAACGACACCCTGACCATCACCAAGGCGGGCGACGGCACCGGCACCACCAGCCAGGGCGGCAAAGTCACCATCAACGCCGGTGTCATCACCTACACCCCCAAGGCCGGCTTCCACGGCAACGACAGCTTCAGCTACACCATCAGCGACAGCCTGGGCCACACCGCCGCCGCCACGGTCAGCGTCACCGTGGTCAACAATCCGCCCACCGCCCAGGACGACACGGTCTCCACCCGTGTCGATGAGACCGTCAAGATCAAAGCCCTCGGCAACGACACCGACCCGGAAGACCAGGACGCGCTAGCCGTGACCACGTTCAGCGCCCCCGCCCATGGCACGCTCAGCCTCGGCGACGATGGGGTGTTCACCTACACGCCCACCACGCAATACGCCGGCACCGACAGCTTCACCTACACCATCACCGACGGCCAGGGCCATTTCGCCACCGCCACGGTCGCCATCTCAGTCGATAACACCGGCCCCGGCGTGCCGGTGGCGACCGCCGACAATGCCACCACCAGCCAGGACAAGGACGTCACCATCGCCGTCCTCGCCAACGACACCGACCCCGAGAACGACACCCTGACGGTGACGGCGACCTCGCTCCCGGCCCACGGTACGGTGAAGATCAACGACGACGGCACCCTCGCCTACACCCCGACGGCGGGCTATTTCAGCACCACCCCCGACAGCTTCACCTACACCGTCAGCGACGGCCAGGGCCACACCAGCACCGGCACCGTCAACGTCACCATCGAGGACGGCACCCCGGTCGCCAACGATGTCACCCTCGACGTGCCGCAGAACAACACGGTCAATGTCAGGTTGGGCAAGAGCGTCTCCGACCCGCAGAACGATCCCCTGACCTTCAGTTCGGGCACCGACCCGTCCCACGGCAAGGTGGACTACAGCGCCGGCGACACCGTGACCTACACCCCGGAATCCGGCTTCACCGGCCAGGATCAATTCACCTACATCGTCAGCGATGGCATCCACACCGCCACCGCCACCGTCACCATCAACGTCGTCAACCGCGCCCCCACCGCCGCCGACGATTCCGCCTCCACCGGGGTGGACAAGCCGGTCGATATCCAGGTTCTCGCCAACGACAGCGACCCGGACAGCGACGCCTTGTCGGTGGTCCCCGGCCAGATCACCCAGCCGCAGCACGGCACGGTCGCCCTCAACACCGGGGTCATCACCTACACCCCCGACTCGCAGTACGTGGGTTCCGACAGCTTCACCTACACCATCAGCGACGGCAAAGGCCACCAAGCCACCGCCACGGTCAATGTCTCGGTCACCAACACCGGCCCCGGCGTGCCGGTCGCGGCCCCCGACAATGTCGAGACCAAGCAGAACACCGCCATCGCCATCGGCGTGCTGGACAACGACACCGACCCCGAAGGCGACGCCCTGATCGTCACCAAGGTCTCCGCGCCCGACAACGGCACGGTGGCCCTGGGCGCGGGCGGCGTCGTCACCTACACGCCCAAGACCGGCTATTTCGGCACCGACAGCTTCACCTACACCGTCAGCGACGGCCAGGGCCATGCCAGCGTCGGCACGGTCAACGTCACTGTGGACAATTCCGGTCCCGGTGCCCCGGTGGTCACCGACGACAGCGCCACCACCGACGAGGACGTGCCCGTCACCATCAAGGCGCTCCAGAACGACAGCGACCCGGAAGGCGACACCCTGACCATCGTCGGGGTCGCCGATCCCGCCAACGGCACCGCGACCGCCGGCAATGGCGGCATCGTCACCTACAAGCCCGACGCCGGTTTCGTCGGCACCGACAACTTCACCTACAGCGTCAGCGACGGCCAGGGCCACACCAGCGTCGGCTCGATCACGGTCACGGTCGATAGCGGAGCGCCCGTCGCCCTCGACGACAGCGCCGTCACCGGGCAGAACCAAACAGTCAGCATCGACGTGCTGGCCAACGATTCCGACCCGCAAGGCGATTTCATCTTCGTCTCGAATGTCTCCGACCCCAGCCATGGCCGCTTGGTAGTGGGTTTGGACGACACCATCATCTACACCCCCGACACCGGCTATATTGGCAAAGACAGCTTCCTCTATCGGGTCAGCGACAGCCTGGGCCATACCAACGTAGGCTCCGTGAGCCTCCAGGTCAACGGCCCGCCCACCCTGGCGGCCCAACTCCAGGACCAATCCGCCACCCCCAACAACTTCTTCCAATTCCAGGTGCCGGGCGGCACCTTCCAGGACGCGGCGGGCGATCCGCTCACCTACAGCGCCCGGCAAGCCGATGGTTCGGCCCTGCCCGGCTGGCTGGTGTTCGACCCGGCGTCCCGCACCTTCCGCGGCACGCCGACCAATAGCGATGCCGGTGCCTCCCTCTCCATCACGGTCACCGCCATCGACGCCCTGTTCCCGACCCTGAGCGCCTCGGACACCTTCGTCCTCCAGGTTGCAGCGGCCACCTCCGGCACCCCCGTCCAAACCGGCAGCAACCAAGCCCCGACCGGCACCGACAACAGCGCGAGCGTGACCGAAGGCGGTGCCTACGTCTTCGACAGCGCCGATTTCCCCTTCACCGATCCCGACCAGGGCGACAATCTGCAAGCCGTGCTGATCGACAGCCTGCCCGCCGAAGGCCGGCTGCTGCTGGACGGACAAGCCGTGCATAGCGGGCAGGCCATCGCCGTCGCCGATATCGACGATGGGCTGCTCAGCTACCAAGCCCCGGACGTGCTATCGGGCAACCTGGCCCAGGGCTTCGCCTTCAAGGTCGGCGACGGCCAGACCTTCTCGGCCAGCGACAACCAATACACCCTGACCCTCACCCCGACCTCGGGCGCGGGCCAAACCGTCGGCGGCAACGGCCAGGCCATCGGCAAGAAAACCGCCGACACCTTGCTGGGCGACGCCAACGCCAACCTCCTGAATGGCAAGGGCGGTAACGACCTGCTGTACGGCGGCGGCGGCGCGGACACTCTCAAGGGCGGCGCGGGCAGCGACCTCCTGTCCGGCGGGGCGGGCGACGACAAACTGCTGGGCCAAGCCGGCCGGGATACCTTGATCGGCGGGGAAGGCAACGACTTCCTGGATGGCGGCGCGGGCAAGGATATCTACCGCTATCTGGCGGATGCCCTGGGCACGGACGATCTGATCGGCGGTTTCCACGACGTCATCAAAGCCACGCCGGGGGATGCCATCGACTTCAGCGACGCCGTCTGGGCCGGGTTCCTCAACCAGGGTTCGGCCCTGGGCAGCGGCCTCTTGGCCAAAAGCCTGGGCCAGGGCACCAACATCGCCTTCGACGGCCACACCCTCCAGATCGACGTGGATGGCAACGGCCAGTTCGGCGCGGGGCAGGATTTCGCCATCACCCTGGTCGGCGTCCACAAGGTCGTGGTGGACGCGGGCAACACGCTCCTAACCCTAGGCTGAACCGGCACGACACCGCGCCCACCGCCCCACGAACGCCCGCCTCGCGCGGGCGTTCCGTTTGGAGCGTCCGGGCGCGGCTATCTGCCGTAACGCTTTGCCCTTAAAATCCAAGCCGTCGCGGATTCCCAACCCCGGCGACGGCCCCTCCCCCAGCACAGAGCGATTCCCCCATGAGCAATACCCTCCCCACCACCGGCTACAACCCTGTCGCTATCGCCCCAGGTGCCAGCCTGGCCTTGGACGCCGCCGCTTTCCCCTTCTCCGACGCGGACGGCGACTCCCTGCAAAAGATCAAAATCGCCAGCCTGCCCGCCGAAGGCCAACTCCTGCTCGACGGGCAAGCGGTCACGGCCCAGGCCACCCTCCTGGTCGGCGACCTCGCCAACCTCGGCTATCAAGCACCAGCCTACCAGCCGTCGAACCCCTTCGGAACCTGGGTCCAGCACCTCACCTTCAAGGTGAACGATGGGCAGGCCTGGTCCCAGGACAACGGCACCCTGGACTTCTTCATCACCCCGCCCACCAGCACGGCCAGCAATCCGGTCTGGACCGGCGACAGCGCCAACCCCCTCGACGACATCCACAAGGGTTCGGGCAAACCAGACCTGATGATCGGCTATGGTGGCAACGACAAGCTCACCGGCCTGGGCGGCAACGACCAATTGTTCGGCGAAGACGGCAACGACGCCCTCTATGGCGGGGCGGGCGGCGACTACCTCTCCGGCGGCGCGGGCGGCGACACCCTGACCGGCAACGCGGGCAAGGACGCCCTCAGGGGCGGCGATGGCAGCGACACGCTCTACGGCGGCAACGGCAAGACCACCAAGCAGGGCGCGGGTTCGGGCAGCGACGCCCTCAATGGCGGCGGCGGCAACGACAAACTCTACGGCGGGGATGGCTCCGACCTTTTGATTGGCGGCGCGGGCAGCGATATCCTGGACGGCGGCAAGGGCAAGGACAACTATGGCTATAGCGCCGACGACCTCGGGGCGAATACCCAGGACACGGTCTACGCCACCGCCGGGGACCGGCTTTTGTTCACGGCCCCCCTGTGGGACGGCCTGCACGTGGGTTCCTCGGCGGCGGGCAAGATCGACGCCGACCACCCCATCGCCTTCGTGCCGGGTTCGGGCCAGAACCCCAGCCTGCTCGAATTCGATATCAACCAGGACGGGCAATTCGTCGAAAAGGACGATTTCTCCGTCAAATTGGTCGGCGTCCATCATATCGCCGTCTCGGGGGACGGCTTCGTGCTGACCTGAACGGTCCGCGTTTCCGGTCCATGGGGCGGATTCGGAACAGCGCCCAGTGGGTCATTCGGTTCGCTCGATGCCATTCCACCTCCACTCGCCGGAACCAATACGCATGGACGATGACAACATACGGCTCGTCCGCAAAACCTACGCGCAAGCCGAATGACCTACTAGAATGCCGGTTCCATCCATCCCGCGCGGAGACCCCACCATGCACGTCACCCTGGTCCATGTCCATGTCAAGCCC
Organism: Methylomagnum ishizawai; assembly: GCF_900155475.1. Classification (NCBI taxonomy): domain Bacteria; kingdom Pseudomonadati; phylum Pseudomonadota; class Gammaproteobacteria; order Methylococcales; family Methylococcaceae; genus Methylomagnum; species Methylomagnum ishizawai. The sequence goes on along the minus strand of NZ_FXAM01000001.1, from coordinate 1,151,122 downwards.
GAATGCGTGGACGCCTTTATCGCAGCCACCCACGCCAACCATGCCGCCTCGGTGCTGGAACCCGGCAACCGCCGTTTCGACGTGCTACGCGACCCGGAGCAGCCCAACCATTTCATCCTCTACGAAGCCTATGCGTCCGCCGGGGACGCCACCGCCCATAAGCAAACGCCGCACTACGCCACCTGGCGCGACACCGTTGCCGAGATGATGGCCGAACCGCGCCGGGGCGTGCCCATGCTCGGCCTGTACCCCGAGGCTTGAAGCCATGGCACCCTTCAGCCTAGGCCGCTTGCCCCGCATCGAATTCGGCGCGGGCAGCCTCGCCCGGCTCCCGGCCATCGCGGCCCGTTACGGCCAACGCTGGTTGATCGTGACCGGGAACCGCTCGTTCCGGGAATCGCCCCAGGCCGGACCCTGGTTCGCGGCGCTCCAGGCGCAAGGCTGCGTTTGGGAAGGCGTGACGGTGGCGGGCGAACCCTCGCCGGAACTGGTGGACGGGGCGGTAAAGGCTTGGCGCGGGGCCGGGATCGAGGGCGTGATCGGCATCGGCGGCGGCAGCGTGCTGGACGCGGCCAAGGCCATCGCCGGCCTGCTGCGTCCCGGCAATTCGGTCATGGACCATCTGGAAGGCGTGGGACCGGAACTGCCCTACGCCGGACCCGCCACCCCGTTCCTGGCCGTGCCCACCACGGCGGGCACCGGCTCCGAGGCCACCAAGAACGCCGTGCTGTCGCGCCACGGCCCGGACGGTTTCAAGAAATCCTTCCGCGACGACCGGCTGATGGCCGAATACGCCATCGTCGATCCCGACCTGCTGGCGGGCTGCCCACCGGAACTCATCGCCGCCAACGGCATGGACGCCCTCACCCAGTTGTTGGAAGCCTATGTCTCGATCCGCGCCAATCCCATCACCGACGCCCTGGCTTTACAGGGTTTGCGGGCGGCGCGGGAAGGCTTGCTGGCTTGGTACGCAGGCGGGGCATCCGCCGCGCTGGGCCGGGAGAAAATGGCGCTGGCCTCGCTCCTGTCCGGTATTTGCCTGGCCCAGGCCGGGCTGGGTTCGGTGCATGGATTGGCCCAGCCCTTGGGCTCCTTGTTCCCGATTCCGCATGGGGTCGTATGCGGCACCCTGGTGGCGGCGGCGACCCGGAGCAATATCGAGGCGATACTAACCCGCGACCCCCAAAATCCGGCGCTGGCGAAATACGCCGAGGTCGGTCGCCTATTCGCCGGAAACGTGGGCTTGGCCGAAGCGGACGCCTTGGCCCTATTGGTAGAAACCTTGGAGGACTGGACCCGCGCCATGAAGTTGCCGACGCTGTCGGCGCTGGGCGTGGCCGGGGCGGATGTGCCGCGCATCGTCGCCCACAGCCGGGGTTCCAGTATGAAGACCAACCCCATCGTGCTGAGCGACGACGAGATCGCGGGCATCGTGCGGGCCAGGCTGGCTTGAACCGGGTAGCCCGGATGGCTGGGGCGCAACGGAATCCGGGGCATGGCCGAAGCGCCCATATCCCGGATTCCACCCGGCTCCATCCGGGCTACAGCGGATTTGAGGCCCGCCGCCCCACCTCGATCACCTGCCCATAGCTGATGCCGCCATCCCCCGCCGGAATGTCCCGGTGTAACCCCACCTCGAAGCCCCGCCCGGTCAATTCCGCCACCGCCAGTTCGGTCAACAGCCGGTTTTGGAACACGCCGCCCGCAAGCCCCACCCGTTCCACGCCCTGTTCGGCCCGGAGGGCTTCCGCCTGCCCGGCGATCAGGCGGGCCAGGCTGGCATGGAAGATCGCGGCCCGTTCCGCCGCGGCCAAACCCGTGTCCAGCAACATCGGCAACCAACCCGCCCAATCGGCGATCCACACGCCCCCGGCATTCCGCGCCAAATCCAAGGGCAAAGGCTCGGCACCGGGCCGGGCCAGGGTTTCCAGGCGCATGGCGGCGTGGCCTTCATAGCTGGATTCCAGCGCCACGCCGATCAAAGCGGCGGCGGCATCGAACAAGCGGCCCGCCGAACTCGCCAAGGGACTGTTCAAGCCGCGTTCCCAGGCTTGGCGCAACAGGCCGGAATCCTTGGGGCACTCCGGCCAGTCCCGGCCCGTTGCCCAGCACAGGGCCAGGGCGCAGCGCCAGGCTTCGCGGCTGGCTTTGTCGCCGCCCGGCAGGCGGAACCGGCGCAACGAACCCACTCGCCGCCACGCGCCGGGCGCACCCAGCAAAGCCTCGCCGCCCCAGACCGTGCCATCTTCGCCGTAGCCGGTGCCGTCCCAGGTGAACACCAAGGATGGCCCGTCCAGCCAGCCGCACTCCCCGGCCAGGGCGGAGGCATGGGCATGATGATGGAACACCGGCCAGCACGGCAGTCCCCTAGCTTGCGCCCAACGCGCCGAGTGATAACCCGGATGGGCGTCATGGACGATCAAGGCCGGTTCGACGCCATAAAGCGCGGACAGATCGGCCACCACCCGCTCGAATACCTCGGCGCTACGCACCGTGCCCAGGTCGCCGAGATGCGGCGACACCACCACCCGGTCATCGAACGCCAGCGCCACGGTGTTCTTGAGGTCCGCGCCCACCGCCAGCAGGGGCCGCTCCACCGGGAAGGGCAGCGCCATTTCCTGCGGGGCCAGCCCGCGCCCGCAGCGGATCGGGCGCACCCGGCCCGCGACACGGCGCAACACCGAATCGTCCGCCGGGCGCAGGATGGGCCGGTCGTGGTGCAGGAAGCCATCGGCCACCCGGCCCAGGCGGGTTTCCACCTCGGTGGCCTCGATCAGGACCGGCTCGCCGCTCAAATTGGCCGAAGTCGCCACCAAGGGAGCGCCGTAGCCTTCCGCCAGCAGATGATGCAAGGGACTATAAGGCAGCATCAGGCCGACTTCGTCGAGTCCGGGGGCCACGGCCCCGGCCAAGGGCGACTGCCTGCGCTGTCGCACCAGCACGATGGGCCGCAGGGGCGAGCGCAACGCCTCCCCTTCTGCGACGGTCGGCTCGGCCACCCGCCGCACCCATTCCAGGCCATCCCCACCCAGCCAGGGCAGCAACACCGCCAAAGGCTTATGGGGCCGGTGCTTACGCTCCCGCAGCCGCAGGACCGGGCCGGGGTCCAGCGCGTCGCACAGCAAGTGATAGCCGCCCACGCCCTTCACCGCCACGATCAAACCGGCCCGCAACGCGGCGAGGCAGGCCGCGAGCGCCGCCTCGTCGCCCACGCTATCGCCCTGGCCGGGTTGGCGGAAAACCAAGCTGGGACCGCAGCGGGCGCAGGCCAAGGGCTGGGCGTGATAACGGCGGTCGGCGGGGTCGCTGTATTCGGCCAGGCAATCCGGGCACAGCGGAAAACCGGCCAGGGCGGTATGGGGCCGGTCGTAGGGCAAGCGTTCGATGAGGGTATAACGGGGACCGCACTGGGTGCAGTTGATGAAGGGATAGCGGTAGCGGCGCTGGGCCGGGTCGCGCATCTCGGCCAAGCAATCGTCGCAGACGAAATAATCGGGTGGGAGATGGGCGTCGGCGGTATCGGCGGCGGCGCTGTGCCGGATGGCGAAGCCCTGTAGTCCTTGGGGTTCGACCACGGCCACGCGGGGCGGATCGGGCCGGGCCAGGGGCGGGGCGCGTTCGATCAAGGCCCGCCCGAACGCCGCCAAGGCCGCAGCGGACCCCTCGACCTGGATATCCACCCGTCCGCCCCGGTTCAACACCCAACCGGCCAGCCCGTATGCCTGGGCGATGCGGCTGACGAAAGGCCGGAAGCCAACTCCCTGCACCCGGCCCGTGATTAGGATGCGATGAGCCAGGATTTCCACCCCAACCTACCCCGGATAAGCGTCATCGCGAAACCAAAGCTTGCTTTGGAAGCCTCGCACGGCCCAGGCAAGCCTTGAGTTCCAGAACAGTTGCGCGACCATCGGTTCAAAACAAATCCTGGTTGAGCAACAAATGTACGCCGATACTGGCGGCATAACCCAAGGCGATCACCGGCGTCCATTTCAAATGCGTCACGAACGAATAAGCCCCCTTGGTCTGCCCCATCAGACCCACGCCCGCCGCCGAGCCTATCGCCAATAAACTCCCGCCCACACCCGCGGTCAGCGTCACCAATAACCATTGGCCTTCGGAGATCGGCGGGTTCATGGTCAATACGGCATACATGATGGTGCCGTTATCGATGAAGGCCGACACGATGCCGACCAGGATATTGGCATAGATCGGATTGAGGTCGGTATACAGGAAATCCGAGGCCAGGGCCAAATAGCCGATAAAACTCAGGCCACCCACGCTGACCATCACCCCATAGAAATACAGCAAGGTATCCCATTCCAGCCGGGCCACGTTATGGAACACATCGAAGCGCTGTTTGCTTACTTCGATATCGTAGGGAATCTCCAGTTTTTCCTCGGCGAGGACCGCGTTCTCCCCCGAATGCTCGGATTTATGCCCCGCCCGCACTTTGAACAGGTAATAGAAATAAAAACTCAGATAGGTCAAACCGGCCAGCATTCCGGCGGCGGGCGGGAGTTCCAGAAAATTCTCGAAACCCACCGCCGTGATAATGGTGCAGATGAACAGGATGATGATGCCCATGGCCCCATGCTGCAAAGGCAGTGGGCGGCCCGCCGAGGCCGGATATTGCTTGGGCACCCAGAAATGCATGATCGTGGCGGGCACCAGGAAATTAACGACCGAGGGAATGAACAGATCGAAGAAATGGGTGAAGGGCACCGTGCCTTTCTGCCAGACCAGCAAGGTGGTGATATCGCCGAACGGGCTGAAGGAACCCCCGGCATTAGTGGCGACCACGATATTGACGCAGGCGACCGAAACGAAACGGGGATTCTTCCGCGCCATCGCCATGACCACGGCCCCCATCAGCAAGGCGGTGGTGAGGTTATTGCACACCGAAGACAGCAGGAAGGACTGGATGCCGGTGATCCAGAACAGCTTGCGGTAGCCGAAACCCTTGCTCAACAGCCAAATCCTGAGGTTGTCGAACACCCCGCGTTGCTCCATCGCGTTCAGATAGGTCATCGACACCAGGATGAACAGGAACAACTCGGCATAGCCCTCCAAGGAGGCACGGAACACCCGCCCGGATTCCTCGCCCATACCTTGGGACACATAGGTGCTGGCGATCAAGCCCCAGATCAAACTGGCGGCGAACAGCATGGGCTTGGATTTACGCAACAGGGTGGATTCTTCCAGCATCGCCAGCGCATAGGCTAGGAAGAAAATCGCCACCGAGGCATAGCCCACCCAATGCCGGGTCAAATCGAGCGGGACCGGGTTGGCCGCTTCCGCCGACCAGGCCGGCCAGGGCAGGAACACACCGGCCAAAAGCGCGGCACCGGCCCAAGCCGTCCCCAGTTCCGGGACGGACCGGCGGGGATGGACGTGCATGGATGTGACTCCCACGGCTGGGGAAGGCGCTAGGGGCATAGGGTTCTCCTTATTCATCGAAAAATCCGGGATGGGGGATAGCGCGGATGATTATTGTGACGGGCCTGGAAGCCGCCGGGTCCGGCGGGTTGGCGGCTTCCTGCCGGGGGAACGGTCCCGCCCTGGCGGCGGAACCTCCACCGTCACGGCGACCATCCGCCCGTCATGGCCCAGCCCGCCCGTTCCTCCCAAGGAAGCGTTTTCCTCGGAAAAGTTTCATGCCCTTGGTGGAAAAATGGCGGGGCGGCGCGTTATCCAGCCATTATGAAAGAACACGGCCCCGGCTAGCCATGCCTAGCCGGGAAAAATATCGTCCCTCCGCCGGGGCGGTAGGACAGGCAGGCCAGGCCACTCCAGGAAGATGGGGCGGTGGGTGGGGGCGGAACCAGGCAGGCCGGGCTTCAAGCCGACCCGGCCCGGTCCCCGCGCAGCCAAGCCCCGAGTTGGTCGGCGGGCAGGGGGTGGCTGAAATAAAAACCCTGGGCCTGGTCGCAACCCTTGACGCGGAGCTTTTCCAATTGCTGGGCAGTTTCGACGCCCTCGGCGATCACCGTGAGGCCGAAATTCCGCCCCAGTTGGATGATGGTGTCGATGATGGCCTCGTCGCCGGGGTCCACGGCGATATCGCGCACGAAGGACTGGTCGATCTTCAAGCGGCTGACCGGGAAGCGCTTGAGGTAGTTAAGGCTGGAATAGCCGATGCCGAAATCGTCGATGGCGACCCGGACCCCCATATCCCGGAGCTGGTTGAGGCTGCGGCTGGTTTGCTCGTGGTCCTCCATCAGCCCGGTTTCGGTGATTTCCAACTCCAGCCATTCCGGGGCGATGCCGGTCTCGTCCAGCACCCGCGCCACTTGCTCGCCGATGGCGCTGCGGTGGCCGTCGTGGTGGAACTGTAGGGCCGAGACATTCACCGAGGTCGGCAAGGGCGGATGGCCGGCATCGGCCCAGTCCTTCAATTGGCGGGCGGCGCGGCGCAAAACCCACAGCCCCAAATCCCGGATCAAGCCGCTTTCCTCGGCCACGCGGATGAAGCGGCTGGGCGCGACATCACCCCATTCCGGGTGCGACCAGCGCAGCAAAGCCTCGCAACCCACCACCCGCCCATCGCGGATATCGACCTGGGGTTGGTAATGCAGGCGCAACTCGTCGCTGTCTAGGGCTTGGCGCAGATGCTGTTCCAGGGTCAGCGCGTTGACCGCCTCGCGCTGCATTTCCTCGGTGAAGAACTGGTAGGCATTGCGACCGCGCTGCTTGGCCCGGTACATCGCCACATCGGCGTTGCCGATCAAATCGCTGCCCGCCTGCCCATTATCCGGGTAGAGGCTGATCCCCAGACTGCAACTGATGTGCAATTCGTGGCCCTCGATCCGCATCGGCTGGCTGAGCGCCTTGACGATCTTCTGCGCCGTGTGCGCGGCCCCGTCGGCATCGGTGCCGGGCAGGATCAACATGAATTCGTCGCCGCCGGGCCGGGCCACGGTGTCCTGTTCCCTGACCGCCGTCCGCATCCGCCGGGCGGCTTCCTGCAACAAGGCATCGCCGATCAAATGGCCCAGGGAATCATTGATGTGCTTGAAATGGTCGAGGTCCAACACGAACACCGCCATGGGTTCGCCTTCCCGTTCGGCGTGGGCCAGGGCGGCGGCGAGGCGCTCGCGGAAGAACGCCCGGTTCGGCAGGTTGGTGAGGGCGTCGTAATAGGCTAGATGGCGGATGCGTTCCTCGTTGCGCTTGTGTTCGCTGATGTCGGTGAAGATGCCGATGTAGTTCTGGACCTCGCCCTGTTCGTCGCGGATGGTGCTGATGGACAGCCATTCCGGGAAGAAATGGCCGTCCTTGTGGCGGTTCCAGATTTCACCGCGCCAAGCGCCCGCGCCGTCGAGGGTTTGCCACAGCCGGGCGTAAAACTCGGGGCCGTGGCGGCCCGATTTGAGCAGCTTGGGATTCTGGCCGACGACCTCGGCGGCGCTGTAGCCGGTGGCCTCGGCGAAGGCCGGATTGACCGAGACGATGAGGTTGTCGCGGTCGGCGATCATGATGCCCTCGTTGCTGCTCTCGATAACCTGGGCCGAGAGCCGCAACCTGGCCTCGTAGCGCAAACGCTCGCCGATATCGATGGCCAGCACCAAACTGGCGTCGCGGCCGCCGTAGCGCATCCTCAGCGAATACACCTCGACCTCGACCGCTGTGCCGTCCTTGCGGCGGTGCCGCGCCCGCGCCACCCGGAGGCTATCGCAACCGGCCTCGGGCCATAGATCGGCCAGGCTCAGCCGGGCGAATTCATCCGGGGCGTAGCCATAGCGCCGGGCCGCCGCCGCATTCGCCTCCAGGATGGCGAGGCTCCCGCAATCGTAGACCCACAAGGGTTCCGGGATCAGCCGGAACAACTGGCCATAGCGCTCGGTGCTGTCGCGCAGGGCTTGTTCGGTGGTTTTGAGGGAATGGATATCGGTCAAGGTGCCCATCAGGCGTAGCGGCTTGCCTTCGGGGGAATATTCCATGACCTTGCCCACGGCGAGGATCCAATGCCAATCCCCGCTGGCGGTGCGCTGGCGGTATTCGACACGGTAGCTGTCCACCCCGCCCGCCAGATATTGGCGCAAAGTCTCGACCACCCCCAGGTCGTCGGGATGCAGGCGCTCGATCCATCCGGCATAGCTTTCCTGGTAACTGGCCGGATCGTAGCCCAGCATCCTCGGATATTCCGGCGACACCCGGCTCTCGCCAGCGGCGATATCGAAATCGAACAGCGCGGTATTGCCGGCCTGCATCGCCAAGCTCAGCCGCTCTTCGCGGTCGCGCAGCAAGGCCACGGCTTCCTCGCGCCGCCGCTCGGTCTGGAACCGATCCAGGGCCAGGGACAGGCTGGCGGCCAGTTCGGCCAGGAGGTTTACGGTTTCGTGGTCGAAGACGTTGGCCCGGTCGCTGCCCACGCACAGCACGCCGCAATGGCCTTCCGACCCGGCGATGGGGAAGGCGGCGCAGGCCAGGAGGCGATCCAGCCCGGTTTGGTTGCGCCAGGCGTAGACGCTGGGATCGGTCGCCACATCGTTGCAGACATAGGGCCGCCCCAGGCGCAACGCCAAGCTGGACGGTCCCTGCCCTTCCCAGGAACGGGCCTGGGCCAGCGCGGCGGTGGCATCGGGAAACCCGGACGCCCCGGCCTGGGCAGCGGGACGGAGCTTGCGCGAGCCGGGTTCCCTCAACCCGACCCAGACCCACTGGAAACCGCCGGTCTCGACGATCACCCGGCACACCTCGCCCAACATATCGCCCACCCGCCGCGCCCGGACAATGGCATCGTCGGCCCGGTATAGCAGCAGGTAGAACCGGTTGAGGCGCTCGATGCGCTGCTGGGCCAGGCGGCGCTCGGTGATGTCGCGCACGATATCCTGGCAGAACCGCAGTCCCCCGCGCTCGATCACCCGCAGGCTGCTTTCCACCGGGAAGGCGCTGCCATCCTTGCGCCGGTGGACGGTTTCCAACACCATGGCCCCCGCTTCCAGCAATTCCCGCCACTGCGGCTCGACCCACGGGCGTTCCGCCTCGGCCCGGAGGTCGTCGATCCGCAACCCCAGCAATTCTTGCCGGGCGTAGCCGTAGAACTGCATGGTCCGGTCGTTGACCTCGATGATGCGGCGGTTGGCGTCGGCCAGGAGGATGGCGTCGTTGGCGTATTTGCTCAGGTAGTCGAAATGGTTGGCCATGATCTGGCGTTCCAGGTCACGCCGCCGCGATTCCGAGCGCCTGAGCAACAAAAAAGCCTGGAACACCCCGGAGATGAACACCAAACCCAATCCCACCGTCATCAGCGACAAGCGGTTGACCATGGCGTAGGCTTCATCGCGGTCCATCTTCGCCACCATGATCCAGGGCGTGCCGGGGATGGGCTGGGCATAGGCCAACACGGGCACCCGGCGATAATCCAGCCCTTCCTGGATGCCCAAATGTCCGCTCAGCGCCTGCCCGGCGATGATGTGTTCGCGGTTGGCGGCGTCCAGGGGCAGACGGAAGGTCAGGGCCGTGCCTGGGCGATGGCGCAGTTCGTTGAGGAACACCACCTCGTCGCCTTCCCGCCGCACCAGCAAGGTTTCGGCGCTGGCGCTATCGGTGGGCCATTCCCGGACCAGGGGATACAGGAATTTGCGGGCATCAATCCGGGCGTACAGGACCAGGGAGGCGGAGGGGCTATCCAGGTCGACGCGGGTGAAAAAGCCCATTTCGACCCGTTCCCCACCCTGGGCGTCGCGCACCAAGGCGAGATCGTACAAATGCACGCCGGGCGTCCGGCCTTCCAATAGGATGCGGGCCACATCGAGCGGTAGCCGGGTATCGCCGCTGCCGAGGGATACCCGGCCCTGGCCGTCCAGCAGCAGGACCGCGTCGAAATCGAACAGCCGCCGCATATACTCGTTCCGGTCCAGCAATTCCTGGCGCTCCACCGCCGCGCCCCTGGCGTATTGTTGCAAGCGAATCACGAATTGAGGTCCGTTCGCCAGGGCTTCGACCTGGGTACGGCTTTCGGCCAGCCACGCCGCGATGCGCTCGGCCTTGAGGGTGGCGGCGGTGCGAAGTTGGTTTTGGATTTCGGCGCGGGCCGATTCGCGCAGGAAATAGTAGGCGACGCCACCGAGCAAGACGGGGACGAACACCAGCAAGACGGCCAGCCACAAGGTCTGGCTGTTCTTTCCTAGGAAAACCCGGACATCTTTCATGGTGGCGCGGTGTTCTGGGGCGGGGCGGGAGGTTTTCCTTTCGATTGCGCCCGCCGCGATAAATTCACCCGGCCCCGTCCTCCCATAGCGGATATAGCGGTTTATTGTTGGGCCAGCACGGCGGCATCCCGGGCCTGGACAAGACGGAATGGCGGGGGAATTTGGCAAATGGTGCGGCTGGATTCTTGCCAACTACTCGCTCTGTTAAGCTATCACCGCCAGTGCCGATGTAGACCCGATAACACATCGGAATGGACAACCATAGGAAAAAGCGCATCCACCCGTTCCGGTCCCAACGCGACCTGCCGGATTCCGGCATCAACGGTATTTTTATAATTTCAATCCATGAGGTTCTCTCTATGAAAAACCCATCTCTCTTCCACCTGGCGGGGCTGCTCCTCGCCATGGCCGCCGCCTCCGGTGCCCAGGCGGGCCTGGTCAACGGCGATTTCGAGTCGAACGGTGGCTTCGGCAGCAGTTCGGCCACGGGCTGGACCCTAGACGGCTCGGCAACCGCCTACATCCTCGATACCACAGCCGACGATTCGACCAGCAACCCATACAATATTTGGGGTCCCGACAATGGCGTGAACAATGGTTTCACCGGCAGCACGAACAGCGGCTTCTTCCTGGGCTTGCAGAGTGATGTCGGCACCGCGGGGATATCGCAAACGATCAACGGATTGACGGTAGGCAATCAATACGCCTTGGCGTTTGAATGGGCGGCTGCCCAACTGAGCGCCGCCTCGGGCGCAACCACGCAAAGCATCAGCGTGGACTTTGGCAGCGACTCCACGAACGTGTCCACATTTAATGCAAGCCAAGGCTTCAGCGGTTGGCTGTCCGTCAACGCCACCTTTACCGCCGCATCAACGTCCCAAACCCTGTCCTTTATCGCGACGGGTTCCTCCGGCTTAGGCCCGCTCACCTTGATCGACGGCATCAGCCTGACCGATATAACCCCGCCACCGCCCTCCGCCACGCCCGAACCGGGCTCGCTTGCGCTGTTGGCGATTGGCGCGGTGTCCGTTCTGACCCGGAGCCGCCGCGGCAAACCGCTTGAGTTGGCCGCCTAATCCAGGCTGAACCGCCGGGAATCCGGGCTCCGTTCTCCAGCGGCCCCGGATTCCACCGAATCCCTCCGTCTCCTTCCCCGCCTTTCTCCCTCCCGGTTCCCGCCTTTGGCTTGCTATCTGCATCGTTAACACCTTAAATAAATAGCGGGCCGGATTCCCGCATCATAATCGGGCGCATTCCCACGCCCACCTTGACGCTGCCCCAATGTGGCACGCGAACCGACTACCACCCCCGAGGGTCGCGATGAATAGAAATAAAACCCTGGCCCTGGCCGGGACCGGGCTTTGGTTCGCCATACCTTCGGCCAGTCCGGCGATGAGTTTCGAGGAGCGTATGGAAGCCATGGAAAAGCGCGTGTTGGAAATGGAACAGCGGCTGGAAAAATCGGAAGGCGAGAACGCCCGGTTGCGCAAACAATTGGCCGCGCAACCGGCGGCGACCCCGGCGGCCAGCGCCGCCCAAGCCGGGGTGAACACCCCGGACCTCAAAACCCTGGACCAGAAAATCAGGCTGGTGGAGCGCAAGCTGGAAATAGACAAGGCAACCGTGGAAGCCGCCAAGAAAACCACCGCCACCGTCGAAGCCGACCCCTCGACCGGGTTCCGTATCAAATCGGCGAGCGGCGATCATCAGTTGTTCCTACGCGGCTATGTGCAGACCGACGGCGATTTCTTCATGGACGACAAGCATTCCAACGCGGTCGGGGTCGGACTCAACGCCAGCGGCCAGCCCAATCCCATCCAGCAAGGCACCGGGCTGGGCACGGATAAATTCTGGGTGCGCCGCGCCCGCCTGCAAACCGGCGGCACCCTGTTCAAATACAACGATTTCCTGGTCGGAGTCGATTTCGGGCAAGGTCAGGCGCGGCTGTTCGACGCCTATATGGACATGCATTACTTCCCGTTCGCCAGCCTGTCGGTGGGCAAGCAACGCGGCCCCGTGGGCCTGGAACGCGCCCTGACCGCCACCAACCTGGTATTCGCGGAACGCGCCTATGTCAGCGAGATCGTGCCCAATCGCGAAATCGGCGCGATGCTGCACGGCGAATTCGGCTATCCCGGCTACAAACCGCAATATCGCGGCCCCAACAACCTCGCCAATTTCTTCACCTACCAAGTCGGCGTCTACAACGGCACGCTGGACAACCAAGCGGTGCAGAACGTGGATACGACCAGCTTCGATAACAAGGCCTTCGAGGGCCGTTTGTTCGCGCATCCGTTCCAGCATACCGGTATCGCCGCCCTGGACGGCCTGGGACTCGGGTTCGCGGGCACCTACGCCACACCCACCCGCCAGGGCAACATGCCCAGCCTGCTGTCGGTGGGCCAGAACACCATCCTGAGCTATGCCACCGGCACCACCCTCACCGGCAGCAGCGTCGCCACGGCGGCGACCCAATCCAATACCCCCGCCACTGGCCAGACTACGACCACCACCACGACCACGACCTCCAGCACCGCCTTCTCCGCCGCGTTGTCGAACGGCGAGCAATACCATATCGCCCCGCAAGGCTATTGGTACTGGGGTCCGTTCGGGCTGATGGCCGAATACGCGCTGTCCTCGCAGGACTTGGCGGTGCAGCAGACCGATTCCACCACCACCGCCGTCAAGACCGACGTGAAAAGCACCGTGGCCCCCAACACCACCCGCACCACCAGCAAGACCACGACCACGGTGGCGGCGGGCCAGCCCGTGACGGTGAACCAGACCCGGCAGAACAACCAAGCCTGGCATGTCTCCCTGTCCTATGTGCTGACCGGCGAGGACAACACCTTCATGGGCGTGAAGCCCAGCCACAATTTCAACCCCTTCGAGGGGCAATGGGGCGCGTTCCAGATCGGCACCCGCTGGACCGAGTTGGACATCGACAAAGACACTTTCAAGAATTTCGGCACCGGCAGCAAACCTGTGTACCTGTTCGCCGACCCCCGCGCCTCGGTGCAACACGCCACGACCTGGGGCATCAGCACCAGTTGGTGGCTGAACCAGAACACCAAGATCATGGCCGATTACGAGCAGACCTATTTCCAGGGTGGCGCGGTCAACAGCGCCAAGCAGGTGGTGGACCGGCCCATGGAAAAAGTGTTCTTCACCCGGTTCCAATTGTCCTATTAAGAAGACCCGCCGGTTTCGCTGGTTTTTCCGTCCCGCGTCAAACCGTCCGGCCCCGATACGGCCCGGTTTTTGCTTTCGCCAACCCATCGCTGAGGAGACCGCCCCATGAAGCCCCGTCCAACCCTGAAAACCGGCCTGCTCGCCGCCGCGCTCTACGGCCTGGGCGCGACGCCCGCCCTGGCCGATATCACCGTCTACGCCGCCGCCAGCCTGACCGCCGCCTTGACCGATATCGCCAAAAGCTTCGAGCAAGCCCACCAGACCCCGGTGAAGCTGTCCTTCGCCGCGTCCTCCGCCCTGGCCAAACAGATCGAGCAAGGCGCGCCCGCCGATGTGTTCATCTCGGCGGACACCAAATGGGTGGATTACCTCGACAACAAGGGCAAGATCGACCACAACTCGCTGAGCAACCTCTTGGGCAATACCCTGGTGCTGATCGCGCCCAAGGGCCAGGGCTTCAAGGTGGAAATGCGGAAGGGCTTCGATTTCGCCCACGCCTTCGCGGGCAATCTTTGCACCGGCACGGTGGAATCGGTGCCGGTCGGCATCTACGCCAAAGAAGCCCTCACCCATCTCGATTGGTGGAAAACCATCCAATACCGGGTGGTCGGGGCCGACGATGTGAAGGCGGCGCTCAACCTGATCGAACGCGGCGAATGCGAGGCCGGGATCGTCTACGAGACCGACGCCAAGCAAAGCACCAAGGTGGACGTGATCGCCCGCTTCCCGGACGACACCCACGCGCCCATCGTCTATCCGGCGGTGCTGGTCACCCAGGCGGGCGAGGCCCAGGATTTCTTGAAATACCTGCAAGGCCCGGCGGCCCAAGGCGTGTTCGTGAAATACGGCTTCAAATGGCTGGGGAAATAAGCCCGGCATGTCCACCCTAACCCCCGAGGAACTCTCCGCGCTGTGGCTCTCGCTCAAGGTCAGCCTGTGCGCGGTGCTGGCGATCCTGCCGCCCGGCATCGGGCTGGGCTGGCTGTTGGCGCGGCGGCGATTCCCCGGCAAGGCGCTGATCGAGGCGGCGCTGCAATTGCCGATGGTGTTGCCGCCGGTGGTTACGGGCTATGTGCTGCTGCTGCTGTTCGGACGGCGCGGCTGGCTGGGACCGTGGCTCAAGGACACTTTCGGCCTCAGCGTGGCCTTCAGTTGGAAGGGCGCGGCCATCGCGGCGGCGGTGATGAGCTTTCCCCTGATGGTGCGCTCGGTGCGGCTGTCCATGAGCCTGATCGAACCCCGGCTGGAACAAGCCGCCAGCACCCTGGGGGCCGGGCCGGCCGGCGTGTTCCTCACCGTCACCCTGCCCCTGGCCTTGCCCGGCATCCTGACCGGGGCCATCCTCGGCTTCGCCCGCAGCCTCGGCGAATTCGGCGCGACCATCACTTTCGTCGGCAATATCGAAGGTGAGACCCGCACCCTGCCGCTGGCGCTCTACACCTACACCCAGACGCCGGACGGCGACGGCCCCGCCTTACGCTTGGTGCTGATCTCCGTCGCCACCGCCTTCGCCGCCCTGATCGGCAGCGAAATCCTCACCCGCCGCGCCGAGCGCCGTTTGAACGGGGACTAGGCCCACCATGTTGCATCTGGACGTGGCCCTGAACCGGGGCCGTTTCGACCTCGAAGCCCAACTCGACCTGGACGGCGGCGTGACCGGCCTGTTCGGTCCCTCGGGTTCCGGCAAAAGCACGCTCCTGGGCATCCTGGCCGGTTTGGTGCGGCCCGACCGGGGCCGGATCACGCTCCACGGCGAACCCATCTACGACAGCGCGAGCGGCCTGTGTCTGCCGCCGCACCGCCGCCGCATCGGGCTGGTGTTCCAGGACAGCCAGTTGTTCCCGCATTATTCGGTGAAGGGCAACCTGCTGTACGGTTTCAAGCGCAGGCCGGCACCGGAGCGCCGTTTCCAGTTCGACGATATCGTCGATCTCCTGGCTTTGCGTCCTTTGCTCGACGCCCATCCGCGCCGCATCTCCGGCGGGGAAAAACAGCGGGTGGCCCTGGGCCGCTCGCTGCTGGCCGCGCCGCGGCTGTTGCTGCTGGACGAACCCCTGGCGGCGCTGGACACGAACCTCAAAGCGCAAATCCTGCCTTTCCTGCAAAAAATCCGCGACGAACTCAAACTGCCGATGATCTTCGTCTCCCACGCCTTGCCGGAAATCCTGCACCTGACCGACCGCATGGCCCTGGTCGGCGGCGGGCGCATCCTGGCGTTCGGCGACCTGGGCGATATCCTCATGGGCCAAGGGCACGGCGGACCCCGTCCGCTCGGTCCCGACAACTTGCTCGCGGCCACGGTCGAGGGCCACGACCCCGACCACGGTTGCACCCTGGCCCGCTGCGGGCCCACGCGGCTGGCCTTGCCCCTGCGCGCCGAACTGGCCCCCGGCGATATCGCCTACGTCTCCCTGCACCGGGGCGAAATCGCCCTGTCGCGGCGGGAAATCACGGAAATTTCCATCCAGAACCAATTCGCCGGGCGTATCCTACGGATCGAATCCAAGGGCAGCGGGGTCCAGGTTTGGATCGACGCGGGCAGCCCGCTGGTGGCCGAGATCACCCCGCGCTCCGCCCGCGACCTGGCCTTGGCGGTGGGCGACACCCTATATTGCCTGGTCAAGACCCGGTCGTTCTCCTATCTGCTGGACCGCGCCGGGAACCCATCGCAACCAGCCTCCCCGGTACGGCCCGCCCAGCCTCCGCCCTGAAGCCCGAACCCGTCCTTCCAACCCAAGCACCCGATCCAGGAGATCCAATATGAAAGCCAGCGCACGCAACCAACTGAGCGGCAAAATCACCGGCGTCCGCACCGGGGCCACCTATGCCGAGGTCGATATCAGCCTCAAGGGCGGCACCACCCTCTGCGCCTCGGTCACCAACGAATCGGTGGACAAACTGGGGCTGGCCGTGGGCGGCGACGCGCTCGCCCTCATCAAGGCACCGCAGGTCATGATCGTGAAGGAATTCGGCGGCTACCGGCTGTCGGCCCGCAACCAACTGGCCGGCACCGTGGCGCGGGTGCAGAAAGGCGCGGTGAACGCCGAAGTGGTGGTGGCCTTGGAAGGCGGCGACACCATCGCGGCCACCATCACCAACGACAGCGTGGACGCCCTGGGGCTCAAGGTCGGCGAAACCGCCACGGCGGTGTTCAAGGCGGGCGCGGTGATCCTGGGCGTGGTCGCCTGAAACCACCGCGCAGGCCGGGGTCCGGCCCTCCTTATTTCCTGCCCGGTGGCGGAGTCACCACGACCAGGGCGTAATCGATCTTGTCGTGGTCGGGAAACAGCGATAGCTCGGCGATGCCGGGGATGGTTTGCCAGGTCATGACCTCGTCGGTGGCGACCTCCGGCTCCTGGCCCTTGAATCCCAGGCGGGCGATAGCGCTCTTGTCGTAGGGCAGTTCGCCCGGATCGTTGATGATGATTTGCTCGGCCTTATCCTTGGCGAAAACCACTTCCACCCCGTAGGCGGCGTAGCGGCATGCCAACCCATGCCTGGATTTCCGGCAGAACTCGGCCGCCCCGAGTGTCTGCTCGACCTGGGCCTGGGAAGCGTGGACCAGGGCGGGCACATCGACCAACACCGGCGCTGCATCGGCCAGGGCGGACCCAGCGCAGGACAACAAGGCGAGCGTAAAAATCTTCCTCATGAATGGTTCTCTCTGGATGGACGCAAAGCCGGAGAGTTTACGGCATCGGCCTGGGCTTGTCCGGCGCTAGCGGCCCGGCTCAACGCGGCAGCGCGGCCAGTTCCAAATTCAATTCCAACACATTGACCCTGGGCTCGCCCAGGACGCCCCATTGCCGGCCTTCGGTGTGGCGGGCAACGAGGTCGCGCACGATTTCCGGGGCGAGTTGCCGCGCCCTGGCGACGCGCCCGACCTGGTATTCCGCCGCCGCCGGACTGATCTGGGGATCGAGTCCGCTGGCCGAGGCCGTGACCAGATCGACCGGGACCGGCGCGATATTGCCAGGATCGGCCTCGCGCAAAGCCTGGATACGGGCCTGCACGGCAGCCTTGAGCGCGGGATTCAGCGGTCCCAGGTTGGAACCGGCGGAAGCCCCGGCATTGTAGGGATAGGGCGCGGTGGCCGAAGGCCGTCCCCAGAACAGGCCCGGATCGCTATAGGGTTGGCCGATCAGGCGCGAGCCTTGCCGTTGGCCGTCCTGGCCCTGGATCAAGCTGCCATTGGCCTGTGCCGGGAACAGGACTTGGGCGAGGCCGGTGACGGCGGCGGGATAGATCATCCCGGTCAGCACGGTGAAAACGACCAGCAGCACACAGGCCGGTTTGAGATGGGAAATCATGGTTTCGCCTCCTTCGATGGATCAATCAAGCCCAGCCCAGCGCGGCCAAGAGCATATCTATCGCCTTGATGCCGACGAAAGGCACCACCAAGCCACCCAATCCGTAGATCAACAGGTTATCCCGCAGCAACACCGCCGCCCCCACCGGACGGTAGCGGATGCCCTTCAACGCCAAGGGAATCAGGGCGACGATAATCAGCGCGTTGAAAATCACGGCGGACAGGATGGCGCTGGCCGGGGTCGCGAGGTGCATGATGTTGAGGGCACCCAAGGCCGGATAGGTGCCGGCGAACGCCGCCGGGATGATGGCGAAATACTTGGAGATATCATTGGCGAGACTGAACGTGGTCAAGGCTCCCCGCGTCATCAACATCTGCTTGCCGGTCTCGACGATCTCGATCAGCTTAGTCGGGTTGGAATCCAGGTCCACCATGTTGCCCGCCTCCTTGGCCGCCTGGGTGCCGGAATTCATCGCCACCGCCACATCGGCCTGGGCCAGGGCCGGGGCGTCGTTGGTGCCGTCGCCGGTCATGGCGACCAAACGGCCTTCGGCCTGATGCTCGCGGATCAGCTTGAGTTTCATTTCCGGGGTGGCCTCGGCCAGGAAATCATCCACCCCGGCCTCGGCGGCGATGGCGGCGGCGGTCAGCCGGTTGTCGCCGGTGATCATGATGGTCTTGATGCCCATCTGCCGCAATTCGGCGAAGCGCTCCTTGATGCCGCCCTTCACGATGTCCTTGAGTTCGATCACGCCCAGGACTTTGGCTCCCTCGGCCACCACCAAGGGCGTGCTGCCGCGGCGGGCCACCTCGTCCACCAGGGTTTGGATTTGCTTGGGCAACTCGCCGTCCTGTTCCTCGACGAAACGGCGGATGGCATCCGCCGCACCCTTGCGGATTGGCCGCCCGTCCTTGAGGTTGACCCCGCTCATGCGCGACTGGGCGCTGAAATGCACGAAGCTCGCGCCCAGGCTGTGGACATCGCGCTCGCGCAACCCGTATTTCTGCTTGGCGAGGACCACGATGCTGCGGCCTTCCGGGGTCTCGTCGGCCAGGGACGCCAGTTGCGCGGCGCTGGCCAAATCCTGCTCCCGCACCCCCGCGACGGCGAGGAATTTGGCGGCTTGGCGGTTGCCCAGGGTGATGGTGCCGGTCTTGTCCAACAGCAGCACATCGACATCGCCCGCCGCCTCCACCGCCCGGCCCGAAGTGGCGATCACATTCTTCTGCATCATCCGCCCGATCCCGGCCACGCCGATGGCCGACAGCAAGCCGCCGATAGTGGTCGGGATCAAACACACCAATAGCGCCACCAGCACGGTGATGGTGATGGGCGCCCCGGTCCCGGCCACCTCCACGCTGTACAGCGAGAACGGCAGCAGGGTGGCGGTGGTTTTCAGGAAGATGAGCGTGAAAGCCACCAGCAGGATGGTCAGGGCGATTTCGTTGGGGGTTTTCTGGCGCTGGGCGTTCTCGACCATGCCGATCATGCGGTCGAGGAAAGCTTCGCCGGGGTTGGCGGTGATGCGGACCACCAGCCAATCCGACAGCACGCGGGTACCGCCCGTCACCGAACTGAAATCGCCGCCGGATTCGCGAATCACCGGGGCCGATTCGCCGGTGATGGCGCTCTCGTCCACCGAGGCCACACCCTCGATCACCTCGCCATCGCCGGGCACGAAATCCCCGGCCTCGATCAAGACCACATCGCCCAACCTCAAACCGGCACCGGGCACGGCCTGGAATTTCGCGCCGTGGCGCGGTTCGTCCAGTTTTTTCGCCACGATGTCGCGCTTGGCGCTACGCAGGAAGGCCGCTTGCGCCTTGCTGCGGCCTTCCGCCACCGCCTCGGCGAAATTGGCGAACAGCACCGTGAACCACAGCCACAACGCGATGGCGAAAATGAACCCGGCGGGCGCTTCGCCCCGGCCCAGCAGGGCTTGGACCCAGAGCAAGGTGGTCAACAAGCTGCCGAGATAGACCACGAACATCACCGGGTTCTTGGCCTGCACCGCCGGGGTGAGCTTGCGGAAAGACTCGGCCAAGGCCGCTTTCAGCAAAGCGGGATCGGTGAGGGATTGGGTTTTGGGGCGGTGTCCGGGTTCGAGCGCGAGGGCCGTCCCGGCGGAAACCGCCGACGGGGTTTGGGCAGTCGGGCCGTCGCCGGGCGGGGCCAGGAAATAACTGGTTTTTTTGCTCATCGTGGATGCCTCGCTGTTCAATGGACGTCGATCATTTGCAGATGCTCGGCCACCGGACCCAGGGCCAGCACCGGCAAGAACGCCAAAGCCCCGACCACGATCACCGTGCCGATCAGCAAAGCCACGAACAAGGGGGTATGGGTCGGCAAAGTGCCCGCGCCGACCGGCACGGTCTTCTTCCCGGCCAAGGAACCGGCGATGGCCAGCACCGGCACCACCAGCCCATAGCGGGCGAATAGCATCGCCAATCCCAACGCGGTGTTATAGAACGGCGTATTGGCCGACAGCCCGGCGAAGGCGCTGCCGTTGTTATTGCCCGCCGAGGAGAAGGCGTAGAGGATTTCGGTGAACCCATGGGCACCGGGATTGGCGACCGCCGCCTTGCCCGCGTCGGCCAGCACCGCCACGGCGGTCCCGACCAAGACCAACAAGGGCGGAATCAGGATCACCAAGGTGGCCATCTTGACCTCGTAGGCTTCGATCTTCTTGCCCAGGTATTCCGGGGTGCGGCCGATCATCAGCCCGGCCACGAACACCGCGACCAGGGCGAACACGATCATCCCGTACAGCCCCGAACCCACCCCACCGAACACCACCTCGCCCAATTGCATCAGCCACAGCGGAATCATGCCGCCGAGTGGCGTGAAGGAATCGTGCAGGGCGTTGACCGAGCCATTGGAAGCGGCGGTGGTCGCCACCGCCCACAGCACCGAATCCGCGATGCCGAAGCGGGCCTCCTTGCCTTCCATATTGCCGCCGGACTGCGTGCCCGAGGCGGCTTGATCGACGCCCAAGGCGGCGAGGCCCGGATTGCCCGCTTGCTCCAAAGGCACGGCAGCCAGCACCAAGGCCACGAAAATCAGCGTCATAGCGGCGAGGATGGCCCAGCCCTGGCGGGCGTCGCCCACCATCGCGCCGAAGGTATGGCACAGCGCGGCGGGGATCAGCAGGATGGCGATCAACTCCAGGAAATTCGACAGCGGTGTCGGATTCTCGAAAGGATGGGCCGAATTGGCATTGAAGAAACCGCCACCATTGGTGCCGAGTTGCTTGATAGCGATTTGGGACGCCGCCGGACCGAGCGCCAGGGTCTGCTCCTTGATTTCCACCGGGGTCGCGACCTGTTGACCCTGGGCATCGACCTGGACCTGCGTATAGCCGACCGGCTGTTGCAAAGCCACGGTCTGATAAGCTCCGAAAGTCTGCACCACGCCCTGCCCCACCAACACCAAGGCCAGCACCAGGGACAGCGGCAGCAGGATATAAAGGATGCTCCGGGTCAGGTCCACCCAGAAATTACCCAGGGTCGCGGCGTTCTTGCGGACGAAACCCCGCACCAGGGCGACCAGGGTCGCCATGCCGGTGGCGGCGGACACGAAATTCTGCACCGTGAGACCGAACATCTGGGTGAGGTAGCTCATCGTGGTTTCGCCCGCGTAGCCCTGCCAATTGGTGTTGGTGGCGAAGCTGACGGCGGTGTTGAAGGCCGAATCCGGGCCGATGGCGGGCAGTCCTTGCGGGTTCAGCGGCAGATCGGCCTGCAACCGCTGCAGGGCGAACAGCGCCAAAGTCCCCACAAGATTGAACAACAGCAAGGCGATGGCATAGTCGGTCCAGCGCATTTCCCTCCCCGGATCGACCCCGGACAGGCGGTAGATCAGATGTTCGAGCGGGGCCAAACTGGGATCGAACCAGGTTGGCCGGCCTTGGTAGACCCGCGCCATATAAACGCCCAAAGGCCGGGCCAAGGCCAGCAACATGACCAGGTAAAGCGTGATTTGCAACAGGCTATCCAGGGTCATCAGAATTTCTCCGGGTAGAGCAAGGCGAACACCAGATAAAGGAAGACGCCCAGGGCCAGCAGCCCGCTCACAAGATAAAGCCCGCTCATGGCGACCTCCTGAGCCGGTCGCAGCCGTAGACGAGGGCGAAACCGAGCCCGAAGCAAACCAGGATGAGGGCGAGATACAGGATGTCCATCAGGAACCTCCTCGGGAAAGGATGGCGTTGCGAACCGGCCCGTTCCGGGCCTACCCAGGCCGATGGGCACCGGGCCATCGGCACGGCATGATCTTAGGAAAAGGCGGGTAAAAAGTGCGTAAGGTTTCGCGGTGACGGCATAAACGGGGCGTAAAAATGGCCCGGCACGGCGGTATCGCCCTTGTCCGCGCCATCCGCTGGAAACCCCGCCCCGCGTGCAAGGGGATTCATCGGAAACGCGATGGATTCCGTGACTTTTTTCGCGCTTCGGCGACGGAAACTATACGAAACTCAAGATTCAACACTCTTGAGGGCGTCCTCGCAGGGAGATCGTTATGGACATCCACCCAGCCAACGAATCTGTGGACCTTTCGCACCTGGGTTATCAACTGTTGGCAATAACCACCACCGCCGCAGACTTGGCCGCCATCGAGCGCCAGGCCAAAAAGGACAACCTGTTCACGGTGTATACCGTGTATGGCTCCGGCCATACCTATATCTGGGGCCGGGAAGAACGGTGGCTCGGCACCGATATGGAGGCTTCTTAGGGCGGGCGGCCCGACTGGACCCCAGGGAACCGGCCCGGTCGCACGGGCGGATCAATCCGCCACTGGCACAATATGGCTCGATTATTGCTTTCGGCGGGAATCGCCGCCAATAACAGCTATTCACCGAGCCGCATGGTCAAAATATCAGAACGCCTATCCCAGCTTTTCAAATCCTCCGCCGAAGCCAGAATCGCCCATGATTTCCTGGAACGGAAACTCCGCTCGACCCCCTCTTGGGAAACCGAAGACCCGACCGCGGCCCTGGGCGCCCTGGCCCTGGCCGAACGCGACCCCGAACGCCTGGGGGCGTGGTGCGGGGAATGGCTATCCGATGAGCAAATACAGGTCTTGCGGCGGGCGTTGCGCATGGCCGCCCAGCATCAGCGGGTGTACAAGCGCACCGTGATGCTGTCGCCCCGCGCCCATCTGCTGGTCAAAACCTTGTCCGAACTGGAGGGGCTCAATATGTCCGACGCCATCGAACGGCACTTGGAACGTGTCCTGGGGGAGCACCATGGCATGATGTTGCGGACGATGATCGACGAAGGCAGCGGCCAGGTCGACCACGATATCCTACCCGCGGCGGCGGGCGGCGAATGAAACCCCGCCCATGTGAAAACCCGCACAAATCCGCGTGAAATCACGCATACCGGCCCAGCCCGCCGCGCCGCCCAGTCCGATATACCCCCACCCCACCCGCTCCCATTTCCGGCTTCATTCCCATCCGGCCAGCGTTTTTGCGGGTTTCCGGCACGGTCTCCCTTAGGATAATCCCGGACTATCTTCGCTTGTTTCCAATACCCGTGCGGCGGGTCCGACCAAGAGCGGGTCCGGTTCGCAGGCGACCTTGGGGTCCTTGTCGGGATAAGGCAGGGTATAGAGGAAATGGCGCATGCAATTGATGCGGGCGCGTTTCTTATCGTCGGATTTGATCACCGTCCAGGGCGCGTCGGCGGTATCGGTATGGAAGAACATGGCCTTTTTGGCTTCGGTGTAATCGTCCCAGCGGTCCAGCGATTTGATATCGATGGGACTGAGTTTCCAATGCTTGAGCGGATCGTCGCGGCGGGCCACGAAGCGCCGCAACTGCTCCTCGCGGCTGACCGAGAACCAGTACTTGAACAAGCGGATGCCGCTGTTCACCCACATCCGCTCCAAGAATGGGGCTTGGCGCAGGAATTCCAGATATTCCAAGGGTTTGCAAAAGCCCATGACCCGCTCCACCCCGGCCCGGTTGTACCAGGAGCGGTCGAAGAACACCATCTCCCCGGCGGTCGGGAAGTGCCCGATATAACGCTGGAAATACCATTGGCCGCGCTCCACCTCGGTGGGTTTTTCCAAGGCCACGACCCTGGCCCCGCGCGGATTGAGATGTTCCGTGAAGCGCTTGATGGTGCCGCCCTTGCCCGCCGCGTCCCGCCCCTCGAACAGCACGATCATGCGCTGGCCGGACTGTTTCACCCAACTCTGCACCTTGAGCAATTCGATCTGCAATTCCTGCTTGAGCCGCTCGTATTCGCGCCTGCGCATCCGGCCCGGATAGGGGTAGTCCTGGGGCAACCGGGCTTCGTCGCTGTCCTCCCCGGTGCCGGCGGGGGCGTTGGCGACCAAGAGCGCGGTGGGTCCGTGGCTGATCGCCCCGATTTCCGCCGCGGCTTCCGGGTTGGGCGGTTCCGGGGTTTGCGCCGGGGCGGTGGCGACGGGATCGGTGGCGGATGCGCCGGGGGTTTTGGGTTTGGATCGACTCATGGCATAGGCTCCTGGGAGGTCGGGGTCGTGTTATCCACCCCCGAAGTGTAGCGGCAAAACCCCGGTCCCAAGCGGCACCGGCGCGGCAGGACTCGCGGCGGAAGGGGCGCTGTTGTATCTTCGTGGTTTTGGGCGGCGCGGACGGGAACGCGACCTAGGCCGCGCCCTGGATTCCGAGGAGGATGGACGACGTGAAGCTGTTGTTTTGTTGCATGGGGAATATCTGCCGCTCCCCGATGGCGGAGGGTTTATTCAGGCACCTGGCGGAGAACGCCGGGTTCGGGGACGTGGTCTTCGTCGATTCGGCGGGCACCCATGCCAATTTCCCGGACGCGCCGCCCGACCCACGCGCTCAAAAAGCCATGGCGGAACTCGGCATCGATATCAGCGGACAGCGGGCGCGGGCGGTGCGGCGGGCGGATTTCGAGCGCTTCGACCTAGTCCTGGCCATGGACGGCCACAACTTCGACACGCTGCGCTATATCTGCCCCAAGCAGCATGTCCACAAGATCGTGCGGATGCTGGATTACGCCCCCCGGCTCGGGACCCGGAGCCTGCCCGACCCCTTCCATGCCGACGACGCGGCCTTCATCGAGGTCCGGGAGATGTTGGAAGCCGCGACGGCGGGATTGCTAGAAGCGCTCAGGCCGAATTTGGCCGCAGGCTAAGGGCTTGAAAACAGGCGGGCCGCGCCGCCATCCCGGCCCCGGACCAAAAAAGTCGGGCGCGGGCGCTTGAACAAGATTATTAAGGTTCATAGAATAGCCGCGCCTTGGGTACGGAGCATTTGGAAAAGCCACCCACGGGCGTAACCCAAGTTACGGTCCCGGCGGACGCCCGGATAACCAGCGGGAACGTCCTTTGGCGAATATAAAGTCTGTTGAGGTAAAAACGCGCGTCCCATCCAAGGCGGGAAGCCAAGCCGAAACGCCGCGCCCATCGGGCACGGCGTTTTGCCGGTCGATCCAAGGATCGAAATAACAAAGGCCCGGAAACAGCCCACGAAATCAAGCTTTGTTGCGTAACGCGAAGCCGGCGAGTCCGCGCCATCGTTTATGCGGCAAAGCTTTTTATATTATGGGGACCGCCCGCCCTCCGGGCCGCTCAAGCCTCGGGCTGCCTGCCATATAAATGGATCAGGCGTGCCAGTTCGGCCCCTTGCTCCACCGTCAATTGCTCCCACCCGAACCGCCAGCGCCAATTGGTATCGTCCATGGTGCCGGGGGTATTCATCCGATATCCCTTGCCCTGCTCCAGGATATCCTGCATCGGCAGTATCGCCAGCTTCGCCACCGAGGCCAGCGCGGATTGCGCCAAAGCCCAGGGCATTTTCAGGCTGGAATGGCCCAGATACTCGTAGACATGGGTCCGCTGCGCCTCCGACAAACCCTCGAACCAGGACAAGGTGGTATCGTTATCGTGGGTGCCGGTATAAACCACGTTATTCGGGGTATGATTATGCGGCAGATAAGGGTTATCCGGCCCGCCGTCGAAGGCGAATTGCAGGATCAACATACCGGGAATATCGAAACGGTTGCGCAGCGCTTCCACTTCCGGCGTGATAATGCCGAGATTCTCGGCCACGAGGGGTAGGCCCGCGCCATCGAGGGTGGCGAACACGGCGTCCAACAACGCCGCGCCGGGCGCTTCCACCCAGCGGCCATGCATGGCGGTTTCCGATTCGGCGGGGATTTCCCAGTAGGCCTCGAAGCCCCGGAAATGGTCGATCCTGACCCAGTCGTACAGCGCCAACTGGCTGCGGATGCGCTCCAACCACCAGCGGAAGCCATCCTCCGCCATCCGCGCCCAACGGTAATGGGGATTGCCCCAGCGCTGCCCGGTGGCGGAGAAATAGTCCGGCGGCACCCCGGCCACGACCCGCGCCTGCCCGTCCTCCCTGAGGTCGAAATATTCCCGCCGCGCCCAGACATCGGCGCTATCGCTGGCGATGAAGATGGGCATATCGCCGAACAACAGCACCCCGCGGCGCTTGGCGTAGTCCCGCAATTCCCCCCATTGCTGGAAGAAAACGAATTGCTCGAACCCGACCCGGTCCACGCCTTCCGCCAAGCGCCGCCGGGCCTCGTCCAGCGCGGCGGGTTCGCGGTCGCGCAAGGCGATGGGCCAGTCCTGCCAAGGCCGGTGCTTGAGTTCCTGGCGCAGGGCGATGAACAGCGCGTAATCGGCCAGCCAAGCCGCCTGCCCCCCGCAAAACCGCCGGTAGGCTTGGCGGTATTCGTCGTCCTCGGGCAATTGGGCGAAGCGCCCATAAGCCTTGCCCAGGCATTGCCCACGGTGCCTGGTGGGATCGGCGGCGGTCCAGGCGGCGGCGATATCGGCTTCTTCCAGCCAGCCCCGCCGGAGCAGCCACTCCAAGTCGATCATCCAGGGATTGCCGGCGTGGGCCGACAGGCATTGGTAGGGCGAACCATCGGGATGGGTGGGACCGATGGGCAGGGTCTGCCAGACCGTGACGCCGTGGTCGGCGAGGAAGTCCACGAAACGGTAGGCGTGCACGCCGAGGTCGCCATTATCGGGGAGGCCGGGCAGGGAAGTGATGTGCAACAGGACGCCGGCGCGGCGCCGGTCGAGGATACTATGGGCTTGCGTCACTTCACACCTACCGTCGATGGGGAATTGGAGGGATATTGGTTCGATTGCATGTCGCTGCTTGAGGGAATGGGCCGGTTAGGCCGATGGGCCTGGGGCGGTGAAGCCCGATGGGGTTGAACGGAAGCCGGGACGGACCGGGAGGATGGCATCGGCATCGGTTAGGGGCGGCAGCCATGGACTGGGGGGATTGGCGTGTCGCGTGGATCGCTCAGGGATGGCGGAACGAAAAAGGCGGAACCCGGTGGGACCGGGTTCCGTGATTCCAGGCACAAATATTATTTTATGCCCGAGGGGGAAATAAAGACCGTGGGACGAAATAAAAACGCACCCTCCGTTAGCGGGCGAAATGCAGCCGCTGGCCCAAGGCGTCCGGGGTGACCAGCACCACGCCGCCGGGGCTGACATGGAAGCGCTTGCGGTCCTCCTCCGGGTTCTCGCCGATGACGGTGTTGGGCGGGATATGGCAGCCGCGGTCGATGATGGCCTTGGTGATGCGGCAATGGCGGCCGATATTCACCTCGGGCAGGATCACCGAATCCTTCACCACCGCGTAGGAATTCACCCGCACATTGCTGAACAGCAGCGAGTGCCGGACTTCCGAACCCGAGATGATGCAGCCGCCCGAGACCATCGAATCCACCGCCATGCCGCGGCGGTCGTCGTCGTCGAACACGAACTTGGCCGGCGGGGTCTGGGCCTGGTAGGTCCAGATCGGCCAATCGTGGTCGTACAGGTTGAGTTCGGGGTCCACGCCGATCAATTCCATATTGGCCGCCCAATAGGCATCCACCGTGCCCACGTCGCGCCAATAGGCCTGCACGCCGCTTTGCGCGTCGCGGAACGGATAGGCGAACACCCGGTATTTCTTGATGATCGAGGGGATGATGTCCTTGCCGAAATCGTGGCTGGAACCGGGGGTGTCGGCGTCCTTGATGAGTTGCTCGAATAGGAAGCTGGTGTTGAAGACGTAGATGCCCATCGAGGCCAGGGCGGTATCCGGGCGGTTGGGCATGGGCGGGGGATTCTGCGGCTTCTCGACGAAATCGATGATGCGTTTGTTGTCGTCGACATGCATGACGCCGAACTCCCTGGCTTCGGCGATGGGCACCTCCATGCAGCCGATAGTGAGGTCGGCTTCCATTTCGGCGTGGTAGGCCATCATCAGGCCGTAATCCATCTTGTAGACGTGGTCGCCGGCCAGGATCAGGATGTACTCGGAGTTTTGCTGGCGCAGGATATCGAGGTTCTGGTAGACGGCGTCGGCGGTACCGGCATACCAGGATTCCTGCAAGCGCTGCTGGGCCGGGAGGATATCCACGAACTCGCCCAGTTCGGCGCGGAGGAAACCCCAACCCTGCTGGATATGGCGGATCAGGGAGTCGGCCTTATACTGGGTCAATACCCCGATTTGGCGGATTCCCGAATTCAGGCAGTTGGACAATGGAAAGTCGATGATACGGAATTTACCGCCGAAGGGGACGGCGGGTTTGGCCCGCCATTCGGTGAGTTTGTAGAGGCGGCTACCGCGTCCCCCGGCCAGAATCAGCGCCAAAGTGTGCCGGGTGAGGCGGCTAACGAAGCGGGAGGAATGCATCGATTCTGGCATGGGCTAAAGCTCCTCTAAGAGAAAGGTGGCGCACACCGAAAGCCCAAATTTGTTAACATTAGGCCGGTGTTCGGGTATCCATAAGACCGCGACATTCTACTCTCAGAGGCCAAATAAAGTGAACTCGACCGAAGCGGGCCGCGTCGCCGGACACGCAGACGAAGCGGAGCCGTTATCCGAACTCCAGCGCATCATCACCGCCCGCCACCCCGATCCCTTCGCGGTACTGGGCCGGCACCCGGTTCCGGGGGGCGCGGTGCTGCGGGCCTTGCTGCCACGGGCGGAAACCGTGCGCCTCGGCCCCGGCGGCCCCGAATTCCAGCGCGTTGCCGACAGCCCCCTGTTTGAATACCGACCGGACCGCGCCGCCAAGCTCCCCCGTCATTACCGGCTGTCCTGGACCGATGGAGCCGGGCGGGCCCACGAATATTGCGATCCCTATTCTTTCCCGCCGCAAATCTCCGATTTCGACCTCTACCTGTTCGGCGAAGGCAAGCACTGGCATATCCACCGCATCCTCGGCGCCCATCCGCAAACGGTCGATGGCATCGCGGGCGTCCGCTTCGCGACCTGGGCGCCCAATGCCGAGCGGGTCAGCGTGGTGGGTGATTTCAACGCCTGGGACGGGCGCTGCCATCCGATGCGGGTCCGGGGCGGCGGCGGGGTCTGGGAGTTGTTCATCCCGGAAATCGCGCCGGGCACGGTCTATAAATTCGAGATCCGCAACCGCCAGCACGGTACCCTCCTGCTCAAGACCGATCCCTACGGACGCCAATTCGAAGTCCGCCCCGACAACGCCGCCATCGTCGCCGCCGACCCGGAATACGCCTGGACCGACGATACCTGGATGGAAGACCGCAAAAGCCGCGACTGGCCGCACGAACCGCTGTCGGTGTACGAAGTCCATCTCGGCTCCTGGCAGCGGGACCACGACGGCGGCTTCCTCAATTACCGCGTCCTGGCCGAGCGCCTGGTAGCCCATGCCCAGGCCCATGGCTTCACCCATCTCGAACTCCTGCCCATCACCGAACATCCTTACGACGGCTCCTGGGGCTATCAAACCACCGGCTATTTCGCCCCGACCAGCCGCTTCGGCACGCCGGACGATTTCCGCGCCTTCGTCGATCATTGCCATACCCACGGCATCGGCGTGTTGCTCGACTGGGTGCCGGCCCATTTCCCCAAGGACGCCCACGGGCTGGCCTGGTTCGACGGCACGCCGCTCTATGAACACGAAGACCCCAGATTGGGCGAACACCGCGACTGGGGCACCTTGATCTACAACTTCGGGCGCAACGAGGTCCGCAATTTCCTGATCGGTAGCGCCTTGTTCTGGCTGGAGGAATTCCATCTCGATGGGCTCAGGGTCGATGCCGTGGCCTCGATGCTGTACCTGGATTATTCCCGCGATCCGGGCGATTGGATTCCCAACAAATACGGCGGCAACGAAAACCTCGAAGCCATCGCCTTCCTGCGCGAACTCAACACCGTCGCCCACCAGCAATTCCCCGGCACCCTGATCGTCGCCGAGGAATCCACCGCCTGGCCGCAAGTCACCCGCCCGACCTGGACCGGCGGCCTGGGTTTCTCCCTGAAATGGAACATGGGTTGGATGCACGACACCCTGGTCTACATGGGCAAAGACCCGGTGCATCGCCAATTCCATCACGACCAACTGACCTTCGGCCTGCTGTACGCCTTCACCGAAAACTTCATCCTACCGTTTTCGCATGATGAAGTGGTGCATGGCAAGCAATCCCTGCTGGGCAAGATGCCGGGCGACGAATGGCGGCGTTTCGCCAATCTCAGGCTGCTCTACACCTTCATGTTCACCTATCCCGGCAAGAAGCTGTTGTTCATGGGCTGCGAATTCGCCCAGGCCGAGGAATGGAACGCCGCCAAACCCCTGGACTGGTACCTCTACGACCGTGCCAACCATCGCGGCATCGCCACCCTGGTCGGCGACCTCAACCGCACCTATACCCGTTATCCCGCCCTGCACCGCTACGATGGCGACGGCCAGGGCTTCGAATGGATCGATTGCCACGACGCCCCGCAATCGGTGCTGAGCTACCTCCGCCGGGCCAAGGACGCATTCGTGGTGGTGGCGTTCAATTTCACACCCATCCCCCGCCACCACTACCGCATCGGCGTCCCGGCGGACGGCACCTACCGCGAAATCCTCAATTCCGACTCGATCTACTACGGCGGCAGCAATATGGGCAACCCACCGCTGGAAGCCGAAGCCCAGGCCTGGATGGGCCGTCCCTATTCCCTCAACATCACCCTACCGCCCCTGGCCGGGATCGTCCTGATCCGCGAATTGCCAGAGGCGGGAACACCCGAAACACCCGGCGCAACGGACGCGCCAGAAGTCGCTCCATGAAAAAAATCCTGTTCGTCACCAGCGAAGCCTATCCCCTCATCAAAACCGGCGGCTTGGCCGATGTCTCCGGCAGCTTGCCCATCGCGCTACGGGCCTTGGGCCACGATGTCCGCATCCTGATGCCGGGCTACGAACCGGCCATCGCGGCCGGCGAGTTCCAAACGGCCAAGCTGCTGCACAAAGAGAAAGGCATCGCCATCCTGGAAGGGCTATTGCCCGGTTCCGAGGTGCCGGTGTGGCTGCTGACCCATGACGATTATTTCGCCCGGCCCGGCAATCCCTATCTGGCTGCCGACGGCCAGCCCTGGGAAGACAACCCCGAGCGTTTCGCCCTGCTCTGCCATGTGGCGGCGGAAATCGCCATGGACCGGCTGGGCCTCGGCTGGCGGCCCCAGGTCGCCCACGGCAACGATTGGCAAAGCGGTTTGGTGCCGGTCTTGCTGGGCGACGAACCGGGCCGGCCCGCGACCGTGTTCACCATCCACAACCTGGCTTACCAAGGCGTGTTCCCCTACGCGACCTTCCAGAAATTGCGCCTGCCGCAGCGCTTCTGGTCGGCCCACGCCCTGGAATTCTACGGTCAGATGTCGTTCATCAAGGGCGGTCTCGCCTTCGCCGACCGCATCAGCACCGTCAGTCCCACCTATGCCCAGGAAATCCAGGGCGGCGAATTCGGTTGCGGCCTGGAAGGCTTGCTGAGCCACCGCCGCGAACGCCTCAGCGGCATCATCAACGGCATCGACGCCGAAGCCTGGAACCCGGCCACCGATCCCTTCCTGCCGACCCATTTCGATGTGGCGGGCCTGTCCAAGCGGGCCGAAAACAAAGCCGCCCTGCAACAAAGCTTCGGCCTGCCGCCCGATCCCGATATCGCCGTGCTGGCCTGGGTCGGGCGCTTGGTACAACAAAAAGGCATCGACCTCGTCATCGACCTCTTGCCCAAGCTGGTCGGCCTGCCCTTGCAACTGGTGGTGGTCGGCAGCGGCGAGGACCGCTACGAACGCCTGCTACAACGCTGGGCCAAGCTCTACCCGGACAAGATTTCGGTCAAGCTGGGCTACGACGAATCCAGCGCCCACCTGCTGGAAGCGGGCACCGATCTATTCCTGATGCCCTCACGCTTCGAGCCTTGCGGTCTAAACCAAATGTACAGCCAGCGCTATGGCGCGGTGCCGGTGGTGCGCCGGGTCGGCGGACTGGCCGACACCGTGGTGGACGCCGATCCCGCCCGACTCGCGGCGGGCACCGCCACCGGCATCGTGTTCGACGAGCCGACCCCGGCGGCGTTGCTGCACGCCCTCCGGCGCGGCCTCGCCCTGTTCCAGGACAAAGCCGCTTGGCGACGGGTGCAAGAGGCCGGAATGAACAAGGAATTTTCCTGGGAAGCCAGCGCCCAACGTTATCTGGAGCTTTACGAATTGGCGTTGCAGGACCGCACCCAGGCCGGAAGCCTGCTCCGAACCGCCTAGCGCCGCCCCCATGCGCCGCCCGGAACCCCTCGTCATTTATTTGCTGCTCTGCCTGGCGGGCCAACCCGCCGCCTGGGGCTATGGCAACGAGGTCGTCACCACCATCGAGGTCTACCACCGCCCCGCCGAGGAATTGGCCGAGTTGATCCGGCCCTTACTCGGCCCGTTCGAGACCGTGGTCCCGGCCCGCAACCAACTCATCCTCAAGGCCAGCCCGGAGCGGGTCGGGGAAATCCGCTCCTTGCTCGACCAGATCGACCGCAGCCCCCACCGCCTCCTCATCACCGTGATCCAAGGCAGCAACCTAACGAAGGACGCGCTCGATACCGGCCTGGGGCTCCAAGCCCGCACCGGACCGGACGGGACGGGCATCGGCCTCGGTGGCCACAGCTATTCGCTCGAAAACCGCGACGCGGCGGGAGCCACCCAGCAGGTGCAAACCCTGGACGGAGCCGCCGCCAGCATCCAGGCCGGCTCGCAAATGCCGGTGCCCACCCAGTCAATATATGGCTATGGCGGCATCGACTACCGCCCGGTGACGACCGGCTTCTCGGTCACGCCCAAACTCATGGGCGGGCAGGTCCTGATCGATATCTCCCCCTGGTCGGACCGCCCCAGTCGCGACCAGGGCGGCATCATCGCCACCCAGGGCTTGCATACCCAGGTCAAAGCCGCGCTGGGCGAGTGGATCGAACTGGGCGGCCAGACCGAAACCACCACCCTCGAAAGCCACGGCTACACCGGCCACACCTATTCCACCCGCAGCCAGGACAACCGTACCTTTCTCAAGATCGAGGATTTGGACGCGGGCCGACCCTGATCCCGCGCTTTCCACCCCGCTGCCGGAATCTCAGGAATGCTTGTCCGGGTCGCCAATGTACTTCTTATACGCCTCGATCCAATTGGTCCTGATCTCCTCCTGGGCGACCTTCAGCCCGACCTCACCCTTGCACACCTTGTCGTGCAGGGTTTGCTCCAGGAAATCCTTACGCCGCGCCGACCATTTGGTCACCAGGACCTGCGGCCAGATATTCTTGGGGTCGGTGGGATTGCCGCCCAGGGACAGGGGAATCAGATGGTCCATCTGGTAGTGCTTGGCGTTCTCGTCGGTGTAGCCGTATTGCTTGATTTCCTGCTGGGCGATGCTGTTGAGAAACGAGGCCGGCGGCATATGGCCCTCGGTCCAGGTGAAATGGGTCACCTTGCAGATCGATTCCTTGAGGTTGGCCTCGGTGACCTCCGGATCGGTGGAACCGGGGGTGATATTAAGGTCGGGCAAATCCCCGGCCCCGGCGGTCGAGGCGAACAAGGCCAATGCGAGTATCGGTGCTATTTTCATCGGTGTCTCCCGTGGCTGAGGGGCGCGGATGCCCACATCTATCGACGGGTATTGTCGCATCCACCGGGAAAATTGTAAGCAGCCCGCCCCAGCGGCGGCGCGGACCGGCAAGCTTCCGCGCCCACGAAAAAGGCACCCGCAGGTGCCTTTTCCAGGAAGGGTTGGAACCGGCCCGGATCACAAGTGATAGGCTGTTTCGCCATGCTCGACAATATCGAGGCCCTGGCGCTCCACTTCCTCGGTGACGCGCAGGCCGATGGTCAGGTCCACGATCTTGTAGGACACGAAGGACACGAGGCCGGACCACACGATGGCGGTGCCGACGCCCCAGGCCTGGCTGGTCACCTGGGCCACCATGTCGAACTCGCCGACGGCGTTGGCGACATAATCGTAGACGCCGGTGCCGCCCAGGTCGGGCGAGGCGAACACGCCGGTACCCAAGGCTCCCAGGATGCCGCCCACGCCATGCACGCCGAACACGTCCAGCGAATCGTCATAGCCCAGCATGTGCTTCATCTTGGTCACCGACCAGAAGCATACCGCGCCCGCCAAGAGGCCCAGCACGATGGACCCCATCGGACCCACGAAACCGCAGGCCGGGGTGATGGCGACCAAGCCCGCGACCGCGCCGGAAGCACCGCCCAACATGCTGGGCTGGCCACGCACGCCCCATTCGGCGAAGGTCCAGGCCAGGGTGGCGGCGGCGGTGGCGAGCAAGGTATTGACGAACACCAGGGCGGCGACGCCATTGGCCTCCAGGTTGGAACCGACATTGAAACCGAACCAGCCCACCCACAACAGCGAAGCGCCGATCATGGTCATGGTCACGCTATGCGGGGCGATGAATTCCTTGCCATAGCCGATGCGCTTGCCGATCAGCAGGCAGCCGACCAGGCCGGCGATACCGGCGTTGATATGTACCACGGTGCCGCCCGCGAAATCCAAGGCGCCCTTCTGGAACAAAAAGCCCGCCGTGGCCGCCGCCGCGTCGCCCGCCGCCTTGTCGGTGTAGGCGTCGGGACCGGCCCAGTACCACACCATGTGGGCGATGGGCAGGTAGGAAAAGGTGAACCACAACACCATGAACATCAACACGGCGGAAAACTTGACCCGCTCGGCGAAGGCGCCGACGATCAAGGCCGGGGTGATGGCGGCGAAGGTCAATTGGAAGGCGACATAGATCAATTCGGGGACGTACACGCCCTTGCTGAAGGTCGCCGCGGCCGATTCGGGCGTCACGCCCTTCAGGAACAACTTGCTGAAGCCGCCAAAGAAGGCATTGCCCTCGGTGAAGGCGACGCTATAACCATAAATCGCCCACAGCACGCCGATCAGGGAGAAAATCACGAACACCTGCATCAGGACCGACAGCATGTTCTTGGCCCGCACCATGCCGCCGTAGAACAGCGCCAAGCCCGGCACGATCATCAGGATGACCAGGACGGTGGCGACGATCATCCACGCGGTATCACCCTTGTTCGGGGCCGGAGGCGCGACGGCGGCGACGGCGGCGGCTTCCTCCGCGGAAACCATCCCCACATAACCCAGGAGCGCGAGCAAGGCCAAGCGACTGAATATTTTTATCATTGGAGTCCCCTTGTTTAAATTTCCGCAGGCGTTGTCAGAGCGCGTCGGCGCCGGTCTCGCCGGTGCGGATACGGACCACCTGTTCCAGGTCGAACACGAAAATCTTGCCATCGCCGATCTTGCCGGTGTTGGCGGTCCTGGAGATGGCTTCCAGCACGACATCGAGTTGTTCGTCGGTCACGGCCACTTCCAGCTTGACCTTGGGCAGGAAATCGACGACATATTCAGCGCCCCGGTAAAGTTCGGTGTGGCCCTTCTGCCGGCCGAAGCCCTTCACCTCGGTCACGGTGATGCCCGAAATCCCCACTTCGGACAAGGCTTCGCGGACATCGTCCAGCTTGAATGGTTTCAATATCGCGGTCACGAATTTCATGGAAAAAGCTCTCCTGATGCTAGTAATACTCTGGGCCGGGTTGAGATCATGCGCCGATTCGGTGAAGACGCCCGAACACCGAATAAGCATCAGCCATGCCAAGCCGCGGCTAGCGCCCATGGAAGCGGTAAGGGAATATTCCGGTCGATTCCGTGCCTAGGGAAAACGCACCACGCTAAGGCGCACGGGATTCACCGCACAACTCTGGTGCGCGATTCCGGCCCATGACGCCGCGCCGCAGGACAGGCTCCCCCGGCTCCGGACTGGTCCCGCCTTGTCCACATCCGTCCGGGACGGCAAGCACCAGCAAGGCCGGCGATAGTGAATACACGAAACCCGAAATTACCCCAACACCCTTATGTTTCCACGTAAAACATCCCGTAAATCCGGCAGCGGATATCGCAACCAATAACATCCCCGGCGCAGCCTGCCGCCGTTGCCCCATACGGTCCCTTCGCCCACCCCGAAGGCCGGCCTGGGTAGGAGCGTTATTCAGCCTTATTTTCCAAACCGCCCGCCATGATTGAATCGCTGTTATCGCTGTTTGCGAGTCCACCCTTCCCCGCACGGTTGGAGATGCCCGTTCCGCCGCCCCAATTGTTTTGGCCGAACCTGATCGCGGACGGCCTGCTGGCGCTGGCGTTCTATGCCATCCCGTTCGCGCTCTGGGCCTTCCTCCGCCACCGCAACGACCTCCCCCGCCGCGGACCGCCCCTCCTGCTCGGCGGTTTCGCCCTGCTCTGCGGCAGCTACCACCTGCTGCACCTATGGACCCCCGGCCCCGTCGACGGCGTACCGGCCCTGGCCTTGAAGGTGTCGGCCGCCCTGGCCGCCCTGGTCGCCGCCCTCCGGCTCCGGCCGGTCCTGGCCGGACTCATGGACCTGCCCGATTCCAGGCAACTGCTGGCCACCAACCAAGCCCTGGAAACCGCCTTGCAAGAACACCAGGAAACCGCCGGCGAGATGCGCAAGCTCTCCCTGGCGGTCGAGCATAGCCCGAGCATGGTGCTGATCACCGACCGGGACGGCCTGATCGAATACTGCAACCCGGCCTTCAGCAAGCTCTCGGGCTTCGGCCGCCAGGAAATGATGGGACGCCGGGCTTCGATCTGGTATCCCGACCGGGTCGATCCGGCGGCGCGGCAGACCTTGTGGGACAAGCTCAAGCGCGGCGAGACCTGGGAGGGCGAGGTCCGCGAGCAAAACAAGAACGGCGTTCCCTATTGGTGCCTGCAATACGTGGCCCCGATCCGGGACGAGCGGGGCCGGTTGATCCACTATGTCGTGATGTCCCACGATATCAGCGAGTTGAAGCAGTCCGAGGCAACCATCCGCCGCCTCGCCTATTTCGACCCCGTGACCGAATTGCCGAACCGCGCCCTGTTCATGGAGCGGCTGCGCGGAACCCTGGCGGACGACCAGGGTTTCGCGGTGTTCCACCTGGACCTGGACCGCTTCAAGAACATCAACGACGACCAGGGCCACGCCTTCGGCGACCGGGTGCTGGCCGCCGTGGCCGGACGCCTGCGCCAATCGCTGCGGGACCAGGATATCCTGGCCCGGCTGGGCGACGACGAATTCGCCCTCATCCTGCCGGGATTGTCCCATCCGGCCCTGGCCGGGGCCGCCGCCACCGCCATCGGCGAGGCCATGAAGGAAGCCTGGGTGATCGACGGCCACACCTTGTTCGTGACCGCCAGCATCGGCATCAGCCTCTATCCCACCGACCACGCCGACCCCGAGCAATTGCTGAAGATGGCCGACGCCGCCCTGGGCCGGGCCAAGGAACTCGGGCGCAACCAATACCAGTTCTACAAGGAACTGCCGCGCCGCAAGGATGGGGAAAAGAACCTGGCGCTGGAGACGGGCCTGCGCTACGCCCTGGAACGCGGCGAGCTGGAGGTCTATTACCAACCCAAGGTGGAAGTGGACAGTGGCCGTTGCTACGCGGCGGAAGCCCTGCTGCGCTGGCGCAGGCCCGGCCACGGCCTGGTCTCGCCGGGGCAGTTCATCCCCCTGGCGGAGGAATCCGGGCTGATCGTGGAAATCGGCGAATGGCTGCTGCGGACGGTATGCCTACAGATCGCGCAATGGCGCGACGCCGGGCTGGACATGGCGGTGGCGGTGAACCTCTCGCCCCATCAATTCCGCCAGAAGAACCTGTTGGAACGCATCGACGCCATCTTGGAAGCCACCGGGACCGACCGTTCCCGGCTGGAATTCGAGATCACCGAATCGACCATGATGCACGATCCACAACAAGCGGTGGACACCGTGCGCCGCCTGAAAAGCCGGGGCTTGGCGCTGTCCATCGACGATTTCGGCACCGGCTACTCCTCTCTCAGCTACCTGAAACTGTTCCCGGTGGACTATCTCAAGATCGACCGCTCCTTCGTGCAGGATATCGACGCCCAGCAGGCCGATCCCCGCATCGTGCGGGCTATCATCGCCCTGGCCCACAGCCTGGATATCCGGGTGGTGGCCGAAGGCGTGGAAACCGCCGGCCAGTTCGAATTCCTCAAGCGCCACCAGTGCGACTTGATCCAGGGCTATTTCTTCGGCCCGCCGATGCCCGCCGACGAACTCATGGAACGGGCGCGGCCGGGACGGCCCAGCCTGCTCGCCCAGCGCGACCGCCCCTAAACATTTCCGGCTTGGGTGTAAGGTCTCCAGCGTGGGCGGGTTCCGGCCCGCCCCGAACCGCCGGGGTGCGCGGCCCGAATCAGGTCGCCAATTTCACCAAGCGCAACACCGCCGACTTGTCGATCCGGCCATCGCCGCGGCGGTAGAGTTCATAAACCGCCATCGCCAATTCCGCCTTCTTGGCCGGGGACATCTTGCGGCCCGATTTCAGCAGGGCTTCCTCGATGGTCTCGAGGCTGAGCTGCAATATCTCGGGTGCCAGGGCCAAGGTCTCGCCCAGAGCGACCGACCCCGCCGGGGACTCCCTCAGCATCGTCCCTTCGCCACTGACCAGCCACAACACATTGACCCCGGCCGCCTCGGCGATGGCGATCAACACCCGCCGGGTCGGGTCGCCGCCGGTAAAGTAGCGGCGTATCCCGGATTGCGATAGCCCGGACTTGCGGGCCAGCGCATTGACACTACCCACCAAGTCGGCGCAAGCCCTCATACGCTCGATGAATTCGGCGTCCACCGCCAGTTCCGGCCCTGGGACGGCGGTGGGCTCCTGTTCCACGCCATAGTGTTTAGGCGCTTCCCTGATACTATTTTGTTGGGATTCGAGTTCAGCCATATGACTTAATAACGTTGTTTGCAAGAAAATCCGGGGCGCTTGATTCGATATAGAGTTGCCATGGCCACGCTAAAGCGATATATTTATGGGGTGTACACATCAACACGCGCAACGAATCAGCCAGCGACATCTGTAAATCAAAAGCGATTACTCCGGTATCCAATTCCCCCGCGCCAGACGCGCCCCCCTATCGACCCATAGGGAAAGCCAGCGATCCGAACGCAGGAAACCGTAAGGCTATCACGGACTCGCCCCGCCTGGATGGCTATTTCGAGTGACCGGATCACTTCGCTTAAACAAGCCGCGTAGGCGTGACCACCCCCATCGCGCCCCCGCCGGGACCGGATGCCCGGACAAGATCAAAAGCCGTTCCGCCCGCCCGGTTGAACGCGCAAACTAATCTTCCCCAAGCCCGCGTCCCACCCCGGTTGCTCCGGCGACCCCAGGCTGGTTATCCTGCCCTGGCGGCGCGACCGCGCCGCATCCCTCGTCCAGGATATTCCCGATGCGCCCAGGCCACGCCTTTTTCGCCTACCTCGTCTTCGTCGTCTACGGCAGCCTGGTACCCTTCGAGTACCGCGGCGTCTCGCTACAACAAGCTTTCCAACAATTCGCCGCCATCCCCTGGCTGGACCTGGGCATCGTGTCGCGGGCCGACTGGATCGCCAACCTCGTGTTATATCTCCCCCTGGCCT
Source organism: Methylomagnum ishizawai (assembly GCF_900155475.1). NCBI lineage: Bacteria > Pseudomonadati > Pseudomonadota > Gammaproteobacteria > Methylococcales > Methylococcaceae > Methylomagnum > Methylomagnum ishizawai. The sequence goes on along the minus strand of NZ_FXAM01000001.1, from coordinate 1,111,665 downwards.
TCCTGGGCTGCCACTGGGCGGTGGGCCTGCGTCCGCTGGCGCAATCGCGCCATCTGGCCCTAGTGCTGGTGCTGGCCTTCTGCGCCGGGGTGGCGGTGGCGGTGGAATTCATCCAGATTTTCTTCGCCCCGCGCACGGTCTCGCTCAACGACCTCCTGGCCGAAATCCTGGGCAGCCTGGCCGGGGTCGGCCTGTTCGGCGCGGGGCGGCGGCGCATCGCTTACCTGCTGGACCAATTCGCCCAGGGCGGCAGGAAATCCGCGCTGGCCTTGGGCACAGCCTACGCGCTGGCCTATGTCGCCCTGGCCTTGTTCCCCTACGACTTCGTGCTGTCGCGCGAGGAACTGGCCTGGAAGCTGTCCTCGGGCCAACAAGGCTGGCTATTGGTGGATGGATGCGGCGGCCTGGTCTGCCTGGCACGCCAGGCGGGCGAAGTCCTCGCCGTCCTGCCTTTGGGATTGCTCATCGCCTGGGCCTGGCCGGATATGGGCTATCGCCGCCTATTCCTGATCGGCTGCGGGCTGGGACTGGGATTGGAACTGGTCCAATTGCTGCTGGCCTCGGGTTATTCGCAGGGGCTTTCGGTCCCGGAACGGGGTTTGGGACTGGTAGCGGGCGCGGTACTGGGTCGGAGCCTCCGCGTCCTGGGACCGGAATGGATGGCCCGGACGCTGCGCCGGATCATCCCCTTCGCCGCCCTGCCCTACTTGCTGCTGTTGGCGAAGATCAGCGGCTGGCTATCGCCGCCCTGGCTGCCCGCCGCCGCCGCCCTGGACCGGCTCGGACAGGTGCGGTTCCTGCCCTTCTATTACCATTATTACTCCACCGAGATGGTGGCCATGAGCAGCCTATTGTCGGTGGCGGGAATGTACGCCCCGGTCGGCGTGGCGGTCTGGGCATGGCGGGACCGGCGCGGCGGGGTCGGTCCTGGGCTGGCCGGACTGGTCGCCCTGGCGCTGGTTTTGCCGATGGAAGCGGGCAAGCTCTGGGTGCCGCCGCGCCACCCGGACCCGACCAACCTTTTGATCGCCGCCGCCGGCGCGGCCCTGGCCTACGTCCTGCTGGATTGGACCGCGAACAGCCTCGCCGGGAAGCCGGGCCGCGAATCCATCCCGGACAGGGCGGCATCCGCCCCGGCCCCTTGGCCTCGACCCCATCCCTTGGGGCTGGCCATGGCCCTGGCGGCGGGCGCGGCCATCGCCGTCGGGTTGGCTTGGTATCCCACCGGAACGCCCTGGCTGGCGCTGGCCTTGTCGGCCTATGGGCTATTGCTGTGGCGGCGGCCTTCGCTGTTGTTCCTGCTCCTGCCCGCCTTGCTGCCGGTCTTGGACCTGCGGCCCTATACGGGCGACCTGCTGTTGAACGAATTCGACCTCGCGGTGCTGGTCGCGCTGGCGATAGGCTATTGGCGGGCCGCGGCCAACCGGCCCGCGCCCTGGCCCAACCGCTGGCTGGGGTGGGCCATCGCCCTGTTATGGGCCAGTTGGGCGCTGTCCAGCCTACGCGGACTATGGCCCCCCGCCGCGCCGCTGGCCGGATTGCCGCCCAGTTCGCATTCGCCGCTCGAAGCCTGGCAGGTGGGCAAGGGGCTGTTCTGGGCCTTGCTGTTGGTGCCCTTGATGCGGCGCATTCCGCCGAGCTACGCGGAGGCCATGCGCGAGCGGCTGCTGACCGGACTGGTCGCGGGGCTTGCGGTGGAAGTCCTGGCCGTGCTGTGGGAGCGCCAGGTTTTTGTGGGGCTGGGCGATTTCGACAATGTGTTCCGCGTCACCGGCACCTTCGCCGATCTACGTACCGGCGGCGCCTATATCGAAGCCTTCCTGGCCCTCTGCTTCCCGGTATTGGCGGCGCGGACGCTCGCCGCCCGGCACTGGGGTTGGAAACTGGGCGGTTGCGCCCTGGCGCTGGGCGCGGTCTATGCCATGCTGGTGACTTTTTCCAGGGGCGGCTATGCCGGGCTGGTCTTGGGACTGGTGCCGGTGGCGCTGGGGGCGTTGCGGCCCGGCGCTGCGGCATCCCCCCATCGGCGTTGGGCGCTGGCCGGATTGGCGCTGGCCGTCACCGCCGCCGCCGTGCCGGTGCTGTCCGGCGGCTTCGCCCAGCAGCGGCTGGCGCGGTCTTCCCAGGATTTCGCTGTCCGCCTCGCCCATTGGCGCAACGCCCTGGGCCTGATGGACGGGGGACCGACCGCCGCCCTGACCGGCATGGGCTTCGGCCAATATCCCTTGCTCTACCTCCTGCGCGGGGACGGCCCGCATCCGCCGGGCACCTATAACCTCCCGCACGAGGACGGCAATACCTTTCTGCGCCTGGGTGCGGGCGAATCGACCTTCCTGGAGCAAATCGTCGCGCTCCGGCCCAACACCCCCTACACGCTCTCGGCCCGGCTGCGGCGGGAACGGGGCGGGGCCACGCTGGAAGCGACCCTATGCGCCAAGGCGCTGCTGTATTCCTTCGCGTGCGCGGACGGCGTCCCACCCATGGCCGCGGCGGGACCGGGCTGGCACGGGGTCGCTGTCGAGTTGGATTCCGGCGAGTTGGGCCGGGGCTGGCGGACGGTGAAGTTCTCCCTGCACAATCCCGGCGGCGGCGAACCCTTGGACCTGGACGATATCAGCCTCAAGGGGCCGGACGGGCGGGAATTATTGGAGAACGGCGACTTCGGGCGCGGCACGGCGGGCTGGCTGTTCGCGGCGGACCAGGATTTGGCCTGGCATATCCACCAGATGGCAGTGGAACTGTACGTGGCCCAAGGCGGATTGGGGTTGGCCGCACTGGCGGCGCTGCTGGCGGGGGCGGGCCGGGCGCTCGGGCCGGGCCTCCGGGCGGGGCGGCTCCCGGCGGCGGGATTGGCCGGGGGGATCGTGGGCTTCCTGGCAGTGGGATTACTGGGGAGTACGATGGATGCGCCAAGGTTGTCGATGATATTCTACATGTGCTGTTTCAGTGCCGGATTCTGGGGCTCCGGCCACCGCGGCCCGTAGTGCCGCCCATTCCCCCACCCCCGAAATACTTGCTTAGAAAACGAGGAATCAGGCTTATGAAACTGAACACGATCATGATGGCGGGGTTAATCCTGTGTGTCGGCTTGGCGCGGGAAGCCGGGGCGCAATGCTCCGCCGTGGGCGGTGAAACTTCAGCGGGCAGTGGAGTATGCACCTTAGGCGAAGGCAATTGCTGGATCCGCTATACCTCCACCGGAAGCAGCCTGATCAACGCGCTGAGCGGTCGTTTTGTCTGCGGCACCGGCACGGGCGCGAGCAGCACCGGTTCGAACACCAATGGAACTCCCGGAGCGATCACCGGCACCTGGCACGAATACCACAACGCCAACGGCAACATCATAGAGCAGCACAGCAACACGACCGCCGATCCGGCGGACCCCGACAATTCCCCGATAGGCACCTGGGCGTTTGTGAATATTCCCGGCCCCGGCAACCCAGGCGCGACCGTGAAATACACCTACGGCACGCTCACCATGACGTATATCGTCTATGGCAATACCCCTAGCCAAGGCACATCCAGTTCGAGTACCAAGCTCTCGTTCTGCACGGCGGCCAATGGCACCGAACTGGTCGTGGCCAATGTCTTTAACGGCAAGCCTTCGGGCGATATTTCCAACTGTTCCCCATAAGTGGACCTCCCCGCCCTCGCTTCTTGCTTTGCTACGCCTGGGTCGCGGCCGCCACCGTGTTGAAGATTCCTCCACCGTGCAGCCCCGGCCCGACCCGTCCTTACCCTGCGCAGATGCCCGCCGTCCGCAACCCAACCAACCTGTTCACTCCCCTATGGGGCCAGATACCGGTTCCCACCGGAGTGGCATAAAATAGTTCCGCAAGCCCAATTTTAATTACTATCCTTTAGCTTCCCGGTGATGGGTTGGGTGGGTCGCGGCTTCTTGTTCGAGTCGGCATGGCTTCCGGGCCGTTCCCACCCACCCCTTTCAAATCGACCCTTTCCATTGAGATATGCCATGAGACTATTAACCGGAACCTGCGCTCTCGTCCTATCCACCCTCCCCATCCAAACCATGGCGGCCTGTCCGACCAGCGGGCAGATCACTTCGACCGTTACAGGCAATGCCGTTACTTTTGGAAGCTTAAACGCCAACAAAAGTGTGGTCGTTGGGGGACTGTCCGTCACCAATGGCAGCGGAAATAGCACATCCGCACAAGTGGCCGCCCTATTCACCAATCTCACGCCCACTTCCTCATGCAATGCCGCGGCCGTAACCGCCATAGGAGGCACATGTTCTGGGACGCTCGGGTTTACATCCGGCGCGGCAACCCAGTCCGGTAGCGGTGGCAGTGCCACGAATCTAATAACATTCTCTGGAGCGGGGACATTCTCGGCATCTTCGACCAACGACCCCAACGTAATTAAAGGGATCACATCGACCCCTGGGCTGGCCACCTTAGTGCTCGGCAACACGGTCTGCGTCCAGGGTTCCGCTGTCGGTTATACCGCCGCCCCCTGGTACAACCAGGAATACCACCAAGGCAACCCAAACAGCACGACGGGAAGTGTCATCGATTATAAGCAAGGACCGTCCAGCACGGTCGATCCCAGCGAAACCATAGGCACTTGGTCCATCTCGGGGAGCGGCACCAGTACGGTCCTCAACTATTCATATACCGGAGGCCCGAACTTCACCTACAAGGTCTTCGATGTGGGCGGCGGTTCCTATGATTTCTGCGATACCAACAACGCAAGCAACGTGATTCCGGTCATCTACATCAAGCAAGGGCAGGTCGCCTGCTGACTCCCGCAAGAAAGCGCGTTACAAAACGGACACGGAACCCGGCCCCTCAAGCCGGGGCCGGCCTTCGCGCTCCGCCAACCCTGGTCGGATCAACCGTCCCCCCCACGCCTCCCCTTCTGCGCCTGGATCGCGGTAATCACCACCGTGTTGAAGATATCCTCCACCGTGCAGCCCCGGCTCAGGTCGTTGACCGGCTTGTTCAAGCCTTGCAGGATCGGGCCGATGGCGATGGCCCCGGTCTCCCGCTGCACCGCCTTGTAAGTGTTGTTGCCGGTGTTGAGGTCGGGGAACACGAACACCGTGGCCCGGCCCGCCACCTCCGAACCCGGCATTTTCTGCGCCGCCACCCCTGGGTCCACCGCCGCGTCGTATTGGATCGGACCCTCCAGCTTCAAATCGGGCCGCCGTTCGCGGGCGATGCGGGTGGCTTTGCGCACCTTTTCCACATCCTCGCCCTGGCCCGATTCGCCCGAGGAATAGGATAACAGCGCGATCCGCGGCTCGATGCCGAAGGTCCGCGCCGTCTCCGCCGAACTGATGGCGATCTCCGCCAGTTGCTCGGGATCGGGCGCGGGATTCACCGCGCAATCGCCGTACACCACCACGCCATCGTCCAGGCACATGAAGAACACCGAGGACACGATGGACACTTCCGGCTGGGTCTTGATGATCTGCAAGGCCGGACGGATGGTGTGCTGGGTGGTATGGGCCGCGCCTGAGACCATGCCGTCGGCATCGCCCAGGTACACCATCATCGTGCCGAAATAGGACACGTCCAGCAGATATTCGCGGGCGGTTTCCAGGGTCGCGCCCTTGTGCTTGCGGAGCCGGTGGAAAGCTTCGGCATAGCGTTCGAGTTGGGGGCTGTCGGCGGGATTGACCACGCGCACCAAGGACAAATCCAAGGGGATGCTCTGGGCGCGGACCATCTGCTCGATGTTCTTGGCGATACCCAGCAGGGTGATTTCGACGATGCCGCGGGACGACAAATCGGCGGCGGCGCGGAGGATACGGGTATCGGTGCCCTCCGGCAGGACGATATGGCGGCGGTCGCTCTTGGCCTGCACCACCAGGTTGTAGGTGAACATCTTGGGCGTCATCCCTACGCCCCGGATGTTACTCAACAGATGTTCGAGCTTGGCGAGGTCCACATGGGCGTCGAAGTTGCCGATGGCGCGGTGAATCTTCTCGGCGTCGCCCGCCACCATGGCGGTATGCACCTCGGCGGCGCGGGAGGCCGTGGTGAAGGTGTCGGACTTCACCAGGAGGACCGGCAAGGGGTCGCGCGAACCCTCGATCAGCCGGACCAGGGCCGGATCGGGCCGCACCCCGCCCGACAGCACGATGCCCGCCAGCCGGGGATAATTGGCCGATTTATCGGCCTGCATCATGCCGATGACGATATCGGCGCGGTCACCCGCCGTGATGATCAATTGGTCCGGCTGTAGCCACGTGATGGCATTTTGCACCTGCATGGCCGCGATCAGATAGCCGGAAATCAAGGTATCGAGCCGGCTATGGCCGAACAATACTTCCGCACCCAGTTGTTCGGCGACTTCGCGCACCCGCGGGCTCTTGAGCTTCTGGTCGAAGGGCAACACGGCCAGGAGGTCCAGGCTTGCGCCGAAATCGGCCTGCAAGGCGGCGGTCAGGGTCGGGATCGCGTCGGATTCGGCCTTGTTGAGCAACATCCCCGCCACCCGGCAGCCGCGTTCCGCGTAGGCATCGACCGCGATGCGGGCGGCGTGCAGGGTATCGCCCACCGCCCGGCCATGGGCATTGCCCACCATCAGCACCGGGCAACCCAGGTTCTTGGCGATCACGCAATTGAAATCGAATTCCAGGACGTTGGTATCGCCCAGGAAATCGGTGCCCTCGCACAGGATGAAATCGCAATGCTGCTCCAGGAACTTGTAGCAGCGGATGATGCGGTCCAACACCTCATCCTGGCGGTCCTGGCCCAGGAGGTGATCGACCTCGCGGTCGGTCCAGGCGTAGGAGGCGTCGTAGGGTTGGGGCAACCAGAAATGGCGCAGGATCAAATCAATATCCTCGTCCTGCTTGCCGGGCGGGGGTTCGTGGATCACGGGCCGGAAAAAACCCACCCGCGTGGTCTTGCGGAGGGCGTATTCGATAAGCCCCAGGGCGATGGCGGATTTACCGCTCCCGGCCTCGATGGTGCTGATATAAAGCGATATACACATGGCTTTGCTTGGCGATCAAGGGTGAATGGCGTTGGAACACACGGGTCCGCGCCGGTTTCCGGGCGGAGCCAGGGGGTCGATGGCACCGTTCATACGGTGGCCTGGGCGATGACCCCGCCCGCCTGCCGGGCGATTTCCAATTCCTCGTCAGCGGGCACCACCAGGATTTTCACCCCGCCGCCCCCCTGGAGTTCGGCGATGCCCGGCCCCAGGGCGGCATTGGCGGCCTCGTCCAACACGATGCCGAGGTTCGCCAGCCCGGCGCAAACGCCCTGGCGGATGGGCGCGGCGTGTTCACCGATGCCGCCGGTGAACACCAGGGCATCGACCCGGCCCAGCACCGCGCTATAGGCCCCGACATAGTGCTTGATCCGGTGGCAATACATCGCCACCGCCAAACCGGCCTCGGCATCGCCCGCAGCGACGCGGGCCAGTACATCGCGCATATCGTTGCCGCCCGCGACGCCCTTCAAACCGCTGTCCCGGTTCAACAGGTCGGCGACTTCGGCCAGGGTCCGGCCCTGCCCCAACAGATATAGCACCACGCCCGGATCGAGGTCGCCGCAGCGGGTGCCCATCATCAAACCGGCCAGCGGGGTCAAGCCCATGGAGGTGTCCAGGCTGCGTCCGCCGCCGATGGCGCAGGCGCTCGCGCCATTGCCGAGATGCAGGGCGATCAGGTTCAGCGCGTCCGGGACGCGGCCCAGATACTCCGCCACCCGGCGCGTGACGTAGGCGAACGAGGTGCCATGGAAACCATAGCGGCGGATAGGCACCCCGCCATAGCAACTTTCCGGCAAGGCGTAGCGGTAGGCCGGGGGCGGCATGGTTTGGTGGAAAGCGGTGTCGAACACCGCGACCTGGGGCACGCCCGGCCATAGCTCGCGGCAGACTTCGATCCCCAGGAGATTAGGCGGATTGTGCAAAGGGGCCAAGGCGATGGCGGCGCGGATGGCCGCGACCACCGCATCGTCCACCCAGGCGGCGGCGGCGAAGTTTTCGCCCCCATGCACCACCCGGTGGCCGATGCCGTACAAATCGCCCGCACCGCGCCAATGGCCGGAAGCTTCCAAGCGCCGCACCAGTTCGGCGATGGCTTGGCGGTGATCGGCGGCGGGCGCACCGTCCTCGCCGATGCGCTCGACCAGCCCCGTGGCCAGGACCGCCTCGCCGTCGAGATCGATCAAGCGATACTTGAGGGAAGAACTGCCCGAATTGAGGACCAGGATTTTTCTCGGCATGGTGGCTATCGGCAAGGTGGAAGAAGCGGATTGCATCGACACACCGCCCGCCGCGGCCCCAGGCCACGCGCAAGATACCGGCGTTCAAGCCGGATTATAGGCGGCGGATGCGAATCCCGACCCCAAGCCGGGGCGACCGCCGGGAAACGCAGCGCTTCACGCATCCCCTCGTCGGCGCGAATCCGGTACTATCCGCGCCCCGCCAACGCCCCGCCCAAGGCGGCGGGCCACTACAATACCCGGATATCCCCCAGGAGCCACACCATGCAAGCACAACCCATTTCCGGCGACGTCCTCCGCGAAAAATACGCCAAGGGCGACGAAACCAGCGCCGAACAGATTTTCCAGCGCGTGGCCCGCGCCCTGGCCGCGGTCGAAGCCGAACCCGACACCTGGGAGCCGCGCTTCCTCGAAACCCTGCGCCAAGGCTTCATCCCGGCGGGCCGGGTGATGTCGGCGGCGGGCACCGATATCCATGCCACGCTCATCAATTGCTTCGTGCAGCCGGTGGGCGATTCCATCTCCGAACCGGACGGCGACGGCAAACCCGGCATCTATGTGGCGCTGCGGGAAGCCGCCGAAACCATGCGCCGGGGCGGCGGCGTGGGCTACGACTTCTCGCGCATCCGGCCCAAGGGGGCCAGGGTCAAGGGCACGGCTTCCAATGCCTCGGGGCCGGTGTCGTACATGCGGGTGTTCGACCGCTCCTGCGAGACGGTGGAATCGGCGGGCAGCCGCCGCGGGGCGCAGATGGGCGTGCTGCGCTGCGACCATCCCGATATCGAGGAATTCATCCACGCCAAGGACCGGGCCGGGGAACTGACCAATTTCAATATCTCGGTGGCGGTGACGGACGATTTCATGCGGGCGGTCGAGGCCGACGCCGCGTGGGACTTGGTCCACCAGGCCGAACCCAATCCCGAAATCGGCGCGGCCCGGCGCGAAGATGGCCGGTGGGTTTATCGCAGCGTGCGGGCGCGGGAATTGTGGGACCAGATCATGGCCTCGACCTACGACCATGCCGAACCGGGCGTGTTGTTCATGGACAAGATGAACACGGATAACAATCTCCATTATGCCGAGCGTATCGAAGCGACCAACCCGTGCGTGACAGCGGATACCCGCCTCGCCACCCAATACGGCCTGATTCCCATCGGCGAACTCCATCGCAGGGGACTCGACCTGAAAGTCACGGTGGACCCACGCGCCCTAGGCCAGGACGAACGCGGCACCCAAATCCGGCCCGCAGTCCCGGCCTTCCTAACCGCCCAGCAAGCCGAAGTCTTCCAGGTCGTTAGCGAAGACGGCTACGAAATCAAGGCCACCGCATGGCACGAGTTCTATACCCAACGCGGCAAACTCAAATTGGCCGACCTCATGCCGGGCGATGAACTCTGGGTGCAATCCGGCAAGGGACAATTCGGCGGCGAAGGTTCTGAAATGCTGGGGGTTTTGCTTGGCCTGATTACCGGGGACGGGCATTTTTCCCATCGGGGCCGGGGCCAAACGGCGGCGGTGGTGAACCTCTGGAACGAAGACCGGGAACTCGGTGCCCCCTTGGCGGAATTCATCAACGGCTTGATCGGCGGCATCGCGGCCAATACCCGGACCTACCGCGTCGCACCCGTGGCGATTCCCGAACGCCGTCAAACCTTCATCCGCTCCACCCTCTTGGCCCAAGTCCTGGCCGCCTATGGTTTCAACCGTGAAACCAAGCTGCGCGTGCCCGAAGTGGTCTGGCGGGGTAGCGAGGCTTGCGTCAAAGGCTATCTGCGCGGCCTATTCCAGAGCGATGGCACGGTCAACGCCTCGCCCAACAGCCAAACCTGTTCGATCCGCCTGGGTTCCGTACACCGCCCTTTGCTCCAAGAAATCCAACGCCTGCTGGCTAACTTCGGCATCTTCTGCCGCATCCATCAACGCCGCACCGCTACCCTGCGGCCATTGCCCGACGGCAAGGGCGGTCAACGGGAATATGCCTGCCAAGCGTTCCACGAACTCATCATCGATGGCGAATCCCGCGACCTTTTCATGCGGGAGATTGGTTTCCTGCTGCCGCGCAAAACCCAGAAATATCGGGATTGGGCGGACGGCAAGGTATTACGCAAAACCCAACGTTTCGCCACCCGCATCGCGGCTATCGTGCCCGCCGGCGTCGAACCCGTCTTCGATACCACACAGCCCGACCACAACACGGTGATTTTCAACGGCTTGGTGACCGGGCAATGTGCGGAGCAACCTCTTCCAGATTACGGTTGCTGCTGTCTCGGCTCCATAAACTTGACAAATTTCGTCAAAGACCCGTTCACGGCACCGGCCCGGTTCGACTTCGCGGAATTCGAGCGCGTGGTCGCCCTGGCGGTCAGGATGCTCGACAACGTGCTGGACATCACTTTCTGGCCGCTCGAAGCCCAGCACGCCGAAGCCATGGCGAAACGCCGCATCGGCCTGGGTTTCACCGGCCTGGGCGATACCCTGGTGATGCTGGGCTTGCGCTACGACACCGACGCCGCCCGCGCCATGGCGGGCCAAATCGCCGCGGCTTTGCGCGACCACGCCTACCGGGGTTCGGTGGCAATCGCCAAAGAAAAAGGCGCTTTCCCGTTGTTCGACGCGGAAAAATATCTCGCCGCCGGTTTCGCTGGTCGGCTTCCCGCAGATTTGCAAAGCGCGATCCGCGAACACGGCCTCCGCAACAGCCACCTGCTGTCCATCGCGCCCACCGGCACCATCAGCCTCGCCTTCGCCGACAACGCCTCCAACGGCATCGAACCGCCGTTTTCCTGGACCTACACCCGCCGCAAGCGGATGCCCGACGGCGGTAGCTTGGATTACGCCGTGGAAGACCACGCCTATCGGCTGTACCGGGCGGCGGGCGGCGATGTGGAGAAGCTTCCGGCGCATTGGGTCACGGCTTTGGACATCGCCGCGCTCGACCATATGCGGATGCTGGCGGCGGTGCAGCCCTACGTAGACACGTCGATATCAAAAACCGTGAACGTCCCCACCGACTACCCCTTCGAGTCCTTCAAAGACCTCTATCTCGAAGCCTGGCGCAACGGATTGAAGGGCTTGGCGACCTTCCGTCCCAACCTCATCACCGGCTCGGTGCTGGAAGCCACCGAAGCCCAGGCCGCGCAGACCGCCACCGCCGAACCCGATTTCGACGAATCCGACCCCAACCGCCGCCTGCGCCTGGAACGGGTGCCGGAACCGGCCCTGGCCTCCCTGCGCTGGAAACGCCGTCCCCGCCCCGGCAATGGCAATCCGTCGTGGTGCTATATGGTCGATCATCCGCGGGGTTCGTTCGCGGTGTTCGTGGGACATCTGGAGAATGGGCACCGCGCCCCGTTCGAGGTGTGGATCAATGGCGCGGAGCAGCCGCGTGGCCTGGGCGCTTTGGCGAAATCGCTATCGATGGACCTGCGTTCCAACGACCGCGGCTGGCTGCGGGCCAAGCTGGAAAGCCTGATGAAGGCGTCCGGCGACGATGGCTTCGACCTGCCGATGCCGCCGGAAGGCACACCGACGCGGGTACCGAGCCTGGTGTCGGGCTTCGCCCGGCTGGTGCATTACCGTTGCGCGGAACTGGGCGCGTTCGAACACATCACCGAAACCCCGGTCCTCCACGCCCTGATGTCGCCCAAGGAACCCAAGACCGGCCCGGACGGCACGCTGTCCTGGACCGTGGATATTCTCAATCCGGCCACTGGCGACGATTTCGTGATGGGCCTGAAAGAGCTGGTCTTGCCCAACGGCCAGCGCCGCCCCTATTCGGTGTGGCTGTCGGGCGAATATCCCAAGGTGCTGGACGGGCTGTGCAAATCGATGTCCTACGATATGCGCGTGATCGACCCGGCCTGGATCGGGGCCAAGCTGCGGCAATTGCAGGATTTCCCGGAACCGCGTGGCGATTTCCTGGCCTGGGTGCCGGGCGGGGAACGCAAGTCGAATTTCCCCTCGACCGTGGCCTATCTGGCGCGGCTGATGCTGCACCGCTACGCCATGCTGGGGATTCTGGACGAGGAAGGTTTCCCGATGGAGGACATGGGCATCGTGGCCTATGACGCCGAGAACGTGATTCCGCTCAGGGCGCGGTCGGTCGGGGCCATGGAGGTGAAACCGGGCAAGCGCTGCAACGAGTGCGGCAATTACGCGGTGATCCTCAAGGATGGTTGCGAGTTCTGCACGGCGTGTGGGGCGGTGGGGAGTTGCGGCTAGGCGCTGTCGCGTAGCCCGGATGGAGCGATAGCGGAATCCGGGAGCCTGGGCCGAACGCCGGGCTTCCCGGATTCCGTGGCATGCCATCCGGGCGACGGGTCTGGCGAATCATTGCCCGCCCCGCCAATCCCGTTCACACTTGCACGTTTTCCGTCCACCGCCCCGCAGGGTTTTCCCATGAGCGCCTCCCCCCGACACCTCGAATTACTTGCCCCCGCCAAGACCGCCGACATCGGCATCGCCGCCATCAACCACGGCGCGGATGCCGTCTACATCGGCGGTCCCGATTTCGGTGCCCGCCACAACGCCGGCAACAGCCTCGCCGATATCGAACGCCTGACCCGCCACGCCCACCGCTACAACGCCCGCATCTTCATCACGCTCAACACCATTTTGCGCGATGACGAACTGGACACCGCCCGCGACCTCGCTTGGCAGGTCTACGAAGCCGGGGCCGATGCCCTGATCATGCAGGACATGGGCCTGACGCTGCTCGACCTGCCCCCGATCCAACTCCATGCCAGCACCCAATGCGATATCCGCACCCCGGAAAAAGCCCGCTTCCTGCAAGACGCCGGTTTTTCGCAAATCGTGGTGGCCCGCGAATTGACCCTGGACCAAATCCGCGCCGTGGCCGGGAGCCTGGACCGGGCGGCGCTGGAATTCTTCATCCATGGGGCGCTGTGCGTGGCTTATAGCGGCCAGTGCTATATCAGCCATGCCCACACCGGACGCAGCGCCAACCGCGGCGATTGTTCCCAAGCCTGCCGTTTGCCCTACGAAGTGCTGGACGGCCAGGGCCGCATCGTGGCGCATCAAAAGCATGTGCTGTCGGTCAAGGACAACGACCAGAGCGCCAACCTACGGGCGTTGGTCGAAGCCGGGGTGCGGAGTTTCAAGATCGAAGGCCGCTACAAGGACATGGCCTATGTGAAGAACATCACCGGCCATTACCGCCGCCTGCTGGATGACTTGCTGGAAGAACGGACGGACCTGGGCCGGGCGGCGAGCGGCACGACCCGGCTGTTCTTCACCCCGGAACCGGAACGCAGCTTCAACCGGGGCAGCACCGATTATTTCGTCAATGGCCGCCAGGACGATATCGGCGCGTTCGACACGCCCAAACCCGCCGGGCTGGCGCTGGGCTGGGTGGTCAAGACCGCCGCCGACCATTTCGAGCTGGAACTGTACGCAGGCGGCACGGCCCTCAACAACGGCGACACCCTCACCTATTTCGACTTGCAAAAGGAATTGCGGGGCTTCCGGGTCAATATCGCCGAAGCCTTGGGCGGGCCGCGCTGGCGGGCTTTTCCCAATGAACCGATGGCGGAACTCAAGGATTTGCGAAAAGGCGTGGCGCTTTCCCGCAGCCGCGACATGGCCTGGGAACGCCTGATGGACAGCGAGCGCACAGCGGAACGCCGCATCGCCGTGGACCTGACCTTGATCGAAACACCCGACGGTTTGGCGCTGCAACTCGGCGACGAGGACGGCCACGCCGCCTATGTCGAACTGGCCCACGGCCACCAAACCGCCCGCGACCCGGCCCGCGCCGAAGCCGCGATGCGGGAAGCCCTGGGCAAGCTGGGCAACACCTTATTCGAGGCGCGTGCAATCTCTATCCAAGCGCTGGAACGCGACCGGCCCGGCTTCTGGCCCGCCTCGCTGTTGAACGCGCTGCGCCGCGACGGCATCGCCGCGCTGGAACAAGCCCGCGCCGACGCCTGGACCCGCCTGCCCCGCGCCCTGCCGCTGGACCCGCCCGCCCGCTATCCCGGCGACAGCCTCAGCTATCTCGCCAACGTCTACAACCACGCGGCCCAGCGCTTTTATCTCAAGCATGGCGTGCAAGTGGTCGAAGCCGCCTACGAAAGCCACGAGGCGCAGGGCGAAGTCAGCCTGATGATTACCAAGCATTGCGTGCGCTACTCGCTGTCGCTCTGCCCCAAGCAAACCAAGGGCGTCACCGGCGTGCAGGGTACGGTGAAGGCCGAGCCGCTGCAATTGCTCAACGGCAAGGAAAAGCTGACCCTGCTGTTCGATTGCAAAGCCTGTGAAATGCACGTCGTGGGGAAGATCAAACGCGCCGTACTGAACGAGGTGGAGGCGCAGCCCTTGCGGTTTTACCGGACCCGGCCTGGGACGGTGGCGGGTGGTGTGGATGGGAAGGCGCAGTAGGGTTTGCGATGGGTTTCGCCTGTCGCCTTTACCCGTCTGCCGGGTTGCGCCGCGTAAGAAATCATCTTTTATAGCTTTCTTTCCTGTGCAAAACCCGGCCTACCAAAATTTGGTCATTCTCCACATCAAACAAGACCCTGTAATCACCAACCCGTAACCGATACGCGGGTTCAAAGTTCGTGAGCTTTTTGATATTGCCCACATTTGGAAAGTTTGTCAGTTCGGCTATTTTGGTGTGAATGGCATCCTTGATGGATTTTGGCAGGGATTTTAAATCGTTGACCGCTGACTTTCTGAGTTCAATCCGCATCTTTCAAATAATCGGCGAAAGAAACGGTTTCTTCATGGCGGGTTTTTTGTAAAAGCTGCAAGTCCTCGGCATCTTCTATCGACATCACTTCCACTTCTCCGCTTGGGAATTTTTTGATGAAGTCGAAGATTTCTTGTTTGACTTTGTCGCTATGGATGGTCAGGGCTATGCTTTCCATATATTTTCCTCGTGGTGGGCTGGGTAGGTTTTCGATGGGTTTTGGCTATCGCCTCTACCCATCCTACCGGGCGGCGTAGAATTCATCCTCTGTGACATCTATTAACCGGCTAGTGCCAGCTAACGGCCATTTCAGCTTCACCGCCTTCTTGAAGTTTTCTTGTGCGACGTTTGGGTGAATTGATTTCAATTCTTTAAGGTAAAAATCAAAGTGAATTTCTATACACTCAATAAAACGAGCAGGGTTTATTACAACGGACTTTAGCTTTGCGCAAGAATCAAATTTTCCGTTTATTTTTGGCCAATCTATAAACATCGCTTCTTTTCTTATGTCGCTAAAATAAATGCCATCCCGAAACATGGCATCATGGGCAAAACCGCAGCGAAGCATTTCATAAAGACCTTCGGCTACCGCATCCTGCATATAGTCTTCTCCACTAACCGAAGCGAAAATTCGTTTATAGCCCCGCTTAAAAAAATCTTTTGATTTGTTTTTACTGTCTTCCCCTGAAATATAAATTTCAATTCCTTCGATGTAGTTTATAACCAGGAAAACAGCCGGAATTTTTCCGTGTTTATGTTTTAGCAAAGTCTTCGCTGGCTCTATCAACCAGTGGCGTATTCTATCTTCGAAAACATCAATTTGGTCCCTAAAAAAAGGAGGCTCAAGTTTTTTATGGGTATAATTTGGGCTAATATAAATCTGTATCATAACTTCAAATTTATGATTTGCGATCTAAGCGCATGGCAACCGGCGACCTAACCCACCCGCACATAATGATCCACCAACAAAGCCGAAAACAACCCCATCAAATAAAACAACGAATACCCGAAAGTCTTCATCGCCAGCTTATTATCCTGGGCCTTCCACAGCCGCACGGCGAAATACAAAAACCCCAGCCCCAACACCACCGCCGCCCCCAGATAAATCAAGCCGCTCATATGGGTGAGATAAGGCAACAGGCTGGAAATGAACAACAAGATGGTATACAGCAGAATATGCAGCTTGGTGATGGCGTCGCCATAAATCACCGGCAACATCGGCATATCCGCCAGCTTATATTCGTCCTTCTTCGCCAGCGCCAAGGGCCAGAAATGCGGCGGCGTCCATACGAAGATCAACAGGAACAGCAATAGCGAATGCGGGTCCAAGTTCCCCGTGATCGCGCACCAGCCCAACACCGGCGGGGCCGCGCCCGCCGCGCCGCCGATGACGATGTTCTGGGTCGTGACCCGCTTCAGATAACGGGTATAGATCACCGCATACCCGATCAGCGACAGGAAGGTCAGCACGGCGGTCAAGGGATTCACCAAAAAGCCCAGGATCGCCATCGACAACAAGCACAGGATGGCGGCAAAAACATTGGCCTGCCGGGGTTCCAACTGGTGCTGCGGCAACGGGCGGTACTCGGTGCGGCCCATCTTGCTATCGGCCTCGCGGTCGTAGACATGGTTCAGCGCGGCGGCGGACGCGGCGGCAAGGCCAATCCCGAGCGCGGCCCAGAACGACAGCAGCAAGGGCGGCGGTTCCGGCACCGCCAGGAACATGCCGATCACCGCCGTGAACACGATGGCCCCGACCACCCGGAGCTTGCACAGCCCCAGATAGGCACGCCAGGTGACGGAAACGGAAGCTGCGGAAGCGGGAAGAGTGGGGGTAGTCATGGTGGGTTTCGGTATTCGATTACAATAGCGGCGGCACGAACACGCGCCCGCCGCGATTCAACGGGCGGCTTCGGGCCGCGTTTTAAGAACAATTTCCCAAGGAGAACGTAATGAAGTTTCCGCATGGACCTGCCTGGGTTCTGCTGTCCTTGATCCCATGGGCCTCGCCGTCCGCGCTGGCGGCCTCCGAGCCGCAGGTGCGCGAATTCCTGCTGGATAATGGTTTGAAACTCTTGGTGCAGGAGGACCATCGCGCCCCCGCCGTGGTTTCGCAGGTCTGGTATAAGGTCGGGGCCAGCTACGAATACGGCGGCATTACCGGCATATCGCATATGCTCGAACACATGATGTTCAAGGGCACCGCGAAGCATCCGCCGGGGGAGTTTTCCCGCATTATCGCAGCAAACGGGGGGCGCGAAAACGCTTTCACCGGCGAGGATTACACCGCTTATTTCCAGACTTTGGAAAAGAGCCGTTTACCGGTGAGCTTCGAATTGGAGGCCGACCGGATGCGCAACCTCAAGCTGTTGGAGCCGGAATTCGCCAAGGAACAGCAGGTGGTGTTGGAAGAACGCCGCCTGCGCACCGACGACCAGCCCCGCGCCAAGATGCAGGAGCATTTCGACGCGTTGGCCTTCACCAACAGCCCTTATAAAAACCCCGTGATCGGCTGGCCGGACGATGTGGCCGGGCTGAAGGTGGACGATCTCAAGGCGTGGTACGGCCAGTGGTACGCGCCCAATAACGCCACCGTGGTGGTGGTGGGCGATGTGAATTCGGACGAGGTCTACAAGCAGGCCAAGAAATATTTCGCTCCGCTCAAGCCCAGCAAACTGGCCCCGCTCAAGCCGCAACGCGAGGTCGAGCAATTGGGCCAGCGCCGGATGACGGTCAAGCTGCCCGCCAAATTGCCCTATCTGGCGATGGCCTATAAGGTGCCGGTGTTGAACACCGTGACCGAGGATTGGGAAGCCTACGCCTTGGAAGTCGCCGCCGGGATACTCGATGGCGGCAATAGCTCGCGCCTGTCCAGCCGTTTGGTGCGCGGCCAGCAAATCGCCGCCTCCGCCGGGGCCGGCTACGATCTCTACGCCCGCATGAACAAGCTATTCACCTTGGAAGGCACGCCCGCCCAAGGCAAGACCGTCGCCGAGTTGGAAAAGGCGCTCAGCGAGGAAGTCCGCCGCCTGCGCGAGGAGCCGGTGTCCGCCGACGAATTGCAGCGGGTCAAGGCCCAGGTGTTGGCGGGCCATGTTTATCAGCTCGATTCCATGTTCTATCAGGCCATGCAGCTTGGTATGGCGGAAACCGTGGGTTTGGGCTGGAACAAGGTGCAGGAATACGTCGATAAGGTGAACGCGGTGACAGCGGAACAAGTACAGAAAGTGGCCCAGAAATACCTGATCGAAAACCGGCTGAGCGTCGCCCATCTCGACCCGCAGCCCTTGCCCGAAGGGATGCCCGCCCCCGAGGAATCCCCGGCGATGGGAGGTGGCCATGTTCGCTAAGCGCCTATCCCGTTGCTTTTTCCTGATCCTGCTGATGGTTTCGGCGCAGAGTTTCGCCGTGCCCAAGATCGAGCATTGGACCACGGCCCGTGGGGGCCGGGTTTATTTCGTGCCGACCCAGGGTTTGCCGCTGGTCGATGTGCGCTTGGTGTTCGATGCCGGTAGCGCCCGCGACGGGGCCAAATTCGGTCTCGCCGCCCTGACTTCCGGCTTGCTCGATACCGGCGCGGGCGAGTGGGACGCCGACGCCATCGCTCAGCGCTTGGAAAATGTCGGCGCGAATCTCGGCACCGGAGCCGCCCGCGATTCCGCCTTCGTGTCCCTCCGCAGCCTGACCCACCCGGAAAAGCTCGGCGTGGCCCTGGAAACCGCCAAGGAAGTCCTGGCCCATCCCCGCTTCGACCAGAAGGATTTGGACCGCGAGAAAAGCCGCACCCTGCTGGCGATCAAACAGCGCGGCGAGGAACCCGATGAACTGGTCGATATCGCCTTCATGAAAGCCCTGTACGGCGACCATCCCTACGCCCATCCGGCGGAAGGTTTCACCGAAACCGTGCAGCCCTTGACCCGCGAGGATTTGGTCGATTTCCACAAGCGGATGTACGTGGTGAAAAACGCCATCGTGGTCATCGTCGGCGATGTCAAGCGGGCCGAGGCCGAATCCATGGCCGACAACCTGCTGTCCGGTCTGCCGGATGGCGAAGCCCAACCGCCGCTGCCCGAGCCCGTGCCGAACAAAGCGCCGGAGCCGGTCAAGACCGCCTTCCCATCCGAGCAAACCCACGTCCTGGCCGGTCAACTGGGGATGAAGGTCAACGATCCCGATTATTTCGCGCTGTATGTGGGCAACCACATCCTGGGCGGTAGCGGGCTGGTGTCGCGGGTCAGCATGGAAGTGCGCGAAAAACGCGGTTTCGCCTATAGCGCCTACAGCTATTTCTATCCGCAACGGGTGGCGGGGCCGTTCGAGATCGGCCTCCAGACCCGCAACGACAAGGCCGAGGAAGCGGTGCAAGTGGCGATCAAGACCGTCAAGGACTTCGTCGAGCAAGGCCCGACCGACAAGGAATTGGAAGCTTCCAAACAAAACATCGTCGGCGGCTTCGTGCTGCGCCTCGACAGCAACCAGAAGCTGACCGGCGAAGTGGCTTCCATCGCCTTCTACAACCGTCCGCTGGACTATCTCGACACCTTCACCCAGAAGGTGCAGGCCGTGACCCAGAACGATATCAAGCGGGCCTTCAAGGCGCGGATCGATCCCGATCATCTGCAAACCGTCCTGGTCGGGGGCGCGGTGAAGTGAGGAACGAACTCCGCATCATCGGCGGAACCTGGCGCAGCCGTAAACTCAAGTTTCCCGACGCGGTGGGCTTGCGGCCCACGCCCGACCGGGTGCGGGAAACCCTGTTCAACTGGCTGCGCCTGGATATCGAGGATGCCCGCGTGCTGAACCTGTACGCGGGCAGCGGGGCATTGGGTTTCGAGGCCGCTTCCCGCGGCGCGGGCCAGGTGGTCCAAGTCGAAATGAACCCCGCCGTCTGCGCCGCCCTGGAACAGAACCGCGCCTTGCTCCAAGCCGATCAAATCGGAATCGTCCGCGCCGACGTGATCCGCTATCTCGAAGGTTCCGCCGAACCCTACGACCTCGCCTTCGTCGATCCGCCGTTCCGGCAAGGTTTGCTGGTGCCCTCCTGCGTCCTGCTGGAACAGCGCGGCTGGCTGAAACCCCAGGCCAAAATCTATTTCGAGATCGAGCATGGGGTGAGCCTGGACGGCTTGCCCCCGGCATGGCGTTTGCTCCGTAACGGCAAAGCGGGCGAGGTCACATTTTTCCTCTACGAAAGACACCGGAGCGAAGCATGAAGATTTCCGCGATTTATCCGGGGACTTTCGATCCCATCACCAACGGCCATGTCGATCTGGCGACGCGGGCCTCGCGCATCTTCGACCGGGTGGTGGTGGCCGTGGCCGAGAACAAGAACAAAAGCCCGCTGTTCGCGCTGGAAGAGCGGGTGGAATTGGTGCGGGGGGCGCTCCAGGCTTTGGGCAATATCGAAGTGGTGGGTTTCGATACGTTGCTGGTCGAATGCGCCCGCAAGCACGGGGCGGGTGTGATCTTGCGGGGACTCCGGGCGGTGTCGGATTTCGAGTTCGAGTTCCAACTGGCCGGGATGAACCGCCAACTCGGGCCGGAACTCGAAACCATGTTCCTCACCCCTGCCGAGAACTACGCCTATATCTCGTCTTCCCTCATCCGCGAAATCGCCAAACTCGGCGGCGATGTGTCGGGCTTTGTGCCGCCCTCGGTATTGGCGGCACTGGCCGGCAAATTCGCCGCTTTCCAGGAGAAATGAACGATGGCCTTGCTGATTACCGACGATTGCATCAATTGCGATGTGTGCGAACCCGCTTGCCCGAACGGGGCGATAGCCCAGGGCGAGCGCTTCTACGAGATCGAGCCGGGGCTTTGCACCGAATGCGTCGGCCACCACGACAAACCCCAGTGCGTCAAGGTTTGCCCGGTGGAATGCATCATCCCCCATCCCCACCATGTCGAGGACCGGGACGCTCTTTATCAGAAGTTCCTGTTATTGTCGGGAGAAGGCTAACCGCCGCATGAATCCAGCGATCCAACTCAGCCCCAGCGAAGCCTTCGATTTCCTACTCAATGTCGCCGTGGTCCGACCCGTATTCATGTGGGGCGCGCCCGGCATCGGCAAAAGCGCCTTGGTCCGGCGCTTCGCGGACACTGTGGGACTCGAATGCGTGTCCTTGCTCGGCAGCCAGTTGGCCCCGGAGGACTTGCTCGGCGTCCCCAAGATCGACGGCGAATGCTCGCGCTTCTTCCCGCCCGCCAATATCGTCCGCGCCCAAGCCTTCGTGCTGTTCCTCGACGAACTCAACGCCTCCAGCCATGAAATCCAAAAAGCCTTCTATTCGCTGATCCTGGACCGGCGGGTCGGCGAATACCATTTGCCGGAGGGCACCATCGTCATCGGCGCGGGCAACCGGGCCAAGGATGCCGCCATCGTCAAACCCATGCCCTCGGCGCTCATCAACCGGCTGGCCCATATCCATCTCCGCGCCGACCATCGGCAATGGTTGGATTGGGCCATGGCCGAGGGTGGTATCCATGGCTGGGTGTTGGAGTACCTCCGCTTGCGTCCCGACCATCTGTGGAGCGAACCGCCCAAGCACGAAGAGCCGTTCTCGACCCCGCGCAGTTGGCATATGTTGTCCGACGCCCTGCATTCCTTCGGCGACGGCATCGCCGACACCTTGCTGGAAGCCTTGGCTTTCGGCCTGCTCAGCCCGGCCCATGCCGGGCAGTTCAAGGGTTTCGTCAAGCAAATCCGCCAAAAGCACACCTTGCACGCCATCCTCAAGGGCGAGGCGCAATGGCCCGCCGCGCCTGGCGACCGCGATGTGCTGTATTTCCTGGCGCAATCGTTCCGGGGTTTGCTACGTAAGGAACTGCCGGAAGACGAAGCCTCGGTGCGCGGCGAGCATAAGCAATTGGCGGTGAAAGCCAAGGACCGGCTACGCGAGCTGGCCCGCATCAGCGTGGAAATCGCCCAATCGGTGCTGGCCGAGGACGACGAGGGCCAACGCCTGCCGGCTTGGTTCTTGGTGGAAGTGGCGCGTGATCTGCCGCGCCTCGCCGCCCGCGACAAAGGCCAGCCATGAGCCGCCAGAAATCCAAATCCGACCCGGCGCGGGAAGTTGTGTAGGGTGGGCCGGTATTCCCGGCCCACCGCGACGCCTGCGGAAAGGTGGGCATGAGTACATACCCACCCTACGATTTACGCCATATACCCAAACTGAAAATGCTCTGGTCATGAGCCGACAAAAAGCCAAACCCGACCCGGCGCGGGAAGCCCGCGAAGCGGGCATCGCCCTGGTCCAGGCCAATCCGGTGTTATTGCCCCTGGTCCAACAAGCCACGATCCGGGCGGATACGGATCAGGCTTATGTGGCGGAATCGGGCTGGGTGGCGGTGACGCCTCGGGGATATCTGTTTCTGCATCCCAAGCGCCGGGCCGAGCCGGAGGAATGGGCGCGGCTCATCGCCTTGATGCTGGCCTGCCTGGGCTTTGGCTGGGTGCGGGGCCGCCCGCCGCAAGCGGCTTGGGAACTGGCGGCCTTGCTGGTGGCGGACCGCTTTTGCGGCGATTTGAAAATCGGTCGCTTGCCCGAGATATTGGCCTACCCACCGCCACACATTCCGGCGGGCGGTGAGGAAGTGTTATTTCGGAGTTTGTGCGTGGAAAAGGTCGATCCCCGCTTGACGGTGTTCGGCGCAGCCTGCTGCGGCGAGGGTCGGCAGGTGTTCTGCAACCTGGACGAGAAAATCCCGTCTTGGGTTACGCCCCCGAATTGGAAAGATTTGCTGGCCGAAGGCATCGCCCAAGGTGTGGGCCGCGCCTTGGAAATCGCCGCCGATCCTGGCGGCAACGCCCCGGAGCGCCCACGCCCCAATAGCCCGGCGCAGCGGGCCAAGCGCCGTTTGATCGATCATTACCCCTTGCTGGGCGCGTTGGCGGCGGGCTTCGACCTCGAAGAAAACCTGGAATCCTGCCGCCGCTACGATATCCAGGTGGCGGCCATCGATGTCGGCGCTCGCCGCATCTGGATCAATCCGGCAGCGGGTTTGAAGCCGGACGAAACCCTGTTCGTGTTCGCCCACGAACTCCTGCACGCCGGGTTGAACCATGCCTCCCGCCGCCGGGGCCGCGATCCCTTCCTGTGGAATGCCGCCTGCGATTTCGTCATCAACGGCTGGCTCAAGGAAATGGGCGTGGGCACGCCGCCGGTCATCGGGATGCTGTTCGACCCGGACTTCGCCGAGTTCTCGGCGGAGGAAGTCTACGACCGGCTGGCGCGGGATATCCGCCGCGCCCGCAAGCTCGCCACCTTGCGCGGCCTTGGGCAATGCGATTTTTTCGGCGAGGAACGCGGCCCCGGTTTCACCGACGCCGAAAGCTATTGCCGCCGGGCCTTGGCGCAGGGTTGGGAGCGTTGCCAAGCCAGCGGGCGGGGCTTGATACCCGCCGGGCTGGCCGAGGCCATCCGCGCCCTGTCGCAACCACCGATCCCTTGGGATGTGAAGCTGGCCGAATGGTTCGACCGCCAATTCCCGCCGCCGGAATACCGCCGCAGCTACGCCCGTCCTTCGCGCCGCCAGAATGCCACGCCGGATATTCCGCGTCCCTCCACCTGCCAACCGCCGGAAGAACAGCGCAAAAGCCGGGTGTTCGGCGTGGTACTGGACACCTCCGGCTCCATGCAACCGCAATTATTGGGCAAGGCATTGGGAGCCATTGCCAGCTATGCCATCGCCCGCGAGGTCTATGCCGTGCGGCTGGTGTGTTGCGACGCGGTGGCTTACGACGGCGGTTGGGTGGAACCCGAGCAACTGCTGGACCGCTATACGGTGAAAGGGCGCGGCGGCACGGTGCTACAGCCGGGCGTGGATTGCCTGCGCGGCTTGGCGCGGCGCGGGGATTTCCCTCGGCGCGGCCCGGTGCTGGTGATTACCGATGGTTATTGCGAGGACGGTCTGGAGATTCCCTTCGAACATGCTTTCCTGTTGCCGGAAGGCGGGCGCTTGCCGTTTCCGGCGCGGGGCGAGGTGTTCGGGGTGAAATGAAAGGCTTGGAGCCAGCCAAAGCACCGGGCGGGGTTTTGGGCGATTTCCAGAAAAAAGCCCGGCGCGGCGCGCACCCCTTCGGAAATCGCCTTTATTAATCGCTAATCCTCCAACTCCACCCCGGTCACGCAGACATCGCCATCGTCGATCACCAATTCGACCGGGGTCAGGTAT
The DNA here is from genome assembly GCF_900155475.1 of Methylomagnum ishizawai. Lineage (NCBI taxonomy): Bacteria > Pseudomonadati > Pseudomonadota > Gammaproteobacteria > Methylococcales > Methylococcaceae > Methylomagnum > Methylomagnum ishizawai. The sequence continues at coordinate 1,087,575 of NZ_FXAM01000001.1, read as the reverse complement.
TTCCCCTGGCAGGGACCGATGAAGCATTTGCCGGTATCCAGGTCGAACTGGGCATGGTGCCTGCCGCAATTCAGGAAATTCCCCTCCTCGTCCATGAACTGCCCCGGCGTGGTATCCAAGCGCTGGCCGGTATGCGGGCAGGCGTTCTCGAAGCCGAAAAAGTTGTTGCCCTTGCGGGTGATCAAGATCGGCCAGGGTTTCACCTCGCCGTTTTCGTAGCGGCGCGACAGCCAGTAGCCGTGGCCTTGTTCCTCCTCGATTTCTATGGTGCGGCAGATCGCGAATAGCTCGTTCATGGAATGTCCTCGATGATGGGATGGTGGAATGGCTGTCGAGCAAGTTCGGTGCCGTGGACCCCGGCCCGGCAAAGGCCGTCGGATCGGGGGCCGGACCCTGGGAACGGGCGCGACAGGCTTGTCGGCAAGCCGACAGGCGATGTCGTGAATTCTCCGTGTGTCGGGTGGAACCGGGCGCGGCGGGCCGGGGTGGATCGCGCCGGGGCCATCCACCCCACAACCGGGTCAGGGCGCGACCTGGATCAAGAAGCCCGGTCCCCATTCCAAGGGATAGGCACCGAAAGCGGTCGCCTGGAGTTGCAATAGGTATTGGCCGCTGGCCGTCGGGGTATAGACCAGGCTGGAAATCTTCCCCTGGTCGGTCGTGGTCTGCCCGGTGAGTTCGGCGGTGTTGCCCAGGCGGATATTGTCCAACTGCCAGCCGATGCCCACGCCGGTCTGTGGGTAATAGGAACCGCCCTTGAAGGCATAGGCGAACCGTAGCCGCACCGTCCGCCCGGCGTAGGCTTGCAAGGACACTTGGCGGGCCACATAGCCGGATTCGCCCGCGCCGCCGGTGCCTGTTTGTTCATATTCGGTCTGCCAGCTCTTGCCCCCGTCCGACGATACCTGCACCTGCGCCGCCTGCGTGCCGGTCGCCCAACCCAGGCGGCTATCGAAGCGCAGGGCCGCCTGGGCATCCTTGACATAGAAATCATGGTCCCAAGTCAGGCTCTGGGTGCGGGGCGGGGTGGGATGGGCCAGATGGAAAGCGTATTGGCCAGTGGCGGGCGCGGCGACCACCACCGCATAGGCGGCGGTGTCGGCATCGACCACGAAACCGGCGGTGCTGTTGGATTCCGCGCCCGCCACCGTGGTGAAAGCCTGGAGGCTACCGACCCGCAGCCGGTAACCGTCGGCCCTGGACACCGGGGTGAAGCCATAGGTTTCCGCCTGGTTGAGCGCGGGCTGGGCGTTGCCGCTGAGGACCGGCGTCACGCTGGCGGCGGTCTTGACCTGGGGGTCGAACGCCTTGACATCGTAGACGAAACTCTGAGCCACGCCGCCGACCAGCACATTCGTCACCGACACCCGGAACACCTGGTCGGCGGCGGTCGGGACGATGGCGGTGCCAAGCCGGAAGGACAGGGTGTTTTCGCCATAGCCATTGCCGGGATGGGAGACCGTGACGGGAATGGCGGTCCCACCCCGGCTCACCGCCACCCCGGCTTGGCTGAAATCGGCCTTGGGATAGGAAATCGACCAATCGGGATAGATCAGGCCGTAGGGCACATAGCCCTTGGGTGGCCAGGCCACGAAACCATCGCGGGTGGTGGGCCGGGCGTCGCCGCCGTGGCCGTCGAACACCCAGAGCGCCGAGGCTTGTTTATAGGCGGGCTTCGACGCATCGGCCACGCTGCCCTGGCCCATGTTCTTGGTCTGCGGATAGAACACCCAACGCCGGTGGCCGAGCGAGGCCGTGCCGGCGTCGTTCATGTACATATCTATCGAAGCGGCTCCGGCATTGCCCGCCGCCAGATTGGAACTCCCCGCCGCCGTGGCGCCATCCACCGTATAGCAGGTCCAACTCGCGGGCGGGTAATGGTTGAGCGTCTGGTTCGCCAGCATCATCAGGGCCGCTTGCTGGGCCTTGGCGTTGTAATCGGCCAGGAAGGTGACGGCGGCGGGCACCCCGGCCATGGCCCGGAAATAATTGACGCGGGTCAGCCCGGCTTTGAGGTAGTCGGTGGACACCTTGCCCGGCTTGCAGCCCGCCAGCTGGCCGGTCCAGCCCATGGCGACGCCCTCGGAGGCAGCGTACACGGCGTTGTAGAAATTGCGGGCATCCTCGCGGTTCTTGGGGATGTTGACGGCGAAACCGCCGGTCCGGCCCGCCTCGGCCCCCCCGGCCTGGACGGCGAGGATCAGGGCGATGGACAAGGACCGTAGGCGATGGGAGGGGTAGAAGCTTGGCATGGGGATGTTCCTGGAATTGGACGTTCTGGCGAAACCGGATGGAAAGCGTAGCAACTCCCCGCCGTGCCAATCAGTGAACCATCGCCGATTTCCGCAGCGTCCCCGGCGGAATCCGCAAGCCCGCTCAACCGCCGGGCACCCACCACACCCCGGCCTGCGGTCGTCGGCCTCCAGGATGGGAATGAAACTGAGGATTTCTCCTAAAGAAACCCCCCAGTCCACCGCGCCACAAAACCCATTATGGGTGATATGAACCGAATCTATCGCGTCATCTAGGCACGAAACCCGCCCCAAGCTTTCTCTGCACTCTCATATCCCTAAAAATCAGCACCCGAAGCAAGCTTCGCGCCTAAATCTGCCCCTAAAATGGGTAATATTCACCATGGAATTTATGTCAAACTGATCTAGCTTTAGGAGACGCTACGATTTGCGTATCGAAATCGTCACAGTCAAGGGATTTACCGTCTCAAACGTATTTCTGAGGTTCTCTTTCACACCGGGCCGGGCCGGCCGCCATGGCCCTGGCACCGACCTACTCCGCCAACCGTTCGGCGGCGAGGCCGACGATGGGTTCCGATACCGGATTCGCGGCGAGCGGACCACGCCAGACCCCCGGTCCGCCGCGCCATCGCCGACCACCACACCCGGCCCCCCATGCCCGAAACCCATGGCGTAAAGCCTGCCCGGCGGGCAGGGCCGATCCGACCACCCACTTTAGGAACAAGGCTTCATCCACTGATCCATAGCCGCCGGGGCGGCATTTTATCCACAGGAGGTTGTTATGACTTTTTGGTTGTTGAACGGTCTCTGGAACGGCGAAGGCGGGCGCCTTCGACTCGCCATGCACCACACCCACACCGCGATGGTGATCCTGGACGCGGAATTCGCCGTGGCCGACGTCAACACCGCCGCCAAGGCGCTGCTCGGGCGTTATGCCGAAGATATCCGCGCGCTGAACCCGGATTTCAGCCCCGACACCCTGCCGGGCAGCCGGATCGACCGCTGGCCCGGCATCGATCCCGCCCTGCCCAAGCGCCTGCGGGACAGCGAATCCGGCCTCAGTGGCTTCGTCGCCGTGGGCAAACAACGCTTCCACATCACCGCCATTCCGCTCGCGACCCGCCCCGGCAAGATCACGGGCTACGCCATCGAATTCTGGTACGCGACCGACCATCTCGAAACCGAGCGCATCGGCGAAATCATGCGGCAAATCCTGGCCGGCACCGAATACGCCATCATGACCTGCGACGAGCATTTCAACATCACCTACGCCAACCCGGCGGTGCTGCGGATTTTCGAGGACAACCTCGAAGCCTTCGAGAAGCTGTTCCCCGGCGTCGATCCACGCCGCTTGGTCGGACTCTCCATCGACACCTTCCACCAACACCCGCGGCATCAGCGCCAATTGCTGTCCGATCCGCGCAACCGCTCGCTCTCGACCACCATGCAACTGGCCGACCATACCTTCCGGTTGACCACCTTTCCCTTGGTCCACAAGGATGGCCGTCCCAACGGGTTCGCGGTGCAATGGGACAATATCACCGACCAGGTCCGGGGTCAGGCCGAGATCGAGCGCCTGGTGGAACAAGCCGTGGCCGGGAACCTGGCCCAAAGGGTGGATATCGAGCGGGTCGGCGGCGGCTTCAAACAATTCGGCGAGAACATCAACCGGGTGCTGGACGCCGTGGTCGGGCCGCTGCATGTGGCCGCCAGCTATATCCAGCGCATCGCCCAGGGCGATATCCCGCCCGCCATCGCCGACCCCTACCAGGGCGATTTCGACACCATCAAGCACAACCTCAATACCTTGATCGGCACCCTCAACGACTTCGAGGCGGCACAGCGCAAGATTTGGGACGAACACAAGGCGGGAGCCATCGACTACATCATCCCCGCCGAACGGTTCAACGGCGTGTACGCCCGCATCGCCGGGAGCATCAACGAATTGGTGGCCTCGCACATCGCGGTGAAGATGCGGGTGGTGGAGGTCGTCAAGCAATACGCCGAGGGCGATTTTTCCCAGGACATGGACCGCCTGCCCGGCAAGAAGGGCCAGATCACCGCCGCCATCGACGGGGTGAAAGCCAACCTGCAAGCCATGCAGGCCGAGATCATGCGGCTGGTGGAAGCAGCCTTGCAGGGCAAGCTCGCCGCCCGCGCCGACGCCGCCAAGTTCAAGCACAGCTTCAAGGACATGGTGGAAGGCATCAACCAGACCCTGGACGCCGTCATCGGTCCCCTGAATGTCGCGGCGGACTATGTGGACCGCATCGCCAAGGGCGATATCCCGCCCAAGATCGCCGACAACTACCAGGGCGACTTCAACGTCCTCAAGCACAACCTCAACACCCTGGTCGGCACGCTCAACGATTTCGAGACCGCGCAGCGGAAAATCTGGGACGAACATGCCGCCGGGGCCATCGACTACGCCATCCCCGCCGAACGGTTCAACGGCGTGTACGCCCGCATCGCCGGAAGCATCAACGAACTGGTGGCCTCGCACATCGCGGTGAAGATGCGGGTGGTGGAGGTCGTCAAGCAATACGCCGAGGGCGATTTCTCCCAGGACATGGACCGCCTGCCCGGCAAGAAGGGCCAGATCACCGCCGCCATCGACGGGGTGAAAGCCAACCTACAAGCCATGCAGGCCGAGATCATGCGGCTGGTGGAAGCGGCCTTGCAGGGCAAGCTCGCCGCCCGCGCCGACGCCGCCAAGTTCAAGCACAGCTTCAAGGACATGGTGGAAGGCATCAACCAGACCCTGGACGCCGTCATCGGTCCCCTGAACGTTGCAGCAAACTATGTGGACCGCATCGCCAAGGGCGATATCCCGCCCAAGATCGCCGACAACTACCAGGGCGATTTCAACGTCCTCAAGCACAACCTCAACCTCGCCATCGACAACGTCAACGCCTTGATCGCCGACGCCGACATGCTGTCCAAGGCGGCGCTGGAAGGCCGCTTGGAAACCCGCGCCGACGCCGCCAAGCACCAGGGTGGTTATCGCCGCATCGTCGAGGGGGTGAACCAAACCCTGGATTCGGTGATCGGGCCGGTGAACGAGGTCATGCGGCTGTTGACCTTGATCGAGCGCGGCGACTTGACCGAAAAGATCGACGAAACCTACCAAGGCAAGCTGCGCCAACTGCGGGACTCGGTCAACAACACCGTGGATAAGCTGTCGGGGATCATCGCCGAAGTGCGCCAGGCCTCCGACGCCCTGGTCAGCGCCACCGAACAAGTCAACGCCACCGCCCAAGCCTTCAGCCAAGCCACCACCGAGCAATCCGCCAGCGTCGAGGAAACCGGCGCTTCGGTCGAGCAGATGGCGGTGTCGATCCGCCAGAACGCCGACAACGCCCATGCCACCGAGAACATCGCCAACGAATCGGCCAAGGAAGCCAGCGAAGGCGGCGACGCGGTGCTGCTGACGGTGCAGGCCATGAAACTGATCGCCTCCAAAATCGGCATCGTCGACGACATCGCCTACCAAACCAACCTCCTGGCCTTGAACGCCGCCATCGAAGCCGCCCGCGCCGGAGAACACGGCAAGGGCTTCGCGGTGGTGGCGGCGGAAGTCCGCAAGCTGGCCGAGCGCAGCCAGGTCGCCGCCCTGGAAATCAGCCAGCTCGCCACCGACAGCGTGGAGCGGGCCGAACTGGCCGGACGCCTGCTGGCGCGGATGGTGCCCGCCATCGGCAAGACTTCCGATCTGGTGCAGGAAATCGCGGCGGCTTCCCGCGAACAATCCAGCGGGGTGGAGCAAATCAATCTGGCGATGAACCAGTTGCGCAAAGTGACCCAGCAAAACGCCTCTTCCGGCGAGGAATTGGCCTCCACCGCCCAGGACATGAGCAACCAAGCCGAGCAGCTGGGCCGGCTCATGGGTTTCTTCCGGGTCGGGAACGATACCGGAATGGCCATGGACCGCTTGGTGCCCCGCGCCGGGCCGCCCCCAAAAACCAAGCCCCGCGGGCACGCGGCGGAAAGCCCGGTCAACGAACGCGAATATATCCGGTTTTGATGGGAGGACCGCGCCATGAATCCAGCGAACACCGCATACGCTTACGACGAGATCGACGATCAGGAATTCGCCAGCCTCGGCCGCTTGATGCGCCACCGGATGGGACTCGATTTATCCCCGGCCCGGAAATATCTGGTCACGGGACGGCTGGCCAACCGCCTGCGGACCTTGAACCTGAGCGGTTACAAGGATTATCTCGACCTCTTGGAAACGGGTTGCGATGAAATGCAGGCGGCCATCGATCTGCTATGCACCAATGAAACCTGGTTCTTCCGCGAACCCGAGCATTTCGCCTTCCTGCGCGACCACCTCCTGGCCGGGAGCGCCCGCACCACCCCGCCGCGCATCTGGAGCGCCGCCTGTTCCTCGGGCGAGGAACCCTATAGCATCGCCATGACCCTGGCCGAGCGCTATCCCGACACCTATTGGGAAGTGCTGGCCTCGGACATCAGCACCAAGGTGCTGAACATCGCCAAACGCGGGATTTATCCCCTGAGCCGCGGCGAAAACATCCCCTTCCCCTTGCTGCTGGAACATTGCCGCAAGGGCATCGGCTCCTGCCAAGGCACGCTCTCGCTCGCGCCCCAGTTGCGCGAGCGGGTCCGTTTCCTGCACATCAACCTGAACGAGCCTTTGCCGGAACTGGGCAGCTTCGATCTGATCTTCCTGCGCAATGTGATGATTTATTTCGACGCGCCCACCAAGCGGCAGGTCTTGCAACGGGTGATCGAGCGCTTGCGGCCTGGCGGCTATCTGTTCGTGGGCCATTCGGAGGTGTTGCACGGTTTGACCAGCGCGGTGAGGCCGGTGCGGCCTGCGATTTATCGCAAGCCCTAAACGGCCCGGCCCGGCTGAACCCAAAGGCCGGGAACGGGACTCCAGGGCTGGCGTTCCCCAACCGGGTTGGGGAACCCGCGCGGTCCTACTTCCCCGCCAAACGCAGCCGGTTGGCGTTGGTCACCACCGTCACCGAGGACATCGCCATGGCCGCGCCCGCGATCATCGGATTCAGCAGGATGCCGAACATGGGATACAGCAAGCCCGCCGCCACCGGAATCGCCAAGCTGTTATAGAGGAAGGCGCCCAACAGGTTCTGCTTGATATTGCGCACCGTGGCCTGGGACAGTTCCATCGCCTCCGCCACCTTGACCAGGGAACCGCCCATGATGACCACGTCGGCGCTCTCGATGGCGATGTCGGTGCCGGTGCCAATGGCGAAACCGACATGGGACTGGGCCAGCGCGGGCGCGTCGTTGATGCCATCGCCCACCATGCCCACGGCTTCTCCCTGGTCCTGCAAGGTCTTGACCACCTTGGCCTTGTCCTGTGGCAAGACCTGTGCCCGCACCTCCGCGATCCCGGCCTGGGCGGCGATGGCCTTGGCGGTGATCTCGTTGTCGCCCGTGACCATCAAGACCCGGATACCGGCGGCGCGGAGCCGCGCCACCGCGTCCTTGGAATCGGCCTTGATCGGATCGGCCACCGAAATCAACCCCGCCACCACCCGGTTCACCGCCAGGAACACCGGGGTCTGGCCTTGCCCGGCCAGCGCTTGGAGTTGTTCGGCGAAGGGTCCGGTCTCGACCTGATGCTGCCGCATCAAAGCCGCGTTGCCCAAGAGGGCGGCGCTGCCTTCGATCATGCCCGACACGCCCTGCCCGACCACCGCCGCGAAGCCATTCACCGGCAAGGGTTCGACTCCGCGTGCCTGCGCCCCGGCCAGGACCGCCGCCGCCAAGGGATGCTCGGAACCGGCTTCCAGGCTGGCCGCCCATTGCAGCACGGTGTCCTCGGTCCAGCCTTCGGCGGCGGCGACAGTGGAGAGCTTGGGCCGGCCTTCGGTCACGGTGCCGGTCTTGTCCAGCACCACGCAGCTCAGCTTGCCCGCGCCTTGCAGGGCGTCGCCGTTGCGGATGAGGATGCCGGACTGGGCGGCGCGGCCCACCGCCACCATGACCGAAATCGGCGTCGCCAACCCCAAGGCACAAGGACAGGCGATAACCAGCACGGTCATGGCGGTGACGAAGGCATAGCCGAACGCGGGCGGCGGCCCCATGATCCACCACACCAGGAAAGTCACGAGGGCGATGGCCACCACCACCGGCACGAACACCGCCGCGACCTTATCCACCAGGCGGGCGATTTCCGGCTTGCTGGCCTGGGCGCGGCGCACGCTGGCGATGATCTGGGCCAGCACGGTGTCGCGACCGATGCGGGTGGCCTGGAACAGGAAGCTACCGGATTGGTTGAGCGTGCCGCAAACCACCTCGTCGCCGACGGTTTTCTCGACCGGCATGGGTTCGCCGGTCAGCATGGATTCGTCCACGCTGGAATGGCCCTCGACCAAGATGCCATCCACCGGGATTTTTTCGCCGGGCCGCACCCGCAGCACATCGGTCAGGCCGACATCGACGATGGGAATATCGAACTCCTGGCCTTCGCGCAGCACCCGCGCCGTGCGCGGTTGCAGGCCGATCAGGGCGCGGATGGCGGAGGAAGTCCGGCCCCGCGCCCGCATTTCCAGGGCACCGCCCAGGTTGATGAAAGCCAGGATGACCGCCGCCGCCTCGAAATAGGCATCGCGGGTCAGGATCGGTAAGCTATCGCCCGCCACGATGGCCACCGTGGAATAGAACCAAGCCGCGCCGGTGCCCAGGGCGATCAAGGTATCCATATTGGCTTGGCGATGCTCCCAGCTTTTCAGCGCCCCCTTATAGAAATGGCTGCCCGAGTACCACATGGTCCCCAACGTCAGCAGCGAAATCAGGAACCAGATGCCGCCGGTGCCGGGCGCGCCGAAGGTCGGCAGGCCACCGAAATGCGCCCCGCCCATCAGCAGCGCGCCCAGGAGCCCCGCCACCGCGGCCTTGTTGATGAGCGAGCGGTAGCGTTCCTGCTCCAGGGATTCCTGTTCGCTGGTATCTTCCAAGCCTTCCATGACCGCCGCGTCGAACCCGGCGTCCTGGATGGCTTTCCGCAAGATATCGGGCTCGACCCCGCCGCGCACCTGGGCGGAATGATCGGCGAAATTGACATCGGCGGCGGCGACGCCAGGGATATCGCGCAGGGCGGTTTCGACGGCCTGCACGCAACCGGCGCAGCGCATCCCAGCGATGGAAAGGCGGATGGATTTCTGTTCGGATTCGGCCAAGGCGGACATAGCATAGGCTCCGATGAATGGAATGGGGGAATTCGGGCCGGATTCCGGCCCCTAAAGCGGGTGGATCGTCCGGTCCCGAAACGGCTTACTATAACAAACCCGTACTCGGAACCGGCGCATCCACCGCGACCGGATAAAAGACCGGTTATGGCTCCATCCCCAGTGTTTTTCAACCGAGGTGTCCCATGCGCATCCGTTTTCCGCTGCTTTCCGTGCTGTTGGCCTGCGCCTTGGCGCTACCGGCCCAGGTCCGCGCCGCCGCCGACTGCCCGCCCTTGTTGGACTATACCGCCAAACCCCTGCGCGGCGGCGAACCCGTCCAGTTCTGCGAAGCTTATCGGGGCAAGGTGGTCCTGGCGGTCAACACCGCCAGCCAATGCGGCTTCACCCCGCAATTCAAGGGACTGGAAGCGCTGTACCAGAAATATAAAGACCGGGGCCTGGTGGTGCTGGGCTTCCCGTCCAACGACTTCTGGCAGGAATTCTCCGAGGCCGACAAGACCGCCGAGGTCTGCTATCTCAACTACGGCGTGACCTTCCCCATGTTCGCCAAAAGCCCGGTGAAGGGCGCGGACGCCAATCCCTTCTTCAAGCAACTGGCCGGGCAATCCGGCACCAGCCCCAAATGGAATTTCTTCAAATACCTGATCGATAGGAACGGCAAGGTGGTGGAAGCCTACGCTTCGACCACCACGCCGGACGACAAGGCTTTGGTGGGGAAGATTGAAGCTTTGCTGGGGGAGGCGGGGAAATAAAGCTTAGGATTTGGCTGGAATTAACTTCCAGGCATTCGCTGGCTCCCAAGCCCTGCTTGGGAATGAGCGCAAACCGGGAATTATTTGCGGCCCAATCCTTATCCCGTATAGCCTGGCTGGCGCATCACGCCGCGGGTGGACAACCACATTTTGGCGTTCGCCCCGTCCATCGATTCCGGGCGCTACGCAAAGCGGTTTCCGGCATTAATACCGGAAATTCCGTTAAACCGACAACAGATACATACCGGGCGCTGGGATAGGCTGATGCCAGGCACATCAGGGTCGGCCATGCCGTCCGGCCGGGTGTTCCCGCCACCCCATCGATCAGGAGGATTCCTTATGCGCCCGCACCCGAAACTCCCAGCCCGCCGCCACGCCGCCGTGCCGCTCATCGCGGCCCTCGTCTGTCCGTTCCCGGCGTTCGCTGCGAATCCCGACTACGCCTACCTCGATAGCCTCGCGCCCGGCTGGAGCGATTGGAGTTGGGGAACCACCTACACCAATGACACTGTGGTGAAAAAATCGGGAACGGCCTCGGCGCGGGTGGACATCGTCGACGCCTGGGCGGGCTTCAGCCTGAGCGAAACCCCGGCCACCACTCATCTTTCCGACTTATCCGCCGTCAGCTTCGATATCAATCCCGGTGCCGCCGGCAACATTCCGAAAGTGGCCGCGCTCGTGTTCTCGTTGCAAAACGGCGCTACGCCAGGCGCTCCCGTCGCGGTTGGTCCTTACGCCAGCCCGGCGCTCGCGGCCAATACCTGGTCCACGGTCAGCGTGCCCATCTCCACCCTGGCGGGCAAGCTGACCGCCATGAACCGCCTGAACCTGCAAGACGGGCTGGGGCAAGGCGGCGTGGTGTTCAATGTCGATAATATCGCGCTGGTGCCCGCCATCGCCGCCACCCCAGGCTGTGCCGCCTTGGCGGTGGACTCCGGCATCAACAACGCCGGGATCAGCCTCAACGGCTATCTGAACGACCGCTATATCTGGCACGACAGCGCCTGCAAACCCAGGAGCGTGGCCCTGGCCCGCAACGACACCAGCAAGGGCGGCAACGCCAAGCAATTCACCTACACCCTGCCGAACGGGACTACCCGCACGGTGAATCCCGGCGCGGGCAACGCGGGCGGTTTCGGCTACGTGGTTGCCCATCTGAGCAACCCCTCGTTCGCCAATTCTTACGGCAAGGACGATTCGCCGCTGGGTTCGGGTAACAGCGCCACCTACCAGAAGCTGTTCGCCGGCAGGCACCACGCCCTCCACGAATACACGCTCAACTATGTCCGCTACGGCCTGACCCAAGCCGCCTTGGACAACCATGCCATCGACCCCTGGACCTGGATCAAAGGCGCAACCGATCCCAACCGCCAGTATGTGACCGCCTACAACATGCCGGTCCGCATCCAATGGCTGTTCGCCACCGGACGGGACTACCCGGTCTGGACGGTGACTTTCGACCTTTCGCAAGCCCCCAACCATGCCATCGATTCGGACTTCCGGGCACCCTACGGCGATATGAAAGTGGAAGGTGGCAACGGCACCGACAATGTGGGCGGGGTGGGCTGGGGCGACCGCTATAAATTCGTGTCCAAGGGTAATCCCTTCACGATGAACAACGACTGGGACTATTCCAAGGTCAATCCCGGCGCACCCTATGATTTTCTCTGGACCTCGACCGTGGATGCCGAGATGGGGTTGGCCGGCACCCAGGTGATGGCTTTGCAGAACGCGGGTGGCTACAACAACTATCTGGCCCCGGTGTGGCGCGGCAAGACCAGCACGACCATGGGTCAAATCTGCCAGAACGACCAGGGGGCCGGTCCCGGCTACAACCACAAGCTGCCGTGCGACAGCGACTGGGCTTATCAACTCATCCAATATTCGTTATCGAACGCCTCGGAGGTCACCAGCGACAAGCGCTTGGCCTGGGGGGCGGACTGGGGTTCGCTGGGCAATAGCTCTTTCGTCAGCAGCAATGGCTATACCGTGAGCGGCTGGCCCAAGGTGAGCTATAGCGTCCATATCGTCCTGAACCCGCACTCCAAGAATCCGACCCAGAACATCGCCCTACAAGCCAAGACCGCACGCCTGACCGCCCTGACCGCCACGGTGGGATCGGTACGCACCCAGGGTATCGCGGGGATAGGCCGCAGCGACCTCAAGACCTACACCCCGGCGGGCTACAGCCCGGTCTACGGCACCTGGGAGGTCAATGCCGCCAACAACAACCTCGCCTTGTCGTTCGCGGTCGCGAGCACAGCACCGTCCACCCTGAACAACCCGATCCTGGTCGTCCACGGCTATACCGGACCCGCCACGCCCGCCCAGGTGTTGCTGGACGGCGTGCCGTTGGTGGCCGACAGCGATGTCTTCATCAGCGCCCGTCCCGCCAGCTCCGAACTCTGGATCACCCTCAACCGGAAATTAGCCGGAACGCATAGCTTCCAGCTCGTGAACTGACGCCCCGCCCACGGCGGATAGTCCGGGGCAGCGACGCGGAATCCGGGAACTGGCCGGAACCCCGCGCTGTCCCGGATTCCAATCTCTTCCCCGAGTTACTCGGTCAAGACCTCGTAATCCGGCACCACCACTTCCTTGCCGCTCCAGCCCAGATTGCAGCCCTTGAACTCGGGCCGCAGCTTGCCGGGATGCAGCCCGCCCTGATACCCGGCCCGGCACACGTACAAAGGCTGCTGGCCCGGCGCGGCCTCGGCCCCGGCCTTCACCGCGCCCTCGGGCACCGCGCCACCGCTGGCCGCCACCCAACGCGAGGCCGGGGCATAGCTATCGCCGATGCCCAGCTTGCCCAGGCGCACCACCGCCACGTCTTTGAGTTCCGGCAATTTCTGGTTGGGACCGACGAACTCCAGGATGCCGCTGGTGCGGGTGGTGCAATCACGGTCGAACAGTTCGTTGCGGGTATGGCCGTCGCCGCAGAAATGCTCGAATACCGAGAGTTTTTGTTCCATGAGTTGCCGGTAGCGCCAGTTGTCGCCGCCATCGACGCTGAGTTTGTCGTAGGTCGCGGTTTTGACGGCGGTGCGGGCGGCAGCGGGAAAGCCGGTGACGAAATCGCGCTCCGCCGTCGAGGCGAACGTCAGTCCCCAAGGCATGAAGGAGCCGGAAGCCTTGGCCGGATCGATAGCGGCCTGGGTCGCGAGCTTATCGAATAGTGTGAATAGATTGTCCCAGGTCGGCGCGTAGACCTGGGCATTCCAGTGGGTGGGCAAGACGCCATTGCTCACATCCGACACTCGCACCGTATCCGGGAAGCGGAACACGATGGCCACCATGTCCTGGTCGCGCTGATCCCGAATCACATCTTCAGCCTCGTAGCCGATATCCAGGTAGATATCCAACAGCGATTTGCCGTACACGCTTTCCGGCGTGGTGAAGAACACATAGGGTTTGGTGCCCAGGAGGGCACCGGAGGCGATGGCGTTGGCGGCGGTCAGGGTGTGGCGGCGCGGTGCGATGCGGACGAACACATCGCCCTGGCGGGCCAGGGCGGCGTAATCGATCTTGGGCGTGGCGGTGTCGCTGATTTTTTGCGCCGCCTGCAAGACGGCGGGCGAAGCGCCGGGACTGCTGTAGAGGATGGGGCGTTGATCGGCGCTGGCGTAGCAAGACGACAAGATTAATGCTGTAGCCATTAGGCATGCCATGGCTTTTTTATTCATGAAAATCTCTTCAACATGTAGTTAGGCGTCACAAATATAGAAAATGCGATTCCGCCAAAATCAAATTTGACATTTATGTCATCCAACCGCCCGGGATGATACTAAAATATGTCAACCCATCAAGATTCCGCAACATCTTTATTACGAACTCTTCCATTTTTGTTTACTCCCTTCTACTGCTTTCGAAAGGCTTAACCCGCCTTGCGCTTTCTTCCCAAGGGCAGATATGCCACATAATGAATTTTAACTAAAAGCCCACTAACAAACCATATTTTTTAATTAAATTCTCCCATGTGGCAGAAATGACCTCTTGCGGATCATCAGGGATAAATATCCACACAAACAAGGTTTCCTCTTGATTGGCTTGGCCTGACAAGTTTCTCCCCGTCTTTGTGCAGGCCTCTGCTATTGAAAGATCAAAAACATCGCTTAAACGTGAAAAAAACACCCGTTTAGCTTCTGGTCGTCCCACTGTGTTTTTATAAAAAGCCGATGGAAACTTATGACACCGAAACAATGCAGGACGATCTCTATTTTTAGAGTACCTAATGGCCTGACCCGCCTGCTGAATATTCTTACAAAGAATAGCTTTATTATCATTAATACCACTAGGTTTTCTTGCAGCCTGCAAAATATCACCAACTTTTCTTCCCGTATCCTTTGAAGATGAATTAACTATACTACAAGTAATAACATTACCATCGCCATCATTTTTATTAGGTGCCCAATACTCTGGGATTCCAACCATAGATGAATCGACCGGTGGAGATGAAATACCATTCCCCTTAAATGTAGCCCGATCCACCCCTAAATCCAGCTTAAGCAAGTCACTCGCATATACCAAATATATATATCCCATCCTTGAAAAAATTAACGAATTATCAAAAACTCCATTTTTATCGTATTTAGGAATAGAAAATTCATTAGGAATAGGAGAACTATTTATCGATTCTTTGATTGCTATTCTTTTGCACTGACAGTTGTCTGGCAAATTACTTCTGCACTCTCCACAACGTTCCAGCGCATTTTTTGTTTCTATCTCCCAACCCACTAAATAATCCATTTTAATGATTTCTTTTAACTGATCTTTTTCCGCCCTTAAAGCGATTAAATTATTTTTTAAACTATTTATTTCTGCTTGAGCCGCAGATATATTACTTTTATCATTCCTCAAAACTCTAATTTCATCCTCCCTATCTATTAAAGCATTTTTTAGCGCCAATACAGACGCATCATGCTTATTAAGCTCCTCCCTTATTGTTTCCATCACCCCTTCCTGAAGGAAATGATTAACATGAGGAACCTCAATAAAAATACCTATCAACAGTACAACTATTAGCGCCTCGGTTATAAAACTCCAATGCGATCCATATTCCTCTAATTTCTTATGAATAAAAACAACCAAAGACAATACAATTATTGTAATAATAAATACATTAAAAACAAGCAAATAAATATAATTTGCTATATTATCTATATCTTGCTTAAAATGTTTATATATTCCACTAAAAAAATACAAAATAACAATTATAAAAGCCACTGAAAAAACCATCAAAGACTTTTGATTTTTCATTTAAAAAATGCCTCGCAGGGATTAACAATGAACGCGACCTTGAATCAGCTACGATATTTGACATGAAACAGATGGAAGTCTCTCAATTATTGCTATGTACATCAATAGTGTCAACTCTTTTCCATATAACCACAACTTAAATCCACAAAATCCATACGCCTCCACCATCAACGCCAACTCAAACGAACACATCTGACCCCCAGGAAATGCTGGATTTCCCGCACCCGGCCCGGCACCGCACGGAATCCACCGCCACCGCGCCACTATCATAGGCTTCCCCCACCCCCCGGAATCCAAACCCCCATGAGCCGCCGATCCACCCCGTTCCGCCGCGCCGCCGACGCCCCCGCCCTGCCCGCCGACACGGGCCGTTTCATCTTGTATTGCCTGCGGGATTTCCGTAAATGGCTGGTCCTGATGCTATTGCTCGAAGCCGGGCAGGCGGCGGGCAGCATCCTGGTGCCCTACGCCATCAAGCGCCTGATGGACGGCGTGGCGGCGGGCGGGGCGCTGGTGGAAACCTTGAAAGAACCCTTGCTACTGTTCGCGGCGCTGAACGTGGCGGAAATCCTGTTCAGCCGGGCCAGCGGCGCGGTGTTGGTCACGGTCGGGCCGCGCCTCCGCCAAAAGACCGCCCGCGACCTCTACGCCTATCTGCAACATCATTCGGCGCAGTATTTCAGCAATCATTTCGCCGGGGCTTTGGCCCACCGCATCAGCGAAACCGCCGTCAGCGTCAACCATACGCTGTGGGCCATCCTGTTCGATTTCTGGCCCATCGTCATCACCTTCGGCTGCACCTGCGGCCTGCTGTTCCGCGCCCATGAACAACTGGGACTGTTCGTAGCCGGTTGGATGGCGGTCTATGTGCTGATTTCGTACTGGCTCGCCACCCGTTGCCAGCCCTACGCCCAGGAATTCGCCGCCGTGCGCAGCCGGGTCAATGGCAAGATCGTGGACGCCGTGACCAACATCCTCAACACCAAGCAATTCGCCCGCCTGCGCCACGAGCGTGAACAACTGGACACCCAACTCGAAGCCGAGGTCCGGGCCGGCCGCCGGACCTTCTGGTACATGGAAAAAGTGCGCTGGTTCCAGTTCATCGCCGCCGCTATCCTCAAGCTAGGCACGGTGTATTACGCCCTGACCCTGTGGGAGGCCGGCAGCATCGGCGCGGGCGATTTCGCCATGAGCGCCAGCCTGGCCTTGCTCATCATCGGCGACGCCCGCAACCTGAGCCGCCGGTTCCTGGAATTCTTCGAGTACCTCGGCAATGTCGCCAATGGGGTGGACGCCCTGGTCCAGCCGCACGGGATCGTGGACGCGCCCGGCGCGGAGCCGCTCCGGGTCACACAAGGCCGGATCGAATTCCGCGAAGTGCGCTTCGGCTACCAGCCCGAGCGCCCGGTGTTCGACGGCTTGAATGTGGTGCTGGAACCGGGGCAACGGGTGGGCTTGGTGGGGTTTTCGGGCTCGGGCAAATCGACCTTCGTCAGCCTGATTTTGCGCAACTACGAGCCGCAGTCGGGGCAAATCCTGATCGACGGCCAGGATATCGCCCGCGCCACCCAAGATTCGCTCCACCGCCAAATCGGCCTGATCCCGCAAGACCCGACCTTGTTCCACCGCAGCCTCAGGGACAACATCGGCTATGGTCGCCCGGACGCGGCGGATGCGGATATCCGCGAAGCCGCCCGCATGGCCCATGCCGAGGGCTTCATCGAAGCCATCCCGGAGGGCTATGCCTCGGAAGTGGGCGAACGCGGGGTGAAGCTTTCGGGCGGACAACGCCAGCGCATCGCGATTGCTCGGGTGATGCTGAAGGATGCGCCGATCCTGATCCTGGACGAGGCCACGTCCAGCCTGGATTCGGTCACGGAACAAGCCATCCAGGACAACCTGGACCGGGCCATGGGCAAGAAGACGGTGATCGCCATCGCCCATCGGCTCTCGACCATCGCCCATCTCGACCGCATCCTGGTGTTCGACAAGGGCCGCATCGTCGAGGATGGCAGGCACGAGGAGTTATTGGCGCAGCGCGGGTTTTATCACCGGATGTGGGCCATGCAGGCGGGGGGCTTCCTGCCGGAAGACGGGGGATGAAGGTGGGCGGCGTCCATGCCGCCCCGTGTGGTGGTTCAAGGCGTGCCTTGGACGAAGGGCAGCAGGTAGTAATCGTACATATACTGCATGGCACCGAACACCTTGGGATTGGTCTTGCGGACCGAACCGCCCCGGATCGGCGGCTTGGGATCGTATTCGAGGTCAAGCATGATGGCCTGGGCGTAGGCGTTGTTCAAAGCGGTGCCGCCGAACAAATCGACCACGATGGCCAAAGCCATATCGATGCCGGCGCTGACGCCCGCCGAGGTCCAATATTTGCCATCCCGGACCCAGCGTTCCTGTTGGAAGCTGGCCCCGTATTTGGCGAGGACCTCCTGGGCGCGGTACCAATTGGAGGTGGCCTGCTTGCCTTGCAGCAAGCCCGCCGCCCCCAGCACCCAAGACCCGGTGCAGACGCTGGTGGTATAGACCGTGGTTTGGTCGATGCGCTTGATCCAATCCAGGACCGGCTGGTTCTGGGTTTGGGCGGCGGTTTCCAGCGCCCCGCCCGGAATCAGCAGGATATCCAGCGCGGCGACATGATCGATGGCTTTATCCACCTGGATTTTCAAACCATCGTTGGTGGTGATCGTACCCGCCTGCTGGGCGATCAAAAAGGTTTTGAGTCCGGCGGTTTTGAAAACCCGGTATGGACCCAGGGCGTCCATACTGTTCACGCCGTCGTAGACATAAATCCCGATACCATTTTGATTGACATTGGGATTCGGGGTGGAACCCATCAGGGTATAGAGGTATTGCTCGGGATCGTATTTGGCTTGGGCCAAGCCCGACAAAAGCGTCAAACAGGCCAAGAGGCATATTCTTATCGATAACATCCGTTATCTCCTAGGCGGGTGCGGTTGTTCAGGGTGGATCGGTGCGCCGGAACCATTCCGGCCCGCCCACGGGTGCAAGGCACGGGCCAAAACCGCCCAGGACCGACAAAGCGGCGGCGCTTCCCGGTGCGCCGCGATCCAATGGCGCGGTTTGTTCCGGTATATGGCGCATAAACCCACCCTATTCCACGGATACTGGCGCGACCGGACACCGGGATCGGGTTTTATCAAATTTGGAGGACAACGATGGGCAAGGTGGTGGAATTTCCCAAATCGGTCTGGACCCGCGAGCGCATCCTGCGCGACGAACTATACCGTTTACACGACGATAGGAATCCCCTGTATGTGCTGTGGAAGCTGTTCCGTTGGCAAGGGGCAT
This sequence comes from Methylomagnum ishizawai, assembly GCF_900155475.1. NCBI lineage: Bacteria > Pseudomonadati > Pseudomonadota > Gammaproteobacteria > Methylococcales > Methylococcaceae > Methylomagnum > Methylomagnum ishizawai. The sequence continues at coordinate 1,068,810 of NZ_FXAM01000001.1, read as the reverse complement.
TTTTCGACGGGGCGGCGGTACCGGACGAGTATGTGGCGGGGGCGCTGGCGATTTTGGAGCGCTATGGCGATTTGCGGGACCGGGAGGATTTCATGGAGATGGCGTTGGGGATGATGCCGGGGGATGGGGCGGAGTAGCAAAGAGAGGGCACGGGAAATCAACCCCGTTCCCTAAGCCAGCGCGGCGGCATCCACAGCCGCCATTCCACCCGCCCGGCTGCGATAGGGCGGTCGCACCCGGATTGGCGGTGGCGTCCGTCGCTTGCATCCGCCTATCAACCAGCGCAAACATCCCTCTGCCCCGCCCGCCTTCATTGCTCCACCAAATCCCGTTCCAATCCCACCCGGCACCCAGCCAATTGCCGCTGATACCGCCCCGCGTCCGCCGCCACCTTGCGGGCCACTTTCAGCAGCCAAACCTTGTTGGCATGGGTGCCGCGCTTATACCCGCCCTGCCCCTCGTGATAGGCCAGATATTGCCGATAGGCATCGTGCTTGGCGATGCCAAGCTGGGTGTGGCTTTGGTGGACATACCAACCGATGAAATCCACCACGTCGGCGAACTCGTCGCGGTCGGCATCGTCGTTGTGGGTTCGCGCTTGATACCAATCCCAGGTGTCGTCCTTGACTTGACCGTAGCCATAGGCCGAAGACAAGTGCCACAGCGGAATGAAGCCGAACAGCCGGTAGCGCGGCGGACGGGCGTCCTCGACAAAGCTGGACTCGCGGTTGATGATCGCCAACTGCACCGGGATGGGCACGCCCCAGCGCCGTTGGGCCTGCTTGGCTCCGGCATACCAATCCGTTTTCTCCCGGAAGATGGCGCAAAGGTCGGCGGGATTGCGGGGTGGATTCGCGGCGCAGGCGGCTAACACGGCGGCGATGAACAAGACCGGTGTCGGTTTCATGGGGAACAGGAAGGCTGGAAGCAGCGGGCCGCAGTATGGGACAAGCCAGATGGCTTTTCAAAAAACATCGACCGCACCGGACACCGCATAATATCCGCCCCTCCCCATTAGACCCCGACCCGCCCATGACCACGAAACCCAGCTTTCCCGCCGATTTTCTCTGGGGTGCCGCCACCTCCGCCTACCAGATCGAAGGCTCGCCCCTGGCCGATGGCGCGGGGGTCAGCAATTGGCACCGCTTCGCCCACCGGCCCGGCACCATCGCCCACGGCGACCATGGCGATACCGCTTGCGACCATTACCGGCGCTATGAGGAGGACATCCAACTCATGCGCGAACTGGGCCTGCAAGCCTACCGCTTCAGCATCGCCTGGCACCGCATCTTCCCGGAAGGCCGGGGCCGTTTGAATCCAAAAGGCTTGGATTTCTACCTCCGGTTGGCCGACGCCCTGAACAACGCCGGGATCGTGCCCTGCGCCACCTTGCACCATTGGGATTGGCCCGCCGCGCTGGACGACCAGGGCGGTTGGGCCCACCGCGATTCCGCACAATGGTTCGCCGATTACGCCCATACCCTGTTCCGCGCCCTGGACGGACGGGTGAAACACTGGGCCACGCTGAACGAACCCTGGGTCATCGTCCACGCCGGTTATATCGAAGGGGCGCATCCGCCGGGCGTGCCCGCCTTCGCCAAGGCTCCGCACGCCGCCCATAACCTCCTGCGCGGCCATGCCCTGGCGGTGCAGGCGTTCCGCGCCGACGGGGCCGGGCAAATCGGCTTGGTGGTCAACCTGGAACCCAAATTCGCCGCCAGCGCCAAACCGGAAGACCAAGCCGCCCTGGCCCGCAGCCACGCCTATATGAACCGCTGGTTCCTGGACCCGGTGTTCCTGGGCGGCTACCCGGAGGAAATGGCCGATATCTTCGGTGCGGACTGGCCGCGTTTCCCGGAGGAAGATTTCAAGCTGATCCGGGAGCCGTTCGATTTCCTGGGCATCAATTATTACAGCCGCACGGTGGTCCGCGACGAACCCGCGAACCTGCCGGTGCGCGATGCGCGGGTACGGCAGCGGGCCGAGCATACGGCGATGGATTGGGAGGTGTTCCCGGAAGGTTTAAAGACCTGCCTGACCTGGGTCAAACAGCGCTACACCACGCTGCCGCTGTATGTCACCGAGAACGGCGCGGCTTTCGCCGATCCGCCCGCCGTGGCGGGACGGGTAGCCGATCCGCGCCGGGTGGCGTATCTGCGTGACCATCTCCGCGCCGCCCACGCGGCGTTGGCGGAAGGGGTGGATTTGAAGGGCTATTTCGCCTGGTCGCTGCTGGATAATTTCGAGTGGGCGCATGGCTATGGCAAGCGCTTCGGGCTGGTGCGGGTCGATTATCCGACCGGCACCCGCACGCCCAAAGACAGCGCCCGCTTCTACCGGCGGGTGATCGAAAGCCGGGGCGCTGTCTTATGGGAAGCGGAGGAGGGTTAGGAAGCGGCGTCGTCCACCGCCGTGGCGTTCCGGGTCGGCGGCACGCCCACCTTGACCGCGCCAGTGCAGGTCTGGGTGCCATCGCTGGCCTGGAAACCCACCGTATACACCCGCCCATTCCCGGCCTTGCCATACTGCCGCTCGGCCCGCAGCAAAGCCGTCTTATGGTCGCGCTTGATCTTGAAATCGGGCTTGGTCGTATCCTTGCCCTTTTTGTTCTTCACCGGCTCGTCGGAGGTGATGCCGGTGATGGTGATGCTGACGGAACCCGCCCCGGTCACGTTCTGGACGCTGACAGGTTTGAACAGCTTATTGGGCGGCCATAGTTGGCTCGGCGCGGCATAGGCCGTGCCGCAATCGAGCGGATTGGAACCGCCGCCGCCCGACTGGACCACCGTCACCGCGACCGCGTCGGCGCTGCTGGTCTTGCCCTGGGCATTGGTCACCACCACTTGGAAGCCGAGGACGGTATCCTCGGTGACGGCGGGCGCGGTGAAGCGCGGCTGGGCGCTATCGGCCCCGCTCAATTCGACGGTCGGCCCCGCCGTTTGGACCCATTGATAGCTGGCGATGGCCATCCCGCCGGGATCGCTGGCCGAACCGCCCAGGGTCACAGCGGCATTTTCGGCGACCTTTTGGTCCGGCCCGGCGCTGGCGAAGGGTAGCGCCTCCGGCAACACCTCGGCGGATTCGATATAGACGGGCAGTTGCGCCGCCTCGTCGAACACGGGCATATCGTAGAGCAGGGAACCATTGCGGGAAACGGCATAGAGCGAATAGTTGGGATCGGTGGTGGCCGTGGCGTAGACCTCGTAAGCCCGGCGCAACTGGTGGTTCATCGCATCGACGGTTTCCGCCATGCCGCCGATGACCTCACCGAACACCGCGTAGCCATCTGGGCTTTGGGCCGAGCCATAATCCAAGAAGGCATTGTCCACGGTATTAATAAAGAACTGGGAGGTAGCCGAATTGGCGGCACTGCTCCTGGCCATGGCGATCGAACCCCGGATGTTCTTCAACCCATTGCTAGCCTCGTTGACGATGGAAGCGTGCAAGCCGGACTTGTATTTGTATGTCAAGGTCGATCCGGTGCGATCCTGGATCACCCCACCCCCCTGCGCCACGAAATCCAAGGGAACACGATGAAATATCGTGTCCTGATAAAACCCTTCCTTGAGATAGGCGAGGAAGTTCGCGACCGTGACCGGGGCTTTGTCAGGATCGAGCTGCAATTCAATCGCGCCATAGTTGGTGTGCAATTCCACGAAAGCGGGGGTGGCCTCCACCGTGGCTGCGGGCAATAGCAAAAACGCCAGCGCCCAGGAAAATACTTTGTTCATAGGGAATGTGGTATTTGGGGGTGATGGTTCCGGCCCGGCGGGCGCGGGTGATGTGATGTCGCGCTCATTGTATACACCCCATAAAAAATGGGCACCCGCAGGTGCCCATGGTGCCCATCCGGCGGACGAGCGGCGGAATCAACCCTCGCCGGTCACGTTGATCTTCTTGGGTTGCACGGCGGCTTTCTTGGGGATGGAAATCTCCAGGACGCCGTTGCTACAGCGGGCGGAAATGCCGTCGGAATCCGCCGTATCGGGCAGCGAGAAACGCCGGTAGAAGGTGCCGAACACCCGCTCCACCCGCTTGATGCCCTCGCGCTGGACCTTGGCCTCGGTGGAACGCTCGCCCTTGAGGGTGAGGATGCCGTTCTCCATGGTGATATCGATATGCTCGGGACTGACGCCGGGCAAATCGGCCCACAGCACATAGCGGTTCACTTCCTCCTTGATATCGACCGCCGGGGTCCATTCGGCGGTGGCGGCGGTATCGGTGCCGGCGCGGCTACCCTCGAAGCTGCGTTCGAGTTCGCGTTGCAGTTGATTCAACAGGCTCCAGGGTTCATAACGGGTCATGGCGATGCTCCATAGGATTCATGGTGGGGTGGATTCCGCTTTCCCCAGCGCCGGAAATACCCAGCCATCTGGGAATAGCGGCCCGCGCACATACTTCTGCAATACTGCGGAAGCCCACGCGGAAACAGTGCCGGTATACCCGAAAGCGCATCTTTTGCCGATCCCTAGGCCAGGGTATCGGAAATACCGGCGGATACACTTTCGTTGGTATCGCCGATATGGAGGTGGCCGTTATTTTTTCAAGGGGGAAAAGCTATCGATTTATCCGGCCAGGAAACCGGCGACGGCCTGGGTGGGCAAGGGTCGCGCGAACAGGAAGCCCTGTGCCGAATCGCAGCGCTGTTCGGCCAGGAAATGGCGCTGCCCTTCCTGTTCCACGCCGACGGCGGCGACCTTGAGCCGGAGGCTATGGGCCAGGGCGATCAAAGCGCGGGCCTGGGCGGCGTCCCGCTCATCGGACCGGGGATCGCCGATGGGGTCGAGTTTGAGCTTGGATACCGGCAGGCGCATCAGATGGGGCAACGCGGCATGGCGCATCCCGAACTGGTCGATGGCGAGTTCCACCCCCAGATCGGCCAGGGCGGCGAGTTGGGCCAGCCCCGGCTCGCCCTGGGCCATGATCTGGGACTCGGGGATTTCCAGGGCCAAACGCTTGGGCGACAGGCCGGAATGGCCCAGGGCGGAGCGCACCGCCCGCGCCAGGGTGCCGCGCTGGAGTTGGGCACCGCTCACGTTCACCGCGATCCTGCCGAAGTCCAGCCCTTGATCCAGCCAAGCCCTGGCCTGGACACAGGCCCGCCGCAACACCCAATCGCTCAGGATTTCCAACAGTCCCGCTTCGGTGGCGAGCGGCAGGAAGCGCTCCGGCAAAATCAAACCTTGCTCGGGATGCTGCCAACGCACCAAGGCTTCGAGGCCCGACACCCGCCCGCCCGCCAAGTCCACCTGCGGCTGGTAATACAGCACCAATTCGTCGCGCTCGATAGCCCGGCGCAACTGGCCCTCGACCATCTTGCGCTCGAACACCCGCGCCGAGACCTCGCCGTCGTGGTAGCGGAAGGTATTGCGCCCGTCGGCCTTGGCCCGGTACATGGCGCTATCGGCGCTCTTGAGCAAGGCATCGACGGTCCAGCCATCGCGGGGATAAAGGCCGATGCCGATACTGGCGGTCACGTTCAGGCTATGGCCTTCCGCCTGGAACGGTTGGGCCATGGCCTTGGCGATCTTCTCGGCCACGTTGGCGATGCCCGCCTCCTTGGCGAGTTCCTCCAACAGCACCACGAACTCGTCGCCGCCATAGCGGGCCACGGTGTCCTGCTCGCGCACCTGCTCGGTGAGCCGCACCGCCACCGCCTGCAACAGGCCATCGCCCACCGCATGGCCCAGGCTGTCGTTGATCTGTTTGAAATGATCCAGGTCCACGAACATGACGGCGACTTGCTGGCGCAGGCGCTTGGCCTGGATCAAGGCGTGGGCCAGCCGCGCCCGGAACAACAGCCGGTTGGGAAGGCCGGTCAGGGGATCGTGGTGGGCCAGGTATTCCAACCGTTCCAGGGATTGCTTGACCGGGGCCATGTCGGTGAGGGTACCGATGTAATTCAACACCTGGCCGCTCCCGTCCTTGACGGCGTTGATGACCAGCCAACGCGGGGATAACAGCCCCGTGCCGGTGCGGGTCCACACCTCGCCCAACCAGGTGCCGCCGCCGTCCAACCCGTCCCAAGCCTCCTTGAAAAAGGCCAAATCGCCCAACCCGGCTTGGGGACGCAGCAGGTTCTGGCCCAGCACCTCGGTCTCCGGGTGGTCGGTGATGCGGAGGAAGGCGGGATTGGCGGCGACGATGGTGCCCTCGGCATCGGTCACCACGATGCCGTCGGCGGCATGCTCGGCCACGGTGGCCCAAAGCCGGGCGCTGGGCGCGATGGGGTCGCCGTCGGCTTCCAACAAGATATTCAAGGCACCGACCAGCACCCCCGAACCATCCCGTAGCGGCGTGGGATAAGGCAGCACCGCCACCCGTCCACCATCGGGCCGCTCGATCACGATGCGCTGGCCGCGTACCGGGCGGAGTTCCCGCAGCGCCACGGCCATAGGGCAATGCGCATGCGGCAGGGGCGTGCCATTGGGCAGGGATAAGGCTAGGGAACCACACCAATGGTCGGCTCCGGGCCGGGGACGGCGGCCCCAGAGCGTGGCGGCGGCCTCGTTGTACAAGATCAAGCGGCCTTCGGCATCGGTGGCATAGGCCGCCATCGGCAGGGCTTCGACCAGTTCCCGCAGATAACGCCCCTCGGAACCCAGCGGATGGCCGACCGCCGCGCCTTCCCCCAGGCGGTGGATCAACTTGGCATAGCTGATGAGTTCGGCCTGCTTGACCGGTTCGACCAGATAGCCGTCGGCGGCGGAGACGGCGGCTCCGTCGTTGCGTTCGGAGAGATAGAGTATCCAGGGGGCGGCGGCATCGGTCCTGATCTGGCGGCAGATATCCTCGGGCCTGCCATCGCCGAAACGTCCGCCCAGCACCAGCAGGAACGGGCGGCGCTCGCGCACCGCTTGCACGGCCTCGCGGCAAGTGCCGGCCTCGATGACCGGGCAGCCCAGTTCGCTCAGGATTTTGCGGCGGAGATGACGCCGCCGTATGTTGCCATCCGCCATCAGCACGGCGCGGCTCGGGAAAATCGCCATCGGACTGTCCTTGTCGAATGAGGCTGGCATTGGGTGGGACCGACCCATCCGACCGGGGGAACGTGGGCGCTGGTTCGGCGGGTTATATTTAGTAAGCCTTTGTAGCATGGGGGCTTCGCGCCCCGCGAGACTGCAAAATTACCTAGGAGTCTGTCGGGCTTCCAAGCGCGAAGCGCTTGTACACGAATATTTGGCGACTCATCGAATTCGAATGATCGAAAATTCATGTAGAAGCGCCAAAATTGACCACAAAATGGTCAATTCGGTCTTTTTATCGGAAAGTCCGACAGACTCCTAGCCGACCCAAGCCGAACTTGGAGACACAGGCGGGCGGGGATTAGCCCACCCAAGCCCTAGCGTTGCGGAACATCCGCATCCATGGCCCATATTCGCCCCAATCGCCCGGATGCCAGGAGTTCTGCACCGTGCGGAAGCAGCGTTCGGGATGCGGCATCATGATGGTGAACCGCCCGTCGGTATTGGTCAGCCCGGTGATACCGAAGGGCGAGCCGTTGGGGTTGTACGGGAAGGCCTCGGTCGGCTGGCCGCGGTGATCGACATAGCACAGCGCCACCAGATTCTGGCTCAGCGCCTTGATCGGACTCTTGTAGAACTCCGCCCGCCCCTCGCCATGGGCCACCACCACCGGCATCTTGGAACCCACCATCCCGGCGAACAGGATCGAGGGCGATTCCCGCACCTCGACCAGGGACACCCGCGCCTCGAATTGCTCCGACTCGTTGCGCACGAAGCGCGGCCAATGCGCCGCTCCCGGAATCAGCTCGGCGAGGTGGGACATCATCTGACAGCCATTGCACACGCCCAGGCCGAAAGTATCGGGACGCTGGAAAAAGGCGTGGAACAGTTCGCGGGCCTCGGGATTGAGCAGGATGGACTTGGCCCAGCCGCCGCCCGCGCCCAGCACGTCGCCATAGGAAAAGCCGCCGCACGCCGCCAGCCCCACGAAACCCTCCAGCCCAACCCGGCCCGCGAGGATATCGCTCATATGCACATCGACCGCCGTGAACCCGGCCCGGTCGAACGCCGCCGCCATTTCCACATGGCCGTTGACGCCCTGTTCCCGGAGGATCGCGACCCTGGGCCTCCCTTTGGCCAAGAAGGGCGCAGCGATATCCTGCTGAACATCGAAGCCCAGTTGGGCCGACAGCCCCGGATCGCCCTCGTCGCGCACGGTCTCGAATTCCTGCCGGGCGCATTCGGGGTTGTCGCGCAAGGCCTGCATCCGGTAGCTGGTCTCGGACCAGATCGCTTGGAAATCGGCGCGGGTGCCCTCGATCAAAACCTCGTCGCCATGGCGGAAGACGATCCGCCCATCGCCCCTGGGAGCGCCCAGCCTATAGGTGCAAGCACCCAATCCAGCCCGGCCCAGCCGTTCCAGCACGATATCGAATTGATCTTCGCGCACTTGCAACACGGCCCCGAGTTCCTCGCAGAACAGCGCCGCCAGGGTATCGCCGCCCAGGCCGGCCAGATCGACATCGAGCCCGCAACGCGCCGCGAACGCCATTTCGCACAGGGTGGCGAACACGCCGCCATCGGAACGGTCGTGATAGGCCGACACCAGCCCATCGGCGTTCAAGCCCTGGATCGCGCCGAAGAACGCCTTGAACAACTCGGTATCGTCCAAATCCGGGGCGGCGTTGCCCAATTGTCCATAGACCTGGGCCAGGATCGAAGCGCCCAGCCGGTGGCGGCCCTGGCCCAGGTCGATGAGGACCAGGACGGTCGGGCCTTGATCCAGGCGCAATTGCGGGGTCAGCGTGGCGCGGATATCGGCCACCGGGGCGAAGGCGGAAATAATCAGCGACAAGGGCGCGGTCATGACGGTTTCCCGGCCATCCTGCTTCCACACGGTCTTCATCGACAAGGAATCCTTGCCCACCGGGATGGCGATCCCCAGGGCCGGGCATAGCTCCATGCCGATGGTCTTCACGGTGTCGTACAAGGCGGCATCTTCGTGGCCGTGACCCGCCGCCGCCATCCAGTTGGCGGAGAGCTTGATCTTCTTCAAGGACACGATGCGGGCGGCGGCGAGATTGGTCAGCGCCTCGCCCACCGCCATGCGTCCGGAGGCCGGGGCGTCGATCAAGGCCAGGGGCGCGCGCTCACCCATCGCCATGGCTTCGCCGGTATAGGCGTGAAAGCCGGTCGCGGTCACGGCCACGTCGGCGACCGCCACCTGCCACGGACCGACCCTCTGGTCGCGGGCCACCAAGCCGCCGACCGAGCGGTCGCCGATATGGATGAGGAAGCTCTTGTCCGCCACGCTTGGATGGCTCAGCACCCGGCGGGCGGCTTCGGCGTATTCGATGCCCGCGACCGACAACTGGGGTAACGCGAAGTCGCCGCGCTTGGCTTCCCGCCGCAGCTTGGGCGCCTTGCCGAACAGCAGGGACATGGGGATGTTCACCGGCTCGTTGCCGAACAGGCGGTCGGTCAGCACCAAGTGTTCCTCTTCGGTGGCTTGGCCGATCACGGCATAGGGGCAGCGCTCGCGCTCGCAGAAGGCCCGGAACCGCTCCACCGCCTCCGGCTTCAGGGCCAGCACATAGCGCTCCTGCGATTCGTTGCACCAGATTTGCATCGGAGTCATGCCGGGTTCGTCGTTGGGCACCTCGCGCAACTCGAAGCGGCCCCCGCGCCCGGCGTCGTGGATGATTTCCGGCACGGCGTTGGACAGCCCGCCCGCGCCCACGTCGTGGATCGACAGGATGGGATTGTCGCCGCCCAGGGCCACGCAGCGGTTGATGACTTCCTGGCAACGGCGCTGCATCTCGGGATTGCCGCGCTGCACCGAGGCGAAATCCAGGTCTTCGGCGCTCTCGCCCGCCGCCACCGACGAGGCCGCGCCACCACCCAGGCCGATCAGCATGGCGGGACCGCCCAATACCACGATGGGCGCGCCCGGCGGCAGCGCCGCCTTGGCGAGATGGCCGGGCCGGATATTGCCCATGCCGCCGGCGATCATGATCGGCTTGTGATAGCCCCGCAGCCCCGCCCCGTCCGCCGCGGGCTGCTCGAAGGTGCGGAAATAGCCGCACAGGTTGGGCCGGCCGAATTCGTTGTTGAAGGCCGCGCCGCCCAGGGGACCGTCGATCATGATATCGAGGGCCGAGGCGATGCGGCCCGGCTTGCCATGGTCCTGCTCCCAAGGCTGGACGAAGCCGGGAATCCTGAGGTTGGACACCGAGAACCCGGTCAAACCGGCCTTGGTGTGGGAACCGCGCCCGGTCGCGGCCTCGTCGCGGATTTCGCCGCCCGAGCCGGTTGCCGCGCCAGGGAACGGGGAAATGGCGGTCGGATGGTTGTGGGTTTCCACCTTCATCAGCAGATGGGCCGGTTCCTCCCGGTAGACATATTCCAAGCTATCGGGATCGCGCAGCAGCACCCGCGCCATCGAACCCTCGGCCACGGCGGCGTTATCCTTGTAGGCCGACAAGATACCGGAGGGCGATTTCTGGCTGGTATTGCGGATCATGCCGAACAGGGAACGGTCTTGCAGGTCCTCGTCGACGATCCAGGACGCATTGAAAATCTTGTGGCGGCAATGCTCGGAATTGGCTTGGGCGAACATCATCAATTCCACATCGCTGGGATTGCGGCCCAGGGCGGTGAAACTCTGTTCCAAATAGTCCAGTTCATCCTCCGACAAGGCCAGGCCGAGCTTGCCGTTGGCGGTCATCAAGGCCCACCGCCCCTGCTCCAACAGCGGGATGAATTCGACCGGGGCGGGACTGCGGTGGCGGAAGATCGAGGGCTCCTGGCCATGGCCCAAGACGCTCTCGGTCATGCGGTCGTGCAACAGGGCTTTCAGGAGGTCCAGCTTCTTGATGGGGATGCCGCCGCTGGCCTGGATGCGGTATTCGACGGCGCGTTCCAGCCGCAGCACGGCGTCGAGGCCACAGCGGCGGGCGATATCGGTGGCCTTGCTGGACCAGGGCGACACCGTGCCCAGCCGAGGCACCACCAGGAAATAGGCATCGGCGAAATCGCCCGGCCTGAATTCCGGCCCATAGTGCAGGACGCTTTCCAAGCCCTTGCGCTCGGCCTCGTCCAGGGCGTGGGAGACCTCGGCGAAATGGACATAGGCGGCGGTGAAATCGGACACATTGGGCACCACGGCCTGCATATCCGCGAGCAATTTGACGCGCCGAAACTCCGACAGCACAGCGGGACCGGGAAATCTGAGGATCATACTTAGACCTGCCAGATAGGATTGAGTCTGAGGAGAACCCGCGGGGCGCGGGTGGAACAGGGCAATGGTGGGCTGCCCGGCGCAAAAACATAGCCCCTTAACGCTTGTAGGCAGGAAACCCGCGCCGTCCGTTATTCGGCGGGTTTTTCGCCCGCCTTGGGCGGCGGCTCGGCCAGGGTTTTCAAGGTTTCGTGTAGGCGTTTCAATAGATCGAAGCCCGGTCCGCTGTCTTGGGGTTTGCCATCGGAGTCCAGCACATAGAGCAAGGTAACCTGATCTTTGCCTTCCAGCTTGACCCGGTATTCCCTGGATTTCTCCTGGCCCCCGCCGAACAGCGCCGCCACGTCGCCGAAAAAGCCGCGGTCCTCGTAAGGCTTCTGATCGCCGCCATAATAGACAAAGTACATGCCTTCGGAACGGTTCTGGTCGGTGACTTCCAGTTCCAAGCGGCCCAGCGCCTTGGCGACATCGCTCCAGGCGCGGTCGAACGTCGCTTCGATCTCGATCAAGGGCACATTGTCGGAACTCTGGGCCAGGGTCGAATCGACCTCCGGCGACTGGGTGCGTTTGGCGACGGGACGCGGCGGCTCGGCTTCCTCGGGACGTTCCGCTTCGGGCGCGGGCTCCTCGCCGGGACGGCTCCGCGCCGTTTCATCCGGCGTCGGCTCGGACAATTTCCGGGTGGTGGCGTCCTCGATGGTAGAGGAAGTCAGATCGGGCGGGATTTCCAGCGGCGGGATTTCGGTGCTGTATTTGTACTGCTTTTGCTTGTCGGGAAACCAACCGCTGATGGTTTCGCAAGCGGCCAGCCCCGCGCACAAGCCCGCGAGGGCCAAGGTCCTGCCGAGATGGATAGGCTTCATAGGTTTTTTCACGCCACGCCGGCCTGGCGCATGGCGGCCCGCACCGTGTCGTGGCAGCCTTCGGAGAGCCAGGTCAAGGGTAACCGGATGCCGGTCTCGATCCAGCCCAGTTCATGGACCGCCCATTTGACCGGGATGGGGTTGGATTCGATGAACAAATCGCGGTGCAACGCGGCCAGCTTGGCATCCAAGGCGGCGGCGGTGTCGGCGTCGCCTGCCATGGCGGCGACACACATGTCATGCATCAGCTTGGGCGCGACATTGGCCGTGACCGAAATCACCCCATGCCCTCCCAGCAGGCAGAACTCGCGGGCGGTGGCGTCGTCGCCGGAGTACAAGCGGAAATCCGGCCCGCACGATTCGATGAGTTGCTTCACCCGTTCCAGCTTGCCGGTGGCTTCCTTGATGCCGATGATATTGGGGATCGGGGCCAGGCGGGCCACGGTCGCGGGCAGCAAATCGCAGGCGGTGCGGCCTGGGACGTTGTAGAGGATTTGCGGGATGTCCACCGCCTCGGCGATGGCGCGGTAGTGGAGATATAAGCCTTCCTGGGTCGGCTTGTTGTAATAAGGCGTGACCAGGAGGCAGGCGTCCGCGCCGATGGCCTTGGCGCTGCGGGTCAGGTCGATGGCCTCGCGGGTGGAATTGGCCCCGGTCCCGGCGATGACCGGCACCCGCCCCGCCACCCGCCCGACCACGCGGCGGATGGTGGCGCAATGTTCGTCGGGGTCCAAGGTGGCGGACTCGCCCGTGGTGCCGACGGCGACGATGGCGTCGGTGCCTTGCTCGATATGGAACTCGACCAAGCGGTCCAAACTGTCAAAATCGACGGTGCCGTCCGCCGCCATGGGCGTCACCAACGCTACGATACTAGCTTGAATCATCATGCCTTTTTGGGTTCGGGCAAAAACCGCATGTTACCGTGCGCTGGCCGGCTCTGACAACCGCGCGACCGCCGCTCGGGACGGCATAAACCCGCCACCCCGAGACCCGCCCGCCACGGCCAGGGGCAGGGGCATTCGCGATATGAAGGTGATAAACTTTTTTCCTTTGCCAAGAAGCCCCCCCGTGAGAACCCCCACCACCATGCAGCTCGTCGTTACCGTGCTGGGCGTGAACCGCCCCGACCTCGTCGTGGAACTGACCCGCGCCTTCAAGGATTGCAAATGCATGATCCTGGAAAGCCGGATGACCGAACTGGGCAACGAGTTCGCCGCCCATCTGCTGGCGGAAGGCAACTGGAACCATATCGTCCGGCTGGAAAACTCCCTGGAGAGCCTCGCCACCCGCTATGGCCTCAAGATCGCCACCCTCCGCGCCCAGGAACGCGAGGAGCCGACGGAAGACACCGCCCTGCCCTATGCCGTGGATATCTACGCCACCGACCAGATCAACAACATCCACGACCTCAGCAACTTCTTCACCGAGCGCGGTATCGATATCCTCGACCTTTCCAGCAGCCGTTATCCCGCGCCCTTCACCGGCTCGCCCTTGTTCCTGGCCCATATCATCGTCAAGATTCCCGCCGGGACGCGCATCGTGTCGCTGCGCGACGAATTCCTCGACTTCTGCGACCAGATGAACCTCGACGCCATCCTCGAACCCGTCAAACGCTGAAACCCGAATCCCCATGAGCGCCACCCAACCCGCCCCGGACTTCTCCGCCCCCGCCACCTCCGGCCAAACCCTCGGCCTCCGGGATTTCCGGGGCCGGTTCCTGGTGCTGTATTTCTATCCCAAGGACAGCACGCCCGGCTGTACCCAGGAAGGCCAGGATTTCCGCGACCTCCACCCGGAATTCCAGGCCGCCAACGCCGATATCCTGGGCGTGTCCAGGGACGGCCTGAAGTCCCACGCGAACTTCAAGTGCAAGCAGGCATTCCCGTTCGAGTTGCTGTCGGACAGCGACGAAGCCCTATGCCAAGCCTTCGACGTGATCCGCCTGAAAAACATGTACGGCAAGCAGGTCCGGGGCATCGAGCGCAGCACCTTCCTGATCGACCCGGAAGGCCGTATCGCCTTCGAGTGGCGCAAGCTCAGCGTCAAAGGCCACGCCGCCGCCGTACTCGCCAAATTGCGCGAACTCTCCGCCTAGCCCGAAAAGGGTGGGCATAGGGAACATGTCCACCCGGCTGCCGGGGCGGATTTATTCGCCCTTTCGGCGGGTGCCCAAGCGGAGCTTGGAAGCCCGCATCCCACCCCCTCCCACACAACCTCCCCTCACGATGACCGCCAATACCGCCCCCCACCGCAAGCTCTTCGTCCTCGATACCAACGTCCTGATGCACGACCCGGCCTCGCTGTTCCGCTTCCAGGAACACGATCTTTATCTGCCCATGATCGTGCTGGAAGAACTCGACCACTCCAAGAAAGGGCTGTCGGAAGTCGCCCGCAATGCCCGCCAGGCCAGCCGCTTCCTCGACGAACTCATCCACCAGGCCGATTTCCAGGCCATCAGCAACGGCATCACCTTGAACCAGCTGGATTACGCCGGGCGCATCGACGAGCGCTGCGTGGGCCGCTTGTTCTTCCAAGTGCGGCGCATGGATTCGGCCTTACCGGCCAGCCTCCCCGGCGATTTACCCGACAACTCCATCCTCGCCACCACCCTAGCCCTGGCCAAGGAAAACCCGGAAGCCCAGGTGGTGCTGGTGTCCAAGGACATCAATATGCGGATCAAGGCCTCGCTGCTGGGGATACGGGCGGAAGATTTCCACAGCGACCAGGTGTTGGACGATATCAACCTGCTCTACAGCGGGGCGCAGGCCTTGCCGGCGGATTTCTGGGAAAGCCACGGCGGCAAGCTGGAATCCTGGCAGGACCAGCGCGGGCGGACCTTCTACCGGGTCAAGGGACCGTTGGCGCGGGACTGGTTCATCAACCAATTCTTGTATATGCCGGACGATTCCGGTTTCGAGGCCATCGTGCGCGGGCTGGAACCCGGCGGCGCGGTGATCGAACTGGCCCGCGATTTCAGATCGCCGCAGCACGCCGTGTGGGGCGTCAGCGCCCGCAACCGCGAGCAGAATTTCGCCCTCAACGTGCTGCTGGACCCGGAGATCGATTTCGTCAGCCTGTTGGGCACGGCGGGCACCGGCAAAACCCTGCTGGCCCTGGCGGCGGGCTTGGCGCTGTCGATGGAAGCCAAGCGCTACCGCGAAATCATCATGACCCGCGAAACCATCCCGCTGGGCGAGGACATCGGTTTCCTACCCGGCACCGAGGAAGAAAAGATGGCCCCGTGGATGGGCGCGTTGCTGGACAACCTGGAACTTTTGAGCAGCCACGACGAGGGCGGATCGAGTTGGGAACGCGCCGCCACCGGCACCCTGCTCGCCAACCGGGTGAAGGTGCGCTCCTTGAATTTCATGCGGGGCCGCACTTTCCTCAACCGCTATATCATCCTGGACGAGGCCCAGAACCTGACCTCGAAACAGATGAAAACCCTCATCACCCGCGCCGGGCCGGGCACCAAGGTGGTGTGCCTCGGCAATATCGGCCAGATCGACACGCCCTATCTCACCGGCACCACCTCCGGCCTGACCTATGCCGTGGACCGCTTCAAGCACTGGCCGCACGCGGCGCATATCACCTTGCGGCGCGGCGAGCGGTCCAGGTTGGCGGACTTCGCGGCGGACGCGCTCTAATCCGTCCCGTTCAGGTTCCCGGCAAATCGCGCAGCTCGGGCCGCAGATGGGAACGGTCGCCCAAGCGCCGCAGCAACGGCCCATGGTCGCGCAGTTCCACCACGCTGAGGGAAGCCACCGGGGTATCGATGCGGTCGCGGTAATGGCCCACGTCGATGCCCAACATCTGGCACAGCAACACCCGGATCGTGGCCTTGTGCGACACCACCAGCACATCGCCCGAAGCATGCCGCGCCCGGATTTCGTCCACCACCGCCAGCGCCCGTTGGCCCACGTCGATCCCGCGTTCGCCGCCGGTCGGGCCGTTCCAGCCCGCATCGCCCAGCCAACGCAGATAATCCTCCGGGTATTCGCGCCGCACCGCGTCCGCCGTCTTGCCTTCCCACGCGCCATAGTCGATTTCACGTAGGCCGTCGCGCAGTTCCGGCACCGCGCCGGTCAGGCGGCAGAGGGGTTCCACCGTGGCGCGGGTCCGGCGCATCGGGCTGGCGTAGATGCCCGCCCACACATGCTCGCGGTAGGCTTGCCCGAAATCTTCCGCCATCTGCTGGCCGATGGGGCTAAGCTCGATATCCAGCCGTCCGCAGAAGCCGCCGGTACGGCTGGATTCGGTTTCGCCGTGCCTGAGTAGATAAAGGTTGAGAGCCATCGTGTTTCTCCGTGGATTACTTGCCGAGCAATACGATTTTGAGCATCGCGCCCACGGCCTTGAGCTTCTGCCCCAGGCCGGGATCGGCGTGCAGCGGATAGACGCCCGGCAATTTCTGCCCCCAAGCCAGTTTTTTCAAGCGCTGTTTGACCGAAGGCTCCAATTGCCCATCCGCCGCCAGTGCCATGAACATGGCCTTGACGTTGCCCAGATCGAAGAAATCCTGCTGCCAGGCCCATTGGTAATTGCCGCCGTAGCGGAACCAGGAGCCGCCGACCCCGGCGACTTCATACACGCCGCCATCGACCCGCCGCACCGGCGCGACCTGCCGCCAAATGCCGATCACCTCGCCCTGTTGCTCGTCGATGATGATCTTGTCGTAGGGATAGCGCCATTTCTCGAAGCCTTCCATATGCGCCCCCAAGGCCCATTCCTCGATTTCCTTACGGCCACGGGCGATGAACTCGCGGTTCGGTCCCATGTTCCAGCGGTATTCGGCGTCCTCGGCGTACATCGCGCCCAGGTGTTTGATCCAATCGCCCTCGGTTTCGGATTGGCGGTTCGCGGCCAGCCAGCGTTCGACCATGGCTTCTAATTCTGCGCGGGGATAAGCGGGCATAGGGTTTCCTAGGGTGGGTGGATAAAGAACGGGAAGATACCGGATTTTGAGGGCGGTTGCGGCGGCGCGGAACATCGATGCTAAGATTCCGCGCCCTTTTCCTGGTCCCAAACCCACCGGAGTCCCACATCATGAGCCAACGCCCCCCGAAAGCCCCGCCCAGACTGCCGGGCGCCCTGCCCCTGCTCGGACACATCCCCGATTTCGGCAAGAACCCCCACGATTTCATGATGCGGCTGCGGGCCAAGCTGGGCGATATCGCCGAATTCCAGATGTTCCACCAAGACATGGTGTTGATGACCGGCGCGGAAGCCAGCGAGGCGTTCTACC
This sequence comes from Methylomagnum ishizawai, assembly GCF_900155475.1. NCBI lineage: Bacteria > Pseudomonadati > Pseudomonadota > Gammaproteobacteria > Methylococcales > Methylococcaceae > Methylomagnum > Methylomagnum ishizawai. The sequence continues at coordinate 1,051,497 of NZ_FXAM01000001.1, read as the reverse complement.
GCGCCCCGGATGAAGTGCTGGACCAAGGCCCGGCCTATAAGCTGATGACGCCGATTTTCGGCGAGGGCGTGGTGTTCGATGCGCCGATCCAGCGCAAGAACGAGCAATTGCAAATGCTCATGCCGGCCCTGCGCGATAAGCCGATGCGGACCTATTCCGAGGTCATCGCCGGCGAGGTCGAGCAAATGACCCGCGCTTGGGGCGAATCCGGCAGCCTGAACCTGTTGGACTTCACCAAGGAACTGACCATCTACACCGCCAGCCATTGTTTGCTCGGCCCGGAATTCCGCTACGAACTCAGCGCCGAATTCGCCGCAATCTACCGCGACCTGGAACACAGCATCCAGCCCATCGCCTACGTCTTTCCCAATTTGCCCTTGCCGATCTTCCGCCGCCGGGATAAAGCGCGGGTGAAGCTGCACGGCTTGGTGGCGCAAATCATGGAAAAACGCGCCCAAAGCAGCGAGAAAAGCACCAACGTGTTCCAAATGCTGATCGACGCCCATTACGAGGACGGCAGCAAGCTCAGTTCCCACGAAATCACCGGGATGCTGACCGCCGCCGTGTTCGCGGGCCACCACACCAGTTCCGGCACCGCCGCCTGGGTGTTGATCGAATTATTGCGCCACCCGGAGGAATTGCGCCGGGTGGTGGCGGAACTCGACGCCTTGTTCGGCGAGGACGGGCCGGTGACATTCGAGTCGCTGCGGCAGATGCCCAGGCTCGAAAACGTCATCAAGGAAGTGCTGCGCCTGCATCCGCCCCTGATCCTGTTACTGCGCAAGGTGATGCAGGATTTCCAGGTCGGGGAGTATGTGATTCCGGCGGGGAAATTCGTCTGCGCCGCGCCCGCCGTGACCCACCGCATTCCCGAACTGTTCCCCGACCCCGAGCGCTTCGACCCCGACCGCTACAGCCCGGAACGCGGCGAGGACCGCAATCTCTACGGCTGGCAGGCGTTCGGCGGCGGGCGGCATAAATGTTCGGGCAACGCCTTCGCGCTGTTCCAGTTGAAGGTGATTTTCAGCCTGCTGCTGCGGCGCTATGACTTCGAGTTGGTCAACCCGCCCGAAAGCTACCGCGACGATTACACCAAGATGGTGGTGGAGCCCGTGTCGCCATGCTTGGTGCGCTACCGCAGGCGCGAAACCCAGGCCGAACGGACTGCGGCGACTTCCTCGTCCGTCGGGACGGGCAGCGCGGGCGGGCACCAGATCAAGGTCGCGGTCGATTGGGATTTATGCAAGGGCCATGCGAACTGCATGACGGAAGCGCCGGAAGTATTCCAGGTAGACGACAAGGGCAGGCTCACCGTGCTGGATGAAAACCCCTCGCCGGAATGGGTGGAGAAACTCAGGGCGGCGGAGAAGTATTGCCCGACGCGGGCGATCAAGGTCGAGGACGGGGAAACTGAGGGTGGGCGTTGCCCGTTCCACTGAGCGCGTGGGGCGGAATATCCGCTATTCCGCCCGCAATCCGTAGATGTCCAGAGGGACAACCGCTCACCGCCCCCAAGCATTCACCGTCCGCCACCAGCGCTGCCCCCATTCCATCAGCGGCTTGCGTTGCTTCTCTAGGAAGGAGGCGAACAACAAGATGCCGATACCCAGGCCGATCATGGTCAGCCACGGACTGGCTTGGTACAGGTTGACGGTGAAGCGGGCGTAGAAAATCGCCCCCGCCAGATACCCCACGATGCCCGCGAACAACACCCAGCGCTGGCGATAAGCGATCCCGGCATACACCAAGGCCGTGCCCACCGCCAGGAACAACATGGCGGCGGCATGGTCGCGGCGGACCGCCAAGCACAGGAAGCAACCGAGCAACGCGAGCAAAGTGCCGAGACCGCGCAAGGCCGGACCCTGGCGCAGGGATTTCTGCCCCAGCGCGAACAACAGCGCCGCGCCACCCAAGGCATGGGCGGTCCAGCCGCCGAACCCGCCCACCCCGACCGGCAGCGCCAGCAGCAAGCAGTTCAAGGCCAGGAAAGCGGCCAAAGCGCCCATGGGTTCCGCCCAGCCCCCGAGCAACCCGGCGCGGGCGGCATCCACGAACAACACCACCGCCAAGATCGTCAACAGCGCCGCCGTGGTGATCCAGGACCAGGGCAGGAAAGCGCTACGTCCTATCATGATGATCAATGGCAAATGCGCCAAGGCCAGCGCGGCCACGCCCTCGCCCGCCTGCATCAAGGCGTCCTGGCGCTGCCGGACCCAGCCTAGCCGCAGCAAACCGAACAAGCCCAGGCATAAGACCGCCACGACCTCCGGTTCCCGGCTCGGAAGCAAGAACAAAGCGCAGCCCAGGAACAATTCCGTCAACAAACTGGCCCGGCGCGGCTTGGCCAGGATGGAAAACGCCAGGTAGGCCACGGGCAGGGCAACCCCGAGGCTCAAGGCCAAATCGCCCAGCAACAGCGCCGACCCGGCCAGTTCCACGGGTGGCGCGTAGATCAATGCCCCCAACTGGGTGAACTGCACCGGCACCAAGGCCGCAGCCAGGGCGAAGAACAACCGCGCTCCCTTGTGGTCGTGCCAGAGGTAGCCGCATACCAGCCCGCACAAGGCCAGCAACAGCGAAAAGCCGGGCATAATCCAGTAGCGGTAGTTGGGCGTGAGGCCGTTCAAGCCCTGCACCAGGAAATCGGCCATCGCCAACAGCAGGATGGCGGTGCCCAACAGGCGCAGGTAAAAGCCGGGCCGGTAGTTGGGGGATTCCCGGCGGTCCTGGGATTCGCTGTCATAAAGGTTCATGGCGGATTACTCCCCGGTTTCGGTGTTGGATTGGGAGGGGTTGGCGGCGACCAGACCGGCCAAACGGCGGCGCAGGCTCTCGGCCTGTTCGGTGCGCTCAAACTCGGCGGCGAGATCGTCGTAGCCGGTACCTTCGGCCAGGTCCGGCTCCACCGCGCCCAACCGTATTTCCCAGCGGTCGAACACGGCATCGACCGCCTCCGCGCCGCCCAGCGGGTCGGACAACTGGGCATATTCCAGGTGGAATTGGCGCGAACTCAGCAAGGTCCGCCGCCGCTTGGCTTCTTCCAGCTTGGTGGTCTGGCGGTCCAGTTCGGCGCGGATTTTCTGGCGCAGTGCCTGGGTTTCGCGCAGGGAGACGGCCAATTGTCCGGCCTCGCGTTCCACGGCTTCCAGCCGCCGCACGCATTCCAGCGCCCGCGTTTCCTCGGCGGCGACCCGCACCGCCCGCTCGGCCCAGAGCGCGGCGTCCTTGCGCAAAGCGGCGTGGCGTTCGTCCAGGGCTTTCAGTTCGCGGTCGAGACGGCCCAGCCGCACGCGGGTGGTGGCCGCCAGCCTTTCCAATTCCTGGATCGCCGCGTCGGCCACGGCTTCGTGGTTCTCGAAATCGCCGGCGACTTCGTTGAGTTGGGCCTTGACGCTGACGAAGATGCGTTTAAAGGGATTCATGGGGGATGCCTCGGGTGATTGTGACAACCCTATTAAAGCAGTCGGCATGCCAGCCCGATGCGCGGCGATTAACCATTACTAATCAATAGCTTGATTAACTCATAGGCCAGCCGGTTTGGCCTGGACCGACGTTTTATGCACAATAGCCCCAGCATAAAAAGCACGGGGGTTTTCATGGCCGGCTTACGCTTGAGCGAAGCGCAGCGCGGGTTTTTCGGCTGGGTGGCGGAAGCGGTGTTCGCCAATCCCTTCGGGCCGGAGCGGGCCGCGCTGGACCGCCGCATCGCCGGGATCGACTCCCACGCCCCGGCGGACCCGGCCCGGACCTTGGAACTCGCCATCGAACAAGTGGAGCGCCGGGTGCGCGAACTCGACCCCGATGGCCGCTTGCGCCCGGACCGCTACCCGGCGGAAGACGCCCGCATCCTGCAATGGGTGGGCTTGTTCCGCATCTATCACGCCTTCCGCGACGAATTCGGCCAGTTCATCGAACGCCAGGCCCAGAGCGCGGAATCCCTGGCCCTGCCCTTCGCCGACACGCTGTGGGCGGAACTGGCGGACCTGGGCCTGGACGCCGAGGCCCGCGCCCGCTACCTGGGCGTGTTCTACCAAGTGCGGCGCGGCTTCCATTGCATCGAACGCGAAATCATCGGCCTGTGCCCCGCCGTGGTGGAACTCAGGATGCGGTTGTGGAACGCCATCTTCACCTTCCGCCCGGATTGGTATCTGCGCTGCCTGGTGGGACGGATGGAGGATTTCTCCACCCTGCTGCTGGGCGAGACCGGCACCGGCAAGACCGCCGCCGCCCGCGCCATCGGCCACTCCGGCTACATCCCCTACGATCCCAAAACCCGACGCTTCCAGGAGAGCTATACCCGCGCCTTCGTCAGTATCAATCTGGCGCAATTCCCGGCGGGACTGATCGAATCGGAGCTATTCGGCCATCGCAAGGGCGCGTTCAGCGGGGCCATCGACCACCACCAGGGCGTGCTGGCCCGGTGCAGCGCCCATGGCGCGGTGTTGATGGACGAGATCGGCGACGTGGAACCGCTGATCCAGTTGAAACTGCTGACGGTGCTGCAAGAACGCCGGTTCACCCCGGTGGGCGGACGCGAGCCGCAAGCCTTCAATGGCCGGGTCATCGCCGCCACCCACCGCGACCTGGGGCGATTGCGGGCGGAGGGGCGGTTCCGCGACGATTTCTTCTACCGGCTGTGTTCCGATGTGATCGCGCTGCCGCCGCTGCGCCAGCGTATCGCGGAAAACCCGGCGGAATTGCGGCTGATGGTGGCTGCGATCTTGGTGCGGACCTTCGGTCCCGATGGCTTGGCCCTGGTGGACGGAGTGGAGGAACGCACCCGCGCCTCGGTGCCCGCCGATTATCCCTGGCCGGGCAATGTGCGGGAGTTGGAGCAATGCGTGCGGCGCATCTGCCTGACCGGGCGCTATCAGGCCGATGGGCGGGCCGCGCCGGATGTGTTCCTGCAACAGGTGGCGGCAGGCGGGTTGACCGCCGACGAATTGCTGGCGGGGTATCTGGCGCGGCTGTATGGGCGGTGCCGGACCTATGAGGAAGTGGCGCGGCGCTCGGGGTTGGACCGGAGGACGGTGAAGAAATATATCGGGATGGGGGAATCAGAAACGTAAATGGATAAAGGCGATGGCTGAAACCCATTAGTAATCTTAAAAACAGCCGGGTGGGCCGGTATTCCCAGCCCACCGTAGCGCTTCGGAGAGGGTAGGCATGAGTACATGCCCGCCCGGCTCGACCCTATAAATACCGCTAAAAAGCCGCCGCGATATCGGCGAAGAGCTTTTCAAACAAAGCTTTTTTACCTAGGAAACTGGCGACCATATGATTACCGCACTTCAAAAAATCGATCTTGAGGTTGGCATCGCCCTGCTCCAATCTCATCACCTGTTCATAGTCCCCTTTCTTCCGCTCACACACATAGATGGCAACCTTGCGACCGAATCCGCCTTCCCGTGCCTGGAGGGCGGCCAAATCTGAATATTGGTTGAGACTCAACATGAACAACTTATTGAGTTTCCGGTTATATGGATTGGAAAACACCTCGAACGCGATAGTTTGCGGCGACATTCCGATAGATATATCGGCATTGATAGCCTGGCCCAAAACAATCGCGCCAAACCCTCCCGATGAAAATCCGACGCAAGCCACACGGGGAGCATCACTCTCATCAATAACATTACGCATATACTTTACATACCCGTCGAAATTCAACAAATACCAGGATTGATAGTTATCCTTGACGAAGAGATAATTATAATCGCCACATTCACGGGAAAACCCTTGGAACGCATAGGGCAAGCCAGATATGTTCAACGATTTTATATCCTCGGGCTCGCTGATGCTGAAATACTGTTTGATCACGCCGAGTTTGAAGCCTTGGAACAATATGATCAAAGGCGCACCTTTCTTATTGATAACCAGCTCGAATGTCTTATCCACATGGAAGGGTGCCGCCGGAATGGTGAATTTATGCCGGGCCACTTCGGATAAAGCCTCGAACTCGGCATATTTTTTCGCCATGAGATAGCTTTTGCACAGGCTCAGATAAAAACTCCTGGCTTCCGGGCTATCCTGAGCCAGCCTTTTATCCTGCTCCATGGATAAAAGCCCCTCCAAAATCCCGCATTCCTTAGAGTATTGGCGTCCGGCATGTAATAGCGCCGCGTATTCATACAACAGGTCGAAACTATCTGGAAAGCGTGCCATCGCTTCAAGGCAGGCCTCCATGGATTCCGAAATACTCCCAGCCTTACGGTACAGCCTGACCTTCTTAATATATCCGTTGATCGCCTTCATATCATTCACACCTTAACCTCGATATTTCCATTCCACAGAGAACACTATTACTTTGGGCAATCGCAGAAGAATAAGCAATCCACAGGTTTATATTGGATCGCCCCAAATTCAGTCAATCTTCATGACCAACCATAACAAACCCGGCCAACCACCCAGTTACTTGATCCCCAAACACAAACGCTGTCATTGTACAATGCGCGACAGCCTCTTAAATAAGACGTCACGCTAAACTGTGCCGACCTCCCGCCCCAAAAGAAAGGTACCGAAGTTGAGACCGCCCGTGCCAAGCACCATACCGGCCCACACCCGCCCGCTCCCCCACCCTCCCCCTCTGCTACAATTCCCCCCTTCGCCACACCCCTAAGCCCTTGGAGGATCAGACCTTGCCCGACTTCGTCCCCGGACAACGCTGGATCAGCGAAACCGAGCCCGAATTGGGGCTCGGCATCGTGCTTGCCGTCGAACACAGCCGCGTCACGATGCTCTTCATCGCCAGCAGCGAACGGCGCACCTACGCCGCCAACAACGCCCCGCTCACCCGCGTCCGTTTCAACCCCGGCGAAACCGTGGAAAGCGTCGATGGCTGGAAAATGAAGGTGGAGGCGGTGCGGGAGCAACAGGGCATCCTCACCTACGAGGGCAACGACGAGGACGGCGCACCAACCCGCCTCGAAGAAATGGAACTCAACCATTTCCTGCAATTCAACAAGCCGCAGGACCGCCTGTTCACCGGCCAGTTGGACAGCTCCGCCACCTTCCGCCTGCGCCACGCCACCCTGAACCTGCTGGGCCGCCTGGAACAATCGGAAGTGCGGGGCCTGTGCGGCGGACGCACCAGCGCCATCCCCCACCAACTTTACATCGCCCACGAAGTCGCCCGCCGCGCCGCGCCCCGCGTCCTGCTGGCCGACGAGGTGGGACTGGGCAAGACCATCGAAGCCGGCCTCATCATGCACCATCAATTGCTGACGGGCCGGGCCGAGCGGGTGTTGATCCTGGTGCCGGAACCCTTGCTGCATCAATGGCTGGTGGAAATGCGGCGGCGCTTCAACCTGCGCTTCAGCCTGTTCGACGAGGAGCGCTACGCCGAAACCGGCGAGGACAACCCGTTCCAAACCGAGCAACTGGTGCTGTGCAGCCTGGATTTCCTGGCCAACGACCCGCGCCACCGGGCGCACGCCCTGGCGGCGGGCTGGGATTTGTGCGTGGTGGACGAGGCCCACCATCTCGAATGGTCGGAAGAACAAGCCAGCCCCGAATACGCCCTCGTCGAGGCGCTGGGCCAAGTCTCGCCCGGCCTGTTGCTGCTGACCGCCACCCCGGAACAACTCGGCAAGCAAAGCCATTTCGCCCGCCTCAGATTGCTGGACCCCGACCGCTTCTATAGTTACGAGCGCTTCCTGGAAGAGGAGCGCGAATACGAGGCGCTGGCCGATGTCATCAACCACCTGCTGGACGATCCAGCACTCGACCTCAACACCCTGGCCCGGCTCCAAGCCCTCATCACCCAGGATTTGGCCGAGGAAACCTTCGCGCGGCTGGGCAACCCGGCGACGGCGGCGCAAGCCCGCCAGGATTTGATCCAACTGCTACTGGACCGCCACGGCACGGGCCGCATCCTGTTCCGCAACACCCGCGCCACGGTACAGGGCTTCCCCGCCCGCGAACTGCTGGGCCACGCCCTGCCCCTGCCCGCGGCCTACCGTGCCGCGCCGGACGACGATCCCGCCGCCCGCCTGCACCCGGAAACCCTGTTCCCCAAGGACGCGGGCGATTGGTGGAAACAAGACCCCAGGGTGTCCTGGCTAACCCAAACCTTGAAACAACTGCGCCCGGCCAAGGTGCTGGTGATCTGCGCCAAGGCCCAGACCGCCATCGACCTGGAAGAAGCCCTGCGCGTGGCTGGGATCAAGGCGGCGGCGTTCCACGAAGGCTTGAGCATCGTCGCCCGCGACCGGGCGGCAGCGTGGTTCGCCGATGCGGAGGATGGGGCGCAAGTACTGGTGTGTTCGGAAATCGGCAGCGAAGGCCGCAATTTCCAATTCGCCCACCATCTGGCCCTGTTCGACCTGCCCTTGAACCCGGATTTGCTGGAACAGCGCATCGGCCGCCTGGACCGCATCGGCCAAGCCGACACCATCCGCATCCATGCCGCCTATTTCGAGGGCGGTGCCCAACACCTGCTGTTCCGCTGGTATCACGAGGGCTTGAACGCCTTCGCCCAACCCAATCCGGCCGCGCCCGCCGTGTTCGCCCGTTTGCACGGGGAACTGATCGACCTGCTGCTGCGCCCCGACCCGGCGCGTGAAAACGCGCTCATCGCCGAGGCCGCCCGCCTGTCCGCCGCGATCCAACAAGCCCTGCACCAAGGCCGCGACCGTTTGCTGGAACTCAACTCCTGCCGCAACGAGGAAGCCGGACGGTTGGTGGCCCTGGTCCAGGCCGAGGATGCCGACGACAAGCTCTGGCCCTATCTGGAACAGGTGTTCGATGTCTACGGGGTGAATGTCGAGGAACACTCGGAGGATTGCCACATCCTCCAACAAGGCGAGCATCTCCGCACCCAGTTCCCGGAATTGACCGAGGACGGGGCCACCGTCACCTTGAACCGGCGCATCGGCCTGGCCCGCGAGGACATGCTGTTCCTGACCTGGGAACACCCGATGGTGCGCGGGGCGATGGACTTGATCGTGAACGGCGGCCAGGGCAACGCCGCCCTCAGCGTGGTGCGCCATCCCGACCTCGATCCGGGGCAACTCCTGGTCGAAGCCTTCTACCTGGTCGATTGCACCGCGCCCAAACGCCTCAGGATCGGGCGCTATTTCCCGCCCACCTTGCTGCGCTTCCTCTACGACCAGACCGGCGACAACCTCGGCGCCCTGCCCTTCGACAGCCTGATCGACCAGCCGCGCCAATTCGACCGCGAGCAGGCGGTGGAACTGATCCGGGGCCAGCGCAAGCTCATCACCCAACTCCTGGCCCTGGCCGAACGCGAGGCCAAGGCCAAGCTCCCCCAATTCGTCGCCGAGAGCGCCAAGCGCATGGTCGATGCGGAAACCCGCGAACTCAAGCGCATGGTGGCCCTGAAGCGGGTGAACCCGAACGTCCGCAAAGAAGAATTGGAGCGGATCAAGGAAGAAGCCTTGGAAATGAACGCCTGCATCCAGGCGGCGAATCTGCGCCTGGATGCGGTCAGGGTGATTATAACGGCCTAGCCAGCGCCCGCCATGGCTATACCCCTCGCTGCCGGGATCGTCCCCGGAATACCGGTCCCACCGGAAAGCGACAAGATTAATCGGATAACCTAGTTCGGTTTAGAGAATGGTGAACCTATGCCTTTATTCATGCTAGAAAAAAAGTTGGTCTTATTTATCCATGTCCCCAAAGCCGGGGGATCATCGATAGAGCATTTCCTGGCACCGCATTATGTGGGGTTGATGGATACTTCTTATCCGGGAGGATTGCCTTGCTCCCCGCAGCACTTCCACGCCGCGCTGCTTTCCATCATCCTGAAAAATTCCCCCATCGATTATAAATTCATGGTCGTCAGGAATCCCTTCCGCAGACTGGAAAGCGAATATAAATTCAGGAAAAAACACTTCGGCGATGTCAAGAATATGGATTTCGAGGCATGGGTCGCCCACGCTCTGGAAACCTACCTAAAAAACCCCTACCACCTCGACAACCATCTACGGCCAATGACCGAGTTCATCCTGCCAAACACCCAAGTCTACAAACTTGAGGATGGTTTGGACCGGCTGCGCGACGACCTCCATTCGAGATATCCCACCGCCATCGCCAAGGAAAAAGCGATCCCGCACGCCCATGAAACCGGAACCAAAGAGCGGTGTAGCATCGTGAGCAAAGAAGTCGCCGACCTTGTTTATAGCTTCTACAAGGAGGATTTCGAGCGCTGGTATCCAGACGATCACAAACTTCCAGCCCTTTAGGGATTCTTAGGCCGGGCTTAACACGCTATCGGACCGCCTACACCATAGGCACGACCAGGGTCATCGGGGATATTATGAGATTAGTGAGTCACTGCATATTCAATCAGGATTATAAGTTCCTTCCAGAATGGATTGCATTCTATGAAGTGACGGGTTGGGACAAGGTTATACTTTCATTTTCCGGCGAGGACCGGCGGCATCTCGAACCCTTGACCCCATGGATCGGGTCGGGCTTTGTCGATGTGCTGGATGGCACGCCTTTTTCGGGCAGCGATATCCCCGCCTGGGCGGCCTATCAGATCGACCAGCAGCAACGGGCCATCGATTATGCCAAGGCCCAAGGATATGACTGGCTGGCGCTCTTGGATAGCGACGAGTACCTATTAACCCTGGAATCGATGGATATCAAGGAGACGCTAAAATCCTACAACGACCCGGATATAGGGGCTGTCGGGGTTAACTGGTTCGGCTTCGGCACCGCGGATATCTATGAGATTCCGGCCAACCAATGCATGTTGGAAACCTTGATTAAATGCGCCGGACCCGATAAACACATTAAAAGCCTGGTCAAGGTGTCGGCGGTCGCCAGCGCGCTCACCCAGCATTATGTCAAGCTCAAGCCCGGTTTCCGTTATGTGGATGAAACCAAGGCCGATTTCCACGGGGCGTTCGTCGATCCCCCCAAATGCAAGAAACTGCGCATCAACCATTATTTGAATTTCGACGGGAAGGCTTTCGACGAAATGAAGCGTCCCAGATATAAAGCCATAGGGTATAGCGACCAGGATTTGGATAGCAGGCGGAACTGGGCGAACCGCAACGAGAACCTGGATATCCAGAAATTCGTGCCCGCTTTGCGGAAACGGCTGGGCCATGTTGGGCAAACAACGGCACACCACCGCCCTCCCCAAGCAGCGGAGGCCGGCACCCAGGGTTCTGCAAGTCCGGGAGGCCAGGTTCCGCCCAAACAACCCAAGGTCGCCGTCACGACCATCGCTCCTCCATCCGAGCCTTACCTGTCGGAAATCTTCGATCTATTCACGACCTTGCGGCATTTCGGCGGGACGATGGCGAACAGCCCGGCCATCGCCTATTTCCTGGGGCCGATCCCGGAAGAAAACGCCGCGGTCCTTTCAAGCCTGGATGTGAGGGTCGAAATTGTCGAACCGCTCGATATAGGATGCCCACAGGCGAATAAGCTGCTGGCCATCGGACCGCATCCGGGGGTGGATTACACGCTGGCCTTGGACACGGACGTGGTCGTCGCCGGGGATTTTTCAAAAAGCATCCGTGGCAATTCGGTCCTCGCGAAAATAGCCGACCAAAACCCTTTGCCCCTCGGCGTATGGAAGCGATTGTTCAAGACGTTCGGGGCACCCTTCCCACCGGCCCGCTTCCTGACCTCCTTCGGCGCCGCCGAGACCCTGCCCTATTTCAATACCGCCGTCCTGGCCGTCCCCAGCGGCTTGGCGCAATCCCTGGTCGAAGCGTGGCACAGCGCGATCCTCAACCTGTCCGGCTGTCGCGCACAGGTTCCCGACATCGAGCAATACCCCTTCCTGGCGCACCAATTCGCCCTGCCCATCGCCTTGTCCATGGCCGGGCTCAGCTACCGGGCATTGCCCACCGAATTGAATTTCCCCACCCATGGGGTGATCCACAACAGCTTCGGCCCCAATGCCTGCAAACCGCTTTTGATCCGCCATAACCACCGCAGGGATGGCGGAGGACAGATATATCCCTGCCCGTACAAACGGGCCAACGAAGCCATCGACCGCATCAACGCCTTCTTCCAGGAGCGGGGCGGTCCGGCCACCCGGTGAAGCTATTCCCTGGCGAAGGCGCACAAGCGCTCCATGAGCGAACCCGGCCCCGGTGGCGTATCAAACTTGTGGGTCAGCTTGAAAACCGGAGAGGGAGGGGAAGCCAGGAGCCGCTCTATTTCCGGCGGTGGTTCCTGTGATAACTGGGCGTTGCGCGGACCGAAATGGAAACGGTGATAAGACGGCATCCGGGGCGTACCCTCCCATAGCGCCCGGAAACGGGGATCAAGGCCATGGAGTTCGGTGAAGAGCCTGTGAGCCCAGAAATAATTATCGCGGCGCTCGCGACCCTCCCAGTAACGCCAAGCGGCCTCCCTCCACTTCTCGACGATATACGCCCCTTTCTCGGCCGCCAGGAACCAGCTCGAAATCATGCGGTCGCGCTCGGGCAGGTAGAAGGCGAAAAAACCATTGGGCATGGCCTGGGGAAGCCAGTCGTCGAGGGGACGGGCGCAGAGGGTGGTTGCATCGGCCCAGACCCCGCCGTGCTGGTGCAGAAGTTCCAAGCGGATTTGGTCGCTCATGGCCTCCGGCTGTTTCGGCGTGGAAAAGATACGCTTGGAGCCTTCGGATGACAGGAAATCCACCATATCGGCTTGGTCCAGTGCGTGGACTTGCCAACCGGGATTGCGCTTTTCCCAACTCGTGCGCCCGGCCCAGGCGACTTCCGGGGCTTGGTCCCATCCCTGTAGCCAAAGCAACCATATGATCCGCGGCGGATCGCCACGATGCGCGTTTTCGTTCATTGCCCCCCCTACGTTGAAATCTTGACAGGCGCCTACGGACGTTCGGAAACGGCTGCAACCTCCCGTCCAGATAGACAGTCACCTCCGCCAGAAAACCTGGCTTTCCAAGCGGACCACGTCCAAGCACACGGGCCATCCGATCCGCCCCGGCCGGTCCGTGCCGTCAGCCTCCGCTTTCCACGTTTGCCAGCGGATACCAGCGCTCGAAATCCTCCCGGTACAACCTATGCACCAGGTCGCGGACCTTTTGGGAAGGCGCTTCGCCCGGCTCGCCATCCTTATCGATCACATTGACCGCCGGAAATCGCCAGGCCGCGTCGATGGCGGTGGGATACCTTTGCGCCAAGGTATCGCGCAAGGCCGCTAGCCCCTCCTCCAGTTTGAAGACTTCCGTGCCCGGTAACAGGAATTCGCTCATCGGCCGCAAGTGGTTGTCCAGGTGGAAACGGTTCTTGCGGTAGGCCGCGACCACCCGCTCGACCCATTCATCGAAATCCACATCCTTGGCATCCTTGAAATGCCTTTTCCTGAACTTGTATTCGCTCCTCAACCGGTCCCAGGGATTCCTCACCACCATAAAGACATAATCCAAGGGCGCGTCTTTTAAAGCGGTGGCCAGCATGGCCGCGTGGAAATGCTGGGGGGAACAGGGCAAATGGCCCCGGAACCCCCGGTCCAGTAAGCCTAGGTAATGTGTGGAAAGGTATTCCTCCACCGAAGTGCCTCCCGCCTTGGGCACATGGATAAACAAAACCAGTTTGTTTTCTAGCAAATATAAGGGCATGGCCTATGTCACCTTGATCGGGTCGTCTTGGCAATCCGCCGCGGCCCGCCTGGCCCCGGCCACGAAATCGCGCATCCTGAATATTTCCGCCAGCGCCGCCGAGAACTCCTCCGGCGCGATATTGAAAGTCTTTTGGACGCCTTCGCCATGGTTCAGCACGGGTCCGCCATCCTCCGGCAAGACGAACCCCACCGCGTGCCCGAACGAGTCCGCGATAGCCTGTTGCACGCCGTTGATCCAGTTCAGGGCCAGCACCGCCGTGCCCGGCCTGCTGTAGATCGCGTTGTGCAGGCCCGAGCCGTACTCCCCGACGATGATTTCGGCGTTCCGGTACAGGGCCGCTTGCTCGGGGATGGGCAATGCCTCCGGCCTGACGATGGCCAAGCCGTGTCCACAGGCGATTTCCTCGATTTCCGGGCTGTTCGCCATCCGCCGGTAGGATTTGGGGAACGCGCCCCTGGAAATGAAGATTTCCCTGGGGAACTGCTTGTCCACCCGCCCGGCCTGCGCTTCCGCGTAGTTTTGCATCTGCCGCACCCGCTCTGGATGATATTTGTAGCCTGGGTCTATGCTCGGCAACAGGAAATCCCCCCGGTAGCGGATGCCGGGTTCGATGAACACGATTTCGGCCTCCGGCAGGATGGCCTTGACATAGCCCATGAAGAACCCGGCCCGGTGGCGTTCGAGCAGGAGCGGTGCCCGCCAACCCTGGGCGTACAGTTCCTTGATGGTGAAGAGCTTGGGCACAGCCTCGGTGAGGAAATGGCCGAAGTTGTTGCAGTTGCCGTGATAGAAGACGAAACAAGGTTCGGATAGCGTGATTTCATGGATACCATGCAACACCGTCTCGATATCCCTCTTGAGCCAAATGCCATCCTCGTAGATTTTCTTGAGATAGCCCGGATAAACGGCGGGATCGAAAAACAACGTCCCGCCCTGGGCAACCACCATCATCCCGGCCACCCAGGCATCCTGGACCTCCACCAGCCGGACCGGCGGGATAGCCAGCTTGGCGAGATGCTTCGCCGCTGCCATGACCGGCGCGGGGTAGTCCCTGGAAAACGCCATCAGCCGCCCCGCGCCAAGAACGGCACCGGGTCCGGGATGGACCGAACCGGCCCGCAATGCCTGCCCGCCGAAAGGTTCCAGCCGGAATCCGGCGTCGACCGCGCCCCGCCCGTTGGAGATATTGGCCCTCAGCCACGCCACGCCGCGCCGGGTCGCTTCATAGAACTTGAAGATCGCGTCGTCTTCGACCTCGTTGAAATCGTGCTGGGCATATTCCTCGTCCATACGGATGAAATCCTTGTCGTCCAGGGCGCGGTCGGCCTTCCCCCTGAGTTTTTTCCGCTCCCATTCTTCCCTGGACTTGGTGAAATAATGATTGATCTGGGCCACGGCGACAGTCCCGGCCTGGGCGTACGGTCCGTGCAGCGGTCGGCGTAGTTCGTCCACCGTGGCCCTTTCCTTCATGGCATGGGCATGGATGCGGGCCTCCTGGATGTAGTCGGCCCGGACGATGGACTTCACCAACTTCGCCCCGGTGGCTCGGCATTTGCGGAAGCGTTCCATGACCAGGCCCGGCGTCCATTGCTTCAGGCCCGACGATCCGAACAAGCGCCAGCACAGCCCCAGGGCGGTGACATCGGGATATTCCCGGAGCATGGCGGGGATATCCGGGTGGTGGAGCGGCACGATGAACTCGTCCAGATCGACGACCGCGATCCATTCGGCCTGTTCCCTCAAGCGGGCGACGCCCTCGGCATAGGCTTCCTTCTGTGGGCTTTCGGGATGGGCCGCCCTGGGCCAAGGGACGTGTTCGACCCAGCCCAGGTCGGCTAGGCGTCCCAGCATCTCGGTAGTGCCGTCGTCGCTGTCGTTATCGAAGATCAGGAAATGCTCGACCCCGGCCGCCCGGTGGTAGGCCACCCATTCGTGGAGATAGGGCGCTTCGTTCTTGGCGATGGCCAGGATCGCCAGATAGTATTTTTTAGGCCGCTCGACGATCCGCACCGGCGCGACATAGTCCTCGCCGACAGCGAGGGTCAGCGTCTGCCGCGCAATCGATATACCGTCCAGCGTGACCAGTTCGACCCGGTGGGACTCCGCATCGACGAAGCGCCTGGGAATACCCAGCGAGTACCCATGCCTGCCGTCGCCGATCTTCAACTCGGCGAGCCGCCGCCGCCAGATATTGGCCCGGCCTTCCGCGGCCACCTCGCCATCGATCAGCAAGCGCAATCCCACGAATTCGGAGGGCCGCGCCGCGTTCCAGACCCACCCGGTCAGATACCCGTCCCTGACGCCGCCATACTCTCCGGCGAGGGCCGCCCCATAAACTTCTACTGGCATGTTATCTTCGCTTGATTTGATTGAATGACCATTACTGAGGAAACCCGGATGGCAGCCGGGAATGCCCGGTTACCCACCCAGTATAATAACCTTGGCCTGGATCGACCCGAATCCTGGGGACGGCGACTGCGATTAAACCCCAATCCCAGGAGACCTGGAAGCCCTTGCCCACCCCGCTGGATTTCACTCCACCATTACGCGGGGTGTTGCGGGACCGCCCACCGCCTACGTAACGCCGTTATCCCCAATACCAGCCCCAAACCCACCACCACCGGCCCATCCCCCCACAGCACATAGGGCGTGCGCCCCCGCATCGGCACGAAGCTGCCCGTGACCTCGGCCTCCTGGAACAAAGGAGCCGTGGCGGCGATGCGGCCCCGGTCGGTGATGAGCGCGGTCACGCCGCTGTTGGTGGCGCGGAGCATCCAGCGGCCCGTTTCCAGGGCGCGCATCCGCGCCATTTGCGCGTGTTGGTGCGGGGCGGCGGAATCGCCGAACCAAGCGTCGTTGGTGACATTGACCAGATAAGCGGCTGTCGGCAAGCCCAGCAAGGATTCCTGGCCGAACACGTCCTCGTAGCAAATCGAAGCCGCCAGCGGATAACCCGCCGCCTTGAGCGGGGTTTGGTCGTCGCGGCCCGCGCCGAAGTCGGACAGCGGGATTTCGAGGATATCCAGCACCCAGCCCAACAACGGACGCCAGGGCACATATTCGCCCAAGGGCACCAGATGCCGCTTGAAATAGAAGGCGGACGCCCCGCCCAGCGCGACGATGGAATTGAAATAGCGGTCCTGGGCCGGATCGTAATAAGGGATGCCCAGCAGGAGGTCGGTGCCGTGCTGCCGCGCCTCCGCTGCCAGGTCGGCGAGGAAAGTGTCCTTGACCTGCTGGTAGAACGCCGGAACCGCCGTTTCCGGCCAGATGACCAGTTGGGCATCCCAATGCTGGCGGGTCAGACGGGTGTAGAGCCCCAGGATTTCGCGCTGGAACTGCGGCTCCCATTTCCTGTTCTGCGGGACGTTGCCTTGGAGCAGGGCGACCCGGATGGGCGGCCCGGCGGCTTCGGTCCAGCGCACCCGCTCCAAAGCCGCGCACAGCCCCAGGAACAGCACCAAGCCGATGCCCGCTACCCGCCGCCGGTGCCCGGACAACCGGAACAGCGCCAGCGCCCCGCCCGCCACCAGCGCCACCGCCCAGCCCACGCCATAGCTCCCGAACAGCGGGGCCAAAGCCCCCAGGGGCGTATCGATCTGGCTATAGCCGACTTGCAGCCAGGGAAACCCGGTCGGCAGCCAACTCCTGAGCCAATCGGCCAGGGTATACGCCGCCGGGAACAGGACCAGCAGTTTGAACACCGGGCCGTAGCCCCGCCCCAACCGGGCAGCCAGCCAGCCCACGAACCCCGGATACGGCGACCAGAACAGCACGAACAGCGCGGTCAAACCGACCGCCTCCGGCACGCTGGCCCCACCGAACCGATGCATGCTGATATAGACCCAGGACGCCCCCACTCCGAACTGCCCCAGCCCGAACAGGAAACCCCGCCAGAACGCCCGCCCCGGCCCGGCCCGCCCCCACGCGGCGAACAACAGCATCAGCGCCACCACCGCCAGCGCGGGCTGGTCGTAGGGCGCGAAGGCGAAGGGCAGCAGCAAGCCGCCCGCGAGGGCCAGGAGGTCGAACAGCACAGGCGGGGTCGCTCTCAGTGATGGGGTTGGAACGGTTCGGGCCGGCTTTCCGGCAACGGTAGCAGCACCAGCTTCAGCATATGGACGCGGCGGTTGTCCGAGCGCAGCACGATGAAGCGGAAAGGCCCGATCTCCACCTTTTCGCCACGCTTGGGCACATGGCCGATATGGTGGACGATCAAGCCGCCCACGGTGTCGAACTGGTCGTCGTTGAGGTCGGCCCCGAAGTACCGATTGAATTCGTCGATGGGGGCCAGCGCCTTGAGGGTGAATTCGCGGTCGTTCTTGCGGAAAATATATTCCTCCTCGCCGAAATCGTGTTCGTCCTCGATCTCGCCGACGATCTGTTCCAGCACGTCCTCGATGGTGACGAGTCCCGCCGCCGCCCCGTATTCGTCCACCACGATGGCCATATGGCTGCGGCTGGAACGGAACTCCCGCAACAGCACGTTGAGCCGCTTGCTTTCCGGCACGAACAGGGCTTGGCGCATGATTTCCATGACCTTGCGCGAGCGGTCCTTGAGGCTGTGGATCAGGAGGTCTTTGACCAGGAGGACACCGACGACCTCGGTGCGGTCCTCGCCGATGACGGGATAGCGGGAATGGGCGGATTCGGCGACCAGGGGGAAAACATCTTCGAGGGGCGCGTCCTGGGAGACGACGATCATTTGCGAGCGGGGGATCATGATATCGCGGACCCTTTGTTCCGAGACCTGCATGACGCCTTCGATCATGCCCAGCGCTTCCGGGTCCAGCAGGTTGCGCTTCTGCGCCGCCCTCAGCAATTCCAACAAATCCTCCCGGTCCTCGGGCTCGCCCGAGAGGAAATGACTTAGCCGTTCGAGCCAACTTCGGTGTTCGCCCGATTGCTCATCGCTCATGATTGCGCCGCCTCAGCGTCGTAGGGATTGGGAAAGCCTAATCGGTCGAGGATGGCAATTTCCTCGGCCTCCATGGCCTCGGCCTCGCCGTCCTCGATGTGGTCGTAGCCTTGGAGGTGCAGCATCCCATGCACCAGCATATGCGCCCAATGCGCCTCCGGGGTCTTGCCTTGTTCAGCCGCCTCGCGCTCGACCACGGCGGCGCAGACGACCAGATCGCCCAGGAAGGTGCCTAGCTCCGCCTCGGGCAAGCCTTCCGGCGGCTCGAACGGGAAGCTCAGCACATTGGTCGGGCCGGATTTATGGCGGTAGGTCTGGTTCAACTCGGCGCTCTCGGCCTCGTCCACCACGCGGACATAGACCTCGGCGTCCCCGTCCGGGGCGGCGGCTTCGGCCCAGCGGCGGAAGTGCGCCGCGTCCGGGAGGGAGTCCGCCGTGCTGGCGTTCTCGATATCGATCTGGATCATGGCTCTTTCGGATGCGCCCGTTCGTAGGCTTCGTAGGCGGCGACGATGCGTTGCACCAGGGGATGGCGCACCACGTCCTGCGAGGTAAAGAAGGTGAAGCTGATACCGTCCACGTCCTTGAGGACTTCCAACACATGGCGGAGGCCCGATTCCTTGCTGCGCGGCAGGTCGATCTGGGTGATATCGCCGGTGATGACGGCCTTGGAACCGAAGCCGACGCGGGTCAGGAACATCTTGATCTGTTCGGTGGTGGTGTTCTGGGCTTCGTCGAGGATGATGAAGGAGCCGTTAAGCGTCCTTCCCCGCATGAAGGCCAGCGGCGCGACCTCGATCACATTGCGCTCGATCAGCTTGGCGACCCGCTCGAAACCCAGCATCTCATAGAGGGCGTCGTACAGCGGACGCAGATAGGGATCGACCTTTTGCGCCATATCGCCCGGCAGGAAACCTAGCTTCTCGCCCGCTTCCACGGCGGGCCGGGCCAGGATCAAGCGCCGGACCTGTTCGGTTTCCAGCGCCTCGACGGCGGCGGCGACGGCCAGATAGGTTTTGCCGGTACCGGCCGGGCCGACCCCGAAATTGATATCGTGTTCCTGGATGCTCTTGAGATAGCGCTGCTGGTTCGCGCCCTTGGGTTTGATGGTGCCGCGCTTGGTCTGGATGGTGACGGTCCCGGCGGGTTCACCCTCCTGCTTGAGCATGGCCGCGAGGTTGGCGTCCTGGAGCGAGAGATGCACCCGCTCGGGCGTGATGAGTTCATGGCGGGCGGCGTCGAACAGGCTTTGGATCAGCTTGCCCGCCGCCTGGGCGGGCTGGTTGGCCCCGATGATCTCGAAATGGTTGCCGCGGTTGGAGATTTCGACCCCCAGACGCCGCTCGATCTGGCGCAGGTGTTCGTCGAATTGGCCGCAGAGGCTCGCCAGCCGGTCGTTGTCGGCGGGCTCCAGGGTGAGGTGCAAGGTGGAGAGTTGGTTATACAAGTGTTGTAGTCGGATGGCGGGTTGCAGGGATGGAAAAATCGGGATCGCGGGTATCGACCCAGCGGCCCCGCAGCGAATTCGGGAGGGCTTCGGTAATCAGCACATCGACGAACTGGCCGATATGCTTGGCACTCCCCGCGAAATTCACCACGCGGTTGTTTTCCGTGCGCCCGGAAAGCTGCTCGTAGTCCTTGCGCGACACGCCCTCCACCAAGACCCGCTGCACCGTGTGCAGCATCCCGCGCGAAATCTCGGCGGCCTGGGCGGCGATGCGGGCTTGCAGGCGGGCGAGGCGTTCGCGCTTCACCGCCACCGGCACCGTGTCCTCCATGGCGGCGGCGGGCGTACCCGGCCTCGGGCTGTACAGGAAACTATAGGACTGATCGAAACCCAAGCGTTCGATCAACTCCATCGTGTCCTCGAAATCCTGGTCGGTTTCGCCGGGGAAGCCCACGATGAAGTCGGAAGACAAGCTGAGTCCGGGCCGGGCGGCGCGGAGGCGTTCGATCTTGGCGATGTAGTCCTCGCGGGTATGGCCGCGCTTCATCAGGCCCAGGATGCGGTTGCTGCCGCTTTGCACCGGCAAGTGTAGATGGCCCGCCAGCAGCGGGAGTTCGGCGTAGGCGTCGATCAGGCTATCGCCAACTTCGTTGGGATGGGACGTGGTGAAGCGGATGCGGCCTATCCCGTCGATGGCGGCGACGTAGTTCAGCAACAGGCCGAAATCGGCGATATCGCCCTCGTCGGTCGCGCCCCGGTAGGCATTGACGTTCTGGCCCAGCAGCACCACCTCGCGCACGCCCTGTTCGGCCAGGGTCGCGATCTCGGCGATGACATCGTCGAGCGGGCGGCTGATTTCCTCGCCGCGGGTATAGGGCACCACACAGAACGTACAGTATTTGCTGCATCCTTCCATGATCGACACGAAGGCTTTCGGGCCTTCGGCGCGGGGTTCGGGCAAGGCGTCGAATTTCTCGATTTCCGGGAAGGAGATATCGATGGCGGGTTTATGCTGGGTGCGGACCTGTTCCAGCAATTGCGGCAGGCGGTGCAGGGTTTGCGGGCCGAACACCAGATCGACGAAAGGGGCGCGTTTTTGCAAGGCTTCGCCTTCCTGGCTGGCGACGCAGCCGCCGACGCCGATAACGACGCCGGGGCGCTTGTTCTTCAGGGGACGCCAGCGGCCGAGTTCGGAAAATACCTTTTCCTGCGCTTTTTCGCGCACCGAGCAGGTATTAAGCAAGAGCACGTCGGCTTGTTCGGGATCGGTGGTGAGTTCGAATCCGTGGGAGGCGTGGAGTACGTCGCGCATCTTGGCCGAATCGTACTCGTTCATTTGGCAGCCCAAGGTTTCAATATATAGCTTCTGTGTCATCAAAGTGCGGGCGGCGGTGGGCGATGCCGCGATTCTACCAAATTTCGCCGCCTTCCCCCGTCCCTCATCAAACCCCGGCGAATTCCGGGAAACGGATACCCTATCCAGGGCGATCCGTTCCCGTATTCCGTCACGCCGCCGAATCCCATAGGATTTTCAAGGGATTGACGAGGTTGGAGCCTTCCTGCACCAAGCGGGCTTCCGGGTGCCGCGCGGCCATCAACGCCTTGATAGCTGGCTCCTTTTGACGACGGACATCGACCAGGATCAGGTTTTGGCCGGCGCCGATGGCGTCGTGGAATTTGGCGATGGCTTGGTTTTCCCGCGCCAATCCGGCCAAGCCGCCGAGCCAAGTGCCGAACATCGCGATGAAACCGAAGATCGCCACATCCATGAAACCGCTGGTTTCCGGCCCGAAAACCTCCATTTCCTTGGCGTAGAGGGTGGCGAAGAACGCCAGGACCACGCCGATGAGCGCACCGAATTCAGCGTGGCAAACCACATCCTGCTTATGGAACAGATTGGCCCCGTGGATGTGGCGGCGATAAAGCCCCGCCTCGTCCTTGCTGATGACATGGAAATTCCAGTCGGTGATCCCCGCTTGGTGGATGTCGTTGGAGATTTGCTCGGTGCTGTCCAGGTTGTCGGTGAGATAGTACAAACGTTTCATAACCACCTCCGCGCTGCGTTCTTGCTACTTAAAAGGAAACAATTAATTTCCCACTAAACCGCTTTATTAGCACCGGAACCGACTGGCGTCAAGGGTTTTGTTAGGCTGCCGTGGGAAATACGTGCGCAACGCCGACGTCAACTTCCAAGTCCGGCTTGGAAACCAGCCCACACATCACTTGGGTAAGCCGCGCATATATATATGTTATATGCCGCATATATAAAAGTGACGGCATTTAATAACCGATAGCAGGATTTGGCCACGGGAATCCCAGCGCAGGAACAGGAGGCTTCCACGCCAAAGCCACCTTCAGCCCACATATTGGCGCGGATTATGCTGTCGGCGGATTCCAGCCGTTCCCGGAATGACCGCGTGCCTCCATGCCTCCCCCCTATGTCGAAGCTCCCGCCCCGCACTGCGACCACACCCTGACCCAGGAACTGATCCACTATTTCCGCAGCAAGCTGGGCTGCCCGGAAGCCGCCGCCGATTTGGCCCAGGAAGCCCAGTTGCGGCTATGGCAAAGCGCCCGGACCCAGACTATCGACAACCCCCGCGCCTACGCCTTCAGGGTCGCCGCCAATCTGGTGGTGGACCACTTGCGGCGGCGGCGGGTCCAAGCGCGGGTGTTCGACGCCGACGCGGACCCCGAACCCTCATCCGGCCCGGAAGACTGGGGAGCGGTACCCACCCCCGAGCGCACCGCCCTCGACCGCGAACGGCTGGAAATCCTGTCGCGGGCGGTGAACGGGCTACCGCCGCGCTGCCGGGAAGTATTGGTATTACGCAAATTCGAAGGACTGGACCAGGCTGAAATCGCCGCCCGGTTGGGCATCTCCCGCAACATGGTGGAAAAACATCTGCGTTTGGCCCTCAGCCGCTTGCAACAATCCCTGGATGAAGCCTAAGGGCCGCCTCCTGTGGCGGCGGGGCCATGCGCCTTACAATGCGCGGCCTAATCAAACGAGGACAGCAAGGCGATGAAGGCGCAGGTGGATGGAGTGAAGCGGATGGCCGACGAGGCCGGTGCCTGGTGGGTGAAACTCGACGGGGGCGGCTTGTCCCCGCAGCAGCGGTCGGCTTTCGAGGCCTGGCTGGCCGCCGATCCCGCCCACCGGCAAGCCTTCGCGCGGGTGGAACGGCTTTGGGGCGAATTGGACGCATTGCGCCCATCCATTCCTCCAGCCGCGGCATCCCCCCGGAACGTCCCGCCGCCCACGCCCGTCCGCAAGCCCCGCCCGTCCCCATCCTGGCGCTGGCCGGGCCTCGCCGCCGCCCTCGCCCTCGCGGTGCTGGCCGGGACCGATCCGCTGGTCGATTGGCGGGCCGACTACCAAGCCGCGGCGGGCGAAACCCGCCTGTTCGAGTTGCCGGACGGCTCCAAAGTCCAGCTCAACAGCCGCTCGGCCCTGGCCCTGCACGACCGGCCCGACGCCAGGGAACTGGAGTTGCTGGCGGGGGAAGCCTGGTTCCAAGTCGCGCCCGACCCCGCCCGGCCTTTCCGGGTACTGGCCGACGGGGTGTCGGCCACCGCGCTGGGCACGGCGTTCGAGGTGCGGCGCGGGGACGACAAGGTGGAAGTCACCGTGTTCGAGCATCGCGTGGCGGTGCGCGGCGCGACCGGGGTGGCGGTCGATCTGGGCGAGGGCCAGCGGGTCTCGGTCTCGACACGCGGTCCGGGTCCGGTGGAACGGGTCGATCCCGCCTTGGCGGGGGCATGGCGGCGCGGACTCCTGGTGTTCCAGGACGAACCCCTGGGCGAGGTGGTGGCCCGCCTGAACCGGGCGCGGCGCGGACGTATCCTGCTCGCCGACCCAGGACTCGCCGACCGCCGGGTCAGCGGCGTGTTCCACACCGCGCCGCCGCTGGCGGCGGTGGACGCCTTGGAGCGCTCGCTGGGCCTGCGTTCCACCCGGCTGGGCGAATGGCTGGTGTTGATCCACCACTGATTTTTTTCACCATCGACCTCCTCGATTGCCGCCGTGGCGCGTCTTCACCCGGAGACACACCCGCAACAGCCATCACAGGAGACCCCCCGATGAATTTCCCCCTCCAAGCCCGGTCCCCGCTGGTCCTGGCCCTGACCGGCCTGTTCCCCTTGGCATCCATGGCCTCGAATACCCAAGACTACGCCATTCCTCCCGGTGCGTTGGGCAACGCCCTGAACCGGCTCGCGGCGGTCGATGGCTGGCAGATCGTCTACGACGCGGCCTTGGCCGAACACCAGAGCAGCCCCGGCGTGCAGGGGCGGCATACCCGCGAGGAAGCCCTGAACTTGCTGCTGGCCGCGGCCCCCTTGCAGGCCAAGGTCGTGGGCGACAACACCGTGGCCCTGGAACCCGCCGCCAAGCCGGCCGGGACGCCCGTTTCCGGCGCGGAGCAGCAACCGCACAGCGGCCCGGTTTCCCTGGGCACCGTGGAAGTCAGCGACAGCTATGCCCATCCCCGCTACCAAGCCGAACAGGAACTGCGCCAGCGCTACTACATCCCCCGATCGACCACGGCGACCAAGACCGACACGCCGATCATGGAAACGCCGATGTCGATCCAGGTGGTGCCCCGGCAGGTGATGGACGACCAGCAGGTCATCGACATCAAGGACGCCGTGAAAAACGTCAGCGGCGTGCAATCCGCCGATGATTTCTACGTTAACTTCAACATCCGCGGCTTCGATACCAATAACAATATCTACCGCAATGGCCTGCGGCTGACCAACCTGTCGGCCCTGGAAACCGCCAACCTGAGCCAGGTCGAAGTCCTGAAAGGCCCGGCGGCGGTATTGTTCGGGCGCTTGCAACCCGGTGGTTTGGTCAATCTGGTCACCAAGCGGCCCTTGGACCAACCGTACTACTCGGTGCAACAGCAATTCGGTTCCTACAACCTATACCGCACCACGGTGGATGCCACCGGCCCGGTGCTGGACGATGGCTCCCTGCTGTACCGTGCCAACATCGCCTACCGCAGCAACGATTCGTTCCGGGATTTCGTCTCGCAGGAAAACCTGCTGGTGGCACCTTCGCTGACTTGGCGGCCCATCGACCCGCTGGAAGTCAACCTGGATTTTGAATATCAGCATTACAGCTTCGTCCAGGACGGCGGCATTCCCGCCGTTGGCAACCGTCCGGCGCAAATCCCCATCAGCCGCTACCTGGACGACCGCTGGTCCCAATACAACCCCAGCACCCAGGACAGATACCTAGCAGGGCAATCGCATCAAGCAAGTGTTTGAATTCCGAGGATATGTTGGCGGTACTCGTCGTTCCATCCGGCCAGCAACCGCCGGTTCTTGATGCCGGCCTTGGTGGTTTTGTCCTGGCGGAGCAGGTTGAGGGCGATGCGGCGCAGGATGGAGAAGTTCTCCGCCGAGTTGCCCTCGCGCATCCGGGCCTGGTCCTCGCCGAAGGCAATATCCAAAGACCAGTGCAGGCCATTCTCCACGCCCCAGTGTCCCCGCACGATTTCGCCCATACGGGCGGCGTCCACGCTCAGCGAACTGATGTAATACCTCCGCTCGCGGCTGGTGGTCCCGCCCACCTCGCGGATGGCCTCGACCATGGCGAGCGTCCTGACCCCCGGCCAGTCGGCGCGGTCCACCCGTCCGTCCACATCCTCTGCGACCACGCAGCGGCGGGTTTCGATCCGGCCATGGTCCTTCTCCACCCATTCGGCGTGGGTGTGGGGCCTGCCTTCCCAACCGTCGCGCCCGCCCTCGTCGAAGAAGCCGTCCAGGGCCGCCGCGAGGCCGGGCTGGTTGTTCTTCACGCTCAGCACGTAGTCGGCCTCCTGCCCCACGATCTTCGCGGCGATGGCCTTCTGGCAGCCCATGGCGTCGAGGGTCACGACGCAGCCCCTGAGCAGCAGGGCGTCCAGCAACTCCGGGATGGCCGTGATCTCGTTCGACTTCTCCGCCGTCCTCACCTGCCCCAACGCCAGCCCAAGCCCATGGGCATACGCCGACACCAAGTGCAGCGCCTTCCCGCCCGCCGACTTCGACCGCTTGGCCGTCTTGCCGTCGATGGCCACTTGCAGCCCCGCCAGCGCCCCGCACACCCCGCCCATCCAGGCGATGAACCGCTCCTCGAATCCCGCCGCGTCCAGCAGCGCGAACACCCGTCCGAACGTGTCGTGCGAGGCCACCCCGTTCTCGAACGGCAGGAACCGCCGCAGCCACGGCAGCTTGGCCCGGCCCCACAACGCCACCGCCGCCCAGCCGTCCGCTCCGCTCAATACCGCGCAGACCGCCACCAGCAGCAACTCCTTCAAATCATGTCGGGATTGGCGGGTGCGCGGGTCTTCCAGGTCGGCGAAATGCTCCAGCAGCGGCTTCTTCTCGGCGGTTTCCATCGGGGCTCCTTGTCCAAGGCAAAGACCCGCCATCAACCACTTATGGCCCTATGCTGTCAAGCTTTCCTTCGTGCGATTGCCCTGAGATACCTAGTTGGAATAGATTGGACCTTCAAGTTCAACGAGGATTGGCATATCACCAACCGGTTCCTGTACAACTCCGCTGACTATTTTCAACCCAGCCTCTGGCATTCCAATATGGAAAACGACCAATTCCTGGTCAGGGGGCTGGATAACCATGTCAAACAGAACCGTTCCACCTACACCACCAATCTGGACCTCGTGGGTAAATTCGCCACCGGCATAGCACGGCATGAGGTTTTGGTGGGTTTCGACTTCTTCCAGTTCAACCAAA
Source organism: Methylomagnum ishizawai (assembly GCF_900155475.1). Classification (NCBI taxonomy): domain Bacteria; kingdom Pseudomonadati; phylum Pseudomonadota; class Gammaproteobacteria; order Methylococcales; family Methylococcaceae; genus Methylomagnum; species Methylomagnum ishizawai. Next base: position 1,024,830 of record NZ_FXAM01000001.1, on the reverse strand, counting down.
GTTCCGGGAACAGTTACAGCGACTATTCGTCCCTGGTACCGCCTATCGATATTTACAATCCAAACAACAGCTTGGTGGTCGCGAATACCGACGCCATCAAGCAATTGCCTAATAACTTTTTCTATAAACAAGATGAAACTTGGTATGGAATTTATTTCCAGGACCAAATCACCCTATGGGACAAGCTGCATATCCTGGGCGGTGGACGTTATAACTGGGCGGAATATAGCACGGGGTTCTCCAACCTCTCCTTTGGCAATATACAGATGACCCCGGTCAACGACGATGCTTTTAACCCGCGGGTCGGCGTCCTGTATCAACCTTGGTCGTGGTTGTCGGTCTATGGCAATTATGTGGAGTCCTTCGGCACGCCCAATGGTGGCCAATCCGCCAGTGGCCAGCCGTTCTCCCCGGAAACCGCCCAGCAGGGCGAGGTCGGCATCAAGACCGAATGGTTCGACCAGCGCCTGAACGCGACGCTGGCGTTTTACGACATCACCAAGCGCAACATCCTGACGCCCGATCCCAACGATATCCGCTTCAGCGTTTCGGTCGGCGAAGCGCGTAGCCGGGGCGTGGAGTTGGATTTCACCGGCAAGCTGACGCCGAACTGGAGCCTGCTCGGTAGTTATGCCTATACCGATGCCAAGATCACCAAGGACAACAGTGGCAACGAAGGCAACCAACTCATGGGGGTGCCTCTGAATTCGGGGAACCTGTGGACCAAGTATGAATTCGACGCCGGGGTTTTGGAGGGCTTGAGCATCGGGACCGGGGTCTTCGCCCGCGGCCAGCGCCAAGGCGACAACGCCAACTCTTTCCAATTGCCGGGCTTTACGCGCTGGGATGCCAGTATCGCCTACAGCTTCAAACAACTCGGATCGAAAATCACCACCCAGTTCAACGTTTACAACCTGCTCGACAAGACCTACTACGCCAGTTCCAGCGGTCCTGTGGGCATCACGGCAGGCCAGCCCATCACTTTCCTGGGTTCGGTGCGGGTGGAGTTTTAAGCGGGCGCAGGGGAAAAGCGATGGCAAGCACGAGCTGGACAAGGCCCCGAAGCGGTTCGGCGGGATCGGCCCGCTGGACGCCATAGCTTGCGGCTGGCCCGGCTCAAGGCCCGCCGCAAGCTGTGGTTGAAGGTGCATCTCTGGCTGGGGTTGTTCCTGGCGTTGATCGGCCTGATCCGCTGGCTACAGAAACGGCGGGCCGCGCACGGCAAAACACGGCGGAACAGCCTCAACCCACCGGGCGGGGTTATCCCCCGAGCGCCACCCAAGTATCCCGCATGATCGCGCCATGCGCCGCATACCCCAGTCAATTTGCGCCAAATGCCATATGCATTGAAGCGCTTGCCAGAGGAACCGACCCCGCCCGCCACCGCCAACCCCACACGCATCCCACTTCCCACGGCGAATCCCGATCCACCCCCGTTCCCATCCCTTGGTGCGCTTATTGCTCCCGGATTGCCCGCACTGGATGTATGGGATAAGCCTCCGCTATCCGACATAGCCACCCTTCCCGCCAGACCCGGCTCCCGGCAGGACCAATCCAGGCATATGCGCCTCCTCAGCCCCCCGAAACACCGATATCGCCATGAAGCATCAAAAACTACTCGTCACCGCGGCCTTGGCCGGCCTTTGGGCATTCGCCCTGTTCGCCCCGCGCAGCCCCGAACCCCTGTTCACCGGCCATGGCGATCCCGCCACCCTGGGCCGTTTATTCAACCGTTGGGAAGCGGGCCACCGGGAAGAAGGAAACCGGCGGATGGCCGTGGGACTGACGCCCACCTGGGCCTTGTCGAAATCCAGCGCCGACGCGGGTGGGCGGGCCACGCTGGATTTGGCCGATGGCTGGATGCGGGTCGAAGCCACGGGACTACCGGCGGGCACAGCCTACGAGGCTTGGCTGCTCGACCGCCACGCCCCGGCCCGGCCCGCCGCCTTCAAACTCGGCACCCTGACCCCGGACGGGCAAAGGCTCGCGCTCTCCACCCGCCTGGACCGCGACCGCCAGGCCGGCTTCACCCTGGATGCCATCGCCGTGGTCCGGGCCGGGGACGATCCCGCCGCCGCGGGCTTGTTGGCGGGTTCGCCCAACCTGTTCCAGCGGCTCCGCTACACCGTCCAGGCCTGGACGGCGGCGCGGATCGGCCCGCCCGGCGCGGAGCCAGCCCCCATGTCCCCGGCCTTCGATTTCCTGCTGCCCAAGGTGGCGATGGCGGCCGATGGCAACAAACCCAGCCTGGAGCAGTTGATCGCCCAGGGCCGTAGGCTGTTCACCAAGGAAACCTTCGGCGGCAATGGCCGGACCTGCGCCACCTGCCACCGGCCCGATCACAACCACACCATCGATCCCCAATACATCGCCAAGCTGCCGCCCACCGACCCCTTGTTCGTGGCGGAAACCAACCCCGCCCTCAAGGATTTGGAGAAACCGGCCTTGCTGCGGCAATTCGGCTTGTTCCTCGCCAATGTGGACGGCTTCGACAAGCCCGGCGTGATGCGCGGCGCCCCGCATTTGCTGGCCCTGTCCAGCTCGCTCGGGTTCGAAACCAAGGCCATGGGCGGGGAATTCCAGGAGGATTCGGATTATTTCGAGCAAAGCGGCCAAACAGCCCAGGCCATCGGTTGGTCGCAGGATGGCGCCCCGGATGGCGGTTCGCTGCGCGATTTCGCCAAGGGCGCGGTGCGCCAGCATCTGCCGCGTACGCTGGCACGGGTCGAGGGCGTGGATTTCCGCCTGCCCACCGAGGCCGAACTCGACGCCCTGGAAGCCTACATGCTGTCCCTGGGCCGCGATTCCGAGGTGATCCTGGCCGCGCTGAAATTCAAATCACCGATGGTGGAACGCGGCAAGGCGCTGTTCGACCAGAAGCAAAACCCGATGGACGCCGGCCAACAGCCGGTGTTCGGCCAGAGCGCCAATTGCAATGGCTGCCATATGAACGCCGGGGCGATGAGTTCGACCACCCTCGCCAACCCGACCCGCGACACCGGGGTCGAGCGGATGCGCGACCAGCTCCATCACCTGGCCGACCCCACCGTGGCCTACGACGGCGGCTTCGGCCAGCAATTGCAGACCGATTGCGGCCCCGACTTCGACCGGGCCTGCTACAGCGACGGCAGCCTCGATCCCCGCGGAGTCCGGCCCGCCGCCCACCCACGCCTGAACCGCTTCAACACGCCCTCGCTGATCGAAGCCGCCGACACCGCCCCGTTCTTCCACAACAACAGCGTCGCCACCCTGGAAGAGGCGGTGGCCTATTACAACACCGACAGCTTCAACAATTCGCCCGGCGCGTTCACCTCCAAAGGAGCCAACCGCCAGACCCGCATCGATTCCTCGCAGGTCCAGGCCGTGGCCTTGTTCCTGAGGTCCATCAACGTGTTGGAGAACATCCGCAGCGCCAACGCCCTCGACACCAAAGCCCTGGCCCTGCCGCAGCCCCAGGCCGGGCAGATGGTCCATCTGGCGATGGCGGAAACCCAGGACGCCATCGAGGTATTACGCGGTGGGGTGTTCATCCCGTTCCCGGACGCGCTCGCCAAGCTGGAACAAGCCTACCAACTGCAAAAACAGGCTCGCCGGGAAGCCTCCGACGCCCCCCGCAACGACCTCCTCAACCAAGCCCTGGCCCTGCGGACGGCGGCACGGACCGACATAGTGGAATGAATAAGGGTTCATGTCATTTCCCCTATCCCATCGCCAGCGGTGCCGCCCGCCGGTCCGGCAGGCCCCGGACGGCGGGTGGCCCGATTGCCGCGGGCACGCCGGACATGCCCCCAACGGACTATGCGGCATAAAACCCAATAAAACACGTGATTTATACGGTCATGGAGCGTTCGGCCCGGACCAAGCCCTTGTTTTATCAGCGACCACTAATGGTACGTTTCTTGTGTTATCAGCAAGGACCGGGTCTGCGGGCCGAATGGGCACGCCCCTGGTTTCCACATAACAATTTTTGACTCGAGAAACCCATGAGCAAACATCATTTCCTTTGCGCTTCCGTTCTGGCCGCCGCCTCCGTGTTTTCCATGTCCGCCCAGGCCGGGGAACCCACGGTCTACCTGCTGCCGAGTTCCGGCGGCGTGGGCATTCCCTATCACCTGGGCTTCTACTTCGACGGCAGCGGCTCGGCCTCGGCCAAGAGCGACGACGTACTGCCGGTCCTGGGCGATACGATCACCTCCACCGTGGGCAAGACCGCCTCCAAGTCCTGGTTCGGCGACCTCAACTACGACGCCAACGGCGACGGCGAAAAGACCCTGCTGGGTTGGACCCATAACAGCAAATGGGGCTTGGTGGACCTGACCGCCCTGCGCGCGGCGGGCTACACCCGCGCCACCGTGAGGATCAGCGTGAGCCGCCTGGACGACGGCAACCACGACGTGGCCGACGCCGACGACGACTTGGTGCCCGCCACCACCGTATGGCGCGGGGTCGACCAGACCAGCGCCCAGAGCCACTGGTATCCCAACGCCTTCCAGCCCAACGAGAGCTATGAAGACCCGGTCGGCAGCGGCAACTACCGCAACTGGTGGTCGACCCTGGATGGCCATGGCTTGGAAGCCGTTAGTTCCGCACCAGCCTCCCCCCTCAAGAAAGTCATCGTTGCCCAGACGGTCAAGTTGGACAAGAAGGACAACACCATGAACGCGCTGACCTTCGTCATCGGCGGCAACGACTACGCAGCCGCCAAGCACAGCGCGAACTTCCAGGTCCAGGTGGACGTGACCGCCAAGTAACCGCGCCTGGGCACCGCTCCAAAGGACGCCCGGCATAAAATCCCGCGGGGTCCGGCTGCCACGCCAACCGGACCCCGCGGGTTCCCGTCAACCGGGATATTTCCTGAGCGCCACCAGTTCGGTGCGCCCCCACCCCAAATGCCCATAGAATCCCAAAGCCGCCGCGTTATTGCGGTCGGCCAGCAATTGCAACCGAGTCCAGCCCTGTTCCACCGCCCAGGCCTCCGCCGCCGCCAGCAACTGGCGACCGATCCCCCGCCCCGCGTGATCCGGGGCCACCACCACATCCTCCACCCAGCCCACCGGCCCGCCTTCGGCGGTGGACACCACCCCCTGCACCGAACACATGCCCACCACCCCACCCCCGGACTCCGCCACCAACACGCAATCCTTGGCGCTGGCGATCAACAGTTCCAGGCCGCGCCGCTGCTTATCGGCGTCGCAGGCGAAATCGGCCTCGATGGAAAACAGGGTTTCGAGCAGGCGGACGAGTCCGTCCATATCACGCGGCTCGGCGCGGCGGATCGATGGGGTCATGAGGGAATCCTGAAGCGGAGTAGGAAGGGAAGGATTAGAGCTTGACCACGGCCTGCACGGTACTGCCATCGCCGAGATAGTCCACCTGGTCGAAGCTGATTTTACGGGCCAGGGCGATACCCCGGCCATTGGGGTCGAAAATGCGCCCCGGATCGAAATCCAGGTATTTGTGCCAATCGAAGCCCGCGCCCTGGTCGCTGATGGTGAAACTCAGCCGGTCGGCCCCGCGCTCCACCACGACCTCGACCGTCTTGTCCCGGTGTTCCGGCAAGCCCAACCGCCGCTCGCATTCCTCCTGCAAGCGTCCGGCCAGGATCAATGCGGATTTCTCCTGGTAGGAAACGCCGAGATTGCCATGCTCCACCGCGTTGATCAGCAACTCCTGCAAGCCCGCCGCCGCCCGCAAGGGTTCGGGACAGGCCTGGGCCAGCCCTCCGGCCAGCGCCTGCGCCTGCGCCAAGCTACGGAAGCGGAACCGCCCAGATTCCATGAACAGCAAGGTCCGCTCGGCTTTTTCCAGGGTTTCCCGCATCCGCCGGTAATCCCGGTACTGTCCGACGGCGGCGTTGACGATGGCGAGCAGGACATCGGGTTGGAACGGCTTGGTCAGATAATAATAAGCCCCCCGGTCCAAACCCTCCTGGATACTCTTGGCGTCATTGCTGGAGGTTTCCATCACCACCGGAATCTGGCTGAGCTGGGCCGTGGTTTTGATCCGCTGCAATAATTCCATGCCGCTGATCCCCGGCAAGTCCCGGTCCAACAGGATGGTTTCATAAGGTGGATCGCCGCCCCGCAACAAGGCCCAAGCCTGTTCCCCATCCGCCACGGCGCTCACCTGGATACCTCTGGAACCGAGGAATTCGGTGATGATGGTGGCGATAATTTCCTCGTCCTCGACCAAGAGTACGTGTGCGGCTGTCATAGCATATTCCTGTGATTGGGTCCGGGGTTCCTAAAAAGGCGCGTTCAAGGCATTGCCCAACGACTGTATAAAAGCGGATATATCCATTCCATATTAACAAAATACCCCAACGCAAACGCCACAGCGGCTATTGGGACCACGCCCCGATTCTGAGTAATTCCGGCATCAGTCCGACGAAGGGTGGCACCAGGGATGGATCAAAAACCTGCGCCGCCTGGGCTGGGATATAGGCTATGGCGTTCTCGGAAAGCCAAGCCCGCCGGTGGGAGCGGACACTGCCCAGGCGTCGTAGACATTGGCGGCGACGCCAATCCGTCCCTCGTTGGGGACACCCCGCCCGCCTCCCGGAACCCAGTCCCGGCCCCATACGCGTGGGCTGGAACATCGCCGATCCCAGAAAACCCCAGGCACCGTATAAATACCGGGTATTCCGGTGCAGGAGCCGCTTTTGTGGAATGGATCATAAATACCCTTTCCCGGACACGGGCCTTGGCTTCTCCATGGGTAAGTCCGGCGAAACCGGAAAGTGAATATCGGCAAAATCCCCAACGCTTTCAAAACTCAAGCATAGTAACTTTTCGCAGGCGCATTAGGGCACCCTCGAAATCGTAGCGGTCCAGACAACGTTGGATATCGGCGACCGCGCCGCTATCCGGATGGCTGGACAACAGCGGCGACAACGCCTTGAAACAGGGAATGGCCGCGACATCGTGGGCCAGCAACAACGCCGTTAAACGCCCGGATTCGGCCCGCAGGCGCATCCGGTCGGGCGGCGCGGTCCCGGCGGAATCCCGCCCATCCTCCTCCAAAACCGCCAAACCCCGCGCCACACCGCCCAGTTCCTCACACAGCGCCCGCAGGTCTGCCTCCATGGTGGCGGTGGGCCCATTATCGGCCAGGGCGGTCTCCAAGCGCGCCGCCAATTCGCCCAGGGGTTCGGCCCCTAACGACTTGGCCACGCCCTTGAGGGAATGCGCCAGACGCCGGGCGGTGCCGAACTCCCCGGCATCCAGCGCGGCCCGGCAATCGCGCTCGAAATCCCGGCCATGGCTATCGCGGAATTTACGCAACAGGCGCAGGTAAAGCGGCGGGTTGCCGCCGGTGCGCTCCAAACCGGCCTGGAGGTCGATGCCGGGCAAAACCGCGGGCAGGTCCGGCGGGGGAACAGAACCGGCGGCGGGCGGCGATACGCCCGCCGGAACGCCGCTCCGCGCCCTGGGCCGCACCCATTGCGCCAGCGCCCGGATCAACTGGGGAATATCCACCGGCTTCGACAGATAGGCGTTCATCCCGGCTTCCAGGCAGCGCTCGCGGTCGTTGGCCATGGCGTGGGCGGTGAGCGCGATGATCGGCAGTGCCCGCAGGTGGGCCTGCTTGCGCAGTTCGCGGGTGGCCTCGTAGCCATCCATGATCGGCATCTGGCAATCCATCAGCACGGCCTCGGGCACGGCCCGCGCCACCGCCCGCAGCGCTTCGCGGCCATTCCCGGCCACGCGGGGCCGCATTCCCAGGTTTTCCAGGATATCCGCCATCATTTCGCGGTTGATCTCGGTATCCTCGACCAGGAGGATATCGGCTCCGGCCAAGGGCGCGGCCAACTCGGCGAGGGTATCGCCGCCGCAGGGCACCTCGTGTACGGGTTCCCGCGCCAAGCCCAGGCGGCCACGCAGGATTTCGCGCAAATGGCCAGACGTGACCGGCTTGGTGAGCGCGGTCCCGCCGCCCTCCCAGGTCGGCGGGACCGCCGAAGGCGCGGCCATGGGAATGAAATGGGTGATCGCACCCAACCCGAGCCGGCGGCAGAACCGGTGGAGGCTTTCCACTCCGCCCAGGCCGGGCGGGTCCAGAGCGACCAAGGCGAACAGATACTCCGGCGCTCCGCCGTCGGCCACCGCCGCCAAGGCGGCGGTGATGGAGGCATAGGCATCGACCACCATGCCCAGCCCGGCCAGGCGCTTCGCCAGCACCCGGCGGACGGTGGCGCTACCGTCGATGAGCAAGGCCCGCCGCCCCCGGCACCGCGCCCGCCACGTCTCGGGCCGGGGCGCGGCCTCCTGCCCCGGCAGCCCCAGGCGCACGGTGAAATAAAAAGTGCTGCCCCGTCCGAACACGCTGTCCACCCCGATCCGCCCGCCCATGCTTTCCACCAGGCGCTTGCTGATGGCCAGCCCCAGCCCGGTGCCGCCGAAACGCCGGGTGGTCGAGGAATCGGCCTGGGAAAAAGCCGAGAACAACACGGCCCGATGCTCCGGGGTCAAGCCGATGCCCTGGTCGCTCACCGCCACCCGCAACTCCACTTCCCGCCCGTGCTGGGCTTCCAGGTCCAGGGCCACCACCACCTCGCCGCGTTCGGAAAACTTGATGGCGTTGCTGACCAGGTTCACCAGGATTTGCCCCAGCCGCAAGGGATCGCCCACCAAAACCTGGGGCAGGTTGTCGTCGACGTCGAAGATCAATTCCAAACCCCGCTCCTTGGCCTGGCCGGCCAACAGGGTGGCGAGGTTGTCCAGCACCGGCTCCAGGCCGAATTCCATGGTCTCCAGGGTCAGCTTGCCGGCCTCGATCTTGGAGAAATCCAAGATGTCGTTGATGATCCTGAGCAGCGAATCCGCCGCCCGCCTGATCTTCTCCAGGTAATCGCGCTGGCGCTCGCCCGGCCCGCTCGCGAGGCACAGATCGGCCAGCCCCAGGATAGCGCTCATGGGCGTGCGGATTTCGTGGCTCATATTGGCGAGGAACACGCTTTTGGCGCGGCTGGCCTCCTCGGCCTCGGCGGCACGGCGCGTCAGTTCGGCGTTGAGCTGGGCGATCTCCTGGTCGCGGGCCTTGCGCTCGCGGTTGTCGAACAGGATCGAGCGGCTCATCAAATAAGCTCCCGCGGCGTCGCGCACCGCCGTGGCGCTCAACAGCACCGGCAAGACGCCGCCATCCTTGCACACCAGGTCGTATTCCAGGTCCTTGACCCGCCCGGTGCGCTTGAAACCGGGAAAGGTGGCGCGGAACAATTCGGCGCTGGCGGGGGCCAGGAATTCGGCGAAATTCCTGCCCAACACCTCTTCGCGCCCATAGCCCAGCCAGGCCAGCTCGGTATCGTTGACCGCCATGAAGGCGCCGTCCGACCCCAGCGAGTGGTAGCCACAGGGGGCGTTGTTGTAGAGGTCGGCGATTTCCTCGGCGTGGACCAGGAGGGCGCGGTTGGCCTCGCGCAGCTGCTCGGTGCGCTCGGCCACCAGATGCTCCAGGTGGTGGTGGTGGCGGTCCAGTTCCTCGATCATGCGGTGGCGCTGGGTGACATCATGCACGATGCCGACCACCCGGTAGACCCGGCCCGCCGCGTCCCGCACCGGGGAACCCCTATCCTCGACCCAGCGGATATCGCCGTCGGAGCGGACGACGCGGTATTCGATATCGAAGCACCCGGCCTTGAGTCCCGCCACGAACTCGCGCCGGACCCTGGCTTGGTCCTCGGGATGGACCGCTTGGAACCAGGTTTCGGAATCTTGGTACAGGGCTTCCCTGGACAGCCCGCTGATGGCCTCGAACGCCGGGCTGACATAGGCCACCCGCCGCTCCGGCCACTCGGTGATCCAGAAAATATCCGGCACCCGCTCGGCGAGTTGGCGGAACCGCTCCTCGCTTTCGCGCAAGGCCCGCTCGGCGAGCTTGCGCCCGCTGATGTCGCGGCAGATGGTGAATATCGCCGACTGGCCGCGCCAGGCCGAAGGAATGGACAGGATTTCCACATCGTAGACCCCACCGTCCTTGCGCCGATGGCGGGTCTCGAATAGTTGCTGCTGGTCGAAGGATTGGGCGAAATGGGCGAACAAAGCTTCCTGCGTCCGCCACTGGTCGTCCCAGGACCAAACCGGAACCCCGACCAATTCCTCCTGCGTATAACCCAGCATGGCGGCAAAGCGGGCATTGGCCTCGATCACCCGGCAGTCGGTATCGAGGACCGCGATACCATCCTGCGATTGCTCGAACAGGATGCGCTTGCTCTCCGCCGCCTCCGCCAGCGCCAACTCGGCCAGCACCCGCCCCGTGATATCGGTGTGCGACACCACCGCCCCGCCCCGCTCCGAACACAAGGGCGAGACGCTCATCAGGAACCAGCGGCGCTGAGTGGGCGAATGGCAGGGATATTCCATCGAAAAGCCGGAGCTTTCCCCGCGCAGCACGGCCAGGATACCGGCGCGGGCCGCTTCGGCCTCCTGCACATCGCCAAACCCATCGCCCTCCGAGCAGGCGGCGCAAACCGCCAGATAATCGGTCCCGACCCAAGCCGCCGCGTCCGGGCGGGAATCGCCGCTGTTGTCCCGGTCGAAACGCATCCAGGACTCGTTGACCGCGACGATGATGCCGTCATGGTCCAGCACGGCGATATGGGCCGGTATGGAATTTACGATGGCGCAGCAAAAACCCGACTCTTGCCCGGACGGGCCGGACTGCTCCGGCGGATCGCCCGGAGGCTCTGTGGAAGGGGAGGAAGGTGAACCAGGGCCGCTGTTCATAGGGATGGGGATAGGTTCGGAACCTCCGAAGCATAGCCAATCCCGGCAAAAAAGGCGCGACACGGCGTTGGGCGGAACCCGTGACCATATCGCGGCTGCCGCCGGCCCCCAAGCCGCACCGGACCGGACTTAATGCCAGCCGCCGTATTGTTGGGTGGAATCTCCCTTGAAACCCGCCGAACCGCCGGAACCGCCCGAGCTTTTGCGCTGGGCGATGGCGGCCCCGGCGGCCTTGGCGAGGTTGGCCTCGGTCAGTCCGCCCAGGCCCAGGGCGGTATCGACCACCAAGGTGGTGACGGGACTGATATCCTGGTCGGCAACCAGATCGCTGGTGACGGCGGCCTTCAACGGAGCCGCGGCCCCCGCCGCCGTGGCGCTCAGCACCACGGGATAGGCCACGCCCGCCGGGATTCTCAGGCTGTAATGGGCGTCACCGCCGATGTCGGCCTGGGCCACCACGGCACCGTCGCGGTCTTTGGCTTCGATGTGGCCCTGGCGGGCCGGCCCGTCCTCGGTGAGGACCAGCCCCACGATTTTGGCCTCGCCGCCGCCGCCCGCGGTTCCGGGTGTGGAGGCGGGACCGCAGGCGGCCAGGGACAAAGCCAGGGCGATACAGGGAAAGAGTCTGGTGTTCATGGGTATGGTGTCGTGCGAAGATCGTTATGGTTATGCAAACGGAGCGGGAACCGCCCCGCGCCCCAGGGCATCAACGCGCCTGCCCGCCCAGCGGGCGGTGGTGGTGGATCAAGCCCCGCAGCCAATATAACGCCAAGATGGCGAGGGCGGTCATCAAACCCCAGAAGAAATCCCGGTGTTCCAGCACCACCCGCCGGACCTCGTCCACCACCGCCCAACTCAATTCGCGGTGGAGCAAATAGGCGGCGATGGCGATGACGAACACCCCGAAGCCGCGCCTGAGCGCGTTGCCGCTGATCCGCTTGGACAGCCAGCCGCCGACCACGCTCCCCACCACCGCCGCCCCGGTGAACAGCATCACCAAATGCGGATCGAAGCTGACATGGCTGGCGTAGCCCGCCAGCGCCGCCGCCGAATTCATGGCGATGACCAGGAGCGAAGTCCCCACCGCCGCGTGCATGGGCAAGCCGCCCAACAGGTTCAAGGCCGGCACGATCACGAAACCGCCGCCCACCCCGACCAGCCCGTTCAAAGCGCCGACCAGGAAGCCATCGAACAACACGGCGGGCAGGTTCAAACGCCGGGGGCAGATCGGCCCGCCGGTATGGGGCTGGGTTTCGCGCCCCCGGCCCTTGAGCATCGCCGCCGCCGTCGCCAGCATGACCAGGGCGAACAGCAGCAACAAAATATGCCCCGGCACATAGGCCGCCAGCCGCCCGCCGCCATACGCCCCCGCCATCCCGGCCAGCCCGAAGCTATAGCCGTTCTTCCAGCACACCCGCCCGCCCCGCGCATGGCCCACCATGGCGACCAGGCTGGTGGTGCCCACCACCACCAGCGAAGTCGCGATGGCGGTCTTGGGATCGAGTCCCGCCACGTAGACCAGCACCGGCACCGTGAGGATCGACCCGCCGCCGCCGAGCAAGCCCAGCAACAAGCCGATCACCCCCGCCAAACCCAGCATCAAGCCCATATCCACCTCCGGCTCCCCGGTCGGCCATCAAGGCAAGCCATCACCCCTGGCGCGGCACGGGCGCCCGGCCACAAGCCTGGTTGGCGGGCAGGGCTTGGTCGATGTACTTGGGATAGGGCAAATCCAAGGCCCGCATCAGACCGATGAATTCCTCGCGGGTCTTGCCGTTGCCGAGCCGGGGATTCTTGGCCCTTTCCTGGCCGATGGTGGAGACGGTGTTACCGGCGTAATCGTGGCCGGGATAGACCAGGGTGTCGGGCGGCAGATTGAAAAGCTGGCGCTGGATGCTGTCGTACAAACGTCCGGCATCGCCCTGCTGGAAATCGGTGCGTCCGCAACCGCCGATGAACAAGGCGTCGCCGGTGAACACCCGGTCGACCATGGCGTAGCTCACGCAGCCGCCGGTATGGCCGGGCGTGTGCAGCACCCGGAATTCCAGGTCGCCCACCTGCAAGGGCACGCCATCGGTCACCAACAGGTCGGCGCACATCGCCCCGGCGTCGCGATGGACCACGCTCTTGCTGCCGAAGCGCTCGCGCAGCAGGCCGGACGCGGTGATGTGGTCGGCGTGGACATGGGTTTCCAGGGTATAGACCAGGGTCAGGCCGAGTTCGGCCAGCAAACGGGCGTAGGTTTCCAACTCGCTGGCGACGGGGTCGATCAAGACCGCGCGGTGGGTGCGTTCGCAGCCCAAAAGGTAGGTGTAGGTGCAGGTATCGGCTTCGAAGAGTTGGCGGAAGATCATGGTGCTGCTCCAATGGGGTGGGCCTGTGACGACAGGCGGCGCTGATGGCGGAGAAAGAGACAAGCTCCGTGCCAAAGCCCGGCGCGGCGTGGAACCGGGAATCCGGCCAATGATCGATGGGATGGGATGGCGGGAGAAAAGGGGCATGACTCGTTTCAATATGTTGCCTACGCAACGCTGCGCAACGCCATCCGCGTTTCATGCGACGGGCCGGGCCTTTCACTATCATCCCGCTTGGGCCTGGAGCGGTACCCCGCCCTCCATGCTGGCCCACATGCAGCGCATACAGGATAATCCAACTCTCCATAGCCCATCCCCATAGCCCGCCATGACCCCACCCCTAGCCGAAATCTTCTCCCAAGGCGACGAAGTCGTCACCGGCGAAATCGCCGACACCAACGCCGCCTGGCTGGCGCGGGAACTGGTGCCGATGGGTTTCCACATCGCCCGCCACAGCGCCGTGGGCGACCGGCTCGACGCCTTGGTTTCCCTGTTGCGCGAAATCTCGGCCCGCGCCGACCTCTGCCTGTGCAGCGGCGGCCTGGGGCCGACCTGCGACGACCTCACCGCCGAGGCCGTCGCCCACGCCTTCGACCTGCCCTTGGTGGAAGACCCGGAAGCCCTGCGCCAGATCGAAGCTTGGTTCGCCCGCTCGGGTCGGCCCATGCCCGCCGTCAACCGCAAACAGGCTTTGTTACCGCAAGGCGCGGAACGGCTGGACAACCTGTGGGGCACGGCCCCCGGTTTCGCGGTGCAGGCCGGGCGTTGCCGCTTCGTGTTCATGCCGGGCGTGCCGACCGAGATGAAAGCCATGTTCGGACACTGGGTGAAACCGGATTTGGCGCGGCGCTACGTCTTGGCCCCCGAAAAGCTGGTGATCCTCCGCACCGTCGGCGTCGGCGAATCGGCCTTGCAGGAGCTATTGGAGCCGGTGGAACTACCGCCCGGCGTGCGCTTGGGTTTCCGGGCCGGTGGGCCGGAGAACCAGGTGAAATTGCTGTTCCCGGCGGCTTGCCCGGAGGAGCAACGGGAAGCCACGGTGCGGCGGGCCATGGCGGCGATTGGGGAAGCCGTTTACGCCATCGGCGGCGACGAGGAACCCGGCAGCGGCCTCGAAGCCGTGGCCGGAAAGAATCTCGACGCCCGCCGCGCCAAGTTGTTCATCGTCGAGGCGGCGAGCGGCGGGCTGTTGGCGAGCCGCTGCGCGGGGCGGGAATGGCTGTTGGGTACGCTGGCCGCATCCCCCCCGGAAACCCTGCACCGCTGGCTAGGCGGGAAACCGGAAGGCGACGGCCCGCGGGTCGCCGCCACCCTGGCCGTGATGGCCCTGGCGCGGAGCGGGGCGGATTTCGCGCTGGTGCAATTGGCCGAGCCGGACGCGCTCAAGGAAGGTTCCGGCCCCGCCCCGGTGCATTTCGCCCTGGCCGGATCGAACCGGCTGTGGCAGGAAAGCCGGGTGGTTTCGGGCAATCCGCAGCGCAAGCGGCTGGGTGCCGCCGCGTTGGCTTTGGATTTCTTGCGGCGGCGCTTGCCCGGCGGGTGAACCCGCCTCAGTACAAGGTGGCCCCGCTGTTCTTGGCGGCGACGAAATCGACGTAATCCTGCTCGACCTGGGCGGTATAGCCCAGGGCGAAGTTGAGGATTTCGGTCTTGAAGGCCGAGCCGTTCGCGCCGATCACATCGGTGATTTCCTTATCCATGCTGGAAGCGATCAGGGTGGAATCGTAATCCTTGTCCGCCAGGGCGTGGTTCTTCGCCACCCCCTGCCCCATGTATTTCACCGCGTCGTTGAACTTGGTGTAGGTGGTCAGCAAGGTGTAATCGAAATCCTCCTGGTACGGCGAACGCTCGTGCAGGTAGAACGCCATGCCGTTCATACTGGTGGAACCCACCAACACATCGGCGTTGTTCAGCAAGGCCTTATGGCTCATCGCGACGCGGACACCGTTGTGATAGCCATAGGCCGAGGCCGGCATAGTGCCCGGCGCGGCGATGGCAACCGCGCTGTCGGATTCCTGCTTCATCTCCAGAATCACGTCGTCGCTGGTCGCGGTGGACGGCCCTTCGATCAACAGGTAATAGCGGTAGCGCCCCAGACTGCCAGTACCCGCGCCCAAGCGCAGGGCCGCGCCCTTGAGGGTGTAGAAGCTATTGGCATAGCGCTTGGAAGCAGCGATGGAAGCGATATAGCCGGGCATGGCCGCGTTGAGGGCGGACAGGGTCGAGGCATTGACCAGTTGCAAGGTGCTGGACGCCACGAATTGACGCACCCCGGAAGTCACGGCGGTGTATTTCGCCAGGAGGTTGGAACGGGTCTTGGCATCCGCCGCCTGGATGGCATCCTTGACCACGCCGTTGGTGTTGGCCGTGGTCAGGCGCCAGGTCTTCTCGTTGTCGTTGCCCTTGAAGGCGGCGATCTGGGTGAGGTAGGCATCGACGAAATTCTTGACCAGGGATTGGCGGTCACTGCTGGCAATGCCGTTTTCCTTGGCGGCGAGGACGATGGCGACCGCCATGCGGCGGATATCCCAAACATAGGGCCCCCAATAAGCCTCGTCGAAATCATTGGTGTCGAACACCGCGTTGCCGTTGGCGTCGCGGAAACCGCCCAGGTTCTGCATATGCATATCGCCTTCCAGCCACGCCCCGTCGGTTAGGTAATTACTGAAATACGAGGTCGGCCAAGCCGCTGTGTTCGCCATATCGGTGTAGAACAGATGGGCCGTGCCCCGGTAGAAGTAGAAAGCGCTCTGGGTCATCTTGTCCATCTTGGTCGCCAACTCCCCTGGCAAGTTGGCGGCGAAGGGATGGTTGTAGGCGTAGATTTTCTGCACCAGCCAGGAGGGGCGGCTGGTGGCGGCTTCGGTGCCGGTGGCGAGCGCGAGCAGGGCGAGCCCGGCGGCGAGGGTGGTGCGGATGGACATGGTGGGATTCCCCTTGGAAAAAAGCGCGGACTGTAAGCTTTTCCGGGGCGGGGCCGTCACCTTTGGACGGTGACGGTTGTGTGAAGGCGCTTAGGGACGGACATCCGAAGCCCCAGCCAAGCTTTCCAGCACATCCATCAGATTCAGGCGGGGGTGGTTATGCAGGCGGAACACCGGATAACCGTGGCTCTGGGTCGGCTTGGGCAAAGCCGCCGCCCTTGAAGTCACGCCTCTGCGTTCTTGCCTGCGCGGCGCGAAACTGATAATCCCGCAAAACCCATAATCGCCCTGCCAATGGCGGTGCGATTGCAGCAAGCCCAGCACCCAATGCGTGAACAAACGGGCATTGTGGATTTGGCGGAGCGCCTTGGATTCGTTGTCCGATTTCATTTCGATGGCGAAAACATAAGTCTGCCCGGCTTTTTCGAGCAACACCAACGCATCGGAAACCTTGCGGATACCCGGCAGTTGTTCCGCCTTCATGAACGGCCAGGGATCGGCACCGGGCTTATCCAACGAGAAAGCCAAGGATGGCCCGCCGGAAATCCTCAATAAACCATGCTGATCCGCACCGGCCTGGGATTCCCGCAATAACCATTCGCCCCCGTTGCGCTCCAATAGCCAATCGGGGTGGATCAAGCGCTGGAAGCAACTCACCAAATTACCCACCCGCCGCCTCCCCGCCATTATCCCGATAGGTGTAATAAATCTCGTCGCTGGTTTCGTTGAGTTCGTGGATTTGCTGGTCGAAGGTTTGGGCTGAGATACCTTCATCTTCGGTAATCGGCATGGCTGCGATATGCCCGTTCTCGAATACATACGCCCCGACCTGCTCCGGCCTTAGAATCTCCTCTTCTTCGTAGCCGAAGCGCTGCATGAGCGCGGCGCGTTGCGGATGCGGGCGGGCCAGCATAATCAGGGAATTGATCTCGCGCACGATGTAATCGCTATGGGTGCTGCATACCACCCGGATACCGGCATTGACCAGTCGCGCCAAGAGCCGCGCCACCGCCCGTTGGTTGGCGGGATGCAGGTTCAATTCCGGTTCGTCGATCATGAGGACATCGCCGGGTTTGGCTTGGTGTTCCAGGTAGAACCAGAGCGGGAAGAGGCTATTTACCGTGGACGATGCTAAATGCAAAGCCAATTTGGGGGCGCTATCCGTTAAACTTGGCATAAAGCAGACATTACCTTCACCGTCTTTAGCATAACGCCCACCAGCAACCATTTTAACCCGCTCTGCCACCTCAAAAATTTTACCCCCCCTATTTTCAGCATCGATTTCCCATAACCCAGCCCAACTCAACCAATTTATATAGTCTGCTATAGGCTCAGGATAATTAGATAAATTCTCGATATATTTTAGAAACGATCCCGACCCTCTACTAGATGGATGCAAGAGTGCAGTACGCAAGCCAACCAATTCACGAAAAAAAAGATTCAATCCGTTACGCTCAGTCGGTATCAAAAACCTATTCCCGCCAGACACTACGCCCGACAAAAAACCAAGCAATGCCGCAGATAAAGTCGGATATATTAAAAAATCAATCGCCCTATCGCCGTCAATCGCCAACTTAGCTACGCCATTATTAGATGGCTTAAAAAGCACCACACCAGAATGTTCAAAATCTAAACGTGTGCGAACTGCATATTTAACAAATGCCTCTGCATTCACGCCCCAATCAAAGCGACTACCATAAAAAAATTCATCGCCAGAATGAAAAATACCAGAAAATCTTTGCCTCGTATTTGCATTAATTAACTCAATCAACTCATCTGCATATTTGCGAACCCACGCCTCTAAATCCCAAGAAATAACTTTTTTATGTTTTAGCCCTTCAAAAATGAATTCCAACCCCGGAAAAATCGGGGGGTTCGGCGGGATAGAGTATTTCAAAAACCCATACAACGCATACATCACCCAAGTCTTCCCGGTATTATTCGGCCCGCACAGCAAAGTCAGCGGCTTCACCTCAAGCTCGCCCGATTCCACGCAGCCCAGATTGGCGATACGGAACCGCCAAGACGGCAAATCGAATGCCTCGCGCTCGTTGATATTGCTAGCCATAACCTAAACCTCCCGTTTCAATATTCCGCCGCGACGGGACGCGCACCCGCCTTATCCAACACGAACAACCGATCCATCCCGCCGCAAATCGCCCCGCTATGGCGCAGCGCGGGCCGGTAAGCCTCGAACAAGCGGTCCAGCGCCTCCGGCGTGAAGCGGAAATACCCATCCGCCATGCCTTCCGTCCGCATGGCCCAGGCGATGACCGGCGCGACCCCCGGCAGTTTGGAGCGGGTCAGGCTCCACACCGATTCCGAGACGATCAGGCGTTGTTGCGCCGCCGCGTACAACCGGGCCAGCATCTCGTCCACCCGCGGATGGAACTGGTACAGGCTGACCTGGCACACCACGACCTGGGATTTGGGCAAGGGTCCGTCGCCCACATCGAAATATTCCACCGGCCTGCCGCGCCGCCGGGCGCTCCGCAAAAAGGCCGGGCTCCGGTCCAAGCCGCGATAGCGGGTGGCTTCCGGCAAATACCGGCTCAACGCCCCGTCGCCGCAACATACATCGAGGACATCGGCCCCTTCCGGTATCCATCGCGCCACCGCCCGGAACCGCTCATTGCGATGGTGGCGGTAAGTGATGCCCATCAGGGTGTGGTAGAAATGGCTGTTCGAGTAGAAAAGCGGCATACGGCCCTCCCTGTTGTTTGAATTCGATCACGTCCCGATAGCGGGCGGGCAACGCCCCGCTTAAACCTGCACCTCGACCCGATCCACCCGCTGGAACCCCCGCGGCAGATGATTGCCCTTGCGGCCCCGCAGCCCCTGATAATGGGCGAGATCGTTGGGCGACAGACCGATATGGCGCTTGCCGCAATAGAGCTTCAGCCCCGCGCCCGGCGGCAAGGCCACCAGATGCAGCACATAATCCTGCCGCGCCGCCAAATCCCCGGCTTCCACCTGGATCAGCTTATTGCCCTTGCCCTTGGCCAACACCGGAATCTCCGTCATCGGGAACACCAGCAAACGGCCCTGCGCCGTCACCACGGCCACGGCCTCCGTGTCCGGTGCCAGCACCCGCAGCGGCGGCAAGGCTTCCGCATGCTCGGGGAGGGTCAGGACCAGCTTGCCGGTGCGGTTCTTGGTGTATAGCTCCTTGAGCTGGGTCAGGAAGCCATAGCCGCTGTCGGTCGCCAGCAGATACCAGTCCTCGTCGCCGCCGGTCAGCACGGTTTTGAACACCGCGCCCGGCGGCGGATTGAGCCGACCAGTTAAAGGTTCGCCCTGGGTACGGGCGGAGGGCAATTCGTGGGCGGGCACGGCGTAGCTGCGGCCCGTGGAATCCAGGAAATAGGCCGGTTGATTGCTGCGCCCCGGCGCGGCCATCAGGAAGCTATCGCCGGAACGATAGGCCAAGGTGGCGGCATCGATGTCATGACCCTTGGCGGCGCGGACCCAGCCTTTTTCCGACAGGATCACCGTGACCGGCTCGCTGGCGATGACCTGGGTCGCGTCCAAGGCCTGCGCCGCCTGCCGGGCCACGATGGGCGAACGGCGAGCGTCGCCGTAGCGCTCGGCGTCCTGCCGTAGCTCTTGCTTGATGAGCGCCTTGAGCTTATCCGGCGAATCCAGGGTCGCCCGCAGCATGGCCCGCTCCTGTTCCAAATCGGCCTGTTCGCCGCGAATCTTCATTTCCTCCAGCTTGGCGAGATGGCGCAGTTTGATGTCGAGGATGGCTTCGGCCTGGAGCTCGCTCAGGCCGAACCGCGCCATCAACACTGGCTTGGGTTCGTCCTCGCGGCGGATAATGGCGATGACCTCGTCGATATTGAGGAAGGCGATCAATAAGCCCGCCAGGAGATGCAAACGGGCCTCGACCTTGTCCAGCCGGAATTCCAGCCGCTTGCGCACGGTAGCGGTGCGGTATCGCAGCCATTCCACCAGGATGGCGCGGAGGTTCTTGACCTGGGGCTTGCCGTTGAGGCCGATCATGTTGAGGTTGACCCGGTAGCTGCGTTCCAGGTCGGTGGTCGCGAACAAGTGCGACATCAAGGGTTCGGCCTCGACCTTGCGGCCCTTGGGCATGATGACGATGCGGGTGGGGTTCTCGTGGTCGGATTCGTCGCGCAGGTCTTCGACCATGGGCAGTTTTTTGGCCTGCATCTGGGCGGCGATCTGGGCCATGATGTCGTTGCCGGAGACTTGGTGCGGCAAGGCGGTGACGACGATATTGCCCTCCTCCGCTTCCCAACGCGCCCGCAGGCGCACCGAACCATTGCCGGTCCGGTACAGGCGCAGGAGGTCGTCGCGGGGCGTGACCAACTCGGCCTCGGTGGTGAAATCGGGACCGCGGATCACCTCGCAGAGTTCTTCCAGCGTGGTTTCGGGCTGGTCGAGCAATAGCACGCAGCCCTCGACCACTTCCCGGAGGTTGTGCGGCGGAATATCGGTCGCCATGCCGACGGCGATGCCGGTGGTGCCGTTCAACAACACATTGGGCAGCCGGGCGGGCAACAGGGCCGGCTCGTCCAAGGTGCCGTCGAAATTGGGCACCCATTCCACCGTGCCCTGTTCCAATTCAGCCAAGAGGGTTTGGGCGTAGGGCGTCAGCTTGGCCTCGGTGTAGCGCATGGCGGCGAAGGACTTGGGATCGTCGGGCGAACCCCAGTTGCCCTGCCCGTCCACCAAGGGATAGCGGTAGGAAAACGGCTGCGCCATCAACACCATGGCTTCGTAGCAGGCGGAATCGCCGTGCGGATGGTATTTACCCAGCACGTCGCCCACGGTGCGGGCCGATTTCTTGTACTTGGCCTGGGCCGACAACCCCAGTTCCGACATGGCGTAGACGATGCGCCGCTGCACCGGCTTGAGCCCGTCGGCGATGTTGGGCAGGGCGCGGTCGAGGATGACGTACATGGAATAATCGAGGTACGCCTTCTCGGTGAAATCCTTGAGGGCAATCTGTTCGTGGGTAGTCGCGTTCACGGGTTTGGAATTCGGCTGATGGCAAGGCGGGCGCCAAAGCGGCACCTGGAAGCGGGGGGATTTTAGCGGGTTCGGGCGGGTTTTGTTCGTGGTAGGTTGAGACCGCGTTCACCGCGGCGCGAGAAACGTCCCGCGACCACCGACCGGCAACCCGGTCGTCTTCCAATCCGCGCGGCACCGCTGAACACGGCTCCAAACTTGGCACTCTATCCGTTCCTGTAAGATAAGCCCTCCTCAAAAAGCGCCGACATTACCATGCAGACACTCACCCTCACCCGCCCCGACGATTGGCACCTCCACCTGCGCGACGATGCGGCGCTCGCCAGCGTCGTGGCCCACACGGCGGCGCAATTCGCCCGCGCTATCGTCATGCCCAACCTGAAACCGCCGGTCGCCACCGTGGCCGACGCCCTGGCCTACCACGGGCGCATCCTGGCCGCCTTGCCCGCGGGCAGCGGGTTCCAGCCCTTGATGACCTTGTACCTGACCGAAACCACCACCCCGGACGAAATCCGCCGCGCCGCCGCAGAACCCGCCGTGGTGGCGTTCAAGCTCTATCCGGCGGGCGCGACCACCCACTCCGATGCCGGGGTGAAAAGCCTGGAAGCCCTTTATCCAGTACTGGAAGCCATGGAAACGCACGATTTGCCCCTGTTGGTACATGGCGAAGTGACCGATCCCGCCATCGATATCTTCGACCGCGAGGCCGTGTTCATCGACCGGCACCTCATACCGCTGGCGGCGCGGTTCCCCGGCCTGCGCATCGTGCTGGAGCACGCCACCACCCGCGAGGGCGTGGAGTTCGTGCGCGACGCCGGACCGCGCATCGCCGCGACCCTGACCGCCCATCACCTGCTCTATAACCGCAACGCGCTGTTGGTGGGCGGCGTGCGCCCGCATTTCTATTGCCTGCCGGTCCTCAAGCGGGAAAGCCACCGGCTGGCTCTTTTACAAGCCGCCACCTCGGGCAATCCCAAATTCTTCCTGGGCACCGACAGCGCCCCGCATCCACGCGGGGGCAAGGAATCGGCCTGCGGTTGCGCCGGTTGCTACACCGCCCATGCCGCCTTGGAACTCTACGCCGAAGCCTTCGAGGCGGCGGGCGCCTTGGACCAGCTGGAAGCCTTCGCCAGCTTCCACGGCCCGGATTTCTACCAACTGCCGCGCAACCAGGGGACGGTCACTCTGGAACGCCGGGCATGGCGGGCACCGGAAAGCTTCCCCTTCGGCGCAGAAACCCTGGTTCCACTGCGGGCGGGCGAGCCGCTGGCCTGGCGGCGGGCCGGATGAGCGGCGGGTTTCCTGTACACTAGCCCCACGCCCCTGTCTCCAAACCCCCACACGACCTAGGAGGAACCCCCATGATCTTCTGGCGCGTAAAGCCCCTGGACGCCATCCTCGCCACCGCCGAGAAAAAGGGCCTGCACCGATCCCTGGGCGCTTGGCAACTGACCTTGCTGGGCGTCGGCGCGATCATCGGCACCGGCATTTTCGTCCTGACCGCCGAGGCCGCGCAGAAAGCCGGTCCCGGCATGATGCTGTCCTTCGTCATCGCCGGTTTCGTCTGCGCGGTGGCGGCGCTGTGCTATGCCGAGCTATCGTCCATGGTGCCGGTCTCGGGCTCGGCCTATACCTATTCCTACGCGGTGCTGGGGGAATTGGTGGCCTGGGTGGTGGGCTGGGCCTTGATCCTGGAATACGCCGTGGCGGCCAGCGCGGTGGCGGTGGGTTGGTCGGGCTATTTCGTGGGCCTGCTGCACAACTCGCTGGGGATAGACCTCCCGCTGGCCTTGGCCAACGGCCCCTATGCCGGCGGCATCGTCAACCTGCCCGCGATGCTGGTCAGCCTGTTCGTGACGGGGCTATTAGTCATCGGCACCAAGGAAAGCGCCACCTTCACCGCCGTCCTGGTGGCGGTGAAAATCGCCGCGCTCGCCGTTTTCATCGCCCTGGCCCTGCCGGTGTTGAACAGCGCCCATTTCCAACCGTTCGCG
Source organism: Methylomagnum ishizawai (assembly GCF_900155475.1). Classification (NCBI taxonomy): domain Bacteria; kingdom Pseudomonadati; phylum Pseudomonadota; class Gammaproteobacteria; order Methylococcales; family Methylococcaceae; genus Methylomagnum; species Methylomagnum ishizawai. The sequence goes on along the minus strand of NZ_FXAM01000001.1, from coordinate 1,001,836 downwards.
CCCCTGGGCGGGACGGGCGTGGTGGCGGCGGCGGCCTCGATCTTCTTCGCCTATGTCGGCTTCGACGCGGTTTCGACCGCCGCCGAGGAAACCCGGAACCCCCAGCGCAACGTGCCCATCGGCCTGATCGGCTCCCTGGGGATTTGCACGGTGTTCTATCTCCTGGTGTCGGCGGGGGCCATCGGGGCCATCGGCGCCCAGCCGGTGGTCGATCCCGCGACCGGCGCGGGGCTGGCGCCGGGTTCGGCGGAACTGGCGGCGCGATGCCAAACCCTGGCCGGTGCCGGAACCCAACCCCTGGTTTGCTCGCGCGAGGCGCTGGCCCAGGTGCTGCGCCAGATCGGCTGGGGCGGCGTCGGCAACCTGATCGGGCTGGCGGCCTTCCTGGCCCTGCCCTCGGTGGTGTTGATGATGCTGTTCGGCCAGACCCGCATCTTCTTCGTGATGGCGCGGGACGGGCTGTTGCCGGAAGCCTTGAGCCGGGTCCACCCGCGCTTCAAAACCCCGCATATCGTGACCCTGGTCACGGGCGCGGGCGTCACCCTGGCGGCGGCGTTCTTCCCGGTGGGCAAGCTGGCGGATGTGTCGAATTCCGGCACCTTGTTCGCCTTCATGGTGGTGGCCATCGCGGTGATGATCTTACGGGTGAAGGACGCCGGGCGGTTCCGGCCCTTCAAGACGCCGGGGGTGTGGCTGGTGGGACCGTTGGCGGTGCTGGGCTGCCTGGTGCTGTTCCTGTTCCTGCCGCCGGAAGCCCAGTTGGTGTTCCCGGTCTGGGGGGCCATCGGGCTGGTGTTCTATTTCCTGTATGGCTACCGCAAAAGCCATGTGGCGCGGGGGGTCGTCGATCCCACCGGCGGCGAGGATATCATCCAGGAAATCCGGCCCTTGGCGGAATGCTGCGAGGAGGATTGAGGGGCATGGCGGGCCGCTCTAGTTGAAGCGGGCGCCGGCCAGGGATTGGATCGGCTCTATCCCCTGGTTCCGCAGCTTCGCCGCCATGCGGGGGCTGCCGGTCTTCAACCACAGTTCGTACAGGCGCAGGGTATCGCTACCGGGCTTGAGGTGGCTGCGCTCGCCAACCTCGGCCAGCACGTCCACGAACACCTGGAACCGCCGCGACAATTCGTCGAACACGGCACCAAACGCCCGCCCCCGCGCCGTACCCCGGTCCAATCCGCACAACACCCCGTAGGCCGAGCCGCCCATGGCGATGTAGTAATCGACATCCACCACCTTGCGGTTGAGGCTGGCCGAAAACAAACCGGAAATCAGCAGCGCGATATCACCCAGGCGGCGCAGCTTGTGGCGGCGTTCCTCGGGGTTCGGGGTTTCGGCCGCCTCGGCGTAGAGTTGGGCCAGGGGCTGCAACACCACGCCGTCTTCGGTGCGCTGGAACAGCTTCTCGGCGCGGGTGAAATACGCCAACAGGTTCACCACGTAGTAAACGGTATCCTCCCCGGCCCGGACCCGCTGGTTTACCAAGGCCGTGTGGACGGAATCCTTGAAATACTCCGTCAGGTTCATGCCGGTGATCAGGGTTTCATCGAATACGCCTTCCGCACGCATAGCCCACCTCCGCAAATCAAGACTCGCTGGCGCGACCTGACGCCGCGCCCCGCGCTCCTTCCAAGCAAATTATCGGCCACGCCCACCCACGCTAGCGATGCCAAGCCGGGCTGAACTCGTGTACCGCCTCGACCATCGCGCCCACCCGCCCGGGATCGACATCCGGCCACACCCCGTGCCCCAGATTGAAAACATGGCCGCTGCCAGGACCGTAGCTTTCGAGAATGCGTTCCACCTCGGCGCGGATGGACTGTTCCGGTGCATACAAGGCCTGCGGGTCGAGGTTGCCCTGCAACGCCACCCGGTCGCCCACCCGGCGGCGGGCCTCGCCGATATCGGTGGTCCAATCGATCCCCAGCGCGTCGTAGCCCGCGCCAGCCATCGCCTCCAACCACTGCCCGCCGCCCTTGGTGAACAGGAGGGCCGGAACCTTCCGTTCCAATCGATCCAGGCCGATCCGTTCCAGCGCCTGTTGGGCATAGGCCAACGAGAACTCCCGGTATTGCGCCGCCGACAACACCCCGCCCCAAGTATCGAACACCATGATGGCATCGACCCCGGCGGCGATCTGCGCGGCCAGATATAGGCCCACGGCCTCGGCCAGCTTGCCCAGGAGTTCGTGCATGACCTGGGGTTCCTGGTACATCAAACCTTTGACCTTGCGGAACTCGCGGCTGCCGCCGCCTTCGACCATGTAGGTCGCCAAGGTCCAGGGACTGCCGGAAAAGCCGATCAAGGGCACCCGCCCGCCCAATTCGCGCTGGATCAGGCGCACGGCATCGGTCACATAGCGCAAGCGGTCCTCCGGGTCGGGCACCGGCAAGGCCCGCACCTCCGCCGCCGAGCGCACGGGCCGGGCGAAGCGCGGCCCCTCGCCTTCCGCGAAACTCAGCCCCAGGCCCATCGCGTCGGGGATGGTGAGGATGTCCGAGAACAAGATCGCGGCGTCCAGCCGGAAACGCGCCAAGGGCTGCAAAGTCACTTCGCAGGCCAGTTCCGGCTGGGTGCAGAGGCTCATGAAACTGCCCGCCTGTTCGCGGACCCGGCGGTATTCGGGAAGATAACGCCCGGCCTGGCGCATCATCCACACGGGGGTGCGTTCGACGGGCTGGCGGAGCAAGGCGCGGATGAAGCAATCGTTGTGCAAACGGGTCATGGCGTGGTCTTTCCTATGATAGGGCGGCGGGAAGCCTCGGGGCCGGTGCTGCCGGCAGTGACGGGGATGCGGGGAATCCGGCGGATACTAAGGTTGCTGGGCCTTGTGGGGAACCCGCCAGCGCTGGGCCGGGGCGGTGGCACCCGAACCCGGCGGGCGCAACAGGTCGGCCTGGATCGACTTGAATTGCCGGGGAATAGCCTGGGTCAAGGGCGGCGGCAAGCCTGCGGCCCCTTCCCTGGCCGCGGCCATATTCGGATAAACGCCATGGAACAACAGGTACAGATCACCCCGGCCCTTGCGCGAGCGCAGCACGGACAAGGCGCTCTCCGGCGGAAAGCGGCCTATGGTCCCGGCCAGGGCACCCGCCTGGGACATGGCGAGGATTTGCAAGGTATAGGCTTCCGGGTTCTGCGCCATGATCCAATCCACACCCTGCACCCCTTCCAGGCTGACGGCGGCGGCTTGGAGCCGTGCTTGCTGTTCGGGCGACAAAGGCTCCGGCGGCGGGGTCGCGGCTGGAGATTCCGGGGGGCGGGCCGTCGCAACGGCGGATGGCTCCGGTTGGGCCTGGGATTCGGGTATCGGCGGCGGGGCTTGGGCCGGTTCTGGTTGCACCGACGGCGTTTGAGGCTCCGGGGCTTGCGTCACCGCCCCGGCCTGTGGTTGCGGTGGAACTTCCGGGAGGGTAGCGGAACCGTCGGCCTGGGGCTGGGATTCGCCCGGATTCGCGGGATGCCCCCCCTCGACCACTGCGGGCGCGGATGGTTCGTGCAACATCATGCCCGGCAAGGCCGAATCGGCGTCGGCCTTGGGCGAGGGGAAGCCGGGTGGCGATTCGGGCGGTTGGCCCTCCGGCTTCCACCATAACAGGGCTGCGGCGACCAGCAGTGTCGCGGCCAGTCCCGGCACCCACCAGCGCCCGCGCCACAATGGGGAAGGCGCGGCTTCCGCCGGTGGTGCCAGCCCGCCCAGGACCGCGCCGGGCGCACCTTGGGCGCGGGCATGCCAAGCGATGACCTGAGACTCGGCAGCGGCGGAACCTGGGGCCAGTTCCGGCTGGGCGGCGGCCATTTGGCGCAGGTAGGCGGAAAACTCCGAGGGACCCAAGGCGGGGATTTCCAACGGCTGGGCGTCGCGCAAGGCCAAAGCGTCGGTGGTGGCCTTGCGCCGCAGGCTGTGGCTGGGCAAGGCCAGCACGATATGCAGGCTAGGGTGTTCGCGGGCGAATTCCCAAAGACCGCTCAGCAAGCCTGGCAGCAGGCGGTGGGCGTTATCCAGCATCAACACCAGCAAACGCCGCTCCTTGCCATAACGCGCCAGCACTTCCGCGCAGGTCCAGCCCCCGGCGTTGGCGAGGTTCAAATCCCGCAACGCCGCCCGCCGCAGTTCCTCGATGATGAATTCGTAGGTGGTGCCCGCCGTGGCGGCCAGATAACACACACTGGCATAGGCGCGGGCGCTGGACTCCAAACGCCGCAGGAATACCGTCTTACCCATGCCCTCGGGACCGGACACGACGATGGGTTGGGAAAGATTGACCGCCAGATGCAGCAGCAAGTCGAACTTGCGCTCCCGCGCCTCGGAGAGCAGGGAACCGGCCAGCGGGCCGTCGGCCTGGACCTCCTCAAGCGCGGCCATACTCGTCCAAGGTGGCCCGCAACGGGGCCAGATCGACCGGTATGGGTAGATGCGCCTTACCGATACGTTCGAGCAGGATCAAACGCAAGCGGCCTTCGAGATTCTTCTTGTCTACCGCCATGTGTTCGAGGAAGGCGTCCACCCCCAATTCGGCGGGCGGGCGCACCGGCAGCCGCGCCCGCGCCAGCAAGGCCACGATGCGTTCCACGTCCCGCTCCGCGAGCCAGCCTAAGCGCCGCGACAAATCCGCCGATTGGCACATGCCTATCGCCACCGCCTCGCCGTGCAGAATGCCGCCATAGCCCAGGCCGGTTTCGATGGCGTGGCCGAAGGTATGGCCCAGGTTCAAAGTGGCCCGCTCGCCGGTTTCGCGCTCGTCCGCCGCCACCACTTCCGCCTTGTTGTGGCAGGAGCGCTCGATGGCGTAGCCCAGGGCTTCCGGGTCGCGCCGCAGCAGGGCTTCCATGTGTTCCTCTAGCCACCGGAAAAACGGCTCGTCGCGGATCAGGCCATATTTCACGACCTCGGCCAGCCCGGCGCTCAATTCGCGGTCGGCCAGGGTATCGAGGGTCGAGAGATCGGCGATCACGCATTTCGGCTGGTGGAAGGCACCGATCATATTCTTGCCGCGGGGATGGTTGACGGCGGTCTTGCCACCCACCGAGGAATCGACTTGGGCCAGCAAGGTGGTGGGAATCTGCACGAAGGGCACGCCGCGCTGGTAGCACGCCGCCGCGAAACCGGTCAGGTCGCCGACCACGCCGCCGCCCAGGGCGATGAGATGGGCGTTGCGGTTGAATTTGTGTTCGAGCAGGGCGTCGAACACCGCCAGGGCCGATTCCATGGTTTTGTACTGCTCGCCATCGGGCAGGATGACGGTAGCGACCTGCTTGCCTTCGAGTTGGCGCAGCACCCGCTCCAGGTATAAGGGCGCGACGGTTGCATTGGTCACGACCAGGATTTGCTTGGAATCGAGGTGGGACCGGAGAATTTCGCCCTGGTCCGACAGGTCGGGGCCGATATGGATGGGGTAGCTGCGCTCCCCTAAGGAGACGGTGAGGGTCCTCATGGTTTGCCGGGTCTGGAATGGGTTCGGTGATAGACCCTGAGGATTTGCCGGACGGCGCTACGGCTGGTGCTTTGCCCCGTATCGACGACGAAATCGGCCAGGGAACGGTAGATCGGTTCGCGGATATGGAAAAGGTCCAAGAGTTTCTGGCGGGGATTTTCGGTGTTGAGCAAGGGACGGTTGGCGTCCTTGTGGGTGCGCTCCAATTGCTTTTCCACCGGGCAATGCAGGTAGACCACGAAGCCATGGCGGCGGATCAGTTCCCGGTTCTCCGGCAACAGGATGGAACCGCCCCCGGTCGCCATGACGATCCCGTCCATTGGGGTCAATTCGGCCAGCACCTCGGCCTCGCGCCTGCGGAAGCCGACCTCGCCCTCGTACTCGAAGATCATGGGGATGGTGACGCCGGTGCGCTGCTCGATCTGCTTGTCGCTATCGACGAAGTCCACGCCCAGGCTCTTCGCGAGCAACCGTCCTATGGTGGTCTTCCCCGCCCCCATCGGACCGATCAAATAGATATTCTTGGACTGTTTCATACCCGGCTAGGGCCGACAAAAACCGCATCATACCATGGCCCAAGCCGCGACCCCGGAAGAAAAAAGGCACCCGCCGGGTGCCTTTTTGCGCCCCTGGCACCGGCTTTCCGGGTCAGCGGGTGCTTAGGGTTTGATCGAGGATTTTCGGGGTGATGAAGATCAGCAATTCCTTCTTGTTATCGTCTACCCGGTCCTTGCGGAACATGAAACCCACGCCCGGCAGATCGCCCAGGAAGGGCACCTTGTCGGTCTGGTTTTTCTGTTGCCCTTCGTACACGCCGCCAAGGACCACGGTATCGCCGTTGCCGACCTGGGCGCGGGTGGTGATCTGGCGCTTCAGGATGGCCGGAACGCCATTGAACAAGACCGACGAAGGCTCGTCCTTCTGCACGAACAGGTCCATCAGGATATTGTCGTCGGGCGTGATATGCGGGGTCACTTCCAGTTTCAGCACGGCCAGTTTGAATTGCACGGTGGCGATGGCGGCACCGCCCGCCGCGCTGGTCACGGTATAGGGGATTTCCTGGCCCTGGAGGATGGTGGCCTTGGTCTGGTCGGAAGTGATGAGTTTGGGGGTCGCCACGGTCTCGCTGCGGCCATCGATCTGGGCCGCCGAAAGTTCGAGGTCCAGCAGATAATCGCCGACCTTGAGGAAGGTCACGCCGAAATAACCGCCACTGGCGGCGGCAGCGGTCGAGGCCAGATTCACCAAGGCATCGCCTGAAACGCCGGTATTGCCGCTCCAGCGCTGTTGCCATTCTTCGGTGGTACCATCGGGGGCGGTCTGGAAGAACTCCTTGCCACGGGTGTCCTTGACGAAGGCGGACCGGTTCAACGAGAGGCGCGAACCCAGTTCGCGGGTGAAATTATTCTCGGCGATCACGATGCGCGATTCGATCAAGACCTGGCGGACCTGCTTATCCAATTGGCGCACCAATTCCCGCACCCGCTCGATATTGCGCGAAGTATCCTTCACGATCAATTGGTTGGTCCTGGGATCGACCGTGACATTGCCCCGGTTGGACAGGATCGACTGGCTGACATCCAGGGTGGCGGTGCTGGTCAGTGATTTCGCGCCGGTGATATTGGACTGGCTGGCCGTGTCCTCCACGGTTTTCTTGGTGGTGCCCACCAGGATTTCCTTGATTTCCTCGGCCTTGGTGTAATTCAACTGGATCATTTCGGTACGGAGGGGCTCCAATTCCTCCACCACCTTTTGGGCTTCCAGTTCGTCCCTTTCCTGCTTGTTCAATTCGTCCAAGGGCGCGACCCGAATGATATTGCCTTCCTGGCGCTTCCCCAGGCTTTTGGATTTCAACACCAAGTCCAAGGCCTGATCCCAGGGCACATCCTCCAAACGCAGCGTCACATTGCCCTGCACGGTATCGCTGGCCACGATATTGAGGTTGGTGAAATCCGCCAGAATCTGCAACACCGAGCGCACCGGAATATCCTGGAAATTCAGGGTCAGCTTTTCGCCGCCATAGCGGAAATCCTTCTTCTTGATTTCTTCCTTTTCCAACTTGGTCAGAGGCCGGAATTCCACGGTCAATAACTTGCCGGTCTGATAGGAGGAATAGTCGTACTCCTCGGACACCGGGGTCACGCTCAACCGGGTATCGCTACCATCCATGGCCGATTCGATCAACTGCACCGGGGTGGCGAAATCAATGACATCGAGCCTGCGGGCCAATTTCTGGGGTAGTTCGGTCTCATCGAGCCGGATCACCACTTTGCGGCCTTGCTGCTTGATATCAACAACGGAATTAGGATCGCTCAGGGTAATCAACAAGCGGCCTTCGCCTTTTTCGCCACGGCGGAAATCGACATTCTCGATGCGCCGTCCCGCCCCATCCCCATAATAGGCGGACCGGACTCCGGGCATCGGCGCGGAACTGGACGATGGGGTTCTGACCACCGGCGCGGTGGACTGTGGTGGGGCGTTTTGCAAGGTGATCAGGATGCGGTCGCCCTCGGCCTTGGCGGTATAGGGCACCAAATTAGTCAAGTTCAATACGACACGGGTGCGCCCGGCGGATTCCACCGCCTGTAGGCTCTGCGCCCCGGCGGTATTAATGGGGATCGATTTTTTATCGAGACCATTACTAACCCCTGGCAAATCCAGGGCGATACGGGCGGGATTTTCGGTATTGAATACCCTGGGTTGAACCGCCGGTCCGTTCAGGTTCAATACCAATTGGAGATTATCCCCTGGCAAGGAAGAAAACTCGACGGAAGTCAGCACCAAACCGCCCGCCCCGCACACCGGAGTACGCCATAACAAGCCCAGCGCCACGACCACCCAGACGACTATCCGTCCCGACAATCCCCAAGCCCCCGAACCATTCACTCTCATCGTCATTTGTTTCCCCCGCTCGCTTCCGCCAGGTCGAGACTAGCTTTACGTTCGTGCCAAGCCCCGGGACTATCCGAGAATATTTCGACCAATTCGATCATATTCTCTTTGATATTGATAATTTTCCCATAATTCTTGCCCATATAATTGCCGACGCGCACGCGGTGTATAGTGCCATCGTTGGCACGCACCAAGCCCCACAAGCCCCCTTGCTGGATCACCGTGCCTACCATCCTGAGACTATCGAGTTCATAAGATTCAAGTTCTTCCCTGGGGCGACTGGTATCGGGACGGATACCGCTTTCGACCTTTTCCTCCTCGGGTTCCTGGCTCTTTTCATCGGGAATGAAGGGATCGCGCAAATCCTCGGGCCTGAATACGAAAGGCTCGACCGTCTTCACCTCCGGCAAGGGATCGACCATACCCCTATGACGGCCTTTCACCTCGGCGACATAGCTTTTCAAATCCGCCATATCACCCCCCCCGCAACCCACCAGCCCCAACGCCAATATCCAAGGCAACAGACGACCGGGCCGGGTCCGCCCATATAAATATCGATAAGAATGGATCATAGTATCCAGATTATTTCGGCTTATTAGCGGCGGGGGTGGCGGGTTTCGCTCCCGGTGCCCCCGGCTTTTTCGCGCCCGGCCCGGTGGGACCGGCCCCCTCTTCCATATATCGGTAGGTTTTGACCAATGCGCTCATGATCAAAGGGTCTTTGCCGCCGCCTTTTTTTTGTGCATTATTCGGCGTGATCTTGATATTGTGTACGGTCACGATCCTAGGCAAGGAAGCCAAACCGCTCACGAACGTCCCGAACTCCATATAATTACCGATCACCCGGATTTCTATCGGCAATTCGGCGTAGAAGTCCTTGGCGATTTCCCCCCCCGGCTTGAACAACTCGAATTCTAACCCACTGGCCAAACCAGTCTGTGACACATCTACCAATAATTCGGGAACCTGGGTCTTATCAGGCAGTTGCCGTAACAAATCGCCGAAGGTCTTTTCGATCTCGGCTAATTGCACTTTATATTCTTCAAGGTTGGCGGCTTTTTGCTGTTTCTGCTCGAACGTGGTTTTCAATTGCCGTTCCTTGGCTTCCTGTTGGCTCAGGTTCAGCAATTGATCCTGGGTATCGAAATAATACCAAAGCCCACCCAGAACCAAACACAAAAAACCAATAATCGCCACCTTGATCGGCGTTGGCCAGGAACCGGCATGTTCGATATCCCAATTGATGTTCGAGAAATTCATGAGGGCTTTTTCCGCTGGCTATCTTTGGGGTTGGGCTCGGCGGTCTTCTCACCGGCCTGCTTGACTTGCAGGGTGAATTTGCTGCCACGCAGGTCTTTCTGGTCCTTGGCGGATTTATCCTTGCCGTCCAACTTGTTTTCGATGATATTCAACACCGGGTCTTGCAGCCAAGGCGAAGATTCCAGATTACGCATATAGGCCGAAACCCTGGAGTTGGATTGAGCGACGCCATTCATGGTCAGGTTTTTATCCGATTGGGTGAGGTCGGAAAGGAAAACCCCTTCGGGAATGGTACGCGCCAATTCGTCAACCAAGTGGACGATTTCCGGGCGGCTGGTTTGCAATTGCTGGATAACCTCCATTTTCGCGATGAACCGTTTCTTCTTGGTTTCGAGTTCCTCGATTTCCTTGATTTTCTTATCGAAAACCGCGACTTCGCTTTCCAGGAACTTATTACGCTGGCTTTGATAGTCGATCATCGATTGGATTTGCAAATGCACCGACAGCAATATCGTGGCGCTCAGCCCCATCGCCAAGGCGGTGATCGTGAAGAATTCCTGTTGTTTTTGTTTGCGCCGCTCGGCGCGCCAAGGAAGGAGGTTGATACCGGCCATCAGTCGAAACTCCTCAGCGCCAGGCCACACGCCGTCATCAGCGCGGGCGCGTCGTTGCTCAAATTCTGCGGTTTCACCCGCGGCGACAGCGTCATATTGACGAAGGGATTGGCGACGCTGGTGGGGATACCTTGGTTTTCCTCGACATAGCGGTCGATACCCGGTATCGAGGCGCAGCCCCCGGCCAGGAGGATATGCTCGACGCTGCGATGGGCGCTGGAGGAGAGGAAGAATTGGAGGGAGCGCCCGATTTGCTGGGCCAGGGCGTTCTTGAAGGGTTCGAGGACTTCGGGTCCGTAGTTGTCGGGAAGGCCGCCGTGCTTCTTGGCAAGGCCGGCTTCCTCGTAGGACAGGCCGTAGCGGCGTTGGATTTCCTCGGTGAGTTGCTTGCCGCCGAAGCCTTGTTCGCGGGTGTAGATGATGCGGCGGTTGTGGATGACGTTGAGCGTGGTCATGGTCGCGCCGACATCGGCGATGGCGATGGCCTGGTCGGTGCCGCGCTCGAAGAGTTGATCCAGGATCAGGGAGCAGGAATGTTCCAGGGCGTAGGATTCGACATCGACGATCTCGGCCTTGAGCCCGGCCAGTTCCAAGGCCGCCACCCGGTCGCCGACGTTCTCCTTCCGCGAGGCGACCAACAGCACATCGACCATTTCGGGATTTTTCTCGGTGACGCCCTGAACCACGAAATCCAGACTAACCTCATCCAGGGAGTACGGGATATATTGGTCGGCTTCCAATTCGAGCTGGGCCTCCAGTTCGTCCTCGCTCAGCGAGGCGGGCATGGAAATGACCTTGGCGATCACGGCGGACCCTGGCACCGCCACCGCCGCGTGCTTCAGGCGGGTACCGGATTGTTTCAGGACCGCCTTGATGACGTTGCCGATGGCTTCGACCTTGGCGATATTCTTATCGACCACCGCATCGGGGGGCAAGGGGGCCACCGCGTAGCTTTCGACCCGGAAACGCGAACCGGAACGGCTGAGTTCCAAAAGTTTGATGGCGGCGGTACTGATGTCTATACCCAATAACTCCGGCTTCTTGCGGTTCAGAAAAAACATCGGGGGGTTCCTGCCTGGCCTGTCTTCGCTGTAATGGGGTAGGGTTTTACTCGGCTTTACGGGCGCATCTCGGCGCACATGTAGTATAGTAGCTAAATGGTGTTCCTTCGCTTCCGCCCTGCGGCCCTCCCGCCGCCCACGGCGTTCCAAAACGGTCCCCGCCACGCCCGATCCGCTTCAAATCGTGGCCGATCCGCGCTCCAACCGCGCCCGCAGCCGACAATCCGATAGTGACCCGGAAAACCGCACGCCAGTCCCGCTCGACCGCCGCGACCCTGTTCCGCTGGCTCTTGTTCATGCTCTTGGGTGGCCTCGCCGCCTTGGCGGTCGGCGGCTACGCCCTGTACCGCCACCTGGAGCCACAACTGCCGGATGTCGAGGTCCTCAGCGATATCCGCTATCAAATCCCCATGAGCGTCTACAGCAAGGACAACCTGCTGATGGCCGAGTATGGAGAGATGAAACGCATCCCGGTCGGCGTCCCCGACACCCCCAAGCAAATGGTCCAGGCCTTCCTGGCCGCCGAGGACAACCGCTTCTTCGACCACCCCGGCGTCGATTACCAAGGCATCGCGCGGGCGGCGGTCACTTATCTGCGCACCGGCGAAAAGCGCCAGGGCGGCAGCACCATCACTATGCAGGTGGCCCGCAATTTCTTCCTGAGCAGCGAGAAAACCCTGACCCGCAAGGTGAAGGAAATCATGCTGGCGGTCAAGATCGAGTCCAAGCTGCCCAAGGAAAGCATCCTCGAACTGTACCTGAACAAGATTTACTTCGGCCACCACGCTTACGGCGTCGGAGCGGCGGCGCAAGTGTACTACGGCAAGGCGGTCCAGGACTTGGAATTACCCGAAATAGCGATGATCGCCGGCCTGCCCAAAGCCCCGTCCAGCTTCAACCCCATCGTCAACCCGGAACGGGCCTTGAGCCGCCGCAACTACGTGCTGAACCGGATGCGCAAGCTCGGCTTCATCACCGAGGCCCAATTCCACAAGGCGTTCAACGCCCCGGAAACCGCCAAGCTGCATATCCGCCCGGTCGAATTGAACGCGCCCTATATCGCCGAGATGGTCCGCAACGAGATGTACCGGCAATACGGCGAGGACGCCTATACCCACGGGTACAAGGTCTATACCACCATCGATTCCAAGATGCACGCCCTGGTGGAAAAATCGCTGCGGCTCGGCCTGCACGACTACGACGAACGCCACGGCTACCGCAGCAAGAAAACCCAGCGCATCGACCTGAAACAACTCAAATCCCCGGCGGACTGGGATGCCCGCCTTGCCGAAATGCAGAAAATCGGCGAAACCGTGCCCGGCCTGGTGCTGGGCTTCAAGGAGGGCGGGGCCGATGTCTACCTGGGCGCGGGACAACACACCAACCTCGGCCTGAACGCCACCCGCTGGACCCACCGCGGCCCGAAAGAATTGTTCAAGCCCGGCGATTTGATCCGCCTACGCAAGGACAACGACAACGAATGGCGCTTGAGCCAGGTTCCCGAGGCCGAGGGGGCGCTGGTGTCGGTGGACGCCAAGACCGGCGCGGTGGTGGCCCTGGCCGGGGGCTACGACTTCGCCCTCAGCACCTTCAACCGCGCCACCCAGGCGCAACGCCAGCCGGGTTCCGGCTTCAAGCCCATCCTCTACGCCGCCGCACTCACCGAAGGCTATACCCCGTCCAGCGTGGTCAACGACGCCCCCATCGTCTACGCCGATCCTTCCCAGGCCGGCGGCGTATGGCGACCCAAGAACTACAGCGGGCGCTATTACGGTCCCACCCGGCTGCGGGTGGCCCTGGCCAAATCGCGCAACCTGGTCTCGGTCCGGCTGCTGAAAAGCATCGGCCTCAAGAAAGCCATCGCCATGGCCGAGGAATTCGGCTTCGAACCCCAGGAGCTCCCGAAATCCATGCCGCTGGCCCTGGGCGCGGGTTCGGCCACACCCCTCCGCATGGCCCAGGCCTATTCGGTGTTCGCCAATGGCGGCTTCAGGGTCGAACCCTATTTCATCGACCACATCAAAACCGACGACGACCGCTTGATCTACCAAGCCACGCCGGGGCTGGCCTGCGCCGATTGCGTGGACTCCGGCGATCCCAAGGGCAACCTCGCGCCCAGGGTCATCAGCCCGCAAGTGCATTACATGATGAATTCGATGCTGCTGGACGTGGTGCGCATGGGCACCGCCACCCAAGCGCTGGAACTGGGCCGCTCCGATGTCGCGGGCAAGACCGGCACCACCAACGAATACCGCGATGCTTGGTTCAATGGCTATGTGCCGGGCCTGGCAACCGTGGCCTGGATCGGCTTCGATTCATCCAAATCCCTGGGCCATGGCGAAACCGGCGGCGAAACCGCCCTGCCGATGTGGATGCGCTTCATGAAGGAAGCGCTCAAGGACGTGCCCGATACCGGCTTCCCCGTGCCCAGCGGCCTGACCACCGTCCGCGTCGATGGCAGCGGCAAGAACGGCTCCAATTTCGAGGTCTACCCCGCGGGACGGCAACCGCGCAACATCGTCCCCAAACGCTCCCGACCGGTCAATCCGGGCGGCTCCTCCGCCCAGGACGACGGCGGCGCGGGCGGCGGAGCCAAATCCCTGGAATCGCTGTTCTAACGCTCCCCACCATGCGCCCCAAAGACCGACTGCGGCTCCGCATCGCCCAGGAAGCCGCCCGCATCATGGCCGAGGAAGGCATCCACGACCGCCTGCCCGCCAAGCAGAAAGCCGCCGCGCGGCTCGGCATCGCCGACGCCCGCCTGTTGCCCCGCAACGAGGAAATCGACGAAGCGCTGGAGGAATACCACCGGCTCTACCGCGCCGATGTGCAAAAACCGCATATCGCCCGCTTGCGGCGGCTGGCGCTGGAAGCCATGCGCTTCCTCCAGGATTTCGCGCCGCGCCTGGTCGGCGGGGTGTTGGAAGGCACGGCGGGTGAATTCAGCCCGGTCACGCTGCACCTGTTCCCCGACGCACCGGAGGATGTGCTGCGCAAGTTGATGGACCGGGGCATACCATTCGAGGAAAAGACCGCCTCCCTGCCCGGCGGCGGCAAACGCACGGCGGATTACCCGGCCTTGCGGTTCCGGGTGGACGGGGTCGAGGTGGAATTGGCCTTGCTGCCGCCCGAACTCAAGGCCAGGGCCAGGGAGAAGCACACGCCCAAGGGCGATCTGGCGGCGGTGGAAGCGCTGGTGCGGGCGGATGCCGCCGAAAAACGGGAAGGGACCGGGTGAACCCGGCCCACCCTCGAATCCCAGCGCCGGGCCGGGAGGGCGGCGGGCCGATTCGAGGGACGCGGCGGGCGGGGATCAGCCGCGGGCGTATTTGCGGCGGAACTTATCGACGCGGCCGGCGGTATCGACGACCCTTTGCTTGCCCGTATAGAATGGATGGCAAGCCGCGCAGACTTCCACATGTAGGTCTTTGCACAGGGTCGATTTGGTCTCGAAGGTGTTGCCACAACTGCAATGGACCGTGATGGCCTTATAGTTGGGATGGATATCCGACTTCATAGCGTTCTCCAGGAAAACAATGCCAGGGGGGCGAAAAAGCCAGCCATCCTACCCAAAACGGCTTTTCCCCGCAAGGCGCAAGTCCCCGGCCCAGGTTCCCGACACCCGCGCCGCCAACCTCCGACTCCCCGAACCCAACCCCCGAACCCATGCGTATTGTCACCCTCAATGCCAACGGCATCCGCTCGGCGGCGCGTAAAGGCTTTTTCGACTGGCTGCCCCACCAAAGCGCCGACGTGGTCTGCCTCCAGGAAACCAAGGCCCATATCCATCAACTCGACGACCCCCTGTACTGGCCCGAAGATTTCCATTGCTATTACCTGGACGCCGACAAGAAAGGCTATAGCGGCGTCGCCATCTATGCCCGCCACCCGCCGGATATGCTGGTCCGGGGCTTGGGCTGGCCGGATATGGACGCCGAGGGCCGCTATCTGGAAGCCCGCTTCGGCGATCTCAGCGTGGTGTCGGTCTACCTGCCGTCCGGTTCGTCCAGCGCGGAGCGGCAGGCGGTGAAATTCACCTTCCTCGACCGCTTCCTGCCGCATCTGCGGGAATGCGCCGCCAAGGGCCATCATTACATCCTCTGCGGCGATTGGAATATCGCCCACAAGCCCATCGACCTCAAGAACTGGCGCTCGAACCAGAAGAACTCCGGCTTCCTGCCCGAGGAACGGGCCTGGCTCGACACCGTGTTTGAGCGGGACGGCTGGGTTGATGCCTTCCGCCACGCCAATCCCCAGCCGGACCAATACACCTGGTGGTCCAACCGCGGCCAAGCCTGGGCCAAGAACGTCGGCTGGCGCATCGATTACCAAGTGGTAAGTCCCGGCCTCCGCGCCGCGATCCGCGCCGTGGCCATCTACAAGGACCAGCGTTTTTCCGACCATGCCCCCCTGATCATCGATTATGACCACCCCTTCCCGGTTTGAGGCGCTGTTCAACCGGCGGATATTGATCTGCGTCCTGACCGGATTTTCCTCGGGCCTGCCTTTGTTCATCCTCATCAGCCTACTGTCGGCCTGGCTGCGCGAGGGCGGGGTCGATCTCAAGGCGATTGGCCTCCTAGCCCTGGTGCAATTCCCCTATATTTGGAAATTCCTGTGGGCACCGCTATGCGACCGCTACGGGTTGGGACTCGGGCGGCGGCGGACCTGGATGCTGGCGACGCAATTGGCCTTGCTAGCCGCCGTGCCGCTGTTCGGTTGGCTCTCGCCGGGCAAGGACATGGCCGCCATCACCGGGCTGGCGGTGATCGTGGCGTTCTTCTCGGCCACCCAGGATATCGCCATCGACGCCTTCCGCCGCGAAATCCTCAAGGACGAGGAGCAGGGCTTGGGCAACGTGGTCCACGTCAACGCCTACAAAGTGGCCGGGCTAGTGCCGGGTTCCTTGTCGCTGATCCTGGCCGACCATGTGTCCTGGGAAGCGGTGTATTCGATCACCGCGCTGTTCATGTTGCCCGGCCTCATGTTGTCGCTGATGGTGCGCGAACCGGAAAGCTCCCGCCGCGCCCCGGCCACGCTGCGCGAGGCGTTGGTGGAGCCGTTCCACGAATTCATCGGGCGCAAGGGCTGGGCCGGGGCGCTGACCCTGCTGGCCTTCATCTTCTTCTACAAGCTGGGCGACAGCATGGCGACGGCGCTGGCGACGCCGTTCTACCTCGACCTCGGCTTCAGCAAGACCGAAATCGGCATGATCGCCAAGCACGCCGGGCTATGGCCAAACGTGGCGGGCGGTTTGCTGGGGGGGGTGTGGATGGTGTCGCTGGGCACGCACCGCGCCCTGTGGGTGTTCGGGGCGTTGCAGGCCGTGGTCATCCTGGGCTTCGCCTGGCTTTCGACCGCCGGCCACGATCCGGTGGGGCTGGCGGCGGTGATCGGCGCGGAGGCGTTCGGCGTGGGGCTGGGGACGGCGGCGTTCGTGGCCTATATCGCCGCCGCCACCCATCCGGCCTATACCGCGACCCAATTCGCGCTGTTCACCAGCCTCGCCGCTACGCCGCGCACCTTGGCGAACGCCTTGACCGGGTTTTTGGTCGAGGGCGGCGATATCAAGCTGGGGGATACGCTCCTGTTCCATGTGGACGCGCTGGGCTGGGAGCGGTTCTTCTGGCTATGTTTCGCGGCGGCGCTGCCGGGAATGTTGTTGCTGTTCAAGGTCGCGCCTTGGCATGGGGAGCGGGATTCCCGAGGCTTCCCGTAGAGACTCGATTCCCAAGCAGCGCTTGGGAATCCCGCAAAAGAACACCATGAACCGGAGCCTATCGATGCCTGTCAACATCAACGCCATCCCACTCGAACCCGGCGACCTGATATTCACCTCGATCCCCTATTATCTTTATCGGAAAGTGGCCGCCGCCACCGGATCGAAAGCCTCCCATGTCGGGATCGTCTTTCCCGATGCGGAAGGCGCTTGGCAGGTTGCCGAAAGCGCCGTCCCCTGCGTCCAATACTCGAAGCTGGATCGGTTTTTGGCGCGTTCGGAAAATGGCTGGTTTTGCGTCCGCCGTTTGAAATCCGGCCTGACGCCCGCCCAAGTGGACGCGCTACGGCAAGCCTGCGATGCGAGGTTGGGAAAGCTCTACCACCTGGGATTCAAATACGAATCTTCCCGGCAATTCTGTTCCAAGTTCGTCTACGATGCTTACCGGGAGGCGACGGGTATCGAGGTGGGAACCCTCGAATCATTCTCCGCACTCCTGCATCGCCAACCCGATACCTCGCTGACCTTCTGGCGGTTATGGTTTTTCGGCCTCATCCCTTGGTCCAGACTGACCATCACCCCGGCCAGCCAAATGCAATCCCCGGTGTTGGGCACGATTATCGAATCTCCAACCGACGAATAACCCATCCCGCCTAAATCAGCGGAATCGGCGGGTCACGGCGGAGTACCACCTAACCCGCCCTACCGCTTTCAAGCATCCTTCCGCAGCTTATAGGTAAACCCATCCGCCCCTAACTTCTCCGTCAGCCGCTCGATAATCCGCTGGCAGCGCTTGGGCGCGTCGTTGGGACCGGCCACGAAATGGGGTTTGCCGTCCTTGCCGAAGTTGAAGGTTTCGGTGCATTCCTTGGGATCGATAGCGCCGAAGATATGGCGGGCCTCCTCGTATTCCTCGTGGGGCTTGAAACCCAGTTGGTCGGCATATTCCGCGCACTGCTCGACCAAGGCCAGAACCAAGGAAGGTTCGGCCAGACCGAAGTTTTCATGCTCGTGCATCCGGCCTATGGTCCGGGTATATTCGGATATTTCCAAAGCCCGGAGGAAAGCGTTCCTCACCCCCATGCAATACACATCCAGCATAAACCCGGCGACGATGACTTCCTCGTCGTTGATCTGGCGGGCGATAATCGCCGTACCGAAACCATTCGCGAACAAGCCTTGGGGAATCAGGCATTGATGGATCGGGAACTTTCCAACGGCCTCTAAGCTTTCCTTGATGAGTTTTTCGGACTGGGCCTTATCCAAATAAATCACTCTTTGATTTTTTTCTTCGCGCTTGATTTTCTTCTTAGCGAGCCGTTTCTGACGATTGACATCTTGAGTAGTAGCCATGGCGGTATCGTTGACTGTAGGTTTTATTGTGAGTAGGTTATCGCGGCCATCCGCGAAATTGTTGGCTGTGGGTTAATTTAAGGCATCCTCGTACTCCCTCATTCCTTGGGCTATTCCCATCGCCCCTCACCGCTTATCCTTGAACTTGATCCCCAAGGAATTCAGCTTGCGGTAAAGATGGGTCCGCTCCAAACCTATCGCCTGGGATAACCGGGCCACGCTGCCCGCGTATTTCTCCAGATGGTATTCGAGATAGGCTTTCTCGAAATGCTCGCGGGCATCCTTGAGCGGCAAATCATAGAAATCCGGCTGGTTCAAGGCGATACCGGGCACCGACAGGGATTCGCCCAAAGCCGCCTTGGCCTCGTCCAATTCCACTTCCTCGCCGCTGCCGAGTATTAATAAGCGCTGCACCAGATTCTTCAATTCGCGGACATTGCCATGCCAGGGATAATGGCGCAGGAAATTCTGCACCGCCACGCCGAACCGGCGGAATGGTAGCTTTTCCCGGCTCACGAAATAATCCACGTAGAAACCCAGCAACTCCGGCACGTCTTCGTTATGCTCGGCCAGGGGCGGCACCCGTAGCGTCACCACGTTCAACAGATAATAGAGTTCGCGGCGGAAGCGCCCGGCCCGGACTTCCTCTTCCAAGGATTTGCGGGTGGAGGCGACGATCCTGACATCGACATGCACCAATTCGCTGCCGCCCACACGGGAGAAACTATTGGATTCGAGGGCGCTCATCAGGCGGACTTGAGTTTCTTCCTCCATGTCGGCCACTTCGTCCAAGAACAAAGTACCGCCGTGGGCTTGCTCCAACAGGCCGCGCTGCACATTGCCGGCACCATCGGCCCGTCCGAAGAATTCCACCGCCGAATATTCCGGGGCGATGGTACCGACACCGACATCGATGAAGGGGCCGTCGCGGCGCACGCTGTTGGCGTGGAGGTAACGCGCCAGGGTTTCCTTGCCGCAGCCGGGTTCGCCCACGAACAACACGCGGGCGTCGTGCTGGGCCAAGCGCCGTACCTGGTCGCGCAGGCGTTCCATGGCGGCACCGCGGCCCACGGGTTCGACCGGGGCTTCCACCCGCCGCCTCAGCCCCACGTTCTCGCGCTTGAGCTGCGCGTTCTCCAAGGCCCGTTCCACCGTGACCAGGAGTTTCGCCATGGACAACGGCTTTTCCAGGAAATCGTAGGCACCGAGCCGGGTGGCCTCGACGGCGGTTTCCACCGTGGCATGGCCCGACATCATGATGACCGGACCCAGGGTTTCGTCGCGCAGCCAGTCTTTGAGCAGGCTGATCCCGTCCTCGTCGGGCATCCAAATGTCGAGGAGGATCAAATCGGGCTTGTGCGCCGACCTGAGTTCCCGCGCCACGGCCCCGTTTTCGGCGACATGGACCGCGTAGCCCTCGTCCTCCAGGATTTCCTGCAATAGGCGGCGGATATCGGGTTCGTCGTCCACCACCAAGATACTTGTTTTGCTCATCCTATCCTCATGCTTCCGCGGATGCCGCCGCCGTTCGGGCCACCACCGGCAGGCGGATCACGAAACCCGCGCCGTCCCGATAGCCGGTATCCAATTTTATGCCGCCGCCATGCTCTTCGATGATCTTCCTAACGATGGCCAAACCCAAGCCCGTACCTTTGGCCTTGGTCGTGACATAAGGCTCGAAGATGCGGTCGGCCTGATCGGCGGGAATGCCGGGACCGGCATCGTACAGCCGCAGTTCCACGACCGGGTGATGGCCTTCCGCCACGGATTGGGTCTGGATGCGCATTCTACCCGAGCCGCCGACCGGCACGGCTTCCTGCGAGTTTTTAATCAGATTGTGCAACACCTGCCGGAGCTTGACCGGATCGATATGGACCTCGGGCAGGTTGTGGGCCAGGGCCAGTTCGAACTCCAAGCCGCTCTGGGGCGGATAGAGCGCCACCACCGCTTCGATCAAAGCGTCGAGGTCCACCCATTGCAATTGGATGATGGAGGGCTTGGCGTATTCGGCGAAGGCGTTGACCATGGTTTTCATGGCCTCGACCTGTTGGACGATGGTGCGGGTGGCACGGTCCAGCACCTCGGCATCGGCCTCGTCGAGGTGTTTGGCGAGTTTATGCCGGAGGCGCTCCGCCGAAAGCTGGATCGGGGTCAAGGGGTTTTTGATCTCGTGGGCTAGGCGGCGGGCCACTTCGCTCCAGGCGGCGGCGCGTTGGGCCTGGATCAAGGCGGTCACATCATCGATGACCAGCACCGAACCCAGGCGCTCGCCCCCGGCCCCGAACAAAGGCGTGCCTCGGCAGAATAATTCCTGGCGGCCTTCCAAACCGGCGAAGGGGATTTCTTCCTGCCAAGCCCCGGCGGCGGTCCGCAGGCGCCCGGCGATGCCGTCCAGGAGATCGGCCAAATGCGGGTGGGCGGCGGTGAGCGCGGCGGTGGGTTCGCCGATATAGCGGCCCAGTTCGGCGTGCAGGATGGCATCCGCCGCCCCGTTGGCGGTCAGGAGGCGCAAGGAGGCGTCGAAGCTCAACACGCCGGAAGACAAGCTCGCCAGCAAGGTTTCCAGATAGGCGCGCTGCCGTTCGACCTCCTGCCGCGAGCGCTGGGCCTCGTCGCGGGCTTGGCCGATCTTCTCGGTCATGGCGTTGAAGGATTCGACCAGGAAGCCGAGTTCGTCGCGCCGCCGCACCGGCAGGCGTTTTTCATAATTGCCCTCGGCCACGGCGCGGGTGCCATGGGCCAGATAACGCACCGGGGCAACGATGCGGCGGATGCTCTGGAACGCCGCCCACAGCGCCGCCAGGAGGCTCAATAACAGCACCAGCGACAAGGTCAACCCAAAGGTCAGCTTCAAGGAACCGCGCAGGAAGGTCAGTTCCTTATAATGCAGATAGGCCGATTCCACGGTCCCGGTCAGCCGCGCCAGCTTCGACGGCACCGGATAGACCGCTTGCAGGAACAGCGTGTCCTCGCCCGCCATGCCCACCACCGCCCGGATTTGCGAGCCTTCCCCGCCGGGCTGGGCTTCCAGGCCCACATAGGCCTTGCCCTGTTTCACTTGCAACAAGATACCGATTTCCGGCAGGTCCGGGATGATCTGCTCGGACTGGAAACCGCTGAAGGCCAGGATGCGGCCCTGCCGGGAAAACACGGTGAAATCGCCCTCTTCCAAGGAATCGCGCAATTCGCCCAGACGGATGGCGAGCAAAGAAGGCGGGGAATCGGCCAGCTGCTCGGCGGTCTGCTCGGTCTGCTTGAGCATGGCCCGCATCCGCTCGTCAAGGGCGGTCTGGCCGAGTTGCAAGGCGTCCTCCATGGCATGGTCGATGCGCACATCGAACCAGCTATCGATGCTCTGCTCCAGGAACTGCATGGAGTAATAGAACACGATGGCGGCCGGGGCCAGCGACAACAGGCTGAACAGGAACACCATGCGGGTGGTGAGGTTCGAGCCCGCCGCCTTGCGCTTCCATTGCCGGAACAGCGAATAGGCGTTGGCGATGACCAAGCCCAGCAACAACACCGAACCCAACAGGTTCACCACCACCAACCAGGAATACATCGCGCCCAACTGCGAAGCGTCCTGGGTCGCCGAACTCATCAGGTGCAACGAGACCAGAACGCCCAGGAACAGGGCGAGGATGGACAGCCCCAAGGGCGGCTTCAGCCTGAAACGCGCCATCGGAACCAGGGGCTCCCGAGATACCAGCCCGGCGACACATAGGCCAAGGGCCGCAGCGGCAACGGCAGGGCTTCGATATCGAGCTTGGCGGCAAGGCCGGCCCAATATTCCCGGCCCGGCGCGAACGCCGCCCTGGGCAGGGCACGCCAGCCGCGGATTTCGCCCAGGGCGTCGAGCAAGGCGCGGAGGCTGGCGAAATCGCGGGTCGCGCCGCTGCTTTCGTTGGCGATCTGGTAGGTTTTCGCCAGCGGGTGATAGTGGATAAAGAAACGACGGGATTCGCTGAGCAAGGTTTCATCCAGCCAATAATCGCGGTGGCGCTGGATTTTGAACTGGATGACCACGGTCAAGGGCACGCCGTGTTCCAAAGCGTCGATGGCGGGGGCGCTGAAGCGGTAGTCGATGTCGGCGTTCAAGGCATATTGGTCGGCGACGGGCACCAATTGGGCGTCGAGGATGCGGAAGCCGTATTCGGCGGCGCGGCCCTGGAGGCCATGGCACAGCGCCAACGGCAACAGCCAGCGCGTCCAGCGCGGGATCACGCCCTCTCCAACAGCGCGTAGTAGAAGCCGTCCATGCCGTTTTGACCGGCCAGGATTTGACGGCCATGGCGGGCCGGGATGCCCCAATCCGCCATGATCGGGCGCTCGCGGGCTTCCGGGTGGGCATCGAGGAAGGCGGCGATCCGCTGCTCGTTCTCGCGCTTGAGGACCGAGCAAGTGGCGTACAACAACCGGCCACCGGGGGCCAACAGCGGCCACATGGCTTCGAGGATGCGGGCCTGGGCCGCGGCCAGTTCGGCGATATCGGTGGCCCGCCGCAGCAGTTTGATATCGGGATGGCGGCGGATCACGCCAGTGGCCGAACAAGGCGCATCGACCAGGATGCGGTCGAAGCGACGGCCATCCCACCAGGATTCGGGCTGGGTGGCATCGCCCACCAAAACCGTGGCCGCGAGTCCCAGGCGTTGCAGGTTGCCGTGGACCCTGGTGAGGCGCTCGGACGAGATATCGATGGCGACGACCTCGGCCAGGTCGGGACGGGCTTCGAGGAGATGGGCGGTCTTGCCACCGGGCGCGGCGCAGACATCCAGCACCCGCTGCCCCGCCGCCAAGCCCAGCAAGGGCGCGGCCAGCTGCGCCGCCACGTCCTGCACCGAGACCGCGCCTTCGGCGAACCCTGGGAGTTTCTCGACCGGCACCGGCGTCTCGACGATGATCGCGCCGGCACCAACCGCCGCCGCCACCGCCGCGATGCCCGCTTCGGCCAAGCGCTCCAGATAAGCCTCGCGGGAGTTCCGGGCCAGATTCACCCGCAGGGCCAGGGGCGGGGCCGCGTTGTTATGGTGGAGGGTATCGGCGTAATGGGCGGGCCAATCCTTGCGGAGTTGGCGGATCAACCACCCAGGATGGGCCAGGGCCGCGCTTTCATCGGTGTCGGCCTCGGCTTCGAGGCGGTCCTGCTCGCGCTGGTAGTTGCGCAGCACGCCATTCAGCAAGGGCTTGGCCCAAACCTTGGGACCGACGGCGGCGACCGTTTCCGCCACCGCCGCATGGGGTTTGACCCGCGTGTATTTGAGCTGATAAAGCCCGAGCAAAGCCAACATGCGGACTTCGGCATCCTTGATCGGCTTATGGGTCAGCAGCGCCAGGATGCGATCCAAACGCCAATACCAACGCGCCACGCCATAGCACAGCGCCTGCACGAAGGCGCGGTCGTTGTCCTTGGGGATTTGGGGCAGGGCCGCGCTCAAAGCGGAAGTAAGGAATTCGCCCTCGACCGCGACCTGGGCCAGGATGCCGGCCGCGATGGCGCGGGTATTCAAGCGGGCCGACCGAGGCGCTCGGTCTTGAGGGAGTAAGCGTTGAGGAAATCCCGTGCCGCCACCCGCTTGGCTCCGGGCAACTGGACTTCGAGCAGCCGTAGCACCCCCTGGCCGGTGGCGACATCAAGGGTGCGCTCGCGATCCAGCACGGTGCCGGGCGCGGCGCGGGCGGTTTCGTCCAGGGCTTCGGCCAGCCACACGCGGAGGGTGGTGTCGCGCCATTGGGTTTCCGCCACCGGCCAGGGATTGAAGGCGCGGACGCGGCGTTCCAATTCAAGGGCGGGCAGGGTCCAATCCAACACAGCTTCGGCCTTTTCCAGCTTGGCGGCGTAAGTCACCTGGGCTTCGTCCTGGATTTCCGGGCGGATATTGCCGGTTTCGAGATCGGGCAGGATTTCGGCCAGGGCTTCCGCGCCCAATTGGGCCAAGCGGTCGTGTAATTCGCCCGCCGTTTCCAGCCGGGCGATGCGGCAGGTTTTCTTATACAGCATTGGCCCCGCGTCCAGGCGCGGCTCGATATACATGAGGGTGATGCCGGTTTCCGCATCGCCCGCCAGCACCGAGCGCTGGATGGGCGCGGCCCCGCGCCAGCGCGGCAACAGCGAGGCGTGGATGTTGACGCAGCCGAGCCTGGGAATCTCCAGCACCGCCTTGGGCAGGATCAAGCCATAGGCCACCACCACCAGCACATCGGGTTCCAAAGCGCGGAGTTGGGCTTGGTCTTCCTCGGCTTTGAGGGTCGGGGGCTGGAATACCGGGATGTGGTGGGCGGTGGCGACTTGCTTGACGGGGCTGGGGGTGAGCTTGCGGCCCCGACCAGCGGGACGGTCGGGCTGGGTGTAGACCGCGACGATGCGATGCCCGGTACCGAGCAGCATTTGCAGCGGCGGCACCGCGAATTCCGGGGTTCCGGCGAAGACGATCCTCATGGTGCTTAGATCGCCGCCACTTTGCCGCCCACTTTGGGGCTTTGGGTGGCGCGTTGGCGCTGTTCCTTCTTGAGCTTCTTGCGGACCAGTTGGCGCTTGAGGGGCGAGAGGTAATCGACGAACAACTTGCCTTCCAGATGGTCCATCTCGTGCTGTAGGCACACGGCCAATAAGCCTTCGGCCTCCAGTTCGAAAGAAGCGCCGTCGCGGTCCCAGGCCCGCACCTTGACCTTTTCGGCGCGGCTGGTCTTTTCGAAGATACCAGGCACCGAAAGGCAGCCTTCGTCCATTTCCCCGGACCCGCTTTTTTCGAGCAACTCCGGATTGACGAGGCACAGCGGCGAGCTTTTATCCTCGGAGATGTCGATCACGATCACGCGCTTTTGCACGTTCACCTGATTCGCGGCCAAACCCACGCCCGGCGCGGCGTACATGGTTTCGAGCATGTCGTCGATCAAACGCCGGATGGAATCGTCCACCACCTCCACGGGAGCGGCTTTTTTGCGGAGCCGTTCGTCGGGGAATTCGAGGATGGTTAAAGTAGCCATGTTTCTTAACCGGAAAGCACTGTATAGAATTGGATGGAATTCTAGCGAAATCACACTAGACTTTGAATGCCGTTCCACGACAGACCCCCACCACTCCATGAAAGTTGCGCGAACCCCATGGCTATCCCCTCCCGCTTGAATTCCCCCCGATTCACCCGGCCATGGCGTTCGTATTCGACGCGGCGCGTTTGGTCGGTGTTATCCCGCCTCGCCTTGGCGCTCTGCTTGTCCGGCGGCTTCGCCTTCGCCGACACCCTCGAACTGAACCCCAACCATCCCGACCGCTACACCGTGGTCCGGGGCGACACCCTGTGGGATATCGCCGGGCGCTTCCTCAACCGGCCTTGGCAATGGCCGGAAATCTGGCATATCAATCCCGAGATCCGCAATCCCGACCTGATCTACCCAGGCGATACGCTGGTCTTGAGCTACGTCAACGGCGTCCCCCAGATCGGCCTGGAAAACGCCGGTTACGACAGCGCCCCCGCCTACGAAGACAGCGACCCCTATGAACAAAAACTGAGTCCGCGCATCCGCTCCAAGCCCATCTCCCAGGCGATCCCCACCATCCCCATGAACATCGTGCATCCGTTCCTGTCGCGGCCGCAGGTGGTGGGACCGGATGAACTGAACCAAGCCCCCTATGTGGTGGCCTTCGCCGACGAGCATATCATCGGTGGCTATGGCAACCGCATGTTCGTGCGCTCCATCGGCGAAGGCGCGCCCACGGCCTACACCGTGCTGCGCAGCGGCAACCCCTATAAAGACGCCGACACCGGCGAAACCCTGGGCTACGAGGCTGTTTATATCGGCGATGCCCATGTGGAGCAGGTCGGCGATCCGGCGACCTTGTTCATCGAGCGCACCGAGCAAGAAGCCCGGATCGGCGACCGCCTGCTGCCCCTGCGTTCGGAGCAATTGCGCCTGTCCTTCCAACCCCACGCACCGAAATCCAAGGTCCGGGGCCACATCATCGGCGTCGTCAACGGCGTCAATCAAATCGGCCAATATTCCATCGTCGCCCTAGACCGGGGCACCGCCGACGGCATCGAAGTCGGGCACGTCCTGCAAATCCTGCAACGCGGGACGATGATCCGCGACTTGATCGGCCCTTACAGCGGCGAAACCGTCAATGCGCCGGAGCAAAAAGCCGGGCTGCTGATGGTGTTCCGGCCTTATGAGCGGGTCAGTTATGCCCTGGTCATGCACGCCGCCCGTGCCCTGCACGTCCTCGACGCCGTGCAAACGCCCTGACCTTGGCTGAGCACAGCGGCTCCGATCTACGCTATTGGCTGGCCCTGCACCGGGCACCGCTGATCGGTAGCCGCCGTTTCGCTTCGCTCCTTTCCCATTTCGGCACACCCCAAGCGGTGTTCGAGGCCGGTACCGCCGCCTGGACCGCGCTGAAAATCCCCGAGAAAACCATCGCTTATTTCCAGAACCCGGACTGGGGCAGCGTCGCCCGCGACCTCGATTGGCTGAACGGCTCCCAGCGCCACTGCCTGACCCTGCACGATCCCCGCTATCCTGCCCTGCTCCGCGAAATCGCCGATCCGCCGCCGCTATTGTTCGCCGTGGGCGAACCGGCGGCGCTGTCGCTACGCCAGGTCGCCATGGTCGGTAGCCGCAATCCCTCGGCCTCGGGGCGCAAGGCGGCACACCATCTGGCGCGGGAGTTGGCGGTGGCGGGCTACGGGGTGGCCAGCGGCTTGGCCCTGGGCATCGATGCCGCCGCCCATCGCGGTGCCCTGGACGGCAACGGCATCACCCTCGCCGTCGCCGGTACCGGTCCCGACCAAATCTATCCGCGCCAGCACCGCGCCCTGGCCCAGGAGATCGTCGAACGCGGCGGTGCCATCCTGTCCGAATTCCCACCCGGCACCGAACCCAAGGCCGGCAATTTCCCACGCCGCAACCGCATCATCAGCGGTTTATCGCTGGGCACCTTGGTGGTCGAGGCCGCCGAGCAATCCGGTTCCCTCATCACGGCGCGGCTGGCCCTGGAACAAGGCCGGGAAGTATTCGCCGTGCCGGGTTCGATTTATAGCCCGGTTTCCAAAGGCTGCAACGACCTCATCCAAGACGGTGCCAAGCTGGTGCAATCGGTGCGGGATATCGTCGAGGAATTCGGCCCGACGACCCTGCCCGGACGCCCGGAACCCCCGCCACTGCCTCCGCCCGGCGGCGACGAACCCCATTGGGCGCTCTTGAAATTTATTGCGTACGACCCAACCTCCGTGGATACTCTAGTGGCGGTCACTGGGGAGAGCCCGGAATCCATCGCCGCCATGTTGCTGATGCTCGAACTGCAAGGCTACGTGGAATCCGCGCCCGGAGGATGCTATGTCCGGATCAAATAAGCCCCAGCCCGTTATCCATCCAGCGTGAGATCACTAGATGATGAAAGAAAACGTATTCGATGTGTTGATTTACCTGTTCGAGAATTATATGGACGGGGAAATCGATCCGGCGCCCGATCCCGACGTGATCCGCACCGAATTGCTCGAAGCCGGTTTTCCGCAACCGGAAATCAACAAGGCGTTCGACTGGTTGGAATCG
Organism: Methylomagnum ishizawai; assembly: GCF_900155475.1. NCBI lineage: Bacteria > Pseudomonadati > Pseudomonadota > Gammaproteobacteria > Methylococcales > Methylococcaceae > Methylomagnum > Methylomagnum ishizawai. The sequence continues at coordinate 973,959 of NZ_FXAM01000001.1, read as the reverse complement.
CTCACCGAGCGCCACGCCATCAAATCCGTCTCATCCCCCGCGTTCCGGGTGTTCTGCGAACAGGAGATGGCCAAGCTCGATGCCGAATGCCGCGGCCTCCTCCTGTTCCTAGAGCAAAGCGGCATCCTCACCCCCGAAAGCCGCGAACTGGTGATCGACCGCGTCATGGCCTTCAACGAGGAATCCATCTCGCTGGAAAACCTCAAATGGGTGGTGCTGATGGTGTTGTTCAGCCAGCCGGACGAGGAAATCGCCTTCGCCCGCATGGAAACGCTGGTCTACGAAACCCTGCCCACCTATCTGCATTGACCCCCTAAGAATCCCCGCCGTCCGGCGGCATCTTCCATCCCGTGGGGATGGCCCTATTCAACGCCGGGAACGCCCGTCCGTTCCCGCCGAGTCCCAAGCTAGAGTTCGATGAGTCAGAATCTGGTCATAGTCGAATCGCCGGCCAAAGCCAAAACCATAGAGAAGTACCTGGGCAAGGACTTCCAGGTGCAGGCTTCCTACGGCCATGTGCGCGACCTGGTGCCCAAGGAGGGCGCGGTCGATCCCGACAACGGTTTCGCGATGAAATACGAAGTCATCGAGAAGAACGAAAAGCACGTCCAGGCCATCGCCAAGGCCATCCGCAAGGCCGACGTGCTGTTCCTCGCCACCGACCCCGACCGCGAAGGCGAGGCCATTTCCTGGCATATCTACGAACTGCTCAAGGAACGCGAGCTCCTGGACGACAAACCCGTCCACCGGGTGGTGTTCCATGAAATCACCAAGCGGGCGGTGACCGAAGCCATCGCCCATCCCAAGCCGCTCTCGACCGACCTCATCAATGCCCAGCAGGCCCGCCGCGCCCTGGATTATCTGGTCGGCTTCAAGCTCTCGCCCTTGCTGTGGAAGAAAATCCGCCGCGGCCTCTCGGCGGGCCGGGTACAAAGCCCCGCCCTGCGCATGATCGTCGAGCGCGAACAGGAGATCGAGCGCTTCGTCACCCGCGAATATTGGACCATCGAAGCCACCGCCGCGGTCGAGGGGCAAAATCTCAAGGCCCGCCTCACCCATCTGGACGGGGAAAAGCAGGAGCAATTCAGCCTCACCCAGGAAGCGGAGGCCCATGCCGCCCGCGACGCCTTGATCGCCGCCGCCCAGGGCAAGCTCTTGGTCGCCAAGGTGGAGGAGAAGGAACGCAAGCGCAATCCCGCCGCGCCCTTCACCACTTCCACCATGCAGCAGGAAGCCGCCCGCAAGCTGGGTTTCACCACCAAGCGCACCATGACCATCGCCCAGCAGCTCTACGAGGGCATCGACCTCGGCGGCGAAAGCGTGGGGCTCATCAGCTATATGCGCACCGATTCGGTCAACCTCGCCAACGAGGCGGTGCAGGAACTGCGCGACCTCATCGCTTCTCGCTTCGGCGAAGACAAACTGCCCAAAACCCCGCCACAGTACAAGACCAAGAGCAAGAACGCCCAGGAAGCCCACGAGGCCATCCGCCCGACTTCCGCCCTGCGCATGCCGGACAAGGTCAAGCCGTTCCTGAGCCTCGAACAGTACAAGCTCTACAACCTGATTTGGCAGCGCACCGTGGCTTGCCAAATGATCCACGCCACCATCAAGACCGTATCCGCCGATTTGGCCTGCGGCGACAAGGGCGTATTCCGCGCCACCGGCTCCACCGTGGTCAATCCGGGCTTCATGAGCGTCTACCTCGAAGGCAAGGACGACGGCGCGGCCAACGAGGACGAGGAAGGCTTCCTGCCCACGCTGAAGGAAGGCCAAGCCCTCGACCTGCTGGACGTGATCGCGGGCCAGCACTTCACCGAACCGCCGCCGCGCTACACCGAGGCCAGCTTGGTCAAAACCCTGGAGGAATACGGCATAGGCCGTCCTTCCACCTACGCCGCCATCATTTCCACCTTGCAGCAGCGCCATTATGTCGAGCTGGAAAACAAGCGTTTCCGTCCGACCGACGTGGGCAGCGTGGTCAACAAATTCCTGACCGAGCATTTCACCCAATACGTGGACTACAACTTCACCGCCCTGCTGGAAGACGACCTCGACGCCGTCTCCCGTGGCGAGAAGCAATGGGTGCCGCTGATGCGGGAATTCTGGGGTCCGTTCAAATCCCTGATCGAGACCAAGGACGAAAGCCTCAAGCGGGCCGACGTGACCCATGAACAATTGGACGAACAATGCCCCGAGTGCGGCAGCCAATTGTCGATCCGGCTGGGACGTAATGGCCGCTTCGTCGGCTGCACCAACTACCCGACCTGCAAATACACCCGCAATCTCAAAGAGGATGCCGAACCGCCCCCCCCCGAGATCGTCGAAGGCAAAACCTGCCCGCTGTGCGATTCGCCGTTGGCGATCAAGACGGGCCGCTATGGCAAATTCATCGGGTGCAGCGCCTACCCCACCTGCAAGCACATCGAACCCTTGGAGAAACCCGAGGACACCGGCGTGCCCTGCCCGGAATGCCACAAGGGCAACCTCATCAAGCGCAAATCGCGGTTCGGCAAGCTGTTCTATTCCTGCCCGACCTATCCCAAATGCAAGTACGCGGCCTGGAATCCGCCGCTCAACGAGCCTTGCCCCAAATGCGGCTGGCCCATCCTCACCCTGAAGACCACCAAGCGCCGCGGCACCGAGAAAGTCTGCCCGCAAAAGGACTGCGACTACGCCGTGCCCTACGAAGGCGAGCCACTGGAAGAGGCTTCGGAAGCCTAGCCCGCCGTGATTTCCCCGTTCCAAGCCCGGTTCGCCGCCCGGCATTTGCGCCGGGGTGGACTCATCGCCTACCCGACCGAAGGCGTGTACGGCCTGGGCTGCGCCCCCCTGGACCGGGCTGCGGTCCAGCGCCTGTTGGGCCTCAAGGGCCGCTCCGCCGCCAAGGGCTTCATCCTGATCGCCGCCGGTTTCGCCCAGGTCGAACCCTTCCTCGATATTCCCAATCCCCAAGTCCACGACCGGCTGCTCGCCGCCTGGCCCGGCCCCGTGACCTTCGTGGTCCCGGCGGCGGCCTGGGTGCCGGATTGGCTGCGGGGCGCGTCCAGCAACCTGGCGGTGCGGGTCACGGCGCATCCGGGGGCGGCGGCCTTGTGCCGGACCTTCGGCGGGCCTTTGGTCTCGACCAGCGCCAACAAGAGCGGACACCCCCCGGCCCGCGGCCCGCTCGCGATCCGCAAGCATTTCCCCGCCGCCGACGCGCTGCTGGTACCGGGCCGCTTGGGCGGGGCCAGCGGTCCCACGCCGATCTACGAAGCGGTGAGCGGCAAACGGCTACGTTGAACCTTGGGCAAATTTTCGGGCGGTTTTTGCCCGACAATGGTGCGAAAGCGCCGCCTCCCTCCCATCGATTTCCCAAGATTTCCGGCTACGCCTGTTTGGCACGGAATCCGCTTATATAAGTACACCCCCCTTCAAGCGCTAATGGCGGCGCGGAAGTTCCTTGCAACGGCGTCCAGCCTCCCATCGCCCTCTCCTCGCGATGGTCCGGCGGACGCTTTTTTTTATCCGCCGGACCGTCAAAGCTTCGGCTCGCGCTTAAAAACCGAACAACTCCGCCAGCTTTTGCCCCGGCTCCGCCGCCCGCATGAACGCCTCGCCCACCAGGAAGGTCTGCACCCCGCGACCGCGCATCAAGGCCACGTCTTCCGGCGCCAGGATGCCGCTTTCGGTCACGACCAAACGTCCCGCCGGGATCATCGCCAAGAGTTCCAGCGTGGTTTCCAGGTGGACCTCGAAGCTGCGGAGGTTGCGGTTGTTGATGCCGATCATGGGCAGGTCCAGCTTCAGGGCGCGTTCCAGTTCGGCGGCATCATGGACCTCGACCAGCACATCCATCCCCAACTCGCTGGCGAGGTCGGCCAGTTCCTTCATGCGGGCATCGTCCAGCGCGGCGGCGATCAACAGGATGCAATCGGCCCCGATGGCGCGGGCCTCGACCACCTGGTAGGGATCGACCGTGAAATCCTTGCGCAACACCGACAGGGCGCAGGCGGCGCGGGCTTCCCGCAAATAGTCCTCCGAACCCTGGAAAAAATCCCGGTCGGTCAGCACCGAAAGGCAGGCCGCGCCATGGTTCGCATAACTCTGGGCGATTGCCGCGGGATAGAACTCGGGCCGCATCACGCCCTTGCTGGGCGAGGCCTTCTTGATCTCGGCGATCACGGCGGGGAGGCCCGCCGCGACCTTGGCCCGCAGCGCATCCACGAACCCACGCGGGGCATCGGCGGCGGCGGCGCGTTGCAACATGTCCTGGAAGGACACCAGGGCGAGGCGTTGGGCGATTTCCTCGGCTTTGCGGCGGAGGATTTTCTGGAGGATGTCGGGGGTCTGGCTCATGGCTTGGCGAAGGCTTGGGTGAAATGGATGAGTTGGTCCAGCTTGGCGCGGGCCGCGCCGCTGTCGATGGCGGCTTGGGCGCGTTCGACGCCCGCTTCCAGGCTGTCGGTCAAATCGGCGGCGTAGATCGCGGCCCCGGCGTTCAGCAGCACGATATCGCGGGCCGGGCCGGGCGCACCGCCCAAGACGCCGCGCACCGCGCGCAGGCTTTCCACTGCCGTATCGACGGCCAGGACTTCCAGCGGGGCGCGTTGCAGGCCGAAGCGTTCCGGGGTCAGGGTGTAGGTTTCGATCTGGCCGTTCCGCAACTCGGCGACCTGGGTGGGAGCGCCGATGCTGATTTCGTCCAACCCATCCTCGGCGTGGACCACCAGGACGTGGCTGCTGCCGAGTTCGCGCAGGGCGTTGGCCAGGGGTTCGATCCAGGCGTCCGAATACACGCCGACCAGTTGATGGCTCGCGCCCGCCGGATTGGTGAGCGGCCCCAGCAGGTTGAAGATGGTGCGGATGCCGAGTTCGCGGCGCGGCCCGATGGCGTATTTCATCGCGCCGTGGTGGCGCTGGGCGAACAAGAAGCCGAGGCCGACTTCCTCGATACAGGCCCGCACTTGGTCCGGGGTCAGGTCCAGATTGACTCCCGCCGCTTCCAACACGTCGGCGCTGCCGGATTTGCTGGAGACCGAGCGGCTGCCATGCTTGGCGACCTTGGCCCCGGCGGCGGCGACCACGAAGGCGCTGGCGGTGCTGATATTGAAGGTGCGGGCACCGTCGCCGCCGGTGCCACAGGTATCGATCAGATGTTCGTCCTTGACCGGCACCTTGGTGGACATTTCCCGCAAGACCTTGGCGGCGGCGACCACTTCGCCGACGCTTTCACCCTTGGCCCGGAGCGCCACCAGGAACGCGCCGATCTGGGCGGGGGTCGCGCCACCGCTCATGATGGTCCGCATGGCCCCGCGCATCTGGGCGGGGTCGAGGTCTTGATTATCGAGGAGGGTTTGGAGCAGGGCGGGGATGTCCATGGGGGTTCCTTGGGGGTTTAAGTAAGCGGCGGGAATTTAGGCGATATGATTAGATTATATTTACTGATATCGACATCATTGCGAAACACCCCCATCTTGCTCGGGAGCCACAGATTCCATAAGCATTGGGTCGTCAAACATATCTAGCCTTGGTTACTCCACTAAGTCGCCGCGCCGGGCCAAAACCCGGCATCCAAAGATGCGGCCAATGAAAAACACGGCTCGGCAGGAAAAACATCCTCATCGAACCGGGTTTCATCCGCCGCCAAAATCCGCGCCTTCTCGTAAGCCTTGGCGAATATCTCCGTCAATTCGCTTTTCAGCCCTGGATTATCCGCCAATATCTCGTTGATCTCGATGCGCTGGATTTTGATAGTGCGCCGCCAGCTATTGCCGCGCCGGTCGGGCTGATATTGCCATTTCAGCAGATGGGCCAGCAAAACCGCCAAGCGATTCCCCAATTCCCGCCGCTCCCGCGCCCCCATGCTGTCCAGTTCCTCGATCAAATGGCTGGTATCCAATTCGTCCCAGCGGCCTGTACGCAGTAACTCGGATTGTTGCTGGGTCCAGGTATAAAAATCCCTCTCGTATAAAGTGGCGCTCATGGCCTTACCTCGATGCTCGGGGAATGGAGGGCGAACGGGAATCCGTCCGCCCCGGATAAAACTACCGCCGCAAGAAATTCCCCAACAACTCATGCCCCTGCTCGGTCAGGATCGATTCGGGATGGAACTGCACCCCCTCGATATCCAATTCCCGATGGCGGACGCCCATGATTTCCTCGATCTTCCCGTCCTTATCCTCGGTCCAAGCGGTGATTTCCAGACACTCGGGAATAGTCGCTTGCTCGATCACCAGGGAATGATAGCGGGTGGCCTGGAACGGATTATTCAGCCCATGGAATACCCCAATATTATGGTGATAAACCATCGAGGTTTTGCCGTGCATGATGCTCTTGGCGTGGATGATATTACCGCCGAAGGCATGGCCGATACTCTGATGCCCCAGGCATACCCCCAAGATCGGATAACGCCCGGCATAGCGGCGGATGGTTTCCACCGAAATCCCCGCCTCCTTGGGCGTACAGGGGCCGGGGGAAATCACGATCTTGTCGGGGTCGATGGTTTCAATCTCTTCCACCGCAATCTGGTCATTACGCACCACCCGGACTTCCGCGCCGAGTTCGGCCAGGTATTGCACCAGGTTATAGGTGAACGAATCGTAGTTATCGATCATCAAGACTTTCATGGCTGTCCTCCTTCAAGCCCGGCTTCCGCCATCGCCACCGCCCGGAATACCGCGCGGCCTTTGTTCAAGGTTTCTTCCCATTCGTTGAGCGGCACGGAATCATGCACTACGCCCGCACCGGCCTGGATATGCAGGGTGCCGTCCTTGATGACGGCGGTGCGGATGGCGATGGCGGTGTCGAGATTGCCGGACCAGCCCACATAACCCACCGCCCCCGAATAAACCCCGCGTTTCACGGGTTCCAATTCGGCGATGATTTCCATGGCGCGGATTTTCGGGGCACCGCTGACCGTGCCAGCCGGGAAGGTGGCTTTCAATACCTCGAAAGCGTCGCTGTCCTTCGCCAACTGGCCGACCACGTTGGACACGATATGCATGACGTGCGAATAGCGCTCGATAATCATCTTATCCGTGACCTTGACCGTGCCGGTTTCGGCCACGCGGCCCGCGTCGTTGCGCCCGAGGTCGATGAGCATCAGGTGTTCGGCGATTTCCTTGGGGTCGGCCAGCAAATCCTTTTCCAAGGCCGTGTCTTCCTCCGGGGTCCGGCCACGGCGGCGGGTACCCGCGATGGGGCGCACGGTGACGGTGCCCTCTTCCAGGCGCACCAGGATTTCCGGCGAGGAACCCACGATATGGAACGCACCCAGGTTCATATGGAACATATAGGGCGAGGGATTGAGGCAACGCAGGGCGCGGTATAAATCCAAGGGCGGGGCCGAGTACGGGATCGACATGCGTTGCGACAACACCACCTGCATCACATCGCCCTCGACGATGTAGTCCTTGATGCGGCGGACGCCGTTCTCATAGCCCTCCTGGGTGAAACCGGAAACGAATTCGCTTTCCTCCACCTGCTTGGGGACTTTGAATTCGCGGGCGGGTAGGCGGTTCTGGCGCAGGCCACGGATCAGGGTATCGAGCCGGTCCTGGGCGGCGGGATAGGCATTGGGTTCGGTGGGATCGGCGTGGGTGATGACCAGCAGCCGCCCCTTGAGGTTGTCGAACACCAGCACCTCTTCCGACACCATCAACAGGATATCGGGAGCGCCGATGGGGTCGGGCTTGGCGGTGGCGAGGCGCGGTTCGATGTAATGGATGGTTTCGTAGCCGAAATAACCGACCAAACCGCCACTGAAACGCGGCAAACCCGGAATCGCGGGCACCCGGAACCGGGCGGCATACTCGCGAATCCAGTCCAGCGGATGGGCCGGGGTGGCGGTCTCGACGCGCTGGCCGTCGCGGACCACCGTGATTTCCGGGCCGCGCACGCTGATGACGGTGCGGCAAGGCAGGCCGATGATGGAATATCGCCCCCATTGCTCGCCGCCGTGGACCGACTCGAACAAATAGGTATAAGGCGCGTCGGCCAGCTTGAGATAGGCGCTTAAAGGGGTATCGAGATCGGCGAGGACTTCGCGGGCGAGGGGGATGCGGTTATAGCCTTGCTCGGCGTAGTGCTGGAACTGTTCGGGCGTCATGGTGTTTCCAATCGTGGGTTTGGCCGGGAGAATCCGGCGATAAGCCGTACCGGGCCAAGCGCTGGAACGCCGCCCGGTTATTCAGGGGTTGCGGGCTGGAGACGCCATCGTTCTAGGAGTGGGGGCATGGGGATCATGCAAGTCATGTGGGCAAAAGTAAAATCAGAGGGCCTCGAACAAACCCGGCAATTCCGCGATGGATTTCACCACCACGTCCGGCTCCAAAGCCGCGAGATCGACCGCGCCATGATACCCATAAGGCACCAGCGCCAGCATGAACCCGGCCCGGTGCGCGGCCTCGGCGTCGTTGGCCGAATCGCCCACCATCAGGCTCTGGGCAGGCGCGATGCCGAAATGGGCGGCGGTCTTGAGCAAAGGTTCCGGGTGGGGTTTGTGCTGGGCGAATTGGTCGCCACTGCCGACGAAATCGAGATAGGGCGCGAGACCGAGTTGTTCCAACAGGGTTTGGGTGAAACGGGAATGCTTGTTGGTGACGCAGGCGGTCGGGAAGCCCCCGGCCTTGATCCGCGCCAAGCCATCCCTCACCCCCGGATATAAGCGGCTCCGGTCGCACATATGCTCGGCGTAGGCGTCCATGAACCAGGCCAGGGCTTCGCGGAACCGGGGCGGTTCGCCCGCGGGCCGCACCGCGCCGGTCAGGGCGCGTTTGACCAGCATCTCGACGCCATTGCCAACCCAGCCTCGCACCCGGACCTCGCCCGCCTCCGGCAAACCCAGGCGGCCCAGCATGATATCCACCGCCTGGGCGATATCGGGGGCGCTGTCCACCAAGGTGCCATCGAGATCGAAGACAACCAGTCCGGGCCGGGCGGGCAGCATCAGTTGCGGACCTTGGCCAGTTCGTCGCGCATGGCCTGGATGATGCTGTTATAACGGTTCGGGTCGCCCGCCTGGCCCGCGCCGAACACGGCGGAACCGGCCACGAAGGTATCCACGCCCGCCCGCGCCACTTCGGCGATATTGGCCGGGCCGACGCCGCCGTCGATTTCCAGGCGGATATCGCGGCCCGAGTTGTCGATCATCTCGCGCACCTTGCGGGCCTTGTCCAGCACGTAGGGGATGAATTTCTGGCCGCCGAAACCGGGGTTGACCGACATCAACAGGATCATGTCCACCTTCGCCAAGGTATATTCCAGCACGTCGAGCGGGGTGGCCGGATTGAACACCAAGCCGCACTTGGCCCCGCCATCCTTGATGAGTTGCAGGCTGCGGTCGATATGCTCGGAGGCTTCCGGGTGGAAGGTGATATAGCTGGCCCCGGCCTTGAGGAAATCGGGGATGATACGGTCCACTGGCTTCACCATCAGATGCACGTCGATGGGAGCGGTGACGCCGTATTTGCGGAGGGCTTCGCAGACCAGGGGGCCGATGGTCAGGTTGGGCACATAATGGTTGTCCATCACATCGAAATGGACCACATCCGCGCCGGATTCGAGGACGTTCGCCACTTCCTCGCCCAAGCGGGCGAAGTCGGCGGAAAGGATGGAAGGCGCGATCCAGAAATCGTTCATGGCTGATGGCTCGTGGTTGGAATTGGAGAACAGGGCGGCGCTGGCCCTCCGGGCCTTGGAATCCGCGGTTTGCGGCCTGCCAAATGGCCGGGTATTTTTACATTTGGCTTCCGGGGGGGCAAGTTGAGGGCAGTAGCCGGGCCGTCCGCCGTCCCGGCCCAGGCACCGGGGAAACGGCTGTCGAAGGCGGATGCGGCACCCGCCCGGCTGTAATACCATCCCCCGATCTGGACAGCGCGAACGCTGGTTCCAAAAACCCCTCGACCCACCCCAACAGAACCGCCCCCCCTATGGATGTCGATGATTTCGGTGATTTATGCATGGGCTGCATGCAGGACAAGGGCAACTCGGCCCGCTGTCCCCGATGCGGTTATCGACCGGACCCGCAGCGGAATGTGTTCGCCCTGCCCTACCAGACCATCCTCAACAACAAATTCCTGATCGGACGTATCCTGGGCCATCCCGGCGGCTTCGGCATCACCTATCTGGCCTTGGATTTGGTACTACACACCCCCTTGGCGATCAAGGAATACCTGCCCCGCGGCCTGGCGGTCCGCGATACCCTGAACCTCAAGGTCGTCCCCCATGGCGGCGAGGACAGCGAGCGGTTCAATTACGGGATGGGGCAATTCCTGCAAGAGGCCCGCACCCTGTGCAAATTCAGCCACCCCAACGTGGTCCGGGTCCGGGAGTTTTTCCAACAGAACAATACCGCCTATCTCGCCATGGATTATTACGAGGGGATATCCCTGACCGAATACCTGGGGCGCAACGGCGGCAAACTCCCCGAGGCCACGGCCCTGGCCTTTATCCTGCCGATCCTCGACGGTTTGGCGGAAATCCACGCCAAGGGTTTCCTACACCGCGATATCAAACCCGCCAATATCTATCTGACCCAGGGCGGCTCCCCGATCCTGCTGGATTTCGGGGCCGCCCGCCAAGCCTTGGGCGGGCACGGCTCCCAAACCCTATCGGTGATCCTGACCCCAGGATTCGCCCCGTTCGAGCAATACCTGGAACGGGCGGAATTCGGCCCCTCCACCGATATCTATGCCGCCGGGGCCACGCTGTACTATCTCCTGACCGGGGAAAGACCCCAGGAAGCCACCCACCGCTGCCGCCGGGACGAGGTACTGCCGCCGGAACAACTGGAACCCTCGATCACGCCCGCGGTCGGCCAGGCCATCATGCGGGCTTTGGCTATCGAGCCGGAACAGCGTCCGCAAACGATCCAGGCATTCAAGGCTCTGCTCCTGGCCGGGAAAGCGGCGGCACCGGCTCCCCGTCCAACATCGCCACCACGGGAATGGTCCACGCCAGGGCGCTTGCGCCTCATCTGCCGCGAATGCGGGGAGCGCAACACGGTGCCGACCGATATCAGCCTGAGCCTGCTCGGCTGCGCGGGTTGTGGCGCGAGCCTCGCGCCGCCGTCGGCCAGGCAACGGCTTCCGGCCTGGAGCTGGCCGGCGCTGGGCGCGGCGGCGGGCGTGGGCGTATTGGTGGCGGGACTGGTGTGGTTCAGGCCGACCGGGATGGGCGGTATGGCGGAAACCTCGTGGCCACCCGCTACCCCCGGCCCCCCCCAAGGCTTGCAATCCGGCGGCAATCCCCCCTACCCGCCTCCACAAAACGCCATCGACCTCTGCCAAGGCAAGGCGCTGGACGCGGTTTGCTGGATACAACCGCCGGACCGGGCAGCGGAGCCGGGACGCTGTCGGCAGGTCCACGCCTATTTCGCCTGCGTGCCCGACGGTTTTCCGGGCGGGACCGGCGGACCGATGTTGCCATGAACCCCGCGATACGGGCGGATATGGCAAGAAATCGGGCAAGACCGCCCTAGAGCGGGTAACATCCAACGGCGTTGCCCCGCCCGTGACCGTGGTCGATGACCGAATCGGCACAACCAGCGGCTGGGCCGCCCCCTGGCGCGGAATCGGCCCGCGCCGGTTCCCTATTCACTACGAGGAGGTTTCCATGTCCAAGAAATATTGGGTCGGATGGGTATTGTCGGGTCTCGCGCTGGCGCTGGTCGGCTGCGGCGGCGAGGGTCCTTTGGGCAATACCCCGCCCCAAGGCAGGCCGGAATGGATGAAGAAGAAGGAAAACACCCAGCCCGCCCCCGCCCAACCCGAAGCCCCGCCACAACAATAACCGGCCCGCACCACGCCGGACCCGGTCCGGGAACCCCCGGGCATAAAAAACCCCGGGAACCTTGGGTTCCCGGGGTCCGGTCCGTTGTGAAGCGGGGCGGCGTCTTCCTGCCTGTTCCCACATCGGTCGCCCGGATCGCGGATTCGGGCCATCACCGACAGGGGCGGCGGGTTTATTTGCGGATATTCCTCAACGCCTCGCTGATCTGGCCCACTTGCTTGAGCGGCACGAGCAGGACCATGGCGTCTTCGGGCTTGCCATCGTTGCCGAGTTGCATGAACTGGATTCGCGCTACGTCATTATGTATGGCGATGGTTTTGATGCCATCGACCAAAAAAGAAGGATTGGCTTCGGAAGACATGGTCTTGTGCACCTCTGAATTTATGCAGCCGCTTTGGGCTTTAATGATGAAGGTCGAACGTTAGTTGAACAACAATGCCGATAAACCAGCGCGGGGCCTTGTTTCAAAATGGGCTGTTTAGTATTGCAGATTTTATACCTTTAATCTCAGAGCAAGCTTATGAAAATTTCAAGACAATATAGCGGGACGCAGCCCCCCCGGAACGCGCCGGAAACCGCCCCACCATAGGGCTTCTACGCACAGGCATGGTGCGGAATATTGAGGATGCCCACCGATACCGCCGGACCGCCGCAAAGATCGCCAGGGCTTCGCGCCAACTTGAAATGCGGCCCGATATCCGCCATAACTCCCATGACCACCGCCAAGCACAGGCCACACGCCATGCATCCCGATATCGACGCCCTCGTCCCGCTCCTCAAAACCACCGCCCAGGAAGAAATCCTTCCCCGCTTCGCCCGCGCCGAACGCAGCTTCAAACCCGACGGCAGCATCGTCACCGAAGTGGATTTCGCGGTGCAAAACCGCTTGGCCCTGGCCCTCAAGCAACGTTATCCCCAATTCGAACTGCTGGGCGAGGAGATGGACGAAGCCCGGCAACGGGCCTTGCTGGACCGGGCCGGGCCGGGACTATGGTGCCTCGACCCCCTGGACGGCACCAGCAACTTCGCGGCGGGCCTGCCGTTCTTCTGCATCTCCCTGGCCTTGCTGCGGGGCGGGGAGCCGGTGCTGGGATTGATCTACGACCCGGTGCGGGACGAGTGCTTCGCCGCCGAGAAAGGCCGGGGCGCGTGGCTGAACGGCCAGCCGCTCGATGGACACGGCGGCGGCCTGCCCTTGCGGCATGGCTTGGCGATGGTGGATTTCAAGCGCTTGGACCCGGCCCTCGCCGCCGAACTCGCCCTACATCCGCCCTATAGCTCGCACCGCTATCTGGGTTCGGGCGCGTTGGAATGGTGCTGGCTGGCGGCGGGCCGCTTCCATGCCTATCTGCATGGCGGGCAAAAGCTATGGGATTACGCGGCGGGCAGCCTGATCCTGGCGGAAGCCGGCGGTTGCGCCACCTCCCTGGATGGCGCGCCCATCCTCGCCACGGCCTTGAAACCGACCTCGGTCGTCGCCGCCGCCAATCCCGGCCTGTTCGGGGAGTGGCGGGCCTTCCTGGCCCCGCGGACGGCTAGGCCAACGTAAACAGTTTGTCGAAATTGGCGATCTCCAGGATTTTCCTGACATTGGGATTAGGATTGACGATCCTCACCCGTTCCCGGCTGCCACCGGCCTTCTCCAACAGCAGCAACAACATTCCCAGGGCCGCGCTGTCCATGTATTCGGAATGGCCAAGGTCCACCACGAAACTGCGGGCACCACCCGCCGCCTCCAGGGCGGCGCGGAAGGCTTGATGCTGGCTGAAATCGAAACGTCCGTCGATCCTCAGAATCATTTCGGCACCGTCGCCGCTCAATTGGCTGCTGATCGTCATAGGGGTTCCTCGCTGATTTTGGTGATGAATGAATGCATCCGGTCGGTGGCGGCGGAGCGCCTACATTGGCGTTCCCCGCGGAGCTTGGAAACGGGCATCCGCATCCATACGGGACAGGCCTAGAACAACTCGATCTCCCCCGCCGCCAAGTCCTGCTGGCGGATCGGCTTGCCGGTCCGGCTGGCCCAGGACAGCTTGAGCTCCTCGATCTCCCGGCGGCTCTTGCGCAGGGCGGCGATGGTCTCCTCTTCCGAACCATGCAAGGACAGTATCTGGCGCTCATGCTCGTTGATCAATTCGCGCAGATGGCTGAGGTTGCCCTGCACATACTCGACCAATTGCCGGGCGATATCCTCGAACTGCAAGGCCCGCACCGCCGTCCCGACCCGCTCGCCGATATCCTGGGTTAAGCCGGAAATGGAATCCAACCCCCGTTCCAAATCCTGGTTCAACACCTTGATGTTTTCCATCATGGTATCGACCCCGGCCTTGGATTCGATGGCGGTGTTCATATCCTGGGATGCCATCACCTCGATCATCTCCTTGGCCGCGGCGATCTTGACCCTCGAATCGTTGACCACGCCCCTGATCTCGTCGCTGAACCGGGTCGAATAATGCGAGAGGTTCCTGACCTCGTCGGCCACCACGGCGAAACCCCGGCCCGCCTCGCCGGCGCGGGCGGCCTCGATGGCGGCGTTCAAGGCCAGGAGGTTGGTCTGGTCGGCGATCTTCTTGACATCGCCCAAGAGTTTCTCGATCCGGTCCATATGAGCCGCGATCTCGTCCACCATGCCCACCATCTGGATGCTGTGCTTGCTGATCAACACCACATACTCGATGAAGCTGTTCAGCACCCGCTCGGTCTGGCTCGCCAACTGGGTGAAGGTGATGCGTTCGTTTTCGGCGGCGTCCGGGTTGAGCGGAGCGGCCAGATCGCCCAACAACTCCCCGACCATGCGGGTCTGGCGGTCGGCGATTTCGTGGATGCCGTTGAAGCTTTGGCTGAGCGTAGCGACGGCGTCGGCCACCACGGTCTTGATCTGGCCCAGTTCGATCTGCACGTTGTGCATTTCCTGTTGGGCGCAATCGCGCATCTCGCGCAGATATTGCGCCTCGGCCTTCTGGATATCGCTCCGCAAGCCCCCCTCGGGGGTGGCGGCGGTCTCCGGGTCGGTCCCCGCCCGCCAAGCGGTCGAGGCCCAGGCCAGCGCCACCACGGCGGAAGCCAGCAACGCCAGCATCGGGGAATGGGCGGTATAGGCCACGCCGGGCAAGGTCAGGCTGGCACCGAGCGCGAGTCGATAGATACGGAAAAACTGCTGCATACTCACCGCCGTCGGTTAAGCATTTCGAGAAGAGTGGCGGGAATCCTGTCGAGGGGCAGCGTGCGCCCGGCCGCGCCGATCCTGCAAGCTTCCCCCGGCATTCCCCACACCACCGAGGTGGCCTCGTCCTGGGCGAGCGTCCCCGCCCCCGCGTCGCGCATGGCCTTGAGTCCTTGCGCCCCATCCGCGCCCATGCCGGTCAGCAACACGCCGACCGCCTCCGCCCCCGCCACTTCCGCCACCGAGCGGAACATCACATCCACCGAGGGCTTGTGGCGGTTGACCGGCTCGCCGTCGTCGAGCCGGGCGCTATAGCCATCGCCGCGCCGCAACACCCGGAGGTGGCGGTTGCCGGGCGCGATATAGACGGTCCCGGCGGCGAGCGGCTCGCCATCTTCCGCCAGTTTGGCCCTCAGCGCCCCGGCCTGGTCCACGTGCTTGGCGAAGGAGGCGCTGAAGGCGAAGGGCAGGTGCTGGCTGACCACCACGGGCGGCGTCTGCGCGGGCAGTCCCCGCACCACCACCTTGATGGCCTCGGTACCGCCGGTCGAAGCGCCCACCGCGATCAAACCCCGCCGCGACGGGGCCACGGCCAAAACCGGAGAGGCGGGCTGCCTGCTCCCCGGTTCCAAAGCCCGCACCGGACAACGGGCGGCAGTACGGACCTTGCTAATGATTTCCGCCGCGTAGTCGGAAATATCCCCGCCCAAGGCCGCGGCGGGCTTCTGCATGAAGTCCATCGCGCCATAGGCCAGGGCTTGCAAGGTGGTTTCCGCGCCCTCCGCGGTCAGGGTGGACAGCATCACCACCGGCATGGGCCTAAGGCGCATCAGATTACGCAGGAAGGTCAAACCATCCATGCGCGGCATTTCCACGTCCAGGGTCAACACGTCCGGATTCAACGCCTTGATCTTGTCGCGGGCGTCGTAGGGGTCCTGGGCCATGCCCACCACTTCAATATCCGGGGCCGCATCGAACACCCTGCCCAGCACCGCCCGCATCAGGGCCGAATCGTCCACGATCAACAACCTAATTCTATTCATGGCCTTGCTCAAAACAGGTCCACCTCGCCTTGCACCTCGACATCCTGGATGGCGTCGCGGTACTTCAATTCGCGGCCTAGCACCGTCGTGGCCGGAACGTCCTTGAGCTTCTTGACCCGCACCCGGCCCGAGGCGGGATAGAACACCACCTTGCGCGGATAGATATCGCCCAGGTCGCTCGCCAGCACGGGCATCCGCTCGATGGCCAGATAGTCGGTGACGAAACGGATATTGCGCTCGCCCACATCGCTCAGGGCCGGCATGAGCTTGCCGCCGCCGAACACCTTGACCTCCAGGTTCTTGCGTTGGCCACCGCGCCCCAGGATGGCGTTGATAAGATGCTCCATGGCGTAATTGCCATAGCGGGTGGCGGAACCGATGATCTCGGAGCGCTCGTCCCGCAGCCGCTCGCCGGTGATCGAGGGCAGCATGAAATGGTTCATGCCACCGATACACAAAACCCGGTCGCGGATACAGGCCGCCACGCAGGAGCCCAGCACCGTCACGATTTGTTCGTCCTGGGCGGTGACGTAATATTCGCCGGGCAGGATTTTGGCGATGGCCATGCTTTCGCCCTCGTCCCAATAGCGCCTCACCGCCTCGAAACCGGGCAGGCAGGCGGCGAGTCTGGGGTCGCCGTGCCTCATGGCGCGGCCTCCGGCTTGCGGTACATGGTCTGGCCCAGGTTCTCGAAGCGATGCGCAAAGGTGTGCAGCGACTCGGAATGGCCGATGAACAAATACCCGCCCGGCACCAACAGGTCGAAATAACGCCCGATCAAACGGGCCTTGGTCGGTTGGTCGAAATAGATCAGCACGTTGCGGCAAAAAATAAGGTCGAACGGTCCTTGCAAATCCCAAGGGCCGATCAGGTTCAATTGCTGGAAATGCACCAGGTCGCGCACCGCGTCCTTCACCTTCACCCGGCCCTCGTGCTGGCCCCCGCCCTTGAGGAACCAGCGCCGCAGCCGCTCCTGCTCCAGACGGCCCACGCTGTCGGCGTCGTAGACCCCGGCCGCCGCCGTCGCCAATACCCGCGTATCCAAGTCGGTGGCGAGGATTTTCAAGTCCCAGCCGCCGAGGCGGGTGTCGGCCTCCAACAAGGTCATGGCGATGGAATAAGGCTCCTCGCCGGTGGAACAGCCCGCCGACCAGACCCGCGCCCGGCGGGAAGCGGCGTTGCGGCGCAGCCAGTGCGGCACCACCTGGGCGCGGAGATAGTCGAAATGGTGGTTCTCGCGGAAGAACGCGGTGAGGTTGGTGGTGATGGCGTTGATGAACTCGGTGAATTCCGGGCCGGCCTGGTCTTCCACCATCGCGCAATAATCGCGGAACCGGGTCAGGCCCAAAGCCCGGAGCCGCTTCGCCAGCCGGGAATAGAACATATCGAACTTGTCGTCCGGCACCCTGATCCCCGAGTAGGCGAAGGACAAGCTCCGCAGCCGCTCGAAGTCCTCAAGGCCGTATTCGAACTCCCGTAAATAGCCGGGTTTATTGGCCGGGGCGGACATGGTGGGCGCTCCGCTCAACGGGATGGAGGATCGCCGGCCGACCCGGCGAGACCGAACAAGCCGGCCAAACCCAAACAGCCCGCGACCCTTTGGAACTCGGGCGAAGGCCGGTCCAGGCGGGGCGGTTTCCCGGCCTGGCGGGCGCTCTGCCATAGCACGGCCAGCAATTGCAGGGCGGCGGTATCGATCCGCCCGACTTGGGAAGCGTCCACCCACACCGGTTCGGGGTGGTCCAGGGCGGCCAAGACCTCTTCCTTGAGCGTCCCCGCGTTCTCCATGGTTTGTAGTTCGGCCAATACGATCTTGTTCATAACGGATTCTGTCGTCGTTGTGGTTGCGAGTGGCGCTAGGCCAGTTGCACCTCGATCCCGTCCCAGTCGCGCTCGGACAGCAAGGCGTCGGCGTTCAGCAGCATGGTCATCCGCTCGCCGGGCAGGATGCCCTTGAGATAGCGCATCTGGACCGCCGCCCCCAAGGCCGGTGGCGGACGTACCGCGTCGGGCCGCACATCCAGCACATCGGACACCGCGTCCACCACGATGCCCAGCGCCTGCTCCCCGCCTGCCGGGGATTCCAGGCCCAAGATCACGATCACCGTGGTGGCGGTATATTCGCCCCGCGCCATGCCGAAGCGCTCGCGCAGGTCCATGATCGGCAAGATGGTGCCCCTGAGGTTGATGACGCCCTTGATATAAAGCGGCGCTTCCGGCAATTCCCGCGCCGGTTCCCAGCCCTTGATCTCGCGGACCTTGAGGATATCGACCGCGTAGGGTTCGCCCGCCAGTTCGAAGCTCAGGTATTGGCTGGGTACGCCGGTTTCGGCCCCGGCGCTGGCCACGAGAGTATTCATATCAAAACTCCTCCCACTCATCGCCCGTGCCGCCCACCACCGCCGTTTTCGGGGTCGGGGCGGGCGGCGGGCTATAGGCCCGCGGCTTGGCATTGGGGGATTGCGGTGGCCGGCCCAGGCTGCCGCGTTTTTCGACCACGGTCAGCAAGGCCACGATCCCGTCCGACAAGCCCTGGAGTTCGCGGAAATCGGCCTCGGCGGCCAGGGCATCGCCACGCTGCTGCTTGTCGATGATGGTGCGTACCAAGCCATGCATCTTTTCATGCTCGGCCTCCAACTCGCGCATCTCGTGCAGATGGCCGTATTGCTTGAGCCCGGTCGAATACAACCATTTCCCCAGGTCGCACTCCCGGTGCGAAACCGCCTGGGCCATCGTCAAGGACTCCCGGCCCGCGAGGAAGTCGCGGATGCGGACCTTCCAGGCCAGATGCTTGCTGCGGGCCATCGAGAAGTCCAAGGACGCGGTGGTGGCCTTGGCCGGGCGCTTGGCCTGGGCCGTGTCCTCGGTCTTGAAGAAGCCCACCAACTGCACCATGTTCTTGGCCTGTTCGCACATGGACACGCTGGCCGCCGACGCCTGTTCGGCCAGGGCGGCGTTCTGCTGGGTGATTTCGTCCATCTGCGCCACGGCCCCGTTGATCTGCTGGATGCCCTGGGCCTGTTCGCGGCTGGCGGCGGCGATCTCGGACACCAGGTCGCCGGTTTTCTGCACGCTACCCACGATGTCGTTGAGCATCCCGCCGGATTGGGTCACCAAGGCGGAGCCGGTACCGACCTTGTCCAGGCTGTTCTGGATCAGCTCGCGGCTTTCCTTGGCGGCCTTGGCACTACGCTGGGCGAGGTTGCGGACCTCGGTCGCCACCACCGCGAAGCCGCGGCCCTGCTCGCCCGCCCGCGCCGCCTCCACCGAGGCGTTCAAGGCCAGGAGGTTGGTCTGGAAGGCGATTTCGTCGATGGTGCCGATGATATTGGCGATCTTGGCGCTGCTGTCGTTGATGTCGCGCATCGCGGCCACGGCCCGTTCCACTACATCCCCGCCCTTTTGCGCCAAGTCGCGGGCGACGCTCGAAACCTGGTTGGCGGCGATGGCGTTCTCGGCGTTCTGGTTCACGGTGCTGGTCAGTTGCTCCATGCTGGAGGCGGTCTGTTCCAGGCTGGCGGCTTGCTCCTCGGCGCGTTGCGAGAGGTTGTTGTTGCCGGCGGCGATTTCCTGCGAGGCGTTGTAGATGAAATCGGCGGCTTGGCGGATTTGGCCGAACACCTCGCTCAGCTTGGACTGGGACTGCATCAGGTTGGCGCGGAACTCGGCATAGACGCCCTCGTAGCCATCGTAGCCGGTGCTACGGGTCAGGTCGCCCTCGGCCATGCCGCGGATCACCCGGCCAAAATCCTTGAGGGACAGTTCCACGTCCTCGGCCACCAGGTTCAGCCCCTCGCCCATGCGCCGGGTGAAGCCGGTCCGGCCTTCGACATCGATGCGATGCTGTAAATCGCCGACCCGGAACGCGGTCAGCAGCGTGCTGACCTGTTCTTCCACGGCCACCTGGTCGGTGCGGTCGTCCCATTCCATCACGGTGCCGATGCGCTTGCCGCGCCCATCGGCCACCGGATTGGCGATGAAGGAGAAGCTCCGCCCGGCGACGCCGATCTCGCTGCGGTGGATATCCCTCAGCCCGGCCAGCAACCGCCGCTGATGTTCGGGATGCGGGTGGAAGGCATCGATGTTCGCGCCCAGGATTTGGTCGGCATCGAAGCCGGGAAGCACCTTGCGCAAATCGGATTCGGCCCGTTTGAACATGGCTTGCACCGCCCGGTTCATATAGATGATGCGGAACTCCTCGTCGGCCACCATCACGCCGGCGCTGGCATGGTCGAGCGCGGTCTTGATACGCGAGGCTTCGTCCGCCACGCGCCGGAGTTCGGCCACGTCGAAGCCGAGCCGGGTCTGGGTGCAGCGCAGGGCGTTGATGGCCATGGCGCATTCATCGTCGCCCTCGGCCTCCAGTTTGCTGGTGAAATTGCCCTGGGCGATTTCCATGAGACTTTCGGCCACATGCCTCACGGCCACCGTGATCCGCGTCAGGATATAAGCCAGCAACGCCCCGCCCGAAAGCGCCAGGGCCAACGCCGACCCCGCGCCCAGGCCGCGCAGGCCGGGCCCGGCGGCATCGCCCGCCCATAACAACCCCGCCGGAATGACCGCCCCCGCCAGCAGCGATATCCCGGCTATCCACCCGAGCGCATGCATCGACAGCCGGGGCAAGGGGTTCAAGCGCTGGATCAAGGGGGGTTCGAGGGTCTCGCCCGCGTTCATCCGCCGATAGCGCTCGGTGGCCGCCTCGACCTCGGCGCGTTCCGGCCGGGTCCGCACCGACAGGTAGCCGACCAGTTCGCTCCTTTCCCACAGCGGCGTGATATTGGCCCGCACCCAATAGAAATCGCCGTTCTTGCAGCGGTTCTTGAGGAGGCCGACCCAGGCCTTGCCCGCTTTAAGGGCGTCCCACAACTCCCGGAATACCGCCGACGGCATGTCGGGGTGGCGCACGATGTTGTGGCTCTGGCCCAGGAGTTCTGGTTCGGTGAAGCCGCTGATTTCAATAAACTCGGCGTTGGCATAGATGATGACGCCCTTGGGATCGGTTTTGCTGACGATGAGGGTGCCTTCGCCCAGGAGGCGCTCGACATCGGTGACCGGCAGGTTGGTTTTCATGGGTTTGCCCCTCCTCGGAGGCTAGTGATGGGCCGAGAGTTCGGCTTGGGCCTGGACCGGAACGGGCCGCTCTTCCAGGCGCAAGAGCTTGTCCACATCGAGCAAGGCCACCATGCGGCCATCGAGGGAAGCGATGCCCTTGACGAATTCGGCCCCGATGCCGCCGCCGAAGTCCGGCGCGGGCTGTACCGCGTCCCGCGGCAGATCGACCACATCGGCCACGGCGTCCACCACCACGCCCATGATCTTGTCGCCCCGTTCCTGCTGGGTTTGCAGGATCACCACCACCGTGGTGGGTGTATAGACCGGCTGCCCGACCTCGAAGCGTTGCCTGAGGTCTAGGATCGGCACGATGGCCCCCCGCAGATTGATGACGCCTTTTTCATAGCCCGGCGCGTTGGGAATCCGCGAAACCGGCTCCCAGCCCCGGATTTCCCGGACCCTGAGGATATCCACCGCGTATTCCTCCGTGCCCAGCACGAAGGTGAGATGTTGCGGGCCGCCGTCGGGCCGGTCCTGCGCCTGTGTGTGTGCCTGTCCGCCCATCTTCTAATGCCTCGTTTGCGCGGGACGCTCCTGCCGGGCCAGCCGCACCAGCCCCGGAATGTCCAGGATCAAAGCCACCGAGCCATCGCCCAGGATGGTCGCGCCGGAAATACCCTCGACCCGCCGGTAGTTCTCCTCCAGCGATTTGATGACCACCTGTTGCTGGCTCAGCACGTTGTCCACGAACAAGCCGCATTTCAAGCCCTGGCCCTCTACCACCATCAACAGCCCATCGGTCAGCTTGACGGCGTGACCGCCCTCGACCCCGAACACTTCGTGCAACCGGATGATGGGCAGGTATTCGCCGCGCAGGCGGAAGGTCTCGCCCTTGCCGGTAAAGGTGTTGAGCTTGTCCTCGGTGAGGCTGATCGATTCGATGATCGACACCAGGGGCGCGATATAGATTTCCTTGCCCACGGCCACGGTCTGCCCGTCCAGGATGGCGAGGGTCAAAGGCAAGTGGATGGAGAAGGTGGAACCCTGGCCGGGCTGGGTCTTGAGTTCGATGCGCCCGCCCAGGGCTTCGATATTGCGCCGCACCACGTCCATGCCCACCCCGCGCCCGGACACCTCGGTCACTTGCTCCGCCGTGGAAAATCCCGGATGGAAGATCAAATCGTAAAGCTGGGCGGGCGGCGGATGGGCCTGGGGTTCCAGCAAGCCGCGCTCCACGGCCTTGGCGAAAATCCGGGAAGCATCCAAGCCGCGCCCGTCGTCGGACACTTCGATGACGATGTTGCCGCCGCGGTGATAGGCGTTGAGCAGGACCAGGCCGGTATCGGGTTTGCCCGCCGCCACCCGCTCGTGGGGCGCTTCGATGCCGTGGTCCAAGCTATTACGCACCAGATGCATGAGCGGGTCGGCGATCTGCTCGATCACGGTCTTGTCCAGTTCGGTTTGTTCGCCCATCAGCCTGAGTTCGACGCGCTTCCCGAGTTTGCCGCTGATATCGTGGACCAGCCGCGGCATCCGGCTGAACACGAAGCTGATCGGCAACATGCGGATATTCATCACGCTCTCTTGCAGGGCGCGGGTATGGCGTTCGAGTTGGGCGAGGCCGTTTTGCAATTGCTCCAGCCGGTCCATGGTGAAGGTTTCGCCCAGGAGGCCCAGCATGGATTGGGTGATGACCAATTCGCCGCAGAGGTTGATTAATTGGTCGATCTTGGCGGTATCCACCCGGATCGAACCGCCGCCGGCGTTTTTGGTGCCGGTTTCGGGCTGTGGGACCGATGCGGATTGGACCGCCGCCGCCATGGACGCGGCTTCCTGTGGAGCCGGAACCGGCACTGCCGCCGCCGCCAATGCCGCCAATTCAGCCAAGGACCGCACCGCCAGATCGCAATGGTCCTCGACCCAGGCGAAGGCTTCGTCGATATCGGCGCGGGCCACCTTGCCATACAGCTTGAGTTCCCAGGCGAGGTAGCAGTCCTCGATATCCATTTCGTCGGCACTGGGCAGGAACCCCAGTTCGGCATCGACCTCCAGACGCCCCAACCCGGCCAGTTCGCGGAAAATCCGGGCCGGATCGTTGCCGCTGCGGAACAAGTCGCGGTGCGGGCTGAAAACGATCTGCCAACCCTCGTCCCGGTCGGCGGCCAGGGCCGGGACCGGGACCGGGACCGGGGTCGGCGCGCCCACCGCATCATCCGCTAGCAACCGCTCCAAGGCCGCTTGATGGATCGCCACCGCCGCCCGGTCCACGGGCCGGCCGGACTGGCTGGCCCCCAGCATATCGCGCAGGCAGTCCACCGAACCCAACAGCGCCTCGACCGCCTGGGCGGTCACGGGCCGCCGTCCTTCGCGCATCTCGTCCAGCAAGGTTTCCAAATGGTGGGCGAAATCGGCCACCGCAGTGAAACCAAAAGTGGCGCTGCCGCCCTTCATGGAATGGGCCGCCCGGAAGATGGCGTTGATCGCCTCGGGATCGGCATCGCCGGTTTCGAGGCCCAGCAGGCCGCTCTCCATGATCGCCAGTCCTTCGAGGCTTTCCTCGAAAAAGACCTGATGAAACTGAGCCAAGTCGATGGCCATGGGAGATACTCCGGAGGGACGGTCGGCCTAGCCCAACACCTTGCCGACGGTTTTGAGGAGTTGGTCGGGATTGAAAGGCTTGACGATCCAGCCGGTCGCCCCGGCCGCCTTGCCCGCCTGTTTCTTGGCGTCGCCGGATTCGGTGGTCAACATCAGGATCGGGGTGAATTTATAATCCGGCAGCGCCCGCAATTCCCGGATCAGCGCGATACCGTCCTTGTTGGGCATGTTGAGGTCGGTGATCACCAAATCCACCTTGCGGGTCTTGGCCTTGCCCAGCGCCTCGACACCATCGCTGGCCTCGACCACCTCGTAGCCCGCGCCCTTGAGCGTGAAAACCACCATCTGCCGCATCGAGGCCGAATCATCCACAGTCAGTATGCTCCGCATAATCTTTACACTCTTATTGGGGTCTGTGGCGCGGCATGGGGCGGGCCTGGCACCGCGCCGGATTCATAGGACAAATCCTGGGTTGGAAAGCGCGGGATCACAGGCCCGCACGACCTCCTGTATCCAGCCTCCCGCAACCGGACCACCGGATTCCCATAGCCCCGCGCCCACGGCGGGCTGTCGGCCCGAAGCCCAAGCCGTATCGCAACTGCTACGTTATGGAAGGTCACGGGTTAGAGTGTAGTCGATGCCGATTCTTTTTGAAGAAGCGTGGACCCGGTCGCGC
The DNA here is from genome assembly GCF_900155475.1 of Methylomagnum ishizawai. Taxonomy (NCBI): domain Bacteria; kingdom Pseudomonadati; phylum Pseudomonadota; class Gammaproteobacteria; order Methylococcales; family Methylococcaceae; genus Methylomagnum; species Methylomagnum ishizawai. The sequence goes on along the minus strand of NZ_FXAM01000001.1, from coordinate 949,652 downwards.
CAAGCCCAAGGAATGGCACCGGGACCGGGGAAAACGGCTTGCCAGCCAATCGGGCGTTTCGCTAGCATCTAGGACTAGGCGGGCCGGTTCCCAGGTCCAAGCACGGGATCGCGGCCTTGGAAACCGGGCCGACGGGGCCGCATCCGGTCCGCTCAGGGGGGCGGGAACACTCTATAACAACCCTCATAGGCGCGGACCACCCCGGCCCACGCCACCCGCCGCCTCCAAGCCGGCCCCACTGGGCGAGCCGCCGCCACCGCATACAACAAACATAATTCCATCCAATGAACGCGCTGCTGTCCTACATCGAAAAGCTGCTGGTCGGAATCTTCGTCCTGGGCTTCCTGGCTTTGATCGCCATCGGGGTGTTGCGCTACCGCGAGGGCGAATCCGGGGAAGGCGGCGCCACTTGGCACCAAGCCAAGAAGCACAACACCATCGAGGGCTACCTCGAATTTCTGCGCGATTGCCAATCCTGCGCCCATGAAACCGACGCCATCGCCGCGCTGGACGAATTGCAGCACGGTTTGGGATTGGTGGCGCGGTTGGCGCAAGGCCATTTGGAGGAACGGGCCAGCGTCGCCCTGCCGGTGTTCTCCTCCGACGGCAAGACCCTGCTGGCCCTGGGTGGCAAGGAACCGCACCTGTGGGACGCCAATACCGGGACGCGCCTGCCCTTGGAAGAAGGAAGCTTCGCGATCAAGGGCGGGGACGCCATCACGGCCCTGGCCTACGCGCCCGATGGCAGCTGGGTCGCGGCGGGGCTGTCCGGTGCCGAGAACGGCAATATGCTGGTCTGGGACCGCCAGAGCGGCGGCTTGGTGGGGGAACACCTGATCGACGGCTTCGACGCCCAAACCCTGGCCTTCGAACCCCGCGCCCAAACCCTGGGCTGGCTGGCCCATGGCCCGCTCGGCATCTGGGAACCCCTCACCGGCAAATTCCTCCGCGCCACCCACGAGGGGGCCAGCGCCTTGGCCTTCACCCGCATGGACAAGAGCCACACCCTGATGGTGACGGCGGCGGGCCGGGAAATCTGGTTCTGGGAACCCGCCACCCTGGAACTGGTCCGCCAAGCCGTGATGAAGACCGACCGGACCTTGTTGGGCCTGAGCCAGGATGGCCGGGTGGCCGGTTATGCCGAGGGGCCGGTGCTGGAATTATGGGATGTGCGGACCGGGGCGTGGATCGCCACCTTGCAAGACCACGACGGCGATGCGCTGGCGTTTTGCCGGGATATCAAGAAGGGCTGGATCCTGGTCGGCACCCGCACGGGTAGCCTATACCTGTGGGATACCAAGCTCCCCACGGCGCTGGGACGGATCGCGGCCCACGAAGGCCCGGTCGAGCAACTGGCCTGTTCAGGCAAGGGACGGGCGGTTTCGATCAGTTGGGATAGCGCCAAGATTTGGGATTTGGACAAGCTGAGCAAAATGCCGGTCGAAAAACCCAAGTTTGAGGAATAAACCGGGGTAATCATGACGCCCGGCGCATCGTAGTTTTACGTATTTTCCTGGAATTGGACGGAATGATTTAATTTCCACCGCGCAAACTTGACTGTGATCCGAATTGATGATTGTCGCACCGGATCGACCGGAAGTCGCGATCAATGACTTAACCCACCTATCGGCGCTAGCGCCCGGAGTTTACGCTCCGCCCGCAGGTTCCCCAGAAGGTAGGGGCTTCCCCCCCAATCTATGCCCTTACCTTCTTTTTTCCCGCCCCCAACCAGATTCCCGCCAGCGACCCATGGCATCGAAACGATGGCCGGGTCATAAACCCATACCGGCATCCCTGATCCAACGCATGAACGCTATCGCCCGCTCGGGGGCCATGGCGAAGCCTTCCGGCGAGAAATCGAGGTCCAGGAACCGGGTATAACCGGCCAGCGCCGCGCAGCCATTCCAAGAAGCATTGAAAAAGCCCATCGACCATTCCCCGTAGTCCCTGGACTCCACCGGCCCGGAACGCAGTTCGACGATCTGCCCATGGCGGGGGTCGGCGGCGATATCGCGCCAGACCGGCTCCAGCTCCCCGGCCTCGCCCTCCAAGACCTGGAGGAAGATGGGTTCCTGGTAGACCAGCATCCCGGTGATGCCATGCCGCCGGTTGCGGTCGCGGGATTTCCGCAACAACAACACCAAATCCCGGTCCGAAAACGGCCTTATGGCCCGGCTCGCGTAAATCACCTGCACCAGCATTCCACCCGCCTCCCCGGCAAAATCAAGGCACCGCGCCCGAATACGCACCGCTCCCCGCCGCCACCGGCGGTCCAAGGTCCGCGCCAGTCCGGGCATGGACCCAATAGATCACGATGATTCCCAGGGCGATCAAACCGACCTGCTGGAACGCCTCCCGCGCCGTGGTGCGCCGGTGCAGGCTGGGAATCAAATCCGCCACCGCGATATAGACGAAACTCGACGCCGCCAAGGCCAGGATATAGGGCAAGGCCCCGTGCAAATGCTCCAGCCCGAAATAGGCCAGCACTCCGCCCACCAAGGTCGCGAGGCTGGACAGCAGGTTATAGAGCAAAGCCTTGGCGCGACCATAGCCGCTTTGCAGCAGGATGGCGAAATCGCCGAGTTCCTGGGGAATCTCGTGCGCCGCCACCGCCAGGCTGGTGACCACCCCCAACTGGATATCGGTGAGGAACGCCGCCGCGATCAGCACGCCATCCACGAAGTTATGGATGCCGTCGCCCACCACGATCAAGGTGCCGGCCGGCTGGTGGAAATGCTCCTCGGCGTGGGTTTCGCAATGGTCGGAATGGCAATGCCGCCACAGCAGCAGCTTTTCCAACAGGAAAAAGCCCAGGATACCGGCCAGCACGGTCGCCATCACGGTATCGCCCCCGCCCGCGCCCACTTCGCGCAAGGCATCGGGCAACAGGTCGAGGAAGGCCACGCTCAGCAACGCCCCCAGCGCGAAACTCACACCATGGGGCAGGATGCGCGGATGGTGGCGCTCGGGAATCAACAGGAACAAGGCGGCGGCGGCGACGCTCAACACACCGCCGATCAAGGTGAAGAGGACGATCCAGAGAAACAAGGTCATGGGGGATTATTCGCGCCAGATCAAGGTGGCCATGCGGCCCGTCTCGCGGTCGCGCCGGTAGGAGAAAAAATCGTCGGGGTGGCCGTGGGTACACCAGCCGCCGCCGTGGATGTCGGTAATATCGAGCCGGTCGAGGACCACGCGGGCGAGTTGGTAAAGATCGGCCCGCCACTGGCCCGCGCCCAGCGGGCGGAACCCCGTGGCGAACCCGGCGTCCTGGGCCAGGAAGGCGGCGCGGACCTCGGCGCCGACCTCGAAGGCTTGGGGACCGATAGCGGGGCCGAGCCAGGCCATCAGGTCGCGACCGCCGATGGCCGCGACCGTGGCCTCGATCACCCCGCCCAGCAAGCCTTTCCAACCAGCATGGGCGGCGGCGACGGTGCCGCCATCGCGGGAACACAGCAGCACCGGCAGGCAATCGGCGGTCATCACCGCGCAGACCACGCCCGCCGCCTGGGTGTAAGCGGCATCGGCGGTAAAGCTATCGGGAGCGTCGGCCCGCACCACGCGGATGCCGTGGACCTGGCTGAGCCAGACCGGCTCGGCGGGCAAATCCAAGGCGGCGGCCCAGCGGCGGCGGTTCTCGGCGACATGGGCGGGTTCGTCGCCCACATGCGTCCCGAGGTTGAGGCTGGCATAAGCCGCCACGCTGACGCCGCCGGCCCGCAAGCTACTGGCGGCGCGGACACCGGGCGGCGCGGGCCAGTCGGGCGTGATCCAGCGCACCGCCATCAGCCCGCCCTCAACACGTCGAGCAGCCCGGCGAAATCATCGGGCAGCGGCGACTGCCATTCGCAATACTCCCCGGTCGCGGGATGGACGATGCCCAGGATTTCGGCGTGCAGGGCTTGGCGCTTGAACTCTTGCAGACAGGCGATCAAATGCGGACCGGCCCCCGGCGGCAACCGGGGACGCCCGCCATAGACCGGATCACCGACCAGCGGGTAATCGATGTGGCTCATGTGGACGCGGATTTGATGGGTACGGCCGGTTTCCAATTGCACCCGCAGCAAGGTATGGCGGGGGAAACGCTCGGCCACCCGGTAATGGGTCACGGCGGGCTTGCCGTCGTTGCGGACGGCGTAGCGTTTGCGGTCGCGGGGATGGCGGCCTATCGGCGCGTCCACGGTGCCGCCCGCCGTCATCGCCCCTTGCGCCAGGGCCAGATATTCGCGCTGGACGCTGTGTTCCTGGAGTTGTCCGACCAGGGCGTTATGGGCGGCCAGGGTTTTCGCCACCATTAAGAGTCCGCTGGTGTCCTTGTCGATGCGGTGGACGATGCCGCAGCGGGGTATTCCGGCCAGTTCCGGGGCGTGGTGCAGCAGGGCGTTCTGCAAAGTGCCGTCGCTATGGCCCGCCGCCGGATGCACCACCAGGCCGGCGGGCTTGTCGATAATCAAGATGTCATCGTCCTCGTGGACAATCTCCAGCGGGATATCCTGGCCCACCACGGCGGTGTCCGGCTCCACCTCGGCCTGGAGGACCACATATTCCCCGCCCAGGATACGGTGCTTGGGCGGCAACACCGCGCCGTCCACCTTGGCCGCGCCGCTTTTGATCCAGGTTTGCAAGCGGCCCCTGGAAAAATCGGGGAATATTTCGCTCAGGGCTTGATCGAGCCGCAATCCGGCCAAGGCCACGGGAATTTCGGCGGTGAGGGTTTGGAAGGGGTTCACTTTTATGGACTCGGGAATTCGGGGTATACTGCGACCGTTACGTCTATCGTTACGGCCATGTTGAATTATTCGGATATTTCGCGCGGAAAACGCTGGGTCGGCTGGGTTTTGGCCCTATCCCTGCTATTGGGTGGCTGTTCTTGGTTCGGTAAGAATAATAAGGAGGAGCCCGACGAATACGCCGATTGGACCGCCGAAAAGTTCTATACCGAAGCCAAGCAGAATCTGCTTGAGAAGCGCTACGACAAGGCGGTGAAGCTCTACGAGAAGCTAGAGGCCCGCTACCCCTTCGGGAAATACGCGACCCAAGCCCAGCTCGACGTGGCCTACGCCTACTACAAGAACGACGAACCGGACTCCGCCATCGCCGCGACGGACCGTTTCATCAAGCTGAACCCGACCCATCCCAACGTCGATTACGCTTATTACCTCAAGGGATTGGTGAATTATAACCGAGGCATCGGCTTTATCGACCGTTTTCTCCCCACCGACTCCTCGCAGCGCGATCCCGGCTCGGCCCTCGACGCCTACAAGGAATTCGAGGAATTGCTCCGGCGCTTCCCGAATAGCCGCTATGCCGAGGACGCCGGACAGCGCGTCGTTTCCCTACGCAACAACCTCGCGATGTATGAAATCCATGTGGCCGATTTCTACATGCGCCGGGAAGCCTATCTCGCCGCCGCGCGGCGCTGCATCGAAGTCATCCGCAAATACCAACGTACCCAGGCCGTACCCCTGGCCCTGCGCACCCTGGAGGAAGCCTACCGCAAACTGGGCCAGAACGATCTGGCCGACGATGCCGCCAGGGTCTACAGCCTCAATTATGCCCAGGGCGTCCCCGGCCAGGCCAAGGATTTGGCCGAACCCTCCGCGGTCGAGCGCCTCTGGCAATTCGTGGGCTTGGAGGAATAAGCCCCCACCGCCTTCCCGCCCCGAATCCCCATGACCACCCCCGCCTCCCCTATCGATGTGCTTTGCGTGGGACATGCGTCCTACGACCTGGTGTTCGCGGTGCCGCGCCACCCGGAAGCCGACGAAAAAATCTTCGCCGACAGCCTGATCGCCTGCGGCGGCGGGCCCGCCGCCAATGCCGCCGTTACCGTGGCGCGGCTCGGGTACCGGGCGGCTTTCGCGGGCTATCTGGGCCTGGACGCCCATGGCGAACTGCATCACGCCGAATTGCTGCGCGAGGGCGTCGCAACCGGCTGGATCGCGCGGGGCACTGCGCCGACGCCGCTCTCGACCGTCTTGGTGAAGCCGGATGGTCGCCGCGCCCTGGTCAACTACAAGGGCGATACCCGCCCGCTGCCCGCCGACACCATCGATTTTTCCACCATCGCGCCCAAGGTCGTGCTGTTCGACGGCCACGAACCCGAGCTATCCGCCCCGCTCCTCGCCCGCAAGATTCCCAGCGTGCTGGACGCGGGTTCGCTGCACCGGGGGACCGAGGCGCTGATGTCTGCGGTCGATTACCTCGTTTGTTCCGAGAAATTCGCCCGGCAATGGCTGGGGGAGGACGATCCGCGACGCGCCTTGGCCGCGCTGGCCGAACGCTCGCCCGCCGTGGTCATCACCCTGGGCGAACGCGGCCTGATCTGGCGCAAAGAGGGCGAATCCGGGGCGCTACCCGCGTTCCGGGTCGAGCCGGTGGACACCACCGGCGCGGGCGACGCCTTCCATGGTGGCTTCGCGGCGGGATTGGCGGCGGGATTGGATTGGCCGGGCTTGCTGCGCTACGCCAGCGCGACAGGGGCGTTGTGCTGCGAACGCTTGGGAGCGCGGCCCGGTTTACCGGACCTGACCCGGCTGCGCGGCTTATTGGAAAGCCAAATTTGAATCCGCGCCGCCGCCGTCACAAAAGTATTGACATCGCCGTTTTAACCTTGAAAGCTAAGTGGTTTAGGAACCCCCGGAAGGGGATTTCATCGCCTCGTGTTCCCAAGGGTATGAGGCCGACAATCTGGTCCCCAGGCGGGGGACCGATCATCAGTTCTTGATCTCCGTGCCATTCGTTGAGCAGCTGATGGATTTAATGAGGATGGCACAGCGTTCTGCACGGTGTTTTTCAGATGATGAATATCTATGTCGGCAATTTGTCATACCAGCTCAGCAGCGAGGAATTGCGCGAGGCTTTCGAGCAATTCGGCGAGGTCAGTTCCGCCAACGTGGTGATGGATAAACTCACCGGACGCTCCAAGGGCTTCGGCTTCGTGGAGATGCCCGACCGCGCCAGCGGCGAGGAAGCCATCAAGCAACTCGACGGCGCCCCGCTCAAGGGCCGCAACGTGCGCGTCAACGAAGCCCGTCCGCGTGAAAACCAGGGCGGCTTTCCGCCGCGCCGCGCTCCTCGGCGGGCCTGATGCCACCCAGACCGCCGTCCCGCCCGTGGCCAAGCACGGGCGGGACGGCGGTTTTTCCCCAACGCCCCGTCACCCCACCCCCCGGCCCGGTACCATCGGTGTCTTGTGCGCCCGCCACCCCGGCACTATGCTTGCCGACCTCCACCACGACGGCGCACCGGCCACCACAGGCCGGCGATCCGCATTTCCGACACCCGACCGCGAGCCTCCCATGAACGCCCCATCCTTCGTCCACGCCCTCACCTTGATCTCGGGATTGCTCTGCCTCGGCGGTTGCGCCAGCAACCCGCCCGCCCCGGTCCACCGCGCCCCGGACCCTTATTCCCGCGCCCCGGACCCGGCCCCCGCCGAACCGCAAACCGAAAGCGAATATCCCACGCCGGTAGGGGCTTATCACGCCCGTTATCTCACCGGGGATTATGCCGGGTATCCCGCCCTCGAAAACTTCATCGAGCGCATGGTGGCGCATCACGGGTATGGCCGGGAATATCTCTACGGCCTGTTTTCCCAAGCCCGGCGCAAGCAATGGACCCTGGATTATCTCAGCCGCGAACCCAAACCCGGCGCCAAACCCAAGCCCGGTAGCTGGACCCGCTACCGCGGCCAATTCCTCGACGAAAAACATATTTCCACCGGGGCGGCGTTCTGGGCCCAACACGCGGGGGCATTACGGAGGGCCAGCGCCCAATACGGGGTCAGCCCGGAACACATCATGGGCATCATGGGGGTGGAGACGATTTATGGCGGCAACATCGGCAACCACCGGATCATCGACGCCCTGACCACGCTGGCTTTCGATTATCCCCGGCGCGGCGATTATTTCGCGGAGGAACTGGAAAACTTCCTGGTGATGACGCGGCAGGAAGGCATGGACCCGTCGCGGCCCGTGGGTTCCTATGCCGGGGCGATGGGCTTGGGGCAATTCATGCCCAGCAGTTTCCTGCGCTACGCGGTGGATTTCGATGGCGACGGGCGGCGCGACCTGTGGGACCCGGAGGACGCCATCGGCAGCATCGCCAACTATTTCGCGGGGCATGGCTGGAAGGCCGGGGAGCCGGTCACGGCCCCCGCCTCGGTGGGGGGACCGGGCGCGGAAGGACTCGAATGCGGCTTCGACAAGGTTTATCCGCTCTCGACCCTGGCAGGCTACGGCATCTACCCGAGTTTGGATTACCCGGTGGAAAAGGCCCGGCTGTTGCGGCTCAAGGCAGTGGACGGCGACGAATACTGGTTGGGCTACGATAATTTCTATGTCATCACCCGCTACAACCACAGCACCAACTACGCGATGGCCGTGCATCAGCTGGCACAGGCAGTGAAGCAGCGTTATTCCAAGCTGGCCTCGCGCTGAGGCCGATACCCGTAGCCCGGATTCCACCGCGTTCCATCCGGGCTACGCCACCTCAAACCCCGCCGGTCGCGAATAGTTGCCGCGCCAATTCCCGCACCGCCTTGCCGCGGTGGCTCAGCCGGTTCTTTGCCTCCGCCGCCAGTTCCGCCGAGGCACAGCCGCATTCCGGTACAAAGAACAAAGGATCGTAGCCAAATCCCCCCTCCCCCCGCGGCCCATGCAGGATGCGCCCTTCCCAAATCCCTTGCGCGATCAAGGGACTGGGATCGGCGGCATGGCGCAGGAACACCATCACGCAACGGAACCGGGCCGTCCGCAGACCGTCCGGCACCTCGCGCAGCGCTTCCAACAGCTTGGCGTTGTTCTCGGCATCGCTGGCGGCGACCCCGGCATAACGGGCCGAATACACGCCGGGCGCACCGCCCAACGCATCGACCTCCAGCCCGGAATCGTCGGCGATGGCGGGCAATCCCGAATATTTGGCGGCGTTGCGGGCCTTGAGGATGGCGTTCTCGACGAAGCTCAAACCGGTTTCCTCGGCTTCGGGAATATCGAAAGCGGACTGCGGCAGGATTTCGATATTCCCGATGGCCGCGCCCCCATCATGATCTGCTAATATAGCTGCGATCTCGCGGACCTTCCCGGGATTATTGCTGGCGAGCAGGATTTTTTTCATCGTTGGCAAATCATAAAGTGGCTGGAAAACAGCGTCCCCCAGCGCCGGTATGCGCCCCTCGCGGACACCGGCCCGGAAACTAAAACACTACGACAAGAGGAGTTGATCATGAGTAAGATATTGACCGAGGTTCTGAGCGCCAACCAAGGCTATGCCTCCACTTTCGATAAAGGCCATCTGCCACTGCCGCCGGCCCGTGGCTTCGCCATCCTGACCTGTATGGATGCGCGGCTCGATCCCGCCAAGTACGCCGGGCTGTCCGAGGGCGACGCCCACGTCACCCGCAACGCCGGGGGCCGCGCCAGCGACGACGCCATCCGCTCCCTGGTGATTTCCCATAAGCTGCTGGGCACCCAGGAATGGTTCGTCATCCACCATACCGACTGCGGCATGGAGTTGTTCACCAACGACATCATGGCCGATCTGCTGGGCCAGAGCCTCGACACCGCCACCATCGATGCCAGCGGCTGGCACGACGTGGGCAAGGGTCCGGGTTCCGCCGATGGCAAGTACATCAACTGGCTGACCATCAAGAACCAAGAACAGAGCGTGGTGGAAGACGTGCTACGCATCCGCAACCATAGCCTGGTACCCAAGTACATCCCGATCTATGGCTTCATCTACGATGTGAAGACCGGCAAGCTGGTCGAGGTGCCGGACGCCATGAAGGCGGGCAGCCCGCTGTAAGGCGGACTGCTGGCGGGGGCGGGCCACGGCCCGCCCTATTATGCTTTTAGCCCAGCTTGCTCTGCTCCAAAGCCTCGCGCTGGTGCGCCAGCAATTCCCCGATGCCCTTCCCGGCCAATACCAACATCGCGTCGAGTTCCTCGCGGCGGAAGGCGTGGCCCTCGGCGGTGCCCTGCACTTCGATATACGCCCCGGCGTCGTTCATCACCACGTTCATATCGGTCTCGGCCTCGCAATCCTCCTTGTAATCGAGGTCCAGCACCGGCGCGCCCTTGTAGATGCCCACCGACACCGAGGCGATCTGCCCGTGGATGGGATTGACCTTGAGCCGCCGCTGCTTGAGCAAATGGCGCACGGCCAGGCTCAAAGCCACGAAACCGCCGGTGATGGACGCGGTGCGGGTGCCGCCGTCGGCCTGGATCACGTCGCAATCGATGGTGACGGTGCGCTCGCCCAAGGCTTCCAAATCCAAGGCGGCCCGCAGCGAACGGCCAATCAGGCGCTGGATTTCCATGGTGCGCCCGGCTTGCTTGCCCTTGGCGGCTTCGCGGCCAGTGCGTTCGTGGGTGGCGCGGGGCAACATGCCATATTCGGCGGTGATCCAACCACCGCCCTTGCCCTTGAGGAAGGGCGGCACCCGGTCCTCGATGCTGGCGGTGCAAATGACGCGGGTATCGCCGAACTCGACCAGGACCGAGCCTTCGGCGTGCTTGGTGTAATGGCAGGTCAGGGCGATTTTCCTCAGTTCGTCGGGTTGGCGGCCGCTCGGTCTCATGGTGGTTGCTCGCTTAACGGAAAGCGGGGCAGTATACCCGGAATATCCCCGCCCTGCCCTTGGTGGGCGTCATAGGCATCCAGGAACCCGCTTTATGCTCCTCAAACACAAGCTTTACGTGCTGTCTTTCGCGCTGTTGGGCCTCACCGCCCCGGTGGCCTATCAAATCGACCGGATGGCGATGTCCTTGCCGCGCTTGGACGGCGAAATCCGTATTCCCGGACTCTCCGGCCCGGTGACGGTGGAAGCCGACGCCAAGGCCATCCCCACCGTGACCGCGCCCATCCGCGAGGACGCCCAGCGGGCCTTGGGCTATCTCCACGCCCGCGACCGGCTGTTCCAGATGGATTTGATGCGGCGCAAGTCGGCGGGACGGCTGGCGGAAATCTTCGGCGAAAAAGCGCTGCCGGTGGACCTGGCCCAGCGGGTCTACGAGTTCCAACGCACCGCCCAGGCCATCGCCGCCCACCTGCCACCGGACCAACAAGCGGCGCTCGCGGCCTATGCCCAGGGCGTCAACGCCTATATCGCCGGTGCCCAGGAATTCCCGCCCGAATTCCGGGTGCTGCGCTACCGTCCCGAACCCTGGCAGGCGGCGGATAGCCTGTTGGTGGCGTTGGGGATGTTCCAGACCCTCAGCGACCAGGAAACCGAGGAACGCATGCTGACCACGATGGCGCGGCTGTTGCCGCCCGAGGTGGTGGCCTTCCTGACCCCCGACACCGACGAATACACCCGGCCCTTGCTGGGCGGCGCGGGCAGCCACCGACCCGCCCAGCCGGTGCCGGTCGCCGCCATCGCCCACTTGCTCGAAGCCAACGCGGGGCGGAATCCGCCGCTCGCCGCCGTGGGACCGGAACCGCCCGATATCGGCTCCAACAACTGGGCGGTCGGGGGCCGGAAAACCGCCGATGGCCGCGCCCTGGTCGCCAACGATATGCACCTGCCGCTGGGCGTGCCGAATGTCTGGTACCGCGCCCGGCTGCGCTATGGCGAAGTGGATATTTCCGGCGTCACCCTGCCCGGCGCCCCGCCCATCGTCGTGGGCAGCAACGGCCATATCGCCTGGGGTTTCACCAATATCGAGGGCGATTTCCTCGACCTGGTGCGGCTGGAAATCAACCCGGCCAATGCGGATGAATACCGGACCCCGGAAGGCTGGCGGCGCTTCGAGACCCGCCAGGAAACCCTCCAGGTCAAGGACGGCCCGCCCGTCCCGGTGACGCTGAAAAGCACGCTGTGGGGTCCGGTGTCCCCGGCTCCCCTCCTGGGCGATCCGGTCGCCATCCATTGGAACGCGCTCGACCCGCAAGCCGTGAACCTGGGGCTGATCGACATGGACCGGGCCACGACCCTGGAGCACGCCATGGCGCTCCTGAACCGCACCGGCTCGCCCCCGCAAAACGTGGTGCTGGCCGACGCGGACGGCCATATCGCCTGGACCTATATGGGCTATTACCCGAAGCGGGTCGGACTGGATGGCAGCGTGGCCGAATCCTGGGCCAAGCCCGGCGTCGGCTGGGACGGCTATATCCCGCCGGAGCAATTGCCGCGGCTGATCGATCCGCCGGAGGGCTTCATCGCCACCGCCAACAGCCGCACCCTGGGCAAGGATTACCCCTACATCATCGGCCATGGTTTCGCCAATGGCTACCGCGCCTACCGCATCGCGGAACAACTCCGCGCCAAGCCGCTGTGGTCGGAAGCCGATTTGCTCGGCCTGCAATTGGATACCACCAGCGGCTTCTACGAGTTCTACCGCGAGTTGGCGCTGGCAACCCTGGACGAGGCGGCGCTGAAATCCGATCCGGCCCTGGCGGACGCCAAGGCGGCGATCCAGGCCTGGGATGGACGGCTGGCCCCGGACAGCCTCGGAATCGGCTTGTTGATCAATTGGCGTTTGGATTTGGCGCAGGCTTTGTTCGCCCCGCTGATGGCGGGCTGCGCCGCCGCCGAGCCCGGTTTCGCCTACCGCTGGCGCGAGCAGGAAACCCCGTTGCGGGCCTGGCTCGCCGGGCGCGCGCCCGACACCCTGCCGGAGCGCCACACGGATTGGCACGGCTTCCTCTTGGACAACCTGAAGCGGAGCGCGGCCAAGCTCTTGGCGGAACATCCAGGGGCCCAACTCGCGGCCTTGCCTTGGGGTGAAATCAACCGGGTGGCGATCCGGCATCCGTTCAGCCGGAGCTTCCCGGCGGCGGGCTTCCTGCTGGACATGCCGGAAACCGCCGGGGCTTGCAATAGCTTCTGCATCAAGGCGCTGAACAACGGCCACGGGGCCAGCGAGCGCATGGCGGTATCGCCCAACCATCCCGAGGCTGGCATCCTGCATATTCCGGGCGGGCAATCGGGGCATCCGCTGTCGCCTTATTACCGCGACCAGGAGCGGGCCTGGGCGGAAGGACGCCCCCTGCCCTTCCTACCGGGGAAAACCGAACACCGGCTGACCCTGGTGCCGGACCGGGCGGGCTGACCCGGCGCGGACTATGGCGCGGTGGGCGCACCCTGGTGGCGGACGTCCATGCCCCGGACCTGGAAAATCACGTATTCCGCGAGATTGGCGGCATGGGCGCCGATGCGCTCCAAGGATTTGATGATGAGGATGACGCTGATGGCGAAGCCGATGTTGCGGGCGTCCTCCATGACATAGGTCATCAAGCGGCGCAATCCGGCCTCGAATTCGTCTTCGAGTTTGTCCTGCTGGGCGATGACCTCGGTCGCCAAATCCTCGCCCAGGAGATCGAACGCCCTCAGCGCATCCTCCACCAGCTCCACCACGAAATCGCCCATGAGATGCACATCCCGGAGCAACTGCGCGTTGGGTTCAGCCCCTTCCTTGCCATAGATGTGCTGGGCGATGGTGGCGATACGCATGGCTTCGTCGCCGATGCGTTCGAGATCGGTGACGCTCTTCGACACCGCCATCACCATGCGCAAATCCCCGCCCATCGGACAGCGCCGGGCGATCAAGCCCAACACCTCGGCATCGGCCTCGACTTCCAGATGATCGATCCGGTTCTCCCTGGGCGCGATGGCCTGGGCCAGGGCCGCATCCTTGTACTTGAGGGCGCGCAAGGCGTCCCTGAGTTGGGCCAGGGCCAAGCCGCCCATTTCCAGCACCTTGAGGTGGATTTGGTTCATTTCGCCGTCGAAGCGGCGCACCGTATGCCCCTCCACCTTGGGTACCGTCGAGGGTTGTTCCTGCCCGTTCATGGATGCCTCCTCAGCCGAAACGCCCGGTGATGTAATCCTCCGTCAACTGATGATGGGGATTGGTGAAGATACGCGCCGTCTCGCCGACCTCGATCAAACGCCCCATATGGAAATAGGCCGTGCGCTGGGACACCCGCGCCGCCTGCTGCATGGAATGGGTCACGATGGCGATGGTGAATTGCGACCGGAGTTCGTCGATCAATTGCTCGATCTTGGCGGTGGCGATGGGATCGAGCGCCGAACAAGGCTCGTCCATCAGGATGACTTCCGGGTTCACGGCGATGGTGCGGGCGATGCACAGCCTTTGCTGCTGGCCGCCGGAGAGGCTGGTGCCGGGCTGGTGCAGATAATCCTTGACCTCGTCCCACAGCCCGGCGCGGCGCAGGGAGGATTCCACGACTTCTTCAAGCTCCACCTTGGACGCCACCAAGCCATGGATGCGCGGCCCATAGGCCACGTTCTCGAAGATGCTCTTGGGGAAGGGGTTGGGCTTTTGGAACACCATGCCGACCTGCGCCCGCAAGGGCACGACATCGACGGTCGGATCGTAGATGTTGCGGCCATCGAGGGTGATTTCACCGGAAACGCGGCAAGCCGGGATGGTGTCGTTCATCCGGTTCAAACACCGGAGGAAGGTGGATTTGCCGCAACCCGAAGGGCCGATCAAGGCGATGACCTCGTTGCGGCCGATGTCCAGGCTGACACCCGAAATCGCCAGCTTCTCGCCGTAGTGGACCTGGACGCCCCGGCATTCGATGCGGGGATTGGGCGAGGTGATTTCGCCCACGGTTTCCGTATATTCACGGTTGAAGGCGACTTCGGAGGGAGTTTTTTCTCTGTTTTTCATTCCTGGCGGCTCTGTTGGAGATACCGATTGTGATACCGAGGTTTTGAGATCGAACAAAGCGTTCATAGCCGTACCGACTTCCATTCGTTGAGGGTCCAGGCGCCGGGATTACCAGCGCCGCTCATAGCGCCGACGCAGATAGACCGCGGCTCCGTTCATCAGGATCAAGAACAGCAACAACACCAGGATGGCCCCCGAGGTGCGTTCGACGAAGGCGCGTTCCGGGCTGTCCGCCCATAGGTAGATTTGCACCGGCAGCACCGTCGAAGGTTCGTTGATGCCTTTGGGAATATCGACGATAAAAGCCACCATGCCGATCATCAGCAGCGGTGCGCTTTCACCCAGGGCGCGGGCCATGCCGATGATGGCCCCGGTCAGCATCCCCGGCATCGCCAAGGGCAGCACATGGTGGAACACCGTCTGCATGGCCGAGGCACCCACGCCCAAGGCGGCTTCCCGCACCGAGGGCGGCACCGACTTCAAGGCCGAGCGCCCGGCGATGATGATGACCGGCAAGGTCATCAAGGCCAGCACCAAGCCGCCGACCAAGGGCGAGGACCGCGGCAGGCCGAAGAAATTGATGAACACCGCGAGCCCGAGCAAGCCGAACACAATCGAGGGCACCGCCGCCAGATTGTTGATATTGACCTCGATTAAATCGGTCCACTGGTTCTGCGGGGCGAATTCCTCCAGATAGATCGCCGCCGCCATGCCGATGGGCAGGGACAGCGCCAGCGTCACCAGCAAGGTGAAGGCCGAACCCATCACCGCGCCCCAAATCCCCGCCGCTTCCGGCTCGCGGGAATCGCCCTTGGTGAAGAAGGTGGTATTGAAGCGGGTTTCGATGCGGTGATCGGCCTTGAGCTTTTCCACCCAGGCCTGTTGACTTTTCAGTTTTTCGTCGGTCTCGGCGGCTTGGGCGTCGAATTGGCCTTTCACCAACATGTCGATGACATCGTCGGCGGGCACCCAAATACGCTCGGTTTTGCCCAGGAGGCTGGGATTGTCCAATAAACGCTGGCGCAATTCCATCGAGGCGGAAGAACTCACCATCCCGTACAAAGCCCGCTTTTGCTTGCGTTCGCCGACCTCGGGGAACAAGGTGCCCAGGCTGGCCTTGAGCAAGGCGTCGTAGTCGGCGGCTTCCAGGATGGCGCGGTCGTGGGTGTTTTCAGGGTCCAGGGTGGCTGGGTCGAAAACCACGTCCAGCGCGATGAAGGTTTGCCGGAACGCGCTATAGCCGTTGCCGATGATGCTACCGAACAGCACGAACAAAAAGCACAGCCCGATGATGATGGAAACCAGCCCATAGGCCCGGAAACGCTGTTCCGCCCGCCGCCGCCGGGCCATGCTGGCCATGACGATATCGACGGTGCGGTTGCGCGGCTGCGAAGGTGCGGGGTTATTCATATTGCTCACGATATTTCCTGACCACATGCAGGGCGACGATGTTAAGCACCAGGGTCAGCAGGAACAACACCAACCCCAGGGCGAAGGCCGCGAGGGTCTTGGGGCTGTCGAATTCCTGGTCGCCCACCAACAGGGTCACGATTTGGGTGGTGACGGTGGTCACCGCTTCGAGGGGATTGGCGGTGAGGTTGGCGGTCAAACCGGCCGCCATCACCACGATCATGGTTTCGCCGATGGCGCGGGACACCGCCAGCAACACCCCGCCGACAATACCGGGCAAGGCGGCCGGCATGACCACCTGGCGGATGGTTTCGGCCTGGGTCGCGCCCAGGGCGTAGGCACCATCCCTCAGCGATTGCGGCACGGCGTTGATGAAATCGTCCGACAGTGAGGACACGAAGGGAATGATCATGATGCCCATGACGAATCCCGCCGCCAGGGCGCTTTCGGAAGAGACCACCAAGCCCAGATGGGCGCCGAGATCGCGCACGAACGGGGCCACCACCAAGGCCGCGAAGAAGCCATAGACCACAGTGGGGATGCCGGCCAGGATTTCCAGCAAGGGCTTGGCGATGGCGCGGAACCTCGACCCGGCGTATTCCGACAGATAAATGGCGGACAACAGCCCGATGGGCACGGCCACCACCATGGCGATGAAGGAAATCAGCAAGGTGCCGGTAATCAAGGGCACCGCGCCGAACGCCCCGGAAGAACCCACCTGGTCGGCCCGGATCGCCATCTGCGGACTCCATTTGAGGCCGAACAAGAATTCGGTGATCGGCACTTTCTGGAAGAAGCGGATCGACTCGAACAACACCGACAGCACGATGCCGATGGTGGTGAAGATCGCCAGCACCGAACAACCGATCAAGAACATCCGCAACACCCGCTCGACCTGGTTGCGGGCGCGATGCTCGCAGGCGATGCGCTGGTAGGCGAAAGCCGCACCGGCCAAGGCCAGGCACACCCCGAGGAGGCTCAGCAGGATGTTGCTGAAGGCGTGGTAGTGTAGATAACGTTCCGCCGCCGCCCGGATGGCCGGATCGGCACCCTCCGCCACCGAGTGGCTCGCCACGTTGCGGATATCGTTGACCAAGAGGCCGAGCCGGTCCGGGTCCGCCGAGCGCATGGATTCGGGCAGGCCGGAAACCACGAGGTCGGTGACCAGCTTGCCCTCGAAGCACAGCCAGAAGAACAACAGCAGCAAGGTCGGGATGCCGCACCACAAGGCCGTGTAATAGCCGTAATAGCTGGGCAGCGAGTGCAGGTTCCGCACGCTGCCGCCCGCCACCGCCAAGGAACGCTTGCGCCCGAGGTGGAAAGCCACCGCGCTCAGCAGCAGCAACAGCACAAGAAAGGTCGATTTCTCCATCCGGTTCGGATTCCTCTTGGATCGCGTGGCCTCAGTGCCGCGCTTCGTTAAGCCCGCAACGAATGCGCCCACCGGCAAAGCGGGAGCGCCGTGGTTCTCGTGGGCGCAAAACGCTGCTTGATAGCAAGCGATTATTACAAGGATATGACAAAGACCGCCCTGCTTGGCGGTACACATCCCCACCCCGGCTTTTTACCAAAGCTTGATGACAAGGCCACTACAACCATAAAGCCAGGGATTTCGCCAATTTTACCCGCTCGGGGATGGATTCGGGGATGCGCGGCAGGGCTTCGAGTTTGCGCAGGCGCGGCAACAGGCCCAGTTTGTTGGCAAGTTGTATGCTCAAACCGGGACGGGCGTTGATTTCCAGCATCATCGGACCGAGGCTTTCGTCCAAGACGATATCGACCCCGATGAAACCCAGCCCGGCCAAATCATGGCAGCGCGCCGTCAAAGACAGGATGTCGTCCCAATAGGGAATCTGGAGACCGGCCAGACAACCGCCGGTGTCGGGATGATGCTCGACTGGGCTTTCGTGCCAAACACCGGAGAAGGTGCAACCCGTGGCGAGGTCGATTCCCACCCCGATGGCCCCTTGGTGCAGGTTGGCCTTGCCGTCCGACAGCCGGGTCGGCAGGCGGATCATCGCCAGCACCGGCACGCCCCGGAACACCAAAGTACGGATATCCGGCACGCCCTGGAAACTCACATGTTCGAAGATAGGATCGAATTTCACCCGGTATTCGATCAGGGCCGAATCCGGCAAGCCGCCCAGGCTATACATACCGCTGAGGATATTGGCGATATGGTGGCCCAGTTCCTCGTCATCGGCCAAGGAGCCATCGGCCTTGCGGTAGCGCCCGCCATGGCGTCCGGCCACGATCATGATGCCCTCGCCGCCGCTGCCATGGGCCGGCTTGACCACGAAATCCTCGTAAGCCCCCAGCAATTCGCCCAGGCGCTCGATCTCATGCACGATCTCGATGGCGGCATAGAGTTCCGGCACCGGAATCCCCGCCGCCATCGCCAGGGTTTTGGTGCGGCGCTTGTCATCGACCAGGGGATAATTGCGGCGCGGGTTATAGGGCAGGATGAAATCGGCGTTGCGCTCATTCAAACCCATGATGCCCAAAGCCCGCAACCGCTGCCAAGGCCAGCGGAATTTCCACGCCACGGCCTAACCCCGCAGCGCGGCCCGGAACCGCCATAGCTCGGTCAGGCGGTAGCCGGTATAACGCCCCAGCAGCAAGGTCAGCGCCAACACCACCAGCAGCAATTCCGGGAACACGAACACCAGATGCCCCAGGAACCGGCTGCTCATGCTGAGATAGCCCAGCGAGGCCACGAACAGACTACCGAAGCCTTGCTTGAGCGCCTCCGCCGGTCCCAATTCCTCCCAGACCAAAGACATGCGCTCAATGGTCATCGCCAGGATCACCATGGGGAACAAGGCCACCGACAAGCCCTTGTCGAAGCCGAGCTTATGGCTGACCAAGCTCACCGCCATCATCAACAGGATGACGATGATCAGCACCGAGGCCAGCCGCGGCACCAACAAGAGCTTGAGATATTCCAGGTAGAAGCGGATCACCAGCCCCAGACCCACCAGCACGCAGAACAGGATCAAGCCCCACAGCAGTTCGGTCTCGCGGAACGCCAAGGCGATCAGGATGGGCATGAAGGTGCCAAAGGTCTTGAGTCCGATCACATTGCGTAGGAACACGATCAAGAACGCCCCCACCGGCACCATCAGCAGCACGCGGTAGACGTTCTGCGTCCCCACCGGCAGGCTGAACATCGAATATTCCATCAGGCGCGACCCCATTTGGCGGGCGCGTTGCTCCGCGACCAGGGTGCGGTCCTGGGTGCGCTCGGTGACGGAATATTCGACCTTGCCGTATTTGCCGCCGACGATATCCAGCACCGGCCCCGCGCCGATATGCCAGATCAAGGCGTCCTTGGGGAAACCGCTTTCCGCCGTCTGCGGATTGAAGGCCCGCCATTGGCTGCCATCGTAGACCTCCAGCCAGGGCGTCAAGGCACCATGGCTGATGCCATCCCGCAGCAGCAGGAGATGGACCGTCCGCGCCGGGATGTTGGCCAAGGCCAGGAGGTTCGCCAAGCGCCGCGCCCAATCCTCGGGCGATTGGATATCCTGCCGGAGCAAGGCGACATTGGGGTCGGTGCCCGGCGCGTTGAGCCGCGATAGCAATTCGCCCGCGAACGAGGCCGAATCCGCCGATTTGCTGCGCACCTCCTCCATCAAGCCCAGCGCCGCCGAGCGGATCAATTCCGGGAATTGCGGATCGCGGGCGGTGGCGGTCGGCAGCAGGGCCACCGCGTCCGGCAGCGGCTGGGCGGTGGGATCGCGGGCCAGATGGATGCGGTAATACAACACCTGATAGCCCTTGCTCTTGCGCACCGCCCATTGCGCCTGGCGGTTCTGGCCGTCGTCCCCGGTGCCCAGCCCGTAATTGCTGGACACGAAATTCTCGTCCACCACGGTATAGCCCTGGGGCTGGCGCGGGATGGAAAACTGCACCTTGATCGGGGTGTCGTGGCGGGCCTTGAATTCGATGCGGGCCTCGACGGTCCACACCTCGGCCTTCTCGGTGGGCAGCAGGGGCAGGCCCAGCCGGGTGACTTTATACCAGCACAGGGAAAGCCCGAGGCCCACCAAGACCAAGGCGAGGATTTTGACGTGCAAGTTCCGCAAGCTGGTTCCGCCCTAGGGTTGGGGATGGCTACTCTTCCTTCTTGCGCTCGGGGGACATCGGCACGGGTGCCGCCCCCCGGCAAGGATCGGTATCGGCCTTGTAGAGAAAGGTCGCGGAGGCATCGACCCAGGCCACATCTTGCAGGAAACTCCGGCCCAGCAACAGCGGATAGTTGAAATTGCTACGGTCGTCCAGGGTGAACTCGGTCTCGTATTCCTTGCCGTTCTTGCACAGCGCGAGCCTGATGACCTCGCGCTTGTCGGAATGCCCGCCATGGGTCTTGACATAGGCCATCCGCACCAAGGGGCGCTCGACCACCAAGGGCTTGCTATCGTCCACGCCGTCCAGGGCGAACCTGACCCATTCCTGCCCACCCTCCTTGGTGAAATGCTCGATGGCGTCGGCATGGAGCGAGGAAGTCTTGGCCCCGGTGTCGAGCTTGGCCGTGACCCGGAGATTCCATGGCCGCAGGAACACCGATTCCAACCAGCCCATGACCAGCTTTTCCCGTACCGGCGGACCGGCCAGGGTGGACACGGGGATCGCGCACAGCGCGGCGACGAGGCCGGCCTGTAGGGATAGGACCAAACGATGCACGGGAGCCTCCATGGGCGTGCCGGGATGGGGAAGGTGGATGGATGCCGTCCGCGTGGATACGGGCGGTGCCTGGGATGCGGCCCCCGCACAGCGCGGAATATCGGGCGGATTGGACGATGGGGATGGCAGCGGACACCTGGGGATATCCCGACAGGTGCCCGGATGGGAATTAGCTTATCAAGCCGGGCCCGGTCAGTTGTCGCGGGGGATGATGAGCCCTTTCTTCTGGCTGGCGTAGTAGGCGGCGACGTCCTTCATCTCCTCATCGGACAGCATGGCGGCGAAACCGGCCATCATGGGATTGCTGCGCTTGCCTGATTTGTAATCTTGCAGCGCCTTGACGATATAGCTCTCGTATTGGCCGGCCAGGCGCGGGAACATCGGGTTGTCGTTGTTGCCGTCCTCGCCATGGCAACCGCCGCAAGCCGCCACCTTGTCCTTGCCCGCCGCCGCGTTGCCGGTGACCGGCAGGGTCACGTTCAACCCCTTGAACTTGGAGACGAAGGCCGCGATATCCTGCATATCCTGCTCGCTCATGCTGGCGGCGTTGCCCAACATGCTGGAATGCTTGCGCTCGCCCTTCTGATAAGCCTCCAGCGCGGCGACCACATAATCGGCGTGCTGCCCGCCCAACCGCGGCACATGGTAGGTCGGATAGGCATTGGTGGAACTCTCCACGCCATGGCAACCCTCGCAGGTATAGTATTTCTTCTTCCCCGCTTCGGGATCGCCCGCCGCCTGGGACACGGACAGGATCGAGGACCCAAACAAACCCGCGACCAGCAGGCTCCATAAGACTTTTTTCTTCATTCTGCGTGCTCCAAGAAGCTAATAAGCTTTGAATCTGGCGACATCCGCGCAGTGGGTGTCCAACCCGGACACAGCAAAAACCCGGCGGGAACCGGGTGTCTGGCGCGGGATGCGCGGGGAAATCAGGGAAGCGCATATATTAACGGCTGGGTCGGATTTGACAATCCAAAATTCCCTTACCCAGGGCCGGGAAAATAGTGTGTCTCCCGGCCCTGCCACCGTCATTCCATGCTGGTGCTGAAGGCTTGCTTCAATTGCTCCTCGACATCGCCGGCGTCGAGGGTCGGCGCGGCCTCGGCTTCGCCCTCGCCCAGTTTGGCCCGGCGCTTGCGGTCCAGGTGATAGGCGAGGCCGGTGCCCGCCGGGATCAAGCGACCCACGATGACGTTTTCCTTGAGGCCCAACAACTTGTCGCTGAGGCCGCGGATCGCCGCCTCGGTGAGGACGCGGGTGGTTTCCTGGAACGAAGCCGCCGAGATGAAGGATTCGGTGGACAGCGACGCCTTGGTGATACCCAACAGCACCGGCTCGTAGCAGGCCGGAATCTTGCCCTCGGCCTCGACCCGGTCGTTTTCTTCCAGCATACGGGAACGGTCCACCTGCTCGCCCTTGAGGAAGCCGGTGTCGCCCGCGTCGGTGATTTCCACCTTGCGCAGCATCTGGCGGATGATGACCTCGATATGCTTATCGTTGATCTTCACGCCTTGCAGCCGGTAAACGTCCTGGATTTCCTTGACCAGATAGGACGAGAGTTCCGCCACGCCCCTGAGGCGCAGGATATCGTGCGGGGTCAGATCGCCCTCGGCGATGGTTTCGCCCTGCTCGACATGCTCGCCCTCGAACACGGTGATATGCCGCCATTTCGGGATCAAGACCTCGTGCTGCTCGCCGTGGCTGTCGGTGACGACCACGCGGCGCTTGCCCTTGGTTTCCTTGCCGAAACTGATGGTGCCGGAAGCTTCCGCCAGGATCGCCGGGTCCTTGGTCTTACGGGCCTCGAACAAATCGGCCACCCGCGGCAGACCGCCGGTGATGTCGCGGGTCTTGCTGGATTCTTGCGGAATCCTCGCCAACACGTCGCCGACCTCCACCGGGCCACCGTCGGTGATACCGATGATCGCGCCGGCCGGAAGGAAATATTGGGCGGCGATCTCGGTGGACGGGATGCGGATATCGTTGCCGTGTTCGTCCACCAACTTGACCATGGGCCGTAAATCCTTACCCATGCCGCCGCGCTGTTTCGGGTCGATGATCACCATGGAACTCAGGCCGGTGACTTCGTCCGATTGCTCGCGCACGGTCACGCCCTCGATGAAATCCACCAATTTGGCGACGCCCTTCACCTCGGTGACCACCGGATGGGTATGCGGATCCCAGTTGACCACGATTTGGCCGGCCCGGACCCGGTCATCGTTACGCACGGTCGACACAGCGCCGTAGGGAATCTTGTAGCGCTCGCGCTCGCGGCCATGTTCGTCGATCACGCTGACCTCGCCAGAACGGGAGACGGCGACCAAGTTGCCGTCCTTGTTCTCCACGGTCTTGAGGTTGGTCAGCTTGATGGTACCCGCCGATTTCACCTCCACGTTGCTGATGGCGGCGGAACGCGAAGCCGCGCCGCCGATGTGGAAAGTACGCATGGTGAGCTGGGTGCCCGGCTCGCCGATGGACTGGGCCGCGATGACGCCGATGGCTTCGCCGCTGTTGACCTTGTGACCCCGGCCCAGGTCGCGCCCGTAGCAGGAGGCGCACACGCCGTAGCGGGTCCGGCAGGTGATCACCGAACGCACCCGGACATTGTCCACGCTGTGGGTTTCCAACAGGGCCACGGCGTTTTCGTCGAGCATGGAACCCGCGGGCAAAATCATTTCATCGGGGCGGGCCGGACTATAGATGTCCTCGGCCAGCACCCGGCCCAGTACCCGCTCGGCCAAAGGCTCGACCACGTCGCCGCCTTCGATCAAGGGCGACATCAACAAGCCATCGACGGTGCCGCAATCGTCCTCGGTGATGACCAAGTCCTGGGCCACGTCCACCAGGCGGCGGGTCAGATAACCCGAGTTGGCGGTCTTCAAGGCCGTGTCGGCCAAGCCCTTCCGGGCGCCGTGGGTGGAGATGAAGTACTGCAATACGTCGAGACCCTCGCGGAAGTTCGCGGTGATCGGGGTTTCGATGATGGAGCCGTCCGGCTTGGCCATCAGGCCGCGCATCCCGGCCAGCTGGCGGATCTGGGCGGCGGAACCACGCGCCCCGGAATCGGCCATCATGAAAATGGAGTTGAACGATTTCTGGTGGGTTTCGGTGCCATCGAGCAAAGTTACCGGCTCGGTACCCAAACCTTCCATCATCGCCTTCGCCACCTGATCGTTGGCGTGCGACCAAATATCCACGACCTTGTTATAGCGCTCGCCATCGGTCACGAGGCCGGAAGCGTACTGGTTCTGGATTTCCTTCACCTCCTGCTCGGCAAGGTAGATGATATCTTCCTTGGCCTTGGGAATCGCCATGTCGTTGATGCCGAAGGACACCCCGGCGCGGGTCGCGTTGGAGAACCCCAGGTACATCAACTGGTCCGCAAACACCACCGTGGCCTTGATGCCCAGGGTGCGATAGGAATAGTTGATGAGCTTGGAGATGTTCTTCTTGGTCATGTCGGTGTTGATCATTTCGAAGGGAATCCCCTCCGGAACGATGGTCCAGATGATGGCGCGGCCCACCGTGGTTTCGACCCGCTTCAAGCCCTTGACCTTTTCGCCGTTCTCGTCGGTCCAGACCATTTTGTTAAGGCGTACCTGCACCTTGGCCTGGATATCGACCGCCTTGTTCTGCATGGCGCGTTGGGCTTCGGCCACATCGGAGAAGATCATGCCGGTACCCTTGGCATCCAACCGCTCGCGGCTCATGAAGTACAAACCTAGCACCACGTCCTGGGTCGGGTTGATGATGGGTTCGCCGTTGGCCGGGGACAGGATGTTGTTGGTCGCCATCATCAAGGTGCGGGCTTCCAACTGCGCTTCCAGCGACAAGGGAACGTGTACCGCCATCTGGTCGCCGTCGAAGTCGGCGTTGAAGGCGGTACAGACCAGCGGGTGCAACTGGATGGCCTTGCCTTCGACCAGGGTCGGCTCGAACGCCTGGATACCCAGACGGTGCAGGGTCGGAGCGCGGTTCAGCATCACCGGATGTTCGCGGATCACCTCGTCCAGGATGTCCCAGACCTCCGCGCTTTCCTTTTCCACCATCTTCTTGGCGGCTTTGATGGTCGTCGCGAGGCCGCGGAATTGCAGCTTGCTGAAGATGAACGGCTTGAACAATTCCAGCGCCATCTTCTTGGGCAAACCGCACTGATGGAGCTTCAGGGTCGGACCCACCACGATCACGGAACGACCGGAATAGTCCACGCGCTTGCCCAAGAGGTTCTGGCGGAACCGGCCCTGCTTGCCCTTGATCATATCGGCCAGGGACTTGAGCGGGCGCTTGTTGGAGCCGGTGATGGCGCGGCCACGGCGACCGTTGTCCAGCAGCGCATCGACCGCTTCTTGCAGCATGCGCTTTTCGTTGCGGACGATGATGTCCGGCGCGTTGAGGTCCAGCAGCCGCTTCAAACGGTTGTTGCGGTTGATGACACGGCGATAAAGATCATTGAGGTCGGAAGTCGCGAAGCGGCCACCATCCAGCGGCACCAGGGGACGCAGTTCCGGCGGCAACACCGGCAGCACGGTCAGGATCATCCACTCGGGACGGTTCTCCGACCAGATCAAGGACTCGATGGCCTTGAGGCGCTTGGTGTGCTTCTTGATCTTGGTTTCGGAATTGGTCGCGTCGATTTCCTCGCGCAGACGGGACACCTCGGCCTGCAAATCCATGGTCTTGAGCATTTCATGGATGGCTTCCGCCCCCATCTTGGCGACAAATTCCTCGCCATGCTGCTGGCTGGCCTGCTGGAATTCCTCCTCGGTCAGCAATTGCGCCCGGATCAGCGGGGTCATGCCGGGGTCGATCACCACATAGGATTCGAAATACAGCACGCGCTCGATTTCGCGGAGGGTCATGTCGAGCAACAAGGCGATGCGCGAAGGCAGCGACTTCAAAAACCAGATATGCGCGACCGGGCTGGCCAATTCGATATGGCCCATGCGTTCGCGGCGGACCTTCTGCAAGGTGACTTCGACCCCGCATTTTTCGCAGATGACGCCACGGTGCTTGAGGCGCTTGTACTTGCCGCACAAGCATTCGTAGTCGCTGACCGGCCCGAAAATCTTGGCGCAGAACAAGCCGTCGCGCTCCGGCTTGAAGGTGCGGTAGTTGATCGTTTCCGGCTTCTTGACTTCGCCATAGGACCAGGAACGGATCATATCGGGCGAGGCCAGGCTGATACGGATGCTGTCGAATTCTTCCGTCTGGTTCTGGCGCTTCAGGAAATTAATAAGATCTTTCACGGACACTCTCCCAATCTGGATCGCGTCCCACCCGACGGGCGGGACGCGGCTTACGATTTATTCCTGTTCCAACTCGATGTTGATGCCCAACGACCGGATTTCCTTGATCAGCACGTTAAAGGACTCGGGCATGGCCGCCTCCATCTTATGGTCGCCATCCACAATGTTCTTGTAGATTTTGGTGCGTCCGGAGGTATCGTCCGACTTCACGGTCAACATTTCCTGCAAGGTATAGGCGGCACCATAGGCTTCCAACGCCCAGACTTCCATCTCACCGAAGCGCTGGCCACCGAACTGCGCCTTGCCGCCCAAGGGCTGCTGGGTCACGAGGCTGTAAGGTCCAGTGGAACGGGCGTGCATCTTGTCATCGACCAGATGGTTCAATTTGAGCATGTACATACAGCCCACGGTCACATCGCGCTCGAACTGCTCGCCGGTACGGCCATCGAACAACTTGGTCTGGCCACTTTCGGGAAGATCGGCCAAGGCCAACATGCTCTTGATATTGGCCTCGTTGGCACCGTCGAATACCGGGGTCGCCATCGGCACGCCGCGGCGCAGGTTGCTGGCAAGTTCCACGATTTCGGCGTCGGTCAGGGAATCCAAATCCTCGGTATTGCCGCTGCTGTTGTAAATATCGTGCAGGAACTTGCGGACTTCATCGACATGGCGCTTGGCATCCAACATCCTGCCGATCTTGAGACCCAAGCCGCGTGCCGCCCAACCCAAATGGGTTTCCAGCACCTGCCCCACGTTCATACGCGAGGGCACGCCCAGCGGGTTCAGCACGATATCGACCGGGGTACCGTCGGCGGAATACGGCATATCCTCCACCGGCACGATCTGCGAAATCACACCCTTGTTGCCATGGCGTCCGGCCATCTTGTCGCCCGGCTGGATGCGCCGCTTGACCGCCAGATAGACCTTCACCATCTTCAACACGCCGGGCGGCAAGTCGTCGCCCATGGCGATCTTGCGTTTCTTCTCTTCCAGGCGCTTGTTCATTTCCTCGCGCTGCTGGGCGATCTGCTCGGCGATGGTTTCGAGTTGGACGTTGATGTCCTCTTCCTTGACGCGGATTTCCAGCCATTGCGCCGGTTTCATGCCTTCCAGGTATTCGGCGCTGATGGTTTCGCCGGAGCGCAGGCGGTTCGGGCCTTTCTCGGCGATCTTGCCCAGCAGCATTTGTTCGACACGCTGGTAGAAGTCCTTTTCGATAATGCGTAGCTGGTCGTTCAGGTCTTTCTTGACCTTCTCGATCTCGGCCTGCTCGATCTGCTTGGCGCGCTCGTCCTTCTTGACGCCGTCGCGAGTGAAGACCTGCACATCGATGACGGTGCCGTCCATGCCGGAAGGCACGCGCAGGGAGGTGTCCTTCACATCGGAAGCCTTCTCGCCGAAGATGGCGCGAAGCAGTTTTTCTTCCGGGGTCAACTGGGTTTCGCCTTTGGGCGTGACCTTGCCGACCAGGATATCGCCCGCCTTCACCTCGGCCCCGATATAAACGATGCCGGATTCGTCCAGCTTGGCCAGGGCGGCCTCGCCGACGTTGGGAATATCCGCCGTGATTTCTTCCGGCCCCAACTTGGTGTCACGGGCCACGCAGGATTTTTCCTCGATGTGGATGGTAGTGAAGCGATCATCCTGCACCACGCGCTCGGAAATCAGGATCGAGTCCTCGAAGTTGTAGCCATTCCAGGGCATAAACGCGACCAGGAGGTTCTGACCCAGCGCCAATTCGCCCATGTCGGTCGAAGGCCCATCGGCCAGGATATCGCCCCGCGCCACCTTGTCGCCCGGTTTCACCAAGGGCCGCTGATTGATACAGGTGTTCTGGTTGGAACGGGTGTACTTGGTCAGGTTGTAAATATCGACGCCCGGCACGCCCGCCTCGGTCTCGTCGTCGTTGACGCGGACCACGATGCGGCTGGCATCCAGGAATTCGATCACGCCGCCGCGCTTGGCGACCACGGTCACGCCGGAGTCGCGGGCCACGATGCGCTCCATGCCGGTCCCGACCAGCGGCTTTTCGGTGCGCAGGGTCGGCACCGCTTGGCGCTGCATGTTGGAACCCATCAAGGCGCGGTTGGCGTCGTCGTGTTCCAAGAACGGAATCAGCGAAGCCGCCACCGACACGATCTGCTTGGACGACACGTCCATATAGTTGATCTTGTCGGCGGTCGAAAGGGTGAACTCGTCCTGATGGCGGCAAGACACCAAATCGTCCACCAAGCGGCCATCCTCGCCCATCCTGGCGCTGGCCTGGGCGATCCAATACTTGCCCTCCTCGATGGCCGACAGATATTCGATCTCGTTGCTCACCACGCCATCAACCACTTTGCGGTAAGGCGTTTCCAGAAAGCCATACTCGTTAGTCCGCGCATACACGGCCAGCGAGTTGATAAGACCGATGTTCGGACCTTCAGGCGTTTCGATGGGGCAGACGCGGCCATAGTGGGTGGTATGTACGTCGCGCACCTCGAAACCGGCCCGCTCGCGGGCCAGACCACCCGGACCCAGGGCCGAAACCCGGCGCTTGTGGGTCACTTCCGACAGCGGGTTGTTCTGGTCCATGAACTGCGACAGTTGGCTGGAACCGAAAAACTCCTTGATCGAGGCGGCCACCGGCTTGGCGTTGATGATTTCCTGTGGCATCAGGCTTTCGGCGTCGGCCAGCGACAAACGCTCCTTCACGGCGCGTTCCACACGGACCAGTCCCAGGCGGAACTGGTTTTCCACCATCTCGCCCACCGAGCGCACACGGCGGTTGCCGAGATGATCGATGTCATCGACCGTGCCGATGCCGTTGCGGATATTGATGAGTTCGCGCAGCACATCGATGATGTCGTCCTTGGTCAGGACGCCGGGCCCCACGATTTCGGGACGGCCCAGGCGGCGGTTGAACTTCATGCGGCCTACCGCCGACAAGTCGTAGCGGTCCGCCGAGAAGAACAAGTTGTCGAACAACACCTGCGCGGCTTCCTTGGCCGGAGGCTCGCCCGGACGCATCATGCGGTAGATTTCGACCAAGGCATCGAGTTGGGACTCGGTCGCATCGATCCGCATGGCGTTGGAAATATAGGGGCCGCGATCCAAGTCGTTGACAAACAAGGTATCGACGCTTCCCACGCCAGACGCCATGATCCGGCTCAGCATATCGTCGGTCAGTTCGTCATTGACCCTGGCGACCAATTCGCCGGTGGCGGGCGCGACGATATTCTGGGCCAGAATCTTGCCGTGCAGATATTCACGGGGCACTTCGAGTTGCTTGGTACCCGCCTTTTCCATCTGGCGGATATGGCGTGCGGTGATACGGTGCGCCTTTTCCACCAAAACCTTGCCGTCGATCACGATATCGAAGCTGGCGATATCGCCACGCAGACGGTCGGGAATCAATTCCAGGAATATCTGGTCCTGGCTGAAACTAAAACGGTTGGTATCGAAGAACAGCCTGATAATTTCTTCGTTGCCATAACCCAAGGCCCGTAACAATACCGTGGCCGGCAGTTTACGGCGGCGGTCGATGCGGACGTAGACGCAATCCTTGTGGTCGAATTCGAAATCCAACCAAGAACCGCGGTAGGGAATGATCCGGGCATTGAACAGCAGTTTTCCGGAAGAATGGGTTTTGCCACGGTCGTGGTCGAAAAATACCCCAGGGGAACGATGCAGTTGGGAAACAATCACCCGCTCGGTGCCATTAATTACGAAGGTACCGGTATCGGTCATGAGCGGGATTTCGCCCATGTAGATTTCCTGTTCTTTAATATCCTTGATCACCTTGGCATTGGCGGGTGCTTCCTTATCGTAAATCACCAAGCGCACCAACACCCGCAGCGGTGCCGCGTAATTGGCCCCGCGCTGCTGGCATTCCTTGACATCGAAAATCGGTTCCCCCAGCCAATAATTCACATATTCGAGTACCGCATGGCCCGAGTGGCTTTCGATGGGGAATACGGATTTCAGCGCAGCATGCAAGCCCTCATCGATCCGCTTGCTCGGCATCGCATCGATCTGCAAAAACCGCTTGTAAGAATCTACTTGAGTTGTTAAAAGATAGGGGACTTCAAGTACATCGCGACGCTTGCCAAAACTGTTACGGATGCGCTTTTTTTCGGTAAAAGAATAGGCCATAGTGGTTCCTTACCTTGGGGATTCAAACGAAATTACCACGGCGTCTATCTGGAGCCTCGAAGCTCGGATAACCATTCCCATGTAGACATAGGACGCGGCTGGGAATTCTGTAGGGATAACGGACCGGACTGGTCAAAGCCAGATACACCGCTCCCGGAATAACTGTAAAATCATAATATTCGCAACGCGGAAAGGCCGGCAGCGGAACGCTGCCAGCCTTGAACCGGCGTTCTTGCTGGAACCAGGGGTCAATTACTTAATATTGACCGTGGCGCCCGCTTCAACCAGTTGCTTCTTGATGCTCTCGGCGTCGGCCTTGCTCACAGCTTCCTTCACGGTGGAAGGCACGCCTTCGACCAAATCCTTCGCTTCCTTCAGGCCCAGGCCGGTAATGGTGCGGATGACCTTGATCACATTGACCTTGTTTTCGCCGAAGCTGGTCATGATCACGTCGAACTCGGTCTGTTCTTCGACCGGAGCCGCCGCTGCCGCCGGAGCCGCAGCCACCGCGACCGCCGCCGCGGCGGAAACGCCGAACTTTTCTTCCATGGCGGAAATCAATTCCACCACTTCCATTACCGTCATATTGGCAATGGTTTCCAGGATTTCGTCTTTAGATACTGCCATCGATCTGCTCCAAAATTTAACTTTCGATAGTACGAGACGCTTAAGCTGCTTCTTTTTGGTCTCGTATCGCCGCTACAGTGCGCACTAATTTGGCATGGGGTTCCGCCATGGTTCTCACGAACTTCTCGATGGGGGCTTTCATGACGCCCATCAGCATCGCCAAAGCCTGCTCCCGGTTGGGGAGCTTCGACAGACGCTCAAGTTCGGACGGACCATATTGCTTGCCGCCGACCGCCACCAATTTCACCACCAGCTTCTCGGCGACCAGCTTGTCGCTCTGCTTGAGGAAATCGCTGACGACCCTGGCCGCCGCACCCGGATCTTCCAGCGAGAACGCCAAGATCAAAGGTCCGACCAAGCCTTCTTGCATGCAAGCAAAAGCGGTCCCTTCGACCGCCCTACGGGCCAGGGTGTTTTTCACCACCCGCAGGTAAACGCCCGACTCCCTTGCGCTCTTGCGGAGCTGGGTCAAATGGGCGACGGTCAAGCCCCGGTATTCCGCCGCGACGGCGGAATGGGCTTTAGCGGCAACAGCGGCGACTTCCGCGACGACAGCGATCTTGTCATCCAGTCTCAGTGCCACTTTTCATCTCCGAATAATTATCTGAACAGTTTGGGAACCATTCAGAGCCAGCAAAACATCCCGGAGGATGCCCATTACGGCTTCTGTATAACCATTTAGGTTTCAGTACACCGTCTACGCGGGTTTTCATGATTAAGCGCCCTAGGGCACACCCGCGGTCTTTGACGGTTACCGGCATGCCTCAAGCTTCCGGTAACCCAAAGTCCAAGAATTACGCGGCCAGACTATTTTGATCAACAGGGAGACCCGGCCCCATCGTAGTGGATACGGTGATCTTCTTGAGGTAGATACCCTTAGAAGTCGCCGGTTTGATCTTCTTCAAATCGGCCAATAGGGCTTCCAGGTTTTCTTTCAAGGCATTCGGCTCGAAACTAACCTTGCCGATGGTGGAATGAATAATACCTTTCTTGTCCGTGCGGTAACGGACCTGACCGGCTTTGGCGTTTCTGACGGCACCCGCCACATCGGCGGTCACGGTGCCCACCTTGGGATTCGGCATCAAGCCACGCGGACCCAAGATTTGGCCCAACTGGCCCACAACGCGCATAGCGTCAGGTGATGCGATCACCACATCGAAATTGAACTCCCCTGCTTTCACTTGGGCAGCGAGATCGTCCATACCCACGATATCCGCACCCGCTTCCTTGGCGGCTTCGACATTAGCCCCTTGTGTAAAGACAGCCACACGCACATTTTTACCCGTGCCATGCGGCATGACGGTCGCGCCACGGACCGCTTGGTCCGACTTCCTTGGGTCCACACCCAAGTTGATCGCGACATCGACCGACTCGACAAATTTGGCACTCGCAACTTCTTTCAGAACCGCGAAAGCTTCTTCAATCGCGTAGTTCTTGCCGGGCTGGACTTTCCCTTTGATTAATTTGGCTCTTTTGGTCAGCTTGGCCATTACACTCCCTCCACTTCCAATCCCATGCTACGGGCACTGCCCGCGATGGTACGCACGGCCGCGTCGACGCTGGCTGCGGTCAAGTCCGGCTCTTTGAGCTTGGCGATTTCAACCAATTGATCGCGGGTAATTTTCCCGACCTTATTGGTATTGGGATTACTGCTCCCTTTAGCCAAACCAATCGCTTTTTTAATCAGGACCGTGGCAGGAGGGGTTTTGGTGATAAAAGTAAAACTACGGTCGCTATAAACAGTAATAACAACCGGCAGTGGCAACCCTTTCTCAACCCCTTGGGTGGCGGCGTTGAAAGACTTGCAGAATTCCATAATATTGACACCGCGCTGACCTAACGCCGGACCGATAGGCGGGCTAGGATTAGCTTCCTGGGCTTTTACCTGTAGCTTAATATATCCAGTTATTTTCTTAGCCATTAATCACTCCAATGGGTCTAACGCCGTAGGCTCCCCAAATTATTAACGCTCTAACAGCGCTGATAGCAGCGGCATTTCCTGCCGACTACCCTTTCTCTACTTGACTAAAGTCGAGTTCCACAGGCGTGGATCGACCAAAAATCAATACGGAAACCCGTAGCTTGCTTTTTTCGTAGCTCACTTCCTCGACTACGCCATTAAAGTCTTTGAACGGCCCTTCAACGACCCTAACCACCTCACCGACTTCAAACAATACTTTGGGCTTCGGTTTAGTGGCCCCCTCTTCGACCCGGTTTAAAATCGCATCGGCCTCGGCGTCGCTAATCGGGGCAGGTTTATCAGAAGTACCGCCAATAAAACCCAACACACGGGGAACTTCTTTTACCAAATGCCAAGTTTCTTCGTTCAACTCCATTTGAACCAGTACGTAACCAGGAAAGAATTTACGCTCACTTTTACGCTGCTGACCCATCCTCATTTCGACCACTTCCTCGGTCGGAACCAGAATTTTCCCGAAATACTGCTCCAAGCCGGAACGTTTTATCCTTTCTTCAAGGGAACGCTTGACCTGATTTTCATAGTTGGAATAAGAATGGATAACATACCATTTAAGGGACATGTTACTACTTCCCCGCAGTTCCAGTCAGCGAACTAATCCCCCAAAACAAGAACATGTCCAACAGCCATAGGATAATACCCACCAAGAATACCAAGGCAACCACAACCAGCGTTGATTGAATGGTTTCCTGTTTGGTGGGCCAAACCACTTTGCGAACTTCGATCTGAGATTCTTTCAAGAAACCCAGGAATCCCTTTCCAAGTGGGGTTGTCAATACGGTCGCAATAGCGGCGATTGAAAACACGAGTACACCCAGCACCCGGTATACAAGCAATTGGCCGGAAAAATAGTGATAACCGGCTATCCCGGTAACCAGCAAGACAACGGCCAATACCAGCTTCGCCGTATCGAACGCCGATGCACCCGACTCCGCCCGAGCAGCCATAATATCCTTGATTATATGAATAGGATTACAGGGAAAGGAAAAAGGTGGCAGGCCAGGAGGGGCTCGAACCCCCAACCTGCGGTTTTGGAGACCGCTGCTCTACCAATTGAGCTACTGACCTACGCTTTACCCTGAGAGGCGGGGCTTCCCGACCGGGAAGCCCTGATACCAAAACTTACTCGATGACCTTGGAAACGACGCCCGCGCCGACGGTCCTGCCGCCCTCGCGCACCGCGAAACGCAAACCCTCTTCCATGGCGATGGGCGCGATCAGCTTGACGGTGATCTTGACGTTGTCGCCCGGCATCACCATCTCCACGCCCGACGGCAACTCGACCGAGCCGGTCACGTCGGTGGTGCGGAAGTAGAACTGCGGACGGTAGCCATTGAAAAACGGCGTGTGGCGCCCACCCTCGTCCTTCGACAGCACGTAAATCTCGGCCTCGAAGTGGGTGTGTGGGGTGATGGTGCCGGGGGCCGCCAACACTTGGCCGCGCTCCACGTCCTCGCGCTTGGTGCCGCGCAGCAGCACGCCCACGTTGTCGCCCGCCACGCCCTCGTCCAGCAGTTTGCGGAACATTTCCACGCCGGTGCAGGTGGTCTTGGTGGTGTTGCGGATGCCGACGATCTCGACTTCGTTGCCCACCTTGACAATACCGCGCTCCACCCGCCCGGTCACCACGGTGCCACGACCGGAAATCGAGAACACATCCTCGATCGGCATCAGGAACGGCTTCTCGATGTCGCGCTTCGGCTCGGGGATGTAGCTGTCGAGCGCGTCCACCAGCTTGATGATGGCAGGCACGCCGATGTCGCTCTGGTCGCCTTCCAGCGCCTTCAGCGCGGAGCCGATTACGATGGGGGTGTCGTCGCCGGGGAAGTCGTACTTGGACAGCAGTTCGCGCAACTCCATATCGACCAGTTCGATCAATTCGGCGTCGTCGACCATATCGGCCTTGTTCAGGAACACCACGATGTAGGGCACACCGACCTGGCGGGCCAACAGGATATGCTCGCGGGTCTGCGGCATCGGGCCGTCGGCGGCAGAGCAGACCAGGATCGCGCCGTCCATCTGCGCCGCGCCGGTGATCATGTTCTTCACGTAGTCGGCGTGGCCGGGGCAGTCCACATGGGCGTAGTGGCGGGTCGGGGATTCGTATTCGACGTGCGCGGTGGCGATGGTGATGCCGCGGGCGCGTTCCTCGGGAGCCGCGTCGATCTGGTCATAGGCCTTGAATACCCCACCGAAGCGCTCGGCACCAATCTTGGTGAGCGCCGCCGTCAGGGTCGTCTTGCCATGGTCCACATGGCCGATCGTTCCCACATTCACATGCGGCTTGCTACGTGTAAATTTCTCTTTGGACATCCGCCAACACCCCTTACTGTTTTTTGCCGAGATATGCGAAAAACTGGAGCCCATAACCGGACTTGAACCGGTGACCTCTTCCTTACCAAGGAAGTGCTCTACCGACTGAGCTATATGGGCCGAAACTCTATGTCGTCACTGGAGCGGGTGATGGGAATCGAACCCACGCCATCAGCTTGGAAGGCTGAGGTTCTACCATTGAACTACACCCGCGTTCAAAAACAAGTGGTGGAGGGGGAAGGATTCGAACCTTCGAAGGCAGAGCCGTCAGATTTACAGTCTGATCCCTTTGACCGCTCGGGAACCCCTCCGAGCAAGTGAGTCCCGTATTTTCTATGGATCGCCCATGTCTGTCAAGTTTTTTTCTTGGGTTCGGAATGCAGGCGATTCATCAAGGCCGCCAGGTTCCCGGCAATCAACTCCGGGACCGAATCGGCCACGTTCGAGATCGCTTCCTCGATCAGCCCGGCCTCGGCCCGGGATGGCGCACCCAGCACATAGGGCACTACCGCATCGCGGTCGCCGGGATGGCCGATGCCGAACCGGAGCCGATAATAATCCGGCGTTCCCAGATGGGCCAGGATATCGCGCAATCCATTATGGCCGCCATGCCCTCCCCCACGCTTGAGCCGCACCACGCCGGGCGGCAAATCCAATTCGTCGTGCGCGACCAGGATTTGCGCGGGTTCGACCTTGAAATACTTCGCCATCGCGCCCACCGCCAAACCGCTGCGGTTCATATACGTGGTGGGCTTCAGCAGCCATAGCGTATCCCCGGCCAATTCGAGCTTGGCGGTCAGGCCGTGGAAACGCGACTCCTCGCGGAAACCCAAGCGGTAACGGGCGGCGATGGCGTCCAAAAACCAAAACCCGGCATTATGCCGGGTTTTTTCGTATTGGGCGGTGGGATTGCCCAATCCGACCAGAAGCTTGAAGTTAGCGGGCATGCCGCCCGATCCCGGACCCGTGGTTCATGGGAGCAATCAACCCGCCTCGGCGGCGCGGGTGGTCTGGATCACCGCGACGGGAGTGTCGTGTTCTGGACCATGCAACAAGGCCACGATCTGGACCCCGACCGGCGGCTTGAGGTCGGAAAGATGCACGGATCCGCCGATATCCACGTCCGCCATATCGACCTCGATGAATTCGGGCAATTGGCTGGGCAGACAGGTCACTTCGACATCCACCAGGTTGTGGTTGACCACGCCGCCTTTCTTCACGCCGACCGAGGTTTCCTGGTTGATGAAGTGCAGGGGCACATGGACCTTGATCTTGTCGGATTCGCTCACCCGCTGGAAGTCCATGTGCATGATGATCGGCTTGCTGGGATGGCGCTGCAACTCCTTGAGGATGGCCTGCTCCTGCTTGTCCCCGATATTGAGCGTGAGGATGTGGGAATAGGTGGCCTCGTTCTCCAAGGCTTTCACGACCTTGTTGTGTTCGAGGATCAAGCTCACCGGCTCGCCACCGCCATACAGCACGGCGGGTACCTTGTTCAAGTTCCGTAAGCGGCGGGCGTTGCCCTTGCCGGTGTTGGTCCTCAATTCCGCATCGAATACAAAACTGCCTGCCATCTTTTTCTCCAAAATACTCTTAGCAGTGAATAAAAAAGCCGATTGCCATCAATCGACGTACATGGAACTCACGGATTCGCCCACCGCGATGCGGCGTATGGTTTCCGCCAGCATCTCGGCCACGCTCAATTGCCGGATTTTGAGGCATTGCTCGGCGTCCGGGCGCAAAGGGATGGTGTCTGTCACCACCAGTCCGTCCAACACCGAATTTTCGATGTTGTCCACAGCGCGTCCCGACAATACGGGATGGGTGCAATAAGCCACCACCTTGGTGGCTCCATGGTCTTTCAGGGCACCCGCCGCCCGGCACAGCGTACCCGCCGTGTCCACCAGGTCGTCCACCATGATGCAGGTGCGGCCTTCGACATCGCCGATGATGTTCATCACCTTGGCCTCGTTCGGCCTGGGGCGGCGCTTGTCGATGATGGCCAGGTCGGCGTCGTCCAAACGCTTGGCCAGCGCCCTGGCCCGGACCACGCCGCCCACATCGGGGGAAACCACCATCAGATCGGGATATTGTTGCCGCCACACATCGCCCAGCAAGATAGGCGAGGCGTAGACATTGTCCACGGGCACATCGAAAAATCCCTGGATCTGGTCGGCATGCAAATCGACCGTCAACACGCGGTCGGCCCCCGCCGCGCAAATCATCTTGGCGACCAATTTCGCGGAAATCGGCACCCGCGCCGAACGGATGCGGCGATCCTGCCGCGCATAGCCATAATAAGGGATGACCGCCGTGATGATGCCCGCCGAAGACCGCCGGAAAGCGTCGATCATGATCAGCAGTTCCATGAGGTTCTCGCTGATCGGCGAACAAATGGGCTGGACGATGAAGACCTCGCGCCCGCGCACGCTCTCTTCGATCTCGAAGGAAATTTCGCCGTCGCTGAAGCGCCCGATGGACGCCATCCCCAGGCGCATGTTGAGCTTGTGGACGATGCCCTCGGCCAGGGGCAGATTGGCATTCCCCGAGAACACCATGAACGAGGTGTCGGTCATTCGAGCAACTCCAAACAGGATTGAGCCGAGTGAATGGCTGGGGCGCCAGGATTCGAACCTGGGAATGCCGGGATCAAAACCCGGTGCCTTACCGCTTGGCTACGCCCCAATATTCAAGATTGCCGGGAACCGGGATCGAATCCCAACGCCCGCTGTAGAGGTGACAGGTTCTCGCCTTTGGCGACGAATACGGACCTGGTCGATCCCAAATCCACCGCAGCTTGCCGGGCTTGCCGCTCATCGGCGAAGGCCGCGAACACACAGGCTCCGGTTCCGGTCAGCCTGGGTTCCGAGTAGCGGGAGAGATCATCCATGGCCGCACCGATCTCGGGGTATAACTCCATAACCACTGGCAGGCAATGGTTCTCCTGCCGCCCCGCGATAAAGTCCGCTATTATGATGGGTTTGTTGTCCCGCGTCAAATTCGGCGAAGAAAAAACGGTTCTGGTCGCGACGTGACAGTCGGGTACGACCACCACATACCAAGGTTCGGGCAAGTCCAACGGGGTCAGTTGTTCGCCGACGCCTTCGGCCCAGGCGCTCCGGCCATTCACAAAAACCGGCACGTCCGCGCCCAGTTTCAAGCCCAGTTCCATCAGCGCCTCGACACCCAACCCCGTATGCCACAGGCGGTTCAGGCCGACCAAGACCGTCGCGGCATCGGAACTGCCGCCGCCCAAGCCACCGCCCATCGGCAGGTTTTTTTCGATGCCGATATCCACCCCGGCACGGGTTCCGGTGGCAGCGGCCAAGGCCCGCGCCGCCCGCACGGTGAGGTCCGCTTCGGGCGGGACGCCCGGCAAGGGCGTTTTTAGGTGGATTTCCCCATCGGTGCGCCGACCCAGGGTAATCCAATCGCAGCGGTCGATGAATTGGAACACGGTCTGCAAGAGGTGGTAGCCATCCTCGCGCCGCCCCACGACCCTGAGCAGCAGATTGAGCTTAGCCGGGGCCGGTAAACGTAAGGTCTCGATTTCTTCCACGGCTTATCCCTTGATTTCCCAGGTGTCGGCGACGATTTTCAGCTTTACCCCGGAGCCTTGAATGCGGAACTTCCGGGGCAGCGGATGGCCGTTGGCCTCCATGTATTGATCGAGGTGGATCGTCCAGCCGGATTGGCGGAATCCGCCCACAGCGCCCGCTTCGGCGGGCAACGGGGTGGACTCAAGGCCAGGATCGGGGATACCCAATATCCAGCTCCGCAGGCTGGACAAGGGCACCGCGAATCCCAGACGCTCCCGCAAAGCCGCGTCGGGATCGCGGGAAAGCTGGGTGACGCCATTGCCCTCGTTGATGTAGATCAGGTCTTTTTGCAGCACGATGGAAATCATGCCCTGGCTCAAGGGACCGGAAATCCGCAGCCGGTCCTGGGCCGGTTCATGTTCCCAAAACAGATTGGCCTGCCAAGCGTCGTGGGCGGTCTGGATACCGATCCGGCCATCCATGCGCCAAGCCTTGAGGGCGTAGAGCGCCGCCCGGTCGGCTTCCACCGCGGGTGCCGGGGTGCCCGTCCCGCGGAACCACGCGCAGCCCGGCAAAACCATCAGTGCGGCCAACAACAGGGCCGCGCCCCATCGCTTATTTGAAGGCATCCTTGTAGCGCGCCCTGACCTTCTTCACGGCGTCCTGGTCCGGGTCTTTCTTGATCGCTTCCCTCCAAACCTTCTTGGCCTCCTGGCGCTTGCCCGATTCCCACAACACCTCGCCCAGATGCGCCCCGATCTCGGGATCGCGCACCAAATCATAGGCGCGGCGCAGATAATCCAAAGCCGCCGGATGATCGCCCAACCGGTATTGCAACCAGCCATAGCTGTCCAAGATGGCCGGGTCTTCGGGCTTCAGTTCGATGGCCTTGTCCAGATAGTCCTTGGCCTCGTCCAGGCGCACATTCCGGTCCACCAAGGTATATCCCAGGGCGTTCAGCGCATTGGGATCGTCCGGGTGTTTTTCCAGGACGGCCTGCAAATCGGCTTCCAGCACATCGAAGCGGCCCAATTCCTCGGCGACCAAGGCCCGCGCATAAAGCAATTCCAGTTGTCCCGGCAACTGCTCCAAGGCTTCGCTCAACAACTCGAAAGCGGCGTCGTAGTCCTTGTTCTTCGACAGCAATTCCGCTTCCAGCAGATAGAGCCGCAACGCCTCGTTGGGGAACGCCTTGCGGACCTGGCCCAAACGCTGGCGGGCCTCGCCCATGCGCCCCAGGTTGATGAGCGCCGTGATAGCGTTGACCTGGGCGTCGAATTGCAAGGGGCCGGACGTGATCTTGTCGAACCAACGCAGCGAATTATCCAGGCGTTCGCGCTTGGCCTCGATCAATCCCAGATAGAAATAAGCCTGGGACTGCCATTTCGAGACCTCGGTCAATTCCAGGAAATCCTGCTTGGCCCGGTCGATCTGGCCCATTTCCATCAAGGTCGAGGCCAGGGCGAAGCGGGCGTCGTGGTTGTCCGGCTCCTTGGCAAGGATGCGGGATAGCTCATGCTCCGCCATCTTGAAATCGCCGGTCTTGGCCAGGAATTGCGCATAGATCAACCGCAAGCGCATATTGCCGGGATCGGCCTTCAAAGCCCGCTGCACGGCATCCCGCGCCGCCTTGGAATCGCCCATCTGCGACATCACCTGGGCCTGCAACAAGCGGGCGCGACTCCAATCGGGATGCAGGGCCAAGGCGCGTTCGGTTTCTTCCAGGGCCAATTGATGCTCGCCCTTGCCACTCGCCAGCAAGGCATAGGCGAAATGCAATTCCGCCTGGCGCGGGAAATGCCCGACCAATTGCTGCATCGCCGCCAAGGCTTGCTCCTTCGGCAACTCGGCATCCAGCCATTTGACCAATTCGATCAAGGTGTTTTCGAGGTCGGGGTTGGGCAGGGCCAGCAAAGCTTGGAACTGCGCGATGGCCGCGTCCACCTGCCCGGTTTTCAGCAGCAGCATGGCGGCGACGCGGCGGGCGGAAACGCTGTTGGGATCGCGCCCGGACCAAAGCTGGGCGGCTTCCAGCGCCTTGTCGCTATCCTTGAGATACAGGGCGATTTGGGTGGCGCGTTCGGCGATTTGGGGATCGGGGTCGCGGCGGGCCACTTGCAGATAATTATTGAGGGCCAGTTCGTACTGCCCGCGCTGCCCGGCCAATTCGGCGGCGAGCAGCAGATAGACCAGTTCCGAATCCCGCTCGACGGGACGGGTGCTCGTCCTGAGGTCGCTCTCCATGCCGCCGTCGGCACCTTTGCGCGACATACCCAAACCGGCGCAACCCGAGATCAAGAACGCCCCGGCGCAGGCCAAATAGACCAATCGTTTCACCACGGTGATGGAATCTCTGAATCGAAATAAAGGAAAATTGGAGTCGTCTCGACAAGGGTTGGTTTCCGCTGCGTTCCCGGAAAAGCGCACCCCCGGAAGGCGTATCCACACGATGGCGGAGTTCGAGGACAACGGGCACGGCAGGGATTTTAGCCTTCCTTGATGAGTGGCGACAAATTTACCGGGGTTCGATTGGCCCGGCCCCCGCTTTTTTCCTAGAATTATATTCTTAATAAAGTCGAATACAGTGAATCCATGGGCATCTTGACCTTGGGGCTGAACCACAACACCGCGCCGGTCTCGATCCGGGAACGCTTGGCTTTTCCCGCCGAGCGCCTGCACCACGCGCTGCAAGGGCTGATCCAACTCCCGGAAGTCCGCGAGGTGGCGATCCTCTCCACCTGCAACCGCACCGAAGTATACTGCGGTGCCGAAACCCCGACCCCCCACGAAACCCTGATCGATTGGATCGCCCACGAACAGCGCTTGCGGCGCGAGGATTTCCAGCCCTTCCTCTATACCCATCGCGGGGCCGATACCATCCGCCATATGTTCCGGGTGGCTTCGGGGCTGGATTCGATGATCCTGGGCGAGCCGCAAATCCTGGGCCAGATGAAAACGGCCTACCAATCCGCCGCCGAGGCCGGCACCCTGGGCAAGACCCTGGGCAAACTGTTCCAACACACTTTCACCGCCGCCAAGAAAGTCCGCACCGATACCGCCATCGGTTCCAGCCCGGTGTCGGTGGCTTTCGCCGCCGTGCGCTTGGCGCAGCGCATCTTCGACGACCTGAGCCGCCAGACCGCCATCCTGATCGGGGCCGGGGAAACCATCGAACTCACCGCCCGCCATCTCGCCGAAAACAAGATCGGCGAACTCATCATCGCCAACCGCACCTACGACAAGGCCCACGCCCTGGCCCAGCAATTCAACGGCTTCGCGATTTCGCTATCCGAACTCCCCAAGCATCTGGCGCGGGCCGATATCGTGGTCGCCTCCACCGCCAGCCCTTTGCCTATCCTCGGCAAGGGCAGCGTCGAGAGCGCCATCAAGGCCCGCAAACACAAGCCGATGTTCATGGTGGACCTGGCCGTGCCCCGCGACATCGAGCCGGAAGTCGAGCAACTGCGCGATGTCTACCTCTATACCGTGGACGACCTCCGCAACACGGTCGAGGAAAACCTGCGTTCGCGCCAGGAAGCCGCCTTGCAAGCCGAGGAGATCATCGACACCGAAGTCGATCATTTCCTGGCCTGGCTCAAGGCCCAAGGCGCGATCACCACCATCCAGGATTTCCGCAAGCAGGCCGAAACCTTGCGCGACGAAGCCCTCGCCAAGGCCCTGCAAGCCCTCAAGTCGGGCCGCCCGCCGGAACAAGCCCTGGAACTACTCGCCCATCTGCTGACCAATAAATTGACCCACACCCCCAGCATCCAATTGAAACAGGCGGGCATCTACGAACGGCACGACCTCATCGCCGCCGCCCGCGAAATCTTCCAACTGAAAGACGGCACATAAATCTTCGTGAAACCCTCCATCCTCCAGAAACTCGAACACCTCTCCCACCGTTTCGAGGAAATCACCGCGCTGCTCGCCGAACCCGAAGTCCAAAGCGACCAGGACCGCTTCCGCGCCCTGAGCCGCGAATATGCCCAGCTCAATCCGGTGGTGGCTTGCTTCCGCAACCACCAGGACACCTTGGACGCCCTCGCCTACGCCCAAGACCTGCAACAAGACCCGGACCCCGAAGTCCGCGCCCTCGCCCAGGAAGAACTGGACGAAGCCCAAACCCGCCGCGACGGCTTGGAGCAAGCACTGGAAATCCTGCTGCTGCCGCGCGACCCCAACGACGAACGCAATATCTTCCTCGAAGTCCGGGCCGGCACCGGCGGGGCCGAGGCGGCGCTGTTCGCGGGCGATCTTTGCCGCATGTACATCCGCTACGCCGAGCAAAAAGGCTGGAAAACCGAAGTGGTCGGCGAGAGCGAGGGCGAACTCGGCGGCTACAAGGAAATCATCGTCCGCATCAGCGGCCAGGAGGTATATTCCCGGCTGAAATTCGAGTCCGGCACCCACCGCGTGCAGCGCGTCCCGGCCACCGAGGCCCAAGGCCGCATCCATACTTCGGCCTGCACCGTCGCCATCCTGCCGGAAGTGGAGGAGGTCGAGATCGACATCAACCCGGCGGACCTCCGGGTCGATACCTACCGCGCTTCCGGGGCGGGTGGCCAGCACGTCAACCGCACCGATTCGGCCATCCGCATCACCCATATCCCGACCGGCATCGTGGTCGAATGCCAGGACGAGCGTTCCCAGCACAAGAACCGGGCGCGGGCCATGTCGCTGCTGAAATCGCGCATCCTCTCGGCGGAACAGCAAAAGCAGGACGCCGAAATCGCCGCCTCGCGCAAGCTCCAGGTCGGCAGCGGCGACCGCTCGGAGCGCATCCGCACCTACAACTTCCCACAAGGCCGCCTCACCGACCACCGCATCAACCTGACCCTGTACAAGCTCGAAACCATCATGCAAGGGGAACTCGATCCGGTGATCGAACCCTTGATCCACGAGCATCAGGCGGAATTATTGGCGCAGTTGGCGGCGGAATGAACCGGCCCACGCCGACGCTTGGACAGGCGCTCCAATCCGCCATCGACCGCCTCGCCCCGTTCACCGACACCCCGCGCCTCGACGCCGAAATCCTGCTCTGCCATAGCCTGGGCCAGGGCCGCGCCTATCTGCGGACCTGGCCAGAACGGGAACTGACGCCCGAGCAAGCCGGGCGCTTCCGGGATTGGATCGGGCAACGGGCGGCGGGCATGCCCATCGCCTACCTCACCGGGCAACGGGAATTCTGGTCGCGGGATTTCATCGTGCGCCCCGGCGTGCTGATTCCGCGCCCGGAAACCGAATTGCTGGTAGAACTGGCCCTGGCGCGGATGCCGGTCCAGGCACCAGCGGCGATCCTCGACCTCGGCACCGGCAGCGGCATCATCGCCGTGACCCTCGCCGCCGAACGACCCAGGGCCAGCGTCACCGCCATCGACCTCAGCGTCGAAGCCCTGGCCGTGGCCCGCGCCAACGCCGTCCGCCACGGCGCGGCCCATATCCGCTTCCTGCAAGGCGCTTGGTTCGAGCCCTTATCCGCCGACCAGCGCTTCGACCTCATCGCCAGCAATCCGCCCTATATCGCCGAGCGCGACCCGCATTTGGCCCAGGGCGATTTGCGGTTCGAGCCGGTGTTGGCGCTGGCTTCCGGTGCCACGGGGCTGGACGCCTTGACCACCATCGCGGCGGGTGCCCGCCACCATCTCAAACCGGGCGGGCATTTGTTGCTGGAACATGGCTACGACCAAGCCGCCGCCCTGGCCGATCTCCTGACCGCGCAGGGCTACGCCGATATCGCCCACCACCACGACCTGCAAGGCCATCCGCGCACCACCACGGCGCTTTGGCCCGGCCTTGCCCCATCCGCCTAAAACCTTCGGAGCGCCCATGTCCTACGCCCCCATCGCCCTGCCCCGCCACTTGGTCAACCAATTGCTGCATTACGCGCAATCTTCCCCGGAACAGGAAATCTGCGGCCTGATCGGCGGCAAGCACGGCCAGCCCACCACCTGCTACCCCATCCGCAACACAGCGGACGACCCGGAGCGCCGCTACCGCCTGGACCCCGAGCAACATATCGGCGTCCTCCGCGCCATGCGCGAAAAGGGCGAGCAACTCTTCGCGATCTTCCATTCCCACCCCGCAGCCCCCGCCGAACCTTCCGCCACCGACTTGGAACTCGCGGCCTACCCGGAAGCGCTGTATCTCATCGTCTCGCTGGATACCCAAGGCGTGTTGGAATTGCGGGGTTTCCGCATCGACGGAGAAAAGCGGGCGGTCGAGGTGGAATTATTGCTCGGCTGATTCCACGCCACCTCCC
Source organism: Methylomagnum ishizawai (assembly GCF_900155475.1). NCBI lineage: Bacteria > Pseudomonadati > Pseudomonadota > Gammaproteobacteria > Methylococcales > Methylococcaceae > Methylomagnum > Methylomagnum ishizawai. Next base: position 904,815 of record NZ_FXAM01000001.1, on the reverse strand, counting down.
CGGTGGTTTCCGGGGGAAATCCCCCCGCCATGAATACCTACCCCTCCCGGCCAAGTTTCCCCGCCACCCTGGATTCGCCCATGAGTAAACGACTGATATTCACCATCACGACCGGCCGGTCCGGCTCCAAATATATCACGCAAGTCTTGCGTGCCAACGGGGTACAAGCTTTCCACGAACCGGCCCCCAATTTCGTGGAAGTGATGCGCGATGCCCAAAGGGACTCCCGGCTGGCCCGCGATTTCTGGAAATATTACAAGCTGCCCCATATCCAATCCCTCAAGTCCCACCCCAATGGACATACCTATTTCGAATCCAGCCATATGTTTTGCAAAGGCTTTATCGAACCGCTCCTGGATTTAGGAGTGATACCCGATATCCTGATCTTGAAGCGCGACAACCGGGCGGTGGCCCTCAGCCTGCTCAGGCTGGAAACCGTACCCGACATCACGCCGCTGGGGCTGAAATGGTTGCTCAGCCCCAACGATCCGCACGTTTATAAGCTCAGCCCCCAAAAACCATGGACCCCTTATCAACTATGCTATTGGTATACCCTGGAAACTGATAGACGCGCCCGCTATTACGAAAGATACCTATCGGGTTTGGGGGCCGCCATCCTCAAAATCGAATCCAAGGATTTGTTCGAGGAAAACCCTACCTGCCTACAAAACCTATCCACTTTCTTTCAAACGGAGATTTCCCTGGAGCGCCAACCGGAATTGAGAACCAGCGCCTTCATGCAAAACAAGCGCAAGGATATGAAGCTATCGCTTTCCGAGACCATGACCGAGGCCGATTTCGAGCGGATGGAACAGGAGGTCAGGGCAAGCCTCATCCCGCTGGAATAATCACCACCCATAAGACTCTTGGCAGGTATCGCCCAGAAACCCGGCGGGTTATCCCCAACCCCACCGCCGCACCCCCCACTTCGCCAACTCCAACACCGGCACCAGGGTCAAGGCCGCGCCCACCACCCTGAGTCCATCCGCCGCCGTCAGGGGCAGCGTGCCGAACAAATCTTGCAGGAATGGCAGGTACAGCACCAAGCCCAGCAGCGCCAACTCCCATAGCACCGCCAAATTCAGCCAGCGGTTGGCGAAAGTTCGGTGGAACACCGAGCGGTGGTCCGAACGGAACTGGTAAGCCTTGACGAACTCGGTCACGACCAGGGTGGCGAACACCAGGCTCATGGCTTCGGCCTGGGACCGGCCTTCCCGCAAAGCCCAGACGAACACCCCCAGGTTCACCAGGGTGGACCACAAGCCCCCCACCAGCATCAGCAACAACACCGGCAGGCTGAAAATACCGCGTTTGGGATCGCGGGGCGGTTGCGACATCAAGCCCTTGTCGAGCGGATCGACCGCCAAAGCCACGGCGGGCAGGCCATCGGTGGCGAGGTTGACATAGAGGATTTGCACCGCGCTCAAGGGCAGAGGCAAGCCGGCCAGGGTCGCCCCCGCCATCAGGCCGATTTCGCCGATATTCGAGGACAACAGATACATCAGGTATTTCTTGATGTTGCTGAAAATGCCCCGCCCCTCTTCCACCGCCGCCACGATGGAGGCGAAATTATCGTCGGTCAGGGTCATGGCGGCGGCTTCCCTGGACACATCGGTACCGGTCACGCCCATGGCGATGCCGATATCGGCCTGTTTCAAGGCGGGCGCGTCGTTGACCCCATCGCCGGTCATCGCCACCACCCGTCCCAAGCCTTGCAAGGCCGCGACCACCCGCAGCTTATGTTCGGGCGAAACCCTGGCATAGACCTCGATCACCGGCGCGGCCAGGGCCAGCTTGGCCGCGTCCATCGTGTCCAACTCGGCCCCGGTCACCACCCGGCCATCCTTGAGGATGCCCAGTTCGCGAGCCACGGCGCGGGCGGTCATGGGATGGTCGCCGGTAATCATCACCACCTTGATCCCGGCCTGAGCACAGGTGGCGATGGCGGCTTTGGACTCGGGCCGGGGCGGGTCGATCATGCCGACCAAGCCCAGGAAGCACAGCCCGGTTTCCGCGGTCTCGGCTTCGGTGTTCGATTTGGCGGCGATGGCGAGGACACGTAGCGCCTGTACCGCCATGCGCTCGGCCTCGGATTGGATACGGGCGCGGGTACCGCCATCCAGCGGGATTTCGCCGCGCGGCGTGAGCCAATGGGTGCAGGACGCCAAGATCACCTCCACCGCCCCCTTGGCGCAGGCGAGCAAACCGCCCTCCGGGTCGGTATGCAGCGTGGTCATGCGCTTGGATTCAGAGGTGAAGGGGATTTCGGCGACACGGGGGAAGCGGGCTTCGAGTTGGGCTTTGTTGACCCCGGCCTTGGCGACCGCGACCAATAACGCGCCCTCGGTGGGATCGCCCTTGATTTCCCAGCGTCCGCGCCCGACCCGCAGCAGTTCGGCGTCGTTGACCAGGGCCATCGCGCCCAGCAAGGCCGACAAGGGCGGCGTCATCTTCACTTCGTAGCCGCCGGAGACGATCCGCCCCACCGGCTCGTACCCCACCCCGGTGACGCTGAGGGCTTTCCCGGCCACCCACAGCTTGCGGACGGTCATTTCGTCCTTGGTCAAGGTACCGGTCTTGTCCGAGCCGATGACCGAGGTGCAGCCCAGGGTTTCCACGGCGGGCAAGCGGCGGATCAAGGCGTTCCGCGCCGCCATGCGGTGGGCGCCGATGGCGAGCGAAATCGTGACCACGGCGGGCAGGGCTTCCGGCACCACCGCCACCGCCAGGGCGATGCCGAACAACAGCATGTCGTGGAGCGCCTCGCCGCGCAGCATTCCCGCAACCACGATGGCGACCACGATCAACAAAGCCACCCCGGCCAGGACCCGCCCGACCTTATCCAAGCTGCGCTGCAAGGGCGTATCGCGCTGCACCGTGGCGCGGAGCAGACCGACGATACGGCCAAATTCGGTACCCATCCCGGTGGCGACCACCACGCCCTGGCCCCGGCCATGGACCACCGCCGTGCCGGCATAGGCCATATTGCCGCGGTCGGCCAAAGCGGATTGGGGATCGGGCAAGGCTTCGGCCTGCTTGGTGGCGGGTTCCGACTCGCCGGTCAGGGGCGCTTCGTTAATCCTGAGGTTCACCGTTTCGATCAGGCGCAGATCGGCGGGGACGCGCTTGCCGGTCTGCAAGCGCAGCACATCGCCCGGCACCAGCCGCTCGGCCGGCATCTCGATAAATTTGCCATCGCGCAAAACCGAGGCCGTGGGGGCCGCCAACTTCTGCAAGGCGGCCATGGCCCGCTCGGCGCGGTATTCCTGCACACAGCCCAGCAGCACGGCCAGCAGCACGATGGCGCCGATCACCCCGGCCTCGACCCCATGCCCGACATAGACCGAGAAGCCTATCGCCAGCAACAGGATGAAGACCAGGATGCTTTTGAATTGGGCCAGGAACACCCTCGGCAAGGACACGCCACGGTCCCGCTCGATGCGGTTGGGCCCGTATTGGGCCAGACGGCATCCGGCTTCCGCCGCGCCCAAACCTTGGGGCCGGGCTTCCAACCGGGCGAAGACCGCATCGAGGCTCAGGCTATGCCAATCCGGCGGCGGGGCCGAAGGTCGGGATTTCATGGGGAATACTCCTACGGGAAGGCGGTTGGGAAAGTTGCCGAGAATTTACCCGAGAAGCCCGCCCGCCGCCTCAAGCATTTTCACACTGGACCTGATACGCCCATCCCCCGTTTAATCACACCTTGTCCGCGACAGGCGGGATGAACCGCTCTCGATCATGCGACACTTTATGGACTTCCACAGCTTTCCGGGTCCACCGCCATGAACCATCGCCTTGTTTTCAAGAAACCGCCGACCCGGCGGATCGAGCGGAATTTGCTGCCGCTCCTGGCCCTGGCCGCGCTATCGCCGGAAGCCGGAGCGGACGATTTCGCCGGCCTGCCCGGCCTCGCGCCTTATCAGCGCGGCCTCGGGGCCGCACTGGATCAGGCCTGCCCCGAGGCCACCGGCAACCTGGCCGGGCGCTGCGCCCAGCTCCAAGCCCTCGGCCCCCAGCAACAAGCCCAGGCCATCAACCAACTGACCCCCTACCAATTCCTGCCGCAATCGGGAATGCCGATCAAGCTGCGCATGGCCCAGATCGACACCCGCGCCCGCCTCGCCGCCGTCCATGCCGGGCAGGAACCCGCCTATAGCTTCGATATCGATGGACAGCGCCATCAAGGCGGGGGTTCGGGCGATGGGGAATTGCGCGACGGTCCCTGGGGCTGGTTCGTGCAGGGCAAATATCAGGCGGGCGGCAAGGACAAGGGCAGCGCGAGCTTCGATTACCAGACCTACAACCTCACGTTGGGCGCGGATTACCGGGTGAGCGATCAACTGGTGCTGGGCCTCGCCACCGGCTACACCCGCACCGACGCGCTGATGACCCAGGATTCCGGCAACATGGGCACCGACGCCCTGTTGGCGGCGTTCTACGGCAGTTATTTCCTACCCCTGGAGATGTATCTGGACTGGGCCGCGACCTACGGCAGCTACAACAACGACCTGAACCGGAAATTCGCCTATCCCGGCTTCAACGGCCTCGCACTGAGCGAACCCGACGCCGATCAATATGGCTTCTCGGCCACGCTGGGCCGGGATTTCGCCCTGGACGCCTGGACGCTCAACCCCTACGCCCGTTTCGAGTACATCAACCTGCAAATCCCAGCCTACCAGGAACAAGGCGTCAGCGGCCTGAATTACCAAGTGGGGCTGCAAGCCTACGAGTCCTTCATCAGCGTATCGGGCTTGCAACTCAGCCATGTGTTCAGCACGTCCTGGGGCGTGCTGACGCCGTCCCTGCGCTTCGAGTGGGAACACCAGTTCCTGAACGACAACCAGCTCTTGCATATCCGTCTGGCCGACGCCCCGGCGGGCACCGGCCAGTTCATCCTGCCGACTGGCAACCCGGACCGGGATTATGTGAACCTGGGCGGTGGGGTGACGGCGGCGTTCGGCGGGGGGGTGGGGGCGTTCCTGCGTTACGAGGCGCGGCTGGGCCAGCCTTACTTGACCAGCAATACGGTGGAATTGGGACTGAGGATTCCGTTTTAGCGGAACAAGTAGAACAATCCGGCGATGAAGCCGCCCAAATCCACCAACCCAATCGCCAAGCCCGAGCCGATCAAGGCGAACAGGAACACGGGATTGGTGAGGGCCAGGGTGCCGCCGACCAAGCCTAACAAATCGCGGGCGTCGCCGCCCATCATGGCGAGTTCGACCGTGAGTCCGCCGAGTTGCCATAAATCCTTGAAGCGCCCGCCGGAAGGCTTGGCCCCTTGCAAGCGTTCCTTGGCATCGCCCGCATAGAGCTTGGCCCGCTGCACCCAATCGGCGATGCGCTGCGGCATTCCCACCGCGTCGTCCAGCACCGACCAGCACCAGCCCGCGACCAGGGCCGGCACCGCCAGCACCACGCCCACGCCGACCGTTACCGCGGTCGATGCCTGCCAAACGCTGTGGGCGAAGAACGCCAGCCACACCGCCGCCAAGCCGCCGCTGACCGTGCCCCACAGCACCGCGCCCTTGAAGCGGTTGGCGAGCGCTTCCGCCAGCTTGGCGAAGCTCATGAGGGTGGGGACGAGTTTGGCGAGCGCCTGCTTATCCGAAGTGTCCTGGGATTGCATCCGAAAGGTTCCTGTTCAAATTGAAGATGGCGGCAATCCACGCCGCCGCCAGTCGTGCCGGATCAACCCTGCAATTTCCGCTTCAACAACTCGTTCAACTGCGCCGGATTGGCCTTGCCAGCCGTAGCCTTCATGGCCTGGCCGACGAAGAAGCCGAATAGCTTTTCCTTGCCGCCGCGATAGCCCGCCACCTGCTCGGGATTGGCCGCGATGATCTGGTCGATGATGGCTTCGATAGCGCCGCTATCGGTGATCTGCTTCAAGCCCTGTTTTTCGATGATGGCGTCGGCGCTGTCGCCGGTTTCCCACAGCGCCTCGAACACCTGCTTGGCGATCTTGCCGGAAATGGTGTCGTCGGCGATGCGTTGCACCAAGCCGGCCAAACGCGCCGGTTCGACCGGGCTTTGTTCGATCTCCAACCCGGCCTTGTTGAGCGCGGCGGCCAAATCGCCCATCACCCAGTTGGCGCACAGCTTGGCATCGCAGCCCGCCGCCCGCACCACGGCCTCGTAGTAATCGGCCAGTTCGCGGGTGGCGGTCAAAACGCCGGCGTCGTAGTCGTTGAGTCCGTATTGGGATTTGAAGCGCTCGCGCTTGGCATCCGGCAATTCGGGCAAGCCGCCACGCACGTCCTCGATGAATTCGGACGTGATTTCCAGCGGCAGCAAATCCGGGTCGGGGAAGTAACGGTAGTCGTTGGCTTCCTCCTTGCTGCGCATGGAGCGGGTTTCGTCCTTGTTGGCGTCGTAGAGCCGGGTTTCCTGCACCACCGTGCCGCCGTTTTCGATCAGCTCGATCTGGCGCTCGATCTCGAAATTGATGGCCTTCTCGACGAAACGGAAGGAATTCAGGTTTTTGATCTCGGCGCGGGTGCCGAATTTCTCCTGGCCGACCGGGCGCACCGAGACATTGGCATCGCAGCGGAACGAACCTTCCTGCATATTGCCGTCGCAGATTTCGAGATAGCGCACCAGGGCGTGCAGCTTTTTCATATAGGCCACGGCCTCTTTCGCCGAACGCAAATCCGGTTCGGAGACGATTTCCAAGAGCGGCGTCCCGGCCCGGTTGAGGTCGATGCCGGAATAGCCGTGGAAATCCTCGTGCAGGGATTTACCGGCGTCCTCTTCCAGATGGGCGCGGGTGATGCCGATGGTTTTCTCCGCGCCGTCCACCTCGATGCTGAGTTGCCCGGTACTGACCACCGGCAGATCGTACTGGCTGATCTGGTAGCCCTTGGGCAAGTCCGGGTAGAAATAATTCTTGCGGGCGAACACCGAGCGCGGCGCGACCTTGGCCCCGATGGCGAGACCAAACTTGACCGCCATACGCACGGCTTCCTTATTCAGGACCGGCAAAACGCCCGGCATCCCCAAATCAATGGCGCAGGCCTGGGTATTGGGTTCGGCCCCGTAGGCCGTCGGGGCGCCGGAGAAGATTTTGGATTGTGTGGCAAGCTGGGCGTGGATTTCCAGCCCGATGACGGTTTCCCATTGCATGGCGTGATACCTTGTTCGTCAGTGAAAATGATTCGGGCCAATAAGCATCGTCGGGCGGCGATTCACGCCTCGCCCTTCATCACCAGCACGCCGTACTCTTCCGGCGTGAGCGTGCCGCCGTGATCCGCCACCCGGTCCCTGTCCTGTCCCGGCAAGACATCCTGCACGGCGTCGATGCGCTTCCAGGGCGGCAGCGGGGCTGGAACGTCGGCTTGCGGCGCATATTTCGAGGCGGCGACGCGCTGGTATTTATGGATGTAGCGCGGGCAGTTGACGAAGATTTCGGCAACTTCGACCCGCACCAGCAATTCCGCGCCGGGGAAGCTCGGAAGCAGCGGATCGTCGGGGCTAGCGCTGGCCGTGCCATGGACCCGGACCCGGTGCGGGGTCTCGAAATCGATGAATAGCAGGCCCACCTTGTTATTGGCGGCGATATTGCCCATGGACAGGAACATGCCATTGCCGTCGTAACTGGGGAAAACCAGGGTTTTGCCATCCAAGACCCGGACGAAGCCGGGTGCGCCGCCCTTGTACGAACAGGTCGGAAAACCCCGGTGGTCCACCGTGCTGAGGAAGAACAGGTCGCGGGTTTCGATGAAGCCCTTATGCTCGTCGGCGATTGCCGGGGCCACGATGATATCGCGCACCCGGTCGGCCAGGGCGGTGGTTTCAAATAAAGCCTGCATCCGCCGATGCGCGTCGCCATAAATGCCAGTCATGGATTCCACCTCTTCAATATTCGATTAAAACCCGTCCGTTTCGGTCAATCCACCGGCTTCAAGCTATCGCAACGCGGTTGCTTATCCACCGCCCCGACCTTGAGGGTCCAACGACTGCCGTCCCGCATCCCGTGCCAAGCTTCCTGCGCCAAGCCGCAGCGGTACTCCCGGCCCTGGCCGCGCAGCAAGACCTCGAAGCGCGATTCGCGCCCGCCTTCCCGCTCGCAACCCAAGCATGGGCGGGCACCCGCCAAACCCGTTTGCGGCCAGCGCGGCGCGAGGTCGTGGCCTTCGGCGCTGGCTTCTCGGCTCCACGACCAGCGGTCGATGCGGTAATCGCAGCGCTCGCCGTAGACGGGTTCGCTGCGGTATTGGGGGCGGCATTCCTGATGTTCGGTGAACGTCCCATCGCCCCGGTCCACCCGCCGCACCTGGCAATCCTGGCCGTCGGGGATTTGTTGATACGAGCGGATTTCCGAATGCCGGGCAACCCCATAGGCTGCGAACGGCATGGAATCGCACCACGCCGATTCGGCCACCGGCCCGTAACGCTCGATCTGGATTGCTTGCCGCCAGTAATGGCCGGACACCACCACGGTTTCCTGCCGGGTCCAGAACAACAAGCCAACGACGAGGGCGACGATGCCCAGCGCCATGGTGGCCCAAAGATAGCCCCGTCGTTTCGGGATCGCCGCCACGGATTCCACCACCGATGGATGCTTCCGCTGTTCCGCCTCCAGCCGCCGCAACGATAGGCTCTCGGCGAACTTGGCATCCTCGGCCCGTACTTGGTCTTGCAGCCGCCGCGCCTCGGGCGCATCGCCCAGCGGGGAACCACAGCGCCCGCAGAATTCCGCCTTGGCCCCGCTGGGCGCTTGGCAGGCCGGGCAGATTTTGTCGGCCCCTTGGTAGCGGTGGCCCAGGACTTCGACCTTGTCCTGCTCGTCCGGGAAATAGCGGGTTTGGGCATCCTGCGGCGCACCGCATTGGGGACAGAATTTCTGGCTCTTGCCCAGGAGTTTCCGGGCACCGCAGTAGCCGCAATCCCAGAGCATTTCATAGGCGCGGTCCCCGGCCATAGCGGCAGCGCCCGGCTAGTCGATCTTCACAAGGCCGGCGCTTGCCGATGCCAATCCGTGACCTGCTGATAACGGTGCGCCACGTTTAGCAAGCGCTCTTCCGCGAAATAATCGCCGATGATCTGCATCCCCACCGGCAGATCATTGGAAAAGCCCACTGGGATCGACATGCCCGGCAAACCGGCCAGATTCACCGCGATGGTGTAAATATCCGACAGGTACATGGCGACCGGATCGGCGGTCTTTTCGCCGAAACGGAACGCCACCGAAGGCGCGGTCGGTCCCAGGATGACATCGACCTCCTGGAACGCCCGCTTGAAATCCTCGCTGATGAGGCGGCGCACCTTCTGCGCCTTGAGGTAATAAGCGTCGTAATATCCCGCCGACAGCGCGTAAGTGCCGATCAGGATGCGGCGCTGCACCTCGGCCCCGAAGCCCTCGCCGCGGGAACGCATGTACAAATCCTTCAAGTCCTTGGGATTCTCGCAGCGATGGCCGTAGCGCACACCGTCGAAGCGGGCCAGATTGGACGAACACTCGGCGGGCGCGACCACGTAATAGGCGGGCACCGACAAATGCATATTGGGCAGGGAAATTTCCTTCACCGTCGCGCCCAGCTTTTCGTATTCGGCCACGGCGGCGTGGATCAGGCGGGCGATATCGGCGTCCAGGCCATCGCCGAAGAATTCCTTGGGCAGGCCGATCCGCAAGCCTTCCAAGCTGCCATTCAAACAGGCGGCATAATCCGGCACCGGCAAATCCACGCTGGTGGAGTCCTTGGGATCGAACCCGGCCATGGTGCGCAACATCAGGGCGCAATCCTCGGCGGTGCGGGCCATGGGGCCGCCCTGGTCCAGGCTGGAGGCGAAGGCGATCATGCCCCAGCGCGACACCCGGCCATAGGTCGGCTTGATGCCGGTGATGCCACAGAACGAGGCGGGCTGGCGGATGGAACCGCCGGTATCGGTGCCGGTCGCGCCCGGCACCAACCGCGCCGCCACCGCCGCCGCCGAACCACCGGAAGAACCGCCCGGCACCGTGCCGGTATCCCAAGGATTCCTGACCGGCCCGTAGAAGCTGGTTTCGTTGGAGGAACCCATGGCGAACTCATCCATGTTGAGCTTGCCCAGCATCACGGTCCCGGCTTGTTTGAAACGCTCCACCACGGTGGCGTCATAGGGCGAGATGAAACGGTCGAGCATCTTGGAGCCGCAGGAGGTGCGGACACCCTGGGTGCAGAAGATGTCCTTCTGGCCGAGGGGCACGCCGGTCAGGGGTCCGGCCTCGCCACGGGCGATCCGCTCGTCGGCGGCCTTCGCTGCGGCCAAGGCGCTGTCCTGGGTCACGGTGATGAAGCTGTTAAGCTGGCCGTCGTAGCGCTGGATGCGGGACAGGAAGGCTTGCGTCAACTCGACGCTGCTGAATTCTTTATTCCGCAAGCCCAAGGCTAATTCGGCGATGGTTTTGTCGTGCATGGAAAATTCCAGAAAGCAAAGGGGATATTAAGGGACCGTTCCCATCCCAAACTTGGGACAGGACTGGAATCTACGATTCACCCTTATTCGATCACCTTGGGCACCAGATAAAGTCCGGCTTCGACCAAGGGCGCATGGGCCTGGAACCGCGCCCGTTGATCGGGTTCGAGCGGCTCGTCGGGGCGGAGCCGTTGGGCTTGGTCCAAAGGATGGGCCATGGGCGGCACCGTGTCGGTGTCCACCGCCTCCATCTGGGCCACCAGATCGAGGATGCCGGACAGGTCGCGGGCGTAGGCTTCGGTCTTGTCGGGATCGATGGCCAACCGGGCCAGCCATGCGATTTTGTTCACATTTTCGGAAGTCAGGGACATGCGGGGGGTCTCTTGGCGTTTAGAATCTAAGGGAAATGGCACAGCGCCACGACCGGGCCACCTCTTTGCGGCGGCGGGAAGCGCGGACAACCGTTGCCGATCCGGCATCGAGTCCTGATGAATTCTCAGTCAATTATCGGGAAACCCGCCAAGCCGGTCAAACCGGCGACCCTGTCCGAACGCCCTGTTTTAGGGCGGGCCGACCCCGATGAACCCGGAATCCACAAGAGGATTCCTAACTTCCTCTCCGACCCGAAACTGTCGGCTTATGCGGCTATACTGCTTGCCCCCAGCCGCTACGGCTTGTTAAATTACAACAATTTACGCGCCATCCATTCTATGTTCTTCAAACATCTCCGGGGTTTTTTTTCCAATGATCTTTCCATCGACCTCGGGACCGCCAATACCCTGATTTATATCCGCGGCCAAGGCATCGTGGTGAACGAACCCTCGGTGGTCGCCATCCGCGAAGACCGCAACCGGGGCCAGAAAACCATCGCGGCGGTGGGTGCCGCCGCTAAGTCCATGCTGGGCCGCACCCCCGGCAACATCACCGCCATCCGCCCCCTGAAGGACGGCGTCATCGCCGACTTCACCGTCACCGAGAAAATGCTCCAGTACTTCATCCACAAGGTCCACCGCAACAAACTGTTCCGGCCCAGCCCCAGGGTGTTGGTCTGCGTGCCTTGCGGCTCGACCCAGGTCGAGCGCCGCGCCATCAAGGAATCCGCCGCCGGGGCCGGCGCCCGCGAGGTGTACTTGATCGAGGAACCCATGGCCGCCGCCATCGGCGCGGGATTGCCGGTGGACGAAGCCCGCGGCTCCATGGTGCTGGACATCGGCGGCGGCACTTCCGAAGTGGCGGTGATTTCACTCAACGGCATCGTTTATTCGGCCTCGGTGCGGATCGGCGGCGACCGCCTCGACGACGCCATCATGAACTATGTGCGCCGCAACTACGGCACCTTGATCGGCGAGGCCACCGCCGAGCGCATCAAGCACGAGATCGGCGCGGCCTACCCCGGCAGCGAAGTGCGGGAAATCGAAGTGAAGGGCCGCAACCTATCGGAAGGCGTGCCGCGCAGCTTCGTCCTCAACAGCAACGAAATCCTGGAAGCCATCCAGGAACCCCTGCAAGGCATCGTCGGCGCGGTCAAGGTCGCGCTGGAACAAACCCCGCCGGAACTCGGGGCCGACGTGGCCGACCGCGGCATCTATATCACCGGCGGCGGCGCCCTGCTCAAAGATATCGACCGCCTGATCGCCGAGGAAACCGGCCTCCCGGTCCACATCGCCGAAGACCCCATGACCTGCGTCGCCCGTGGCGGCGGCAAAATCCTGGAACTGCTGGACGAGAAGGGTTCGGCCGTGTTCTCGCTGGAATAATCCCGTTCCTCCAAGGTCGAAGACGCGGGGCATCCCTCCTCCGACCATCCGCGACACACTTCAAGGGAGCACCCATCTGAACGGACCGTTTGAAGCAGAGGGCCGGCCCAGCAAAAGACTGTTCACCACCGGCTATTCCCTCAACATCAGGTTGGCCGCTTGCGTGGCGGCGGGCTTGGTGCTGTTGACCATCGAACAGCACGGCGCTTGGCAAGGACTCAGGCTCCCGTTCGCGACCTTGATCTATCCCTTGCAGCAGGCCGTCAATTCCCCCGTACACCTGGTCCGCAAAGCCATCGACACGCTTTCCAGCTATACCGACCTCGCCGCCGAGAACCAACGGCTGCGCGACGAGCAATTGGTCCTCAAAACCAAGCTGCTGAAATTCGCCGCGCTGGAACAGGAGAACATCCGGCTGCGGGGCTTGCTCGATACTTCGTTCAAGGTGGGCGAGCAAGTCCTGATCGCCGAACTCCTGTCGATCAACCTCGTGCCCTACGAACATGTGGTGGTGGTCAACAAGGGCAGCCGCTTCGGCGTGCATCCGCAGCAAGCGGTATTCGACGGCAATGGCGTGGTGGGACAAGTCCTCAGGGTCACGCCGCAGACCGCCGAGGTCATGCTCATCACCGACCCCAGCCACGCCATCCCGGTCCAGATCAACCGCAACGGCCTGAGGACCATCGCGCTCGGCACCGGCCAGATCGACCGGCTGGCCCTCCCTTACCTCCCCAGCAACGCCGATGTGCAGGTCGGCGATTTGCTGGTGACTTCGGGCATGGGCGGGGTGTTCCCGCAGGGCTATCCGGTGGCCAAGGTCACGGCCATCTCCCCACAGAAAAGCCCCTTCGCCAAGATCAGCGCCGTGCCGGTGGCGCAGTTGGACCGCAACCGGGAATTGCTCCTGGTATGGAGCGATTCCCAGCCCATCCCGAGGATTCCCGAGGCCGTGCCCAATCCGGCCCCGCGCAGCCCGACCGCCGATGCCCGACCTTAACGTCCGCACCTACATGGTGATGGGAGCCAGCCTGGTGCTGGCGATGATGTTGCGCATCCTGCCCCTGCCGCACGAGTGGTTCATCTTCAACCCGGATTGGATCGCGTTGTGCCTGATTTACTGGACCATGGCCTTGCCGGAACGGGTGGGCGTGGGCACGGCCTGGCTGACCGGGCTGTTCGCCGATGTACTGACCGGGCGGATGCTGGGCCAGCACGCCGTGGCCTATTCGGTGATCGCCTATCTGAGCCTACGCTTCTACCGGCGGCTGCGGCTGTATCCGCTACCCCAGCAATGCCTGTGGGTGCTGGGATTCCTGTTGGCCGGGCAGGTGTTGGTCTATTGGACCCAGCACATCAAGAACGCCGAAAGCATGACCCGCGCCTATTGGCTGCCGCCCCTGGCCGGGGCCGTGGTCTGGCCCTGGGTGCGGATCGCGCTCCGGCATCTGCGGCGGCGCTACAAGATCGCCTGAAGCGCGGGCGGATGTTTGGATAAACCCCCTCCGCCGCCGCCCCCAACCTATCGCCCAGCTTCCCATGGACCGCGAATTCATCTTCAAGGACAACTTCCGGGAAAACCGGATGTTCCTGAACCGTATCGTCGCCAGCGTCATCGGCATGTTGGCGCTGACCCTGGCCTTGGTGGCGCGTTTGATCTATCTGCAAGTGGTCGGCCACGAGCTATACACCAACCTCTCGCACGACAACCAGGTCAAGATCGCCCCGCTGGCCCCCTCCCGCGGCCTGATCTTCGACCGCAACGGCGAGGTGCTGGCCGACAACATCGCCACCTACAGCCTGGAGATCGTCCCCGAGCAGGTGCCGGACCTCAAGGCCACCCTGGCCGAACTCAAGGCGCTCATCAATATCGGCGACGAGGAGATCGCCCGCTTCCAAACCCAGCGCGGCCAGCGCAAGAGCTTCGAAAGCGTGCCCCTGCGACTCGAACTCAGCGAGGAAGATATCGCCCGTTTCGCGGTGAAGATGCCGTATTTCCCCGGCGTGGAAATCCGTACCCGGCTGTTGCGGGCCTATCCCTACGCCGATTTGACGGCCCATGCCGTGGGCTATGTGGGCCGCATCAACGAGGCCGAATTGCAGGTGCTGGACCCGGCCCAATACCGCGGCACCTACCATATCGGCAAGACCGGGGTGGAAAAGAGCTACGAGGCCATCCTGCACGGCAAGACCGGCTACGAGGAATACGAGACCAATGTCCAGGGCCGCGCCATCCAGGTCCTGGGCACCACCGATCCCTTGACCGGGGCCGATCTTTATCTTTCGCTGGACATCCGCCTGCAAAAAACCGCCCTCGACGCCCTGGGCGAATATTCGGGAGCGGTGGTCGCCATCGAACCCGCCACCGGCAAAGTGCTAGCGATGGCGAGCAAGCCCAGCTTCGACCCCAACCCCTTCATCCACGGCATCGGCAAGGAACTCTACGACAGCCTGCAAAACGACAAGGAACGACCCTTGTACGACCGGGTTTTGCGCGGCGTCTATCCGCCCGGCTCGACCGTGAAGCCGTTCGTGGCCCTGGCCGGGATGGAATACCTGGATTTGAATCCCGGCAAGAAAAGCTATTGCCCCGGCTATTACAAACTGCCGAATTCCGACCACAAATACCGCGATTGGCGCAAGGGCGGGCACGGGCCGGTGGACCTGCGGTTGGCCCTGGTCCAATCCTGCGACGTGTATTTCTACGAACTCGCCAACCATATCGGCATCGACCATTTGCAAGAATATATGAGCCGTTTCGGCTTCGGCAGGCATACCGGCATCGACCTGGAAGGCGAGAAATCCGGCCTGTTCCCTTCCCGCGAATGGAAGAAGAAAAAGCGCAAGACCCAGCAATGGTTCCCCGGCGAAACCCTGATCGCCGGCATCGGCCAGGGCTATGTGCAGGTCACGCCCTTGCAACTGGCCCGCGCCGTGGCGATGCTCGCCAACCAGGGCCACAGCGTGGAACCGCGACTGGTGGACAGCATCAAAGCCGGCTACGCGGTGGACAACCCCTATCCCCGCAACCACGAAGAAACCGTGGGCCAGATCGACCACAAGCGCTGGCAGGCCATCGCCGACGCCATGATCGACGTGGTGCATAGCCAGCGGGGCACGGCCAAGGGCATCGCGCCCGGCCTCCGCTACCACATGGCCGGCAAGACCGGCACCGCCCAGGTCTTCACCGTGGGCCAGGGCCAGGACTACAAAAAGATGAACATCACTAAAGAAATGCGCGACCATGCCTGGTTCGTGGCCTTCGCCCCGGCGGAGAACCCGCGCATCGCCGTCGCCGTGATCGCCGAGCATGGCGGCCATGGCGGCTCGGTGGCCGCGCCCATCGCCCGCGCGGTCATGGATCAATACCTCAACGAACGGCCATGAACGATATCCTTCCCGAGTTGCGCCTAGGCCCGGCCCGGCGCGGTGCCTCGCCGCTCAGCCGGCTCCATATCGACCTGCCCTTGATGGGCGGCCTCGGGATGCTGGCGGCGCTGGCGATGGTGATCCTGTATTCCTCGTCCGGGCAAAGCCTGGAGGTGCTGCTGCGGCAGGCGGCGCGGCTGGCACTGGCCACCGGCATCATGCTGGCCGTCGCCCAAATCCATCCGCGCCATTTGAAATTCCACAGCCCGGCCTTGTACCTGGTGGGCGTGACGCTGCTGGCCCTGGTGTTGCTGATGGGCAAGATCAGCATGGGGGCGCAGCGCTGGCTGGATTTGGGCGTGGTCCGGTTCCAGCCCTCGGAGCTGACCAAGCTCTCGACCCCGATGATGATCGCCTGGTACCTATCGAACCAAGCCCCGCCGCCCAACTTCAAGCACCTCCTGGCGGCGGGTTTCCTGATCCTGCTGCCCACCCTCATGATCGCCAAGCAACCGGACCTCGGCACCGCCGTCCTGGTGGGGACGGGCGGGGCCGCCGTGGTGTTCCTGGCCGGCTTGCCCTGGATTTATCTCCTGGGGCTGGCCGCCCTGGGCGGGAGCCTCCTGCCCGTGGTCTGGCATTTCATGCACGGCTACCAGCGCGACCGGGTATTGACCTTCCTCAACCCGGAGGCCGACCCCCTGGGCCGCGGCTACCATATCATCCAATCCAAGATCGCTATCGGCTCGGGCGGGGTTTATGGCAAGGGCTGGCTGCACGGCACCCAGGCCCATTTGGAATTCCTGCCGGAGCGCTCCACCGACTTCATCTTCGCCGTGTTCGCCGAGGAATTCGGGCTATTGGGCTGTGCGGGGTTGCTGGCGATCTATCTGTTCATCCTCGGGCGCTGCCTGTATATCGTGATGCAGGCCCCGGACCGCTATAGCCGCTATCTGGCGGGGGCTTTGACGCTCACTTTCTTCGTCTATGTGTTCGTGAACATCGGCATGGTGATCGGCATCCTGCCGGTGGTGGGCGTGCCGCTGCCCTTGGTGAGCTATGGCGGTACCTCGATGGTGACCTTGCTGGCGGGCTTCGGGATGCTGATGTCGATCCAGACCCACCAGCGGCGCAACGGGGGCTGAAGCCAGGACAGGCGCGCTCACCCCTCCCGCCCGAACTCCACCATCCCCCGGATCAACTGCGCCAGCGACCGCGCCTCCATCTTGTGCATGAGGTTCTCGCGGTGCTTCTCGATGGTCCGCTCGCTGAGCCCGAATTCCAGGGCGATGGCCTTGCTCGGCTCGCCCCGCACCATGCGGTCCAGCACCTCGCGCTCGCGCTGGGTGAGCAGGGCCAACCGCTGCCGGAACGCGGCGCATTCCACGGCCCGCGCCCGCCGCTCCCGGTCCTGGCGCAGGGCGTCCTGGATGCGGTCCAACATTTGCTGGTGGGTCACCGGCTTCTCCAGGAAATCGAACGCGCCCGCCTTCATGGCCTGCACCGCCATCCACACCTCGGCGTGGCCGGTGATGACGATGACCGGCAAGCACAAGCCCAACTCCCGCAGGCGCTCCAACAAGCGCAAGCCGCCCATCCCCGGCATCCGCACATCCAGCAGCAAACACCCCGGCCTATCGTCCCGGTAGGCCGCCAGGAAATCCTCCGCCGACACAAACGCCTCGACCGGCAAGCCCACCGATTCGATCAACCATTTGAACGACTGCCGCATGTCCTGGTCGTCGTCCACCACGAACACCGTGGAATCCTTCATGCCCCGCTCCTTCCGTCGCCCGTCGGCAAGACCAGTTTGAACACCGCCCCCGCGTCCGGGACCGAGTCCGCCACGATATGCCCGCCATGCGCCTCGGCGATGGTGCGGCAGATCGACAGGCCCAGGCCGATGCCCTTGGCCTTGGTGCTGACGAAAGGCTCGAACATCGTCCCGGCCAAACCATCGGAAAACCCCGGCCCGGTATCGGCCACGGCGATTTCGATTTCCGTGGGCGACACCGGCCCGGCGCTCACCGCGAGCCGGCGGCGTTCGGGCGGGATGGCTTCCATCGCCTCCATGGCGTTGAGCATCAGGTTCAACAACACCTGCTGCAAATGCACCCGCTGGCCCCAGACCGGCGGCAAGGCGGCGGGAAGATGCCGGACCACGGCGATCTTGCGCCGGGCCAACTCCTGGCGGGCCACGGCCAGGGCGGCATCGACCACGGCTTCGACCGCCACCCAGTCCCGGCCCGTCTCGCGCCGCCGGACCAAGTCGCGGATACCATGCACCACCTCGGCGGCGCGTTGTGACAGGCGCAAGGTCTCGTCGATGGCCTCGGCCAGGCGGGGATGGTCCTCGAACACGGCGCGGAACCGGAGCTTGGCCCCGCCCAGGTAATTGGCGATGGCCCCCAGCGGTTGGTTGAGTTCATGGGCCATGGTCGCGGCCAATTCGCCCGCCACGGTGAGGCGATGCACATGCAGCAATTCAAGCCGCTGTTGTTGCAGGCGGTCCTCCAAAGCCTTGCGCTCGCTGATATCACGCAGGATGCCGGTGAAATGGAGGCCGCCGCCATCGAACCCGCCGACGGCGATTTCCACCGGGAACACCGAGCCATTTTTGCGCAAGCCCGACAATTCGCGCCCGCAAGACAGGCTACGGTTGGGACTGGATATCCGGGTCTTGGCGAGCAGAGCATCGTGCGCCTCCCGCAAGGGCTGGGGCATGAGTTGGTTGACGTTGCGCCCGAGCAATTCATCGACCGTGTAGCCGAACATCTGGGCGGCGGCGGGATTGCACAGTTCGATCACGCCCTGGTCGTCGATGGTGACGATGCCTTCCACGGCGGTGTCGAGGATGGCCCGCAACCGGGCTTCGTTGCGCCTGAGCTTTTCCTCCAACAGCCGCCGCCCGGCGGCCTCGGCCTCCAGATGGGCGACGGCTTCGCGGTGGCAGGCGATTTCGCGCTCCAACCGGGCGTTGATCCGTGCCAACTCGGCAGGGCTGGGCAGGTACAAAGCCCGGCGCAGCACCGGCCACAGCAAGATGGCGGTACACACCGACACCGCCGCCGTCACCGCCTTCAAGATGCCCTGCACGGCGTAATCGGGATGCCACAGCACCCAGATATCGAAGAAATGGGTGGTGCCGCAAGCCAGGATGAAACTGGCGAACAGGATGAACATCCAACGGTAGACCAGATCGGTGCGCCGCCGCACGAAGAAGGCCAGCCCGAACGGGATCGAGTAATAGGCCAAGCCGGTCAGGGCGTCGGAAATCACATGCAGTTCGATCAAGCCCCGGCTCCAGATCAAGCAATTGCCATGGGGCAGGAAATCCCCGCGGAAGAACCAGGATAGGAGGGTTTGGAACATGGTGCGCTCTCCGTTCAGGGAAACCCAGGCAATGTGCCGACAGGACAACCTCCATCATAGACCCGGTGGATCGTGCCGTTCCCGGCAGCGGCGCGGTATGAAACCACGCGGCTCCACCGAATTGCCCCCGCCGCCTAGCCTCTAGTATGCTTCCCGGTTTACATCCCCCGACCGAATCCCGACGTATGGACGACACCTACCAGCCCTCCGAGATCGAAGAAGCCACCCAACGCCGTTGGGAAGCGCAAGGCGTGTTCCGCGCCGTGGAAGACCCGAGCAAAGAAAAATACTACTGCCTGTCGATGTTCCCCTATCCCAGCGGGCGGCTGCACATGGGCCACGTCAGGAACTACACCATCGGCGACGTGATGTCCCGCTACCAACGGATGCGCGGTAAGAACGTGCTGCAACCGATGGGCTGGGACGCCTTCGGCCTGCCCGCCGAGAACGCCGCTATGGCGAAAGGCGTGCCGCCGGGCGATTGGACCTTGGACAACATCGCCTACATGAAAGACCAGCTCAAACGCTTGGGCTTCGGCTACGACTGGGACCGCGAGGTCGCCACCTGCAAGCCGGAGTATTACCGCTGGGAGCAATGGTTCTTCCTGCGCCTGCTGGAAAAGGGCTTGGTCTATAAGAAAACCTCGCCGGTCAACTGGTGCCCGCACGACGCCACCGTGCTGGCCAACGAGCAGGTCATCGAAGGCTGCTGCTGGCGCTGCGACACGCCGGTGGTACGCAAGGAAATCTCGCAGTGGTTCATGAAGATCACCGCCTACGCCGACGAGTTGTTGACCGAACTGGACGGCATGACCGGCTGGCCGGAGCAAGTCCGCACCATGCAGGCCAATTGGATCGGCAAGAGCTACGGCGTGCGCTTCGCCTTCCCCTACACCCTGGACGGCAAAGAAGAAAAGCTGTGGGTCTACACCACCCGCGCCGACACGATCATGGGCGTGACCTTCTGCGCCGTGGCCCCGGAACATCCGCTGGCGACCCATGCCGCGCAAAGCAATCCCGAACTCGCCGCCTTCATCCAGGAATGCGCCCAGAGCGGCACCGCCGAGGCCGACATGGCGACCATGGAAAAGAAAGGCATGGCGACCGGCATTGCCGTCACCCATCCCATCACGGGCGAGCAAGTGCCGGTCTGGGTTGGTAACTACGTCCTGATGGGCTACGGCGAAGGCGCGGTGATGGCGGTCCCGGCCCACGACGAGCGCGATTTCCATTTCGCCCATAAGTACGGCCTGCCGATCCGGCAGGTCATCGGCCACAAGGACGGCTGCGCGGAATTCAACGTCGAGGCTTGGCAAGATTGGTACGGCGATAAATCCGTGGCTGTTTGTGTCAACTCCGGCCCCTACGATGGCCTCGCCTACAACGCCGCCGTGGACGCCATCGCCGCCGACCTCAAGGCCAAAGGCTTGGGCGAAAAGCAAGTGAACTTCCGCCTGCGCGACTGGGGCGTTTCCCGCCAGCGCTATTGGGGCTGCCCGGTGCCGGTCATCTATTGCGACGACTGCGGCACGGTGCCGGTCCCGGACGACCAACTGCCGGTGGAATTGCCCAAGGGCGTGGAGATCACCGGCATCGGCTCGCCCCTGGCCCGGTTGGAATCCTTCGTCCACGTCGATTGCCCCAAGTGCGGCAAACCGGCCCGGCGCGAAACCGACACCTTCGACACCTTCATGGAATCCTCCTGGTATTTCGCCCGCTACGCCTGCGCCGACAACGGCGAGGCCATGCTCGACGAGCGGGCCAATTACTGGCTGCCGGTGGACCAATACATCGGCGGCATCGAGCACGCCATCCTGCATCTTCTGTACTCGCGCTTCTACCACAAGCTGCTGCGCGATGCCGGGCTGGTGCAGTGCGGCGAACCGTTCGCCAACCTGTTGACCCAAGGCATGGTGGTAGCCCCGACCTTCTATCGCGAGGACCACGGCAAGAAAGCCTATGTCGGCCCCACCGAGGTCGATGTCAGCACCGACGAGAAGGGCCGCATCACCGGGGCCACGCTGAAAGCCGATGGCGCGCCCGTACTGGTCGGCGGCACCGAGAAGATGTCGAAGTCCAAGAACAACGGCGTCGATCCCGAGCATCTGGTCAGCCGCTACGGCGCGGACACCGTGCGCCTCTTTACCATGTTCGCCGCTCCGCCCGAACAATCGCTGGAATGGTCGGATTCGGGTGTCGAGGGTGCATACCGCTTCCTGCGGCGTTTGTGGCGGCAGGTCGCCCTGCATGTCAACGAAGGCCCGGTCCCGGCTTTGGACCAAACCACGCTGGACGAAGGCCAAAAAACCCTGCGCCGCCAAGTCCACGAAACCCTGCGCAAAGTCACCGACGACATGGGGCGGCGTTTCACTTTCAACACCGCCATCGCGGCCAATATGGAACTCCTGAACGCGCTATCCAAGTTCGAGGACGCCAGCGCCCAAGGCCGCGCCCTGCGCCAGGAAGCCCTGGAACTGGTCGCGCTGATGCTCTCGCCCATCGTGCCGCATATCGCCGAGCATCTGTGGGCCGAACTCGGCCATGCTGACACCATCGCCACCGCGCCCTGGCCGCAATGGGATGATTCCGCCCTGGTCCAGGACAGCCTCGAATACGTGGTCCAGGTCAACGGCAAGCTGCGCGGTAAGATCACCGTGGCGGTGGACGCCCCGAACGAGGCCATCCAAGCCGCCGCCCTGGCCGATGCCAACGTCCAGCGCTTCATCGAGGGCAAGCCGCCCAAGAAGGTCGTGGTGGTGCCCAAGAAACTGGTCAACATCGTGGTATAAGCCCATGGCCCGACGGCTCCGCCTCGCCGCTCCGCTCTCCGCCGCCCTGGCGCTGGCCGCTTGCGGCTGGCACCTGCGCGGCGAAATGCCGGGCACCAAGCTCGAAAACACGCTCTACCTCTCCGGCATCACCAACAAGAACCCGTTCTATGGCGACTTCAACCAGACGCTGAACAACCTCGGCGGCGTGTTGGCCCCGACGCCGGGACTCGCCAGCGCGGTCGTCCACATCACCTCGGCCGCCCACACCCGCCGCCCCATCACCCTGAGCCAGCAAGGCCGCGCCAACACCTTCGACCTGACCTACCGGGTCGTCTACGATGTCCGCAGCCCCAAGGGTGAAATCCTGATCCCGCAACAGGAACTCGAAATCCGCCGCGACTACTTCAACGACCAGACCACGCCGCTGGGCCAAGGCTACGAAGAAGACATGTACCGCCAGGAAATGCAGAAGGAGGCCGCCCGGACCCTGCTGCGGCAGGTGTCCTACACCCTCCGGCAGCAGCGCAAAACGGCGAACCCGACGTGAAACTCTATCCCGAGCAGTTGGAGGAACACCTCAAGCGCAAGCTGCTGCCGATCTACCTCCTGAGCGGCGACGAACCCCTGCAACTGACCGAGGCCGCCGACGCCCTGCGCCACGCCGCCAAGGCCCAGGGCTATCCCAGCCGGGAATTGTTCTACGCCGACGCCGGTTTCGATTGGGCCTTGCTGCGGGAAGCCACCGACGCCTTCTCGCTGTTCGGCGAGCGGCGCTTGCTCGACCTCCGCATCCCCGCCAAACCGGACAAGAACGCCACCGCCGCCCTGTTGCATTACGCCGAGCGCCCACCGGAAGACGCCATCCTGGTCATCAGCACCGCCAAGCTGGCCACCGCCGACCAGAAGGCCAAGTGGTACCAGGCCATCGACAAAATCGGCGCGGTGCTGCCGGTCTGGCCCTTGGAAGGCGAGAAACTCCTGCGCTGGATCGACCGCCGCCTCAGCACGCGGGGGCTGTTGACCGACCAATCGGGCCTGCGCCTCATCGCCGCCCGCACCGAGGGCAACCTGCTCGCCGCCGCCCAGGAAATCGAGAAGCTGCATATCCTGCATGGCCGGGGCAAGCTGAGCGACGAGCAGATCGTCCAGGCGGTGGCGAACAGCGCCCGCTACGATGTGTTCGACCTGGCCGAGGAAGTCCTGCGCGGACAGGCCGGGAAAGCCTACCGGGTGCTGATGGGACTCAAGGCCGAAGGCGTGGCCCCCGCCGTGGCGCTGTGGGCGCTGGGCCGGGATATCCGGCTGGTCGCGGCCCTGCTGCGGGAAATCGCGGGCGGGACCTCCCAAGACTCGGCCTACGCCAAGCTCAAGGTCTGGGACAACCGCAAGGAAACCCTGGGGCTGGCCCTGCGGCGACTGGACCGGGGCACGGTGCATCGCGCCCTGTTGCTGGCCGCAGAGGCGGATCGGGTCATCAAGGGCGCGGGCGTGGGGGAGGCTTGGGATGCGTTGTTGGCGGTGTGTTTGTGTGTGGCGGCACCGCCTGGGAAAGCGGTTTTGGATCGGCTCCATTCATAATCCGGCATAGGAGTTAATTCCATGGGGCACATATTCATCGCGGGCAGTCATCGGGCTTCGTATCGCGACTTTGGAAACCAATGGATGGTCCGTTCCAGAGGAAAACCTATGACGCCTCGTCAAGCGCGGCGAATCAAACTGCCCCGGATTTCCAGCACAACGACATCCGTATACCCTTGAATCCATTGAGCAATAATCCCACCCTCCAGCCATGACCGAATCCATCCAAACCTATCTCGAAACCATCGGCCACAACGCCCGCGCCGCCGCCCGCCAGATCAGCCGGGCCGAGACCGCCGCCAAGAACCAAGCCTTGCTCGCCATCGCCGCCACCTTGGAAGCCGAAGCCGCCTTCCTCATCGCCGAGAACCAAAAAGACCTGGAAGCGGGCCGCCAGAGCGGCCTCGACAGCGCCATGCTCGACCGCCTCGACATCAACGCGAAGCGCGTGAAGACCATGGCCGACGGCCTCCGCGAAATCGCCGCCCTGCCCGACCCGGTGGGCGAAATCACCGGGCTGACCTATCGGCCTTCCGGCATCCAGGTCGGCAAGATGCGGGTGCCCTTGGGCGTCATCGGCATCATCTACGAATCGCGCCCCAACGTCACCGCCGACGCCGCCGCGCTCTGCCTCAAGTCCGGCAACGCCTGCATCCTCCGGGGCGGCTCCGAGGCCATCCATTCCAACAAGGCTATCGCCGCCTGCATCCGCCAAGGGCTGGAAACCGCCGGGCTTCCCGCCGACGCCGTGCAATTGATCGAAACCACCGACCGCGCCGCCGTGGGCGCGATGCTGCGGCTGGAACACGCCATCGACGTGATCGTGCCGCGTGGCGGCAAGGGCTTGATCCAGCGCATCATGGAAGAATCCCGCATCCCGATCCTCAAACACCTGGACGGCATCTGCCACGTCTACATCGACGACCGCTGCGACCCCGACAAGGCCATCCGCATCACGCTGAACGCCAAAACCCAGCGCTACGGCGTCTGCAACGCCCTGGAAACCTTGCTCATCGCCGAAGGCGTCGCGCCCACGCTGCTGCCGGCACTGGCGGCGCAACTGCGCGGGAAAGGCGTGGAACTGCGCGGCTGTCCGCGCACCCGCGAACTGGTGGAACACTGCGTTCCCGCGACCGAGGAGGATTGGGATACCGAATACCTCGCGCCCATCCTCTCGATCCGGGTGGTGGCGGACCTGGACCAAGCCATGGACCATATCGCCCGCCATAGCTCCAAGCACACCGAAGCCATCGTCACCGAGGACTATGGCCGCGCCCGCCGCTTCCTGCGGGAAGTGGATTCGAGTTCGGTGATGGTGAACGCCTCGACCCGTTTCGCCGACGGTTTCGAGTACGGCCTGGGCGCGGAGATCGGCATTTCCACCGACAAGCTGCACGCCCGCGGGCCGGTGGGCCTGGAAGGACTGACCACGCTGAAATTCGTGGTGCTGGGCGACGGCCACGTCCGGGCCTGAACCGCGCTCAATGGAACAGGTAGCGGATACCGGTCTCGGCCTTCCAGCCCATCCGCTCGTCGCGTCCGATGCCGAACAGATGGTCGCCGCCCCGCATCCAGAATTCCACCCCCGGCGCAACCACCTTGCCGACCTCGCCCTCCAGGAACAGGCTGGCCTGGTCGCCTTGCTCGTGGTTGAGCGCGACGCCGGGGGTCAACAGCAGCCAATAGCCGCCGGGAAAGTTATACAGCCCGCCCCACTGGAACAGGGATTCGCTGATCGGCGGTTTGTCCCGGCCATCGCCGAAGGAGCCGGTGTATTTATACATGGTCCATACCAGCAGCCGCCGATTGGGCCAATAGGTCAGGACCGTGCTGGGAACGATCTGGTTCCACCCGGCCCCCAACACCTCATGGCTGGCGGTGTCGAACCACAGGTCCACACCGTTGATCCAGGCCATGGATTCGCCGAAGGTGAGCTTGCCCCGCCCGCCCACGGCTATGTCGCCGATACCGGCTTGAGTCTTGGTGGTTGCGTCGCCACCGAAGGCCACCGGCAGTTGCAGCCCGAACGCCATGTTGTCGTTGGGCGCGTAATCGCCATGGAAATACAACTGGTTCAGATACTCCCCGGCGGGCAGGTCCAGGTATTCGTAGCGAAGTTCGAGTCGGCTGATCATTTCCTGGGGATCGGAGCCTTTGACCCGCCAATCCTCCGGGGATTCGTCGGCTATCGCACATGGCGGCGGCCCCGACAATCCCAGCAGCGTGGCGATACAGCCCATATGGATGAGTTTCATGGAATTCCCGCCCCTATTAATCATCGCGAATGAATTAGACATGAAACTATAGATTAACAAGGCCCATGCGGAAACGTGCCACCCCGGCGCAGCCCTCCACACCTCCCGGCCCATGCAAACTCCCCCATGATCGGCATCTACGGCGGCACTTTCGACCCCATCCATTACGGCCACCTCCGCACCGCACTGGAGGCCAAGGAAATCCTGGGCTTGGACCAGCTCCGCCTGGTGCCCTGCCAAATCCCGCCGCACCGGGCCACGCCGGGCGCGACCCCGGCGCAGCGCCTCGCCCTGCTGGAAGCCGCGCTCGCCGACGCCGAACCCGGCTTCCGCATCGATACCCGCGAACTGGAACGGCCCGGTCCCTCGTACATGGTCGATACCCTGGAATCGATCCGGGCCGAAATCGGCGACACCGAACCCTTGTGCCTGATCGCCGGGCTGGACGCTTTTCTCCAACTGCACCGCTGGCACCGCTGGCGGGATTTGCCCGGCCTCGCCCATATCGCGGTGCTGCGGCGGCCCGGTGCCGCCCCCGATTTCCCCGCCGAACTGCGGACCTGGTTGGATCGCCGCCTTGCATCCGACCCAGGGGCGCTACGGACCAGGGCTTGCGGCAAAATCCATTTCATCGAGGTCTCGCAGTTGGAGATTTCGGCGACCCGCATCCGCGCCGCCCTCGCCCAAGGACTGAGCGCCCGTTACTTGCTGCCCGACGCGGTGCTGCGCTCGATCCAGACCCTGGGACTCTACCGGCCCCCCGCCGCTTAAACCGGGCGGGCGGCCCCCGCTCCCGTGGGTTCCAAGCCCCCGGCGGCGCTTGTGCAATTCCACCACCCCGCCGCGCCCGCACCTCCCCCTGCGGCAGCGAACCGCTGATTCCATTGGGTTTTTTATTCCAGGATGGACGGCACGCTTCCTGCTTCCATCGATCCGCACACCCATTGGATGTGTCGTTTGTTCATGCTTGCCGGTCCAGGCTTCCCCCAGCTTGGACCGGCTTTTTTTGGCGCGGGCCTCCCGGCCCACGAGTTCGATTCCACTTCCCAGGAGGAAACCCATGCTCCCGCAACGCCACCGTTTCCATTCCCTGCCCGCCCTCATCGGGCTCTGCGCGAGCCTGGGCTGGTGGCCCACCCCAGGCTGGGCCCAAACGGCCCGGAAACCCGCCCTGGGCACTCCGTTGGGCGCACAGATCGGCCTCAGCGTCGGGGTTCCCACCTACAACGCCGACACCGATACCTACGACGCCCCGATCACCCTCCATAACCGCAGCGCCAAAAAAACCTTCCACGGCGCGTTCAACCTAGTGGTCGGCCCCATCGAACCGGCCGGAATCAGCCTGGCCAACGCCAGCGGCACCACAACGGGCGGCAAGTCCTATTTGTCCATCGCCCTGCCGGATCATGGCCTGGCCCCGCACCAGCGGATCAAGGACAACGTCCTCAGCTTCGCCAACGCGGACGACGCCCATTTCAAATTCCAGCGCAAGCTATACGGCTACCCCGGCAGCAAACGGCCCACGGCGGTCCCCGGTCCCGACCAAAGCCCCGCCCTCGGCGATACCGTCACCCTGGACGGTTCCGGCTCCACCGATCCCAGGGGCTTGGCCTTGCGCTATGCCTGGTCGATTGCCGCCGCGCCCACCGGCAGCACGGCCAGCCTCAGCGACCCGGCCAGCGCCCAGCCCAGCCTGACCCCAGACCAGCCCGGCAGCTACCAAATCCGGCTGCTGGTCACCGACGGCAACGCCGCCAGCGACCCCACCACCCTGACCTTGACCGTCGCCAGCCCGCCGCCCGTGGCCGATGCCGGGGGCGACCAAACCGCCGGCATCGGCGATACCGTGTACCTGGATGGCACCAATTCCTATGATCCCGAAGACGCCGACCTAGGCTACCGCTGGACCTTCACCCAGAAACCCCAGGGCAGCCAAGCCAGCCTGGCCGACGCCGACACCGATTCGCCCAGCTTCGTGGCCGACCAGGCCGGCACCTACCAGGTCCAGCTCATCGTCAACAATGGCGCCATGGATAGCGCCCCGGCCCTCGCCAATATCGTGGTCTCGGCCCAGGCGGACACTTCCCCGGTGGCGGACGCCGGCTTCGATCAAACCGCCACGACCGGCGACACCGTCTATCTGGACGGCTCGGCTTCCTACGATCCCGAGGGCGCGGACCTGGACTACCGCTGGACCTTCACCCAGAAACCCCAGGGCAGCCAAGCCAGCCTGGCCGACGCCGACACCGATTCGCCCAGTTTCGTGGCCGACCAAGCCGGCACCTACCAGGTCCAGCTCATCGTCAACGACGGCACCTACGACAGCGCCCCCGCCACCAGCCGGATCACGGTGGTCGCGCCCTGACGCCCCGCTTGACAGGGCCTGGCGGAAACCGGAACCTGCCGTCCCTTCAATCCAGAGGAAACCCGGCCATGACCACGGAAACCACCTACACCGAGGCGCAAATCAGCGAGCGCCTCGCCCAGGAACTACCGCACTGGTATTACGAGAACGGCTGGATACGGCGCAAATACCGCACCAGCGGCTGGAAGGCCAGCCTGATGGTGGTGAACACGGTCGGGCACCTGGCGGAAGCCGCCTGGCACCACCCGGACCTCACCGTGTCCTATGCCTTCGTGATCGTGAAACTGACGACCCATTCGGCCAAGGGCATCACCGACAAGGATTTCGCCCTGGCCCGCCAGATCGAGGCGGTGGTGCAATGGAAGCCGCAGGAAGAGAGCGGCGGGGTGTTGGAAGGCACGCCGGACGATCCCCGCTTCAAATACCTGAAATACGATTGAACCGGCTCACAGCGCCTTGAGGAATTGCCGCGCTTCCTGCTGCAAGCGGCCCCGCTGGAACAGCAGCTTCCACCGCGCCCCGCCGCACTGCCGCCACAACACCGCCGAACGCACCCCCGCCAGCAGCAGGGCGCGGATTTTGTCGGCGTTCTCGCCTTCGGCCAGGAACCTCTGTTCCCCGGCCACCAAGACCCTGGGCCGCAACTGGCTCAGGGTGCGCGAATAGGCCTCGGCCAGGATTTTCAAGACGCCTTCGTCCAGCACGCCCACGGTCTCGGCCAATTCCGCCGCCCGGTGTACCGATACGCCGATAGCCTCGACCATCGCGGGCTCCTTCATCAGGGCGCGTTCCAGGAACAGCAGGGTCGAGGCATAGCGGGCCTGTTCCGGGTTGGCCCGTTCCGGGCCGGACAATTGGTTGTCCAGGCAGCGGAGGCCCAGGCGGACGCCCTCCAAGCCGCCGTAGACATCCAGCACATCGTCGGCGTCGATCTTCAAGGTGCTGGCGATGCTGGCCCGCAAGGGTTCCGGCTCCGCCGCGCCCTTCTTGGCGATCTGCTGGACGAGGCAGACCGCCTGGGACAGGCCGGCCAGGGCGATGGCTTGGTTGGGAAGGGTTTTGATCATGGGCAATTCCGGGAAAACGGGCGGTCTCAGGGGCAAAGGCGATTGTATTTCAGCGCGTTGCCCTTGGCTAAGGCCACCGGATATTTGGCGGCGTTCAGGGCCAGCTTGTCGCGGACCGCCGCCTCCAACCCGATGTCCAGCAGGTCGGCCAGCCGCAGCAGGTAAATCTGCACATCGGCGATTTCCTCCCGCACCGCGCGGAACTCCTCGGGCCGTTCCGCCAAGCGGCGCGACTCTTCCTCGGTGAGCCACTGGAAGTTCTCCAATAGCTCCGCCGCTTCCACCGCCAGGGCGGTCGCGATATTCTTGGGACTGTGGAAGCGGTTCCAATCCCGCTCCTCGGCGAACTCCCGGAGGCTCTTCTGAATCGCATCGACATTCATGACAGCGGCCCTCCCTCGACAGGTCTTTCTGATTGATTCGGAAATAAGCGAAAATAACCGGTATAAGAACGAGTGGCAGCGGCTCCGCGCCAGCCGCCACGGACCATAAACAATCGCTCGCGAGGGTACAAGCCTATGGATAATTTACAGCAAAGCCTACAACGCACGATTCGCGCCCTGGAAGCCCTGAGCGAAAAGAATCCGCCCCAAGTGGAGCGGGTGGAAGAATTGCTCGACCAGCTGTTCCAGCAAAAGATCGATCTCGCCAACCTCAACACCAACCCGGCGGCGACCCCCTACCAGCAGGCCCACCAAGCCATGGGGCTGGCCGCCTCCCGCTGCGAAAAAGCCGCCAAGGACCCCGGCCAGATCAAGGAAGCGCTCCCCGCCGTCACCGACGCCATCGGCAAGCTCACCAAACTGCTCAACCACGTCCTGACCTGATCCCGCTTCCGCCGCGCCGCCCAAGGCGCGGCCCCTCCCGCCCGTCCCCGTGCCCCGGCGGCGGGGCCAAGCTCACGGCATGGCCTTCCGAGGAATTCACCATGCTCCCGCAGCCCATTGCGCCGGGTTCCACCGCCCGCCCACCGCACCCGCCACACCGCTGCCCGCCCCTGGACCCCCAGACCCAGGCCCGCCTCCGGCAACGGGTCCAACCTTGCCATCTGAGCCAGCGGCTCGGCATCGAACAGGATTGCGAGGCGCGGGTGTTCGGCCAGGGCCGGACCTGGTTCCATATCGAGAACTGGTATTCGGTGCATGGGCTGATGCGCCACGCCCTGCGGCTGCTGGGACTCCACCGGCGGGGACGGGCCAACGCCCGCCGCATCGTCGTCCGCCATCATGACTTCCACCTGCCGCGCCTGCCCCCGGCCTTCGAGGGCTACACCCTGCTGCATATCAGCGACCCGCACCTGGACTTGCGCGGCGATTTCCCGGACGCGCTGATCGACGCCCTGGGCCGGGCGGGCCGGTACGACCTCTGCGTCCTGACCGGCGACTACCGCGCCCGCACCTTCGGCCCCTACCAGGACGCGCTCGCCGCCATGGCGCGGGTGGTGCCGCATATCCATAGCCCGATCTACGGCATCCTCGGCAACCACGACACCATCCGCATGGTGCCGGGCCTGGAGGATTTGGGGATACGCCTGCTGCTGAACGAAGCGGTGGCCCTGCGGCGGGACGGGGCGGCGATCTATCTGGCCGGCATCGACGACCCGCATTATTACCGGGCCGACAACCTGGAAAAGGCGGTCGAGGGTATCCCGGAGGACGCCGTGTCGATTTTGCTCTCGCATTCGCCGGAAATGTACCGCCACGCCGCCTACGCCGGCTGCGGCGCGATGCTGAGCGGCCACACCCACGGCGGGCAAATCTGCCTGCCGGGCGGTATCGCCCTGCTGCTGAACGCGAACGCGCCGCGCCGGTTCTGCCACGGGCCTTGGCGCTACCAGGATTTGCGGGGTTATACCTCGGCGGGGAGCGGGGCGAGCATCGTGGATGTGCGCCTGAATTGCCCGCCGGAAATCACCTTGCACCGGCTGCGGCGGGCATGAGCGGGACTCAGTGCGGCTGTTCCCGGATGCGCAACCAAAACAACAGGCGCGACAAGGCCAGTTCCAGCACCAGGAACGCCAGTACCATCCCGGCGATATAACCCGGCTCCAACCCGAGTTCGGCCCGCACCGCGAGCAAGGGAAACAAAGATTCCGGCACCTGGTCCAAACCCAAAACCATGCCGCTGGACGACACCCCAAGCCGGCGCTTGAGGAAACTGGAGAAAAGATCGCCCAACATGGCCGCGCCGCCCATCGACACCCCCAAGCCCGGCGGCAAGCCCATGGCCCAGGCGGCGCACCCGGTCGCCGACAGGGCGGCAGCCACGCCGCGCCAAGTCTTGGACGGTCCCAACAGCGGGCGGCCATCGAAATAGCGCGAGCCGCCATCCACCGGCCAGTCGTAGCGGGCCTTCAAGGCTTTACGCAGCAAGATCGGTGCGCCGTTGGCCACGACCAGCAAAAACAGCAGCTTGAATGTCAAGACCATGGTCCTTCCCTGATGATCCACCCGCGTCGGCGCATTATTCCGGCCCCTGGAAACCACGACAAGGCCCGTCGGGCACCGGGCGATTCCACGGTCTCCGCCCCCTGCCCGCCACCGCCGACGCCGGGAAAGCGATGCGGAAGATCGATCCCTGGCAGGCGTATTGCCGCCCATCCTGGGATAGCCAGGCGGGTGGCAAGCCACTACAATCCGATACAAATTCGATCCGCTACCTTTTCCGCGACTCCATTGAATTCGCTAAACTTAAAAAGGCAAACGGAGGCTACAAAAACCTGTCAATATTTTTTGCAAGTAGCGTCCCAAAAATTCAACATCACGCCACGAGATTACCTTCGCCACAACCGCTTTCTCCGCCAACAATATCTGTCTAAAGATCATGAGCAACCCCAACCCCGCATTCCTGGTCGATGGTATTACCACCATCGCCATCCATAACGACGTGGCCCGTATCCAGTTCATGCAGTTGGACCAACAAGGCAAGCCCATGGATACCGTCCGCCTGTTGATACCCACCAGCCAAGCCCAGCAAATACACCAAGCTATAGGGCAATTGGCCGGCCTGAACCCCAACCCGTCGGCGCAACCCGACAAAGCCGAGGAAACCCCTACCAAAAAGGACGAGCGTCCCGGCAGCCGGTTAGCACAAAAACAAGATGCCCCGAAACCCTGGAAACCTTAAATCCAGACACGATATTCCCCGCCGATAGACAAGGCCGGGTTGACCAGGGTCCGTACCACCGGGCCGGGACGGCGCACCGATCCCGGTCCGGTGCCGCCAAGATGGCGGGGCGGGCCTCCCGTCACATCACCCGCATCGCCACCATGCTGATATCGTCCTCGAACGCGGCCTTGCCACAAAAGCCACGCAATTCCTCCAATAAAGACCGGACCATCTGTCCGGGGGCCATGTCCCCATAAGCCCCGATCCAGCGGCATAAGCGCCCGACCCCGAAAAATTCCCCCTGTTCGTTGCGGGACTCGACCACTCCGTCGGTGTAGAGCAGCAAACAATCCCCCGGCTCCAGCACCAAACCGCTCTCCTCGAAGCCCGGTTCGCGCTTGACGCCCAGGATCAAACCATCGGCGTCCAGTTCGACGCAGCCCGCCACCGCCCGTCGCCGCAGCAAGACCCGGTTATGCCCGGCATTGGCGAAGCGCAACCGACGGGTGGCGAGTTCATAGCGCAGATAGAACAAGGTGATGAAGAGTTCGGCCCCTTGCAAATCCTCGAACAAGGCGGCGTTGACCGCTCCCAGCAAGGCGGCGGGACCGGGCGCGGCCCGGTCTTCGTGGGCGCGGCGCAACTCGGCCTTCAGGGTGCTGCGAAGTTCGGTCATGATGAGCGCGGCCCCGACGCTATGGCCGGACACATCGGCGATCACCAGGTCCACCCGGCCATCGTGCGAGAAATAGTCGAAATAGTCGCCGCCGACATGGGTGGCCGGGACGCACATCCCGGCGATCTCGGCACCGGGCAGGCGCAAGGGCGCTTTGGGCAGCAGGGAAAGCTGGATTTGCTTGGCGATTTCCAATTCCTGGCGCTCGGCCTCGGCCCGGCGGCGCTCGGTGACATCGGTCTGCACGCCGATGTAATGGGTCACGGCCCCGGCCTCGTCGCGCACCGGCGACAGCAACAATTCGTTCCAGAACGGCGTGCCGTCCTTGCGGTAATTCAACAGGACGCCTTCGTAAACCCCGCCCCCGCGCAAGGCCGACCGGATCGCCGCCCTGGACTCCGGGTCGGTGCCCGGACCTTGCAACATCGCCATGCCCTGGCCCAGGAGTTCCTCGCGGGCGTAGCCGGTGATGCGGACCAGGGCCGGGTTGACATAGAGGTTGGGATAATCGTCGCGGCGGGCGTCGGCGATGGCGATGCCCACGCTGGCCGCCTCGATGGCGCGTTCGCGGAGGCGCAGGGCGTCCTCGAAACGCTTGTGGGCGGTGATATCCAAGTCCACGCCGCGCCAGCGCAGCAAGCGCCCGGCCTCGTCGAAGATGGGCATGCCGGTCGATTCGGTGAACACCTCGTGCCCGTCGCGGTGGCGGTAGCGGTTGACCAGGCGTTGGAAGGGGCGGGCGTCGCGTCCCTGCGGTGGCACGCCTTCCGACCAGTGTCGGCGGTCCTCGAAAGTCATCAGGTCCAGGTAGGAACGGCCCAGGACATCCCCAGGCCGGTAGCCCAGGATGCTCTCCACCGCGTTGCTGCAATAGACATAGCGCCCGGCGGCGTCCTGTTCCCACAACCATTCGCCCACCATATCGGCCACCTGGCTGAACCGCGCCTCGCTCTCCCGCAACGCCTCGTGGTCGCGGCGCTGGGCGGCCTCGGCCTGCTTGCGGCGGGTCAGGTCGTGGACGATGCCGACGAACAAGCGCTGATCGCCCTGGCGTTGCTCACCGATGGAAAGATACATGGGGAACAGCGAGCCATCCTTGCGCCGCCCCTGGACCTCGCGGCCCACGCCGATGATCTTCTTGATGCCGGTGCGCAGGTAATCGGCCAGGTAGCCGTCGTGGCGAGAATGATCGGGCTCGGGCATCAACAGGCTGACGTTGCGGCCCATGACCTCGTCACGGTGGTAGCCGAACAGGCGCTCCGCCGCCGGGTTGAACCAATGCATGGTCCCGGCCTCGTCGATGACGATCACGCCGTCGGCGATGGTGTCGAGGATGGCGCGGAAATTGGAGACAATATCGCAGGCGGGATCGGGTTGCGCCGCGAAGGGCTCCCGCCCCGGCAACGCGAACCCACCCCCCGGCCCGCCACCGCCTGGTTCGGCCAGCCTGAACGCTTGGTTTTTGGTATCGATGGCAATGCCCTCCTCGCAGGACGGCGGAAGCCGCCTTCAATGACCCTTCGGACCCCCGGTGCGCCGCCGGGGTTCCGATCCCGGAGAGCTATGCAAGCACGACCCGCCGGGCCGGGGCAAGGACCGGAAAAACCGGCGGCATTGAGGGATGGAACCGGGAGAACCCTGCGGGAAGACCGACCCGGTTGCCCGGATCGGCCCGGGCCTTATTTGCGGGGGGCGGGCGCGGCGGGCTTGGGCTGGCTATCGACCTTGAAATAGGGACCGTATTGGGTGTCGGTGTAGAAGTTCTGCCAGACGAAGGCCGGATGGGTGATGGGTTCGGTGGGCACGAAACACGTCACGAAGTCGGTCAGGCCGGCCAAGGTGCGGCCCAGCATGTGCATCGCGCCCTTGAGCCCGCCGCCGGTGATCCCCCACAACACATAGCCGCCACGGTCGAAGGCGCTGCCGTAGCTGCTGGTGTTGTTGGCGGTGTTGATCATGTTCTTGGGCACTTCGACGAAGCCGGTCATCATGTTCATGATGCCCGAAGCCAGCTTGAGCCGGACCTTGTCGCCATAGTCGTCGGCGGGCGGGACCGGGGCGTTGGCGACGCTAAGCGCCCCCTGGGCCGGGGGCGGGCTGGCCGGGGCGGCGGTGGAAAGCGCCGTCAACGCGGCGAGCAGCAGGATTCTGGGCATCTTCGACATAGCGACCTCGCGGGATGGCTGGCAAAACAGGAGGGAACCGCCCGTCCGAACCGGCGCGACGCATCCCCGGACGGCTGGAAAATCCTATTAAGATTAGGCAAGCCAGCGGGCTTTTTCAAACCCATGTCCCATCGGCGTGGCCCGGACGCGGGCACCCATGCCCGAAGATTCCGCGCCGTCCCCTCACCAAGGCAAGGGCCGACCCTGGAAATCCAGGAACCGCCCACTATCGCCCGGCCCGTAGGATTCGATCACCCGCCGCATCCCGGCGACGCTCGCTTCCGGCAGGGTCGGCGCGTCCGGCCCGCCCATATCGGTCTTGACCCAGCCCGGATGCAGCAGCAGGACACCGACGCCCTGGGGCCGCAGTTCCAGCGACAAGCTCTTCATGGCGGCGTTCAGCGCGGCCTTGCTGGAGCGGTAGAGGATCGAGCCGCCGCTGGTGTTGTCGGCGATGCTGCCCATCAGGCTGGTGAGGGCGACGATGAGCTTGCGGGAACCCAAGCCCAGTTGGGGCTGGAACGCCTCGGCCAGCTTGACCGGGGCCAGCAGGTTGATGTCCAACACCCGCCGCCAGGCCGCGTAATCGAGTTTGCCGAAGCCGGTCTGGGCCGAATCGCCGTACACTCCGGCGTTGCTGAGCAACACATCGATGGGTTGATCCGCCAATTCCTGGGCCAAGGCGTCGATCTGGCCGAACTGGCCCAGGTCCAGGCGGTGCAAGGACAACTGCGGATAGCTGTCAGCCAAGCCGCGCAAGGCCCCGGCGGTTTCCGGCTCGCGGCAACCCGCCAACACCCGCCAGCCCGACTCGGCGTATTGGCGGCAGAATTCCAGGCCCAGGCCACGGTTGGCCCCGGTGATGAGTACGGTGGTCATGGTTTTTCCCTCCTGCGGGTCTTGAATGATGCGAAATTAGGCAGCACATTGTCGCCAACCCAAGGGCCGGTCCCAAGGGCCGGTGGTTGGCCCACCCGCCTTGGAGTCCGGCCCATGGCAGGATAATCCCGCAAGCCGCGGGCGATTTCAGACCCTAGACCAGGGTCCAAACCAGCAGGTACCCCCAATGAACAGCGAAGAACGCCGATTGCTTAGCGAATTCCTCGATCAACTCGCCCAGGTCAAGGGCGTGGCGAAAGACCCGGACGCCGACGGCTTGATCGCCCAGGCCGCCGCCAAACAACCCGACGCCTGCTATCTGCTGGTGCAGAAGGCGTTGTTGCAGGAACAGGCGCTCAACAACGCCCGCGCCCAAATCGCCGACCTCAGGAACCAACTCGCCCAGGCCCAAGCCCGCCCGGCTCCGGCTCCGACCCGGAGCGGCGGCTTCCTCGGCGGCGGTGACCCTTGGGCCAGCGCCGCGCCCCGTCCCGCTGCGCCCGCCTCTTCTTGGGGCGCTCCGGCGGCGCCGCAGGCCGGTTCCGGCGGCGGCGGCTTGGGCGGTTTCCTCGGCACGGCGGCGGCGACTGCGGCGGGGATCGCGGGCGGCGCGTTCCTGTTCCAAGGGCTGGAGAACCTGTTCGGCGGACACCATAACTCCGGCAACGGCTTCTTCGACACGGCGGGAGTGGACAACGACGAGCGGGTCGAAAACGTCACCATCAACGAATATTACGGCAACGACGACAACGCGCCGGACAGCAACGGCTTCCTGGACAGCGGCTTCGATCTGCAGGACGACGGCTTCGATGCCTACAACGATGACGACGACGACAGCCTAAGCGTATAAGGGCCGGAGTGCCTCCCTGGCTGCGGGATCAAAGCTCCTGCGGCCACAGGCCCGACACCACTTCGTCCCAGGCGATGGCGGCGCCGGGCAACACCCCGACCGGCGTCTCCCCGCTCAATTCCTGGATATCCGGCTTACCGTATTCATCCCCGGCCAGCCGGTAGACGATGACGAGGCGGTCGGTGGGATGGACCAGCCAATATTCCCTCACCCCCGCACGCTCGTAGAGGCGGCGCTTCCGCACCTGATCATGGCCCGCCGTCGCGGGCGACAGCACCTCCACCACGAAATCCGGGGCGCCGCGCACCCCGCGCCGGTCCAGCTTGGCCGGATCGCACACCACCAACACATCCGGCTGCACCACGGTGTCGATGTATTCGTCGGCCTCGTCGTGCTTGGGCAGGCGCACATCCACCGGGGCGATGAAGGGGCGGCAGGGTTTGCCGGCCAAGCTACGGCGTAGCTGGTAGTAGACC
The DNA here is from genome assembly GCF_900155475.1 of Methylomagnum ishizawai. Taxonomy (NCBI): domain Bacteria; kingdom Pseudomonadati; phylum Pseudomonadota; class Gammaproteobacteria; order Methylococcales; family Methylococcaceae; genus Methylomagnum; species Methylomagnum ishizawai. The sequence goes on along the minus strand of NZ_FXAM01000001.1, from coordinate 867,732 downwards.
TCCCCGGCGATATGCTGATGATCCAGTACCGGCGCGGGGGCCATGAGATAGGCCACCCCGTCGATCAGTTCGTAGCGGACGGTTTCCGGCCAGGCCAGATAATCGGCATAGGTGTGGTAGGCGTCGTCGCGCTGGGCCAGGCTCATGGGCTGATCTCCTGTGATGGCGGGTAGGACCAGGATAGCGGGATTATAAGCATGATGGGCATGGCTGGACTTGATCGAAACCCTCCCGGTCTACAAACTACCCCGGCCCGCCCGCAAGGAAATCACACAGATGACCAGACCCACCGGCCTCCCGCCATGAACACCGACCACAGCGCAGCCCTGCGCGACACCCTGCTGGCCGCCCGCGCCGACCGCCGTCCCTTGACCCTCGTGGGCGGCGGCACCAAAGCCTTCTACGGACGCCACAGCGCCGACGGCCACGGCAGACTGGACACTTCGCCCCACCGGGGCATCGTCGGCTTCGAGCCTAGCGAACTGGTCCTCACCGCCCGCGCGGGCACGCCCCTGGCCGAAATCGAAGCCCGCTTGGCCCAGCACGGCCAGAGGCTCGGTTTCGAGCCGCCGCATTTCGGCGCGGGCGCGACCTTGGGCGGCACCGTGGCGGCGGGACTGTCGGGACCGCGCCGCCCGTTCGCGGGTTCGGTGCGCGATGCCGTACTGGGCTGCAAAATCCTCGACGGCCAGGGCCAAATCCTGGCTTTCGGCGGACAGGTCATCAAGAACGTGGCGGGCTTCGACCTGTCGCGGCTGATGGTCGGGGCTTTGGGCACGCTGGGCGTGTTGCTGGAAATCTCGCTGAAGGTGCTGCCCCGGCCCGAATGCGAGCGCACCCTGGTCTACGCCCTCGACACACCCGCGGCCCTAGCGGCGATGACCCGTTGGTGCCGCGAACCCTGGCCGATTTCCGGGCTGGCCTACGATGGCAGTTGGGCCTATCTGCGGCTGGCGGGCGCGGAAGCGGCGGTCGCGGCGGCGGAACGGCGGCTCGGGGGCGATCCCGCCGCCGATGGTCCCGGCTTCTGGGAAGATATGCGGGAGCAGCGCTCGCGCTTCTTCCAATATCCGGCCCTGGGCGGGACGCTGTGGCGCTTATCGCTACCACCCGCCACGCCGCCTTTGGACCTGCCCGGCCATTGGCTGTACGACTGGGGCGGTGCCTTGCGCTGGCTCCGGTCGGAGGCCGATCCCGCCGTTGTCTTCGCCGCCGCCGCCCAGGCGGGCGGACATGCGACCCGGTTCCGGGGCGGAAACGCCGGGGACCGGGTATTCCAACCGCTTGCGCCCGCCCTGCACCGGCTGCACCTGGACTTGAAGCGCAGATTCGACCCGGACGGCCTCTTGAATCCCGGACGGCTCCACCCGGACTACTGATGCAAACCCAACTCGCCGACTTCATCAAGGACACGCCGGCAGGCCGGGAAGCCGACGCCATCCTGGGCGCGTGCGTGCATTGCGGCTTCTGCAACGCCGTTTGCCCGACCTACCAAATCTTGGGCGACGAACGCGACGGACCCCGCGGCCGGATTTACCTGCTCAAGATGATGCTGGAAGGCCAGGATACCAGCGCCCGCACCCGCCAACACCTGGACCGCTGCCTCACCTGCCGCGCCTGCGAAACCGCCTGCCCTTCCGGCGTGGAATACGGCAAGCTGCTGGACCTGGGCCGTCCCTTGATCGAAGCCAAAACCCGGCGACCCTGGCGCGAACGGCTCCAACGGCTGGCCTTGCGGAAGCTCCTGGCCCATCCCCGGAGGTTCGGCCTGTTGCTATGGGCGGCGCGGCTGGCGCGTCCCTTCCTGCCGCAGCAGTTCAAGTCCAAGCTGCCCGCGCCCGCCACACCACCCGCGCCCCGGCCCACAAGACCACATCGCCGCAAGATGCTGATGCTCGAAGGCTGTGTGCAACCCGTCCTGGCCCCGTCGATCAACGCCGCCACGGCGCGGGTGCTGGACCGGCTCGGCATCGGCTTGGTTCCGGTCGCGGGCGGCTGTTGCGGGGCGCTGAGCCACCATCTCGCGGCGCAGGAAGAAGCCCGCGCTTTCATGCGGCGCAATATCGACGCCTGGTGGCCGCATCTCCAGCACGGGGCCGAAGCCATCGTGCTGACCGCCAGCGGCTGCGGGGCCATGGTGAAAGAATACGGCCATGCCTTGCGGCACGATCCGGCCTACGCCGACAAGGCGGCGCGGGTGGCGGCGCTGGCCCTGGATATCGGCGAAATCCTGGCCCGCGAGGATTTGAGCGGCTTCAAGACCACCACGCCGCGCAAAATCGCCTTCCACTCGCCCTGCACCCTGCAACATGGGCAGAAACTCGGTGGATTGGTGGAAAGCCTGCTGGTCGAACTGGGTTTCGAGTCGGTGCCGGTGGCCGATGGGCACCTCTGCTGCGGTTCGGCGGGGACGTATTCGCTGCTGCAACCGGAACTGTCGCAACGACTGTTGGCGGACAAACTGCGGGCCTTGCAAGCGGGCGGACCCGATTGCATCGCCACCGCCAATATCGGCTGCCTGAGCCATCTCCAAACCCAGACGGATGTGCCGGTACGGCATTGGATCGAATGGCTGGACGAGTCCATCGCACCCGGCCCGGACTTATAATCGCCGCTTTTCCGTCCCGCCCCATCCCTATGCAAATCCATCTGCTGGCCGTCGGCCACCGCATGCCCGATTGGGTCGTGGCCGGCTACGAAGAATACGCCAAGCGCCTGCCCCGCGAATGCGCCCTGGTCCTCAAGGAAATCGCCCCGGCCAAGCGCGGCAAGAATGCCGATATCGGCAAATTGCGCGAGGACGAAGGCGGGCGGATGCTGGCCGCCCTGCCCCGCGATAGCCATGTGGTGGCCCTGGACCTCGGCGGCCAGGATTGGTCCACGCCCGACCTGTCCCAGCAACTACAACGCTGGCTCGGCAATGGCCGCGACGTGGCGCTCTTGGTAGGCGGGCCGGATGGCTTGGCCCCGGCCTGTTTGCAACGGGCGCAGCAGGTGTGGTGCCTGTCACGGCTGACCTTCCCGCATCCCATCGTGCGGGTGATCGTGGCCGAGCAGATTTACCGGGCCTGGAGCCTGTCGCAGAACCATCCCTATCATCGTTAGGACCATGAACGATCCCACGCCCCGCCTCATCCTGGCCTCGGCCTCGCCGCGCCGCCGTGAACTCCTGGACCAGATCGGCGTCGCCCACAGCGTCCTGCCTGCCGATATTCCCGAAATCCCACGCCCTGGCGAACCCCCGGAAGCCTATGTCCGGCGCATCGCGGCGGAAAAATCGCTGGCGGTGTGGGAGGCGCAAAGCTCCGGCCTCGCCGTGCTGGCGGCGGATACCGAAGTGGTGCTGGACGGGGAGATTTTCGGCAAGCCCCAAAACTTTGAACACGCCGCCTGGATGCTGGCCCGGCTGTCCGGGCGGGAACACCGGGTCTTGAGCGCGGTGTCGTTGCGGGCGGAAGGCCAGCACTGGGAAGCCTTGAGCCTCAGCACCGTGGAATTCCGCGCCTTGACCCCCGCCGAAATCGCGGCCTATTGGGCCAGCGGCGAACCCCAGGGCAAGGCCGGGGCCTATGCCATCCAGGGCCGGGGAGCGCGGTTCATCCGCCATATCGCGGGCAGCTATTCGGGAGTGATGGGCTTGCCCTTGTACGAGACGGCGGAATTGCTGGGGCGCGTCGGCTTCGGCTAAACGATCATACCCGGACGCCCAACCGGGCGATGACCGGCCCCGCTTTACCGGCCATGCCCAACCCGTCCCCATTGCGTTACCATGTCCGCCCCCACCCAGAGGCCACGGACTCCCAGCGCCCATGAGCGACGAAATCCTCATCAACGTCACCCCCCCGGAAACCCGGGTCGCCATCGTCGAAAACGGCGTCCTCCAGGAAGTCCTGATCGAACGCCAGCGCCGCCGCGGCCTGGTCGGCAATATCTACAAAGGCAAAATCTGCCGCATCCTGCCGGGGATGCAAGCCGCCTTCGTCGATATCGGCCTGGAACGCGCCGCCTTCCTGCATATCTCCGACCTCAACGCGGCAGACAAGGAACGTGCCGTCCACGACCAGATCGAACTCGCCTTCCGCGACGGCCAGGAATTGATCGTGCAGGTGGTGAAAGACCCGCTCGGGGCCAAGGGCGCACGGCTCACCACCGAAATCTCCATCCCCTCGGTGTACGAGGTCTACATGCCCTACGCCAAGAATTGCGGCGTGTCCCAGCGCATCGAATGCGACCGCGAGCGAGCGCGGCTGCGCCATTGCGTGGAGGCGTTCCAGAAGGAACACTCTACCGGCGGCTTCATCGCCCGCACCGCCGCCGAAGGCAGCGACGAAACGGCGATCCGGGCCGATATGCTGTTCCTGCTCAAGCTGTGGAACTCCATCTCCCAGCGCAGCAAAACCGCCAAACCCAAGACCCTGCTGCACGAAGACCTGCCCCTCAGCATGCGCGTCCTCCGCGACATGCACCGCGCCAAGGTGGAAAAGGTCCGGGTCGATTCCAAGGAAACCTATGGCCGCATCGTCAAGTTCGCCAAGGAATTCGTGCCCGAACTGGCCCCCTTGCTGGAACATTACTCGGGCGAACGGCCCTTGTTCGACCTCTACAGCGTCGAGGACGAAATCCAGAAAGCCCTGGAACGCCGGGTGGCGCTCAAATCCGGCGGCTACCTGATCCTCGACCAAACCGAGGCCATGACCACCATCGACGTGAACACCGGCGGCTTCGTCGGCGGGCGCAACCTGGAAGAAACCATCTTCAAGACCAACCTGGAAGCGGCCCAGGCCATCGCCCGCCAGCTCCGGCTCAGGAACCTCGGCGGCATCATCATCATCGACTTTATCGATATGCGCGACGAGGAACACCGCTTCCAAGTCCTGCATAGCCTGCAAAAAGGCCTGGAAAAAGACCACGCCAAGAACACCATCTGCGAAGTCTCGGCCCTGGGGCTGGTCGAGATGACCCGCAAGCGCACCCGCGAGAGCCTGGAACACATCCTGTGCGAACCCTGCCCCACCTGCGGCGGGCGCGGCGTCCTCAAGACGGCGGAAACCGTGTGCCTGGAAATCTTCCGGGAAATCATCCGCGAGGTGCGCCAATACAATGTGCAGGAACTCCTGGTCCTGGCCTCGAACGAAGTGGTCGAGCGCCTGCTGGACGAAGAAGCCGATCCCTTGTCGGAACTGGAAACCTTCCTGGGCGTCAGGATCAAATTCCGCGCCGAATCCCAATACACCCAGGAACAGTACGATGTAGTCCTGCTGTGAAGCCGCCCCCTTGAAACCGCTGCTCCGCCACGCCCTACGCACGGCCTTCTATCTGGGATTGGCCGGCCTGGTCGCCATCGCGCTGGGCCTGAGCTATCTGCGGTACTGGCTGCTACCCAGGGTGGCGGCGCATCGGGCGCATTTGGCAACCCATCTCGCCGCCGTGGTGGGCGCGCCCGTCCAGATCGAAACCCTCTCCGCCCGGCTGCGCGGATTCAAGCCGGAACTCGCCATCGCCGGCTTGGACATCCTCGGCCCGCAAGGCCGGCCGGCGCTGCGCTTCGCCCAGGTCCGGCTATCTATCGATCCTTTCCGCAGTTTCGCCGACCACGCCCCGCGCTTCGACCGGGCCGAAATCATCGGTCCCAAGCTTTCGCTCCGACGCAAGCCCGATGGCGGCATCGCCGTCCTGGGACTGGCCCCCGCCGGGGACGGTCCACCGCCCGCTTGGCTGCTGGCCGATGGCCGCATCGAAATCCTCGACGCCGAGGTCGATTGGCAGGACGAACGCGCCGCCGCGCCGCCGCTCAAGCTGGGCCGCACCGACCTCAGCCTGGACAACCGGCAAGGCCGCCACCGCCTCGGTGCCGAAGTCCATTTGCCGGAAGCCCTGGGCCGGAGTTTGCGCGTGGTCTTGGAGGCCCGCCGGGCCGAATCCGGCGCAAACTGGCAAGGCACGGCCTATCTGGAAACCCAAGGGCTGGATATCGCCCTACTGCAAACCCTGCTCCCAGCCAGCGCCTTCGGCCTACGCGGCGGCAGCGCCGATGCGCGGCTTTGGCTGCATTGGGCGGATGGGCTCGGCTCGGCGACCGGGGAATTCAAGCTGGCCAGACCGACCTTGGTCCACCGCGCCGGGCCACAGGGCGAACGGGCCTTGTCCCTGGCCTCCCTGGCCGGGCATTTCCATTGGCAAGCCCGACCGGATGGCTGGCGCTTGGACCTCGCCCAGTTCCGGCCCGCCCTGCGCGAACCCTGGCCCGCCACCCGGCTGGCCCTGGAATCCACCCGGCGCGGCGACGGCGGGCTGGACCACATCGCCGCCGCCGCTTCCCGGTTGGACCTGGGCGATATCGCGGCGGCACTGCGCGGCTTGGGGCTACCGGACCCGGAAACCACGGCAGCGCTGGCGGGTTTGGCCCCACATGGCACCTTGGAAAACGCCGGGCTGTTCTACGCCCCGGACGCGGCGGCGGGGCAACGGCTGGGCTTATATGGACAGTTCCGCGCCGTGGGCTTCGAGCCTTGGCGGAACATCCCCGGCGTGGCGGGCTTGGGCGGCGATTTCCGGGGCACCGACGCGGTGGGCCGGGTGGATTTCGCCCTGGACGGCCTGACCCTGGCCCAACTCAAGCTCAAACATCCGGTCGGGTTCCTGGCCGCCCAAGCACGGCTATTCTGGGAACAAACCGCCGACGCCTGGTGGCTGGACCTGCCCAGGTTCTCGGCCCGGACCCCGGATTTGGCCCTGGCGCTGCGGCTGCGGGCGGCGCTTTATAAACGCCCGGACCAAGCGCCGTTTCTCGAACTCCTGGCCCGCTTGAGCGAGGTGGACGCGGCCCGGCTGGTCGGCTACCTGCCCTGCGCCGTGATGTCCGCCACCTGCCGCTGGCTGGAACAAGCCCTGGAAAGCGGACGCATCCCCCAGGCCGACATGCTGTTCAGCGGTTTCGTCGATGATTTCCCGTTCTACCATGGCGAAGGCGTGTTCCAGACCGAGTTCGACGCCGACCACGTCAAGCTGCGCTTCAACCCGGACTGGCCGCCCGTGACCGAGGCCAGCGCCCATGTCGCCTTCCGCGGCCCCGGCGTGGTCGGCACGGCCCAGGGCGGACAGATCGGTGCGGGCCGCATCGTCGAAGTCCACGCCGATATCCCCAACCTGCTGCACAACACCCAACTCACCCTGACCGGCAAGGCCCGCGCCGGGGTGGCCGACAGCCTGGACGTCCTGGCCCATTCGCCGCTGCGGCGGATTCCCGAACGGCTGCGGCGCATCGCCGAGGTCTCGGGCGAGGCCGACATCACCCTGGACCTGTTCGCCCCCCTGGATGCCGCCAGCGCCCCCATCGTCGTCACCGGCACGGCGGATTTGCACCGGGCCGGGTTCCATCTGCGCGACCCCAAGCTGGGGGTGGAAGCCATCGAGGGCCTGCTGCATTTCAACGCCGAGGGCATCCACGCCGACCGCCTCCAAGCCCGCATCCTGGGCGGTCCCGCCACCGTCGCCGTGGCCGACGAACACCAGGACATCGCGCTCGCGGTGCGGGGCAGCGCCACCCTGGACGAGTTGCGCAAGCAATTCCCCTCGCCGGCCTGGAACCCGGCCCAAGGCACGCTGGGCTATCGGCTGGACCTGCGTTTCCCGGCCAGCCTGGACGCCAAGAGCGCCCCGCTCCGGCTCGCGCTCCAATCCGACCTCAAGGGCGTGGCCCTGGATTTGCCCGCGCCCCTGGGCAAGCCAGAACAGGACGAGCGCCCGCTCATGCTGGAAACCCGCTTCCAAGCCGGGGCGGCAATCCCGGTCAAGCTGGCCTATGGCGCGGAGGTCAAAGCCCAGGCGCAATGGGTGGCGGACCGCCTGGGGCAAGGTTTCAAGCTGGACAGCGCCGACCTCGCCCTCGGCCAGCCCTTGCCCGCCACGGGTGGCGGGACCGGCCTGGGCCTTTATCTGCATCTGGACGAATGGGACGCCAGCGCTTGGCGCGACTGGTGGGACCGGAAGCTTGCCGACGGCGGTGGCGCGGGCGGCATCCCCGCCGCCCCGTTGCGGGAACTAAGCCTGCATTGCGGCCAATTGCTCTGGCAAAACACCCCGCTCGGCCCCGCCTCGCTCCGGCTGAAGCAGGCGGGCGGGCGCTGGCAAGGCCATCTCTACAGCGCCTACGCCAAGGGCGATATCGACGCGACGCCGGACCTCGTGGCTTTCGATCTAGAATCCCTGAAAATCCCCAAACCCGCCGACGCGCCCAAACCGCCGCCCAGCGCCAACCCCGCCGCCGCCGCCCCGGAAATCGATCCCGCCATCCTCCCCAGCCTCAAGCTACACGCCCACAAACTCTATTGGCGCAACGCCGAACTCGGTCCCCTCGACCTTGCCACCGAGCGCCATGCCCACGGCATGGTCATCAGGCACCTGTCGCTCAAAACCGAAGGCCACGCGCTGGAACTGCGGGGCGATTGGACCCGCACCCCGGCCCGGCCCGCCAGCACCCATCTGGAAGGCAAGCTCCACATCGACAACCTGGGCGATTTCCTGGCCCACGTCGGCCAGGGCGGCCATGTACGGGAAACCCAGACCGACGCCGAATTCACCCTGGACTGGCCCGGTTCTCCCAAGCGCTACGCGGCGGCGGCGGTGGCCGGCAAGCTCAAGCTGAACCTCGGCAAGGGCAGCCTGCTCAAGGTCGAGCCGGGCCTGGGGCGGATGATCGGTATGTTAAACTTGAATACCCTATGGCGGCGGCTCAGCCTCGATTTCAGCGATTTGTTCGGCGAGGGGCTGGCCTATGATGGCAGCGCCGGAACCTTTAAACTCGGTGGGGGCCAGGCGATCACGGAAGGGCTGTTGATCGACGCCGTCTCGGCCCGGATACTGGTCAATGGCCGCATCGGTTTGGCCTCCAAGGATATGGACCAAACCGTGACGGTCATCCCGCATACCGCGGTGGCCCTGCCCATCGCGGGCGCTTTGGCGGGTGGCCCGGCGGTCGGCGCGGCGATGTTCGTGGCCCAAAGGCTGATCGGCGAGCAGGTCGAACACATCGCCGCCACCCACTACGCCCTGCGCGGCCCCTGGGAACATCCCACGATCACCCGCGTCAACCATGACTATATGCCGCTCGATGTGCTAGACCGGGCTTGGGGCGGCATCAAAGACCTATCCGGTTTCGGCCCCCAGCAAGAGGAACAATCCCGATGAGAAAAGCGCTCTTCGCCGCCATCCAAATGGCTTCCGGCCCCAACGTGGGCTCCAACCTGATCGAGGCCGGACGGCTGATCGAAAAAGCCGCCCAACAGGGGGCGCGTTTGGTGGTGCTGCCGGAGAATTTCGCCCTGATGGGCAAGCAGGATAGCGACAAGCTGGAAGCGGGCGAGGACGATGGCAAGGGACCGATCCAGGATTTCCTGGCCAAGACCGCCGAACGCCATAAAATCTGGCTGGTCGGCGGCACCCTCCCGATCCGGGGCCAAGCGCCGGGCAAGGTCCGCGCCGCCTGCGTGGTCCACGACGACAAGGGCCAGCGCGTGGGCCGCTACGACAAGATTCACCTGTTCGATGTCAGCGTGCCCGGCACCGAGGAGCATTACAAGGAATCCGCCACCATCGAGGCCGGAGAGAGCGCCCTGGTGATGGACACGCCGTTCGGACGGCTGGGACTCACCGTGTGCTACGACATCCGTTTCCCGGAACTGTACCGGCAGATGTCCACCGTCGGCATGGACATCCTGGCCGTGCCCTCGGCCTTCACCGCCCGCACCGGCGCGGCCCATTGGGAAATCCTGGTCCGCGCCCGCTCGGTCGAGAACCTGTGCTACACCATCGCGGCCAACCAGGGCGGTTTCCACCTCAATGGCCGCGAAACCTACGGCAACAGCATGATCGTGGACCCCTGGGGCGTGGTGCTGGCCCGCCAAGCCCAGGGCGCGGGCGTGGTCCTGGCCGAATACGACCGCGACCGCTTGGACAAGGTCCGCAGCGCCTTCCCGGCCCTGGAACACATCAAGCTCTTTTGCCGCTAACCGTAGGACGGGTCGCGTCCCGCCGCCGCGCACCCGCCCCAGTTTCCCACGGTACGCGCCGCGTACCCCAGCCCAAGACCCAAACCCATGAACCAAGACCCCATCGCCATCGCCCAACACACCCTGCTCGAACCCGCCGGTCTCGCCGATGGCGACCTCGACCGGGTGATGGGCCAACTGCTCGGCGCGAACGTGGACGCCGCCGATGTCTACCTGCAAAGCACCCGCTACGAGTCCTGGGCGCTGGAAGACGGCATCGTCAAGGAAGGCAGCCACAGCATCGAACAAGGAGCCGGGGTCCGCGCCGTGTCGGGCGAAAAAACCGGCTTCGCCTACAGCGACGAGATCGCCCTCCCCACCCTGCTCGAAGCCGCCAAGAACGCCCGCGCCATCGCCCGGCTAGGTGGCGAAGGCCGCAGCGCCATCGCCCCGGTGGAACGCCCGCCCGCGCTTTATCTCCCCATCGACCCACTGCAATCCCTGCCGGAAGAAGAAAAAATCGCCCTGCTGAAACGGCTGGACCAGGAATGCCGCCAACTCGATCCCAGGGTGGAACAGGTCTTCGTGAGCCTCACCGGCTGCCACGACGTGGTGATGGTGATCGGCCAGGACGGCACGATGCACGGCGATGTGCGGCCCTTGGTGCGGCTCAATGTCAGCGTGATCGTGGAGCAGGACGGACGCCGCGAACAAGGCAGCTGCGGTGGCGGCGGACGCACCGATTACCGCACCTTCCTGGAAGGCGATACCGCTTCCGGCTATGCCCGCGAAGCCGTGCGGCTCGCCCTGGTCAACCTCGAAGCCGAGGAAGCCCCGGCGGGCACCCTGACCGTGGTGCTGGGTTCCGGCTGGCCGGGCATCCTGCTGCACGAAGCCATCGGCCACGGCCTGGAAGGCGATTTCAACCGCAAAGGCACCTCGGCCTTCTCGGGCCGGGTGGGCGAGCGGGTGGCCTCGCCGCTCTGCACCGTGGTGGACGACGGCACCCTGCCGGGACGGCGCGGTTCCCTGACCATCGACGACGAAGGCACGCCGACCCACTGCACCACCCTAATCGAGAACGGCATCCTCAAGGGTTATATGCAGGACCGGCTCAACGCCCGGCTGATGGGCGTGGCCCCGACCGGCAATGGCCGCCGCGAGTCCTATGCCCATCTGCCCATGCCGCGCATGACCAATACCTATATGCTGCCCGGCCCGCACGACCCCGAGGAAATCCTGCGTTCGGTCAAGCACGGCCTGTACGCCAAGAATTTCGGCGGCGGGCAGGTGGATATCACCTCCGGCAAGTTCGTGTTCTCGGCCAGCGAGGCGTATTTGATCGAGGACGGCAAGATCACCCGCCCGGTGAAGGGCGCGACCCTGATCGGCAACGGCCCCGATGTGCTGACCCGCGTCAGCATGGTGGGCAACGACCTGGAACTCGATTTCGGCGTCGGCACCTGCGGCAAGGATGGGCAAAGCGTGCCGGTGGGCGTGGGCCAGCCAACCTTACGGGTGGATGGGTTGACGGTGGGCGGGACCAGGGTTTGAGCATCCAAAACGTATAACCCAGGAATAACCCCCCCCGCTTTTTGACCCCGCCCAGCAAGCACGCACGAAGATCAATTTCACCAGGAGTCCCCGTGTCCAACCTACCCGCCCCCACCCAAGCCCAACTCGCCCACCTCGAATCACTGGTCGCCGACTGCCTGGAAGAAGCCGCCAAGCAAGGCGCGACCGGCACCGAAGCCGGGGTCAGCGTCGAACTGGGCCTTTCCGTCACCGCCCGCATGGGCGAGGTGGAAACCGTCGAACACCACCGCAGCCGCGGCCTGGGGCTCACGGTCTACATCGGCCAGCGCAAAGGCTCGGCCAGCACCACCGATCTCAGCCGCGAAGCCATGCGCGAGACGGTCGAAGCCGCCGTCCGCATCGCCCGCTACGCCGCCGAGGACACATACTCGGGGCTTCCCGATCAGGACATGCTGGCCATCGAATTCCCCGATCTCGATGTCTACCACCCCTGGGAACCCGACGCCGAAACCGCCATCGGCATCGCCGTCGCCTGCGAGGACGCCGCCCGCGGCTACCATCCCGAGATCGCCAATTCCGAGGGCGCGAGCCTCAACACCTTCCAAGGGGTCCGGGTCATGGGCAACAGCCTCGGGTTCCTGCACGGCTACGCTTCCAGCCGCCACAGCCTGAGTTGTTCGGTCATCGGCGAGCGCGGCGACGAGATGCAGCGCGACGACTGGTGGACCGTGGCCCGCGACGCCCGCGACCTCGAAGCCCCCGAGGCCGTGGGCCGCAAGGCGGCGGAACGCGCCATCCGCAAACTCGGCTCGCGCACGCTGACCACCCGGCAATGCCCCGTGATCTACGCGGCGGATATCGCCTCCACCCTGCTCGGGCATTTCATCGGGGCCATCCGCGGCGGCAACCTGTACCGCAAGTCTTCGTTCCTGCTGGACCATCTGGGCAAGCGGGTCTTCCCGGAGTTCGTATGCATCCGCGAGGAGCCGCATCTCATCAAGGCTTTGGGCAGCATGCCCTACGACGCCGAGGGCGTCCGCACCGTGCCGCACGACCTGGTGCGAGAAGGCATCCTGGAATCTTACGTCCTCAGCACCTACTCGGCCCGCAAGCTCGGCATGAAAACCACCGGCAACGCGGGCGGGGTGCATAACCTCGTCATACAGCCGGGCGAACTGGACCTCGCGGCGCTCTTGGCGCGGATGGGCACAGGACTGCTCGTCACCGACCTGATGGGCCAGGGCGTGAACCTGGTGACGGGGGATTATTCGCGCGGGGCGGCGGGATTCTGGGTCGAGGACGGCGTCATCCAATACCCGGTCGAGGAAATCACCATCGCCGGGAATCTGCGCGATATGTACCTCGGGATACAAGCGGTGGGGAGCGATGTGGATTTGCGCGGCAATACCCGGACCGGCTCGATCTTGATCGATAAGATGACGGTGGCCGGCGGCCAGGACGGCTCCGCCGAATAACGCCCCTGCCGGTCCACCCTCGGCGGTTTCATCGTCTTGTGATGCGCCGCCGTTATATTTCGGGTGGAACCAAAACAATTCTGTATGGTTTTTGGGGGATTCCCACTTTGAATGCCGAAATCTACGATCCGATTCCCGCCACCTTGTTTCAACAATTGGTGCCCTTCTCGCCCACATCCACCGCGGGCGGCTGGGACGGGTTGTTCCGGGCCATTCCGTTCTTGCAAGCGCAATATCCGGGGACGGTATTCCGCCGCCAGCCCTACCACCATGTCGATCTGGCGCAACAACGGGTAGGACTGCTGTTCGTGGAGGAACTATCGGAGCGGCTGTATTTCGTGTTCGATCTGGAATCCGCCGATCCACCCCCGCTTTCCGAATACCCCGCCTGAACCGCGCCCCATGGAACCCACCCGGCCTCCGGCGGATAGCGTCGCCATCCTGGGCTGCGGCCCGGCGGGATTATCCTGTGCCCTATGGCTCAAGCATTTGGGATTCCGGCCCGTATTGATCGATCCCGGCGCGGCACCCGGCGGACAATTGCTGCGCCTCGACCGGGTGAACCGCTGGGTGCTGGGCTTGCCGGGGCAGACCGGACCGGAACTGGCCGCGCTCTATGCCGGGCATGTCCGGGACGAGGGCATCGAACCCTGGCTGGGTCGGCGCGTGGTGGCGGTCGCGGCGGCGGACGGCGGGTTCCGGCTGGACCTGGACGGCGCGGCGGGAAAGGAAAACCTGACGGCCCGCGCCCTGGTCGTCGCCACCGGCCTCAGGCCCAGAAGCCGCGAAGTGCTGGACCCCATCCCCGGCGGCGGCACGGCGCACGCAAGCGGCCAGGTGTCCTATTTCCCACTGGACCATCTGGACCCGGCCTTGGCGCAGCCCGGCCTGCGGGTGGCGGTGCTGGGCGGCGGCGACAACGCCTATTGCACCGCCCTGGACTTGGCCGGACAGGCCGTCCAGGTCCATTTGCTGCTGCGCGGCCAACCCAAGGCGCAAGCCCGCTTCCAGGCCGAAGTCCGGGCGCTGGCGGAACGGGGCGGATTGGCCGAATATCCCGGTGCCACCCTCGACGCCTTCCAGACCACCGCCGACGGCATCGCCATCGATTTCTACCGGGAAGGCCGACAGCACCACATCGAAGTGGACCGCATATTCGTGCGGGCGGGGCTGGTCCCCAACACCGATTTCCCCGCCGCGCTCGGTCCCTTGGCCCGGCTGGACCTGGACGCCGAAGGCTATGTGCGGGTGGATGCGCAACGCCGCGCCTCCCAACCCGGCGTCTACGCCATCGGCGATGTCGCCAATCCGGCCCTGCCCGCCGTGGTCGCCGCCATCGCCAACGGCGCGATGGCGGCGCGGACCCTCGCGCTGGACCTCACGGCCCCTAGCCCCCCGATTTCCCCATGAGCAAACCCATCCCGCCCACCGCCGAACCGCTGGTCTGGGTCTTGGACAGCACCTATACCGGCGAACTCGGCGCCCGCGTCGGCGTGGCCGAACGCCTAGGCTACGGCTACGACACCATCCCGCTCCCCGGCACCGACGCGGCGGCATACGCCCGGATGCTCAGGGCGCGCTACCAACTCGCCTGCGGGGCGGGGGGCGGACGGTCCCTGGTGCTGTTGAGCGGCACCGGCGAAGATACCCTCGGCCCCGTCGCCGACCTCCGGCACGACTTCGATGGCCGTCTGTTGAACGTCTTCCTGGCTTCGATCCTACCGGACCCGCCCGATCCGCGCCTCCACGAATACGACCTGATCGCCTCGCCCCAAATCCAGGGCGACAAGGTCGTGACCACCCTGGGCGTCGCCCATAAGCTCAACCCGGCGCGGCTGGCAGCGGCGCGGCGGGCGCACGCCGACAGGTTCGCGGGACTGGAACGGCCCCTGGTGGGCCTGCTGGTGGGCGGGAACACCCGTTATTGCGCGGGCTTCGACGTGGCGCACGCCCAGGCGTTGGGCCGCAAGACACGGCGGGTGGTGGAATCCCTGGGCGGAAGCCTGGTGGCGACCAACAGCCGCCGCACCCCGGCGGACGCCTGGGCGGCGCTGTTGGCGGAATTCGACAGCCTGGATTGCCGTTGCTTCGACTGGCGGCAAGACCCCGGACTCTATCCGGCCCTGCTGGCGGAAGGCGATGTGTTCATCGCCACCGGGGATTCGGTCTCGATGTGTTCCGAGGCCAGCCATACCGGCAAACCCTTGTTGGTGGACCTGGCTGAGAGCGCCACCGAAAGCTTCCATCGCGCCATCGTCGGCAAGTTGCTCGAATATGGCGCGGCCCGGCATCTGGACGGCGGTTTCGAGCCTTGGACCTATACGCCGCCCGACCCGGCGGGGGCGGTGGCGGCGGCGATCCGGGAAT
Organism: Methylomagnum ishizawai; assembly: GCF_900155475.1. Taxonomy (NCBI): domain Bacteria; kingdom Pseudomonadati; phylum Pseudomonadota; class Gammaproteobacteria; order Methylococcales; family Methylococcaceae; genus Methylomagnum; species Methylomagnum ishizawai. The sequence goes on along the minus strand of NZ_FXAM01000001.1, from coordinate 852,368 downwards.
TGCTGGACCGGAAGGAGGCTCCCCGTGTCTTTCAGGCGGAGAAGGCCCGGTAGACCGCCAAGGTCTCCGCCACGATCCGCTCCACCGCGAACTCCGCTTCGGCGATTTCCCGCCCGCGCCGTCCCATCCGCCGCCGCGAGCCGGGATCGGCGATGAGTGCCCGCAAGGCTTCCGCCAAGGCCGCCGCGTTCCGGGCCGGGACCAACCGCCCGTTATCGCCCGCCGCCACCACTTCCCGGCAGCCCGGCACATCGGTGGCGACGATGGCCCGCCCGGCGGCGGCGGCCTCGATCAAAGCCTTGGGCAAGCCCTCGCGGTAGGACGGCAGGCAGACGATATGGGCCTCGGCCAACACCTGCGGCATGTCCCCGCGCCGCCCCCAGCATTCCACCGCGCCTTCCTCGGCCCAGGCTTCGAGTTGTTCCTGTGGCACGCTGGCGGGATTCTCGGGGTCGGGGTCGCCGACCAGGGCGAATCGGGCCGCCACGCCCGCCGCCTTCAAGCGCCGCGCCGCTTCCACGAATTCGCCCACGCCCTTGGTCCACAACATCCGGGCCGGCAACACCACCAAGGGCACGCCCGCCGCTTCCGGCCTGGGGCTGAACACGGCCAAATCCACCCCGGCCCCGCGTATCCGGTGCAAGCGCCCGGCCTCCAAACCCAAGGCCAGCATTTGGGCATAGTCGTCCGGGTTCTCGACGATCACCCGCCCCGCCGCCAACAACCGCCCCAACGTCCAGCGCACGATAGGCCGCAACAGCCGGGCCTGGGCGCTGTCGGCGGTGAACAGCCAGCCCAGTCCGGCCATGTAGTTGACGATGGCGCGGGTACCGGCGAGACGGGCGGCGAGCGTGCCATAAACCATCGGCTTCATGGCGACATGGTGGACCAGATCGGGCCGCAAGCGGCGGTACAACCGGATCAACCGGAACAGCAGTTTGAGTTCGGCCAGCGGATTCATGCCACGCCGCGACAGGTCGAGCGGCACCAGCTTGGCCCCGGTGGCTTCGATAGGGGCGGCATGTTCGCGCACGCGGGTAACGACATGCACCTCGTAGCCCGCCCGCTGCGCGGCGGCGATCTGCGGCAGCCAGTGCGAGCAGACGAACCAATCTTCCGTGCAGAAGAACAACAGCCGCCGGTTCAAGGGTTGGCCTCCCGCCAGGCCTGGAACATCAGCACATCCCACAGGTAATAAGACCAATCACGCCGCCCCGCGAGATGCTGAGTCCATTTCTCGTGGACCAAGGCGGGATTGAAATAGCCTTCCTGTTTCAGGCGCTTACGGTCGAGCAGCGCCCCGGCCCAGTCCTTGAGCGGGCCGCGTAGCCATTGGTCGATGGGCACGCCGAAGCCCATCTTGGGCCGGTCCATCAACTCCTTGGGGACGTAGCGGTACAAGACCTGCCGCAGCGGCCATTTGCCCACCCCATCGCGCAGCTTCATCGACGCTGGCAAGCTCCAGGCGAATTCCACCACCCGGTGATCGAGCAAGGGCACCCGCGTCTCCAGGCTCACGCCCATGGCGGCGCGGTCCACCTTCACCAAAATATCGTCGGGCAGGTAGCTCACGGTATCGAGGAACATCATGCGATGCTCGAATTCACGCAAACGCGGCCATTGCGCCGGATCGTCCAGCACCGTCCCCGGCTCTGTCGCGCCACGCACCACGCGGGCCGGTTCCTTCCATTGCGAAACCAGTTCCCGGTAAACCTCCTCCGGCTGCCGCGCCCGCAACAACAAAGCCAGCTTGCGGAGCTTGTCGCCGGGCGTCGCGGCCCGCAGCCCGCCCGGCAGCGCGAATCCCACGCCCCGGAACAAAGCATCCCAGAAATGCGGCGGCACCACGGTTGCCAGGGCGGCGACCGCGCCCCGCAGCGGCGGCGGCACATAGCCGATCCGCCGCCAAACACTCGCCGCCGAGGGATAGCGGGTATAGCCACAGAACACCTCGTCGCCGCCATCGCCCGACAGGCTCACCGTGACCTGTCCACGGGCCAGTTGCGACACCAGGAAAGTGGGAATCTGCGAAGAATCGGCGAACGGCTCGTCGTACAGGGTCGGCAGATTGGGAATCACCGCCATGGCTTGTTCGGGGGTGACATAGAGTTCGGTATGGTCGGTGCCCAGATGCGCGGCCACGGCCTTGGCGTGTTCGGCCTCGTTGTAGCCGGTTTCGTGGAAACCGATGCTGAAGGTCCGCACCGGCCGGGATGATTGCGCCTGCATCAGGGCCACCACGGTCGAGGAATCGAACCCTCCCGACAAGAACGCGCCCAACGGCACATCGGCCAGCATCTGCCCGGCCACCGCTTGCCGCAGCAGGCCATCCAAGGTTTCGACCGCCTCGGCTTCGGTCCCGGCGAAAGGCTGCATCTGGCCGCGCAAAGCCACATCGTGGGCGCTCCAATACGACACCGGCACGCCGTCTTGGCGGCGGGCGCTCAGGGCGATGAAGGTGCCGGGCGGGAGTTTTCGGATGCCCTGGTAAATGGTGTAGGGGGCCGGGATATAGCCGTAGCGCAGCAGCAAGCTCAGGGCGGAACGGTCGATTTCGGCCTTGAAAGCGGGATGCGGCTTGAACGCCTTGAGCTCCGAGCCGAACAGCAACATCCCGTCCTGCCAGCCGTAATACAGCGGCTTTTCGCCCAGCCGGTCGCGGGCCAGGTACAACACCCGGTCATGCCGGTCCCACAACGCGAAGGCGAACATGCCCACGCATCGCTTCAGCGCCTCGCCCACGCCCCAGGTTTCCACCGCCGCCAACAGGGTTTCGGTGTCGGAATGGCCGCGCCAGCCCGTCCCGGCCTGGGTGGCGAACGCCTCGGCAGGCGTATCGAACAAGGGATGGTCCGGCACCGCCCCGCCGCGATCCAGCTCCCGGCGCAAGTCCAGGTGGTTGTAGATTTCCCCGTTGAACGCCACCACGTAGCGCCCACCCCGCGACAGCATGGGCTGGTGCCCCGCGACCGACAAATCGAGGATGGACAAGCGCCGATGGCCCAGCGCCAAACCGGAAAAAGCGTCGGTCCACACCCCGCCATCGTCGGGACCGCGATGGACCAGGGTAGCGGCCATGCGGCCCGCGATGACGGCCAAATCCTCGGCAGAGGTGTTTTCGGAACGGTCCAGGAAGCCGGCGAATCCGCACATGGGAGGTTGCTCTCGTGAGATGGTTGAGGGATGGCGGCGGGAACCCGCGATCCAGCCGCGTAATCGCGTATTCAGCGGGGCCGGGCCAGGGCTTGATACAGGGCTTGGTATTCGCCGACCACGCCGTCCAGCGAAAAATGCTCCAGCACCCGCCGCCGCGCCGCCAAGCCCAGCGCCAGCCGTTGTTGCGGCTTCAGCGCGACCAGAGCGGCCAGCGCGGCGGCCAAGGCTTCGGCGTCCCTGGGCGGCACCACCCGGCCCGTATCGCCCACCAACCCCCCGGCATCGCCCACGTCGGTCACGACACAGGGCACCCCGGACGCCATGGCCTCGCCCACCACCATGGGGAAGGCTTCGCCATGCGAGGAACTCATGCACAGGATATCCAGCCCGGCCATCCAGCGCGGAATATCGCGGCGCTCGCCCAAGAGGATCACCTTGCCTTGCAAGCCGAGCCGGTCGATCTGGCCGCGGAGTTCGGGATTGGCCGCATCCACCCCGGTACCGGCCAACAGGAAGCGGGCTTGGGGCTGGCTGCCGATCAAGCGGGCGGCGGCGCGGAGCAAATTGCCATGATCCTTCATCGGATGATAGCGGGCGAACAGGCCGACCAGGACCGCATCCGCCGCCAACCCCAGTTCGGCGCGTACCGCTTCGCGGGTATCCGGGTCGGGCTGGAAGCGCTCGCCGTCGAAGCCGTTCGGGATCACCCGCGCCCTCGTGTTATCGAAACCGAAAGCCGCGTGCTGTCCGGCCCCCAGGCGACTGACATAGACCGTCGCCGCCGGACTCCGGGACAGCCGGGCACCGAGCCGGACCACCTGCCGGGTTAAAAAACGCTCTTGGCCGAGGTCGTACAGCGAATGATGGATGCCCCAGACCACCGGGATATCGCCGCCCGCCAGGGCCGCGCCCAGCGTCGCCGCCAGATTGCCGTGATACATCCAGCCTTGGATCACCTCCGGGCGCAGCGCCTTGAGTTGCTTGCGCAGCCGCCACAGCGCGGTGGGCGTGGGTAGGCCGCGCTGCATGCCCAATACCCGCACCTGCGTCCCGGTCCGCTCGATCCGCCCGCCCAGATCGCCCCGGTCCAGCAGCGAAATCACCGAAACATCGAAGCGCGAGCGGTCCATCCGCCCGACGAGGTTATAAAGCATCATCTCGGCCCCGCCGGTGCCCAGTCCGCTGATGATATGGCAAACGCGGGTCAAGACAGCGCCTCCAACTCGGCCAGGGTATCGGCCACCATGGCCTCGACACTGAGCCGGTCCACGATACGCTGCCGCGCCGCCCGCGCCAGTTCCGGGCCTTGCTCCGCCCGCCGCAGCAGCAGCGCCGCCAGGGCTTCGGCCAGGGCTTCCGGCGCCTCGGGCAGTACCACGATGCCGGTATCGCCCACCACCCAGGCCGAATCGCCCACCGCCGTCGCCACGCAAGGCAGGCCGCAGGCCATCGCCTCGCCCAGCATATTCGACAAGCCCTCGCCATAGGACGAGGCGGACACGGCAATATCCAGGGCGTTGTAGACCTCCGGCATATCGACGCGGGTACCGGCCCAGACCAGTTTGCCATCGAGGCCCAGCCCGGCCGCCAGGGCGTGGAGGCCGAGGCGGTAATCCGCCGCGCCATCGCCGACGCAGACGAACCGCGCTTCGGGATGGCCTGCGGCCAACCGCGCCGCCGCCCGCAGGAACACCGGATGGCCCTTCATGGGATCGAGCCGCCCGACCAAGCCGATCAAGGTTTGCCCCGCGTCCACGCCCCATTCGGCGCGGAGCGGCAGGCCCAAGGCCCGGTCGGGATGGAAACGGGCGGTGTCGATGCCGTTCGGCACCACCTTGAGGCGATCCGCCGGGAAACCCGCGCCGATGGCATGGTCCCGGCCCGCCTGGGAATTGGCGATGCTGCGGGCCACGAAGCGCGAGGCCCACGCCTCCGCCCGTATGGCCCAACGCGACACCCCGTCGTAGCGGCTCAAATCCAGGTTCGAAGCGCAAACGGCCCAAGCCAACCCGGTCCCCGGCACGAAAGGCTTGAGCGCCAAGGCCAGGAGGTTCGAGGACGGCAGCCAGGAATACACCACATCGGGCCGCTCCCGCCGCAGGACGCGGACCAAGCGCCACAGGAAACCGAACACATCCCAGCGCCCGCTTTTGCCGACCACGATCAAGGGCACGTCCGCCGCGCGCAAGTCGTCCTCCAAGGCACCGCCGCCGTAATACACCACGACCTTGGCGTCATGGCCGCGCCCGCGCAGCCCCCTGGCCAGCAAAGCCGCCCGCCGCTCGGCCCCGCCGACGGTCAAGGCGCGGATGAACAGGATGATTTTCACGGGGCCGACCCGTCGGTGTTCACACCCCGCCATTTCTCCCGGTAATAATGGAGTAGCCGCCGCCAACGCGGCACTTCCCGCCCGCCCGGATAACTATGGCGCACGGCCAGTATCCCATCGACCACGGCAGGATCGTAGTCCGCGCCCAGGAAGGCGAACATTTCCCGGAACCTGGGGGTTTTCTCCACCATGTCCCGATAATCCACATGGAAGCAATTGGCCTTCCCGGCGCGATAAGCGGCGCATTTTTGTTCGAAGCGCAGCAAGGACCGCTTGGTTTTCCAAGGATTGGCGAATACCCACCAACCCGATTGCAATACCTCGTCCAGGTCGCGGGTCAGGAAAACGAAAGCCACCTCCGGGAAAACCAGGCCCAGGAAATCCAAATATCCCTCCAACCCGTCCACGACCTGGAAATAGCGGATTTCCTTGAAGCCATAGGCGCGGACCGAGGCGTCCCCGGCGCGGTCGGCCAGCAATAGCCGCCGGATCAGATCGGTGGTTTCCCTGAGAAACAAGCTATCATCCAGCAAATCCGCCCCATACCAGGAATTCGAGGGTTTTTCGCCTTTTTTCGCCTTGGCCGCGACTAGCTTGGTGTGGGCGGAATATAGATCGAAAATGAAATTATAATTCTCGCCCCGGACCAAGCATCCGGGAATGCCATTCAAAACCCCCTGCAATAGGGTAGATCCGCTCCGCCCATAAGTCACGACGAGTACACTTTTATATTTCATTCCCATACCCTCATAACCCCGTCCGGGGCAAATCGCCACACCCTTCGAGTACTGCCTCCCACAGCGCCATGACCCGGTCCATGCCGAACCGTTCGGCCACCTCGACCGCCCGCGCCGCGAACCGCTCCCGTTCCGCCCCGTCGGCCATCAAGCGTTCCATCGCCGCCGCCAGGGCGGCGGCGTCCTCGGCGGGCACCAACAGCCCATCGACACCATCGCGGACGATTTCGCGCGGGCCGGTCGGGCAATCCGCCGCGACCACCGCCACCCCCGCCGCCATGGCCTCGCACAGCGCCATCGGGAAGCCCTCGAAGCGTGAGGACAGCACGAACAAATCGGCCCGGCCCAGCACCGCCTCGGGCCGGGACACCCAGCCCGGTAAACCCACCCGCCCGCCGAGTCCCAAGCGGTCGCGCAAAGCTTCCAGCCCGGTCCGGGCCGGGCCTTCGCCCAGGATCAGCAAGGACCAGTCTGGATAGCGCGGACCCAAACGGGCGAACGCCTCGATCAAAAGATCGAAGCCCTTCGATTCCACCAAACGCCCCAAGGCAACGACCCAACGGCCCGCGGGCAGGGCGATATCGACCCGGCCCCCGGCCGCGGATGGGACCACGGGATTGGGGACGACCCGCAATTTCGGGCGCAGCGAAACCGGGAAAAAATCCAGCGTGCGGGGCGTCAGTACCACCACCCGGTGGGCCAGGGGATAGACCCAGCGCCGCAGCCGGTGCCATATCGGCTTCAGCCAGTAGCGCTCTGGATTGGTATGTTCGGACACCACCACCGGCAGGCCCAGGCCCAGGGTCGCCAGCAAGCACAGGACGTTGGTGGTGTCGAGGAAGCTGATGACGGCCTCGGGCCGCTCGGCGCGGATCGCCGCCCGCAGCCCCAGGAGCCGTCGCGCGTTGTTCCACACGGCCTGGACCGGGTTGGCGGAATCCCGCAGCAAGCCCAAGGGCCGGTGCCGGACTTCTTTGCGCAAGGGGAAGAACGGTGGCCGCGTCCCGTCGTCCAGGGTCAGGAGGCGGATATCCCAACCCCGCCCAGCCCAGTGGTTCGCCATCAGCGACATCACCCGCTCCGCTCCGCCCGCGCCCAGCGCCGGAATCAACAGGACCAGCCTCATAGCCCTTCCCCCAGGCCCGGCCCGGTGATGGGCCGGTGCGCCGCGCAACGGGCCAACAGTTTCCAGCCCCAGGTCCACAGCGCCCTCCGGCCTATCGGCGTCGAGAGGAACAAACTCCACACCCGCAAGCCTTCGTCCGCCAAACTGCCGCAAGCCCCATACCAATGCGGGCCGAGCTTGCGGTAGGCGAAGGCCCTGGGAATCCCCAGCCGGTCCGCGACCCGGTCGGCCAACGCCACCAAACCCGAACCGGCCTGGGCCAGACGCCGGAAATCGCCCCGGAATTCGAATTTGACCAAGCTGTTGAACAGGGCCAGCGCGTCCTCGTCCAAGGCCAGCCCCAGCCGCTCGAACTGCCGCCGCCGGACCCGGTCGGCGGTCGCGCCCTGTTCGCGCCGGAAGCGGTTGCTGGTATTGCCGGGATGGTAACGGTAGCGCACCATCACCTCGGGCAGGTTGGCGAGGCGGGTATGGGCCGAACAGCGCACCCAGAATTCATAATCCTCGGCATAGCGGTAATCCGGGTCGTAGCGCAGGCCATGCCGTTCCAAAACCTCCCGCCGCATGAGGATGGTGTTATGGCCGAAGGCGTTATCCATCACCAGGGAAAACCGGATATGGGCATCCTCCACCGGCACCCGCATGATCTGGGAGCAATTCCCATAGAACTTCTCGAACCACGTCCCGCAGATACCGATATCGGGGTGCGCGTCCAAAAAGGCCAGTTGCTTTTCCAAACGCCAGGGCAGGCAAATATCGTCGCAATCCATGCGGGCGATGAACTCGCCCTCGCATAACTCCAAACCCTTGTTCAAGGTTGCGATCAAACCCAGGTTGGCTTCATTCCTGACCAAGCGGATGCGCCGGTCCCGGTATTCCTGGCAGACCGCGAAGCTGGAATCCGTGGAGCCATCGTCGATAATCAAAAACTCGAAATCGGTATAAGTCTGTCCGATAACGCTTTCGATGGCCGGTCGCAGGAATTCCCCGCCATTATAGACCGGCATCAAAACTGTAACCCTAGGCATATCTTCCACCCACAACTTCAGCCAGATGCCCCTCCAATCCGATTTATCCAGCCTCAATCCGGGAGATCATAGCCATAGGAAAAGTTGATGAAATCTTTTTCATATCTCTGATAAACCAAATCCTGCAATTCTCGGGTATAAAATTCGGCACAGCCGGTCGCCGCTCCCGACCGGTTCAAATGGCGGTATCGCGGTATCCGGTCCGGCTCCACGCCGATCCACTCGAACACCGCCGCGAAATCCTCCGAATACCTCTCGAACCTGCCGACAAAGGCAATATCCAGTACCTCGTACAAGGTATTGGAAGTCTGGGGGCGCCAATGGGGGTCCATCCGGTAATCGCTCTGCGGCACGATGGCCCTGATAAATTGCTCGAAAGTGATCGACATCGCCAAATCTTTTTCTGAACGCCCCATGGCCCGCAATAACCTGGGTTTTTGCATCTGGTATGCTTGGTAATTCAAAATCTTATCGCGATAGCAAGACAATAACCTATGATAAGGATTCCTCACGAAGGTGAAAAAGCGAAATCCATGATCCACCAAATACGATAACGGGTTTGGTGCCCCGAAATAGGTTATTCTTTTCAAAGGCGAAATTTCTGTATTATGAATCAACTCCATATCATACTTATCCATATCGGTATCGAGAGTGCGTGCCTCCAAGTCCGCCAAGGCCGACTTCAAGCTCGAAGCCCCGGTTTTCGGATTCCCCAAATATACATACCGATAACACGGGGATACATTGGTGCTGAACAACAAGTCTTGCGGGGGCTTATATTTCAAAGCCGCCTTCACCAACGGGCAATGCCATCGATAGCGCTCCCATACCAGAAAATCCCGGACAGAACGGGCCAAGGTCCGCATCGGATTTTCCGAACGCACCCGATAACTGTTCTTCATCGCAACCCCCTCAGCTATCCGCAGATTCAGTCCGTTTGAAACCATCGAGTTTGGCGCTCATCGCGCAATAAGACCCCCAACGATCCTTGGCCCGCGCCACGATAGGAAGCAACAAGGGATCGTCGATATCATCGGCTAATAATTCAAAAGCGATCACCTGCTCCTTGGAGAAAATCAAATCCTCCCCGGACCGCAGCACCACCGAAATAGAATAATTACCCGGAATCAGGCGGTGATCGGGTATCTCCAAGGCGATGCCATGGGTACCGGAAGGCAAGAATGGCAGCATTCCCCGGGCGGTGATAATGCGGGCACCGATACTATTGAAAATGCCGAAAGTCATCATGAGTTCCTTCACCTTGCGTCCCACCGATAAATCCAGGCGGAAACGCAAAGGCCGGTTGAAACCAATCGCCATATCGCTTTGGTCGAAAATCAGGCTATCGATTTTGAACCAAGGCAAATGGGTATCGAGATCGGTGGCTTTGCCGGCTTCCTCGTTGACCCGGATATATTGCATGACCCCGGCTTCGCTATCGCCATCGAACAGGACGCGCCCGCCCCCCAGCAAAATAGTGCGGTCGGTGAATTGCAGTATGGAACTCATATTGTGGCTGACAAACATGACGGTCCGGCCCTGCCGCCCAACCTCTTCAAGTTTACCCAGGCATTTTTTCTGGAATCTGGCATCCCCCACCGCCAAGACCTCGTCCACCACCAGAATTTCCGGTTCCAAATGGGCGGCCACCGCAAATCCCAAACGCACATACATCCCCGACGAATAATGCTTGACCGGGGTATCGAGGAATTTCTCCACCTCGGCGAAGGCGACGATCTCGTCGAATTTGCGGACGATCTCGGCCTTGGTCATTCCCAGAATCGAACCATTGAAAAAGATATTCTCCCGGCCCGTCAATTCCGGGTGGAACCCCGTACCCACCTCCAATAGGCTGGCCACGCGGCCACGGATACGGATACGGCCACGGGTCGGCTCGATGATCCTGGACAATACTTTCAACAAGGTGGATTTCCCGGCCCCATTGCGCCCAATCACACCCACTTTCTCGCCTTCGCGGATATCCAGGGTAATATCGTCGAGCGCCCAGAATTCCTCTATGGAATCCTTGCCGCTCCCCCGGCCCACGAGTTTTTTGCCCAGGGCTTTCACCCCGTCGGTCAAAGCATCGCGGAATGTGGAATAGGATTTGCGCCCGGCTTGATGGTGCAGGGCGAATTTCTTGCCCAGACCTTCGATGGCAACGGCGACCGTCATAATAACTCCGCTATGGAACGTTCCAACCTACGGAAGTAAGCGGTACCGCTAACTAGCAAAAATAGGGCGAGTGCCAGGGAAACCCCCAAGCTATACCTCAGATCGGGCGGCTCCATCCCCAGCACCGACCAGCGGAAACCATCGATGACCCCCACCATGGGATTCAAGGCGAAAACCCAGCGCCAAGTTTCCGGCACCACCGTGCTATTGAAACCCACCGGAGAAATATATAAGCCCAGTTGCACCGCGAACGGAATGATATAACGGAAATCCTTGTATTTGACGCTGAGGGCGGAAATCCACAGCCCCGCCCCCAGGGCGACCAAGACCACCAGCAGCGCGAACGCGGGCAAGGCACAGAGCCGCAGATCGGGAACGATGCCATACCACACCATCAGCCCGGCCAAAACCACCAAGGCCACCACGAAATCGGCGAAGCTCACGATGACCGCGCTGGCCGGCACGATCAACCTGGGGAAATACACCTTGGCGATGATCGATTCCTTGTTGGTCAGGCTATTACCCGCGTCGGTGAAAGCCGTAGCGAAAAACTGCCAAGGCAACATGGCGGTATAAATCAAAAGGGGATAGGGTACCCCCCCGGATGGCAATTTGGCGATGCGGCTGAAAACCAGGGTAAATATCAACATGGTCAGCACGGGCCGGATCACCGCCCAGGCGAAACCGATACTCATCCGCTTGTAGCGCAGCAAAATATCGCGCCACGCCATGAAGTAAAACAATTCCCGATACCGCCACAGGTCCAGCCAATAATTGCTCATGGCCCGGCCTGGGGTAATGACGATTTCCCGAGTTGCGCTCATAATCAGGTATGTAAAGCACCCGCCCGCACAACGGGCGGGTAGACGACAAAGGTATGGGCGATACCTGCCAATAATAGCCAATAGCAGCGCCAATAAGGCCAATTCTCGACGATCATCCCATAGGCGGCGAACCCCCAGATGGCGAGTATCGAGCATCCACCCAGGACGAATAGCCCGAGGGGTTCGGGCAAGCGGTCGCGATATTCGGGCCGCAACAATGGCTTGGCGAATATCGCCGCCCAGGTCAGGAACAAACCCAGGCCCACGAGACCGCCCTGCATCAGTATTTCCAGATAGGTATTGTGCAACTGGCCCATCATCCGCCCGTTGTCGGTCTCGTTGACGAGTTCCTTGCGGTCGGCCAGTTTGATCAAATACGCGGTGGAACCCGGTCCCCAACCGAACCAAGGACTTTCCCACCATTTTTCCAGGCCGAACCGTTGCACATAATATCGGTATTTGAAGGAAGACAGCGGCAGGTCGGCGGTATCGCCGCTCAGGATTTTCGCCACCACCACACGGTCGGCGGCGACGCGCTCCCCGATCCTATCCGTGTTGAGGGCGATGCCCGCGCCGACCAGGACCAGGGCCAACACCAGGACGTAGGGCCGTTTGGCTCCATCTTCCCGACCCCATGAGTCGCGGACGCGGTAGACGACGCCGGCTGCCACGGCCAGCGCCAGGGCGATCCAGGAAATCCGGGACTGGCTCGCCACCAAGGTGTAGACCGCCAGATAAAGCCCTCCCCCGAAAAACAGCAGCCGCGGCCACAGCCTAGGCGTGCCCCACACGGCCCGCAGCGCCGGTCCCGCATACAGGAGCAACCCCAGCAAGGCCGTGGCCCACACCAACCCGGCGCAGCCCGCCCGCATCTGGAAGCCGGTCTGCTGGCCGACCCGGAAGGCCCAGAGGTCGGCCCCACGCAGGTGCAAGGCCGTCCCGAACACCAAACCGGCGAACGCCGCCAGCAACACCCAACCGACCCGCTCGGGTCGGCCCCGCAAACCCCAAGCCAGCACCGGGAACCCCAGGCACAGGCTCCATTGGCCGAGGAACCGGAGTTGGACCGCCCAGGTTTCCGGGAAGCGGATGGTGGCCCAGGCGGCTTCCACCGCCAGATAGGCGCACAACACCAAGGACCAGCGCAGAAGGGGGTCGCGGCGGAAGGATTGGCGGGCCTCGGGGGAAAACAGCGCGGCCAGGAAGATCAGTCCCAGACCGGACGCGCTGGCCAAAGGGGCGCAAAACGCCAGCAGGGCGAAGACCATCAAGCCCAATTGGGCGAACACATCGGCGGGATGCGCGGCGGCGTCCGACCCCTGGCTGGAACGGCCCGCCCTCAAAGCCGGGATTCCTTGCCCAGCCCCAGGGCGGCGGAACGGCCATGGCCTGGAGGACCGGAGCCGGTTCCACCGTCCATCCCCGTCAGCAACGCCATTCCCGCCATAAGCCACCCTGTCGATGATCGATCACGCCCGTCCGCCGACCTCGGCGCTACGGCAAAGCGGCCCATTTAACTCGACCGGCTACGCAAACGCAAGCCGCGTAAGAGGTCCAGGGCGACCGGGAAATCGAAGCCGTCGATGCGGCGCTCCAAGGGCATGACCGGCACCTCGCCCTGGACGAGGATCAAGAGCGGCCGCAATTCCCGCCACACGTTCATGGCCCGGATATCGTCCTGGTCCAGCAGGAATTCCAACTCTTCCAGCAAGCCTTCGAGGCGCTCCGGGTCGGGCGGTTGCGAGACCGGCCGGGCGATCCTAAGCATTTGGACCTCGGCGCAGGTCGCGGCCAGGTTCTCGGCCAGTCCGTCCAATTCTCCCGCGAGGCCGCCGACATCCCGGCCCTCGCGGATATGGGCTTCCAAGTCTTGGGCCGAGCGCCACACACGCTCCGCGCCCAGGGTGGCGGCGGCGCTCTTAAGCGAATGGGCCATGCGCTCCGCCGTTTCCTGGTCGCCCCCGGCCAGCGCGGCCCGGAGCGCGTCGGCGTCGCCACCGTGCAACCTGGCGAAACCGCCCAACACTTGGTGGTAATGGTCAAGCCGGCCGCCGAAGCGCCGCAACCCGTCTTCCTGGTCGATCAAGCACGGAGTCCCGGACCGGGCGGCGCGTTGGCGTTCCATGGCCGCGCACGCCGTCGGCAACTGGGCCGGATCGGCGGGTATCCAACAGGCCAAGGTGGCGTAGAGGTTGTCGGGATCGACCGGCTTGGCGACATGGCCGTTCATCCCGGCGTCCAGGCAGAGTTGGCGGTCCTCCTCGAAGGCGTTGGCGGTCATGGCGAGGATGGGCACGCTCCGGCCCGCGTCCAGCGCCCGGATGCGGCGGGTGGCTTCCAAGCCGTCCATGACCGGCATCCGCATATCCATCAGGATCAGGTCGTAGCCGCCGGTCCGCGCTTGTTCCACGGCTTCGGCCCCGTTCCCGGCCACCTCCACCCACAGCCCGGCCTCGTCCAGCAAGGCCAGGGTGACTTCCTGGTTGATCGGGTTGTCCTCGGCCAGCAAGACCCGCGCCCCGGCCCGCAGCCGGGGCCGCTCGCCCCTCGCGGCCGCCATCGGCAGGGCCAGCCCGCGTTTCAAACGCGCGGTGAACCAGAACAGGCTGCCCTGCCCAGGAGCGCTGACCACGCCGACCTCGCCCCCCATCATCCGCACCAGGTGCCGGCTGATGGCCAGCCCCAGGCCGGTGCCGCCATAGAGCCGGGTGGTGGAGTTCTCGGCCTGCTCGAACGCCCCGAACACCCGCGCCTGCTGTTCCTCGGAGATGCCGATGCCGGTGTCCTGGACCTCGAAGATCAACAGGGCCGAATCCGCGTCCTCCTCGATCACCCCGGCCCGGAGGGTGATGCCGCCCTGCTCGGTGAACTTGACGGCGTTGCTCAGGTAGTTCAGCAGGATTTGGCCCAGGCGCAGTGGATCGCCCAGCAAGGGCAGGTCCAACAAGCACGGGTCGATCTCCTTGACCAGCAGCAGGTGTTTCTGCCCGGCGCGTTCGGCCACCATGGCGTAGGCGTGTTCGGTGATGGAGAACACGTTGATGGGGATGGCCTCCAATATCAGATGCTCGGCCTCGATCTTGGAGAGGTCGAGGATATCGTTGATGATCCCCAGGAGATGCTTGGCCGAGCTATCGATCTTGCCGAGCTTGTCCAGGTGGGTGGGGTCGGACAACTCGCGCTGCAACAGATAGGTGAAACCCAGGATGGCGTTCATGGGCGTGCGGATTTCGTGGCTCATGTTGGCGAGGAACATGCTTTTGGCCCGGCTGGCGGCCTCGGCCTCCTGGCTGGCCTTGGCCAGTTCGGCGGTACGCGCCGCGACCCGCGCCTCCAGGTCGGCGTTCAGCGCCAGGATTTCGCGCTCGGCGCGCTTGCGCCCGGTGATATCGCGCAGGAAGGCCAGCAGGGTCTGGGAATCGGCCTCCGGCATCACGCTCATTTCCACATCGACGATTTGGCCCGACTTGGTGCGGTGCCGGGTCTCGAACACCTCCCACCCCCCCGTGTGGGCGCAGGCACCCCGGCCCGCCTCGGCGTACTCAATATCCAAATCGACCACCCGCATCGCCAGCAACTCCTCCCGCGCATAGCCGCTCATCCTGATGGCGGCTTCGTTCACGTCCAGCAGCAGCCCGGTGCCCGCGTCAACCACCCAGAAACCGTCGTTGGTGGTGGCCAGCATCCGGGCGTAACGATCCGCCGCCCGCGCCAAACCGGCCTCGGCCCGCCGCCGCCGCTCCTCCCGGTCCAAGGTTTCCAGGGCGAAGGAAATATTGGCCGCCGCCCGTTCCAACAGGGCCGCCACCCCGCCATCGAACACCCCCGGCTGGCGGGCGTACAGGGTCAAGGCCCCGCCGACCCGCCCGTTCCAATGGATGGGCAGGCTGGCCGAGGCCACCCAACCGGCCCGCGCCGCCGCCGCCCGCCAGGGCCGGGTACTCTCGTCCTGGAAAAACTCCTGGCAAATCTGGATGCGGTCCTCCCGGATCGCGATGCCGGTCGGACCCCGGCTTTCCGGGCAGGCGTCCCCGACCCGGATCGCGACGCTGTCCAGATAGCCGGTGTCGTCGCCCACCGCGGCCACCGGCACCACGATCCGGGTCGGGAGGTCGAGCCAGCCCACCCAGGCCATGGCGATTTGGCCGGTATCCACCAGGATGCGGCAGACC
Source organism: Methylomagnum ishizawai (assembly GCF_900155475.1). Taxonomy (NCBI): domain Bacteria; kingdom Pseudomonadati; phylum Pseudomonadota; class Gammaproteobacteria; order Methylococcales; family Methylococcaceae; genus Methylomagnum; species Methylomagnum ishizawai. The sequence continues at coordinate 836,821 of NZ_FXAM01000001.1, read as the reverse complement.
TCCCCGAAAATCTCGTCCCGCGTCCGGCTGAGCAGCAGCGCCTGGTTGAGTTGGCCCAGCGCCGCGTACAGGCGGTTGAGCGACTCGACCTCGACCTCGCGCTTACGGCGGGCCTCCACCTCCTCGCGCAATTGCCGCTCGGTGCGCTTGCGCTCGGTGATATCGGTGATCGCCCCCAACAAGCGCAGGGGCCGTCCCTCGGCGTCGCGCAGGGCCTCGCCCCGCGACAACACCCAACGGTATTCGCCATCCTTGTGCCGGAGGCGGAATTCGGCCTTGTAGGGTTCGCCCGCCTCCAGATGGCGGTGGACGGCTTCCTGGACGCCGACCCGGTCGTCCGGGTGCAGTCGCTCGAAAAAGCTGGCCTCGGCGTCCGGCAGTTCGTCCGGGGCGAACCCCAGGATGGCCTTCCAACGCGGGGAAATATAGGCCGTGTGGGTTTCGAGGTTCCAATCCCAAATCCCATCGTTGATGCCACGGACCACCAGGGCATAGCGCTCCTCGCTGGCGCGGCGGGCCGCCTCGGCCTCGTACAGGGCTTGGTATTCGGCCCGTTTTTGCCGCGACCACAGCCCCCAGAGCGAGACGGCCAGCAAGCCCGCGCCCAGCACCGACATCCCCAGGCTGGCAGCGACGCGCTGGCGCCCTTCCGCCAAGGCCTCGGCGGTGTCGATCTGGGTGATCAGGAACCAGGACGACTCCGGCACCGGCGACAACAGGGCCGCCACCTCCCGGCCCCGGTAATTCCGCGTGTAGACCACGCCGACCTGTCCCCGTACCGCCCGCACCGAAGGTAGCCAGTTCTGCTGGGAGGGCATATGGAAATCCAATTCGGCCTCGGCGCGGTGCCGGAGCGGGCTCAGCACCAAAGCCCCGCCCCGGTCGCGCCGGACCAGGAAACTCTCCAGGGTGGCGCTGGCGATAGGCGCGGACAACAGCAAGGGATAGAGCGATTGACGGGCATCGATGATCAGTTCGAGCGCCCCGACCGGCCGGTCCTGGTCGAACAGCGGCGCGATGAGCCCCAAATGCGGGAAGCCATGGTTGGGATCGTAGTGCAGTTCGGTGAGGATGGGGCGGTGTTCGCGCAGGGCCAGTTCGACAAAGCTGCGGTCCCTGTCCCCCCCGGTGTCGGTGACGCCGGTGAGGCTCGGGCCGACCCGCCCATCCGGGGCCACGAACAACACATCCCGGTAGCCATGGCGCCGCCCGAGGCTCTGGAACTTGGCGAGGACTTGCCGCCCCAGTTCCGGCTTGGGCGCGGCACGCCAACGGGTCAGGGCCGCGATCAAGAACGGATCGTCCATCAGCGTGCCCGCGTTGCCGAGTTGCTGGGCCCGCCAAGCGCTCAGCGCTTCCACCTTCAAGGTTCCGAGCGTGTTGAGTTCGGTCTCGACCTTTTGCCGCAACTGCCCGACCTGGTCATGGTAGAACGCCACCCCGGCCACGCCGCCCAAGCCCAACACCACGAGCAAGACCAAAAACCCCGCCAGCAACGGCCCGTGGCTGTCGGCGGGAAACCGGCCCTTGGATGGCCGCGCCGTGTGCATAGTCCCCTCGCTAGGCAAAATAGGCATTGAAAACCAGGAAAATGGCGTAGATGGTCGGCGTGTCCGGCCCGGCCCGTGGTGGATGGATCGCGGTAAAACCGCCGACACCACGGAGCATGCTTCCATCCGTTGGGACACCCCTCTCGTGCCCCAAATGGATGGTCAGGCCGGTGATTATCAAATTCTATCAAATATCCCAGGAATTTGGCCAAAAAAAACCGGGCCGGACGCAAGGCGCATCATGTCCTAGTGGTTTATCCCCCACCCCGGCTTACAATAAGGCTTCCATCCACTTCCGGTTTCCCCGACCATGCACCGCCCCCGCATCCTCCCCGCCCTGCTCCTGCTGCTCGGACTGGCCCGGCCCGCCCTGGCCGAAGCCCCGCCCGAGACCCTCCGCATCGGCGTGCTGGCCTTCGGCACCTTGAACTGGGAACTTGCCACGATCCAAAGCGAAGGACTGGACCAGGGCCGGGGCGTCCGGCTCGAACCCACCCCGCTCGCCAGCGCCGAGGCGGGCAGGATCGCCCTGCAAGGCGGTGGCGTGGATATGATCGTGGGGGATTGGATTTGGGTCGCCCAGCAGCGCGGGCAAGGGGCCGATTTCAGCTTCGCGCCCTACTCCACCAGCCATGGCGCCCTGATGGTCCCGGCCGGCTCGCCGATCCAGGGCATCGCCGACCTCAAGGGCAAGAAGCTCGGCATCGCCGGCGGCGGTCTGGATAAGAACTGGCTGCTGCTACGCGCCCTGGCCCGGCAACGCGACGGGCTGGACCTGGACCGGGTGGTCGAAAAAACCTTCGGTGCCCCGCCGCTGCTGAACCAGCAATTGGAACAAGGCCGGCTCGACGCCGTGCTGAACTATTGGAACCCGGCCGCCAAGCTGGAAGCCCAGGGCTACCGGCGGGTCCTGGACGGGCACAGCCTATTGAAAGGCTTGGGGGTGGAGGTGCCGGTGCCGGCCTTGGGCTATATCTTCCACGAACGCTGGGCCAAGGCCCATCCCGCCCCTTTGGACGCCTTCCTGAAAATGGCCACGGAGGCCCAGCGCCGCCTGTGCGAATCCGACGCCGCGTGGCATAAGATCGTCCCGCTGACCCAGGAAACCGACCCCAAGGTCCAGGACGCCCTGCGGCGGGATTATTGCGCGGGCCGGGTCGTGGGCTTCGGCCCCCAGGAAATCCAAGCCGCCGGGGAGATTTACCGGCGGCTGGGCGAGGTCGCGGGCGGCGCGTCCCCGGCGGTGGGCGGCACGCTACCGGCGGGCGTGTTCTGGACCCCGCCCGGCCCATAGCGGAACCCTACCGATAGCCGTGCCCCATAAATTGCTAGACTATGGCAACAGGCGCCGAGCCGCCCCCTACCTTCCCCCAGCACCCGCCGACCGCCCATGTCGTTCCAAAGAATCAGCCTGCTTATCCTGGTGATATTGTCCTTCGCCGCCGCATCGTGGTACCTCGTGGACACGCTGTTCCCGCCCATGCCGGAACCCGTCCCGACCCCCGAAGCCGCGCCGACCCCGCCCAAACCCTCCATGGCGCAACCCACGCCGCGCCCGATCCCGCCGCCGTCCACGGCGCGTCCGGTCCCGCCACCGCCCCAGGCCACGCCCGCCGCGGAAGAGGAAGAAGACCGGACCGAACAAGAGGAAATGGACGCCGCCCTGGCCCAGCTCGGTAGCCCCGATCCGGCGCAACGCCTGGAAGGGGCCGAGATTTTGGGGGCCTATCCCAGCGAGGAAACCGAGCTGGCCCTGGCCCAGGTGCTGAATAGCGACCCGGAGGCCGATGTCCGCAATGCGGCGGCGCAAAGCCTCGGCTATGTGGAACAACCCTCGGACGACACCGTCGCCGCCCTGATGGCCGCGCTGGAGGATCAAAACGAGGAGGTCCGGGCCAGCGCCCTGTCTTCCCTGGAGGATTACCTCGCCGCCACCGACGAAGGCTCCAAGCGCTACCGCCAACTCGACGCCGGCCTCCGGGCCAAGATGGACAACCGGGGCACGCCCAAGGATATCCGGGAAGCCATCCACGATATCCTGCAAGACCAGGCGGAACAGGCCACCCACTGAGTCCCGGCCCGCCCCTCAGCCCAGGGGCGGGAACCCGGCCAGCATGTCCTTGATCCCCTGCCGGACCGCCGGTTCCACCCGCTTTGACCGCGCCGCACCCTCAAGCCCCCGATACACCTCCCGGAACCGCGCCGAGCCGGGGTCGAGATGGTCGAGGTAGGCCGACAGGCTGGCCAGCGCCGCCGCCTGAACCCCCGCCCCGCGCCATTCCACCGCCTTCAGCAGCAGGGCGACCGTGGCCGCTTCCGGCTCCTTGAACGCCATCAGCGCCCGCAGCGCCGCGACCTGGGCCTCGGCCCGGCGCGGCGCGTCCAGGAACCGCAGCAGCGCCCGCTCGGCTTCCGGCGTGGGATAGGCCGCCAATTGCTCCGCCCCGGCGATCTGCGCTTCGGCCTCCGGGCTGTCCAGCAAATGGGAAGCCGCGGCCACCTGGGCATCTACCAAGCGCCGCTGTTCGGCGGCTTGGCCGGGCGTGGGCGCAAGGCCCGCGCCCAATCCGGCGGCCAGGGCCGCGAGGTCGGGCGGCGCGGGCGGACCGGCGGGGAGCGGGCTCCGGCGGTCGGTGGCGCAGGCCGCGAGCAGGCCCGCCAAAACCAGGGTAGGCAAGGATTTGTTCGGCATAAGCATTGCGTAGGCATTAAAAAAGCGGGCGCGACCGCCCGCTTCCGGCCTTGTGGCCAACCCGGACCGCCCCGTATCAGGGAGCCATCAAGGTGCCGTTGCCCGCGTTGGCGAAGGGCAAGGAGTTCGGGCACATCGGGTGCGCCCAGGCGCTCCAGTAGGTGCTAGGCCCGCCGGTACCGCTCCCCATGACCAGTTCGTCGCCCACCGCGGCATTGGGCAGCAGGTTGCCCTGGGCCGCGCTGTACACGGTGCCGTCCGCGCCGTAGTTGAAGGTGGTGATACCCACGGTGCCCGCGCCCGGATGCGCGTTCAAAGCCCCGCGCACCTGCCATGCGAAAGCGTGGTCGCGGCAGGAGGTATCGCCGGATACGCCGATGGCCCCGATCTTCTTGCCATCCTTGTACAGCGCCAAACCACCGCCGAAGACGTTGATACCGCCGATACGCTTGCCGACCAACGGGTCGTTCTCGGTGCCGTACAGCTTGGGGGAACCCAAATAGGCTTGGCTGGCATCGACCGGGTTGCTCGCTTGCAGGCCGTAGAGGCTACCGCCCGGCTGCACCGGGGTGTAGAGGTTGGCGGTGGAAATGGCGTAGCCGTCCAAGCTGAAGGCGTTGGCGGTGAAGGCTTTCTGGGCCGAGATCACCCGGCTGCCCAACCATTCCCGGTTGCCCGCGAAGGGACCTTCCCTGCCATTGGTTTCAACCCGGCAAACCATGCCGGTTTCATCGACCCAAGTGATCCACATTTTCAAGCCATAGCCGCCGGTTTTGGCCTTAGCCGCCGCCGCGATAGCATTTTCCAGGTCGGTGTCGGAAACATCGTTGCACTTGGCCCAAACCCCGGAAGCCGAAACGGCCAATAACGCGGCGATAACGCCGTCGAGTATCTTCTTATGCATAGGTCCACTCCAATTCTTCTAAGCCCATTAAGACGCGGGTCGACCCCGTAGAATCGACCGGGCAATTATCCAAGCGGCGATTCGGATTTCAAGGGAATCCGCCCAGTTTTTTGGACAAGCCCATAAAACCCCGCCGCCCCGCGTCCATGGCTTCCAAACCCCATCCCTCTGAATCCACGATAAACCACCGTCATGTCCAATTACCGCAACAAAATTATCGCCGCCGCCTGGATCGCCGGTTTCGCCATAATAGTATTTACCTTCCATGAAACCATCGCGCCATCCGGGAATCGCCCTCCCCCGGAAACGCCTCAGGGCCCTGCCGATACCCCACCGCCCCAGGTATCTCCCCGGCCCGTGGCTCCCCAGATGCCCGGCCCATCCTCCATAGCGCCGCGCCCCGCGCTCCCCGCCGGGGAAGACGAAACCCCCACCGGGCGGCAACGCGACTCGGCCCTGGCCCGGCTCGGGGATATCGACCCAGGACGCCGTGCCGACGCCGCCGAGCAACTCGCCGCCTACGCCAACCGGGCGGCGGAAACCGCCCTGGTCCAGGCGCTGGCCGGCGACCCCGCAGCCGAAGTCCGCGCCGCCGCCGCCCGCAGCCTGGGCCATGTCCGCAAACCCAATCCAGCCACCTTGGACGCGCTGTTCGCGGCGCTGCAAGACCCGGATATCACGGTGGGGATGGCGGCGGTGGGCAGCCTCGGCGGGTTCCTCGCCCATGACGAAACGGGGTCTAAACGCGACCGGGCGCTACGGGCCGGATTCCAGGCCGGGGCGGCGGCACCGGGCGTTCCAGCAGCGATCCGGGAAATCCTGCGCGACGCCTTGGCAGAGCGGGGCGGGCGTTGACGGCCCCACCCGCTACCGCGCGGCTTGGCCCAAGCGCAGTTTGGGCACGGCGGCCAATAGCTTGCGGGTGTAGTCGTGGGCCGGTTCGTATAGCACCTGGCGGGTTTCCCCCAGCTCGACGATGCGGCCCCGGTGCATCACCGCCACCCGGTCGGCCAGCTCCGCCACCACCGCCAAATCATGGGTGATGAAGAGATAGCTCAAGCCGCGCCGTTCCCGCAATTGCTTGAGCAGCTTGAGGATTTGCGCCTGTACCGAGACATCCAAGGCGCTGGTCGGCTCGTCGCAGACGATGAGCTTGGGTTCGACCGCCAGAGCGCGGGCGATGCAGATGCGCTGGCGCTGGCCCCCGGAAAACTCGTGCGGATAGCGGAGCCGCGCCGCCACCGGTAAACCCACCGCCCGCAGCAACTCCTCGCAGCGCTCGCGCCGTTCCCCGGCCCCGAGTTCGGGGCGCTGGGCGCGTAAACCTTCCTCGATGATATCGCCCACCACCATGCGCGGATTCATGGACGAATAAGGGTCTTGGAACACGATCTGCATCTCGGCGCAGCGTTTGCGCCGCGCTTCCCGCGCCAGCCCCGCGATTTCCGCGCCCTCGAACCGCACCCGCCCGCTGGAGGTTTCGATCAGATTGAGGATGCCCTTGCCCAGCGTGGTCTTGCCGCAACCCGATTCGCCCACCAGGGCCAGGGTCTCGCCCTGGCCCAGACGGAACGACACCCCGTCCACCGCCCGCACTCGGTCCACCGTGCGCTGCAACAGCCCGCGCTTGATCGGGTAATGCACCCGGAAATCCTCGACCTCCAACAGCGCCGGGCCGGTTTCGGTGCGGACGGGCCGATCCAGACAGGCATCGATCCGGGGCATGGCGGCCAGTAGCTCGCGGCTGTAGTCGTGCTTCTGGCGCTGGAAGAATTCGGGACCGCCCTGCTCGACGATCCGGCCCGAGCGCATCACCGCCACCCGGTCGGCCAGTTCGGCGACGATGCCGAAATCGTGGGTGATGAGCCAGAGCGCCATGCCGCGTTCCCGGCGCAGGCGCTTGAGCAACTCCAGGATTTGCGCTTGCAGGGTCACGTCCAGGGCGGTGGTGGGTTCGTCGGCGATCAGGAGTTCGGGTTCCCCGGCCAGGGCCAGGGCGATCATGACCCGTTGGCGCATCCCGCCGGAGAGTTGGTGCGGGTATTCGTCCAGATGGCGGGCCGGGTCGGGCAGGCCGACCTGATCCAAAAGTTCCAGGGCGCGGCGGCGCAAAGCCGCGCCCTTCAAGCCCAGGTGCAGGCGCAGGGTTTCGCCGAGTTGCCGCCCGATAGCCATGACCGGGTTGAGCGAACTCATGGGGTCTTGGAACACGATGCCGATGCGCCGTCCACGCACCCCGCCCATGGCGTATTCGGGCAGGGCGAACACATCGGTTTCGCCCAGCCGCACCGAACCGCCCCGGACACGCCCGTTGTGCGGCAACAAGCGCAGCACCGACAAGGCCGTGACCGATTTCCCCGAGCCGGATTCGCCGACCAGGGCGAAACTTTCGCCCCGGCCTATCCCGAAGGAGACGCCGGCCACGGCGGGAGCGTAGTCCCGGCCTTGTTGGAAACCGATGTGGAGATCGGTGACGGTGAGCAGGGCGGACGCGGGTGTATGGGTATCCATGGCGGTGTCGGGCGTGGTGATGGCGGACCATGATACAAGGGCGGCGCGGGGGTCGCCCATCGATGGACCGGCCCGGCCTTCACCCAACCGAAAATGCTTTAGAACGGCCTCAAGGTATACGGAACGGGATCGGTGACGGCCTCGCCGGGCTTCTTATTGGCGATCTGCACGAATTGCCGCGCCCAGCGGTCCATGATGCCCTTGGCCGGGCCATACCAAGTAAGCCGGGTCAGGTCCAGCGGCCCGACATCGGCCATGTCGCGGTCGGCGAAGGTCGCGACCACCTCGCCGGTCTGCAAATCGCGCAGGCGACCCTCGAACGCCGCCCGGCGCTGGTTCACCGCACCCATGGCCGAACCCGTGCCGATTGGCCCGGCCCAGGACAACGCGTGCAGGACGGGGGTTGAAGGATCGATCTCGATCAGGGCCAATTCCAGCCTTAGGGCCGGGCGCTTATGGTCGGCGGGATTTTCCAGGACCATGAAACGGTGGTTGGGGTCTTCCTTGAACGCCTTCACCAAGCGGTCATGGAAATACACGGCGAGTTCGGCGATATCCTTCTTCACATCGCCGATCCAACTGGCCGAACTGGCCTTGTGCAGCCAATCCATCTCCATCATGTACTGGGTGTTGACCGGCGCGACCACCAATTCGCCATAGCCGCCCTTGTCGAAGCCGGGCTTGATCCAAACCTTCTGGAACGGCAAATCGTTACGATGGGAGGCTTGCTCCGGCTGCCAGATGAAGCCCTGGTCGGGAGCGGGGGCGACGGCCTGGGCCTTGACCGCGTTGGCCCCGTCGCGCACGCTGGCGCAAGCGGCAAGGGCGATGCACAGGATGGACAAGCCGGGAAGGCGGACGGGATGCTTCATAGATGCGGATTCCTCTCGGGACGGCGATGGATGAATCCCATAGCTTACGCTATCCCCCACACCGCGGCGGCGTCCCGAACCTTATCCCCATCGGTCCCGGCTCAGAAGCGGGAGAAACCCTGCTCGCCGCATCCCCGATTCGCACCGTCCCGCAGCCGGACCTGGGGATGGACGGGTTCCGACCTCGCCGTGTGGCGCAGGACCATAGGGTCCTTGTCCTCGACCACCGAGGTTTTGAAGAAACCCAGGGTCCGCTGCAATTCCATGGCCTGCCCGCTCATCTCCTCCGCCGTGGCGGACAGTTCCTCGGAAGCCGAGGCATTCTGCTGGGTGGTCCGGCTCAGTTGGTTCATGGCTTCCGATATCTGCTTGGCGCCGGACGCCTGTTCCTCGGAGGCCGCGGCGATTTCCTGCACCAAACCGGCGGTTTTCCTGATCGAGGGCACGATCTCGCCCAGCAGCGTCCCGGCCCGCTCGGCCATACCGACGCTGGACGCGGCCAGTTCACCGATCTCCTGGGCGGCGACCTGGGAACGCTCGGCCAGTTTCCGCACCTCGGCGGCCACCACCGCGAAGCCCTTGCCATGCTCGCCGGCCCGGGCCGCTTCGATGGCGGCGTTCAGGGCGAGCAGGTTGGTCTGGTAGGCGATATCGTCGATGATGCCGATCTTGCCGGCGATCTGCTTCATGGCCTGAACGGTCCGGGCGACGGCCTCGCCGCCTTCCGCCGCCTCACGGGAGGATTTCTCGGCGATGTTGTCGGTGATCTTGGCATTGTCCTTGTTCTGGTTGATGGAGGCCGCCATCTGCTCGGTGGAGGAAGAGGTCTCCTCGACGCTGGCGGCCTGCTCGGAAGCGGCCTGGGACAGGGATTGGGAAGTGGCGCTCAGTTGTTCGGATGCGCTGGACAAAGTGCCCACCAGGTTGCTGACCTCGGATAGGGTTTCCGCCAACTTGCGCAGGCTGGCATTGATCGCCTCCTGCAAATCCAGGAAAGTGCCCCGGCAATCCCCATCGACGCTGGCGGTCAGGTCGCCCCCGGCCACGCGGCCCATGACTTCGCGGATGCGTTCCATCGGCCCGACCACGGCGTCGAGGGTGGCGTTCACGCCTTCGACGATCCTGCGGTAGTCGCCACGGTGCTTGGCGGCGTCCGTGCGGACGGCGAGTTGGCCCTCTATGCCGGCTTGGGACAGCCTCAGCGCGTCATCGACCAGGGCCTTGATATTGGCGGACATATGCGCCATGGCGGCCATCAAACTGTCGGTATCGCCGGCCTTCAAGGTAATGGGCATGGATAGATCGCCCTCGGCGATGCGGTTGGCGATGGCGGCGGCCATTTCTGGCTCGCCACCCAATTGACGCACCACGGTCCGAACGATGTAGTAGCCGACCCCGGCGACCAGGAACGCCGTGAGCAACGCCCCGCCCCAGCTTTGCCACACAGCGGCCGCTTGGATTTGCGCGGCGTCGGCGGCGGCCTTCCCCGCCAGGTCGGCATTGTATTTGGCATGGGCCTCAAGGCTGTTCTGCAAATCCCGACCAGGATCGGTCAACCGGTCAAGGGCTTCCCGGGCCTGTTTTTTATCCATGTTCTGGGAAAAAGTCTGTACCGGGACAATCCCGGCCTCATATTGGCTCCATTTCACCAGATTAGCTTGGTATAAGCGGCGATCCTCGTCATTCGAGATCAACGGTTCATACGCCGTGAAGGCCGCCGCCAAATCGCTCTCGGCGCTTTTCAACTCCTGATCCAATCGATCCTGCTTGCTCCGGTCCTCGTTGAGCACATGCCGGAACAGGCGCACCCGCACCTGACCGAATGTTTTAATAGCCGAATTCACGGCGACCAAAGAAGGCACGCTATTGACGTTGGCATAATTGGCCGCGACGAACACTTGTTGGATTTGGTGGTTCGCCAAGACCGCCAGCCCGATCAACCCCAATAAGCTGAAGCTTATCAGTAGCAACATTTTCTTATAGATCGTCATATTCAAAATCCCGGAAGAGGGCAATCCCTCGCCAGCAGTTATCGCCGTTGTTGACGGGCCCAAATAGGCTCACAACATTATAGAGACAAATCCATAAAATCACCGGACCCTAGTGCCTACACCCACGGCGACCCAATCCTTCGCCAAGTCACCGTTCGAATCCAAACCCTTCATCGATACCTCAACGGTAGAGGCGCTGGTAGCGGTGATGATCGTCAGTATCTCCGTGGAACATCCGCTCGCCATATTCACCCCGTGCTGGACTCCTTCGATTTTGGTGGGCGTGATATATCCACCCACAAAATACCGAGAAAAACCATGAGCAATATTCATAAACACAAGCTGCGCCACTTCCTGTAAATAATTAATCGATTGACTGGGATCGCCATTCTCCCGCCATTGATCAGATAAACTATATCTTGGTTTTATCAGGGTTTAATCCGAGTTTTTAGCATTCATACCAAAGCAGCAGAAAATGCCATCGCCGCAGCCAATTTCGTCTTTTGTTTACCCATTCAACATACTCATATAAAGCTCAAGCAATACTGCGCCTTTTCCCTATAGGCAGATCAATCCGCAGAAAAAGCCATGGATTTATCATGGACAATGTAGAGGTATAGAAGATTTTCACAAAAGATCAACCCGGTCCATGCGGCATATCGACCTTTCCCCTAGAAAAATGGGTTTTCCGCCAGACTCCAGGCGTTCGGCCAGGAACACCCCGGTTCATCGTATTGGCGGGTTTGCCGGAAGCCTTGGCGGTGGTGGTGCGCGGCCATTGGGCGACCCCGCGTACCGTCAAGACATAAAAAAAGCCGCGTGGTTAGCGGCTTTCAGAGGATTAGCGGGACGTTGTGAAATGGCCTGAAATGTCACTCGTATCTGAACCTAGAGTGACGACTTAAATCACTGATTACAAATGGATTGTTTTACTGTGCCTTTTCCACGGGTACACATATGGGTACACGCGAAAAGCCCGGTGCGGAAAATTTAGGCCGGGATGGTGGGGGTAATTCATCGGCAGCAAGGCCGCGTCCTGGTGCAGTCCCAGGAAATCCGGCCCCGGATCAAGAGCGGGCAAGGTCGGGCTGGTGCCGGGCGGGAAAGTTCGGGGCGGGAGGCCGTGGCCGTGGCCGTGGCCGCGCCCTGGCACTGTCCCAGGAAGCCCGGCCCCGGATCAACGGGCCGGGTTGGTGCTGGTGCTGGCCGTGGGCCGGATCGAACCGAAAGGCCGGACTGGTGTCTCGAATCGTTTTAAAGGATTCGGGAACTTCCCAAGAAGACATGTTTTAAGACATGGTTTCGGAACGTCCCGCAAGGTTTACTTTTCAAGACACGGCCCAAGCCACGCCCGGCCCCGGTGAAGCGCGGAACCGGCCCGTCCAGTTCCGCCCCCTCACGCCCGTTCCAGGTTGAGTTTCAAGAGCCGCCCCAGGATTTCCGCGTCGGACATGGCCTCCGTGTAGTCGGTCCAGCCGTAGGCAGCGGCCACGGCTTGATCCAAGGCTTTATGGGCGTTATCCAGCCAAGCGGGGCGGGTGTTGTAGAGGTGGGTCAGGGTGCGCTTTTTCAGGTCGGCTGCGTGGCCCGGCTTGGGGAGGATGCGGTCGGGATAGCCCGGCACCACTTCCGGCACGCGCTCGGTCCATTCGGGCGGGTTGAGCCAGTTTTCCCGCAATTCGTGCAAGCGCTGGGCGGCTTCGGCGATGGCGGGAAAAGCGGTGTCCGGGTTTTCGTGGGTTAAGACGCCTTCGGGGAAGGGGAAGGTTTCAAAGCATCGAGTTGAGTTATAGACAGGATCATTCCCTACTCCAAGCCTTCCACCAGAGGTAATAGCCCAAATAACGTGGAACCGGGAAGATAATACTCCAAAGGTTGTTTCATCTTGCCTAGGAATCACTATAAGCTTGTGTTCAGAGGCGATTATGACGGGAAGCCAGAAAAAGACTCTATGCTTAGCTGTCTCGACTGTAGCAATATAACGATCTAAGCCAATCAAAGACTTTCTCAATTCCGGTCTTGGCCTCCCAAGTCGCCACCATTTTTGTACTCGAATAGCTTCTCTATTTATTTCCCTTTTGGGTTTGACATGTTTTAAAAGATATTAAAAAGGAAGCTCAAAAAAAGCCGCTTCTAATTCTTCGGTGGATGTCCCAAAGTCAATTACCCATCTGTCTTTGTTGATTTTTAGAATGTCGTTTCCGTTGCGTAATGGGCGCAATATCTCGCTGTTTGGCGTGCCATGTGGGTTTGGCTTTAATAGCCATTGACGCGCTGTTTCTCCTGGCACGTCAAAATCTCCGGCTACTCCCTTCCCGCCTAAAGAACGGCTAAGCTTCTAGGCAATGGAACTAGACCGGGAAAGGCAAGATGAACCGCTCTATCCGCATCCAACGGCTGGCCCCGCAGGACCGCGAACGGTGGCAGGCGCTGTTCTACCGCCACCAGCAGCAGAGCCGGCGGCGTAGGCTGCTGGCCTTGAGGTCCCTGTGGGACGGCGAGAGCATGGCCGAGGTCTGCCGCAGCCAGGGAGTCCAGCGCAAGACGCTGGAGAAGTGGCTGGACAGCTACCTTCATGGCGGCTTCGACGCCCTGCTGGCCCCGCAAAGGCGGCCCCGCCCGCAAACCCTGAACCCGCAGCGGCGCAAGGTTCTGCGCTACATCCTGCTCCACAAGGCGCCGGCGGACTATGGCATCGACAGCTACCAATGGACGGCGGTCCACGTCCAGGACTTGCTCAGCAAGAAATGGGGCCTGTCGCTGAGCGCCAACCGGCTTTACGAAATCTTCGACGAACTGGGTCTCTCCCTCCAGCGCGCCCACCGCGACTACGGCCCCGCCAAGCCCGCCGAGCGGGCCAGCTTCGTGAAGGATCTCGAAAAAAAACCGCCGAGGCCGGAACCGACACCGCCCTTGTAGCCCTCGACGAGTTCGCCCTGCTGTCCACGACCGGCACCCATTATGCCTGGGCGGAGAAGAACACCGCCCCGGCGCCGCCGAGCAACGAGAAGCGGCGGGAGAAACTGAACGGCTTCCTGGCCCTGGACCTGAACAGTGGCCGGACCACCGTGGACTTCCAGCCCCAGGCCAAAACCGGCAACGCCGTCTACGTCATCGCCCTGATCGTCCTGCGATATGCCCGCCTGGGCTTCCGCCACATCCTGTTCATCCTCGACAACTGCTCCATCCACAACGACTCCATGAAGGCCGCGCTGGCAGACCTGCTGGCGGAAATCGCCCTGGCCCAGGGCATCGCCGTGGACTTCCTCCACACCCCGGCCTACTCCCCCAAGTTCAACCCGGCCAAATACCTCATCCACCTCGTCAGGAAGAACTCCCTCTACCACCTGCCCCACGCCATGACCGTCCAGCAGCGGGCCGAGCGTGTCCGTCGGCACTTGGCCCAGGCCCCTCCGCAAACGCCCCAGCAGATCAAAAACATCCTCAGGCATATCTACCGCCTGCCAAAAAGTGGGTGGTCTTAGGCCGGGAAGGGAGTAAGCTCTTTTTTGCCATGGCAAAAACCCTTTCAAGTGATGCCTTGGATAGCCCGTGTATGCCTTTATATTTGTCTTCGATAAATCTTATAAGCTCGGCTTCACTTTTAAAGGCACTGCTTTCTTTGGCACCTGGCTTTGGCATTTCTCCCTTTATAATTTCAAGCATTGCGCCAATTATATTTAGGCAAGTAAGCTCTTCAAAATTTGTTTCGATTTTTTTCCTTCCTTTGAGCGGTGATTGAATTGGATTTAATTTCTCTATTCTTGTGCTTGATAATAAAAATTTCGGTCTAATCCCTCTTTTTTCTCAATACTCTTCAATCTGCTTTCTGGAATAACTTAACTCTTGCGCTTTATACCTATATCCTTCGGATTTGACATGAAAGTCAATCGCATCGCTAAAGGCAGGGTAAACCGTCCTTTTTAATTGGTCCCGCTCTCTTTCAAATATGATTTTCTCGCCGCCATCCAATCTTTCTCCCGGCTCAAAATCGCATATCAAAAATACGGCAAGCCGTTCATCGAAATCGTTGTGCCTGGGGGCGGACCAATATTGGGCGGTTTTATCTTTGATTTCCACATGGCCCCCTTCGGGCTTGCCCTTCGAGATGGGGGCCGCGCCCAACGGGTGAAGGGTATCCCGTGGTTTGCCCGGCCAAAGGCTGGGCGCGGCCATTCGGACTGGGCGGCAATGATACGCCATGGCACGGCGTGGCATGGGATGGAGGGAAACCCGCCCCAAGCTCCAGGAGGGGGAGACCGCCGGGCTTGGTCCTTGGGTACGGGGCCGGTCCTGGCACCAGGAGGGCAAACCCCGGAAACCAACCCTCCGGCGCGACAGCCGGGCCGGGCTTGAAAAAAATTCAAGATTCTCGGCGTGGGCCGGGTGAATGGGGGGTGCGGGGTGCGCGGGGGGGGTGGGGGGGCGGCTATCCCCGCTGTCCGGGCCAGCCACCCAGCCACCCGCCTTGGTTCCGGCCAGGGCATCGCCCACGACCACCCTTTTCGGGCCAGCCACCCAAGGTTCAGGAGCCGCGCCCGCCGGGTGAAGGGTGCCCGGTTTTCGCCCGGCCAAAGGCTAGGCGCGGCAATTCGGGGAAAATGAGCGGGGATGATACGGCATGGAATAGGCTGAAATCCAAAACGGGGGGCATTTTTGGGGGCATCTAAAAACGCCCACCCGCCGGAACCCGCGCCAATCAAGGGTTTCCGGTTCTGATTGGAATGAGGGTAGAACCGTGGAATCGGTTTTCACCCCATTGAGCGCCGGAATGGCACCACATTCCAGCCCTCCCCCTTCTCGCACGATTCGAGATACTTCGCCCAAAGCTCCAAGGCTTTCCGGCGTTCCTCGAAATAATCGTGCCGGTTATAGATGCCCTCAACACCCTTGATTTTGTGGTTCAAGCACCGTTCGGCGATATGCGGATCGACGCCAAGCGCCGCCAAGTGGGTACGGGCCGTGCGCCGGAAATCATGGACGCAGAAGGGTTCCACGCCGGGCATAAGCGGCTTCACCTTGGAAAGCGCGACGTTCAAGGTATTTTCGTGGATATGCGGAATCATCCGGTGTTGGACCTTCCGCGCCGGAAATACCCACTCGGAACCGCACGCCAGCCGGTGCAACTCGCGCAAGGCGTCCACAGCCGGGACCGGCAAGGGAATATCGATGGCCGCTTCGGTTTTCGTGCGCTCGGCTGGCAGACACCAGACGGCTTGGTCAAGGTTGAATTCGGCCCACCGCGCCCCGACCAGTTCGCCCTTCCGCACAGCCAGCAGCAGCAACAGCTTCACGGCCAGCAGGTTTTCATAGCTGAAACCCTTGGCGTCGCGCATGGCCTGGAACAACAACACCAGTTCATCCCCGGACAGCGCCCGTTCCCGCGCTTCCTCCCTGCCGCCCGCATCGGACAGGTCGAACGCAGACGCCGGATTGTATTGCAGCATGTGGCGCTTGATGCCGTAATCGAATATGCGCCGCGCCCACCGCAGTACATCGTTCGCGATGGTGGGAGCGCCGCGCTTGACGATGGTTTGGAGCATCGCGTCTATGTGGGAGGGCTTCACATCCTCGACCTTCAACTTGCCGATGCTCGGCTTGATGTCCTTCTCGATCCGGCTCCGCACGATGTTGGGATGTTTCCAGCGCCCCAGGATCATGCGTTCAAAGTATTCATCGGATAGCTTCGCCACGGTCAAAGCGTTCTTCCCGGCTTCCATCTTGGCGACGGCTTCCGCCTTGCGTTCCTGCTTCTCTGCGGCCACGTCATGGCCCAAGGCGACACGCGCCCTGAGTTCCTTGGCGGTCTTCCTGGCATCGGCTAGGGATAGGTCGCCATAGCCTCCCAGGTTCATCACCCGTTGCTTCCCGCCGATGCGGTAGCGGAACCGCCAGAGGGGAACGGCGTCCGCTTCGCGATACCGGAGATAAAGCCCATCGCCGATGCTCCGCATATCGAACCGTTCCCCGGCCTTGATCCAATTACGGATTTCCACGTCGGTCAGCTTGCCCATAGCGCCCCCTTGGGTGTGTACCCAAAAAATATGTACCCAATCCGCTTGGGTACACGGTTGGGTACACGCTCAAAGCGGAATGCGGTGAAATGTCCTGAAACAGTATGGCATGAAGAAAGCCGCGTGGTTAGCGGCTTCCGGGGGAAAAGTGGAATGGCATGAAATGGGGTGGAAGGCTATTCAATGTTTTGTATCTGTTCCCGCATCTGCTCGATCAACACCTTCATCTCCACCGAGGCGCGGGTGGTTTCGGCATCCGCCGATTTCGAGCCCAGGGTATTGGCCTCGCGGTTGAGTTCTTGCAGCAGGAAATCCAGCCGCCGCCCGACCGGCTCCTTCTGCTTCAAAGTCCGCAGCACCTCGTCGATATGCGCCCCCAGCCGATCCAGTTCCTCGGCCACGTCCAGCTTCTGCGCCAGATACACCAATTCCTGTTCCAGCCGGTCGGCGTCGGGATTGGCGGCGACCTCCTGTAGCCGCGCCACCACCTTCTGCCGCATAGCCTGCAACACCTCCGGCAAGCGCACCCGCGCCGCGCCGACCTGCTCCTTCATCTTCAAGCAGCGCTCCTCGATGAACCCGGCCAGCAAACGGCCCTCGGCCCCGCGCCCCGCCACCATCTTGTCCAAGGCTTCGGCCAGGAGGTCCAACACCGCCGCCGCCAGCGCCTCGCGGTCGGCCTCGGGTTCATGCAGGGCGCCAGGCCATTTCAGCACCTCGAAGGCGTTGAAGCCGGCCAAGGCGGCACCGCCCAATGCCTCCACCTCGCGGGCCGCCGCCAGCAATTGCGCCACCAGGGCGCGGTTGACGTGGATCGCCGCCTCGCCCTGTTCGGTCTTCTTCCAGGACAGGGTGGCATCGACCCGGCCCCGCTTGATCCGCCCGGCGATGCGGTTGCGGGCCTCGGGCTCCAGAAAACGCAAGGCGTCCGGCAGCCTAAGGGCGACATCGAGATAGCGGTGGTTGACCGAGCGCAGTTCCCAGGCAAAGCGCCAACCCTGGACCTCGCGTTCGGCCCCGGCAAAAGCCGTCATGCTGTGTGTCATTGTTGTTTATACTTCGCGGATTGAAAGCATTGATGGTAAGCCGAAATCCGCCCATGAGAAAACCATTGTTCGGCACGACAGAAGGGAAACCGGAGCCAACGGAACCACGGGCGGCGTCCTATTTCCTGGAACCCGGCACACTGATCGACCAGTACATCATCGAACGCCCCTTGGCCGGCGGCGGTTTCAGCTCGGTCTACCTGGCCCGCCAGTCCGAGGACCAAACCCAGGTCGCCATCAAGGAATACCTGCCGCGCCGCCTCGCCCACCGCAACGGCCAGCTCGAAGTCGTCCCCGTCACCGAGGACGCCCGCCGCGCCTTCATCCGCGGCCGCCAGTTGTTCCTGGAAGAGGCCAAGGTGCTGACCCGGCTCAAGCACCGCAACATCGTCGAGGTGCTGAACTTCTTCCGCGCCAATGCCACCGTCTATCTGGTGATGACCTTCGAGTACGGCAAGGTCTTGGGCGATTATCTGCTGAAGGAAAAAAAAGGCGGGGTGAGCGAGCAATTCCTGACCATGGTATTCCTGCCGCTGTTGGACGGGGTGCGCACCATCCACAACAACGGTCTCCTCCACCTGGATATCAAGCCCCACAACATCCTGATCCGTTCCGGCGGCGATCCCTTGCTGCTGGATTTCGGCGCTTGCCAGCCCTACCCCTACGAAGAGCGCAGCCGCATCGGCAAGGTGTTGAGCAATGGCTTCTCGCCCATCGAGCAATACGACCAGGACGGGATGCTCGGCCCTTGGAGCGATCTGTATGCGCTCGGGGCCACCATGCGGATGTGCCTGGACGGGACGTTCCCGCCCTCCGCCCCCGAGCGGGCCGAGCGCGACATCCTGGTCCCGGCGGCGAAGGCGTACCGGCGGCGCTATTCCCCGATCTGGCTGGAAGCCATCGATTGGGCCATGGAAATCCACCCGGAACAGCGCCCGCAATCGGTGGCCGAATTCCTCATGTCGCTGACCCCGGCCCCACCCGGCCAGGAACCGCCGACCGAATAACCCGGACCGGCCCCGCCCCGGCGGCTTGGCCGGGGCGCCCTCCGGGCACCCCCGCCCGGCAGGCCATCCGCCCCGTCCGGCACCGCCTCTCCACCCGCCCGGAAGATGGCATAATATCTGCCGTTGCCGGGTTCCCCCCGCCCCGCCAACCCCCAATCCCAACAACAAGTCCGGCCCGATCCGGCGGCGAATCTCCACAGCCCCGCGCCGAGGGGGCTCAAGACCCAGCAAGGTACGACGATGAACCAGACCCTCCAAGAGCGTCGGCACAACACCGGCCAGTTGATCCAGGAATTATTGGAAGAACGCCAGCAACTCTGGTCGCAATATTGCGCCCTCAGCGGGATGCAACCTTTCGCCTCCGGGGAACCGCTGGATATCAAAATCCAGGAGTTCTGCGGCCTCCTGGTCGATTACATCTCGCTGGGCCATTTCGGGATTTATCAACGCCTGACCGACGGCAGCGAACGGCGGGGCAGAATCCTCCGGGTGGCGGAGAAAATCTATCCCCGCATCATCCAAGCCACCGGCACCGCCGTGGATTTCAACGACAAATACGAAAAACTCAGCGGCGATGCCCTGCGCGAACATCTGGCGGAAGACCTGTCCAAGCTCGGCGAGGAACTGGTATTGCGCAACGACCTGGAAGACCAATTGCTCGCGGCCATGACCTCGTAACCCCGGCCCCCAGGCGGTTCCGCATACGCCGGGACCGCCCGACCTCACACGGCATCCCCCATGAAATTTTGCACGCACTGCGGCGGTCCGCTGCATCAAAGCATTCCCCAGGGCGACGACCGCCTCCGGCATATCTGCGGCGTTTGCGGCAGCATCCATTACCAGAATCCCAAGATGATCGCCGGTTGCATCCCGGTATTTGGCGACCGGGTGTTGCTGTGCAAGCGGGCCATCGAACCGCGCCTGGGATTCTGGACCCTGCCCGCCGGTTTCATGGAATTGGGCGAAACCCTGGCCGAAGCCGCCCGCCGCGAGGCTTGGGAGGAAGCCACGGTCGAGGTTGAATTGGAGCCTTTGTATACCCTGTTCAGCCTGCCGCATATCTCGCAGGTCTACGCCTTTTTCCGGGCGAACATGGTGGAAGAGCGCTACGCCGCCGGGGAGGAAAGCCTGGAAGTGCGCTTGTTCCGGGAAGAGGAGATTCCCTGGGACGAAATCTCGTTCGAGACGGTCCACCGGGCCTTGCGGTTCTTCTTCGAGGACCGGCGGAAGGGAGGGTTCGAATTCAGGATGGAGGATATTGGGCCGGATTCGCGGCGGATGCGGAAGCCCTAGAAGTCTGTCGGACTTCCAAGCGTGAAGCGCTTGTACACGAATACTTGGCGACTCATCGAATTCGAATGATCGAAAATTCATGTAGAAGCGCCAAAATTGACCACAAAATGGTCAATTCAATCTTTTTATCGGAAAGTCCGACAGGCTCCTAGAGGCCGCCATTGGTTCGCTCAACAGCGATTAGGATGGTGGAACACTGCGCGGAAAGGGGGGCCGGACCTCAACCCCATTGAGCGGGCTTCCACCAAGCTGAAGGGCCTGCTCAGCAAGGCCGGGGAGCGGACCACCGCCAGGGCGCTGGACGACCACGGCGGGCACTCCCCTTCCCGTCAGTCGCAATACAACGTGCCGCCGCCATTGGGTCGGCAGGTCGTCCCCAAGGCTTTCGACCGCGCCTGCTCGGAGCGAGCCTGGTCCAGCGCGGAACCCTGTTCGGCCTGTTCCCGGCGCAACTGTTTGGTGTCGGTTTCGATGCGGTCCAGCTTGGACTTGACCACCTCCAAATTGGACTCCATGGCCCGGTCATGGCGGAGGCGCTCCTCTTCCAAAGTCCGTTGGCGGGCCGCTTCCGCCTGCCGCTCGAGTTCCTGGCGTTCGGCTTCCTGGCGGGCCTGTTCCTGTTCGAGTTTTAACCGGTGACGTTCCGCCGCCTCCGGATTGTCGAGGGAATCGGTGGGTGCCGGGGCCATCCGCACCCGCTCCGCCCCGTGAGAACATTGGGTTTGGGAATAGACCGTCTTGCCATCGACGTTACAGCGGTAGGTTTCGGCCTCCGCAGAAGCGGCCCATAGGGCGGCGAGGAGCATGAGTTTTTTCATAGAGCCTCGTGCTGATGCTGGAAGATTTCCACCCGCCTTCGGGATGGATGCCGGTGAGCGGGATTCGGCCCCGCTCCCACCGCGCAAAAAAGGCTTGCCGGTAAAACCGCGCAAGCCTTTGATTTTATGGAGCTGGCGACAAGATTCGAACTCGCGACCCGCTGATTACAAATCAGCCGCTCTACCGACTGAGCTACGCCAGCTTTTCCGAAAGGGGAGCCGGTACGACCGGCTGGGAGTACTAAGTGTAGCCGAAGTCGCGGCACGGAAAAAGCATGGCCCGACCTCCGGCGCGAACCGGCGGTTCGCCGCGGACTGGCTTTCCGCCATCTGGCATACTCTGCCGCTTTTCCCGCCCCTGGAACCCGCGCTAAAACCCATGAACAAAGACTCGATCCTCGCCGCCAGCCTCGCCCGGCTCGACGCCCTCATCGCCACCGAATACCGCGCCGACCCGCCGGATTTCGCCGCCAAGGCGCAAGCCATCGGCCCCGATCTTCCCGACGAACTCGCGCAAGCCCTGACCGGACTGGTGGCGACCCACGCCTCCCTCCAAGCCGAACCCGACCCGGACGACGCCCGGATCGCCGATTTCGCCTTCCGCTGCGGCCAGGTCCACGAACAACTCCGCGCCCACCGCCAGATCGAACTGGAATTGGAAGCCTCGGCCCAGGTGCCGTCCGCCCAGGCCGAACCCCTGGCCCGCTTCATCGAGGTCCGCGACCGCTTGTTCCGCCAGGTCGCCGATTTCACGCTCAAGGCGCTCCTGATCATGCTCGGGCTGTTGACCCTGGGCTTGGTGCTGGGACTGGTCTGAAGCCCCGCGACGAACCCCTTTCCCACCCTTTGCCACCTTGAATCCGCTCAAGAAACTCGCCACCCAAACCGCCGTCTACGGGCTGAGCAGCATCGTGGGCCGCTTCCTCAACTATCTGCTGGTGCCGCTCTACACCTACACCTTCAAGGCGGAAGCCTATGGCGTGGTATCGGAGTTCTATGCCTACGCCGGCTTTTTCGCGGTGCTGCTGACCTTCGGGCTGGAAACCGGCTACTTCCGCTTCCGCAACCGGGAAGGCGCCCAGGCCGCCGGGGCTTATCCGGCGGCCTTGGGCGTTCTGTGGCTGGCGAACCTGATGTTCGTGGCCGTTGTGGTGGCGTTCCGGCAACCCTTGGCGGAGGCCTTGCGCTATCCCGACCACGCCGAATATCTGGTGTGGTTCGCCCTGATCCTGGCCCTGGACGCGCTCTCGGCCCTGCCCTTCGCCCGGCTGCGGGCGGAGGAACGGGCTTGGCGCTTCGCGGGCGTGAAGTTGACCGAAATCGCCGCCGCCATCGGCCTGAACCTGTGGTTCCTACTGGGCTGGCCCTGGCTGGCCGGTGCCTGGCCGGATTCGCCGCTGGCCGCAGCCTATGATCCCGCCCTGGGCGTGGGCTATATCTTCCTCGCCAACCTCATCGCCAGCGTGTTCAAGATGCTGTTGTTGCTGCCACAACTGCGCGGCTGCGACTGGCGGGCGGGCTTGCCGGTGATCCGGCCCTTGCTGGCCTATTCGCTGCCCATGGTGGTCATCGGCTTCGCGGGCGTCATCAACGAGATGCTGGACCGAGCCATCCTCAAATACATGCTGCCCTACGGCCCGGACGAGAACCTCCGCATCCTCGGCGTCTATGGCGCGTGCTACAAGCTGTCGATCCTGATGACCTTGTTCGTGCAGGCCTTCCGCTACGCCGGGGAGCCGTTCTTCTTCGCCTATGCGGGCCGGGCCGACGCCAAGAAAGCCTATGCCTTGGTGCTGAAATATTTCGTGATCCTCTGCGTGTTCATCTTCCTGCTGGTGACGTTGTACCTGGACGCCTTCAAGCTGTTCATCGGCCCCGAATACCGCGAGGGTTTGGACGTGGTGCCCATCCTGCTCATGGCGAACTTATTCCTGGGCGTCTACGTCAACCTCTCGGTCTGGTACAAACTGACCGACCGCACCCTGATGGGGGCGTGGGTGTCGCTGGGGGCAGCGGTGCTGACGGTCGGGCTCAATATCTGGTGGATTCCGACCCTGGGCTACCGGGGTTCGGCCTGGGCGCATCTGGCCTCGTATGGCGGGATGGCCCTGGTGTCCTATCTGCTGGGGCGGCGTTATTACCCGGTGCCCTACCCCTTGGCGCGGATCGGTGCCTATCTGCTGTTCGGCCTGGCGCTCTACGGGGTGGACCGCGAGTTCGTGCAGAACTGCGGTTGGAATCCCTGGGGCGTCGGCAGCGCCCTGCTCGGGCTTTATCTGGCCGTGAGCCTCGTGGCGGATTTCCGGCCCTCGCGACTACGGGCGCTCTGACGGCTTCCGCGCCCATTGCCCCAATGGGCAGCCCCACCTCCCCCATGATCCATCCCCCGTCCACGTCCAGCGCCGATCCCCACCGGATTGCCCCGGATCGGCACCCCCTCAGGGCGTATTTGTCAAGCGGGAAATCCAAGAATGTGAATAGTTCACAACTTCAGCGGTAATCTTCACTATGAATACCGCGTCCGCGTTGTATCCTGAAACACGCAGGAAAAGAGGCGCGATGGGTTCGACCCAAACCCTAAGCCGCGGCGGAAAGACAATCAAAATCAAGATGAAGCTAGGTCTTTGGCATATGTCACACCATGAAAATAGCAGCAGCGATAACGGCATGAAAATATTATGGGGCGGCTTGATACTCGCGGTGGCGAGCCTGTTGATTTTGCGGCATGACGAGAATGCCCATGGAAGCAGGGCGCCGAGCGCTTGGCCCGCACCGACCATCGTCAACGCCACCAATTCCGACGGCGTGCCGGAGCGGGAGGATTTGGAGTGGGTCGATTCCCAACGCGAACTAGAAAGGCTGCGCGAGCGGGTCAGAACCCTGGAAACCGAAGTCGCCACCTTGCGTCGCGAAATCCGGGGCTTGGACCGCTAATCCCCGCGCCCCCCACAGGTCCTTGGACAAGACTCCCCTACCCGTCCCCTCCTCCCCGCCGCCCCCGCCCAAACCGGGGGACCGGCGTGAACCCCATCACAGCACTGAACGCCTACCTTGCCTAGTGCCGTCCTAAACCGGACAATGCGAAGGATTTCACCCTATTCGCAGCGAGCTCTAGCCCATGGCGCCGAATCCAGCACTGGCGGGATTGAAAACCATCCCTTATTTCATGGAAGTGTCCGACGAAGCGCTGGAACGGCTGGCCGGATCCGCGCTCAAGAAGACCTACCCGAAAAACGCCGTGGTCATCAACGAGGGCGACGAGGCCGGTGCCCTGTTCATCGTGCTGAGCGGGAAGATACAGGCCTATCTCAGCAACGAATCGGGCCGCACCGTGACACTCTCGACCCAGGAGGCCGGGTCGGTGTTCGGCGAACTGTCCCTGCTCGACGGCGAGCCGCGCTCGGCCTCGGTCATCACCCTAGAACCCACCTCCTGCTTCCTGATCCCGCGCACCGCCTTCCAGAACTGGCTGAAGGACCACCCCGACGCGGCGGGCTCGATCATCCACAACCTGACCAAGCGCATCCGCACCCTGACCGAGAGCGTGCGCGGGTTGGCCTTGTCCGATGTCTACGGGCGCTTGGTAAAGACCTTGCAGAATATGGCGGTGGAATGCGAAGGCGGTTGGATGATCCGGGGCAAGCCCAGCCACCAGGATTTGGCGAACGTGGTGGGCTGTTCCCGCGAGATGGTCAGCCGGATCATGAAGGATTTGGGCCGGGGCGGCTATATCGAGACCGAGGGCAAGGTGCTGCGCATCGTCCGCAAACTGCCGACCTCCTGGTGAGCGCCGCGCCGGTTCAGGACGGGGTTGCGGCGGGCGGGTTGCCCTTCTTCAGCAAGACCTGGCGACGGAAACCTGCCATGCACAGCGCTCCGCAGGCAATCGCGGTCAGGTCCATGCCGATGCCGGTCCAAAAGCCATGGACCTGGAACCCGCCACCCATGGCGGGGCGCAGGATGGCGTGCATCCAGAACAAAAACCCGCCGTAATAGACCAACACCCCGGCGATGGCCCAGGCCAAGCCCGGCAAGCCCCGCCGCCCGGCGGTTTGGTAATACCACAGGGCCGTCCCCAGCACGGCCAGCATCGACAGTATCGCGGTCATGTTCGCCTCCGGTTCGCTTAGCGCGGGGGGAACTCTAGCAAACCGGCGCGCTCCCGGCGACCCCGCGATCCCCGCACGGGTTTGGGCTATGATGGCGCGGCGTTCCGGTCCACCGGCTACATCCCCGCAACCGCCCAGGCCCATCCCGAGGAAACCCACCATGCGAATCCCCCTGGCCAGACGCCCACGGTCACGCTCCAGGAATCCACTGCCCGCGCTGCTGCGCTCTTGGCGGGATGGCGGTCCGGCGGCCTCCCACGTCGAACGGATCGCCACCACCTTCCTGCGCTGGCTGGTCCCGGCCCGGCACGGCACGGCCCGCGGCAGCTTCCTCCGCGCCCTGCTCGATGCCTACACCCCGCTGCCCGCCGCGCCGAAAGCCTTGTCGTTCCAACTGCGCTCGGTGCGTAAACTATGGAGTTCCACCCTATCCATCGGCATCCGCCTGAAATGGTGAGCCACGCCAGCCCGCAACAGGAGCAATCCCCCATGCAAACCATGCAATTCAAACCCTATGGCGGCCTCGCCCAACTCGGCCCGGTCGCAACGCCCATCCCCACGCCCGGTTCCCGGCAAATCCTGGTCGAAGTGGCTGCCAGTTCGGTGAACCCCATCGATTGGAAATTGCGCGGTGGCGTGCTGCGCTGGGTGGTGGGACTGGCCGGTTTTCCCGCCACACCGTGTTTCGATTTCGCGGGCGCGGTCAAGGCCATCGGCGCGGAAGTCGTCGATTTCAAGCCCGGCGACCGGGTGTTCGGCATGTCGCCGTTGAAAACCCAGGGCGCGGCGGCGGAATATCTGGCGCTGGACGCGGCCTATGCCGCCCCGGTCCCCGCCGCGCTGGACGACCGGGCGGCGGCGGGCTTGCCCCTGGCCGGGATGACCGCCCTGCAAGCCCTGCGTGACCAAGGCGGCTTACAAGCCGGGCAACGCGCCTTGATCATCGGCGCAGCGGGTGGGGTCGGCCATTACGCGATGCAAATCGCCAAGGCCCTGGGCGCGGAGGTCACAGGCGTGTGCAGCACCCGCAATATCGAACTGGTGCGCAGCCTGGGCGCGGATGAAGTCGTCGATTACACCCAAGGCGAACCCGCGGCCTCGAAGCCGGGCTTCGATGTCATCCTCGACACGGTGATGAACCGCCCGTTCGGGACTTGGCGTCCGCTATTGGCCGAGGCGGGCGTCTACGTCTCGCTGTTGGCCAAACCCGGCTCTTGGCTCCAGGCCCGGACCCTGCCGCTGTATTCGCGCCAACGCCTGCGCTTCACCGCCGTCCAGCCGAACCGGGCCGACCTCGTCTATCTGGCCGGATTGGCCCAGCAGGGCCAACTCCGCACCGTGATCGACAGCGTTTATCCCCTGGCGGAACTCGCCGCCGCCCTGGGCCAGAGCCGGACGGGCCGGGCGCGGGGGAAAGTTATCGTGGCGATGAAGGCGGGATAGGGCCAAACGCGGCCCGCGCCCAGGGGAAACAGTCTATTGGCCCAACCACAGGCCGGACGCGACTTAAAATCTCCTTCTTCCCGCCCATACCGCGGCGGGCGCTATCCGGTACACCCAGTCCATGAAAATCTACAACCTATTCCCCCTATTGGCGGGCCGCTTGAACCAATGGAAACCCCATTTGGAACGCGCCGCCCATATGGGTTTCGATTGGATCTTCGTCAATCCCGTCCAACTGACCGGCCAATCCGGCAGCCTGTATTCGATCAAAGATTATTTCGCCCTCAATCCCAAGCTGCTGTCCGAGAAAGGCACGGCCACCCCCGAAGCCCAGATGAAGGCCGTGGTGGCCGAGGCCGAAAAGCTGGGCCTGTCGATGATGGTGGATTTGGTCATCAACCATTGCGCCTACGATTCGGCCCTGCTCAAGCAGCATCCCGAATGGTTCGCCAAGAAGAACGGCCAGATCGCCCATCCGTCCTGCGTCCACGACGGCCAGGAAGTGGTGTGGCGCGATTTGGCCCGCTTCGACCACCTGCATACCTCCGACCGCGAAGGCTTGTACCGCTATTGCCTGAAAACGGTCGAATACCTGCTGGAATTGGGTTTCAAGGGCTTGCGCTGCGACGCGGCCTATCAATTGCCCAGCGACTTTTGGCGGCGCCTGATCGCCGATGTCCGTAAAAAATGGCCGGATACGGTATTCGCCGCCGAAACCCTGGGCTGCAATCCCGAGCAAACCAAGGACACCGCCCGCGCCGGGTTCGACTACATTTTCAACAGCTCGAAATGGTGGGATTTCTCCAGCCCGTGGCTGATGGAGCAATATCATCTGACCCGCGAAACCGTGCCCTCGATCAGCTTCCCGGAAAGCCACGACACCGCCCGCTTGTTCGCCGAGGTCAATGGCAACGCGGACGCCATGAAACAGCGCTATTTATTCGCCGCGCTGTTCTCCGCCGGGGTGATGATGCCGATGGGTTTCGAGTACGGCTTCCGCAAAAGCCTGCATGTGGTGGACAGCCGCCCGGAAGACTGGGAAACCCCCGCCATCGACCTGACCGGCTTCATCCAGCATGTCAACGCGGTGAAGAGCCGCTATCCGGTGTTCATGGAGGAAAGCGTCACCGAGGTGCTGCCCTACCACCCGAACCATTCCATCCTGTTGCTGTGGAAAGCCTCGCCCAAAACCCATAGCGAAGCCCTCATCATCCTCAACAAGGACGTTTGGCACCGGCAGTATTTCCAGACCGACAACCTCAACCATTACGTGCAGAGCGTCGCGCCCATGGTCGATGCCTCGCCGGAATGGGCCATGGAGTACCTGCCCGCGCCGTTCGGCTTCGAACTCGCGCCCGGCATGGGGCGCATCCTGGTGGCCGACCGGGCCTGAGACCCGGAACCCAGCACCCCGGCGGGCGGGCGTCCGCGCCAAGCCGGGGCCGCTCCTCCCCCACAATTCTTTCGCCATAAGGGATGGCTTAAACTACAGCCCACCCACCTAGAACATTTGCGGTTTGGGTTTACGCTCAACCGTGGGGTGGGCATGCCCCCATGCCCACCGCTTCCGGGTTATCCCGGTGGGTACGGAATACGTGCCCACGCATAACGTGAAAATACCCAGCCACCAGCCCGCCACCGGGACCGATGGCCGATATGCAGCCTTATCCGCAGGACAACAGACGCATCCCATGGCTACGAAACAACCAACCCGAGGCGGACAACCGCCCTTCCAGGACACCGCGCCAAGCCGCCCAACCCACGCCGCCACCCCAGAACCTCCCGCAGCGCCGCCGCTGGAACCCGCCTATCCCGCCATCGAGCCGGACCCGCCCTTCCTGATCCCCGAACCGGAATGGCCGCAATCGCCCGAACCCCCGACCCCGGAAGTCCAAGCCGATCCGCCCGCGACACCGCAGGAACCCAAGCTCTTCATCGTGCATCTCACCCCGGAGCTGGCCCCGGTCGCCAAGGTCGGCGGTCTGGCCGACGTGGTGTTCGGCCTGGCCCACGAATTACAGCTCAGGGGCCACCACGTCGAAATCCTCCTGCCCAAGTACGATTGCCTGCGCCACGACCATATCTGGGATTTGCACGAAGCCTATAGCGACCTGTGGGTGCCCTGGTTCAACGGAACCGTCCATTGCACCGTGTACTTCGGCTTCGTGCATGGCCGGCGGTGTTTCTTCATCGAGCCGCATTCCAGCGATAACTTCTTCAACCGGGGGGGCATCTACGGCTTCGACGACGATGTGCTGCGCTTCGCCTTCTTCTCGCGGGCGGCGATGGAATTCCTCTGGCAATCGGGCAAGCATCCCGACATCCTCCATTGCCACGATTGGCAAACCGCGCTGGCCCCGGTATTCCTGTACGAGATTTACCAGCACCTCGGCATGACCCATCCCAGGGTGTGCTTCACCATCCACAATTTCAAACACCAGGGCGTGACCGGACCCCAACTCCTATCCGCCACCGGGCTCAACCGCCCCGAGTATTACGCCCACTACGACCGGATGCGCGACAACTTCAACCCGCACGCCCTCAACCTGATGAAGGCCGGGGTGGTGTATTCCAACTTCGTGACCACGGTCTCGCCGCGCCACGCCGCCGAGGCCAAGGACCAGGGCCAGGGTTTCGGGCTGGAGCCGACCCTGCACATCCATCACGCCAAGTACGGCGGCGTGGTCAACGGCGTCGATTACAAGGTCTGGAATCCCGAGATCGACCCCTACATCCCCTACCGTTACGGACTGGACAGCCTCGACGACAAATACAAGAACAAGCGGGCGCTGCGCGACCGGCTGATGCTGGCCGACAGCGACAAGCCCATCATCGCCTTCATCGGCAGGCTGGACCCGCAGAAGGGCTTGGAATTGCTGCGCCACGCCCTGTTCTACACCTTGCACCGGCGCGGCCAGTTCGTGCTGCTGGGCGCGAGCGCCAACGGCCAGATCAACCATTATTTCTGGGGCTTGAAACACCAGCTCGACGACAATCCAGACATCCATATCGAAATCGGCTTCAACGAGGAACTGTCCCATCTCATCTACGCCGGGGCCGATATCATCCTGGTGCCCAGCCGCTTCGAGCCGTGCGGCCTGACCCAGTTGATCGCATTGCGCTACGGCACGGTGCCGGTGGTGCGGGAGGTCGGCGGCCTGGCCGATACCGTGTTCGACCGGGATTATTCGGACCGGCCCGAGGACGAGCGCAATGGCTACGTGTTCAAGGATTACGATTACAGCGGGTTGGAATCGGCGCTGGGCCGGGCGATCAGCTGTTATTACCGGCATCCGGTCGAGTTCCGCGAATTGATGCGGAACGGCATCCGCTGCGATTTTTCCTGGAACCATCCGGGGCGGGATTATCTGAACATCTATCACTATATCCGCGATAAATAGCCGTCGCCGGTGTTATTCCGGGCGTATCCTTCTCCTTCATCACGCCGAGGCCCTCCATGAAAACCGTCCTCCTCCGCCACCGGGTCGCCGCCTTGTTGTCGGTGGTGTGCGCTTCGCTGCCGGTCCAGGCCGCGCCGGGCGATTTGCGCGACGAACTGGAAGCCCTCGCCCGGCAAGGCCGTTTCACCATCGAAGGCCTGGACCGGCTGGAACCCGGCGCGGTGGCGGCGCGGGCCGAAGGCACGCCCACCCAGCGGATCAAAACCCTGCTCGAAGACTACAACTACCTGCTGATCGGCACGCCCAAGGCCATCGAGCAAGTCCGCATCACCAGCCGCAAACCCACGGACGGTCCCAAAGCCTCCGCCGACCGCGCCTATATCAAAACCCAGCGCAGCGGTAGCCACCACCAAGTCCCCGCCGCCATCGTCGGTCCCAACGGGGTCGCCAAGAACCTGTTCCTGCTGGTCGATACCGGGGCCACCACCCTGGTGCTGCCCGACTCGCTCATCGCCGAACTGGGTTTCGCGCCCGACAGCCTGCAACCCGGCATCAGCCAAACCGCCAGCGGCCATGTGCCGGTGCGGATCGGCGTGCTGGATTCGGTGCGGGTGGGGGCGGTGTCGGCCCAGAACATACAGGTCAGCTTCATCGCCGACGACAAGTTGCAAGGCACCTTGCTACTCGGCATGAGCTTCCTGCAACGCTTCCGCATGACCATCGACGACGCCCACAACGAACTCATCCTGATGGCGAAATAAACCCGCCTACCGCGTCCCGGCGGCGCGTTCTACAATTCCGCCCCGCAATCCACCGGCCACACAGGGCACCACACCATGACCTGGGATATTTCCCCCGTCGCGTTCACGCTTTCGTTCAACCAATTCCACTATCCGGTCTATTGGTACGGGCTGCTGTTCGCCTCGACCTTCGTTTACGGCACCTTGTTGTTCCGTTGGCTCTACCGGCGCGAAGGCCGCCCGGAGGACGAGGTCTACGACTTAGTCCTCTATGTCATCGGCGGCACGGTGCTGGGGGCGCGACTGGGCCATGTGTTGTTCTACCAACCCGGCTTCTACCTCAGCCATCCGTGGAAGATACCGGCGGTGTGGGAGGGCGGGCTGGCCAGCCATGGCGCGGTGGCGGGCATCCTGCTCGGGGTTTGGCTGTATTCGCGGCGGGCCGCCGGCCCCTCCTTCCTCTGGGTCTGCGACCGCATCGGCATGGCCGTGCCCCTGTCCGGCGCGTTGATCCGCATCGGCAATTTCTTCAATTCGGAAATCCTGGGCCGCGCCACCGACATGCCCTGGGCGGTGGTGTTTTCCCGTGTCGATCTGGTGCCGCGCCATCCGGTGCAGCTTTACGAGGCACTGGGCTACCTGCTGATTTTCCTGTTCCAGTTCCGCTATTACCTGAAGCGCGGCGATGCCGGTCCGGAGGGTTATCTGTTCGGGCGCTGCTTGGCGCTGGTGTTCGGGGCGCGGTTCTTCCTGGAATTCTTCAAGGAAGGACAGGCCGAATTCGAGGGCGGTTGGAGCATTAGCATGGGGCAATGGCTCAGCCTCCCGGCGGTGGCGTTCGGCCTGGTCTTGATCTGGCGGGCGCGGCGCGCGGACAAGCCCGTTACGGCCCTCGGTTGAAACCGGGTGTTACAATCCGTCCCGCCCACCCCAACCCGACGGAATCCCATGCATCCCGCCCTGGTCCGACACCTCTGGTTCCCGCTGCACGAACGCCTGATGCAACGCCCGACCTTCGCCTATCTGGCCGAATTGGAACGCAGCCAATGGCTGGACCGGACGGCGCTGGAACGCCTGCAACTGCGGAAGCTCAAGGCGTTGCTCCACACCGCCCTGGCACACAGCCCTTGGCACGCCGGACGCCTCCGCGCCGCCGGGCTGGCGCTCGACGGCGACGCGGAATTGAGCCTGGAGGACTTCCGGCGGCTGCCGACCATGGACAAGACCGATGCCCAGGCCCACCGCGAGGCCATGGTCTGGAAGTCCGTGCCGGGCGGGGCGTTCCGCTACAACACCGGCGGTTCCAGCGGCCAGCCCTTGATCTTCTACTATGGCCGGTCCCGGCAGGCCGCCGACGCCGCCACGAGGATGCGGGCGCGGCGTTGGTGGGGGATCGAGGTCGGCGAGCCGGAAGTGTTCCTGTGGGGTGCGCCGGTGGAGTTGAACAAGACCGACCGGATCAAGACCTTCCGCGACCGGCTGTTCAACCAATTGCTGTTGAATGCCTTCGCCATGTCGGTCCCGGCTATGGACGAATATCTCGGGCGGATACAGCGTTTCGATCCCGCCTGCGTCTACGGCTATGCCAGCAGCCTGGCCCTATTGGCCCAACACGCCCGCAACCGGGGCGCGAGCCTCAACACGCACCGGCTCAAGGTGGTCTGCGCCACCGGGGAACCCCTGTTGCCGGAACAACGGCGCCTCATCGGGGAAGTATTCGGCGTGCCGGTCGCCAACGAATACGGCTGCCGCGACGGCGGACTGGTCGCGCTGGAATCGCCCGCCGGGCAATTGCTGGTCAATAGCGAAACGATCCTGCTGGAACTCCTGGACCCGCAAGGTCGGCCCGTGGCGGCGGGCGAAACCGGCGAAGTCACGCTGACCAATCTTTGCTCCGAAGCCCAGCCCTTCCTCCGCTACCGCACCGGCGACATGGCCCGCGCCTCCGGGGAAACCTGCCGGGACGGGCGCGGCCTGCATGTCGTGGCCGAGGTCGTGGGCCGGACCACGGATTTCGTGGTGCGCCCGGACGGGACCATCATGCACGCCCTGGCGCTGATCTACGTGCCGAGAGCGGTCGAGGGCGTGGGGGAATTCAAGATCGTGCAATGGACGCCGGAGCATCTGGAGGTGTCCATCGTCCCCAACGCCGCTTGGCGCGACGGGGCGCGGGAGGAGATCGTCCGGCTGTTACGGCTGCGGATGGCAAGCCCGGTGCGGGTGGAGGTGAACCTGGTGGGGAGCCTCCCGCCCGAGGCTTCCGGCAAGCACCGCTACGTGATCAGCCATGTAGCGCTGCCGGGAAACTTGACGCCGCGGGAGTGAGGGCAACTGCCCCGCCGGGCGGCGGGGCGGGTCGGAAAGCGGCAAGGACCGGATCAGTCCTTCTCGTTCTGGACGGTGATGTTCTTGCCCGGCTGGATTTGCTTGTCGAGGCTGGAGCCGCCGTTCCACTTGCGCAATTCTGCCACGCTGACATTGAAGCGGCGGGAAATCGAGAACAGGGTATCGCCGGCCTTGATGGTGTAGCTCTTGATCGACTGGGAAGGCCGTATCCCGGCACTCGCCATCACCAGCTTCTTACCGGCATCCTTACCCCAGACCACCAGGTTCTGCCCGGCCTTGACCTGGGTTTGCTCGGAGATATTGTTCCATTTGGCCAGTTGCCCGACATCGACCGAATGCTTGCGGGCCACGGCCCACAGGGTTTCGCCGGGCTGCACGGTGTAATTGCCTTTCTTCGAACCGGCATCGCGGAATTTGTCCTCGGCGGCGGCGAGTTCGCCTGGGTGGCGACGGTCGTGGGCGTCGCGGCCTTTGTCCGCGTCCTTGGCGGAATGCTTGCCGGTGGCTTCGTCGCGATGGGCGAACTTTTCGCGCAATTCGCGTGCCTTGGCCTCCTTCTCCCGTTCCTTGGCGGATTCACGCTCGGCACGGGCTAGGCGCTCTTTCTGGGCCTCGCGCTCTTCCCGCTCGCGGGCCTTGGCGGCGGCGCGTTCCTCACGGGCGGCGCGCGCCCTGGCTTCCCGTTGTTCTTCCTCAAGGGCCGCGTCATCCGGGGCGGTGGAATCCTGGCTATCAAGCCGATAGCTGGAAGAAGGGGACACCGGGGTCAGTTCCCGTTCCGACAAGGGCTTGGAAAAATCGGATTCCTGGCCGTCCTGGGGCGGTTCCGGTTCGGCCACGGGCTGGGGCGTGGCGGTGGGTTCCGGGCCGTCCGGCTGATAGACGGCCAGGGTGGCCGCCGCCTGCCGCGCCGAAAACCTGGATTTAACAGGGGTTGGGTCCGGCGTATAGGCGACCGGGGTCGCTTCCGGCTCCACGCTGTCGAGAGTAGCCAAGGCCGGGCTACTCTCGACAGCGGCGGCGCTATCCGATCCCAGTTCTTGCTGTCCGACCTGGAAACCGCCGGAGGTCTGCCTTTCCTGGACCAGCCGCTCCAATTCCTCCTTGAAATCGGCGGTCTTCTTGTCGGCGGGGATGAACAGGTGATAGCTGCCGGAGACATCGGTATGCTGGCGCTTGAAGCCCGGATTCAGCGCGAACAGTTGATCCAGCGACATATCGGCGGCATCGGCGGCCAGGGCCAGATCAAGCGGTTGGTTAAGCTTGACAGCTTTGTATTGGGCTTGGTTGGGGATGGCGCGGAGGTCGATACCGTGTTGGTCGGCTTCGACGAAGATTTTCGATACCGCCAGCAACCGCGGCACGTAGGTCCGGGTTTCCTGCGGCAAATCCAAGGACCAGAAATCGGTGGGCAGGCCACGGTTGGCGTTCCGCTGGACCGCCCGGCCCACCGCGCCCTCGCCGCAATTGTAGGCGGCGATGGCGAGCAGCCAATCGCCATTGAAATCCTTGTGCAGCTTCTTCAGGTATTTGATGGCGGCGCGGGTGGAGGCGTAGACATCGCGCCGCCCGTCGTAATAGCGGCTCTGCTTCAGCCCGTACATGCGCCCGGTGGACGGGATGAATTGCCAGATGCCGGCGGCGTTGGCCGGGGACACCACATGCGGCTGGAACGCGCTCTCGATCACCGGCAACAGCGCGATTTCGCCCGGAATATCGTGTTTCTCGACCTGGCGGACGATGGAATAGAGGAAAGGCTCGGCGCGTTGCTGCACGCGCTGGATGTAGGTCGGGTGGTTCAGGAACCACGAGAACTCGCGGTCGATCTCCTCGTGTTCGATGGGCGGGAGGTCGTAGAGATCGAACAATCGTTCCCAGAGGTTGTCGTATTGCGAGGTACTACTGGATGAGCCTCCCGTGGAAGCTACGGTCTTATCCTTCTTGCGGAGCCACTTGCCGGAAGTCCGGGCGGTCGATGAGCGGGATTTTTTTTCGCCGGACGTTGACGCTGGTTGCGCGTTCTCGGTTAAATTGGCCCCATTCTTCAGCTTACCCCCGTTATGCGAGCAGGCGCTCAAGGACAGGACGATGATCGATGCGCAGCACAGCCACTGCGCGTTGGGTTTAGGCCGGGTCATGGTCGTTTCCTCTGCGTTCAATTCGGGTAGGTTATTGCGGCACGCCAGCGCTTCATGTATGAAAACCAATCAAACGCCGTTGCTCCACTCGCGTGAAAAGTTTCTGGAATGGTATCTCGTCTCGACCCTTGGACAAATCCTGCAAACAATAGAGGCATCCTACCTGCAATCGGCCCTAAAGCTTACTTATAATCAAAAAACATTACAAGTTGGTTTATTAGGCTCGGAAACGCTATATATCGACCCCGAATTCCTGGGCGATTTCGTGCTGGTCGATGATATTCCCCCCGCCTCCAGTTTAAGGCCGCATTCGCTGATCGCCGCCGCCACCGAACTCCCCATCGATAGCGAAAGTGTCGATGTCTTGATCCTGCCCCATGTCATCGAATTCGAGACCGACCGCCACCAGGTCCTGCGGGAAGCCGAGCGCGTCCTGAAGCCGGAGGGCCGCTTGTTCATCCTGGGGATCAACCCCTGGAACCCGCATGGCCTCATCGGCCATCTGCCCCGCGAACCCGCCGTCTGGCACACCCGCTCCGTCAGCAGCCACCGCATGCTGGATTGGCTGGGGCTTTTGAAATTCGAGGCCGAATACAACGCGGCCTTTTCCATTTCCACCTCGCAGGTGCTGGGCCGGCCCGATAGCCTCTGGGACCGCACCAAGGCCGAGCTGTCCTTCGCCTACGCCATTAAAGCCATTAAACGGCGTTACACTTTGATCCCGCTCAAACCCCAGTGGATCAACGCCCCGAGCTTGGCGGCGGGGCATATGTTCGAACAACCCAAGATACTCACCCTCGACGAATGAGCGATACCGTTTATATCTACACCGACGGCGCCTGCCGGGGCAATCCCGGTCCCGGCGGCTGGGGCGTTTTGTTGCGCTATAAGGACAAGGAATTGGAGTTATATGGCGGCGAACCCGCCACCACCAACAACCGCATGGAACTCACCGCCGCCATCCGGGGTTTGGAAGCCCTCAAGCGCCCCAGCATAGTCACGCTCGCCACCGATTCGCAATACGTGATGAAGGGCATCTCGGAATGGCTGCCCAATTGGGTCCGCCGGGGCTGGCGCACCGCCGGCAACAGCCCGGTCAAGAACGCCGATTTGTGGCGGCTGTTGGACGCCGCCCGCCGCGATCATCAGGTCGAATGGCAATGGGTGAAAGGCCACGCCGGCCACCCCGAAAACGAACGCGCCGACCGCCTCGCCAACCGGGGCATCGACGAACTTCCCCCCGCCCGCCGTTAATCCACCATGCGCCAAATCGTCCTCGACACCGAAACCACCGGCCTCGAACCCGCCCAAGGCCATCGCATCATCGAAATCGGCTGCGTCGAAATCCTCAACCGCAAGCTGACCGGCAACCATTTCCATACCTATCTGAACCCCGAGCGCGATATCGACGCCGAGGCGGTCAAAGTCCATGGCCTGAGCCGGGATTTCCTGGCCGACAAACCGCGCTTCGCCCAGGTCGCCCAACGGTTCCTGGACTTCGTGACCGGCGCGGAATTGGTCATCCACAACGCGGCTTTCGACGTGGGTTTCCTCAACCACGAATTGCGGCGCTGGAATCCGGCCCTACCGGAACTCGCCGCACGCTGCCCCATCCTCGACACCCTGCTGCTGGCCCGTAAAAAGCACCCCGGACAGCGCAACAACCTGGACGCCCTCTGCAAGCGCTATGGCGTCGATAACCGCCACCGCGATTTGCACGGCGCCTTGCTCGACGCCGAAATCCTGGCCGAGGTCTATCTCGCCATGACCGGTGGCCAGACGCTGTTGGTCCTGGAACCCGAATCCGAGCCGGACATCCCGGCCACCCAAGCCACCGCCACGCCGCTGAGCCTCCAACCCCGCGCGCCCCGCCCCGGCGACCACCCCCGGCTGAAAGTCGTGCGCTGCACCGAGACCGAACTGGAAGCCCACGCCGCCCGCCTGGCCGAAATCGCCAAGGCGGCGGGCGGGCGCTGCCTCTGGCAGGGCGAAGGATAGAAACCGGGGCGCTAATCGGTTATCCTTTGCCCGCTCGACGACGCGCCACAAGCACGAGGAGAGGTGGCTGAGCGGTTTAAAGCGGCGGTCTTGAAAACCGTTGACGGTTGATCCCGTCCGGGGGTTCGAATCCCTCCCTCTCCGCCACCCCTGGAAACGACCCCACACGATCCTATGATCAATATCCTGCTGGTAGACGATCATGAACTGGTTCGCACTGGCATCGAACACCTGTTGCGGGCGGGCAAGGATATGAACGTGGTGGGCGTGGGCGCTTCGGGGGAAGAGGCCATCGAGTTGACCGAACAACTCGGCCCCGATGTCATCCTGATGGACATCAACATGCCCGGCATGGGTGGTATCGAAGCCTGCCGCAAGATCAACCACAAGCATCCGCAAGTGAAGATCGTGGCCCTGAGCGTCTATGCCGACGGCCCATACCCGCACCAACTGCTGAGCCAGGGCGCTGACGGTTATCTCTCGAAGAACTGTCCGCCCAGCGAACTCATGGCCGCCGTGCGGACGGTCCACGGGGGCGGGAAATATCTGAGCCAGGACGTGGCGAACAAGATGGCCCTGGCCTCGCTCCCCGGCCAGACCACGACCCCTTTCGACCAACTGTCGTACCGGGAATTACAGTTCGTCCTCATGACCCTGCAAGGCAAATCGATGCAGCAAATGGGCGACCTGCTGAACATCAGCCCTAAGACCGTGACCACCTACCGTTACCGTGCCTTCGAGAAGCTGGGCGTGAAAAACGGCGTGGAGCTGACCAAATTAGCTGTCCAGTTCGACTTGGCGCGGGATGAATTGATCGCTTCCAAACAGCCCCGGTGGTGAAATTGGTAGACACAAGGGACTTAAAATCCCTCGGAGTAAAATCCGTGCCGGTTCGACCCCGGCCCGGGGCACCATACAAACAAAGGGGATAGGCCGGTGAAAGGGATTCCGCGCGGACAATTCCCTCGCGGTTTGTCCGATTCCTGTCCGATCCGCTAAAAATGGCCCGCATCCGTAAACGCGGCGACTCCTGGCAGGCCGAAGTCATCCGCAAAGGCTTCAAGCCGATTTCCCGGACCTTCGACCGCAAGGCCGACGCCGAGAAATGGAGCAAGGAAGTGGAGGCCCAGATGCTGGGCGGGCGCTATGTGGACACCAGGGAGGCCGAATCTCTCACGGTCGCCGACGCCCTGAACCGCTACAAGCGCGAGGTCACCCCTGGCAAGAAGGGCGCGAAGCGCGAGGCCGACCGCATCGAGCGGTGGCGTGCCGACCCCCTGGCGTCCAAGTCCATCGCCGCGCTCCGCAGTTCCGATCTTGCCGCATGGCGCGACGCCAAGATCAGGATCGGGCTGTCGCCGAACTCCGTGCGCCTGGAACTCGCCCTGATTTCCCATCTCTACACCATTGCCGCCAAAGAGTGGGGGCTTCCCGTCGTCAACCCCTGCGCCAACATCCGCAAGCCCAGTGCCGGGCCGGGCCGGGAGGTCCGTATGTCGCCCACCCAGGAAACCGCCATCCTGGCCGAAGCCGCTCAAATTAACCCCGAGTTGCCCGCGTGGATCGTCCTGGCGGTCGAGACGGGGATGCGGCGAGGCGAGGTGGCGGGACTGCGCTGGGAGTGGATCAAGGGCCGCGTAGCGCGGTTGCCGGACACGAAGAACGGAAGCGCCCGCGATGTGCCGCTGTCCCCCCGCGCCCAGGATGTGCTGTCCGCCCTGCCCCGCCGGATCGATGGGCGCGTGCTGGGGATGGACCTGGATTGGGTGACGAAAGCGTTCGGGGAAGCGGCGGCGCGGGCCGGATGCCCGGAAATCCGCTTCCACGACCTGCGGCACGAAGCCACAAGCCGGTTTTTCGAGAAGGGATTGGGGATTATGGAGGTCGCCACCATCACCGGGCATAAAACCCTGGCGATGCTCAGGCGCTACACCCATATGAGCGCGGAAAGGCTGGCGGACAAGTTAGGTTGATGCCCTCACGATCTCCACCTCATACCCTAACCGCTTCCGCCCCGCCCTCCCCTTCTCCTTTTCCTTCGCCTCCCGCTTCGCCCTGGCCTCGGATTCCTGGCCATCGATCCACGCCATGATGGTCTCACGCTTCCATGCGACCTTTCCGCCCAGCCGGAACGATGGGGGCAAATCTCCGCGCCTATCCATCCCCTGGATTGCTGGGTAGCTTTTCCCCAATAAGGCCGCTACGTCGGCGATGTAGAGGATTGCTTGCTCTGGTCTCATCCTTCGGTTCCTCTCTCTCCAGCTACTTGGGCGATAGTCAGAATAGTCATGCCACACCCCCCAGCAATCCAAATCCAACCCGCTCGACAGTGACTTTCCCCGGCAGGACAAACCCGGATGGATAGACCGTGGGGCGCGCGTGCCGCCGGATCAGGATCGACCGGCATTGGCCGCACTCGAAATGATCGATGGGCAGGTGGTTGGGCATGGCCGAAAGCGGGGTTTGGGCACCGCAGGTGCAGGTCATGAAGGGTTCGGAGTTCATGTCACCCTTTCCAGCCCTTCCCGTACTCCCCCGGCCCGTGCCGCGTCTATTTGGGATTGGGCGAGGTCGGCGCGAAGGTACTCCGTGCCGTCCGTACCCTCTTCCAAAATTCCGCTAATCGGATGGGCGTTGAAAAACGCCCGCTCTGGCATCGCTATCGTTTTCCCGGTATCTGCGCTCATTTCCGCCGCTCCACATTCACCCCCCCGAACATCCCCGCCAGCGCCGGAAGGAATTCCGCCAACTCCAGCGTCATCACCGCGAAATCCGCATCGAACCGTTCCTCCGCGTCGTCCGTGTCCACCTCCTCCGCCTTCTCCTGCACCAGGTCGAGGAACCGCAGGCGCTTGATGGTCAAAGCCTCGTCCAGCACGAAGCCGATGCGGTCCCGGTAGGTCAAGGCCAGCTTGATGACCTCCTTCCCGGCCTCAAGGTGATTCTGGATTTCCGGGGCGCCCAGGTCGTGCTTGCGGCAGCGCACGGTGCCGCCATCCTCCTCCGGGGAACGCAGTTCGGCATCGGTGTCCAGCACGACCCCGGCGGGCGGGCCATCCTCGGCCAACCAATGGGTCATGATGGTGCTTGGCATGTACTTGGTGGCGAACGGCACCACCGGCAGACTGCCCAGGCATTGCCGCAACAGGCTGGTGAGTTCGTCGGCCTTCTTGGCGCTGGCGCTGTCCACCACCAGCCAGCCGCCCTTGGGATCGATGTAGGCATAGGTCCGCTTGCTGTGGACGAAGGCCCGCGGCAGCAAGTCCTGCATCACCTCGTCGCGCAGCGCGTCCTTCTCCTTGCGCCGCACCGGGGTTCCACGCCGGGATTCGATCTCTTCAATCCGGTCGGCCAGCACCTCGTTCACCACGCCGGCCGGGAGTATCTTCTCTTCCCGGCGCAGGCAGATCATCAGGAAGCCGTTGGCGGCGTGGACCAGGGACGCGGCGTCGGATTTGCCCGTCGGTGGAACCCACCCCAGGCTGGCGGGCTCAAGGGAGCCACAGCCCTGGAACCGACGTTGCCGGATGCGCCCATCCAGGTCGGTGGCGTCCAGGGGGAAAGGTTCGGTGAATAGGAATAACAGGAGGTTTTTGAAGAACATGTGGGTTATCTCTTGGTTTATCAAAAAGGAAGCGCCCGTCAAAAAGGGATATCATCGTCGTCATAATCATCGACACCCCCGGCACCCGACTTGGGTTCATCGACGATGACCGTTTCGCCCCCAATCGTGTATGCCCCCTGTTTAACCCCAGCCAAACCCGACCGCGCCTTGATCGATTCCTCGCATAGCCCATTCGCCGCGACGTTGCCGCTCAGGGCGCATAATTCCTTGGAGGAGAACACGCCGGGATGCGTTTCGCCCACCATTTCCTCGGCGTTCCAGAACACGGTCCGGCCCACGCGGTACTCCACGCAATCGGGGTATTGCCGGACGACTTCCGCGAGTTCGGATAGCAGGGACGGCAGGTAGTTATGCCGGGGGCATCCGGCCCGCTGCTGGGAATAATCCAGGCGCGCGCCGGTCGCCGACGAGGTGGAATCGATCTGGCACAGCCAATCCCCGGAAGTGCCCTCGACCAGGGGGATGGCGAACCGGCAATTCCGGCAATGGGGACGGGGTAGTTCTATTCCCCAATAGATATGGGTGTTGTATTCCGGCTTGAAGGCCATGACGTCGTGCGGAACCCTGGACCGGGTTTCGTACATCGGGGCCGGGGGTTCTTCGGCCAGGACGATCCGCTCGGCGCGGGCCAGGCAGGCGCCGAACACGGTGTCGTCGAGCTTGATCCGTTCGGCGTGGACGGCCCCGGTGTCGCGGTCCTGGACGATGAACAGTGTCCGGTCGAGGCCCGCGGCCCCCATGTGGCATTGCACGTTCACCCAATATTCGGGACGCCAGTTTTCGACGCCCCGCTTGATGGCCTCCAGGAAGGCCTTGTGGGAAACCCCCTTGATCTCCACCACATGCCAGGTCTTGGGGGCTTCGGGGAAACCCAGGCCCACCCCGTCCATCTTCCCGGCGAAATGCCCGCCCAGGAACTGGTGCTTGAACTGCTTGCCGGTGTTCGGGTCGCGGTCCAGGAATTCCAGGCCCTGGATTTTGGCCAGGGTTGCCGCGATGTCCTTTTCGATGGCGTTGCCCATCATCATGGTGCGGCGGCGGTCCGGCACCGGGGCATCGGCGAACGACCAGCGGAAATTCAGCCACAGCAGCC
Organism: Methylomagnum ishizawai; assembly: GCF_900155475.1. Lineage (NCBI taxonomy): Bacteria > Pseudomonadati > Pseudomonadota > Gammaproteobacteria > Methylococcales > Methylococcaceae > Methylomagnum > Methylomagnum ishizawai. The sequence goes on along the minus strand of NZ_FXAM01000001.1, from coordinate 795,230 downwards.
TGTCGTCGGCTTCGCCGATGGCGCCGAACCCGATGCCGCCGCCCATGAACCGCTCGCTTTCCAGCACCTCGTCCATGCGGTGGACCGTGGTATCGAGGATCAGGCTTTCTTCATCTTCGGGGGTATTGTTCATAGGGTGTCTTTCATCCCAAAAGCAAAAGGTTACGGGGGTGGGATAGGGGCCGGGATGCAGCAGGCATACCTTGCCGTTGCCGTTGCGGATTTCGATGTCGATGGGTTTGGGGGAGGGTTTCATCCATTACGCCGCCTCCGCTTCCCGCCGATAATTCACCTGGGTTATGTCCTTCCATTTGGAAACCATATCCACCGCTATCGATTCCACGTCCTTGAACCGAACCTCTCCGCGCTGGATTTTTTGAACGGCATCCACCACGTCGCGGGGTTCCGTGGGGGGCGTGGTCAATTCCTTCCATTGCCTGATCGATTTATCCCGCGCATAACCCTCGTGTTCCAAAAAGAGATTGATGCGGAAATACGACAGGTCGCTTTGGAACAGGATTTGTAGATAAGGTTTTCCGGTTTTGTTGGATATCGGGGATTGGTAGCCGATGCCATCGACGGGGAAGGTTTCCAGGCGCGGGCCGGTCGCCGTCAGGATGGTGGCCTGGGAGGCCACGGTGTTGAGGGTGGGGGCGGGCGGCGGGAAGGCCGTGCCGCAGGTCTTGCAGCGGGTGGCGCCCGCCGGGTTGATGGCCCCGCATTCGGCGCACGGCTTGAACGGGGTTCCGTGGTTTTCCCCGTCTTTCTTGCGGGGCGCGGGACGCCCGCGGATATCGTCCACGGGGCCGAGCAAGGCCGTGGTGTCGGTGAAGTCGAGCCACAGGCAGTCGGCCTTGCCGTTGCGGATGGATTCCTCGATGTCCTTGCCCGCGATGCGCATCCCGCGCCCGGCGATCTGGACATACAGCACGGGGGATTTGGTGTTGCGGACCAGGGCGATCAAATCCAGGTCGGGCACGTCGAAGCCGGTGGTGAGGCAGGCGACGTTGCACAGCGCCTTGACGCGCCCGAGCTTGAAGCCCTTGACGATGGCCTCCCGTTCCGACTTGGGGGTCTTCTCGCTGACGACGGCGGACGCGATGCCGCGCCGCTTGAACTCGGCGGCCATGTGTTCGGCGTGGGCCACTGTGACGCAGAACACCAGCCATTTCTTGCGGTCCCGGCCCTGCTCCATGATCTCGCCGACGATCTTCTCCGTGAGTTCGTCGCGGTCCAGGCGCTGGGCCAGCTCCGACACCACGTAGTCGCCGCTCGCCGTGCGGAGGCCGTCGCCGGAAACCTGGGTGGCGGTGGCCCCGATCACCAGGGGGGCCAGGAATCCCTTTTTGAGCAATTCCTTCATGCCCACGCTGGCCGCGATGTCGGTGAACAGGGCTTCGCCGCCCTCGGTGAGCCAGATGCCATTGCCCCGGAACGCCGTCCCGGTCCAGCCCACCACCCGCAGGTAGTGGTTGTTGGTTTTCAGCTTGCGGATGATTTCCCGGTACATGCCGGTATCCTTCGGGTTGATGAGGTGGCTTTCATCACACAAAACCAAATCGAAAAACCCGAGCTTTTCCGCCACCTTGACGATGGTGCCGGGCGTGCCGATCACCACGTCGTCCCGGTGGCTGTATTGCTTGCGCCCCAGGCTGGCGGACAGCACGCCTATCCCCAGGTCCGGGCACAGTTCCACCAGCTTCTCCAGGTTTTGCTCCGCCAATTCCTTGGACGGGGCGATCACCAGGATCCGGCTTTTATTGCGGGAATCCCATTCCACGGCCTCCCGGCACAGGGCGGCGATGAGGATCGATTTGCCCGCGCCCACGCAGGCCGAAACGATGGGGTTTCCTTCCGGGTTCTCGGCGAACCATTCGTAGAGCTTATCCAGCGCCCAGCGCTGGTAGTCGCGTAGCGTTATTTTTTTCTGGGTCATGTTTCCCTCCGATACTCCGCCCCCCGTGGCCCACGCCGGGGCATGGGCCACGGGCCGATGGTTTATCCGGTCAGGTTATGTGCGGCGTTCCCAGGGCTTGCCGCCGGTGGGGCGGGGCGGAATGGCGGCTTGGGCGGGCTGGGGCTGTGGACTGGGCGCGGCCTGGCTGGGGTCCTGGTATTGCGCCGGGGCCGGGCGTTGTTGCTGGGGAGCCGGGGCGGGCCGCTGCTGCGGGGGACCGGCGCGGGACGCTGTTGGGGGGCGGGGGCCGGCGTGGGGCGCTGTTGGGGGGCATACCCGCCGGACGCCTCGAACTGGCGGATGCGGTTGCGGTCGCCGTACTGCGGGTCCTTGCTCTTCTCGACGATGACGTGGGCCGTGAATTCGCGGCCTTCCAGGGTCTTCAGCAGCCTGGCGGCGAGGCGTTCGTTGCCGGTATAGCCGCACGCCTTCATCCATTGCTTGACCGCCTGTTCGGCGATCCGCTTGGTGGTGTCGTTGGTATGCTGCAAGCAGTAGTTCTCGAAAATCTTGCGGTTGTTGGAGCCGTCCACCACTTGGAAGGTGACGGCCACCATCTTGCCGTTGCTCGGTTCCTTGCAGGTTTTAACCTCGATTTCCACCGCCTGCATCCCATATTTCCCGGCGGGCATCGGGCCGTAATTGCCCGCGTTTTCATCGACCGAACCCATATCGTTGTCGAACGCGAAATCATCTTCATATTCTGGGTAGTTCATAGTGTTGACCTATTGGTTGTGACCGTTTGACCGAATGACCGTTGGTTTCCCGCTGGGATAATCAAGGGGCGGCGGGCGCACCCCGTTGATCCTTATGGCCCCGGTTGGATAGGGGGGTCGGTGATGCCGATGGCATACCCGAACGCCCGGAAGCTGTTTCCCGGCGGTTCGTCCGGCGGGACGACGATCTTGGCGGGCAGGGCATAGCCGTTGAGGGTGCGGGCCTTGGCGTCGAAGGCCGCGCTGCGCCTGAAGTGGAGTTCGTGCTTGTCGAAGGATTTGCCGCGGGCCTTGCCCTGGATTTCGCCCTGGCGGTTTTCCTTGGCCATGAGCGCGGTGTCGTAGTTGTAGAAGGCCACCACGTCGCAGGCTTCCCGCAGCCGGGCGGCGTTCACCTCGTCGAGCTTGATCCGGTAGCGGTCGTAACCGGCGGCGGTGGTGGGGTCCTCGAATTTCTTCACCTCGCAGTGCCCGATGACGATGATGTTCATGTCCCGGTAGGTGCGGAGGTAGGCAAGCAAATCCAGGAAACGGACGAATTGCTCGCGCAGGGCCACCGTGCCCTTGCCGAATCCCCCGCGCACATCCTCCAGGGATTCCACCCGGAACTGGTCGCACAGGTCCTGCCGGATCATGGTTTCCGCCCAGTCGATGCTGTCCAGCACCACGGTATTGAACCCGTGTTCCTCCCTCAGCAAGACGTTGATGGCCTCCTCAAGCTCGGCCTTGTTTTCCGCGCCGGGGAACCGCGCCACGTCGAGTTCGCTGCTGCCGTCCTCGGCGTTGATGAAAATGGGATTGGGGGCACCGGCGGCGAGCGTCGATTTGCCCACCCCGTCCACGCCGTAGAGCGCCATCATGAACGGCCTCTGGATCCTGCCGATGGTGACGTTCGCCAGCGACATCTTCTTTTGTTGTGGTTCAGCCATATTCCCCACCTTGAGGGGTTCGAGCGGGGGCGTCGCCGCCCCCTTGGGGTTGTCGGGACCGGTTATTCGTAATCGGCGGCGTTCGGGTCGGCGCTTTGGTTGATGCCGACATCGATGGATACCCAACCGTCGTTCCAATCCACGGCTTCACCGCTGCCGATGGGGTGCGGATTGTCGGCATCGGTCAGGCCGGACAGCGCGGCTTGCTGGCCCTCGACGAAGGCCGCGCTGGGGCCATCGGATTCGCTGGCGGTTTCGTCGTCGGCTTCCGTCGCTTCGTCCAAGCGCTCGGTGGCCACCTCGGCGGCTTCGGCGGAGGTGGTTTCGGCGATCTCGTTGGCGTTCTCGGACATGGTTTTCTCCAATATGGAATGAAATGGTTTGATATTGCCGTTCCGGCCAGGGCCGGGACGTATGACCCCGTGGGGTTCCCCGCCAGGCACTTTTTCGCTTCCGCGATGGCCATTCCCGGCGGGGGAATTCATCGATTTCGTGTTATCACCCGAGCCTACGTGGTCCAGTTCCACGCGGTATCCGGTGCCCCTGCGGGGGGGGCAGCCGTGCCGGGCGGCGGCTGGGCCAGAAAGAGGACCAAGGCCGACATCGCTATCACAGGGGCCATACCTTCGGTTGCACCGGGCCGCGCGGGGCGTTGGCCTCGCATTCCAGGTCGGCGATGGCGGCTTGCGCCTTCTCGGCCCGGCGCTGCGCGAAATGCTGTTCATCGACCAGGGCGCGGGCGCGGCCTTGGGCCAGGATTTGGCGGAGCTTGGCGTGCTTGAGGGTTCGCATGTTGGGGTTCTCCTAAAAAATCCCGGCGGAACCCACGTCGCCGCCGGGGAAGGGAGGTTTTCAGGTGGGCGGGATAATGGTGTCCACCCCCGCCTTGGCCCGGATGAATGCCCGGAACGCTTCCGGCCGGCCCCGGAATGTGGCCCTCAGCGTCCGGTAGGCGTCGTGGACGCGGCGTTCCAAGTGGCCCGGGCGACGGGCCGTTCTCGCGGCCCGTTGGATGGCTTCGGGGAGGCTGGATAAATCCCATCCCAGCCGGGCCGCGCCGTGGGCCTGCTTGAACAGGACGCGGGAGGGGCTGGGCGTCCGGGGCGCGTCCAGGTCGGACGAGGCGTAGGCCAGGGCCAAGGCGGGGTCCGGTTTGGTGGCGGGCGCTTTCGGCTCGGCCATCGCCGCGGCGATTTCCGCCTTGCTCTCGAACACCGGATAGGTGGTCCCGGAGGTCGGGACGCCGGGCACGACATCGGCGGGCGGGGCCGGGATGCGGTAGGTTTTTTCGGTGGACTCGGCGGCGGCGACGACGGTGACGGGTTCGTCGGGAGCGGCCAGAATGTGTTTGCGGATGCTGGCAATCAGGGTTTGGCGGGTTGGGGTCGGCATGTTCTTTTTCCCGTTGTTCGTTCGCTTGTGGAGCCGCCCGCGCCTGGTTTGGGGGACTGACCGTTGGTTTGCGTGGTGGGCGGGGCGGCTTGGGAGAAATGCTACCTACTTGGGTATTGTTGTGCAATACCTAAGTAGGTATTTTTTACGCGGACACAAAAAAGCCCGGACGGGCCGGGCTAGGAATGGGCATGAAAAAGCCCGCGCTGGGCGGGCTGGGATGGGCACTAAAAAACCCGCTCGGGGCGGGTTCGATAATCGTCAGGCGAATTCAATCACTCGGCTTGCTCCATCCCGCACGGTGGTGACGGGGATGAAGCGCATTTCGTAGCTGTCCGCTTCGCGCTCAATTTCGCGGAGGATTTTATCGAGCGATTCGCGCTGCTTCGGCGACAGGATGGCATCATCCTGGCGGGGCGAGGCCAAAATCAAGGCCGCCATGGAAATGCCGGAGAATTCCTTGGCCCGGTAAAGCTCCCAGAGACGGGCATGGGCATCCCTCAAGCCCGCCGATTGCCGGGATGGGGACATCATGCCGAAATGGATAAGCGAGCGCGGAGAGCAAAAACCAAACTTGATGGGTTGGCCGTTTGGAATTAAGGGTAAAGCTCGGTTGAAACACTTCTCCAGATCCGGGCGCTCGTTAAGTACGTGGATCCTGACCTCGGTAGCAAACAACCGGTTGGCTTCCTCGGGCACGGGTTCCACCGATTCCTCGATATCCTCAAGTTTATCCATGTTGGCTAGGCTCGAATGCAAAAGCGCGGCAGTCCTCAAGGCTTCCGCCAAGGATTCCGCATAGGATTCTTTCAATGGGCCGGCCTCCAAGCCCAACAACGTGGGAGACGCTTCACGGATAGAGCCTACCCTGGTCACATCGACCAGCATTTTCAATCCTGTTTCGATCAAGGTGCGCGCGCCAACGGCAGCTTTATTGCCATAAAGGGAATCGAGTACATCGTCGCGGATGATGCGATGGGCGGTGATTTGGTCGGCGAAATCCAGCAAAACGCCCACCATCAGCCGTTCGCCGGTATCCGCGACAGGCTCCCAAAAGACGGGTCTCCATAAGGCATTAGTGGTCATGGCTTCACCGCGAAAAGGTCGTCCGGTTGGGGAAATCGCTCCAAAACCTTGGCCGGAAGCTCTCCCAGCCTTTTTTCAATGTAGTGAACATAGCCTGAAAAATCCACGTCTTCGGGCGATTCAATCTCGCTAGGAATGCTGCGGTCCAATGCCAAAGCGGAAGCGACAGCCCCGGACTCCATCGCGTCCAGTTTTCCGGCGAGTTCGGCCAGCACAACCATGATGTTGTGCTCATGGGGAGCTAAGCCGAGGGTGCGTTCGTGGTCAATATAAGCGTGATCCACGCCATCCCATAGGAAATTCCCCAAGTTCCGGTCGGCGTTGGCGATAAGCTCGTCCACTGCCAGGGCGCGTGGAGCGTCAGCCCATCCACACACAATCATGGCGGCATATTTCGTTAAAAGCACCTGGGTGTCTGGTGGTAAACCGTCGTGCAACCCCAAGCGCTGCTTAAGGTTGGGATACCCAACCTCCAGGCTGGCGAATAACCACTCCCCATGCTCGCGGATCAGCACCGGTTCCGGTACGGGCAGCCCCCATCCGCGCATCACCATGGCGCAAACACATTCCGCCAGCACCGTATCCAAAGGCAAATGCTTGACAATAGCCGCATATTGTTGACCATCAACTTTCACCGCAGCCCTGTAGGGCTTGGTATGCCCCTCGCCAGTTTTTTTGCCCTTGGACACAAGGACGCCAACACGAATTTTCATGGATTGAATTCATTTTTTTTGTGGAGAACTGCCCAGGATGGCCAAAATGGTTTCACGCATATGGTCGGGAACCTGGCGCGTTTCAATCTCTTGCTTGATTTTTTCAATGAACACCGCCTCGTCCTGAGACAGTGCCATTGTTTCGTGTGGGTTTGCTTGGTCCAGCCAAAGCGGGCCGAGGCCGAGTTTGCCTTCAATGTCGCGGGCTAGCTTTTCGCCAATCCCGCGATTGTCTTTTTTCCCCTTCTCGACAGGAACGGTCTCAACGTCGATCAGCATCCGATGAACATTCGGGGCCGGACGGTCGATGGCCCGCGCAAATGCAGCTTTGTTGCCCTCGAATCGCTCCTCGATGAGCTTGAGTAGGTTCTGGCGCCGGATCGATTTGATGTTCATCGCGTAATTACACCCCACCGCTACCGGCTTGGGTATTCTCTGGATAGGTATTGCATGATGGTACCCAAGTAGGTAATCTTTGCCGCATGGACCTAAAGACATATCTGCGCTCCTTGAGCCAACAACAGAAAGAAGACTTCGCCACCCGGTGTAGCTGCACCTTGCAGCACATCAAATTCGTGGCGTATCGGGCAAAGCAGGCTTCCGAAACCCTCGCCATGGCCATCGAGCGCCAGTCCGGCGGCGCGGTTACGGTCGAGGAACTGCGCCCCGACCTGATCGAGCATTGGGCCTACATCCGGGGCACGGCCAAGCGCGTGCCGGAGGATGCGGAAACTTTGAACCAAGCCGCCTAGGCGTGGGGCGCTCATTCATCCGCCCCCTGGTAGTCCGCGTCGGCGACGCGCTCGCCGGGCAGCCGGAAATAGCCCTGGCATCCGGGGCATTGCATGAGGTGGCCCGCTTCCAACAAGGCCATAGGTATATCGATGGCGTGGCCGCAAGCGCAGTGGAGCCGGAGCAAGGAATCCGGGCCGGAATTGATGATTTCGTATCGCATTTGGAAAGCCCCTCCGATATTCGGTGGGGAAATGATGCACGCCTGGATCGGCGTGCGTCTCTACCAGCAACCATCAGCTATGACAGGGAATGTTCAGCTATGCCGTACCGCCCCAGGATCATGGAACTGAAACTCGACGTACCACCGGATATCACCTACCAATACCCCGACCTCATGTCCGTGGTGCGGGCATCGGTGAAGGCGTCCGGCATCCCCCTCAAGGTGCTGGCCGACAAACTCGGGGAACGTGACGAGAACGCGCTGAGCCGGAAGCTCTCGGCCAACGGTGCCGACAACGTGAATTTCCCGCTCAAGAAGCTTTCGCTGCTCATCGCGGCGCTCGGGGAGGAAGGGAAGCCCATCCTGTATTGGTTGAACGCGACCCATCTGGTGGAGCCGGAGCAGAAGGCCGAGCAGGCCGCCAAAACCCTGCAAGGGATGATGCCGACGCTGATCCAGCTCGTGCGGGATGTCGGCTACCGGGTGGAGAAGGCTCCATGAGCCTGGAAATCCGCCCGGTGACGTTCGATACGGCCAAGGCGTTCATCGCCCGCCACCACCGCCACCACGGCCCCACCCGCTCGTGGAAGTTCGGCGTCGGGGTGTCGCGGGGGGATGACCTGGTGGGCGTCATCGTGGTGGGCCGGCCCGTGGCCCGCGCCCTGGACGACGGTTTCACCGCGGAAGTCACGCGCTGCTGCACCGACGGCACCCGCAACGCCTGCTCGAAACTGTACGGCACCGCCGCCCGGATCTGCCGGGCAATGGGCTACCGCCGGATCGTCACCTACACCCTGGACACCGAGGCCGGGACCAGCCTGGAAGCGGCGGGCTGGACCTTCGCGGCCATGACCCAAGGGCACCGGGAATGGTCGTGCCCCTCCCGCCCCAGGGAAACCAAGGCACCGACCTGCGCGAAGAAACGGTGGGAAAAGCCGCTGTTCCGGGTCGTGAGGATAGCTGAATGATTTCGCGGGATAGCTGATGAACGCCGATGGAACCAGGGCGGCCGGAAGGCGGCTCAAGGCAACAAAAAACCCGGCCACTGGTGACACAGCGCCGGGTTCCACTTCAACCACCTAAACAGGAGGTGATCGACATGCCCAGTATACCACTGCACCCACGCACCCTCGATGGGCTCATGGCCCCTTCCCACGGAACGGAGGCGCGGAAATGACGGCACCGGCCCAACAACCCAACCTGTTCCAGGCCATCAACCGGCTATGGCCGGTCGACCTGGATTTGATCTGGCTCCGGGAGCGCGACAAGGCGCCCGTCCAAAACCAATGGACCACCCAGGACCGCAAGACCCTGTCCGAACTCAAGCAAAGCTGGCGGCAAGGCTACAACCTGGGCATCCGGCTGGGCGTCCGGTCGGTGCTGCGGGAGGGCGTGTGTTGCGTGGGCGTGGACATGGACGTGCGCTCGGACGAGGCCCGCCACTTCCAGGAAGCCTACGCCGCCGTCGAGGAACTGCTGGAGAACCCCGGCCAATATCCGACCGTCCTGTCCGGGCGCGGCAACGGCTCCCGCCACTACTACGCCGCCGTCGAGATCGAGCGGCTACCCCACACCTGCCACTTCCGGCGCTCCAAGGACACGGTGTACGACCCGGCCCGGAAGAAGCGGGTACCGGCCTGGGAGGTGGATATCGGTTCCACCGGGCGGCAGTTCGTGGCCCCCGGTTCGGTCCACCCGTCGGGGGGCGTCTACACCGAGGCGGTGCCCCTCGACCGCATCCCCGACGTGCCGGAAGCCTTCTACGAGGCGCTGGAGACCGTCCCGGAAACCGATATCCACCGCGCCGTCGTCATCCCCATCAGCGCCGCCGACGTGGACCTCGACGCCCTGCCGTTGCCGGAAGGCATCAAGGAAAAGATCAGGTCCGGCCCGGCCCCGGAGGACGAGGGGCGCTGGCCCAGCCGTTCCGAGTATTTCTTCGCCATGCTCTGCGCCCTGGCCGCCGCCGGCCTGGACGACGAAACGATGTGCGGCGTGGCGACATGCCCGGCCTACGCGATGAGCGGGAAGCCGCTGGGGAACCGCAAGGGCATCCGCGCCTCGGCCATGCAATGGGTGGCCCGGCAGATTCCCCGTGCCCGCGCCCAGGCGGAACGCTGGAGGTTGGAAAACCGGCTGGACGTGGACCTCTCCGACCCGGCCAACAATCCGGGCGTCGACGAGTTCTTCGATCCCGAGAACATCGCGGAAATGAACCGGCAGAAGAAGTACGAGGTGGTGCCGGAAGCCCCGGCCCAACACAGGCCGTTCCCCTGCGAGACGCTGAACGAGGTGGCGGCGTGGCTGCAATCGGAGGCCCCGGAAATCTGTTGGCAGACCGGGCAGATAGCGGCCATCGCCCTGGCCAGCGCCGCCGCCAGCCGCCGGTACCGGACGGAGTTCGGCGACCCGCTGAACCTCTACACCGGCATCGTCACCCATTCCATCGGCCTGGTGCGGCACTACAAACCGGCCCTGCACCGCGCCCTGGCCGAAGCCGGATACGCGGGCATGATCGCCAATGGCCGGTTCTCGTCGCCGGGCGTGCTCTACAACATGCTGCACCGCTCGCCCGCCCTGCTCTACGTCTCGGACGACTATGGCTCCCAGCTCGCGTTCGCCAAGCGCCAGCCGTCAGGGGCGCATGAGCAGACCCTGTCGATCTTCGCCGATATCCACAACGCCAAGCCCATATACCTCAACAACGGGCAGGAGGCCGGGATTGGCAAGCAGGGCGAGCGGGTGGTCATCCACCACCCCGCGCTGTCCATCCTGGCCATGATTTCGGCGGACCAGCTCTCCACCGTGGTCCGGGCCTCCGAACTCGGGCGCGGCGCCCTCGAACAATTCCTGTTCGTCCTGGCCCCGGAAGACCCCGCCGCCTACACCATGAACGACCCCGAGCCCGGCGACGTGCCGGGCTGGATCGCCGCGCATCTCCAGGCCATCCGCCTGATCGAGCAAGGCGACGACACCGACCTGGTGAAGGACAACCCCGCGCAAGAGCCGGACCTGAGGACCGTGCGGTTCGACGCCAAGCTCGACGCGGCCTACGCGGCGATCATGGCGATCTCCGACCGGCGCGAGGCCCGGCCCATCCTGCTGTCGGCGCGGGCCATCCTGCGGCGGCTGTGCGCCGTCCTGGCGGTGTGGGCCAACCCGCCCCATCCGGTGGTGTCGCGGGAAATCCTGGCCTGGACTTCCGGTTACGTGGCCGCCAACGTCCGGGCGTTCCTGGAAGCCTTCAACATCCTCAGCACCGACGACGGGAAGCTGACCCAGTACCAGCAAATCCTCGACCATATCGCCCAGGGCGGCGCGGAGGGCCGGACCCCGAAAGACCTGAGCCAGCGCTGTTGGGCCTTCAAGAAGCTTTCCAAGGAAAAGCGGGCCGAGACGATGGATTTGCTGCTGGAGGATGGGGAGGTCGTGCAGATGCCCAGGGGGCGCGGCGGCAAGGTCTACATCGCGGCGCGGTTCGTCAAGGAGGCCGGGGCCGCGGAGGTATTCGCGGAGGAATCCGGCGATACGCCTCCGGGGGGAAGCGTATGAACCAAAACGGAAAAACCTACCAGGAATTCCTGCGGGACAAGATCAAGCTGGCCGGATTCGGCGGCTTCGACGTGGCCCCGTCGGAAATCAACCCCATCCTGAAACCCCACCAGCGCGACATCGTGCGGTGGGCGGTGAAGGGCGGGCAGCGGGCCGTGTTCGCCGCGTTCGGCCTGGGCAAGTCGGTCATCCAGATCGAGATTCTACGGCTGATCCTCAAATATGCGGGCGGGCCGGTGCTGGTGGTCCTGCCCTTGGGTGTTCGCCAGGAGTTCCGCCGCGATGGCCAGATGTTGGGGGTGGAATTCAAGTTCATCCGCCGTACCGAAGAAATTTGGCCGGACGTGGATAGCGGGTTCTACCTGACCAACTACGAGAGCCTCCGGGACGGGAAGCTCGATCCGAACCGGTTCACCGCCGTCAGCCTGGACGAGGCGTCCGTGCTGCGTAGCTTCGGCTCCAAGACCTACCAGGAGTTCCTGCCCCTGTTCGCCCGCGTCCGCTACAAGTTCGTGGCGACGGCCACCCCCAGCCCCAACCGCTACAAGGAACTGATCCACTACGGCGGGTTCCTGGGGATCATGGACACCGGGCAGGCGCTCACGAGGTTCTTCAAAAGGGATTCCACCCAGGCGAACAACCTCACGCTCTATCCGCACAAGGAACGGGAATTTTGGCTCTGGCTCAACTCCTGGGCCGTGTTCCTGCAACGCCCTTCCGACCTGGGCTACAGCGACGAAGGCTACGACCTGCCGCCGCTCAAGGTGGTCTACCACGAGGTGCCCGCCGGGGAATTGGTGGGCCACGGGCGCGACGGCCAGGGCTTGCTGTTCCCCGACGCGGCCATGGGCCTCAAGGAAGCCGCCGGCGAAAAACGGGATTCCATCCAGGCCCGCATCCGCAAGATGGTGGACATCCTCAAGGCCGACCCCGGTTCCCACTACATCCTCTGGCACCATCTGGAGGCCGAGCGGCACGCCATCAAGGCGGCATGGCCGGAAGCCACCGAGGTCTACGGCACGCTGGACCTGGACGAGCGGGAGCGGCGGGTGGTGGCGTTCTCGGAGGGCCGCGCCAAGTATCTCGCCACCAAGGAGGAAATATCCGGTTCCGGGTGCAATTTCCAACGGCATTGCCACAAGGCGATATTCACCAGCATCGGGTACCGGTTCAACGACTTCATCCAGGCCATCCACCGGATATACCGGTTCCTCCAGACGGAAGAATGTGAAATCCACATCATCCACACCGAGGCGGAACGGGAAATCCTGCGGTCGTTGCAGGAGAAGTGGACCCAGCACAACGAATTGGCGGCGAATATGAGCGACATCATCCAAGAACACGGATTGAACACCCTATCCATCGCGGACACCCTGGCCCGGACCATCGGCGTGGAGCGGGTGGAGGTTTCCGGCAAGCACGGGCGTTTCCGGGTGGCGAACAACGATTGCGTGGACGAGGCCCGGCGCGTGGAGGAAAACTCCGTGGGCCTGATCGTCACCAGCATCCCCTTCGCCAACCACTACGAATACACCCCGACCTACGAGGATTTCGGGCACACCGAGGACAACGCCCATTTCTGGGAGCAAATGGATTTCCTCACGCCGGAGCTGCTGCGCATCCTGCAACCGGGGCGGCTGTACTGCTGCCATGTGAAGGACCGCATCCTGTTCGGCAACGTCACCGGCCAGGGCGTGCCCACGGTGTCGCCGTTCCATGCCGAGGCGATATTCCATGGCATCCGGCACGGGTTCCAATACCTGGGCATGATCACCGTCGTCACCGACGTGGTGCGCGAGAACAACCAGACCTACCGCCTGGGCTGGTCGGAGCAGTGCAAGGACGGCACCAAGATGGGCGTGGGTTCCCCCGAGTACATCCTGCTGTTCCGCAAGCCCCAGACCGACCGCTCCAAAGGCTACGCCGATGTGCCGGTGCAGAAATCCAAAGACGCCTACACCCGCGCCCGCTGGCAGGTGGACGCCCATGCGCTGTGGCGGTCCCGTGGCGACCGGCCTTTGACCGCCGATGATCTGGCGGGCATGGGGCCGGACAAGCTGGCGAAGGCCTTCACCCGGTTCAGCCTGGAACACGTCTACGACTACGAGTTCCACGTCAGGGTCGGCGAGGAACTCGAAGCCCGCGGCGCGTTGCCGTCCAGCTTCATGAGCCTCGCCCCCGGTTCCGGCCATCCCGCCGTCTGGCACGACATCAACCGGATGCGGACCCTCAACGGCAACCAGTCGGCGAAGGGCTTGCAGAACCATGTCTGTCCCCTGCAATTCGACATCGTGGAGCGCCTAATCGAGCGCTACAGCAACCGGGACGAACGGGTCTACGACCCGTTCGGCGGGCTGATGACCGTGCCCTACTGCGCCGTGAAGATGGGCAGGCGGGGCGGGGGGTCGGAACTCAACCCGGCCTATTTCCTGGACGGCCTGCAATACCTGCAAGCGGCGGAACGGGACCACGCCATGCCCACGCTATTCGACCTGCTGGAAGCGGAAGGTGGGTTGGAAAAAGCCGCCGCTTGACGCGGGTGTCTGTATATCAAGATTGGAATTGAGGTATTCCATGGCCAGTAAGAAAGACGAGTTGTTGGCGTTGGTAGGGCGGTATTACGACGGAGTGTCGGTGAAAACCGCCCTCGAAAAGCTGCCCAAATCCTGGTTCACCACCAGCGATCCTAAAAAGGAAGTCGCTAATTGCCTACAGGTATTGCGGCGCGAAGGGTTGATTGAATCCCGTGAAATCGAGAACTCGGGCGTTTTCAATTGGTTCAAGGTCGATAGCGCCCCGGCCTCGAACCCCCACGAAGCCCCGGATGGGCCGGGTGATATTGGCACGGACGCGGTGATGGTCGGCGCAGCGGAGGGGACCGCTGATGCCGGAGCCGGGGCGGACACGTCCGCCCCGGAAAATGGGGTGGACGATTCCATCCCAACGGTGGAGGAAAGCCTTCCACCCGTCCCGCTCGGGGCCGTCGCCAAATTCGCCGCCCTGGCGCTGGAAGCCGAATTGAAACACGACGGCCCGGCGGTCGAGTTCCGGGAGACGGCGATTCCGGCCGAGCGGTTTGTCCTGGGGCCGCGCCCGCCCCGGATCGAGGGGATCGACTGGGTTTGGGCGGCGCGGACGGAGGATGGGCAGTTATTCGAGGATACCGATGCCGCGATAGAACATCGCGATTCCGTCCGCCTGGACCGGTTGATCGCGGAGTTCGTAGAGGAATGCGGTCCGACAACCCATGGGGTGGTTGAAGGAATTAGGGTTTGGGAAGAATTCAAGCGGAGCCATGTTGGATCAATAGGTGGTGCAACACTATGACTCCGACCACCCAAGAATTCTTGCACGATCCTTCCCAGGGACAGACGGGCGATTGCGTGAGGGCTTGCCTTGCCACGCTGTTGGATTTGCCCCTGGGCGAGGTTCCCCACTTCGCACAACTTCACCCCGACACCCGGAAATTCGACCGGGCCATCAACGCATGGTTGGGACGCCGTGGCCTCGCCCATCTCGAAGCCAACCCGTTCGGTTTCGATTGGGTTATGCGCGACGGCACCGACGTTTACCACTTGATCTACGGCCCATCGCCACGACACCAGGGCGTCCTGCACGCCGTGGTCGGCAAGAACGGACGGATCGAGTTCGACCCGCACCCCGACCGTACCGGCCTTGCCGGTGATCCCGACCAATGGACCTGGGGGTTCTTGATCCATGCGGGGTCCAGCCTATTGGGCGGGAAAACTCGGGTAGAAGGGGGATGCGTGGTGGATGCTGGCCGCTCTCCCGCCAAAGCCGCGCCCGGCTTGGCTTCCGGCCTCCGGGTAGATGGGAGAGGCGAATCCCCTTGGGGCTTATGCCCCCCCTATATAAAGGATTAGACCTCTTTATATAAGCATCTACCCCGCTACCCGAACGCTGGAAGCCTTACGTAGCAAGGGATTGAGTGGGAGAGGAAGGCTCATCCACTTCGCGTCTACCCCTCTCCCGGAACCGAAAACAACCGAATTGCCGGGCCTAGGGTCGCTCCCGAAAGGCGATAAGCCTGAATCGCGCGGCCCGGCATCTTAATCAGGCGGATCAACGACAGGTGATTGATATGCAACAAATGAAAGCCCTAGCGGTGAACGAGCACCCATTCTTAGCCGCCATCGCCGCCGCCCTCGAACCCCCGCGCCAGGAACCCGCCCCGGACGGCCTGACGGCCCAGCAGGCGCACGCCTACGCCGGGATGCTGGAATTCTGCCGGGGCCAGACGGACGCGGCCCTGATGGTGCTGGAAGGCTTCGCCGGGGTGGGCAAGAGCCACGTCGTCGGCAAGCTGGTGGCCGACCTGCAAGCGGAGCGCGTGATCGGCGTCGCGGCGCCCACCAACAAGGCGGTGAAGGTGCTGGCGTCCAACCTCCGCAAGTTCGGCGTGGTCCGGTTCGGCAACAAGCGGCCGCGGGGTTCGCGGTTCGACCGGGACGAATGGGACGGCCAGGGCGGCAAGGTGTGCGTCGGCACCCTCCACAGCTTCCTGGGCCTGCAAATGCAGGAGCGCGACGACGGCACCCAGCAGATCACCCAGAAGCGCGACAGCACCATCCACGACCTGGACGTGCTGGTGGTGGACGAGGCCTCGATGGTCGGCACCGACATGTTCAAGCTGCTGCTGCGCGTGCGCCGCGACTGCCTGATCCTGTTCGTCGGCGACCCGGCCCAGTTGCCGCCCGTCGAGAAGGCCGGCGTGGGCATGTCCCCGGTGTTCTCCCACGTCGAGCGCCAGGCCCGGCTGACGGAGGTCGTCCGGCAGGCCCAGGGCAATCCCATGATCGCGCTGTCCATGGTGATCCGCCGCTTCATCGAGGCCGAACAGCGGATGACCATGGCCGACATCATGGCCGCCATCCCCCGGGATGCCACGGCCATCGGGGCGTTCTCGATGCGGCCCGAGGAAATCGCCGGATGGGCCGTGTCGGAAATCCGCGAGGGCCGGGATTGCCGGGTGCTGGCCTTCCGCAACGCCACCGTCGAGTTCTTCAACCGGGCCGTCCACGAAGCCCTGTACGGCCCGGTGCCGGACGGGCGCACCCCGTTCGACGTGGGCGAGCCCGTCATCGTCCACAGCGCCTGCGACGCCGACAAGGTGGCCGAGAACATGGTGCGCTTGATCGACGGCGTGGAGGTGTCCACGCCGGTCACGGACCCCACCCAACTCCACACCAGCCAGGAACTCACGATCAAGCGCATCGAGCGCGACGTCAGGCACCGCTACTACCCGGACGTGCCCGAGCGTCCGAGCCTCCGCGCCGACCTCCTGTACCTGGACGACGGCGACGACAACGAGATCATGGTCCACGTGGCCCACGATCCCGACCTGGTCGCGCGCCTGGTGTCCGAACTGTTCACGCAGGCGAACGACCTCAAGCGCCGGGCCAACGATGAAATGAACCCGAAGCTGAAGGAAGGCCTGCTGACGGACTCCAAGGGCGCGTCGGGACGGGCCTGGGCCATGAAGAACGCCTTCGCCCCCATCCGCCACGCCTACGCCATCACCGTCCACAAGAGCCAGGGCAGCACGTTCGATACCGCCCTGGTGGACTACCGCGACCTGAACCGGATGGTGGAGGCGTACCAGTTCAACCGGGCGCTGTACGTGGCCTGCACCCGCGCTTCCCAATTCCTGGCCATCTGCGCGTGAGGAACCAATGACCAGCCCATTGGAACGGCTTTTTGAAAGCCAGTGTTTGACACTCAAATTGCCGGTTCCGGTGCGCGAATGGGAGTTCCGTGTCGGCAGGAATTGGCGGGCCGATTTCGCTTGGCCCGAATACCGCCTGATCCTGGAAATAGAAGGGGGCATTCATTCCAGGGGAAGGCATACCCGCGCCCAGGGTTTCGCCAACGATGTCGAAAAATACAACGAGGCGGCGCTGGGCGGCTGGGTGGTATTGCGGGCCACCGGGGAAATGGTCCGGGATGGCCGTGCGATAGGCGTCGTCGCGAGGTTTTTCGATAAATCATACAAGGCAAGGCCATGAGTGGAAACGAAGCGGGCTGAGGGAATGACGGCATGCAGCTAGGCCGGGGCGCGGCGGTTTTGTCGATGCCGGTATCGAAAGGCATCGGCCCCAAATGCTTCAAGATTGCCGGGAGCGGCCAGCCGGGGCATCCGGTCCATCTAGAAAAGGATTTGCGGCCGCTTTTCAAGCATCCGCCTGAAATTTTTTAAATGCGCTTTGTTCAGGTTTATGTGCCAATCGAGTTGGTGTATTATTTGGTTTTCACAAACAAGTGGGTAAGTTATGTCAGAAGCATTGGAAGGTATGAACGAGGAAGAACTGGCCGAGACTATCGCCAATGCCCAAAAAGCGCTGGAAACCAAGCGCCGTGAAAGCCGAGCTGAAACTATCGCCAAGATCAAGGAACTAGCGGCGTCCATCAATATGGATGTGGAATTGACCGAGAAGGGTCGGAAGGTTGTCCCGATGGGCCGGACGGGTACCAAGGTGCCGGTTAAATACCGCGACCCCGCGAATCCAAAAAACCAGTGGTCCGGGCGCGGCATGAAGCCCAAGTGGTTGCAGGAGAAGATCAATGCCGGGGCCGGCGCGGATGATTTCCTGTTGCCGGAGTTCAAGCCGCAGCAGGCCGCCGCATGACCAGGGCTGAACTCATCGCCGCCTTTGCGGCGGAATCCGACCTATCCAAAACCAAGGCCAAAGTGGTCTTGGAAGATTTGGAACGGGCCATTGAAACCGGCTTACAGCAGGATGGAGAAATACCGTTCCTGGGTAAGCTCAAGGTCGAGGACAAGCCGGAGCGGCAAGGCCGCAATCCCAGCACGGGTGCGGTGATTACCGTGCCCGCCAGCCGCAAGGTGAAGTTCAAGCCTTCCAAAACCCTGTTGGATTCGCTCAACGCCTGATGCCGCGCCATCCATCGATCAACTACAGCACGCCCCCTGGCCTGTCCGGCGATTATTTCCGCTGCGACCGGCTGGCGGGATTCTGGTCGGTGGAATCTTGCGCCACGCGCTGGGTCGCCGCGACAAAGGGTGGTGAAACCGCCGCCTCGTATCTGTCCTGCCGGAACTGCCCCATCGGTGCCGTCCACGCCGGACAGGCGTGCGACAACTCCGAATACCACCGCCGGGTGTGTGTGCGCTGCGATGGCCCCGCCGTGGCCCGGCATGTCCACGGGCTTTATTGCCAGTCCTGCGTCAACCGCCAGTACGAGATCGCCAAAGGTCGCGACGGGCGCGGCCATCCACCCCACCCCCTGGATATTTTCTGGTCGCTGGACCGGGAGGCGGTCAAGAGCAAACTGCTCCGGGTTCACAGTGGCCTGAGCCTGGGCATTGTGGTTGAAGGCCGCAGTGTGGTCCGGCATGACATCGCCGCGGCAACGCCCCTCGAAGCGGTGCGGATGGTGATGCACAAGGAGCCGCGCAAGGTGGCGTTCCGTTGGGCTCCCGCCCATCCAGCCCAACCGCCCGAACCGGATTTGTTCGCCGCCGTATGTTGAACTCGGCCAAGCCGCGTAGGATCAACCACGAGGACGCCGGATGGTTCCTGATCGAGCATGCCTGCCGGATATGTTCTGGGCGGCTCCTGTGGCGTCCCGGGCCGAATGGCGGCGGACAGGCCCGGTGTGCCGAGTGCGGGACCAAGGCGGTGGGCGAGCCCCGGAACCTGTGCTGGTGTGGCGCGAAGACGGCGACGGGCAAGAACGCGGGGTTGCGCTGTGTGCGAAACCCCGAGCGGACCCCGCAGAATCCGAACGAGGTTATTGTCGTGCCGGTCGAGGAGGTGGATATGGTGGTGGAGAGGAAGGGGGTTGTGACTAGGTATGTTGGAGAGCCCGACGATGAATGATGGGATCGCGCTTCCATGATGGATTCCCCCTTCATCATCCCCGAACCCGGCCCGGATCATCCCGCGAATTGGTATCGCCGCTGCCTGGAATACCCCGAGCATGTCCACTTGAAGGACGGCGAGCCGCACATGGCTTTCCTGCTGCGGACCGATCCCCTGTTCGAGTCCGACCGGCGCATCCTTGGCGCGGTCCACTTGCCCCGCGTCCAGGGCAAATTGAATCGGGTGTTCCTCTGGATGGTGGAGCGCATGTTCGGCGCGATGCCGGACTTCCTCGTCGTCCTGGACGGGGAATATTGGACGGCGGCGGATGACCGGCACAGGGAAATCCTGATATTCCACGAGTTGAGCCATTGCGTCCATGCGACCGATGGCGACGGGGAGCCCCGGTATGACGACGAGACCGGGCGGCCCATCTGGAAGCTTACCGGCCATAGCGTCGAAGAATTCACCTCGGTGGTGCGGCGGTATGGGGCTTGGAATGATGAGTTGAGGGAGTTTGTGGGGGCGGCGGGGGTAAGGGTTGATCGTGGCCAAGGACGTTGACTGGGATTCGGTGGAGGTTCAGTTTAGGGCGGGGGTGCGCCCGCTGCGGGCGATTGCCGGGGACTTTGATATTACCGAAGCCGCTATCCGTCAGCGGGCTAAAAAACATGGATGGGTGAGGAATCCGGCCTCGCTCAAGCGGGAACGGGTTAATGCGCAGCTTGCCGCTGGTTCGCAGGAGGCTTCGCAAGAAACTTCGCAAAGGGTCGCGTGCGAAGTGGATCGCGAAGTCCAGGCCGATGTGGAGGATATGGAACGGGGTGTCCGGGTGAATCGCTTGATCTTGGAAAAGATCGAGGAGGATTTGCCGAAGGCCAAGGGATTCAAAACCTATAAAGCCGCCGCCGAAGCCAGTAAGACCGCGATTGAGAATATCCGCCGGATTCGCGGCTTGGATGCCCCGATGGACCTGGGCGCGATGACCGACGAACAACTCGCGGCCCTGGCGAAGGGCAAAGCCCCGGCATGAGGATTCCCCTTTCCGTCCGCGCCCAGGCCGAATTGGAGCTGAGGCGGCGCAGGCGGGCGAGGATCGAGGGCGCGGACCTCGCCAAGCCCATCCCCGAAGGCACAACCTTCCGCCAATGGTGCGAAAGCCTCGCCGCCCAAGGCTTGAAAGTGGACGGCCATCCCTTCCGCCTGGACGACCGCCCGGCGATGGCCTGGATTTACGACCAGATACCCAGCACCGAAGACGAGGCCTACCGGCTGGTCCTGGTCCTGATGAAGTGCGCCCAGGTCGGGTTCACGGTCATGGAGATGCTGGCGACGATCTACCTCGGACTGCGTTTCGGCCCGGCCACGGTGGGCCTGTTCCTTCCCGACATGAAACTGGCCGGCTTGAAGTCGTCCGAGCGGTTCATGCCCCTGGTACGCTCGGCCCCCGGCATCCACAAGCTGATGACGATGGACGCCCCGGACGGCTCCGGGCGCAAAACCGGCGAAGGCAACGTCTACACCCGCCGCATCGGCGAGGCCATGTTCGTGTTCTCGTGGACCTCGGGCAAGGCCACCACGGAATCCATCCCCATGGATGTCCTGGCCTTCGACGAGGTGCAGGAAATGACCTTGGAGCAAATGGAGAAGACCCTGGAGCGCCTGTCCGCCTCCGATGTGCGCTTCGTGCTGATGGGCTCCACGGCGAACTGGCCGGATGCCGATATCCACCATTGGTACAAGCGGGGGGCGCAATACCGGTTCCATACCGCATGTCCGCATTGCGGCGCGGCGCGACCGCTGGACGACTATTTCCCGGCCTGCATCCGGTGGGTGGAAGCCTTGGACGCATGGCGCTACGTGTGCGGCAACCCAGCCTGCGGGACGGTCATCGCGGACAGCCAACGTGGCGAGTGGATCGCGGAAAATCCCCTGGCCGATCCGACGGTCGATTTGTCGGTGCCGAAAGCGGATAGGCCGCTCCGAATCCGCTCCATCCATTTCCCGCAATTCCTGAGCCCCACGATTTCGCCGGGCGACATCATGTTCGCCTACAACACGGCGACGGACCTGAAGAATTTCTTCAACCGCAAACTGGGGAAGCCCTACCTGGACCCGACCCAAGTACCGGTCACGCTGGAACACCTGGAGCGGTGTGTCGCAGCGGGCCGCGCCGCCGGGGTGGTCTGGAAGACGCGGGCGCGGGATACCTTCATGGGTATCGACCAAATGGGCAACTTCAATGTGGTGGTCGTCAAGGAGCGGATGCCCGATGGTCGCCAAGCGGTGGTCCATGTCGAGGAAATCTACTCCGCCGACCCGTTCGGGCGCTGCGACGAGTTGATGGAGGCCTACGGCGTAGCCGTGGCGGTGGTCGAGATCAACCCCAACTACAACGACGCCAAGCGCTTCGCCAACCGCTGGCCGCGCCGGGTGTTCATCTGCGATTCGTTCGGGCAGATCGCGGAAGGGATGATCGCCTGGGGCGACGCGGCCGGCCTGGATTCGTCCGACCGGCGTACGGACGAATCGGAGCGCGACCGCTATACCCTGCGGATGGACCAGTACAAGTGCATGCAGGTTTCCATGGCGCGGTTGACGGCCAAGACCCCGCTATGCCTGTTCCCGGACCCGCAAGGGCTGGTCCAAGAGGTGGTCGAGAAGGGCGTCCGCCAGACCGTGGCGGTATTGCCGCGGGCGTTCCACCACTTCACCAAGACCGCCTTGGTGGCCGAGAAGGACGGGGAAACGAACAAGTACCGGCGGGTAGTCAAGAAGGTCGGCATCGACCCCCATTTCAGCTACGCCAACATGCTCTGCGACGTGGCCTGGGCCAGGAGCCACGGGACCGGCATGTTCATCCTGCCGGAGGCGGAACCGATGGGCGAGCAACCGAAGGGCCAAGTCCGGGAGGCCATGGACGCGATGTCGAATACCCTGCCACCGACCGTCCAGGCCATGTTGAGCCAACTGGACCTTCCGGCGGGCGATCTCTGCGGGCGCTGCGGGCACTATGGCGACAAGGCGCGGGAAAGCGCGGCCTGTGGCTGGCGGGGATTCCAGGTCCGGGCGCGGGACCGGGGATGTGGGTTTTTTGTGAGAGATGAATAATGCACCGAAGGAGCAAGCATGAGCCATAACCGCCCAAGACACCGTCCCCCGTCCGAATCCGGCTTGGCCCGGCCCAAACCAATCTCCAAGGGGGCTACGGGGATTCCCGTGGACCCCGCGCCCGAAACTCCCGTCCACGTCCAGATCGCCGCCCAGGTGCGGAGCCTGCGCCGCATCGGGTACGACCATGGACGGATTGCCGAGCGGTTGGGGTTGGATCGGGAGGAGGCAATACGGTATGCGGGATGACGCTGGGCTGGTTCGGGGCTAGGCGGTTTGGCCGGAGCTTGACCGTTGGGCGGGTGTGGGATTATTGGGCAGCCTGCGCCGCTTTTGGACATAACGCCCGTTATCCGCAGGGGCGGTGTTAGACGCTGGCTTAAAACCATGCTATTTGGGATGATAAGATACTTTGATAAATATGGTTAAGTTAATAATAACTTTATTATCCATAATGGCAATGCTCCCTTGCCTTGCGTATGGATGTAAAATAGGCGAACTCAGAAGTCATAAAGAAGTTGATCCAGAAGAGTATATTTTCATTGGAAAGGTTGTTGGGTACACAAGTATTGATAATGCAGTATGTGGTTTTGATAATAAATGCTATAAATCTTATGGGATGCGTGTTGAAATAGTTCAAAGCTTTTTTCTTCCAAATCCAAAAATCAGCCAAGTTGACTTATATTTTTTTGGGCTATCTGCCATGTGTTCAAGGACGAATTCAAATAAGTTTAGCGAGTTTAATATAAAAAATAATTATATTGGAGAATTTATTAAAATTGCAGCTAGACCTTTATTATCAGAACCTTTATCTTTAACGCAAAGCCATCAATTGAAGACAAATGACCCTTATAGTATTTTATTGGATGGTAGTGACTGGGTAGATGCTATCATAGTGCCGATTGACAATGAAGCTAATTCATTATCATATAGAGACCATGATTTCGACTATACGCTTTCATCTTATACAAACAAAATTAATTTTGAAGTTAAGTTTCAAATCCGCAAAGACCTAGCAAGGTTATATAAATCAACATCCGAAGCGGAAGCAAAATTTATCCTCAATCGAATGGCGAATTTCACAGAATTTGACCGAATGTTTGGCGATGACTTT
The DNA here is from genome assembly GCF_900155475.1 of Methylomagnum ishizawai. Lineage (NCBI taxonomy): Bacteria > Pseudomonadati > Pseudomonadota > Gammaproteobacteria > Methylococcales > Methylococcaceae > Methylomagnum > Methylomagnum ishizawai. The sequence continues at coordinate 771,861 of NZ_FXAM01000001.1, read as the reverse complement.
TTTATTAAGCTTTTAAAACGTTATTTGCACAATCAAAAAACGATCTCAGATTTAGATAACAAAAATAAAAAAGCCATCTTCAATGAAGAACATAATACCGATAACTAATCGTAGTAAATTGTATAGAAGTGCAATTTGAATTAATAGTTCGACCCCAGTCTAACTAGACGTTACATAAAAAATGATTCATGTCAAAACTCAGGAATTTTGGCACAACCGGGCAAGCCAGATAATTCAAGGGCTTGGCCGTGCCATAACCCAGGGACAAAACCCAGGGCGCATTCCGCGCCCTTTTGTTTATTTTTATCCGAGAAGGAGCGCACGGATGCGCGACGACCCCCGGTAGACCGTAGAAGCATCCGAGAGCCGATGTCCAGGAGCGGTTGTTCCACTGAGGGATTCCCACCGCAAGGACGCGGCCCCGCCCGCCAGGTCGTGACATGACACTGGGCGCATGACGCGCCCACCCGACCCCCCCCAATCCGTAGCCTTCGACGACCGCGCCCCGCCCGGCGAGCGACGTGACGCCCTCGGCGAACTCCATCGAACCTACGCGCCCACCGCCGGCGACCTCGCCAAAGGGCTTTCCAGCCCCGACAGCATGCAAATCCTGGTGGATTACCTGCGCGAACAGGCGGTCCGGCAAGAATTGCTGAAAGCCGCCGCCCCCGTCCGCGTGCCGTTCCCGAGCGAGAACGCCCAGGGCGTGCGGATGAAGTCCGTCCGCCTCGACGACTGGCAAATCGGCATCCAGGGCGAGTATTACGACCGGCCCTCGCAACTCGGCTTCGACACCCTGCGGGCCATGGCTGCCCAGCCCCCGATCAGCCTCATCATCCAAACCCGGTTGAACCACGTCCGCCGCTTCGCCCGCCAGAACGACAGCGGGGAGGGGCCGGGTTTCGCCATCCGCCACCGCGACAAGGACCACAAGCTCACCGGCCCCGAAAAGCAGGGCATCGGACTCCTATCCCGGTTCATGGCGAATTGTGGCTGGGAATTCGATCCCCGCGCCCGCCAGCGCATGGGCCGCACGTCGCTGGGCGACTTCATGGCGGTGAGCGTCCGGGATAGCCTGACCCTGGATTCCGCGCCCATCGAAACCGAAATGAAGCGCGATGCCCGCCTGGGGATGGATGGGTTCTATGCCATCGACGGGGCCACGATCCGGCTCTGCACGGAGGCGGGCTACCAAGGCCACGACGAAATCTTCGCCCTCCAAGTCATCCAATCCCGCATCCGCTGCGCCTACACCCATGATGATTTGATCTACCAGTGCCGGAACCCGGTATCGAACGTGGCCTCGGGTGGCTACGGCCTGTCGGAGGTGGATTTGTTGATCCGGGTGGTGACGGGGTTCTTGAACGCGATGAACCTCAATATCACCGGGTTCACGGACAACGCGATTCCGAAGGGATTGCTGCAAATCTACGGGGATTTCGATAAGCAGGACATGCTGGCGTTCAAAACCTATTGGAACGCCATGGTCAAGGGGATCAACCAGAAATGGACCCTGCCAGTGCTGGCCGCCAAGGATAAGGAATCCGGCGCGACCTATACGCCGCTGAATGCCGATTTCAACGAGATGTACTTCTCGAAATGGATGACCTTCCTCACGGCCATCTCGTGCGCGATCTTCGGCATGTCGCCGGACGAAATCAACTTCGAGTCGTTCAGCTCCCGCAATGGTGGTATCGGCAACGGCAACGATACCGGGGAAAAACTGGCCAACAGCCGGGACAAAGGGCTGATCCCGCTCCTGCGGTTCTACGAGGACACCTTTTCCGATTTCATCCTGCCGACCTTCGATGAGAAGTATGTGTTCCGCTGGACCGGCCTGGACGAGGAGGATCGGCAGGCCAAGCAGGAGCGGCAGAAGCTCTACCTGACCGTGGACGAGATGCGGGCCCAGGACGGTCAGGATAAGCACCCCGACCCGACGATGGGCGCGGCCCCGGTGAATCCCAATTTGATGGGGCTGTATGTGCAGATGCAGCAGGCCCGGCAGCAGCAGGACTCCCAGGACTTCGGGGAAGGGTTCGATGAGGATGGGGAGGGCGAGCCGGACGAGGGCGCGGACGGTGGTGCGGACGGTGGCAAACAGCCGCCCAGGCGGCCCGTGGCGGGCGATCAAGGGGAGGATGAGGGAGGGGGGCAACCGGGTGGGAATTCCGCCGGAAAGCCCGGATTTGCTGGCAAAAAGGGTGGTGCCCAACAACCGTCGGGCGAACCCATGGGCAAGAGTTTTGGCATGACGGTTTATCGGATCGAAGTATGAAGACAGCGCAATCCACCCCCACAGCCCTCCCCGGCGACGAACTCTACTTCCGCCACCCCGAACATGGCGTCATGCCCGGCAAGGTGTTGTCCGCCGGGACCGCTGGCTGTGTAGTCCACCACGCCAAGGGCAAGCGCCGGGTGCCGTGGGAGGATGTCCAGGGCCACCGCAAACGGGCCGAACACGCCCTCAAGGTGGTGGACCGGGGTGAGGATGGTTTCCTGGCCGAGGATAAGCGCGGGCGGCGGGTGTTCGTGCGGCATGCCGAGAAAGAGGGCGGCGACAATGGGGGAAAGGCGATGATGAAGGCTATCCCGATCCTGTTCCTGAAATCCCACGTCAAGGGCTATATCCGTGGCGATGGCACCTATGTCCACGAGTACGACGACAAGCGGCAGAAAAAGCTTGAGCCGCCTCGCGGGTCCAAACTCGGCTACGGCACGCACAACATCGAGCCCGGCGATACCCTGCATTTTGGCGATGGCGGCATGTCGGGGCGGGTGCATTCGGTGGGTGAACAGGGCGCCACGGTCCACGACGAGCGCGGAGGCATTCACAAGGTCGAGTGGCACGATGTTAAAGGGTTTAAGGCCGGGAATGGTGGTGGTGGCGGATCGAAGCCCCCCGCTGATCCCGGTAATGGGGGCAGAGATAAGTCGCTGTTCGGGGATGTGAGTGATTTACCGGAAGACGCATTCCAACCACATAACACCGAAAACGAGTTGTATGCCTCGGCAGAAAAAGCTCTTCCAAAATTCAAAAAGGCATTGGCAAACGTGGCGGAAATTATAGGGGGCAAAGTTTCTGGAAGCGTCGAGGAGGCATTGGGCGCTAAAGGGCCAGCGATAGTGGTTGCTCCATTAAAGGGTAAGGAGCGGGCTAGGCAAAAGGTCCGAGCCGATTACGCCGGGAAGTGGAAAAAACTCCGCGATGTTCTTAGGGCTTCAATCAAATGTGACACGGTGGAAGAACTTCATAAGGTTGTGGAAGGCTTGAAAGCCTCAGGCATCCAATTAGCCAAAGCCCCGAAGGATAGATTCCAGCATCCAACGCCGGAAGGTTATCGGGACGCCCTGTTGATCGTAAAAGTTCCAGGTTCGGATATGTTGGCGGAAATCCAGCTGCATCTGTCACATATATTGGCGGCGAAAAGCGCAGGACATGAACATTATAATGTGATTCGCGATATTCACGCCAAGTATGGGACGGATACTGGGCTAGAAGATCATTGGCATGAAGAGGATAAGTCTAGGTATAGACATGCTCAAAGCGAATCAAAGAGGCTATATGCGGAAGCCTGGGATAGGGCGAAAGGTTTGAAGCAAAACCTTCAAAAGTCTATAATGTTGTTGTGTATTCTGAAAAAAGGCAAACGAAAATGGTTTTCATAGAAAACGAAGGTGCATTATTCCGTGGTCCATCCCGTAGCAACCCCACTGAGGTTTATGTGGGTGGCGGGAAAGGTTGGATTCCCTATGCGGATGCCGGGAAGGAAAAACCGATTAGCTGGGGGTATATTATCGATGGACCGGAAGTTAGGAAGATGATGGAAAAAATCGACGCAGAGCGCGATTAGAAATCCTGGTGCTTAGGTCGTGACCGTACCCTTGGGCCATGATCGACCCCGACACCGCCACGCTTCTCGACATTTCCACACTCACGCCCGCGCAAACCGACGCGGCGCTTGAACACATCTACAAGGCTATCTCCGATGAACCGCCCGGCGGCGACATCTGGGAGCCGCACCACTCGCCGTTCCTGCGCGATCTCATCGAGCGCTTCACCCGGCGCGGCCTGATGCAAATCGCCGGGCTACAGGCCGAACTCGACCGCTGGCTCAAGTTCGAGCCGCACCGGCCTGGTACCCGCGCCCCGGTCGAACGGCCCGGCCTGATGGGGCGCTGGAGCCGGGCCGAACTATCCATCGCCAAGCTTTACCTCGAAACCCTCCCACCCCAGCGCTTCGCCCTAGATGACTGGATGCTGGTGGTGGATTACCTCTTTCAGCGCTACCTCCCGCACGATCAACTCGTGGCCGAGGCCGACTGGCTGGCGACGCGGGCCACGCTCATGGGGCGGGTCCAGGCCAATATGGCGAACATCACCGAACGGCAAGCGCAACGTCTCCTCGATGCCGACGCGGTGCGGCAGGCCCGACAGTTGGAAGCCACGAAGGTCCAGCGGGCCGTGCTGGACTATGGCCGGGCCAGGGCGGCGGAAAACATCGTCCAGTTGACCAACAACATGCGGAGCGCCATCCGCAAAACGCTGGTCGGGCACCAGGAGGCGGTCAGCCTGGGCAACAAGGCGGACGACCTGCGGGGAGAACTGCTGGACCAATTCGGGCGGTGGAACCGCGATTGGCGGCGGATCGCCGTGACCGAAACGGCGGAGATGCAGAACCAGGGCATGGTTGCGGGATTCCCGCCCAGTGCCCGGCTCAAACGGGTGGAGATGTACCGGGGGGCTTGTAGCGCCTGCCGCCGCGTGGATGGTCGGATCATGAAGGTGGTATCGCCCGATACCGTTCCGCTGGACGGCGAGACCATGATATGGGCCGGAAAAACCAACATCGGGCGCTCGGCCTCGCCCCGCAAGCGGGTGGGTGGTGTGCTGATAGCGCGAGAACCGGACGAGCTTTGGTGGCTTGCTTCTGGCGTCATGCACCCCCATTGCCGCGGCACTTGGCTCAAGTTGCCGGACGCCAAGCCCAACGACGATCCACAGTTCGCGGCCTATCTCGATAACCTGTTGAAACGGAAATAAGGAATCCAGGCCATGAAGATGCCTTTCCCCGACCGATCCCTACCCCTGCGGAAATCGATGGTGATACCCGTTTTATTCCTCAAAACCCATGTGCGCGGGTATTACCGCAATAATGGCGGCTATTGGTCGTCGCACGAGCGCAACGATAGGGGCGGTTTCGGTCATCCGCCGCCCCACGCGCGGTTGGCCCCGAATGGCAAGCCGTCGAATTTGAATGAGTCGCAGTGGAATCTCGTTCGGACGCCCGAGTTCAAGGTTTGGTTCGGGGATTGGGAAATTCCGGTAAAATCAGCTTATATTACTTCTTTGTCTATACCTGGGTGGCAGGGCGATTTAAAGATATTGCAAAATATGGCCCGGCGCGTATATGCCGAACGTTTGCAGGGCCACGAGATTCTAAACTTGGACATGAATCGGAAAATCCGATTTACTGCGGAGGGCAAGGGAGAATCTTTTTCTGGGATCAAAGCGCCAATGGATGCCCAAGTGGTGGAAAAATTGGCTCACTTGGTTCGTCGCGCCGTTTGGCTGGATAAGAATCCGCCAGATGCTAGACGGGTATCTGATACGGAGGCATTCCATACTTTCGTGGCACCATTAAAGGTTAATGGGAACCTTTATGCTGTGAAGCTGACGGTGCGGGAATCGTTAGCTGGACCGCCAGAAATGGCTAGATTGAAGCTTTATGATGTGGCTGTGCTGAAAAGCAAGGTGGAAGACCCGGTAGGACCGGGACTCGATACTTCAGCTAATCCAGCCGAAGTCGTACATCCCTCTCATTCCGGGTCTACCGTAACTATACATCGCCTTTTGTCCGTATTCAATGGGGTTAACCTAAAGCATGTGCCAAAGCTTTCAGGCGGCGTGGACGCCAACGGCGAACCCATGCCAAAGGCCATTTTGGAATACATGAGCCTGCACAAGGCCCAACCCACCGCAGCCCAAATCCAGGCCGGGAATTACAAAAAAGGGCATCGCCGCTTCCGTGGTCTAGACATCAGCATCGAGAATCCCGCCGGTTCCACCCGCTCCGGCACGGACCCGGACGGCCACGCGTGGTCGATCAAGATGAAACACGATTATGGATATATCCGGGGAAGCCTCGGCGTGGCCCCGGACGGCGACCCTGTCGATGTCTACGTCGGCCCGGACGAGGACGCCGAGAGCGTCTATATCGTCCACCAGCGCAAGGCCGGGAATTGGAAGGACTGGGACGAGGATAAGTGCATGATCGGCTTTCCCGACAAGGAAAGCGCCGTCGCCGCCTATCTGGGCCACTACGACGATCCGCGCTTCCTCGGCCCCGTGACCACGATGCCTTTTGCCGAATTCAAGGATAAGGTGCTCGACCATTCCGGGAGGCCCAAGATGATAAAGTCGATTCCCCTCCTGTTCGTCCGCGCCGCCGCATGAAGCTCGAACACGCCCGCGTCATCGCCGTCCACCCCGAAGGCCCGTCCATCGACTGCGTGTCGCTGCGCGATGGCCGCCGCCTGGTCGGGGTGCCGGTCTACAGCCTGGACGCCGCGTCCGACGGCGGCACCATCGATCTGCCCGCCCCGGTCTTGGGCCACGGCCAAGACCCGGCCACGGCCCCGCTCGGCCAGCGGGAGCGGGTGGCGCTCATCGCCACCGACCAACACGGGATGCCCCATTGCCTGGGCTTCCGGTTCCCGCCGGTTTCGCAGATGGCGTTCAAGGAAAAGAACCTGCGCATCCAGCGCCACGCCTCGGGCGTGTTCAGCGCCGTGGATGCCGCCGGGAACTACCAGTGGCAACACCCGGCGGGGATCAAGGTGCTGGTGGGCGCGTCCACCGAGTTCCGGGAGTTCCAGGGCCAGGGTTTCGACAAGAATTGGCATGTCCCGGCCTCCGGCACGCCGACCTACTTCCGCATCCAGACGCCCGCCTTCGACCTTGTGGTGAATCCGGACGGCACGGCCACGATGACGCTATCCAACGCCCTGACCATCGCCGCCGATGTGCATATCACGAAGACGCTGGTGGTGGATGGGGATGTCGTCCTCGGGGGCGTTGATGGTGGAGCCGAGATCGGCCTTCGCCACCACAAGCACGAGGGTGTCCAGATTGGAAGCAGCGATTCTGGCGGGCCCAAGCCGGGGGCGGGACTCTGATGTGGGCGGCCTGGGCAAGGGGCCGCGTCCTTGCGGCGGGGGTTCCTCAGTGGAGCGGGAGGGATTCCTGGCGCGGGATGCGCGCCGCCAGTTGGTGGAAGGCCTTGTCGCGGATGGCGAGCGCGGCGCTGCCTTCGCCCAGCTTGGGTTCGGCCACGGCGGCCATGGCTTGCAGGATGGCGGCGGGCAGCTCCCGCCGTGTCTCGTGGACCGGGACGTGCAGGGTTTGCAGCAGGGCCAATTCCAGGTTGAGGCAGGTCCACCACAGGCGGTAGGCCTGTCCGTGGAAGGCTTCCAGCAGGTTCAGCAATTCGTCGAGGCGGTCGGCGGGGATGTCGCGGACGTTGCCGACGCCGAACTTGGCCCGGAGGTGGGTGTGGATGCGGGGGCTGATCTGCTGGTTGGAGCGGTTGAGGTAGCGCCCCAGGCTGCGGGTGTATTCGCCCACCACCCATTGCGCGATCTCGCCCAGGGGCGCGGGGGCGGGCTGGGCCGCTTCGGGGTGGACATAGCGCCCGGTCTTGCGGATGGCCGGGAGGACTTCCGCAGTCACCCACTTCTTGAACTTCTTGGCCTCGGGCTTGCGGCTGGTGAGGATCAGGGAGTAGAGGCCGGATTCGTTGATGAGGGTCATTTCCTGGGGGCCGCCAGGGGTGTCCACATTGTGGACCCCCTTTTCATCGTCATCCAGGCGGCTGATAACTTGGCGTGGGTTGCCATGCTCCAGCACAGCACAAACGTCGTTGGCGACGAACCAGGGTTCACCGTCAACGATGATGACGCGGAGTTCGCGGGATTCTTGGAATTGGAAGGCTGTGGTAGGATTCATAGGGTGTTACCTACTTTTGAAGTGGTAGTGTTCATCACATCGAAGCCTCAAGTGGTTGCAACACTTGGGGCTTTTCTCTTTTCGGCGTCCATGCACTGCTTTAGTCGGACCACGATCTCCGCATTCAGAGATCGGTAGTTCCGGCCAGCTTCCGCTGCAATCCATTCCTTTAGGTCGTTTGGTAATCGCACTGACATTGACGGTGCCGACTTTGCGGTGGTCATGATTCGCTCCTTTATAGTGAACCAGAGTGGTTTATCGTAAACCACGACGGTTCATTCATGCAAGAACCATCGTGGTGTATTATTCGGGCATGAGTAGAGAAGCACCCCAAATGAAAATCCGCTTGCCCGAAGACTTGAAGGCAAGAATTGAGGAGTCCGCCTACCAAAACCGGCGCAGCATGAACGCCGAGATCGTTGCTCGGCTTGAGGCTTCGTATGCCCCCGCCGCGAGCGAGTTGAAAGAATACGCAAAGGATCAGGAGGAGCGCCTGGCCTCCATGCTTGCTGAAAAACTGAGGGCAGACTTCAAGCGCCTTGAGGAAGAGATACGGAAGAATCCAGTTGATCTATCCAAGCTTAAGCCCGGAACGCCACTGGTCATTGATGACCGCGAATAAAAAAGCCCGGCTAGACCGGGCTTTTTCATATCCGAACCGGCGCGGCGTCAATGCCCGCAAACCCAGCGTCGGGTCGTGACGCCATCCTACCCGCCCATGAGCATCACCCGCGCCGAACCCCTCGCCATAGGCAACGCCATCCGCCTATACATCGCGCCCCCGGTGGGCGCGTGGCGCTGGATCGTCCTCCGCAAGACCACCGACGACTGGCTGGCCCCGCCCGAAACCGGCGATTGGGGCGCGTCCAACACCTATGCCCCGAACGCCTTCTATGTCGGCGACCCGCTGCCCGTGGACCCCGCCGCCTCGGTCGTCTACGACGGCGACGAGCGGGCCGCGCTGGACTACCAAGCCCTGCTGAACGGCGTCACCTATTACTACCGGGCCTACTACTGGAACGGCGTCTTGTGGACCCTGGACGCCGAAACCACCGTTGCCACGCCCCGTGCCACCTTCCGCGATGCAACCCTGAATCCCGTCCTCCTGGTCCGCGACCGGTTGGACGAGGGGCTGGCCGTCTACGTGGCCCGTGGGGAACTCCTGCCGCAGGCCGGCACGCTGCAATCCACCCGCATCGACGTATTGACCGGCCCCCCGCAGGCCGCGCACACGCGCTGGCCGGTCGTGACGGTACAACTCCGGTCGGAGACGCCCGCCGAACACGCCGTCGGCCTGGATATGGGCGCCGTGTGGTACGTGGCGTCCGGCGAGGACGAATTCACCGAACGCACCGGCTGGCTGGCGAACGTCACCATCGAGGTGGGGGCATGGAGCCTCAACCCGGATGAGCGCGTGACCTTGCACCGGGCCTTGCGGGCGCTGATGGCCGGCAATGTGCCGGTCTTCGAGACCGCCGGGCTACAGGGCGCGGCATGGAACCCCGCCGCCGTGGAATACCTGGAAGGCGAGTTCGACGCCCCGGTCTATACCGTCGCCGGAACCCTGGCCGGCCTCGTGTTCTCGGGCATCGACGACGACCGCACCGGCACCGCCATCAACCACGTTTACACATCATGAGCGACGACGCAGACATGGCAAAGACTCTTCCTCCATCCCCCGAAGAACCCTCCGCCACCGCCGCCGGGCTGGTGGCATCGCCCCCCGTGCCCGCGCCGCCGCCGTCCACGGCGATGGCCCCGGAGCGGTTCGCCACGTCGCTGGACGAGGCGTGCCGGGCGCTATCCCGCCAGCACGCCCCGGAGGCGGTATCGGCCTTCTATGGCGCGGAAAAACGCGCGGGACGGCTGCGCGATACCGAAGCGGCGTATGGCGCCCGCTTCGATGCCTTCATGCAAACCCCGGCCTGAGCGAGAGGTAAGCCGACATGGCGTTTTTTTTTGACGGCCAGCTATACATAACCCCTGCCGTCGTTTCCAGGATCGACGATACGGCGCTGGCAAACCGCAATTTGACCGTCGGCAATGTGCTTGCCATCCTGGGATCGGCCCCGGCCCTCGAACCCAAGACCGCCTATCGCTTCGGCGGTCCACAGGACGCCATCGACGCGGGCGTGGACGGCGAGGCCCTGGTGGCGGTCACGGCCTGTTTCGACCCCAGCCCCGAAACCGGCGCTCCCGCGACCATCGTGTTCGTGAGCCCGGCCCCGTCCACCCAGGCGGCGCTGACGCTGTTGGACGCCGGTTCGGGCAACGCCATCGCCCTGACCGCGACCCGGTACGGGTTGGGCGGCAACGCCGACAAGGTGAAGGTCGAGTCCGGCACCCACAAGGGCAAGAAGATCACCACCCAGGTCGGGACCCGCTACTACACCCAGGACGACATCCACCGGGATGCGCTGTCGGTGCAGTACCACGGCGTGATGGCCGACGCCCGGCTGTCGGTGACGAATACCCAGGTCACGTTGGAAGCCCCCGTGGGCACGGCGGTGGCGACCATCGGCCTGAACGATTTCGGCACCGTACAGGCGCTGGCCGACCGCATCAGCGTGACCCCGGGCTGGCTCGCCACCGTATTGGACGGCAACGAGGACAAGCCCGCCCTCAATGGTTTGGATGCCCTGGCCAACCAAGCCCTGGCCTCCGCCACTGTCGCCAACGTCCAATTCACGGGAGGGGCGGCATCGGCGGCGATTACGATCACGGCCACGCAAATCGTGCTGGAAGCCCCGACGGGCACCGCGGTCGCCACGCTGGACCTCGTGACCGACAACCCGACCATCGCCGATGTGGTGGCGGCCATCGACGGACTGGGGGGCTGGACCGCTTCCGTATCGGGATCGCTCGGGGCGTTCACGGCCGCGTACCAACTCAGGACAACCCTCCAGCATGATGTGAAAACCTCGGCCTATGCGATCGTCGGTTTCACCCCGGTGACCGTGACCGGCGACCTACAGGCGTGCGTGGATTGGTTCAACTCGGGCAGCGAGGGATTCGTCAACGCCCGCCGCGCCGGCGCGTTACCCCCCGCCAACCAGGATTGGACCTACCTGGCCGGCGGCTCGGACGGATCGACCACCGTGCAGGATTGGACGGCGGCCTTCACCGCCCTGCAAGCGGAGGATGTGCAGTGGGTCGCGCCGCTGTCGTCCAACCCCGCGGTCTGGGATATGGCCGACGCGCATTGCGCCTACATGAGCAAGGTGGCGCGCAGCGAGCGCCGGAATTTCGTGGGCACCGCCACGGGCACCACGGATGCCGCCGCCATCGCCGCCGCCAAGGCGCTGAACTCCGACCGCACCGCGCTCGTCCACCTCGGGGCCTACCTCTACAACGCCAACGGCGCGCTGACGCTGTACCCGGCCTATGTCGCCGCCGCGATGATCGCCGCCGGCTTCGCCGGGCAGAACCCCGGCCAGGCCATGACCAACCGCGCCCTGAATGTCGAGGGCGTGGAACGCAAGCTGCGCGTGCCCACCGATACCGACCCGCTCATCCGGGGCGGCGTCATCCCGCTGGAAAACCGCCCCACCGGCTACTTTGTCTGCAAGTCGATCAGCGCTTGGCTCATCAACGACAACTACGACAAGGTGGAAATCTCGGTCGGCGCGGGCTACGACTTCCTGGCCCGCAACCTGCGCGAAGCCTTGCAGCCCATCGTCGGCCGCACCGGGAGCCCGTTCCGCATGGCCGACGCCCGCACGCGCTGCGCGGCGGTGCTGGACGAACTCTCGAAGCCCGAGCCGAACGGTATCGGCCTCCTGGTGGGCGATGCGGAAAACCCGCCCTGGAAAAACCTGCGGCTGGACCTTTCCGGCGATGTGCTGGCGATCCAGGTCGATGCGGCGGTGGGCATCCCGATCAATTACATCACCATCGTCGTCCACGCACGGGCCTATAGCGGCACGCTGGCCGCCTGAAGGGGGCAATCATCACCATGGCACAGACCAACCGCATTTTCCGCCACGCCAATACCCACCAGATTTTGCTGGACGGCAAACTCGTGGGCGGCTTCCGCTCCGTCACGCTGGACACCAATTTCGGCGTCGAGGGGCAATACCAGATCGGCGACATCGATCCCGTGGAAAACATCCCGAACCGCGCCGAATACCGGGTCAGCGTCGAACAGATGGTCCTGCGCCGGACCAGCTTGAAGGACCAGGGGCTGCAACCCGAGAACGGGGCGGCGGCGCTGCAAGGGGTGGTGTTCGACATCGTGGTCTTGGATAAGGAGACCGGGGAACCGTTGCTTGTCCATCGCGGTGCCACTTTCGAATCCGGCAGCGTCGATGTCCGGGCGAGCAGCGTCATATCGAGCCGGGCCAGTTTCCGCTGCCTCACGACCGCGGGCACCGGCCTCTAGCCCATGATGGATATGGAAGGCGTCAACAGCGTCCTGGGCGTCAAGTATGGGGTTGCCATCGCCGCCTTCTTGGGCGCGGCGGTGGCCCTCACGCTATCGCCGTTCCAGGGCCGGTGGGGCTGGGTGCCCAGCATCTCGTCCGGCTACCTCAGCGCCTGCTATTTCACGCCGCTGGTGACGGCCAACCTGGAAAGGCTGGTGGGTACCCATATCGTCGTCCCGCCGCATTCGGACCTGGGCGTGGCCTTCTTGATCGGCTTGGTCGGGCACAACCTTGCCCGGCGCATCGTGGCCGGTTCGGCAGTCTGGAGACTGCCGTCCAAGGGGGAGGGGCACCGTGGGCGCTGATTGGCTGCACATCGTCCTGGCCGAGGTCGTCGGCCTGCCGCTGATGGTCCGGGCCTTGGCCCAACTCAACCGGGCCGATGGGGGAACCAGTCCCATGATCCGCATGGCTTGCCTCCTGATGGCCGTGGGCGCGTTCATCATGGCCGCATCGCCCTGTTTCGACGGTTTCGCCCGGATTCCCTGGCACGTCTATCCGCTCCTGCTCGGCGCGTTGATCCACGGCCTCGTGGACCGCCGCCGGGCCGACTTCCACCCTTCAAATTCATACCTCGCATGGCCCAACCACAAGCGCAATTCTCCGACAGCCAATTCCTAGTCGCCCTGCCCGGCGTGGGCGATTTCATCTTCCGGCGACCGGGGTGGGGAGATCAGGCCCAGATGGAAACATTCGTCAACAACCTCGTGGGCTACAGGGTGCCCTCGGTCGGGCATGGCCGCATGGCCCAGGTCGCGGCCTGGATCGAGGTGTGCGCGGTGAAGACGCCGAAGGGCTGGGAGGGCCATGAGCGGTTCCCGCGCCGGGACAGCCGGTTCAACGCCAAGGTGTTGGAGCTTTGGGCGTTGATCGAGGCGCAGGAAGCCTTTTTTCCGCCGGAGGCAGGATGCCCAGGCGAAGCGGAAAGCCCTGAGACTGGCGGGGACGGCTGAGGTTTGGTTCCGGGCGTTCTACCGCGTCCCGCCCAATGATCCGCGTTTTCTGGCCCTTACGCCGGAAGAAATCCTCACCGAGTTCTACGCCCACCAATTCACCGAAAGGCTCAATGCCGGGCAGGGTATCGAGATTCACGAGGACGAGGATTTCGATGCGGATGCGCTAGAGGCGGAATTCGCGGAATTGGACCGCGAGGAAGGGGGATCATCCGGTGGGGAGGAGGATATGCCGGATGATTTCGAGGAGGTTTGAGTATGTGTTGGCCGGTCCGCAGGTATCGGATACCCCCGGACCGGCGGTATCCCAGGGAGCAAATCAGTATCCTGGGCACCACCGCCGGATAGGTGCTTGAGGCATGGTGGAACCCCGGCGGCTTGGCATCGCTGGCCCGGTGCGCCAGCGTCCTAGCCGACGCCCGCTATTGGTCGCGCATTGCGGCTATTCCCTACAGTGATATGAGAGCCGCTCTAATCGTGGCGAGAAAAAGCCGAAGCTCTGCGCCCGATGAGGTATAGAACGAAGGGCCAAAATGAAGTGTTGACGACGTCATGTAGGCTCGCGCTCCACCGCCAATACCCCAGGCTGCTAATGTCGTCGCGCATGTCCAGCATTTCACCGAGACAGGCGATGAACACGACGATCAGAAGAGGGTGGAACGCGCGTGTATGTTTGCCAATCGCCAGTGTAGTGACCCAATACACTGTCAGGCCGACGTAGATATGGAGCGCGTCTTTCGAGAGCCCGGTTGCGCTAACAATGGCAAGCTTGGCGGCTTGGACGAGGGATGTTTCCATGTGCCTAACGACCGAGTTCAGGGGGGGAGCGATAGCGGGGTCCCCTGGAACGGCCTGTGAGGCGAGGCCGATACCCCATGAGGAAAATCCAGGCTCCAGGCCTGCCATCCACCGGCATCCTGTTGATTACCCGATTGGGAAAAAGCATAACGTGAGTAAAAACAATCCAAACCAAAAACCAATCTCATAGGTTTCAAGAGCTGGCTGGATTTGCTTAATGGCTCCATAAATATGAAGTATGACCATTAAAGCCCAGATCGTAAGTAAGAGTTTAAAATAGAACGGTTGCACCAACGGGCTGTTCGCAGCCAAAATGCTAAATAACGCAACGGCGCCCCCCACGCAACCCAAACATCGCCCGAAGTATAGGGCTAAATCGGTTTGATTCGGAATCTCCCATCCCACCGCTTTTGCCCACTGAAATGGCCAGAGGGTGATAGGTATGGCAAAAGCCACCATAATCAACCAGCCCACGATTGATAAAAATTGGCCAGAATGGTCTCCAAAAATACCTATCATATTTTTTCCTTTCGGTAATTTTTAATGGGTATTGCTCTTGAGCGTGGATCGAAAAATAACCACAGCCCCTTTGCCAAAGCCATAGCTGGTCGTGATGAGACTGGCAAAGAGGTAGACTTCGAACACCTGCGACCAGATGCCGATCGAAGGCACTTGAGCGGCCATTGTAGGATCAAGTGCGGGGAAAATGGCTTGCAACAGAAACAGGCTGGAATTGGTGAATCCACCTACCACCATGGCCCAGCACACATGCCAGGGCAGTGGCACTTTAGCGGCATAAAACCCCAGAATTAGAGCGCTCATCAGCAGAAAATCGATGTGCGCCTGCAATAGCCTCATGAATTTACCAGCGAATATCACGTCAAGGTAGGGTGTTTTGTGATATAGCCCCACCATGCACCACGCCAGCAATAAAGCCATCAATATCCATAATGTAGCGCCCCGGAGCAATACGACATTTCCGGCATGTTTTCCATCCTGCATGTTGATCCCTTTAATGTGAAAACAAGTCTTCAAAACCGCTGACGGGTGGCGGAACCTTACTCATGACAGGGAAGGCTAAAAAACTAAAAGCCATCTAGCCCCGCCTCCAATGCCGCATAATCAAGCCCGCCAAGGGGTATCGGCGCAATAGCAGCGGACCGGCGATAACGACGCACGGGAAAAATGCGTCCCCCATATACGCCTATATCAAGTCAGGCATTGACGGGCAAAGTTTCGTCGAATTGCTCCGCTTCCATACGGCGGCGTCTTTCGTCAAGCAATTCGCCATCGAATATCCAATAATCCGAACCACTTGCGGAAGGTGTTTTGTAACCCAGACTATGGAGCGCCTTAAGGGCCGCCGCTGAAAGGCTAAGGGTTTCCCCTTGGAAGTCTACTTTTCCGCCATCGACTACCGTGGCGGTAAGCGTTTCATCCCGCGAGCAGGTAAGGACATCCCCAGGCTTGATGCCCAAAGCGTCGAGCTTGAGCCTGGGACGACGCGCCTTTGCCTTCTCAAGGGCGGCTTGTTCTTCCTTATCGAATTCGGCCACTCCGGGGGTGACTTCCGTAAAATCCCCGATGCTTATGGCAAGCACCACTTTTTCCGGGTCGATTTTAAAAAACTCCCTTTTTGGATTGACGCGGTTTTCCGAGAAAAGCTGATGGAGGGTTTTTTCCAGTTTGACGCAGTCATTGACTTCAGCGGCGAAATAACACTCAAACGGCAACGGAACACCTGAATGCGAACTGAGTTGGGCAATCCGTGTTTCCACGCTGTCGTTGGTTAGCCCGATTTTAACCATGTTAGGCATGGCTTCATTGGTAAGCACATAGATTATATTTGGCATGGGTTATGTGATGTGTTCGGAATAGGGGGCCGGAAGGGAGGCCAGCACCTCGCCCATCAAGCGCTTGAGGTCTGCGGTTTTCATGGTGGGTATGGGTTGGGTTTTAGGCTGGTTTAACCTGCTAGAATGCGGCGGGTATATATACATGTACACCCTATCGAACTTACGATGCATCATGATTTCTTCGTGCTTTCAGTTTGTGTGCTGCGAACTTTCTTCCAAAGCTCATGTTCTCCCATAAGGATTTTATCAAAGCGTTGATAAAAATCATCGATTTGACTCTCAGCGAGAACCCCTCCAGATTTTGCTTTGGCGTATTTAATATTCGCATCAAGATTCTGCAATGCCATCCAAGTATCTGTTTTTTGAACCCATAGCTCTCGTGAACGTAAAAACCCGTCCCAAGCCGCCACAACTGTAATACTTGCACTAGTTATAAGAGAAATTACTGAGAGTAATTTAGATTCATAACTTTGCCCAATTCCAATAAGAATAGTTGTAAGCGCAGATAGGGAGGCGGTTGCTAATGTATAGTAGAAGTAGTTCCGTCTATAGAATTTCCGGCTATCATCAAAGCTTAAAGCCTGTTTAGCAAGTTCATCTTCAAGATATTTCAGAGCTTCGTTTTCCGGCATATTCCAATGCGCCTTACTATAATAGCTAGCTAGCCGTCTAACACCCGGATTTGGAGTGCTATACGAATGTGTCAGTTAAAAGGCTGCAACACCCCCACCTCCCCGTCAACGTAAATATTCACATTGACACCAATCCAAAAATCCGCTTACGCTACCCCAGCCACGGTAAATTTCGCTGGCCGGGTTTAGCAGCCTGAGATTTCAATCGGTGCGCAAGCGCCTTCTTTGCCATGGGCGCTTTTTTTGTGCCTATGGTCCCATTCTATGGCGGGATGCGCTGGGAGATCGCGAGGTCTGCCGGTGTCCGATTGAGCCGGTCTGCTAACCCAGTGCATCCCGTCGCCATCTCGTTTAGCAGCGAGACGCGGCGGCTCCAAGTAGCAATCAATCGGAGCTTGTCATGAGCAACCACGCCCAAGGTGCGTCCGCACCCACCGTTTTTCCCTACACCACTACCGAAATCCGCGTTTTTGTCATTGAGGGCGAACCTTGGTTCGTCGCAAACGATGTCTGCGCCGTCCTCGAATTCGCCCACCCAGCCAGCAACCTGCGCCGTTTAGATGATGACGAAAAGGGAGTGCATACTATGCACACCCCTGGCGGCCCCCAGGAAATGACCCTCATCAACGAATCCGGCCTCTACTCCCTGATCCTCACCAGTCGCAAGCCCGAGGCCAAGAAGTTCAAGAAGTGGGTGACTGCGGAAGTCCTCCCGGCCATCCGCAAGACCGGGCGCTATGTCCACCCCGAAGCGGCCCAGCCCGCCCCCGCGCCCCTGGGCGAGATCGCGCAATGGGTGGTGGGCGAATACACCCGCAGCCTGGGGCGCTACCTCAACCGCTCCAACCAGCAGATCAGCCCCCGCATCCACACCCACCTCCGGGCCAAGTTCGGCGTCGGCAACGTCCGCGACATCCCCGCCGACCGCCTCGACGAATTGCTGAACCTGCTGGAAGCCTTCCACGGACAGGCCTACCGCCTGTGGTGGACCTGCCTCAACCTGGAATTGGCCCTGCTGCAAACCCTGCACGTCCCGGTCCACGAGACACGGCGGGAGCTGCCCGCCGCCATCCTGCAAGCCATGGCCGCCGTGGCCGAACCCAAGCTGGGCGAAGGCAGCGCCGCGCTCGCCATCCGCGACAAGGCCTTCCACCAACTGGCGGCGCGCATCCCGCGCCAGGAATCCCTCCCGCTCCACTGAGGAACCCCCGCCGCAAGGACGCGGCCCCAACCCCCCAATCCCCGCTTAAAATCCCACCCGCCCAGCTTTAAACAAAGCCATTCACGCTATAAACTTTTTAGTTTATAATTTATTCCAACATAATAACGAAGGGGGTAATGTGAAAGTAAGCGAGTTCAAACGGTGGCTTGAGTCGAAAGGTGTGGTGGTGACAAACGCCACCAACCACTGGAAACTAACCTATAAAGGGCAAGTCTCCTTTCTACCGAGACACCCCAGCCAGGAACTGAACGAAAAACTACGAAAAGCGATTCTAAGCCAGCTAGGTATTTAAACAAATGCTCCCTCCGTCAGGGGGGAGGAGTTACTTGCAAAGGCCGCCGGGCACCATAACCGGCATTTAGAGATACGACTTAAAAACACCAGGATATAATGACCATGCTTAAATTTCCGGCACATTTTGAACCCGACGAGAAAGGGATTTATTTTGTAAGCTTCCGGGATATTCCCGAAGCCGTCACCCAAGGGCTTACCCTGGAAGAGGCGCGTGGAATGGCTTTGGATGTACTCATCTCGGCGATGGATTTCTATATCGAGGACAGCCGCCGCGTTCCCGAACCCAGCCCGGCGGAAGCGGGTGAGGAATGGGTCGAACTACCGCTTTCCATGAGCGCCAAGGTAATGTTGCTTAACGAAATGATCGAAAAGCAAATCCGTCCAGCCGATTTGGCAAGGGCGATTGGCGTCAAGCCTCAGGAAATGACCCGGATCATGGATTTGCACCACGCCACCAAGATCGACACCTTGGCTAAGGCTTTTTCCGCCGTGGGCAAGCGGCTGGAACTGCATGTGGCTTGATCCGCCGCCAGCCGCAAGGACGCGGCCACGCTTTACGCCTCCTCCACCGACCGAACCACCGCCTCCCTGAACGCCTCCTCCGCCAAGGGCCGCAGCCGATCCGCCACGCCCTGGGCGATGTTGAGGCCGGGCCGGGCCGGGATGATCCACTTCGGAACGCCCTCCCGCATCACGCGGAACGTCAGGTACTTCGAGGACTTTTGCTTGCCGCTGCTGGTGTTCATGCGGACCATGCCGGCGTAGATGTCCGTGGCATGATGCGGCTTGAGTTTTCCGGCCAATCCGGCGGGCAGGCGGTCGCCCCACACATATTTCCGGGTCGCCACGCGCACCGCTTCGCCCTTGGTTTGGTTGTGGCCGCGCCGCGTTTGGGTGGATAACGCCCCCGTGCCGGAATTGCGCCAGCCGACGCCCGTGATAAGCGACTTCCCAAAACCCTTCTTCCCCACGATTTTGTAGATGTCCTGGGGCATCGGGCGGGCCAGGGCGTCGTTACCCGGCGTGTTGTGGCGGAACGGGATGATGAGGTAGCGCCGCCCGTCCTTGGTCCGGCGGACCTTGAGCGACGAATCCAGCATCCGCTTGAGGTCGTAGGCCGGGCGTCCGGTTTCGATTGCCTCGGCCAGTTTGAGGTCGCTGAACACCTCGTAGGAGAATGGCCCGAGTTGGCGGGTTTGGATGGAGGCGGCATACTGCTTCTTATGGTCGATCCAGACGCCGTGGGCTCGCAGAACATCCTCTTTCCAGTCCAGTTCAGCTTGCTCGGCAAATTTACGGACGGCTAGGGCCAGGCGCGGCAGCACGCTTTCGTCGATGACGCAGGGGATGGCTTCGATTAGGGCGGACAGGTCCACCCGGATAGCGTAGGTTGGCATCGCGTCACCGCCCGAACAAATCGAAAGCCCGCAGCACGACCTTCCTCGGCAAATCCCGCCCCCCATGATGCGCCCGGTCCTGCGGCAGCGGTCCCCAGCAGAAATATTCCGGCCTGCGCCGCCCGGTGATGCTGTAGACCATGCCCGCCGGGGGTTCGCCGCCGGACAGCCACGTCAGCACGCCATCGTCGCCCACATCCGGGATACCGCCCTCGACCACTTCCCCGTCCACCAGCCAGAACACCCGTTCGATGCTGACATTCGGGTAGCGCAGCACATCGTCCCGCCCCCGGATGAACTTGTCCGAGAACGGCGCGGACGAATCCAGCATCGCCACCCGGTCGAACTGGCCCATGTCATAGATCGGCGAATCGGACGGCAGGGTCAGCACCACGTCGCCCGGTTCGTAGAGGTCCATCTTGGCCCACCGGAGTTGGAGTTGTTGGCCGGAGATGCCCGCCACGCCCTCGACCGGATCATCCCAGGCATGCCCCTTGCCGCCGCACAGCGGACAGGTCGGCAGGGCCGCGCCGCTATTGGGATTCAGGCAGGGGCAGGCGTAGGATTTCTGCCAGCCGAAGTTCTGGCCCAAATGGGCGAGGAAAGCGTTGAATTGGAGTGGATTGAGGAGCATGGCCTAAGCTGGATGGGCAGCCCCCTGGTCGGCAACGCTCTTTTCCTTCAGGCCCGCCGCCACGGCTCCGCAAATGAGCGCCCCCGTCTGCAATCCAGGAATCGCCGCGCACGCGGCGGCCAGCCCGGCCCAAGTGCTGGGTTCTTTCAGGCGTTCCCAAAGGAAAGCGACCGCGTTCTGTAAGAATGAAGTAGCGCTTTTCATGGTCGATCTCCGTTCGTTGAACAAAAAATCATAGCCCCAAGGCCCGCATGGTCTGCGGCCCGGCGATACCATCCGCCACCAGCCCGTGCGATGCCTGGAACCCCCGCAACGCCGACTCGGTGGCGGGGCCGAAAACCCCATCCGCGCCGACCCGCACGCCCCGTGCCGCCAGCGCCTTTTGCAGGGCCAGCACCTCCGGGCCGGAATCCCCGCGCCGCAACGCCGGGGACGGATCCAGCCCGAGCGCCGCCCGCGCCCGCTTGCGCCGTTCCCGGCGGTCCGCCGCGCCGTTCGTGCCGCCGTTGATCCGGCGCGTGATCTGATCGAACTCGCCCAGGTCGGACAGCTCGTTCAACCCCTTGGAGCGCCAGAACCACGCGGCGGACAGGGCCGCGAACTCGGGTTCCTCCAGGCGCTCGGGATTCGCCAACAGGTCGATCCCCAGCGCCGATCCGGCGGCGGCGTAATTGGCCCGGCCCGTGATCTGGATCAGGCCGCGTCCCTTGAAGCGCTTGCCGTCGCCGGGCCGGGTGTTGCCCAAGTCCTTGCGCCCCTCGTAGTCCGCGCCGCTGGCGATCTCCTCCACGTGGGCCAGCGAGCCGGACTCGTGCCCGACCTGGGCCAGGAAGTCGGCTTGCCGGGCGGGCGTGTCGATGCCATAGCGGGCCATGGCCTGGACGAGGGGGCCGAGCCAGCGCCGGGCGGCCGATAGGCGGCAACCGCAGGCGGCGGCGAGTTGTTCGGGAGAGATATTCATGGAATGCGACCTTCGGGAAGCGGCGATTGATGCAACACACCCAGCCCCTCATCATTCCCGAAGCGCTTGATGAGCGGGGTTTCCATGGGTTTCGCCGCCTTTTTGTTTTGCGGCTTGCCCGGTGGGTGGCATCCTGGCTTGCCGCAGGATGGGGTTCGGAGGTCCGGGGTACACCAGCACATCACAAAACACCCACTCGGACGCCCCACAGGGCATCCTTCAAAGTCGAGATTTTCTTGTCGATCATGTCCGAATACTTCGAAGTATCCACCGAGGCCGATTGCGACAGGCCATCCGCCGAGATCGAAGCCGATTGCGCCGGGAAGGCTCCCTCAATCAGCCTTAGCACCGCCATCTTCTTCACGGTGTCCACCACGTCCGGCCAGAGGCCGTGCGCGTCTGTGAGGCCCGCCGTGTAGCGGACCTCGATCATCATGGGCACGGTCTTCCGCCCGGTCAGGGCTTGCAGCACGAAGGCGTTCATGGGGCCGTAGGACGCCAGCCCCGTGGGAATCAGGTGGATCAAGCCGTACTTGAGTTCCGGCCTGATCCACTCGGCAGGCACCTCGAACACCGCCGTTCCGGGGCCGGGATAGACGAAACGGATCGAGGTGATGGAGCCCCGGACGATGGGCCGCTGTTTGGTTTCGACGCAGCCGAAGAACGTGTTGGAGAAGGTTTCCGCCTCGTACTCGCTCGGGGCCTCCAAGGCGTACTTGGTCCCGGCGTTTTCCAAGGCGTCGATTTCCGGCGGCGGCGCCTGCGAGGGCACCATGACCGTGGGCTCCAGAAACACGCGCAGACGGCGCTGCGCGTCGGCCTCGGCGGCCAGCAGCGCGGCCCACGCTTCATCTTCGGAGGGCAACACGCCCGAAAAGGCCGGGTGCGTCTTGAACACCGACATCGCCAGGAGGCTGGCCACGTCGTCGGGGTTGGTGAAGATGCTCATGGCCCGGTGGGATCGGCGATCAACGCTCGTTCAATGCCGCCAAATCCGCCGAAGCCAGCACGGCGACGAAAGCCGTCATGCCGATGGCGTTGTAATAGGTCACGGTCAGGCTGGCGGTGTCCAGCGCCGTGGTGCCGCCCACGAAATTGGAGCCGGTGGCGTTGTCGATGACCACGAAGCCCACCAGCGCCTTGTTGTCGGGATTGGCGGGCAACGCGGCCAACGCCAGATCGTGGGTGGTCTTGTCGGCGGTCTTGGCGGACACCGACAGCGTGCCGGACTCGTCGATATAGAACGCCCAGGCCGCGCTCTTGGCGGTCGCCAGCGTACCGGCCAGGGCGGGCATGTCGCCCGCGGTCTTGCGGATCGGCACGCCCGCGACAATGGCGGAAATGGTGCCGGTGTACTTGACCACGGCGGAACTGGATGTCTTGATCGCCAGCCCGGCGGATGCCAGGGAAGCCGTGTTCATGCGCGTGCGGAGCGCGGCCACATCGGCCCGGAGCGCATTGAACTGGGTGATGATGTCGTTGAGCAGGGTACCGAGTTGCACGTCGCGGGCGGCGAGTATGGCGCGGTTCAATTGCTGGATGAGGAGCGGAATCCGCTTGGTGGTGCTTCCCATGCTGGCTTACCTTACTTGGATTTGGCGGGTTTCTGGGGCGACGGGGCGGCCACGGGCTCGGGGGCCGATCCACCCGCCGGGGCCACCCGCGAATAGCCTGGGATGGCCAGGAAATTGGCGACCACGTCCTCCGGCAGATCGTCGGCGCTGACCATGCCGCCACCCGGATGGGGGACAAATGGGAATCCGTTGATGTTGCCCGAGGCGTTCGGGCGGGTACAAAGCACGTAGGGCATCGCGCGATCCTTCCGGTGGTTAAAGAGGGGGCGGGGGCAAGCCCCGCCCGCAAGGTCCGACGGTGGCCAGAACCGGTTACTCGTCCGTGTGCGGGCGCCAAGCCGCGTTGGCCGGGAGTATGTTCTTGATATACCCGTGCCGCTTCGGATTGGTGATCCGCAGATAGCCGAACAAGAATTGGAACCAGGAATAGACCGGCATCAGCCCGATACCGAACGGCAGCGGAATCTTGATCATCGGCTGGAATTGCCGCCAACCGATGGCATCGGAGGCCCGCTCCAAGTCCACGATGGGCGCGGAGAAGGTGCCGGGAATATTGCGGTTCAGGTCCACATAGGTCGTGGTGGAACCCGCCTTCGGAACCACGGCGACGAGGCGCATGTCGCCGGTGGTGTTGGCCGCATCCTGGCGGGACCGGAAAACGCGGTAGCCGGTTTCGGTCCCGGCGCTGCTGGCCGTGATGGTCAGCGTGCATTTCTGCCCGGCGGAGATGGCGGTTTGCGTGGTCTTCACCACCGGGCTATACCCCTGGCCCTGCGCGTCGATGGCCTCGACCGCGTAGTAATAATTACCGGCGCGGCCAGCGGTGAACTGCGAGGACGCATCGGATGCACAGGCGGCGGCCACGCCTTGCGGGGTGATCGTGGACAACGCGCTCGCGAAGGCCGAATACGTCACCTCGAACGGCTTGATCATCGGCATGTTCGCGTCATGCAGGAACGTGTCGATGTGGGTTTTCAACACGCCATGGGTCAAGCGGATGCCCGGCACATGGCCGCCGATCATCGGCTGGTTCTGGTTGTCCGGGTTCCAGCGGTAGGAGGGGTCCAACCCACTGTTGAGGTCGCCCTGGACACTGGACGGCAGGTACACGTCGGTGGGCGTACCCCAGGAGCCATAGCCGATGATGGCCGAGTTGATGGCGTTGAACGCCTCCACATCGGTCAGGCTGGTGCCCTGCATGTCGTAGATATGCTCGCCGGAGATGTAGCCGCTGGCGATGCTATCGTCGATCTGTTTGAAGATGCCGTCGAACTGCACCGGACAGGCGGCGGAATGACCGTAGAACAGGGCGTATTCCAAGTCCTGCAAGATGGACAGGGCGCCGTTGTTTTCCTCGACCGACATGGCGTCGGCGATGTTGTTCGTGATGTTGGTCACGAACCCGACCTGGCGGAGCTGCATGATGAACTTCACCATGCCGACCTCGCGCTGGTAGTCGCCGGTCGCCGAGCGGACCGTACCCATTTGCGCGTTGAAACTACCACCGGGGAACCCGCCCACCGAATTCATGCGGGTATATTCGTCCACGATGTTGGTGGCGTTGGTGGCCATCAAATCCTTGAAGAACACGATATGTTTCTGGTCGAACACCGTGGACTTCATGATGCGGTCGAGCGATTGGATACCCAAGGCCGCGCCGCCGGTCAACTGCGCCACATCCGATTGCGCCGAGGTGGAGTCCAGCGCCTTGAACAGGTCGCCGAAATCGGACAGCGAACCGGAAGCCGATCCGTGCCCTCCCATACCGCCGAGCGAACCGGCGGCCAAGCCCTGTAATTGGGCGATGATGGTGGGATTCATAAGTGTCGTTCCTCTCTGTGGGATCGGTTCTGGTTAAAGCTGGGTGGCCACGACCTTGCGGAGCAATTTGGCGTCGGGCTGGATGCCATTGCGGACGCAGACATCCAGTTGGCGATATTCCGTGGTG
Source organism: Methylomagnum ishizawai (assembly GCF_900155475.1). Classification (NCBI taxonomy): domain Bacteria; kingdom Pseudomonadati; phylum Pseudomonadota; class Gammaproteobacteria; order Methylococcales; family Methylococcaceae; genus Methylomagnum; species Methylomagnum ishizawai. Next base: position 747,160 of record NZ_FXAM01000001.1, on the reverse strand, counting down.
CCCAGCTTGCCCGCCTCGAACAGCGCGTCGGCCTTCGCCAACAGGGTATCGACGGTCCATCCGCCATCGTCGCCCAGGCTCTTGGCGAGCGGGTCCAGGGACTCGCGCCCATGCACGGCCACGGCGGACTTGCGCCCCTTGCCCTGGCCCGACAGGTCGGCGACCTTCGCCCGGAGGGACGCCATCTCCACGCCCTGGCTCTTCAGGAGGTCGGTCTGCGCCTGGAGCAGGGCCGCGACCTGGCCGAAGCCTTTCTGCATTTCGTCGGCGATGCCCGCCTGCCGGTCCTGCAAGGACTTGACGAGCGCGGTGGCGTCGAAGCCGCGGACCTTTTCGCCGTCCACCTCGAACTCGAAGGACTTGCCCATGTAGCCGTCGTCCTCGCCGCCATCGCCGTAGCTGCCGTCCTCGTCGCCATCCAGTTCCTCGTGGCCTTCTTCGGCGGCTTTCTTGATCTTGCCGTCGCCGTCGCCGCGCTGGGACTTGAGCAGGTCCAGTTCTTCCATCATCGCGTTGAAATCGAAGTTCATTGCCGTTTCTCTCTTGCTGTCTTCCAGTCGTGCATGAAGCGCTCAACGAACTCGGAAGCCAGGTCGTCGTCGAGGCCGTACTTGTGGGCCGCATGGCGCACCATATCGGCGTGGGTCTTGAATCTGCGGTGGTCCTCGCCGAGGTCGCCCGCGAAGGCGTCCCGGAAGTCCCAATAGCCGCGCGCCTTCCGGTCCAAGGACTGCCGCCCAAGGGCCGCGCCGCCGGTCAGGCTGGCTGTATTCGTGGTTGCGCCCGTGGAATCCAGGGCCTTCGATAGGTCGTAGCCCAGGCCCGGCACCCAGCTTTTCGCCAGGGTGTCGAAGGGCACCGTGGACACCATGGGGACATCCTGGTTGACGGGGTTCTTGGAGAACCCGATATTGGTCCAGCGCACTTTCCCGATCATCGCCTTCTTCATGCCGGTTTCCGGGTCCACCGCGATGGATTTTTCCAGTACCGCGCCACCGACCGAGGGCTTCCAGCGGGCCGGGGGATTGATATCGGTCAGGCTGGACCAGAAATAATTGGCGCGTTCCGCCGCCGGCCCCTGGCCGGAATAAATCTCGCCCTTGACGAAGGTTTTCACACCATGGAACGAAACCTCGCGGGGCTGGCCGATCTCGAACAGCATGTAATCGGGGATACCGGCTTTAGCGCCGATCAAGGTGTAGTGGTCGATATCGAGGTTGCCGAACCGGGAATACCAGTCCGATGAATCGCGCAAGGCTTTTTGCAAGACCACTTCGCCTTGCTGATCCATGGCTTCGTTGCTGGCCTCGATATAGATGAAGCGCTTCCCGCCTTCGGTCGCGAGTTCGGCCTTGAGCATCAGGTCGATGCTCAGGAAGTCGGGGCAGGCGGATAGGAGTTGTTGAGCGGTTGGCATGAGCCCATGGTGGCGTCACGACCGGGCGGCGGCACTACATCGCGAGGATGCGGCCACGCTCGAAGACCAGGGCTTGGTACTCGTCGGCGGCTTCGGGGTCGGTCAGGGCGATGGGACGCAGGACATCCAAGCGCTGGTTGATGGCGGCGAGGCGGTCCCGTCCGGCGCGGTCGATCTTCGCCAGGCTGGCGGAGGCGTGGGCGCGGTGTCGGGCGTTTTGGGCGAGGGCTTGGCGGAGGGCGTCGGGGGTCATGGCCGGAAGCTATGGCGGTTGGTTTCCGGGTAAGGTGATGTCACGACCTGGGGGGTGGGGAACTATCGGGATGGGACTTACCCGCCCTGCTCCGCCTGTCTCCGCCTGAGAAAATAACCCAGACCGCTATCATCCAGCCCCTCCATCGGCGAAGTCATCAACTCCCGCAAACCATACTTGGTCTTGAGCCGTTCCCGCGCTGCCCGTTCCGCTGGATGGTTCGCAACGAGGTCGATCAACTCCACATCGTTCCTTTGGCCCACCCGGTCGATCCGACCCGACCTCTGCGCGTGGGTCCGGGCCGTGTCGGGCACGTCGCTATGCACGAGCCATTGTCCCCGCTGCAAGTTGATCCCTGCCGCCGCCGCGTCCGAAGCCACCATAATATCGGCCTTCGCCTCCCCGGCCTCCGGTTGGAACGCCAGCCGCTTGGCGTCCTTGTCCTTGCCGGAATCCACCCCGGTCAGCGTCACCACGCGATGCCCTTCCCGCTTGAGCCGGTCGGCGATGGCGTTCACGGCGTCCAGGCTGTGCGCGAACACCACGCCCGGCTTGCCCTTGCGCTCCTTCGCCAGTTGGGCGATGCGCCCGACCTTCGCCCCCTGGGGATGCGCGTCGATGATCCGCCGCGTGGCCGCCGCCTTCACCATGCCCAGCCCGGCCTGTAGTTGCTTGGCAAGCGCCTCGTGCCGCTCCTCCGGCACGCCATGGAACGAGGTCGGCGACAGCCGCCTGAGCGCGTCCACGTCCACCTTGCCTTCCATGCGGGCGATCCTGGCCCGCGCCGCCAGCTTCGACACCTCCTTGAGCGCGGCGTGCTGGTCCGGGGTCAACTCGACTGGCTCCTCGCGCTTATCGGCCTTCACGCCGGATTCCACGCTGGCCGGGAACCAGTAGCGGGCCATTTCGCGCCTCAAGCCCTCCTGCGCGGCTTCCGTGTTCGGGCCGTAGCGGCGCAGGAACGCGGCGCGGTCGTTGTAGCGCTCGGGGTCCATCTTCGCCAACACGTCGAACGACTCCGACACGTCGTTCTTCACCGGGTCCGCCGAGGCCGACACGTAATAGGGCGTATGGGCCGACACCGAGTCCACCACGTTCGCCAGGGTGGAATTCTCTTTCCCGCGCCGGTTGAGGAGGTTGTCGCCCTCGTCCACGTTCAGGTAATCGAAATCGATCCCTTCCTTGTCCATCACGCCCTTGGCCCAGGCCCGCCGCTCCGCCGGTTTCATCGCGCCCAAGCGCTCGGACATGGCCTTTTCGTCGATGCCGGCGTGTTTCGCGCCCAGGTGGATCATGTCGTCGCGGAATCCCGCGTGGGTCATCACCGCGAAGTGCCTGGACGGGTCTTTGTAGGCCGCGATGCGTTCGGCCTGGCTGGCACCGGGTTCGATGTGCCAATTGAACTTGCCGGGTTCGAGGTAGCGCAGGGCTTCCCCGGAAAACTGCGACTGCACCGCCGACGGCACCAAGAATAGGCCGCGCTTGGCCTTGCCCTGGCCGTGCAGGTGGGTGAAGGCACCCAGGCCCACGAGCGTCTTGCCGGTGCCCACCCCGGCGGCCAGCACCGTCCGCTCGTTCGCGACGATGTGCTTGATGGCCCGTTGCCGCACGAAATCCTTGTTCTTCCCACCTTCCGCATCGCGGCTCCCCATCACGGGCCGCCAAATCTTGGTGGGCTTCCCTGGCCGAAAATTCGGCCCCACAATCGACATCATCCGGGCGATTTGCGATTCGGCGGCATGGCCGAGGGTATGGCGCTCATCGGCCCCGAGTGGTTTCGCCTTCATCGCGGGCGAAGTATCGCCGAACAGGTCGTCCTCCCCGCCGAACAGGCCGATTTGCGCCTGTCCGAACGCCTCCTGCCGTTCCCGCGCCGCATCCAGCTTGTCGGCCACCGACCCCGCCGCGTATTTGCCGCCCTCGCGGTTCCGCAGGGAATCCACCAGGGCGCGTTCCTTCGCCAGCCGTTCGTCGCGGGCCTTGGGGTCCACGGCGTCCAGGTGGTTCAGGTTGCCGCGGATCACCTCCCGACCCAGTTTGAGCGGCGCGTCGGGGCGCAGGCGGTTGTGTTCCTCGGCGAACTTCTGCGCGACGTTCGACCGGATCAAATCCTGGATCGAGGCGTAGGCGTGGGTGTGGCCGCGCATCATCTTGGCGTACTTGTCCCAAGTCAACGAAGCGGCGTTGACCTTTTCGGCGAGTTGGTCCCGGTGCGCTTTCCATTCCCGCCAATCGGGGTTCTCGGAAACCTCCCCGAACATATCCTCGACTTCCTTCTCGGGTTCCTCGCCCTGGACTCGCTCCAACCGGTGCCGCAGGTCCGCCGCGTCCACGTCCTCCTTGGCGATGTTGGCATGGAAGAATTCCCGTAGCGCCCGCTGATCTTGGTTCGTCAGTTCCCCGATGGACTTGTAGGCGGCCACGCCTTCGGGGTGCGCGGCCAATGCCCGATGCAGTGCATCCACCGCCTTCTGGTCCACCTCGAACCGTTGCCGGTGCAGTGGGGCCAGGGTGCCGCCATGGCGCGACGCCGTGAACTCGTCGGCCATCTTTTCGAGTTCCGGCTTGAGTGCTTCCACGGGCCGGAGTTTGCCGGTCTTCGGGTCTTTGAGCGGCATCACCGCATCCAGCGCCGCCATGTAGTCGCGGTAACGGTCGGCCCCGGCCTTGTCGATCATCGGTTGCGATTGCAGGTCCGCCAGGATGTCCGCCGGGCTGTCGCCATCCGCGATCCGCCCGCCGATATAGTCGCGCATGGACCGCGCAAGGTCCGGGCCGGGCCGGAAGGGTTCCGCCAGGGTGGGCGCGATGCCCGGTTTCAAATCCGGCATCCCGAGGTCGGGCCGGTTCGCCACGCCCATCGGGAGCCAGTCGTCCTCGTCGTGCTTGCCCTCGATGATGTCCAGGTTCCGGCGCACGCGGGTCAACTCGTCGCGGGCCATGGGCTTCGCCAGCCGGTCCAGCCCCGCCGGCGTCACCGTCAACACCGTGTTGGTGCCGATCCGGTCGAGGCTGTAGTCGCCGGGCTTCAAGCCGATGGCGCGGACCTGCCGGATGGCGTCCTCGTCACCGATGCCGCCCAGGGGCACCTCGACTGGTTTATCGGTCCTGCCCTGCCGCAGCGCCATGACCAACGCGGCGTTGGCCTCCATCTCGCCCAGGGCGGTGCCGAGGATTTTGTCGGATTCCGCCAGGGCGGCCAGCTTGCGCCGCATAACTTCCTTCCCGGCGGCGAGGTCGTGGCCGTCGTGGGCCTCGTCCAGCGCCATTTCCGCCGCCCGCTTTTGTAGTTCCTTGGCTTGGTCCAGCACGGCCTGGGAGGTCTCCATGTAATGGTTTACGTGCCAATCCTCAAAGCCTTGTTGTAGTTGTTCGATTTCCGCCTTGGACATATCGGCGTGCAGCCGCCGGGCCAGGACTTGCGCCGCGCCCGCGATGCCCAGCACATCCACCACGGAGCGGTCCACCAGCGCATCGCCCCCGGCGGCCAAGGCCAGGGAATTGATCGAGTTGAACGCGCCGACACCGATATGCCGCCGGAGTTGTTGTTCGTCCTTGTCGGCGACTTCCGCCAAGAATGAACGGGTGGCGGCGGTGCGCAGGTTGTTTTCCAAGTCTTCGGCGACCTTGGTATCCAGGTCGGGATCATCGGCGGACACTTCAAGGTTGTACGCCTTGATGCGGTCGGATTTATCAATGTCCTTGTTGGCGTCGACCGCGGCTTTTTCCGTGAGTTTGAGCGCCTTCTGCGCCTTCATCAGCTTCACGGCGGTCTTGGCGTCCACCAGTTTCTTCAAGGGCGCCGTGGCGGGTTCCTCGCGGAGGGTTTCCAACGCCTGGGCGATCTTCCCGGCGGTCCCCTTGGGTTTGGCGGTACCCCCACCTTCACCGGCGGCGGTTTTCTTACCACCACCCTCCCCTTCCGCCTTCCTGGGCTTCCCGGCTTCCCGTTCGGCCTTGACCTGGGCGGCCTCGGTCTTTACGGCTTCGTCGGTCGCCCCCATGGTCTCGGCGCGGGCCTTGAAATCGGTGGAATAACCCAGTCCCCCCGCGCCCTCGGGCTTCACCGGGTCGATGTCGGCGACGGATAGTTTGTCGGGGTCCTCGGTGGTCAGCGGCACACCGCCCAGACCGGCCTCGGCGCGGGCCTCCTGATCCGATACCAGCCGGTCGCGTTGCAGGTTCACGGCTTCGTGGGCGCGCTTGAGCATTTCCCGGTGATGCTGTTCGCGGGCCTGCTTCTGCGCGGCCTCGGGTAGGTCGGCATGGTCGGCTTCGTTGAACTCGTGGTCCTTCCAGCCCATGGCCTGGGCCACGGTATTGATGAACTCGCCCTGCTTCTGTCGCTTGCGGTCCAGGACACCGGCCTTGGCCGCTTTCTTGGCCTCGGCCATGCCGCTTTCCTGGTCGCGTTTGCGCTGTTGCTTGGCGACGAGTTGCTTTTCCTTCAGGCGTTCGCGGGCGTGCTGCTTGTAATCGGATTGGGGCTTCAGGCCGCGCAAGCGCAGGTGGTTGAGCTTGCCGCCCGCGCCGCCGATGACGTGGTACACGCCGGAGCCGGGTTTGTGTTCCTGGACCAGGACCGGGACGCCCTTTTCTTCGTGGCCGTTGGGATGGACCGTGATCCAGCGGCTTCCGGCAGGGGCCGCCCCGTGGCTCTTGGCCAGGGCGTCATCGAAGCGGTAATGCCCGGGCGGGATGGGATAGCGGTTGCCGGAGGGGAAGACCAGGATGATAGAAGGCATGGCGCGGGCAGTCCGTGGGAAACCGCCCGCATTTTCAAGTCACGACCGGGGACGCGATGCTCAACCCACCATTTCCGAGGCGGCGCCGATGATGGCGTAGGGGTCGAGACCGAGGGCGCCAGCCGCCGCCGCGACAAAAGGATCGGTGCTGAGGAACACCGAAGCGGTCGCCCAGCCATCCTGGGTGTCTTGGTCCGCCGACGCCATATAGGCATCCACCGCGTTCCTCAACCCACTCTGGTTGAGATACCGGCGCAACTGCCAAGACGAGCAGGCCGCGATAGGGATCGGCGCGGCCACCGGTGGCAATTCATCCCCATGCAAGTAGCAATCCCAGGAATCATCGGCCTCCACGTGGACGGCCAGGACCGGCTTGAGGGCGTCGCGGGCTTGGAGGGTCTTGACGTTTTGCATGGCGACTAGGGTCCGGGATGGTGGATGATCGTCAATTCCTTGGTGGTGAGGGTTTCCCCCGCCGACCCGGCGTTCTTGTTGAAGGTGATACTGAGGTAGCTATTGTTCGCGGCGATGTCCGGGATCGTGGTATCGGTCGCGCCGACGGCGGACGTGCCGCCGCTGAACGAAGTGGTCGAGCCGATGGTCGTGACCCGGATCGACGTGGCCGAAACGATCTTGAGGCGTGGATTCTCGGCGGTGTGGGTATTGGTGGACCCATACCCCAACGAGAACACGCTGCTATCGACGCCTATATCCCCGGTGCCGCCGAACCGGATATTCCGGGCGAACGCATCGGCGGTCCCCGATTTCAGCGTGCGGATGACCAACGCCAGCACATCGCCCACCCGCAACAGACCCGCCGGGAACATGGCCTGGGCCACCAGCGTGGCCCCGGCGTAGGTGCCGACGAAATCGGTCGTGGTGTTGTAGACCTCCGTGGGGCCGACCAATCGCCAAGCGGAGCCATCGGAGAACCACAGTGAGCCGTGGCCCACGCCGTAATCGGTGACGCGGATCATCCGGCCCGCGTAGGACTGGGCCGATGGCCGGGCGGCCCACGCGAAGGCGGGTAGCGCCGCCATCCTGGAAGCCCACCCGTTCATGCCAGCACCTCGTAGGTGTCGGTGGCGGACCCGGTGACGCGGGTGAAGCGCAGCGCCGCCAGCCGCCCCAGGAAGACATCGGTGGCGATGACGGAGACGGTGCCGGGGGGCCACGCCTGCCAGTTCGCGGCACCGGGGTGGGTGGCCGCGCCCGGCGTGGTCGAATATTCGGCCTTGCTGGTGTTGCCCGCGCCGGGAATCACCGTGACTGTGACCGGGCCGGGCGAGCCGGACACATCGACCACGGCGGGCATGGAGGCAGACGTGCCCGAAACGGCAATACTGCCGCCGCCCATCAGCGCCACCGGCAACGGATTATCAGCCGACACGTCGGCCATGCCGTCCACGCCCTCGAATTGGCAGAGGGCCCGTAGGTGCATCACACCGGCCACGAACTTGGCGGCGAACTTGAGCCCCCCGGTCAGCGGAGCGTTATCCCGTGGCGAGTCGGACATTGGAAGGGTCTCCCGTGCGAAATTGGAGCCAGCGTAATGTCACGACCCGCTAGGCGGCTTTCAGCAGCCCAAACGCCTTCGCCAGCGTCCCGGCCTTCCGCAGCGCCACCACCAAGCCATCCAGCGCCATGTTGATACGGTCGCGTTCCTCGCCTTCGGGGAAGGGTTTTTGATCCAATAGACGGTAGTAGCGGTTGTCGGCCATCGAAGACAAGTAATCGTTGCGCCGCCCTTGCCCCGCCAACCGGTCTTCGCACCACGCTTGGAACGCCCTGGCCGCCATTTCGCGGGGCTTGCTCCAATATTTGCCGTGGTCGTCGCTGTCGAGTTTGGAGGCCTCGAAGGCGAACGCGGACAGGGTCGGCCCGGACTCGACCAGGGCTTCCCCTCCGGCGGGCTTGGCGTCGTAATAGGCGGCGGCCATCTTGCGCCAGTCCTTGCGGTTCTTCTCGGACATCTTGTCCGTGCGTCCGGCGAAATGGGCATCCACCGCCCGCACGGCGGCATGGATATCGCCCGCGGCCTTGATGATCCCGGCCACGCCCCGCGTGATGGATCGGTCGATGTTGTAGCGTGCCGTCTTCACGTCCTTGTCGGTGTACCTGATCTTCTCGCCCAGCCGGTGGGGGCCGTCCAGCATGGCGCGGCGGAATGCGATCATGGCATCGCGCAACTCCCCCTCTGGCAGTAGCGCGGGGTCTTCGCTGGCATATACGTCCTTGCTGCTGGCTTGCCCGGTTTCAACTTCACCGATGAGGTTGTCGATGGCATGGAAAAGCTCATGCCCCAGCGAGCCGCCGCCCCCCAGCTTCGTGAGGTTGATGGTGCGGTGGACAGGCTCATAATGCGCCCTGGCCGCCATGCCGCCAGCCGCGCCGCGCCCACGCGCCCCGAAGGCCAGGGCCACGCGACCATTCATCGCGATCTGGCCGGGTTCCACGTCCAACAGGTCGGCCAAGTCGGACAATGCCTCCGCCGATTTCTGGACGTGGAATGCCGCCGCAGCCGGGTCGGACAGCACCCAGTTGCCGGACTGCACGTCACGCAGGCCGAACATCGCCTTGAGCGCCGCCGTGGAAGCCACCTTGACCGGCTGGCCGCCCTTGCGCTCGAAGGTTTCGGCGACTTGCAATTGAAACCGGACTTGGCCCTTCGTGGCTTTGGGCGCATCGACCGTCTTGCGCTCCTTTTCGGCCCAGGACCAATCCTCGATCTTGCCGATTTTGGCTGCGGCCAGGTGTTCGCGGAAAGCGTCCGACCCCTCGCGCCGCCGGTAGTTGAGGATGCCCAGGAATCGCGGCCCCATGAGTTTCCAAGCGCGATGGACCGGGTTCTCCTCTTGGTTGCGGGCCTTGGCCTTTTCGACGATGGAGCGCATCACACCGTAGGCTTGGCCCACGGCCTGCGCCATCGGGCTGTCGGTGCGGCCCTTCGCCACCTCGGGGTGCCGGGCATCCCACTCTTCCAGGTCGGCCCGCGCTTGCTCGGCAGCGGCCTTGAGTTGGCGGATTTGCCCCTCCAAGGCCGGGTCGGCCTTCCATCCCTTATCCAATCGGCGTTGTTGCTTATACCCCAGGGCGCTGGCCTCGTGGCCGGGGTTGATCATGGCCTGCACCAGCGCATCGCGCTCTTTGGAAAGCGCCCATCGCCGGTCGGCGATCCCCCGGTAAATCCCCTGCGCCTTCTGGTAGTCCGCCGCTTCCTGGGCATTCAGGATCGCACCCTCGTATTCGTCGCGCAGGGTGTTGAGGGCATCCGTCACCTCGTCGGGGGTTTTGCAGGCTTCAAGGCGGGTACGGAGGCTTTCCAGGCCGACGGCATAATCCCGCCGGGCCTGGGCGCTGTCTTCGGGGGGTTCGGGCGCAAGGCTGGCATAAACGCGGTCCACAAGGAACCCGGCCCCCGGTTCCATGCCACCCGCCTTGAGCGCATCCCAATCGACGGCGCCGAACAGGTTGCTCTTGGTGATGAGTTCCTTGGCCTCGCGGGGGTTTTGTTCGATCTCCTGCCAATCAATATCGGTGGCGCGGAGTTGCCGTCCCTCGCGACCCGCCTGCCGGATCATCTGGGCGGCCAGTTCTTTGCGGCTGCCGCCGATGTAGCCGGTATCGCGGAAACGATAGTTGGGCGAATTGGGATCGTCGTCGGAAAAGTCGCCGCCGGTTTCCAAGGTGTTCTTGGGCTTCTGGGGGGTGGCGCGGGCCTTGCGCCGGACCTCCTTCAGGCCGAGTTCGGCCAACACCTCATCGCGCGACAGGTTGAGGGAGGTTGCCAGCCCATCGACCAGGGCGACCGCGCGGCTTTTGACGCCGCCTGCATCCAACCCGCCGGACTTGCCGATTTCGTGCTTGATGGCTTCGGCCACCTTGGCCTTGCCGCCCATCTCCTCGATCTTGGTCCGCAACTTTTCCAGTTGGCCGGCCTTGAAGCCGTCCGCCACCTTCCGCGCCAACTCCGCCGCCCGTTCGCTGTCGGGGTTGGTCAGGAGTTCGTCGGCAAGGTCTTGCTTGGCCTCGGCGTGGGCCACTGGGTCATGCGCTGGTTCAGTGCTTTCCGGTTCTGCGCCCGCGCCACCCTCCGATGGAACGCCAGAGACCTCGTCCGCAGTTCCGCCCGCACCAGCCGATGCACCTTGTTCTTCATCACCCTGGGTAGGTCCAGTATTTTCATCCGTAGATTCCTCATTGATTCGATGCCACCGGCTATCGCGCAGGACGTAGCGATGGCCGTTTTCTTCCTTCGTGTCGCCTTCGCTTGGGCCAACCTCGCCCCGGCTGGGCGCATCGTGCGGGCTGACCTCCCCCGCCACCTCCTCGCCGGTCAGCGCCGTCCCACCCTTCGCCGGTGCCTCATGCTTCGCCCCCAACGCCAAAAACTCCCGCACCATCGCCACCGGCTTGCGGGCCACCTCGGCCATGCTCTCGTGGAGCTTGTCGCGCTGCGGCTCGGGCAGGCCCGCCAGGATCGACAGCAGCCGCCGATAGCCGCCGTGCTTGTGGACGAACTGGCCCAGCCGCCCCAGTTTGTGGGCCTCGGTCCTGGGCTCGGCGTGGCCGAATAGGTCGTGCTGTCCGCCTTGCGGATGCAGGCGCTTTTTCTGCAAGCGGATGTGCGGCGCGACGACCGCGCCGTCCTTGCGGGTGTGGGCGCGGACCTGGGTGGGCATGTCGAAGAGGCCGAGTTGTTCGGCCTTCAGGAGGTCGGCGGGCGTGAACAGCAGGTAGAGCATGGGCGTGGCGCGGCTGGATAGATGGCCGGGATTTTGAAGTCACGACCGGGGCCGGCGCATCATGCGGCGGGAACCTACCACTGGCTGGTGATTATTCGTCCAAATAGTCGCCAGGGCGCGGTTGGGCTGGTGACTATTCCTGGAAGTGGTCCCTATGGCTTGACCAGTCCGCTGTATCGACTAGGATTCAAAGACACATCGAACATAGGAAGGCTCGCCGTGAAAACATATCCCGCTTTTATAATCGCGTCTTTGCTAGCCCCGGCTTATTCGTATGGCTATACAGGCGAATCCCACGCAAATCCATTGCTCGGCTTGGTCATTTTTATAGTTTTGGTTATTCTGGCGCTATTGGTCACCCTTGCAAAAGGCGGCAAATCGCCGGATACGGAAACCACCCAAGAAAGGGGATCATCTACAATCAAAATCAACACTCAACTAAGGCCGCTAAACGCCAATGATGTGGTGCTTGTTGGCGTGGACATTCCATTTTGGGACATGGTTTTCCTGATGGTGAAGTGGGCGATTGCCACGATCCCGGCCTTCTTCATTCTCTCAATGCTTGGTTATTTCGTGTTTTACACGCTACTCAGCGTAGGGAATAGGGCTTTGAACTGAATGGCTTCATCCGGGCAGTGGAGGTTCCAGTGTCGGCGATCTCGCCTGTCCTGGAGGTCAGGAACGGGGCTTCGGCCCTGGATTCGTGACGGTGGTTGTGTTTTGGGTGCGCCATACGATGGACGACAGTTGTTGGGATTGTTGAACGGGTGTAGGATGTCCAGCACCCAGTGCTGGGTTTGCCATAACACCAGTTATCCACATGGGGCGGACGATGGCATGTAATACCCTGTTTCCAAGAATATGCGTCAAAAACAAGGAGCAGACACATGAAAAAATTTGATTTGAATATTGAAAGAATTCTTGAAAATTGGGAAACGTATCATGCAATTAGAGAAATAATTGCTAATGCGCTTGATGAGCAGATTTTGACAAAAACAAAGGATGTAGAAATATTTAAGCGCGGAAACTCTTGGATAATTCGTGACTTCGGGCGCGGCATAAAATATACTCACCTTACTCAGAATGAAAACGAAGAGAAATTAGCTAGTACGAACGTAATTGGAAAGTTTGGAATCGGTTTAAAAGATGCTTTAGCAACTTTTGATAGAAGGGAGATTATAGTAAGCGCTAAATCAAAATATGGTAGAATCACAATTGCAAAATCACAAAAACAAGGATTCCAAGATATTGTTACTTTACATGCAATAATTGAGGATGCGGTCGATCCCGACCTTGTGGGTACAGAAATTGAATTAAATGGAGTTACTGACAAAGATATTGATGACGCAAAAAAGCTTTTTTTAAAGTTCTCAGGTGAAGAAATAATTGAAACAACAAAGCAAGGACAGATCGTTAAGCACAGCAAAGGCCATGGAAATATTTATATAAATGGCGTAAAAGTTGCCGAAGAGGAAAATTTTTTATTTAGCTACAACATTACAACATTAAATGCTTCAATTAAAAAAGCCCTGAACAGAGAGCGGACAAATGTTGGACGCACCGCATATACGGATTCAATTAAAAAAATATTATTGTCATCCACAAAAAAGGAAGTTGTTGAGATACTCGCAAATGATTTGACAAATATCAGCGCAGGAACGGCCCACGATGAGTTGAGTTGGATTGATGTTCAAGAACATTCTGTAAAAATCTTAAATCAAGAAGGGAAATATCTTTTTATAACCTCTTTTGAGGCGATGCAGCATCCCGACATGATTGACCAAGCAAGAAATAGTGGTCATGAAATTATTACGATACCAGAAAATCTAAAGCTAAAAATTCAAGACTCAAGAGATTTATCAGGGAATCCCATAGTCGATATTGGGCAATTTATTTCAAATTACAACGACAGCTTTACATTCAACTTTATCGATTTCGAAAATCTTAGCGAAAAAGAAAAAATTGTCTACCAACACACTCAAAAAATAATTGACATTTTCGGTGGAAAGCCTAAAAAAGTCAGGGAGATAAAAATCTCATCTACGATGAGAAGAGATTTATTTTCTGGGGTTGAAACGCTTGGATGCTGGGATGAAAATTCATATTCAATTGTCATTGATCGAAAAAATCTGAAAACAATTTCAGATTATGCCGGCACATTGATCCATGAATTGGTTCATGCCAAAACAGGACATGACGACGTTACTAGACCATTTGAAAACGAATTGACCAATGTGATTGGTTATATCTGCAGACAATTACTTGAAAAGTAAAGCTATGAAATTCACGCGAAGTCTATGCCTAACCACAAGTTAGCCAACAAAATGCCCGTGTCAAATGCCATTCAAGTAAAATGAAAAGCCAATCCACCCAATTATCGACCGGATTCAATGTAAATATTCACCATTGCAATCCACCCGGTTTGTGCTACCGCCCAAACCATCGCGCATAAAAAACCCGGCTAGGCCGGGTTTTTGTGCGTAATCAAATTGAATCAAGATTGGTTAGCAGGTTTCAATGCCCGGAATATCGCTATAGGTGTTGCGCCATATGCATAGCCCGGCCTTCCAACCCACTTACGCATATTTTCTATTATTTCCGCTATCCCGCATAGGAACTGATGTTCCAGCACGAAGGTGGGCAAACTAGAGAAAACGGCTTGATCTGGTTTAGCATCTAAAACGGAAAGCATATGCCATTCTCCATCAACTTTGCCGCCGTATTTCAGGGCCAAGTCGTCGGGGTTGATGATCATTTGATCTGCACTTAGAGACGACCAAATAATGTTCCTGCCAGCCTCAAAAAACATCTGAACTGTTGGCGGAAGCTGGTCCAATACGCTTCCCACCAACTCCATCCGCTTTTTTGCCTGCTCCTTATCTTTTTTATTAGCATGGGTGGCTTTTCCTTCGCTTGTAATCGCAAGGCTAATAGGACGCCACAAGCTTTTCAGCATTTTTATATCAATGACCGTGATACTACCTTTCGTTAATAGTAATTGACCAATCTGTATTGAATCTAAGTCTCGATGAAGGAAATCAAGCTCGTCCAATCGATCTAATACATTGAGCGGCAAGGACCATCCCGCGTCGAATTGGTGTTCTAAAGATTCCTCCAATGCTTCTTGGCCTCCAAACCCAGCCTTGGCAACCAAAGCGTCTCCATTAAAAGTGGCGCTTTTGCTTTCGGTGTTCTTTTTAATGCTCTTAGTGCCGGTCAGGATGCCGCCATCGAATAGTTGGGCGCAATAGGAACCCATGCGTGACCGATCCAAATATAGGAAGTCATAAAGATAATCGATGCTTGGTAAGTCTTGACCCACTTTTGATATCCTCTTGTATATGTTTCTTCTTGGTACCGAAAGCGATTGTTTGCTTTTCTATAGCTTTCACCATCTTGGAAAATCCTTCTTGAATATCTTGGCTTTTATTGGATTCCAATATTTTCACCATTCCATCGAGAAAAGCTTTATCCATGACAGTTCTCCAATGTTGACCTAAATTGATTTGATCTAGTCTAGTTCAAAGGGTCAGCCTAGCTGGTTTTTTTTGTATCTTCCGCCATTTTGTTGGCCTGCCCATAGATTTCACTCAGTACCGCAGCAAGCTTTTCAAGGAGTTCGTTCCCTATCGAGTTGGACGCTAAGGGGCTGAGTATTGCTTTTTCCCTATCGTATTCAAGTGACCTTTCAAGCCGGATCATGATCTCGGCATGTAAAGACCTGCCACTTTCTTTGGCGGCCCGCTCAAACTGGGACCGCATCTCTTGCGGCATCCGAATCGGGTAGGGTTGTGTTGGTTTCGTTGTCATGCCGGAATTTTCTGACTCTTTCTGACTCAGAGCAATGATTTAATTTGACTCATGAGTTAAATTGAGCCATGCTTTCCGCGCCGGGTTTTTTATTCGTCATCTAAAGTGTCGGAGTTGATCGGTGGTCCCAGCGGTAACTTGGAGAGATCGACGGGATTTTTCCGTATTTCCTCCTCAAGGCGTTTGAATATCTCCACCATTTCAGGGCTGAGCGTCAGTACGGCACCTTTCATGAGGCGCTCCACTTCTTCATCGTCGCCCCAATCCTTGGAAAAGGACGCCTCAAGGCGGGCAATGATTTCAGCGCTAGCTGACCGCCTGTTTTTCCAGGCTGAATCCTCAATCTGTTTTTTCAGGGCAGGCGGGGCCCTAAATCTCATTTGTGGGTCTTCTTTGCTCATGTGAGAAATGATGGCTCACATTGAGCTTGACGGCAATAGCTCAATGTGAGCATCATAAGCTCACTGTGAGCGCTCACAGTCCGCAACCAATCAGGAGGACTCTATGGCTAAAAAGAAGCAAGTGATGCCATTGCCGGTACGATTGCCGAGCGATATTAAGGAATGGATCGCAGATGGTGCCAGCCGAAACTACCGTTCCCTGAACTCAGAGATCGTGTTTCGGTTGAAGCAGTGCATGGACGCACAAAAGAATGAAGCCCCGAGCGTTGCGACCGCCCGAGGCTTCGATGTGAACTCCCACCGCTCTTAAAAAGTAGGTAACACCCTATGGATAATAGCAAAGACCTTCCCACCAAGGCCAACCCCTTGATGGAACCCATCCACCATAACGAGCGCATCTATCTCGCGTCCCAACGCATCCACGCCGATTATCGGCGTAGCCACGGGGGCGGTGGAAAGTATCGCGACTTAAAGGACTTCAATCGCCTAATCCGCTCAGTGGAAGCTTTTCCCCTATATCTTGAACGGGGCGACATAGTAGAGCTAACTCGGGCCGAAGCTGGCGCAGATTTAGCGCCAGCTTTCAAAGCCACTTTCGGCAAGCCGATCATGCTCATCAGCGCCACCTTCCAAGCTGAACTCATCCACCACCTGGACGACGAGTTGAGCAAGCAAATGGCCGTGGCCGCGAGCGAGCAGACTGCGAAGCAGGCCCGGCTCGGCAAGGCCAGCTTGAAAGACACTATCGCGGCCATTTCGATGATCGGCAAGATCGTCGCCGAAGTCCCCGGCGTCAAACCGGCCATGGTCGCCGCCGCAACCCTGGCGTGCATCGCCGAGAACACCGGCTTGGCGCTCGACACCATGCGGCAGACGCTTCCGGCGGAAGCTCCGGAAGCGGTCGGCAAACTCAATGCCTCCCAAATCGGCAAAGAACTCGGGATTTCCGCCATCGCCGCGAACAGGCGGCTGGCTCTGCTGGGATTCCAGCGCAAGCCGGAAGGCGGGGATTGGGAGTTGACCGAAGCCGGAACCACGCATGGGGAGGCCATCCCCTTCACACGCAACGGCCACGCGGGCTATCAAATCCTGTGGAATCAATCCGTCATCGAAGTGCTGCGGGAGGCTGTGTAATGGATAAAGAGCTTCAAGAAGCCTTCGATGCGTTCAAAGCTGGAGCGCATACCGCAGGGCAGTTCCAAATGCTTATGGACGCGTTGCCGCTAGATACCCGCGAAGAAATGGACCGCCGGGCGGCGGAAATCTTGGGAATCGATTCCAACAAGCCCGCCGCGTATTCCAACGATGGCGAACCGCTATACCGGCTTGATCCCGAGGAATACGCCAGCCGGAACGGCATGACCACGGACGAGGCCCAGCAAAGCCTGGACGCCTTCATGGAGGATTACAGGCGGCGTGGCGGCGAAATCCCAAAGCCCGATCCGCATATTTCCATGTTGAAGGCCGGACCCCGCCCCGATGGGCCGCTGTTCGTTGAAACAGAGCAAAAAGACGAGAACGGGGAGCCGGTCGTTTATGTTTCCCAAGAAGGCGCTGGCGTGCTGATTATTGAAATGGCGCTATCGCACAACACCGGGGACGATCCGAATCCAAAATCCATTGAAATCTTCAATGGATGGATGTCTTTGGCAAGGCAGCGCGGTGTTAGTCAAATCATCATCGACAGGTTGCGGGACGCCACGAAGTCGCGCAAAGGCAAGGACCGGGTATTGCGCGATGTGATCCGCTGCACCAAGAAAGTCGGCATTTTTGAGGTGTTCCAAGCGATGGCAGGGGGTACACAATGAGCGCACAAGTCATCCAAATCACCGACGATACCGCGCTACCGTTGATCTTCTACAAGGACCAGCCCGTTTTGACCTTCGCCTTGATCGACAAAGCCCACGGTAGACCGGAAGGCACTGCCAAGGATCGTTTCAACTCCAACCGGAAGCACTTCATTGAGGGCGAGGATTGGCATCGCATTGATTTTGCTTAAAAGTATGAATTCCATACTTTTGGAATCGCCGTCCCGCCCCGTGGCTTGATCGTCCTGACCGAAACCGGCTACCTCATGCTGGTGAAGAGCTTCACGGACGATCTGGCGTGGCAGGTCCAGCGGCAACTGGTGAAGGTCTACTTCCGGGCCAAGCAGGAAGCCCAAGCGGCCCAACCCACCCCCGCCCCCCTGGGCGAGATCGCGCAATGGGTGGTGGGTGAATACACCCGCAGCCTCGGGCGCTACCTCAACCGATCCAACCAGCAGATCAGCCCCCGCATCCACACCCACCTCCGGGCCAAGTTCGGCGTCGGCAACGTCCGCGACATCCCCGCCGACCGCCTCGACGAATTGCTGAACCTGCTGGAAGCCTTCCACGGACAGGCCTACCGCCTGTGGTGGACCTGCCTCAACCTGGAATTGGCCCTGCTGCAAACCCTGCACGTCCCGGTCCACGAGACACGGCGGGAGTTGCCCACCACCATCCTGCAAGCCATGGCCGCCGTGGCCGAACCCAAGCTGGGCGAAGGCAGCACCGCGCTCACCATCCGCGACAAGGCCTTCCACCACCTGGCGGCGCGTGTCCCGCGCCAGGAATCCCTTCCGCTCCACTGAGAGCCTGTGAACTTTTCGGAAAAGCGCCTTGGAGTGAGGGATCGGCGGAGCGGCTTTCGAGCGGACGGATTGCCCGGCGGGCAACGAAATTCGCTTGTTTTCGACCCGGCGTTGAGCGGCGGGAAGCCGGAAGCCGCGTTTTGGGGGGGCGGCGACCGGTTAGGCCGCCATTCCCGCCATTTCGGGCGCAGGTATCCCCAGCCCGAGCAACCCGGGCGCCAAGGCGAAGGTGCGGAGCAGGTTGTGGGCCAAGGCGTGGAGGAGCAGGACGCACCGGACCTTGCCCGGCCCGCGTACCCGGAACTGCTGCAACCCCCGGTTCCGCGCCAGGGCATTGACGCATTCGGCGGTGGCCGCGCGCTCCCTATAAATCTCCTTGGCGTCGTCGGTACCCATGCGTTGCCGCCATTCGGCCACCGCTTCGCTGTCGTTGGGCTTGGGGGCGTGGGGATCCGTTGCGGGATCTTTGGGGTTCGGCACCGGGGCATAGACGGTGGTGCGATCCGCGACCGCCTCCAATTGCTCATGAGCGGGGTAGCCCCCGTCCACCAGCCATTCCTCGGGGATTTGGCCATGGCGCCCGGCGACCTGGTCGACCATCGGCTCGAGTTGGGCCATGTCGCTGCCCGTGGTGACGACCTCGACGCCGACGATGACTTGGGTTTCGGTGTCGGTGGTGAACTGGGCGTTGTAGGCGGGCCGGTAGCCGCCGTCGGCCATCTTCATGACCGTGGCCTGGTCGCCGGTGGCGGAGGCGCGGGCCTCTTCCGGCTTCTTGCCCTGCCGGGCCTTGATTTCCTCCAGTTCCGGCAGGCGGTCCAGGGCTTTTTGGACTTTCTCTTGGCGTTCGCGGGCCGCCCGGGTCCGGGCGGCCTGTTGGCGCCGACCCGCCGCCGCGGGGTCGGCGTCGATCTCCGATTTGAGCGCGGCCACTTGTTCGCGGGCGTCCTCCAGGTGCCGCTCCAGGGTCGCCCGGCGCCGGAACGAGGCCGCCCCGGCGCTGGCCCGGACCCGCATCCCGTCCTGCGCCACCCGCTTGAGCTTCACCGCCTTCGCCGCCAGCAGGGCCGCCACGCTGTCCGTCAGCAGGCCGTCCAGGGCCTCGCCATGGTCGGCCCTGAAATCGGAGAGCGTGTGGTGGTTGACCGGGACGCCCCCGCAAATCCAGCGGTAGGCGTCGTGGTCCCGGCACAGCCGGGCGATGGCCCGGGCGCTCCCCACCCCGTCGACCGTGGCGTACAGCCACAGCGCGAACAGGATTTCCGGGGCGATCGGGGTGCGCCCGCTGCCCCCCCGCACCGCCTTGATCCCGGCATACATCCCGCCGAGGTCCGCCCGCGCCACGTAGGCCCAGACGATCCGCGCCCGGTGGCCCTCCGGCAACAGCGAATCCAGATCGGTGGCCCGCAGTTCCAGTTGGGTCCGGTTCGGCATCAGCACCCGCGCCACCCCGCGCGGGATCGGCTTGACCGGGCAGGCCACCTCGGCGGCGTCCTCGGGCGGGTAGGCAAACAGGGAAGGCTGGAGTCGGGTCGTCATCGGTTGGGCCGTTTCGCTGCGGAGGACGCTATTTTACCGGGGCTATATCCGTTTCCGGGGTTTTTTCACAGCCTCTGAGGAAACCCCGCCGCAAGGATGCGGCCCCGCCCTCCCCTAGGTCGGCGTCAACTCCGCCCAATACGGCCCCGCCGTCCACTGCGCCCGCTGGATAAACCCGGTCCCCCGCTCGAAATGCACGGTGGTCATGAAGGGCTGGCCGAAGGCGAATTCATGCTCCACCCTGGCGGCGTAATACTCCGCCACCATCGAATTCCGGGCCACGCCGACGAAGTTCCCGGCCTTGATCTTCTCGTTGCCCTTCAGTCGCAGATGGCCTTGCTCGAACACCACGGCATCCTGTGAGGCGGCCTGCATGACCTCGGCGGTTTGCATCAACCAAGCATCCATCAGGGGGTCGAGTTGCGCCTGCCGTTCCTGGCTATTGGTGTCGCTGGCGGGCCAGTTGGGCGGCCCCAGGTACGTCACCTGCTCCATCATCCTGAGCCCGTAGAATTTGGGGTCGTTGTTGAAATAATCGGTCAGGGGCGCGAGCCGCCGGTTGAGGCGGATGGTGTCCTGGGTCAACAACGCGAACGGTGGGTTATAGACCCAGAACAAATTCGCCACGCACTCATCCGACCGGCTCGCGGCCAGCGACACCACATCCGCGGCGTCCAGCTTGACCGTCGGGATGTCCGGCACGCCGGTCTGGATATAGGTGCCATCCGGGCGCTTCCAGGGCGTGGGACGTAAGACCAAGGCGACGCCATCTTCCCGGTCGTCCATGAACATCTCGTTGAAGCCGTTCTGCACATCGCAGGCCAGGGCCAGCAGGTTGTAGATGGGCTGGTTCCCCGGCCAGTTGTTCACCGTGGAATCCGACACCGTGCCGATAGTGCTGACATCGGGCCGGATTCGGGAATATTCGGGAGCCAAGGCGTTGCCGGACCACTGCAATTGCAGGACCAGCGGATTGAGGATGGCCGCCACCACCTGCCCGATGAACTGCGCCACGGGCAGCGGCTTGGTGATGTCGATATGGTATTTTTCCGCGAATTTGAACGCCGTCAGCACATACTCGTCCAGCGTTGTATCCGGTAAATAGACGATCTGGAATATCTGCCACAACTTCCCGAAATCCTGGCCCTGCACCACCACCGAGCGGTGGACCCGGCCATCGTGCGCCACCTGCTCCGGCCTCGACACACGGGACACGAAGCCCCGCATGACGATGGGCAACCGCCCGCCGGGATAATCCGAAGGATTCCGGGCCATGCGGATTTCCACGAGGTCCATGGGCTCGATCAGGCCGTAGAGCGATTCGCTCCGGTCGGTGGCCTGGTCGGCGAAGGTCATGGAGAAGCCGCCCGCCGGTTCCCGCACGCCCTTGACGGTGCGGACGCCGCCCATATCGCCCAGGTAGGGCGTGAGGTCGATTTCCAGCAGGTTCTTGTAGCGCCCGGCGACGGCGATACCGGGCGCGATGGCCGAGCGGTTCACGACCTTGATGAGCTTGACGGAGACTTGGGGGTTGTGGGTGGTGGTCATGATCGGGCGGAACGGCTAGAAAATCTCCGAAAGCGGCGGACGGCCCGGATTCAAGCGGGGCTTGGCGGTGTAGGTTTGGATTTGCGGCGGCGCGATGGGGGCACCGGAAGGGTCGGTATGGGTATGCGTGACCTCGATCTTCATGGGGTCCACACTGATGCGCCCGTCCGCGCCGTATTGCGCCTTGCCGGGCGGGAGCGGGGTTCCCGTAATGCGACGTACCTCCTGCGCCCGCTCGTCAATATGCTTGGCATACCCAGGGTCGGCGGCATACCCTCCCTTTTTCAAGGCAGCGCCATATTCGTAGGCCGACTTCACGCCGACCGCGCCCGGATATTTGCGGCTCAACAGGTCGGCCAAGTCCTCGAAGCTCTCGTCGATGGACCCATAGACTTTGAAACGCTGGCTGATGCGATTTCCGGCGGCATCGGTATCGCCGCGCACCACGCTTTGGCCGTGATAGCTGCCGGTGATATTGAATAGGTTGTTGTCGTGGACATGTTTACCCCAGCCGGTCTCTTGGGCGGCGTGCGCCATCAGCACATCGGCGGGAATGTGGTACTTCTCAGCGGCACGCTCCGCCGCCGGTTGGATCCGGCGGATGAATTCCTGGCGGTCGTAGGATTGTTCCTTGCTGGTGTATCGCTCAAACGCCCCCTTGACGAGCGCCGAATCCCGCTGATGCTCCGCCAGCAACCGATCCAATTCGGTCTTATAACCCTGCAAGGTTTCCGGCGGCACATGCGTTCCATGGGGGCCATTCGGATATTCCCCATGTGCCAACGCATTACGCAGGAAGGCGATACGGTCGCCCCGCTCTTTCATCCGGGTCAACACGGGGTCAACCACGCTATCCCGATCCGCGACATCCCCCGCCAATGCCCAATCCTTCATGGCCTGGGCATACGTCCCCGGAGTCCCGAACATCTTGGCGAGCGCCGCGTCCTTGAGCTTCAACAGGTTCGAGGAAATCGACGTGATGCTTTGCGCGATGCGTTTCTGGGTGTCCAGGCTCGATTCCGCGATGTCCTTCATTTCGCGGTTCGCGGTCAGGTCGATGACGGTTTGCCGGAGGTCGGCATCGGAACCGCCCATGGCCTTTTCCAGCCGGTCGCGGTCGGTCCCGGCCACGGCCTCGTAGCCGTCGCCCGACATCAAGCGCCGGGCCTGCTTCATCAGGTCTTCGCGGTTGCCGGTGGCGAGTTGGGCCAGGGCCAACAGGTTACCCATGGGCACGTTGGCCGTGTCCACATGGAAGCCCTTCAGCCGTTCCAGGATTCCGTTCACGCCACCGGGCTGCTTGGCGAGCGTGATCACGTCATGCGCCTCCCGTACCCCGATACCCGTGTTGTCATGTATGGCCTGCGCCGCCCATTCGGTATTGCCACCAAACCGCTGCAGCAGGCGCGGTAGCATCACATCGATCATAGGCAGGTTGGCGCCCGGCCCCGCCGCCGCCTCCATGGCCTTCCAATGGCGGATCGTGGCCGGGTCCGCGCCCTTCTTAATGCTGTCCCACGCGCCCGCCAGCGTGCCCAGCAGCCCACCCTCCTTCACGACCTGTAGGTCCAGCCCGTTGAATCCCCGCCCGGCGATGCCCTGGTACGACCCAACCATGAAGGCGTTCCAGCCTTCACTGCCCGGCCCCCGGAACCCGGCGTCCATCCGCTGGAACAGCGACACCGCCCCTTGGATGTCCCGCTCATAGGGACCGCCCCGCGCCGTGAGCGTCCCCAGCAGGTCCACATAGCCGCCCACGTCTGGCGCGGTCCTGCCGGTGCGCGCCGCCTGGACCGTGAACTCGGCCACGGCCTGCATGAGTTCGTCGGCCTTGGCGAACAGGCCGCCCTTGTTGAGGGCCTCGGCGATGACGAGGGCCATCCGGCGCGAGCCTTCCTCGTCGCGGGTGACGCCAAACTGCCGTTGGTTGGCGAAGAAGGCGATGGCCGAATCCGGCCCGGTGCCCAGCGAGCGGGCGAACTGCGAAGCGCCGCGGGTCTCGGCCACAAGGTTGCGGGCCTCCTCGGGGCGCGTGCCGGCCACCCCGGCGAAGCGCCTTTCCGCCCCCATGAACTCGGTGGCGGTCATGCCCAGGCCGTCCGACGCCGCCCGCGCCACGGCCCGCAGTGGGTCGAATTCCTCCGACAGGCCACCCAGGTTCTTGCGGAGCGCCGAGGTCTCCAGGGCTTCGGCCAGGGCCTTTTCCATGCCGCGATCCACCGCGCCGCCCACCACCGCGCCGACTATCGCGCCCGCCGGGCCGAGCATGCCGCCCAGGACGCCCCCCGCCAATCCCGCCGCGCCGCCGTCGCCACCGTTAAGAACGGCGTTCGCCGCCACGCCCGCAGCACTTCCGAGCATCCTGGAAGCCCATTTGTGGTCGGGCGCGTCCATACCGGCGGCGCCCAGGCCACCCGCGCCGATACCCTGGGCGATGCGCTTGGCCGCGCCGGGCGTGCCGAATTGTCCGCGCCACTCGTCGGACCCCACGTCGCCCACGTCGAAGCCGCGCATGAACGGCGCGAACCGGCCCTCGCTGGCGATGTGCTGGCCCAGCCATGTATTCGCCGCCTCGGCCTGTCGCTCGGTGAAGCTTTGTCCCGTGAGCTTCGCCCATTCTTCCGCCGTGCCGCGCACCTCCTCGCGGTATTCGCGCTGCGCCCGCCTGAGCCGGTCGGTGTGGGTGGTCGCCGCCGCCACCCTGCCCGTGAGGGTCTCGGCCATCTGGACCGCCGGACGGAAATCGAAAGCGCCGCCGCCCGCGCCGGAAAGATTGGCCTGCCATGACGCCATGGGGCCACCGCCGATGGACTTCTGCCATGCCTCCATGTCCCGCTTGGCCCGGTCCAGTTCGGCTTGGTACGCGCCCTGGGCCTGCCGGGCCTCGGTGGACTGCGTGGCCGCGCCCGCCGTGTCGATGCCGACGGCGCGGGCCTGTCCGATCTTGGCGTCGAGCTCGCCCAATTTGGCGATGAGCGCGTCGATGTCCCGCTGGGCGCGGCCGGTGTCGAGGGTGACTTCGAGGCCGCGCCGCAGGTCTTCCGTCGCCGACCGGACGCGGGCGACGAGTTGTTCCACGTCGCGGGAGACGGAATCCAGTTCGGCTTCGACGCCGATTTTGACATTGGCCATTTCGCGCCCTCAATACCTGATGCAATACATAAAGGCGACGTTACGTGGCCGAGCGATGCCGAACGACCCCGCATTCCCGATCTCAGGAATTCCCGACTCCAAATATTTGGTATTAAAACTGCTATATCCAGAGAGAACGGCATCGTATAGCGTGGGCGTATTGCCGTTGATAGTGCCCCCGAACACCGAGTTATTCGCCGTATTATCCTCCCCCGCGATAGGGCTGCCCAATTGCGATGAACCAAATGCCCGGCCAGTATCGACGCCCCGCCCATGATCCCAGCCGCGCACGAACTCGCCGCGCAAATCGGGCACCCCGAATGTGGTCGAACCATCCCCCTCCCCAAATGTAGTGCCGACCCTCGCGAATAGCCTTGCATACGTGGTGCGGGATATTGCAGTGCCATCGCATTCAAGCCAGCCCAGCGGCGGGGTGCCCATGGCGAACAAATCGATTTTGCCCACATCGTTGGCAACAACGAGGCGGAACGCCAGTCCGGTGGTACCCACGACGATGGGTGCGACCGTCATTAATCCCCAAACCGTACCGCCACCGAGCGTACCCTCCGACACCGACACCAGACACCCCGGCGGCAGGCCGGTATCGCCGTTCGCGTTCGCGAACCGGGTCCATGCCCCGGACGCCGCCACCCACAGGCCGTTCTGCGCGGCGGTGGTTTGTGCCGTCAACAGGACAATGTCGCCCGCGTTCGGGGTCACGCCATCACGGGCGGACAACCCCGACAGCGCCGACACATTGCCGGTCACGGCCACGCGGGCGTAGCGGATCGCCAAGCCCGCCGCCGACGCCGCCACGCTTTGCAGGTAGGTGTCGCGGTTGACCAGGGATTGCAGTGTGCCATTGATCGGCGACGATACGGGATCGCCCCCGAGGACGCGGTCGGAGATTTCGATCCGGCGGACGGGATCGAACGATGCGGTCCCAGTGAAGTTTGTCATTTGGATAACCCCTATAAAAAGCTAAGCGGGGACGCTATCGAAAGCGATAGCCCCATCGAATGAATACGAGCCATTCCACGCCACGACCCGGCCTATCTGGCGGACGTGGAACCCAGCGCATCGGTTTTCGTCCACGATCCGGCGGATCGTCGCCACCAATATGGCGTCTTGGTCCGGTGTGGAAGGAATATTCGGGATAATCACATCGAATAAACCATAGGCCGCTGGATAGCCAGAGAACGGCACATCCCCATCGAATGATTCCACCCCATCCCAATAGATGCTGCCATCGCCCACATCCACAACATCGCAGCGCATCCCGGTCGCATTGAGTATCAAGGATTCCAGAGCGACGTTATTCCCGCGCTGATGCAATACCTCCGCCACGGTGCGGTTGGCATAATCGACCGGCACCTCGCCGGGAATCCAGGCGACCCCATAATAGGTATTGTGCTCTTGCAGCCAATCCAAATCGGCGGTTTGCAACACCATTTGCGCCAGCGCCGCCGCGATCTGGTCCCGCGCCGCGCCCAACTCGACCGCGTAGGCCGTCAAAAAGGCCCACAGCAGGTTGGTGAAGGCATAGAGGTGGTCGCCCTCGCTGGCCGCCTGATCGCCCGCGCCGAACAGCGTCAGCGCCGAGAGATGGCCCACGGCGGGGTTTTCATCCAGGACCGTGTAGCCCGCCTGCGCGGCCAGGAAATCGGCCAGGGTAGCGAGGGTATGGCCGCGCAGGTCGATAACTCCGCCCGCGCCGGAGCCGCCCGAAACGGTCAGCGTCAGCAGCCCATCCTGGACCGCCCAGGTCATGGCGTCGCCGTCGTAGCGCAAGCGGAAGGCCAAGACCGGAAGGGGGTCTTTGTTGAAGACCCGGTGCAGGGAGTCCAGCATCCGGGCTTGCATCGTCGACCATGCGCCCGCGCCTTCTAGCGCCATGGAAACCTCCGGTTAAAAGGGGACATTCAAAACCAATTGATCTGCAACAGGCCGGTCAGGACGGTGGACAACCCGCTGGCGGTCGAGGTGATCGTCAAGAACGTCACGCCGGGGTATTGCCCGCCATTGGCGGGCCAGGGGCCGCTGGGCGCGGACACGGTAGGGTCGTCGAAGGCGAAGGGCGGCGGGAAGCTCCACAGGAACTCCAGCGTCCCGCCGGCGGGATCGTAGGAACCGCTGGCGTCGATGCCGACCACCGCCGAAGCCGCGGATATGGACACGTTGACCACCCAGCCGCCCTCCCCATCCGGGAACACGCTCGACCACGAGTCGGGGCTGAAATAATCGGCGAACTGGAACACCGGGACCGGCGCCCCTTCGCCACCGCCGCCCCCGTGCCGCGCAATCCCGGTGATGACGCGATGTCCCATCATGGCAAGACGGCCTCCGCCTTGATCGCGCCCCGGACCGAGGTCACGCCCGCATCGGGCGTGGCCGGGGCGAATATCCAAATCTCGTCGCCCGTCCAGCCGTCCACGTCGCCGTCCAGGAGAAGCGTGGCCGTGCCGTCGGTGTGCAGGGTGGCCGTGCCCGCGACCAGCACCTCCCCGTCGCGGACCTGCTGGACGGCCAGCACGTAATCCCCCGCCGCCCCGTCCACCCGGAATATCGACCCGTCCAGGTCGAAGGGCATCCACACGGGCCGGACCAGGATAATGGCGACCAGCCGCGCGGAGGCGGCGGGCGACCCCTCGAAGCAAAACGGCAGGTCGTAGCCCGCCAGCGCCGCGACCTGGGCGGCGGTGGCGAAGTCGTCGGCGTCGTGGGTCGCTGCGCTGCCCAGGCCGGTAATATCCCCCACGGCCAGGCCGAGCAGGGTTTTCAGCGCCGCCACATTGGCCAACCCGGCCAAGGTCCGCCCGAAGGCGGTGAGGTCGGTGGTGGCGAAGGAATCCACTCCATCGGCATAGACCAGCCTATCCGCCGCCGTCACGAGGGCGGCCAGCGCGGTCAGGGTGGCGTCCAGCGGCTGCTTGTTCGCCACCACCGCCGTCAGCGCGGCAACGGCGCTTTCGTCGTTGGCAAGCTGCGTGGCGATTTCGTCGAGGGTGTCGAGCGCTCCCGGTGCCCCCGCCACCAGCGCGTCGATGGCGGCCTTCACGGCGGCCATGGTGGCGACTTGATTGGTGTTGGTGCCCAGGGCCGCCGTGGGCGCGGTCGGGATGCCGGTCAACGCGGGTGAGACCAGGGGCGCTTTGGTCGCCACGATGGCGTCGGCATAGACGCGATCCCCATGGGGGTCGGTGGCCGTGATATGGGCCGTGATCGCCGCCGCCGGAGCGTCCCCCGCCGCCACGTCGCCCGATCCGGTGCCCACGTTACGGGTGGCGGCGGTGCCCAGGCCGGACACGTCCGCAGCGGCGATGTCCGACACCGAAGGTGCGCCGGATGTGAATTTGAGCCATCCCGTCCCGGACAACCCGGCGAGGGCCGTCAATAAGGTATTGAGCGGCTGGAACACCCCGGTACAGGCCGCGATGGCCCGCGCCGCCGTGAAATAGAGGTGGGTCGAACCCTCCGGCAGTTGGTCCGTGTTCGCCGCGCCGGTGCCGTCCGAACTGGTCAGCACCCACGCGCCGTCGCTCACGTCCCACGAATAGATGTGCAGCGCCCCGCCGACCCCGCTGTCCACCTGGGCATAGTCGCCCGCCGCCCCCGCAGGATGGGCCGCTTGCAGGGCGGACAACGCGGCGTACAGCCCCTTGAAACGGTCGTTATAAGCCGATGCGTCCAGCTTCAAATCCAGCGCCGCTTGCGTCGCCGTCGAAACCGGCTTGTCCAGGTCCGAGGTGTTGTCCACCTCGCCCAGACCCAGGTTGCCCCGCGCTTCCGCCGGGTCGGTGATTTCGTTCAGGTTGTGCGCTCCGAACATGTCGCCGCCGCCGCCGCCGGGGCCAGCCTCCCACGAGGTCAGATCGCTGGCGAGGCGATAGTAGGCCCGGTCCGCCTCGTGCCAGATCAACATACCGGCGCTACGGCGCGGGGCCGGAATCGCATCCCGCGCCGTGTCGTCGGCCACCGCCCGGTAGCCGCCTTTGCCGTAAATATCGACGTGGCTGGGGAAGGTGTCCGCCGTATCGCCCGGCACGATGGGCGCGGCGACGTTGGTGCCCTGGATCGCCGTCATTGGACCACCACCTGCTGGCCGCCGGATTGGAGGAACTGGCTGCGGTACACGTCGAAGTTGGCGGTGTACCCGCTGGGGTTGGTGTAGCCCACCGTGGTCTTGACCCAGGCGGTGTTGAGCAAGCCGTTGACCAGGAAAACCGGGGTGCCGAAGCTCGACGGCCAGGCGAAATAGAGGTACTGGCCGGACGGCGAGAAACTCCGGCTCTGTGTCCGCCCCGCCGCGAATTCGGCCCCGGCCAGGGCGTCGATCAAGGCCGCGTCCGGCACGGCCTGGGCCGACACGCCCCAGCGCCGCCGGTGGCGGAACAGCACCGGGGTCGCGGCGCTGGCGGTATGGGTGCCGTCGTCCACGGCCAGGGTGAACGTGGTGTCCGCCGTGAGGTGCAGCCCGGACAGGGCCAGCGTCCGCAGGGCCGGGTCGATGGTACCGGGGCCGGGCGCGGCGATGGACTGGGCGATGATCGCCTTGTTGACGGTCCAGTCCAGCGTGACGGCGGCGACCGTCGAGCCGATCTCGACCGTGCCGACGCTGTTCGTGATGGATGCCTGGGGGGCCACATACAACAGGGTGTCGAGCGCCTGCTGGACATTGGCGATAGCCGGATAGCCGTCATTGCCATAGGTCACATGGTCGGCGGCGATTGTGTCCAAATAGAGGTTCTCTATCGCCGCGTCGGTATAAGCGTTCGCCTCCGCCAGGATATCGCCCTGGCCGTTGGACTTGAGGTCGTTCAACAAGGCCGAGCAAATCGTCGCGATGACATAGGTGCCGGCCGGCCACGCCCGGGTGGTTGGCTGGCACGTCAGCACATCGCCGTTCCGGTTGATGAGTTTCACGACCTCGTTGGCGTTGTCGGTGCCCAGGCGCACATAGGAGTGATAGCCCGCCCGAAGCGGGAACCGGGTGCCCATGCCGGGCAGCAGCGCCAGAGCCACAGCCCCGGCAACGACCTTGTTCTGGAGTTGGGAAACGGCGTTGTCGAGGACTTGAACCTGGGTCATGGGTCTACCGTCAAGGTGATTGTGCCCGGCATGGGCTTCTGGCCGGGGGCGAACCCGATATCCGTGTTGTCGGGGAGGGAGATGATTACGGAGGCCACCCCGGCGATATCGCGCTTGAGGCGGGCGACGAGTTCGGACAGGACGAATGTGCCGCCCTGCGGGATGGACTGGATATAGGTGGTGGTGGCGGCGCGGGCGGCGGCGATGACCGAGGCTGCGGCATGGCCGTCGGCGAGGGCCAAAACGCCCGTGACATTCACGCCTATTTCGGAGGCGGCATACACGTCGACATGCGCCCCCGCCGCCTTCCAGCCCATGACCGGCGTGTCGGCGTCGGCCCAATAGCCGTCGATGGTCCGCTTCACCAAGGCCACCAGTCCGGCGGACGTGGCCCCGGCCCCGTTATGGATGTACACGTTCACCAGGCCGATGGGATAGGTATCCGGTTCGGCTTCCCACGGCTCATCCACATAGGCATAGGCCACGCGCTCGATCACGGTGCCGGTGTCGTCGGCCAGGACGCATTGCAGGGCCGCATAGCGGAGGGCGGCCACCTGCCCCTTGCCGAGCGATTGGATGTAGGCTTGGAACCTGGCCTTGCGGGCATCCGCGGTTTCCAGGTCCGCGCCATTGACGAACGCGGCGGGGTTGGTGATGGCGGCGATGCCATCGACCGGCGTGTCGGCCCATTCGGTGATGGTATCGGCCGCCGTGTTGCCCACGCTGCCCGCCGTGTCGCAATAGGCCAGCACGGATACGCTGGTGGCCGGGGCCGTGAGGGTGGCGGCGGTCCGCGTGACGTATTTCACGGTTCCGCCCAGCACCTGGACCTGGGTGCCCGCCGGGATGGTGATGGGCGCATCCGGCGCGGCATCGACCGCGAAGCGCACGAAGTTATAAGCCGCCGAGGCCGGAAGCTGGCCGAAACCGAAGCTCTGGTAGACCGAGACCTCGATAGCCTCCAGCAACCCATGGAACATGGCCTGGTAGAGCATATCCAGCTCGATGGCCGGGGCTTCCAGCAGCGTGCGGGCCTTGCTGCCGACGCCGAAATCCGTCACCCGGTCCTGCATGGACCGGGCGAGGTTGATATGGCTGGCCGCGATGGAAACGGCGTCCTTGATCTGGAAGGTCACAGCGCCACCCCCGTGGTGATGGTGCGTCCGGCGACGGTCCGCGCGTCCGCCATGATCGCCAGGACATCGCCCGACGCCTCGACCTGGACGCTATCCACCGCCGCGATGCGCGCATCCGACAACAGCGTGCCGCGCACATACTGGCCGCCCAACAAGGCGATGGTGGGGGCGTTGGTCCGGCCTATCAGCCGCCGGATATGGCACCCATAGTCCGGGTGGAGCATGAGTTCGCCGGGTTCGGTGACGAGGGCGTGCCGCAAGGCTTGCCGGAGGTTGGGCACCCCCGACAGGGTGGCGAGGTCGCCCGTGGCGTCGGCGCGGAGCAGGCCGTCCGCGCCCAGGTCGAAATCACGGAAGAACACCTCGTCCGGCGCGTCGGAGGCCGATACCTGGGCGGTGGGCGACGGCAACGACAGCCTGTCGCCCGCGATGGCCATGCCCGGCCCGGCGTCGGCGGGGTCGTCGCTGGTGTAGGGCGGTTTCAGCGCGTTGAGGTTGGCGATGTCCACCCATCGACCCATGTCGCCGAGTTCCCGCAGGGCCAACCGTTGCAGGCTTTCCCCGTGGCGCAGTTCGACGAGGCGGACGCCCGGGATCGGTTGGTCGTAGATCGTGGCGGTCATGCGGCCAATCCCACGCCGGAGGAAATGATGTCCAGCGCCCGCCGCAGGTTGGCCCCGGTGCGCGGGAAAAGCACCGGATCGCTCTTCGCCATGTCGTCGATGCCGGCCTGGGCCTCGGGCGATATCGACACCGCAACCGTGGTGGAGACGGGCGTGGTCAGCGAGTAGAAGGGATTCACGCCGCGCAGCGGACTCAGGGGCGCGGTGCCCGGCACGGTCGAGGAGCAGTTGGACGCGCCGTAGATATCCTGGTAGTTCGGCAGGGTGGCCGGAGCCCTGCGGGCCAGCTTGGTCAGGATGCAATAGGCGTTCTGGAAGGCGCCCGCGACTTCCATGTAGCGGGCCTTCACGCGGTTCGGCAGGTTGGCGATATTCGCCACGGCGCGGAAAATATTGGTGGCGGCTTGGGTCAAGCCCTGGGCCAGGGCCATCGGCACCGAGAACACGGCGTCCACCACCCGGTTGACCGAGTTCACCACCCCCAATACCCTGGCCGTCAAGGTGGTGAACGCCCGCATCGGGCCGACGATGTAGGCATCGACGAACCGGGTGATCGCCGTGGCGATGCCGTCGATGTCGTTGATGAGGTCGTCCAGGAACGCGGTGATCGCATCGATGCCGTCGCCCAGCGAGGCCTGGCTCGCGAACCAGCGCTCTTGATCCGTGAAATCCTTGAACGCCTTGACGTAGGCGTTCCCGGCCTCGGCTTCCACCACCGACAGCACGATGTGGTAGGCGATGAGCAGCGGGCGGGATTTCGAACGCTTGATGACGAACTGGGACGGGACCACCACCGAGCAAATCTGGTCCAGGGTATCGACAAAGACCAACTTCACCTCGTTGGGGTCTTTACCCGCGAGGGCGAGGAATTCCCGATGATAATGCCAGCCGGCGTAGACCCGCTCCCGCAGTTGCAGGTACTCCTCCAGCCAATCCCGGTGGGTGGGGAATTTCCGCTTCCACCCGGTGTTCCCGGCAAGGGTGATCTGCCCCAGGCCCCGCCCGAAGGAATCCACGAAGGCACCGCCCAGGGTTTGTTGGACCACGGTGCGCGAGGGTTCCGTCCGGGTCAGGTCTTCCGGGCGGATGGCGAGGTTATGGAATTCCACCGGCCCGCCGAACGGGCCGGGGTCCAGGATGAAGCCGATGTTCTTGTCGGCTTGGGGTGTGGGGTTGGTCGTCGTGAGCGCCATGCGGGTATGGTGGCGTCACGACCGGGCGCGGCGGGATTGGGCGGGCGGTGCCGTTGTATATGCGCTTGATCTGTTGGACTTCGGGCATCGCTTTGAGCCTGGGAAGCGGAGGGTATTCCGGGTCGATCATGGGGGATGCGCGGTGGGGGGATGGGGAGCGGCTGGGTGGTCAACGTGTCCATATCCGCGGCCTCGGCGGTGGTCGGCATCGACGCCAGCGGTTCCTACGATCCCGCCGGCGGGACGCTGGAGTTCCTGTGGAGCTTCCCGCCGCCCTTCGCCTTCGACGATCCCACCGTGCCCGCGCCCAGCGGCCTCTGGCCCGCCAATGGCGGGCAATACCCCGGCGTGACGTTCTTGACGATCACCTCGACCGCCAGCGGGTTGTCCACCGTCCTGACCGGCACGTTGCAGATCAATTGGTTCTGATCGTCCAGGCCGGGGAGACCAGGGGCGGGGCTTCGGCGTTGGGTTCGGTGGTGGTGTTTTGGGTTCCCGGCCCGCCGCGATTGCGGAGGTGATGGACAGGCTCTCATGCGGCGGAATACGCCGGAGTACCGGCTATTCCGCCTTACGCGGGCTGGCCGGGCAACCGCCAGTTGAAGGAGACCTTGGTGCCGTCGCCGTCCGGGTCTTCGTCGGGCAGTTCCGCGCCGAAGGGACCGGCATCCCAGCGCCAGACGGTTTTGCGGGTGGTGTCCGGTGATCAGCGTGCGGAAAGAAAACCCCGCCGGGGCGGGGTTGTGGAGAATGCTGGCTCATTCGGCGCAATATGAGGGTACGCTATCGCGCTCTATGCGGGCTAGGCTCCGTGATTTCAATTTGAGTAGACCCTGCTGTGCGGGCGATATATACCAAGGGACCTATGGAAAACGGGTCTTCGATGGCTTGCAAGTTGATCTCCCATCGATCATCCAGCAATCTCGAACTCCACCATTCCCACCCTGGGTTTTTTATCGCGTCAATCCAGGAGCCGAAATCCCAGAGGTCTTTATTTGCGATGATTTCATCAATAGGTTTGTTGAATGTCTCAACAAACCATCTGGGAAGTGAGTCTTTCCACCATTCATCATCTGGCCAATCTCTGGTTCTAACACTGGATATAATTCGTTGAACACCTTTAATATTTTCCAAGCATTCGACCGGATTATCACATCTTCCAATGATTTTTACCCAAACTTCTGGCGGAGGCTCTCCAGATATATTGTTATCAATTCTCTCAAGCTCGATATTTTTCATTGGATGGTCACCTTTATTGTGCCAGATATAATATTGTCGAGCAGCTCTTCAAACATATTTGAAGGGATACCGTACTGGTCAGCGGCTCTCGTTGCATCTACACGCTGAGGTGCCCCAGGAGATTGCCTGCCTACTCTTTGGTCAACGGCTGAAGCACGAAGCTTATCAATGAACTTTTGGCGAACTTTGCATTGAATTAGGTAAGCTTGATCACCTCGTTTAGCTAAAAACTCCAATGCCCGCGCCTTCTGGCCGACATTTATAAATAGCATGTCACTGCCTTGGATGCTTAATTTTCCTGCCTCGTCTACTGCGAACCTTACCTTGCTTGCATTAGGCAGTATGCCTCCTTGCACACGAAAAATAATTGTACCTGCCGCTTCCGTAGCTCCTAATTCTCCTGCTGCGATTGCAGCAGATTCGACAATTGCCCCTACGAGCGCACCTTCTACAAGCGCCTTAAGATTTCCAGGCACCAGAATATCCGACCCAAAGCCCGTCCATGGCCCCGTTCCATCCAGCCCACTCGGATCGACCAACCCAACCGGGTTATTCCCTACATATCCATAGGTATTTATCCCACCTTTCAATCCAATCGGATCGCTTTCGACATACCGCCCCGTCCCCGGATCGTAGTCCCGCGCATAGTTGTAGTGCAACCCGGTCTCGGCGTCGTAGTACTGGCCGGGCAACCGCCAGTTGAAGGCGACCTTGGTGCCGTTGCCGTCCGGGTCTTCGTCGGGTAGTTCCGCGCCGAAGGGACCGGCATCCCAGCGCCAGACGGTCTTGTTGGTGGCGTCCACCAGGGCGCGGGGGGCGTTGAGGTGGTCGGAGTGGATGTAGTACACCGAGGTCAGGGATAGGTACGCCACCGGAATATCGCCCAGGTACACCACCTCGCGGGGCTGGCCCCCGGCGGAGGCGTACTCGCCGACCAACCGCCCATCCCCGTCGTAGGCGAACAGGGAGGTGCCCAAAGGTCCGCTTTTCTTGACCCGCTGCCCCAGCCCGTTGACCAGATACTTGGTGGTGTTCGCCTGGACCAGCCGCCCCCGGTCGTTGTAGAGGAAGGTGTTCGCGCCGTCGCCGAGCGTGTTGCCCGCCGCGTCGTAGGCGTAGGCCAGCGGCGCCTGTCCCGGCGGCGTCACCTGGGCCAGCCGGTTGCTGGCAGGATCGTAGCCGTAGCCGGTCGAAAGCGTGCTTCCTGCCTGGACCTGCTCCGACAGCCGGTTGCCGTCGGCGTCGTAGCCATAGCCGGTCAACACCTGCCCGGACCCCAGCGCCGCCGTGGGGTTCAGCGCCGCGCTCACCAGCCGGTCCAGCTTGTCGTAGCCGAAGCGCTGGCTGAGGGTCGGGTCGGTGTCGG
This sequence comes from Methylomagnum ishizawai, assembly GCF_900155475.1. NCBI lineage: Bacteria > Pseudomonadati > Pseudomonadota > Gammaproteobacteria > Methylococcales > Methylococcaceae > Methylomagnum > Methylomagnum ishizawai. Next base: position 712,311 of record NZ_FXAM01000001.1, on the reverse strand, counting down.
CGTAGTCGGTGATGCGCCCGGCCTTGTCGTAGGCCAGCGACCGGGTCCGCCCGCCCAGGGGGTATTGGGCCGGACGCCCATCCGCGTCGAAGGCGCGTTGATAGGTCTGGCCGTTGCCCCAGGTCCAGCCGCCGACCGCGCCGAACGCGGTGTATTGGATGTTCTGAACCAGCGTCGTGGCACCCAGCTTCAACTGGGCGATCCGCCCGGCCCCGTCGTAGCCCAGCGCGATCTTCTTGCCGGAAGGGTAGGTGATCTGGCTGACCCGGCCATAGGCGTCGTAGGCGTAGGCCGTCTGGCGGACCACCGTGCCGATGGCCTGGGTCCGGGTCAGCACCCGCCCGTGCGCGTCGTAGGTCCAGTCGGTGCTGCCGGTGTCGTCGGCGATCCGGGTCAGGTGGCCGATGCCGTTGCCGCCGCCGTCGTAGGTCAACACCGTCGGCGTCCCGCTCCCGTAATCGATGCCGGTCAGCCGGTTCAAGGCGTCGTAGGTGTAATGCGCGGTCTTGCCGCGGGCGTCGGTCGAGGCCAGCAGATTCCCGGCGGCGTCGTAGCTGTTCTGGGTGTTGCCGGTGTCGGGGCTGAGCGTTTGCAGCCTGCGGCCTAGGCCGTCGTAGCCGTACTGGGTCGCCAAATTGCGGGGGTCGATCACCTGGGTCAGGTTGTCGTTGGCATCGTACTGGTACTGGGTCGGGTTGCCGGCCGGGTCGGTGTTGGACACCAGCCGGTTGAGCGCGTCGTAGGCCAGGCCGGTGGCGTTGAGCAGGGGGTCGGTGATGCCGGTGAGGTTGCCGTTGCCGTCGTAGGTGTATTTGGTGGTCTGGCCTTGCGCCCCGACCATTTTGATAAGCCGGTCGAGCGCGTCGTAGGCCAGGGTGCGGGTGAAGCCCGCGCCAGTGCCGCCGACCACCACCTTGGTGGGGTTGCCGCTGGCGTCGAGGGTATAGGTGGTGGTGTTGCCCGCGCTGTCGCCGACCTGGGTCAGGCGGTGGGCGGCGTCGTATTGGTAGCTGAGATAGCTGCCGTCGGGCCGGGTGATCTTCAGCAATTGGCCCGCGTTGTCGTAGGTGTAGGCCGTCGTCTCGCCGCCGACCGTACTGGACAGCAGCCGCCCGTGGGCGTCGTAGGCCAGGGTGGTGGTCAGGCCGTTCGGGTTCACCAGGCTGAGCGGACGGCCATTGGCGTCGTGGCTGGGGATCGAAGTGATATGGCCCAGTGCGTCGGTGATGGCGGTCAGGTTGCCTTGGGCGTCGTAGGCGTACTGGGTGATGTCGGCGGCGTCGGTGCGCGGGCCGTCGATCTGGGTGACTTGCCCCTTGCCGTTGTAGCCGTAGTTCCAGGTCTGGACCAGTGCCCCGGCGGTCACGGTCAGACGGGTCAAATTTCCCTTGGCGTCGTAGGTGAAGGCCGTCACCCGGCCCGGCTCGTTGATCTGGGTCGGCAAGTGGAGGGTGGGATGCCACGCGGTCGTGATGGTCCGCGCCTCCGGCTTGCCCACGGCCTCCGTGCGCGAGGTCTCCAAGCCACGGGTGTTGTGCTTATAGGTGGTCCTGATGTTCCTGAAGTCGGTCCGGCTGGCGACGAAGCCGTTGGCGTCGTAGCTGATGGATTTGCCCCCCATGTTCGGCACCGGGGTTCCGGTCAGGCCGGTCGGCTTCACCAGGTCGAATTGGGTGGAGAAGGTATAGCTGTGGGTGTTGTTGCGGGCATCGGTGACGGTGGTGGTACCGTTGGCGTTGAAGGCCAGGGTTGTGCTGTCGGCCCCACCCGCGTGGACGCTGGAGATGGCCCGGCCCTGGTCGTCGTAGCCGAAGGTCGCGTAGCGTTGGCCGTTCCCGTCGGTGATGCCGGTCAGGGCGTTGTGGAACGTGGCGTGTTCGTATTGATAGCTCCGCGCCGTACCGTCGGGGTAGGTCACGGCGGCCAGGTTGTTATAGCCATCGTAGGTATAGAGATAGTCCTTGCCGTCGGGCGTCGTCATCTTGACGAGCGTCCCGTATGGGTCGTAGGCGAAAACCAGCGTATGGCCGAAGGGGCCGGTCACTTGGGTCAACTGATTGTTGGCGTTGTAGGAAAGTGTGGTGACTAAGCCCGCGCGGGTGGTGATGGAGTTCAAGCGGCCATCGAGGGCATAGCGTTCGATGCTATCGTCGTCCAGAGTGAGCTTCCAGCCGGTCTGGGTTCCGCCGCCATCGGTAACGGCGGCGAGGCGGCTGGTCACGTCCGGGTCGGCCTGCCATGCGCCCGCAACCGGCGCGAAGGTATCGACACGCCCATCGGCGCGGATGATCTGGACGTTGTCGCCAACAGCCGCCGGTGGCGTCAGGTTGCGGTGGTAGGTGCTGTGCCAGTTGCCGCCGTCCTGGCTATTGTAGTAGCGCTGGAATTCGAGCTGGGTGTGGGCGGCCCCCACATAGTCGGTCTCGACCTGGAATTTATTGCCGGTCCCCGGATTCAGGGGATTACCCTCGGCGGGGCAGCATTCGCCGAGGTTCTTGAGGGGTGGGACGAGTAGCGCGAGGTAATTGCCGTTCTCGTCGACTTCTGGCACGCCGGGAATCGACCAGTTGAGGGCGAAGAAGTCCACACTGGGCGCTTTCGATCCGTCGGTCCAGGTGTAATAAGCCCTGGTCACGGGAAAGGTAAAGCCAGCGCAATAATGCCCCGATGGGGCAACATAGCTTTCCACTTCGGAGCGGATCGATCCATGCTGGGGTGGGGAGGTTTCCGAGAGGATATAGGTTCCACAAGGAGAGCAATCGCTCGGGTTGTAGCAACCCCAACCAAAGATATCGGCTTCCTGGTTGCGGAGTACCAGGAATACCTCGGTATCGGTCGGATAGGATTGCTCTGCCATGGCCCGGGAGGCCAGGGCGCTGCCCCGCCTCGTTTTGAGGCGGGCATTGCCATTCACACCGATAGGAACGGCGACGGCCTTTCCCCCTGCGGCCCATACGACACCCGTATCACTCCCTATAGTCCACATCAGCAACAGACCTACCATGACCGTTGTGATTTTACGCATATCAGCATCACCTCGAAGTTGTTATTCCGCCCGCCAATGCCTAGAACCTGTTCCAATGTCGCAGAATTCCATAATACGGGTATTGAAACAACTTCGTATCGATCTTTTTGTGATTCAGTTCCGATTTTTGTGTAGGGAAAGTCTGATTTTTTGTAGGAAAAATCCTACAAAACCGAAGATGGTTGCCGCAACTCCGGCAAGGCCCACACCGGATCGACAACAACATCGGGCGGTGCCGCCGAAGCCCGCGTATAAGTCCCCCAATACTTGCCACTCCTCACATCCACGAGAAATCCACTGCGGGCTTGCCCATTGCTGCGCGCCCACAGTTGGGTGATTCCGCCCTGGTGCTGGTAGCGCAGTTCATGGTTGGAATCGGCTCGCACCAGCGGCGCACCGGGGTACGCGGCACAGAATCCCGCGTGAGCCTTGAGCGCCGCGTCGATCCTTTCCAGCAATCCCCGCTCGTCTGGCCGCAAGGCTTCCTCGACTTCGGTTCCGTCCGCCGAAATGACGCAGGTTTCGACTGATCCAGCTTCGACATCCCGCAGTCCGTGAGATAGCGCCGGGCTTCGTCGCAGTTCGCCATTTGTCCGCACGTCCTCTTGCTGCCACATGATCCAGCCTCAGCCGTTGCGGCCTTCGGTCCCGGCATCGAGCGGGCACTGGAAGGTTTCCAGGCATCGCAAGGACTGGTGGCGGATGGCATAGCCGGGCCGCAAGTTCGACGGGCGCTGGGAATTGAATAGCGGGATCATCGCGCCCGAGAAGGCGACCGTGCTGGCATCTGGGCCATGACTGGATCGTGACCGGGAGGGGTTTTTGTGGGAGAATCCTGTCCGATTCTGTCCAACCGATTCGGTCAAACCATCCTGCGTCCTATTACGCTAGGTTTCGTTAAAATCCTTTATTTTCAATATCTTGAGACACAAACTCATGATTCTATTGGGGTTAGGAACGGACTTAAAATCCCTCGGAGTAAAATCCGTGCCGGTTCGACCCCGGCCCGGGGCACCACTTAATTCAAGCAGCCACACCACCCACCGACCCCGCGTGGGCCGACCCCAGCCCTTCCCCGAATCCAGTCCGGGCGGTTCACAACAGCCCGTCTCCACAAACCTGCCGAGCCCAAGCCACCGGCATCCAGGCGCGGCGCAGTACGGGCGGAACCGCAACATCCCTTGAAACCATCGAACACAGCGCGTCGCGGGTAGAACAACATGCGTAAAGCGATCGTCATCGGCCACAGCCACATCCTTTGCCTCAGGGCGGCCTACCGGGAAAGGCTCGACGGTAAAACCGACCCGGCCTTCGAGTTCCTCTGGCTACGGGAGAAACAATACCAAGCGGGCGGTCCGGTGAAGCAAAAAGCCGGACCCGCCGCCCTGCGCCGCGATCCGGCGCGGGGGGCCACCAGCCAGGTCTCCGGAATCAACTCCAAAGCCGTGCGGGCGAAGATCAAAAGCACCGCCGCCGATTTCGGCGTCATCTGCATCAACGGCTTTTCCACGGCCTCGGCCCTGTGCGGCGGTGAGGCCATCAGCCACGCGGACAAGCTCGCCCATCTCACCAGGGTGCTGGACCCGAACAGCCCGCTCAGGACCTGGCTGGAATTCCTCCGCCCCCTGCTACCGCCGCAAACCTTCCTCCTGCCACCCCCGCCCCCGGTGGCCGCCACCCAACTGCAAGGGCTGTTCCCCGCGGAACGCATCGAGCGCATCGCCCATTTGCCGCTGGAACCCTTGGAAATCCGGCGGAGCGTCTGGAAGCGCTATTGCGAGCTGGCGGCGGAACTCGGCGGCGAATACGGCATCCACTTCCTCGAACCGCCCGCCTCGGTCTTCACCCCGGAAGGACTACTTCAGGAAGAGTGCTACGGCGGCGATCCCATGCACGGCAATCCGGAATACGGCTTCCGTGTCATGACCATGCTGACCTCGGTCATGGCGGAAGGTGCCACTGCCCACCGCGTGCCGCCTACCGCTCACCGCACCCCGCGCAAGACCCAACGCCATCCCTACGTCGGCCTGCCCGACAGCGCCTATTGGAAACAATCCGTCGCCGACCCCGCGCCGGGCGAGGTGGACCCGGTCGCCGGGGTCCGGTTCAAAATCAAACCCGAGGACAAGGTCGCCACAGCGGGCAGTTGCTTCGCCCAACATATCTCCAAGCGCTTGCGCGGTGGCGGCTTCAATTTCTTCGTCACCGAAGCCTCCGCGACCGACGACGAAGCCAGCCGGGCGCGGGGGTTCTACGATTTCTCGGCCCGCTATGGCAATGTCTATACGGCCCGTCAACTTGTGCAATTGTTCGACCGGGCGTTCGGGTTTTTCACCCCCATCGAGCCGGTGTGGAGACGCGACAACACCAGCTTCTGCGATCCGTTCCGGCCCCGCATCGAACCGGACGGCTTCCCCACCCGGCAGGCGGTCCGCCTGGAGATGGAAACCCACCTCAAGGCGGTGCGCCGCCTGTTCCTGGAACTGGATGTTTTGGTATTCACCCTGGGCCTGACCGAATGCTGGATCTCCCGCCTCGACGGCGCGGCCTATCCCGTGGCCCCCGGCGTCGCGGGCGGCGTGTACGATTCAGATCAATACGCCTTTGTCAATTTCGGCGTCGCCGAGGTGGTGGCGGACCTCAAGCGGTTCTTCGAGCAACTGCGCCTGGTCAATCCCAAGGCGCGGGCCATCCTGACCGTGTCCCCGGTCCCCCTGATGGCGACCCGCACCGACCAGCATGTGCTGGCGGCGACCACCTATTCCAAATCGGTGTTGCGGGTGGCCGCCGAGGAAATCACCCGGATTTTCGACCACGTTTACTATTTCCCGTCCTACGAAATCATCACCGGACCCCACGCCGCCGGCGGCTATTACGGCCCGGACCGGCGCTCGGTCCTCGAAGCCGGGGTGGACCATGTGATGCGGGTGTTCATGTCCCGCCTGACCGAATCCGCCGCCCCCGCGCCGCAACGGACCGGCCCTGGCTCCGCCGTGGACAGCTATTTCTCCGAGATGGAAGACCTGGACCAAGCGGCCTGCGACGAGGAACTGTACGGCAAGGCGTAACCGGGACACCGGGACGGGACCGGCGTCGGGCGCCCGGAGCGTCCGACCCCACACAAGGCTTGCGCGGAAACGCCAAGCCTTTTTGTTATCCTGGCCCCTCACTAAGCCGCCAGCGCCCTGGACCCATCCCACCCATCGGAGCCTTCCACCTTGGACATTTCCCGCCACGCGGCCCGTGCCGCCCAAAGCTGCGCCCGGCATCCCTGGTGGGTGCTGGCCCTGACCCTCGTGATTTCCGGGCTGTCGGCCTGGGCCATGACCCGGCTGCCGGTCTACACCTCCCGCCAGGCGCTGCTGCCGCAAAACACCGTGGTCGCCGAGCGCTTCAACCACTTCCTCAAGCAATTCGGCGCGGCCTCCGACCTCATCGTGGTGGTCGAGGGCCTGCCCCGCAGGGAATTGGAGCGCTACGCCAGCGCACTGGCCGAGAGGCTCCGCGCCCAGCCCGGCATCGCCCAGGCCAGCGAGCGGCTCGACACCCGCTTCTTCCTGGAACACGCCTACCTCCTGATGACGCCGGGACAACTCGGCCAATTCGGCCAAGGGCTGGATAAACTCGCGGCCCTCAAACCACCGGGCAATACCGCCGAACTGGACACCGCCCTGGGCCAGGCGCGGTCCTGGCTCGAAGCCCCGCCCGCGCTGGCCGGGACCGATCCCTCCAGCGCCGGCCAAGGCTTGCGGACCCTGGCCGCGATCCTGGCGGAATGGCGGCGCTGGCTCACGGCGGCGGAACCGCCCGCCGGGCTGGATTGGACACAACTACTGGCCCAACAATCGGAAGCCGACGCCCTGGCCCAGGGCTATTTCGCCTCGCGCGATGGCCGGATGCTGTTCCTGTTCGTCCATGCCCAGGACGCCTCGGAGGAATTCGCCGCCATCGCGCCCTTCGTGGAACAGGTGCGGCGGACCGCCCAGGCGTTGGCGGCGGAAACCCAGGCCCAGGGCCGCATCCCGCCCAAGGTCGGCTTGACCGGCCTGCCCGCCGTGGAATACGAGGAATACATCGATATCGAGCATGACATCACCCTGGTGGTCGGCAGCGCGGCGGTGTTGATCGCGGTGTTGATCCTGGGCGTGGTGCGGGATATCCGCTGGGCCTTGGCGATTTTCGTACCGATGGGGCTGGGCGCGTTGTGGAGCCTGGGGCTAGCTTGGCTCAGCGTGGGGCATCTGACCATCATCACCTCCGGTTTCCTCGCCATCCTGTTCGGGCTGGGCGCGGACTACGGCATCTTCACCTCGTCCCGCATCGCCGAGGAACGCCGGGCGGGCAAACCCCTGATCGAAGCCATCGGCGCCGGCATCGGTTCCTCGTTCGGAGCGGTGTTCACGGCGGGCGGGGCTTCGGTGTTGATCTTCTGCGCCCTGGCCACGGTGGAATTCCCCGGCTTCGCCGAACTCGGGCGGGTGGCGGCGGGCGGCGTGTTGTTGATCCTGGTCAGCACCTGGGTGGTCCAACCCGCGCTGTACGCCGTGCTGCCGCCCAAGTTGAAGGATTCGCCCGCCCCGGATAACCCCCGGCCCGCCGCGACCCGCAAAGGCCGGGGCGCGTTTCCCTTGCCGGTCGCGGCCCTGTTGGTCGTGGTGGCGGTGGTGGGCGCGGGCTATGGCGCATGGCGCGGCACCACCATCCCCTTCGACTACGACGCCCTGTCCCTGCTGCCCCAGGATTCCGAAGCCGCCCATTACCAGCGCCGCATGGTGGCGGAAAGCGATTACCAAGCCGAGGTGGTCATCTTCACCGCCCAGGACATGGCCGAGGCCCGCCGCATCGCCGAGGACGCCGGAAAGCGCAAAACCTTCGCCAAAGTGCAATCCCTGACCGAACTATTCCCGCCCGATGCCGGAAACCGCCTCGCCCAGGCCCAGGCCCTCGGCACGGAAGTGGCGGGCCAGGGTTACGGTGGGAAAATCGCCGGACTCGCGCAAGGCGGCTTGCCCATGCCGACTTTCGAGCGGCTCCGCGCCCTGCTCCCGCCCAGCCTAGCCCGCATCGAGGATTACCAGGAGCAAGCCTTTTCGTCGGGGCATAGCGATCTGGTCGATCCCCTGGAACAGGTACGGAACCAACTCGCCGCCCTGCAAACCGCCATCGATCAAAATCCCGCGGCGGGCCGGGAGCGCAGCGAGCTATTTTTCCGCGCCCTGCTGGCGGCGGCGGGCGAGGGACTGGCGGTGCTGGAGACCTGGAGTTCCGCCCTGCCGCTGACCCAGGCGGGCGTCCCGGCCAGCTTGCGCGACCGCTTCTTCGCGCAGGACGGCACCATCGCCGTCTACGCCTTCCCTGCCGAGAACGTCTACGATCCGGCCAACCTGGAACGCCTGACCCAAGACGCCTACGCCGTCTCCCCCGAAGCCACCGGCTTCCCCATCACCCACCAGGAATTCACCGGGATCGTGGTGCGGAGCTTCTTCCACGGCACGCTGTTGGCCTTGGCGGTGTGCTTGATCTGGCTGGCCCTGGCCCTGCGTGATGTGCGCGGGACCGTGCTGGCGGCACTGCCCTTGTTGATCGGTGGCGGCTGGATGCTGGGCATCATGGCCCTGGCCGGGATCAAATATAACTACGCCAATATCATCGCCCTGCCCTTGGTGATCGCTTTGGCGGTGGATTATGGCGTGTGGTTCAGCCACCGTTGGCGTGAACTCAAGGACCACAGCCCGCTGCAAGTCAGCCAGGTGGCCGGGAAGGTGATCTTGCTGGCGGCCGGCACCGAATTGGCCGGGCTCGGGGCCATCACCCTGGCGAGCTACCGGGGCGTATCCACCCTGGGCGTCGATATCACCATCGGCCTGTTGTGCTGCCTGCCCGCCACCTTGTTGATCGCCCCGGCCATCGGGCAATTGCTGGACCCCCGGCGCGGACGGAATGGCCCGGCCTAGCGCATTTTCAGTCGGGTGGGCACTACTCATGCCCACCGCTTCGGGCTATCCCGGTGGGCGCGGAATACGGGTCCACCCTACAAATAACCAGCCCGGCAGCAGTGTCGCGGCCCGCTCCACCTCCCCCCGCAATTCAACCTATGGAACCCGGCGCCCGTCCCCGCCCCCAAAGCGCCGGTTTCCCGCTATCATGCCGGAACCGCCACCGCCCCGGACGACGCAAGGAATACTCCCCGTCCAATCCGCCCTTCCGCCCTGGCAGGAAGCCCCATGCACACCTTGGAAACCGCCAAAATCGCCGCCCTCCTCGACTTTGAACGTTTACCCTTTAAAATACCCCGCTTTATCATTTCCCATGACGGCTTCCGCCCGATGGTGATAGGCAATCCGCCGCCCCCCCGGCCCCGCAAATCCCGACCTAGACCACCGGACCCCGCGCCAAACACCCGCGCACGCCCAAATACCCGACGCGCCATCGCCACCCCGCGGCGCGGACCCATGCCCACCGCAAGTGTTGTCCGTTTGACCTGTATGACCGGAGAGGAACCCCCCATGACGCGCAAAACCCACCGTATCGCCGCCCTCCTGGCCGGTTTGCTGGCTCCCTGTCTCGTGGCCGCCGCCGAATCCGCCGCGACCAAAGCTCCCATCCTGGTCTGCTATCCCGGCGGGCCGGTCAACGAGAACGACGCCAACGCCGCCATGGCCTCCATGCTGCGGGTGGTGGAACGGGTCGGCCACTGGCCCGCCAACAGCCTGAGTTCGGTCTTCACCGCCAAGGCCGCCGAATGCCGCCAACTCTTGGCCGACAAGCATCCCGGCTTCATGATCACTTCGCTGGGCCTGTTCCTGGAATCGCAGGCCGACCACCACCTGATTCCCCTGGTCCAGCCCAGGATCAAGGGCGCGACCACCGAACGCTACCGGGTCGTGGTCCAGCGCGGCAAATACAAGACCCTGGCCGACCTCAAAGGCAAATCCCTGGGCGGCACCGTGCTGGAAGAACCCGATTTCATCGGCAAGATCGTGTTGGCCGGACAACAACCCTTGCAGGATTTCGACCTCAAGCCCTCGCGGCAGGCCATCCGGGCCTTGCGCTCGCTCGATGGCGGCGAATTGGACGCGGTGATCCTCAACGAACAGCAATACGCGGGACTCTCCGCCCTACCTTTGAAAAACCCGCTGGAAGCCGTGTTCACCTCGGAAGAAATCCCGCTGATGGGCTTGGTGGCCGACGGCAAGGCCACCACGGCGGAAGACCGCGCCCGCTTCACCCAGGCCCTGGAAGGCATGTGCCACGACGACGAGGGTAAAAAACTCTGCGAATTATTCGGCGTGGACGCCTTCGTGGCCGCCGACGAGGGCCGCATCGCGCCCATGGTCGAGCTATGGAACCAGGGGAAATAACGCCTTGCGCCCGCTATCGTTGTTTTCCGCCTTGGCGCTGGCGGCGCTGTCCGGGGGCTGCGCCCGGCTCAACCGCGATGTAGTGCGCTTCGAGCATCCCGCCGCCTGCCCCAAGGAAACCACCGCCAGCCTCGCCGCCCGCCAAACCCAACTCGGTCCCCACAGCGCCACGTCCGCGCTGGAATGCGCCCTGGAAGCCCTGCGCGACACCCAAGACCCGGCCTTGTTGCGGACCTCGCTGGGCAGCCGCCTGTGCCTGCACCTGGCCGAGCGCGAAACCGACCCCGAGCGGCAGGTCAAACTGGCTTCGGAGGGCGTGCGCTTCTCCGACAAGGCGCTGGCCCTGGGCGGGGAAAACAAAGGCGCGGTGCATTATTACCTCGCCGCCAACCTCGGGCTGGCGGTGCGCCACGATGTGGCCCTGGCCGCGCAGAACCTGGCCCGGCTGGAACGCGAAATGAAACGGGCGGTGGAACTCAGCCCGGAACTGGACGATGGCGGTCCTTTGCGCCTTTTGGGGATGTTGTATCTCAAAGCCCCGCCCTGGCCCGCCGGGATCGGCGATGGCGACAAGGCGCTGGACCTGCTGAAACGGGCGCGGGACCAATATCCCGGCCATCCGCTCAACCATTTGTTCTACGCCCAGGCCCTGTGGGAAGTGGAAGGCGACGGCATCGCCGAGCAGGTGCAAAAGGAATTGGCCCTGGGCTTGAAACTGCTGGGCGAGGGCGATTGGGGCTATAACAAAGAACCCTGGAAGAAGGAATTCACCGAGGTCTGCAAGGAAGTCGGCGTGGTCGGCCTCGCCACGTCCGCCACCACCCTTTCCGTGAACGCTGCGTCTATGCGCGACCCATTCCCGGACACCGTGTCCGCGCCTTAGCATGGCCTTTCCCCATTCCCCCGGAACCTCCCCCGCATGAAACTGCTTTCCGCCCTGCTACTTTGCCTCGCCCTCGCCGCCAGCCTCGCCCTCCTGCTCGCGCTGCCCAAGGACTGGCTGCTCCTGGGCTCCCAAGTCAAAGCCCAACTCGCCGCCACCGGACTGGCCGCCCCGCTGGTGTTCTTCCTGGCCTCCGCCGTCCTGACCGGGCTGGGGGCGCCGCGGCTGTTGTTCTGCTTCCTGGCGGGATGGAGCTTCGGTTTCGGCTGGGGCTTCGTCCTCAGCCAATTCGGCACGCTGCTGGGCGCTTACGGGGTGTTCCTGCTGGCGCGGCGGATCGCCCCGGAGCGCCTATTGCAAAAATATCCCAAGCTCAAAACCATCACCGTGCCGGTGGGCCGGGGCTGGTGGTCGGTGCTACTGGTGCGGCAATTGCCGATCAGCGGCCTGTACAACGATATCCTGTTGGGCTGGAGTCCGGTGACGCACCGGGATTTCTGGGTCGGCAGCTTCCTGGGCTTCCTGCCGCTGGGCGTGACCGCCAGTCTGATGGGCGCGGGCGCGATCCAGGCCGATTTGGTGGAACTCGGGAAATATTGCGCCCTGGCGGCGGTGCTGTTCTTCCTGCTGAATTACAGCGTGAAGTGGGTGACGGCCCGCAAAACCGCCTGAGACCGCCGCGCTTCCCGGCCCGGATTCCATTCCACTCCATCCGGGCTACCGATACACCGGGCACGCCAGGATACGGGCCTCGATCCCCGCTTTCATGGCCTGGAACTCCGGGCTATCGACCTCCTTGAACCGCGCCGCGAACGCCTCGGGACTCAGGTTCTCCGGCAAATCCCGGATGGCCGGCATGAACAAACCCTCGTCGTTGCTCTGGCTCAACACCTCCTGGAACCTACGGGCCTTCTCCTCCGAACGCACCGCCGTCATCCCGAACAGCGCCCCGGCCTGGTCCGCCGCCAGATCGATGAAACTGAAGCCGCTGCCGTCGTGGGTGTCGTTCATCTCCTTCGCCAAGCCGATCATATCGACCAGGGTACCATGCCCCGCCGTGGCGATGCTGGCCGAACCCATGAAGTGCTGGGCGGTATCGATGCGGCGGTTCAGCAACACGCCGAGAGGTAGGGGCTTGGCCGACAACGGCGACAGCGCCAGATTCCGGCCATTGACATAGGCACCCAGCACGAAGATCAAGGCGCGGTTCTCGGCCACCGGGTCGTTATCGTCCTGGGAGCGGGCTTTGGCCAACGCGAACAAAGGCTGGAACAACGCGCCCAGCCGCACGAAACGCTTGAGGTTGGGCTGGCCCACCACTTCCGCCAACTTGTCGTGATAGGCCAGGAGCCGCTCCTTGTCCGCCAGGTCGGTAATCAAGCCCTCGGCCTGCGCCAGGGCGTCCCGGTTCCAGTTGAGGACCAGGGTCAGACGGCCATCGTCCTGGATGCGGACCTGCCCGACCAAACGCTCGCCGACCCGGCTGTAGCGGGCCAGCGGCGTCCCATGCAGCAGGCCGCGCAACAGCCAGCCGGTCAAGGGCGCGGGGATACTGAGCCGCCCCAGCTTCAGCCGCTTGATGATGGCCTGGGGTTGGGCGTCGTCGGCGATCAAACGGAGGTTGAGGAACAATTTGAAGGCGCGGAACGGCAAACGGACGCTGGCGGTCAGGTTCAGGCGGCGGCCCTCGATGCGGCACTCGGCGCGGCCTGCCAGTTTCTTGCGGAGGATGGCGAAATTGGCGGCGGCGGTCAGGTCGTCGGCGGTGAGGACCAGGGTTTTCCCACTGTTGTCGCCGGCGTGGACAGTCTCCCGGATCAAGCCGCGGGTCCGGGCGAAATAACGCTGGGCGGGTTGGGAGCCGAGTTCGAGCAAGGGCTCGGTCTGCAACACCAGCCCCAACAACAGGCAGACCAACAAGAGGAAACCCAAGGCCGCGCATAGACCGGCACGGGCCACCCGCCCCCACAGGGCGTGGCGGCGGATCGCGGCGGCGAAGCCGGCTGGAAAACCGGACCTGCCGGTTTTGGGAATCCAAAATAGCCTGATTAACATGGACTAGAACCGAAGTCCGCCCTTCCAGAAAGCTTCGACCGGTCGCGGCCCTCTCGGCGCAATGGATTTTAAGCGCGGCTCAAGGGGCGATGTAGACATTCCAGGTGTGGAGTTGGTCGCAACCATCGTGGCTGACGCCGGTGGCCTTGATCCAAGCCTTGCCTTGGGTGAGGGGTTGCGCCAGCTTGCCCGAGACCGTCAAGCGGCCACTGCGCTGGGGCGTGATGGCGATTTCGACGGGCTGGGCGTTGACCCAGACCTTGAGGGTTTCGGGATCGGTGTCGTCGGAGGCGGTGAACGAAAATCGGTCGAACGCGGCCACCTTGGCATCTTTGGGCGGCGACTCCTCGAAGAACACCGGCGCGGTGCAATTGAGAATGATGCCGCCATGATGGCCGACCGCGAAGCCGAACGCGGGAGGCGGCAAAGCGCCGACCGCCAGCAGGGACGACAATCCCAACACGATATTCCCCTTCGTACGCATGGCGGAACCTCCCGGAATCTTGCGATAAACGATGGCGGCGGGCATTGTAATGGAGAAGCGGGGTGGCCCGTGCGCTATTTTCCGAACCCGGCACCGTGGATTTTCATGATTTACCGATCCGCCCGGCTCGGTTATGCTTATCACCGGCCCGCTTCCAAGCGGGCGGTCATGCAAGCAACGTTGGGGATGGGCCGGGCCGGTCCTCCACCATGTCAAAGCCACGACCTGATCAAGCAGGGATTACGACCATCTTCGGCTTGGACATTTAGTTTGCGCCACCTTTGCCGTTGGGCCTGATGAAGAAGGCATTAATACCGCCGTTGGATTTGACTCGGTTTTTCATGCCCCTTGCGCGAATCGAGACCTGAAGAAGAAGGGATTAAGACCAGCGCATTGTTAATTTGGGTCTCCGTTACCTCCGGCCTGGCCATCGCTCCAAGACCTGATCAAGAAGGGATTAAAACGTTCCTTGTAGCGAATAATTGTTTCGTGTCCCCGCGCTTTATCCCGATGATAAAGCCCCCGCCTTAGGAAAGGGTGGCCGGTACCGCCATCCTTTCCGCCCAAACCCCACCCGCCGCCCGCGCTTGGGCACGGAAAAATCGGTTAATATCCGTGCGAACCCACTTCCAGGGCAGCGCGATGCCATACTCCCATCCCCCCGATCCCGACATCCCAGTCGCCGGTGGCGGCCTGCTGGACCGCCGCCTATTCCTGCGGCACAGCCTGGGAACCGGCCTCGCCTTGGCCGGATTCGAGGCCATGGCCGACGCGGAACCGCCGCCCTGGATGAAAACCCCAGGGGCATCCTTCACCAATTACGGCCATCCTTCCCCGTTCGAGAAAGACGCCATCCGCTGGATTTCCGCCAATCCGGGCGCGCCCGGCAACGGCATTTCCTGGACCCCGCTGCACAAGTTGGAGGGCATCGTCACGCCCAACGGCCTGCATTTCGAGCGCCACCACAACGGCGTGCCGCGCATCGACCCGGACCAACACCGCCTGCTGATCCACGGCCTGGTCAAAAACCCCCTGAGCTTCGGCGTGGACGATTTGCTGCGCTATCCCTTGGTGTCGCGGTTGTGCTTCGTCGAATGCGGCGGCAACAGCAACGCGGGCTGGCACGCGGAGCCGATCCAGACCCCGGCGGGTTATTTCCACGGGTTGGCCTCATGCAGCGAATGGACCGGCGTACCTTTGGCGACCCTGCTGAACGAAACCGGACTCCTGCCCCAGGCCCGCTGGCTGATCGCCGAAGGGGCCGACGCCGACGCGTTGAACATGAGCATCCCGGTGGAAAAAGCCCTGGACGACGCCCTGGTCGCCCTCTACCAGAACGGCGAGCGCCTGCGCCCGGAGAACGGCTATCCCATGAGGATCATCCTGCCCGGCTGGGAAGCGGTGCTGAACGTCAAATGGCTACGCCGCCTGCAAGCCGCGCAAGAACCGGCCATGGCCCGCAACGAAACCGCCCAGTACACCGAACCGCAACCCTCGGGCATCGCCCGGCAATTCAGCTTCATCATGGAGGCGAAATCCTTCATCACCCATCCCTCGCCCGGCCACAGGCTGCGGGGGCCGGGGCTGTATCAAATCAGCGGGCTGGCCTGGAGCGGACGCGGCAAGATCAAACGGGTGGAAGTCTCCGCCGACGGGGGCAAGAGTTGGGCCGAGGCCGCGTTGCAGGAGCCGGTGCTAGCGCAATGCTTTACCCGCTTCCGCCTGCCCTGGCGCTGGAACGGCCAGCCTTTGGTGCTGAAAAGCCGGGCCGTGGACGAAACCGGCTATGTCCAACCGGAACGCTCGGTCCTGATCGACGCGCGGGGCCACAACGGCTATTTCCACTACAACGCCATCGTCGCCTGGGCGGTGGCCGCCGACGGGAGCCTCAGCCATGTCTACGCCTAGGCGGTTGGCGGCGCTCCTGACGATGGCGGCGCTCTCCGGCCCGGCCCAGGCCGCGCCCGAAGGCCCGCGCCTGGGCCGCCCCGCCAGCCCGCAAGACATCGCCGCCCAGGATATCACCATCTTCCCGGACGGCGGCGGACTCCCGACCGGGCTGGGCACGGTGGCCGAGGGCCACGCCCTCTACGACAGCCACTGCGCCGGTTGCCACGGCCTTAAAGGCATGGGCGGCAGCGCCGAGGAACTGGCCGGGGGCGCGCCGCCCGGCAGTCCGCATCCCGACCGCACTATCGGTGCCTATTGGCCCTACGCCACCACGGTCTTCGACTACGTGCGCCGCGCCATGCCCATCGACGCCCCGCGTAGCCTGAACGATTCCCAGGTCTACGCCGTCACCGCCTATCTGCTATACCTCAACGGCCTGCTCGGCGCACAGGCCACGCTCGACGCCCGGACCCTGGCCGCGATCAAAATGCCCAACCGCGACGGTTTCCAGCGCGTCTGGCCCGGACACCCTTGAACCGCATATTTCCCCACCCCAAGAGACGAACCATGAGCGAACCGACCCTCTCCCCCGAACTGCGGACCATGAAGGAAACCCTGAACCTGGAAGGACTCAAACACCACGTTTTCCTGTGCGCGGGGCCGGACAAGGCCAAATGCTGCGGCCTGGAAACCGGGCTGGAATCCTGGGACTACCTGAAGCGGCGGCTGAAGGAATTGGGACTGAACGACACGGGCGGGATCGGCCGCACCAAGGCCAATTGCCTCCGGGTCTGCATGGAGGGGCCGGTCGCCGTGGTCTACCCGGAAGGCGTGTGGTATCGCGGCTGCACGCCGGAAGTCATCGAGCGCATCATCCAGGAGCATCTCATCGGCGGCACCCCGGTCGCCGCCCATCAATTCGCGGGACCGGGCGCGGCGGAATAAACCGGGAAGCTCACTCCCCGACCAAGGCTTCGAGCCGGTCCAATTGCTCGACCGTGCCCAAGGCCAGCAAGCGGTCGCCGGGGTGCAACACTAATTCCGGCTCGGGATTGGGCAACACCCGGTTGCCGCGCATCACCACCAGGACCGACGCCCCGGTCTTTTCCCGGAGCTTCAACCCGGCGAGGCTCTGGCCCACCGCCCGGGCATCGCCGCGGACCTCGATCCCCTCCAGGTTGATGCTTTCCTCGCCCTTGCGGATCACGGTATCGAAGAAATCGATCACGGTCGGGCTGAGGATCAAATGCGCCAGGCGCCGCCCGCCGATGGCGTAGGGACTGATGGCGCGGTTGGCCCCGGCCCGGATCAGCTTGGACACGCTGGATTCATCCACCGCCCGCGACACGATGAACAAATCGGGCCGCAACACCCGCGCCGACAGCACGATATACAGGTTGCTGGCGTCGTCGCCGCTGGTCACGATCAAACCCTTGGCCCGGTAGATGCCGGCCTGTTCCAACACCGCGTCGTCGCTGGCGTCGCCCTGCATCGACAGATAATCGCGCTGCACCGCGTAACCATGCACCTCCGGCCTGGGATCGACGATGATGAACGGCACCTTGGATTCTTCCAACTCGGCGGCGGCCTGTTTCCCCACCCGGCCCAGCCCGGCGATGATGATGTGGTCCTTGAGCTTCCGCACCTCGCGCTGCATTTTTTTCTCTCCGAAGGGGTCGAGCAGGCGGCTGCCGACCAGGTTGTCCATGATGACCGTGAGGCTGTAGAACAGACTGCCGATGCCGGTGATGGCAATGCCCATGGTGAAGATGCGGCCCGCCGCGTCCAGCCGGATCACCTCCCCATAGCCGATGGTGGTGATGGTGATGACGGTCATGAACAAGGCGTCGAGCAGGGTCGCGCCCTGTTCCCGGCCCAGCCAGGCATAGCCCAGGGTACCGATGACGGTCACCAGCAGCACCAGGGTGGCGGGCAGGATCAAACGGGCACGCAGGGAAGCCGATTGCCGGTGGTACTCGGGCAGCATCGCTCAGGGGGGGCCGGGAGGGGGGAGAAGGAGAAGGCTTCCGCCCGGTCCGGGTGCCGCGCGGGGTTCCCGGACGCGGGCGGCGTTCAATGTACCGCCGCCGGATAATCGCCGTACCAGAATTTTTCGAGCTGATAGAACTCGCGGGTCTGGGGCTTCATCACATGGACGACCACGTCGCCGAGATCGACCAATACCCATTCCCCGACGTTCTCGCCCTCCACGCCGATGGGCTGGGTTTCGTTCTTCTTGGCTTCCTCGACGACATGGCCCGCGAGGGATTTCACATGGCGTTCCGAAGTGCCGCTGGCGATCACCATGAAATCGGCGATATTGGTCTTGCCGCGCACATCGATGATCTTGATGTCGCGGCCCTTGCCGTCGTCCAGCGCGAATAATACGAGTTGAAGCAATTGCTCTGTGGTCATGCGGGTGTCGGGGATTCTCTTAGGAGTTGGGTCGAGGCAAGCGCCTGGAGCCGCGCCGGGGCCAGAGGTTCCGGCGCGGGCCTGCTATCCACTCTAACCGGATTTTCCGCGCCGGGAAACACCCCCGGCCCTCACTGCTGGCGCAAATCCAACCGGGTCAGATCGACCCGCTTGCGGACCCCGCGCAGCCTCAGGGAAGCCTTGTAGGCCAAATGACTGGCGAGGGTGGCGGTGGGCATGCGGAACCAATGGGCGCGGACATAGATCAGCCAACGGGCCACCGCCGCGCGGCGGCTAGGATGATCGGGATGGTCCGGCAACAAGGCGAAACCGAACAGATAATCCATCAACCCGCCCAAGGGCTGGGGCGGGGCCACGGCCTCGACGGCGCGGACCACCTCCGGCGGCACCGGGGTGGCGAAGAAACGCCGGGCGAAACACAGCCCGTAGTACAAGGGCCGCTCCAAACCCAACAACCGCGCCCTGGGCAGCAAGTCCTCCCAGAAGCCAGGCACCGCGCCGAAATGGCATAGCAGATCGTGGGTATCCAGCAAATCCCGCAGCCGCAAGCCTTCTTGCGGATCGCCCTCCAGGAACAAATGCACCAGCGAATGCAGCACCATGTCGATGGGCGCGAGGATGTGGAGGCGACCCTCGCCGAGGGGCCGGGCCGCGGCGAACAAGGGCGCGGGTTCGGACGGGAGGCGGCTGCTGCGCGGCAGGATGCGGTGGTGGATATCGATCTCGGTGCCGCGCTCGCGATGGCGCAACGGCGGCACCTCGTGCATCAACAGGCGGTAATAACGGTCGTCGTAGGGGTCGAGCTTGAGCTGGAACCAGCCGCGCCCGGTCAAGCGGGATTCGATTTCACCGATCCCGGTTTCCGGTACCAGCAAATCCACATCGGCGAAAATCCGGCCCCGGGCCGGCGGCAAACCGGCCAGCAGATAAGCCGAACCCTTGAGCAGGATCAGGGGTACTTCGCAGCCCTTCAGCGCCCACAGGATGCGGTCGATTTCCCAGGCCACCAAGCGGTTGCGGTGTTCGATCACACGGCGGGCCGCCGTCAAATGATCCGCCGCCGGGCGGGGGATCACGCCGAGCAGGCCCATCCGCGCCAAATCGGCCTCCAAGCGCCCGAGCAAGCGGACGGAGCGGGCGAGGCGCACCAGCAACTCCCACTCCTTGGCCGACCGCGCGGGCAAACCGCCAGGATCGCGCAGGGCCGCCAGCAACAGGCTCCGCGCCTTTTGGGTCGGTTCCGCGCCGCTAGCCATGGGCGTCGCGGCACAAGGCGTCGAGACGGGCCATGGCCTCGTCGAGGTCGGAATAGACCAGCGCATAGCAATCGCAGGCGTCCACCATCTCCGCCACCAGCCGGAAGGCGGTTTCGTCCAGCACCTCGTAATTGAAAGCGTTGGTGGCGACCATGAGGAAGGCTTGGCTTTTCGGCAAGGGATCGAGGCGGAGCGTTGCGCCCGCCGCCCAGCGCGGAAACACCAACCAGCGGGCGCGGGCGGGTTCGCCGGCGCGGCGGATGCTGTCCTCCGGGGGCCGGACATGGGCCACGGTGCCCTTGCGCGTGCCGTGGAAGGAAGGACCGATCACAGCTTCGGGCCGGAACCGCCGCAGCACCGCGATGGACTCGTTTTTGAGCGGGATCAAGCGCGGCATCGGCAGCAACAGGCCGTCCTCCGGCCTGACCAAGCCGAACTCGTCGGACAGCAAACGCCAGCCGGAATGGATGAGCGCGGCGCACAGGGTGGATTTGCCGTGACCCGGCGCGGCGGGAAACAACATCGCGTGACCGCCGCGCTCGACCACGGCGGAATGCAGCATCAGGAAATGATGGGCGCGGGTGGCCACACACCAATTGATACCCCATTCCAAGGCGGGAAAAGCGTGTTCGGCGGGATGCGGAGCGAAGGGGGGGCGGCCATCGACCAGGAACAACACCTGGGGGCGGATCCAGCGGCGCAAGGCGTGGGTCCAGGCGATCTCGACGTGGATATCGGTGAAGTCATCGGGCCGCGCCAGGGGATACAGCCCATAGAGGTGGTGGAGGGTCGCCGCCAACCGCGTCGGCACCGCCCGGATTCTGATATTGAAAGGTCCGATCCGAACCGCCAACCCCGCGCCGCCCAGCAAGGATGCCACGGTCGGCACTGGCAAACCGCCTACGGTCATGGAGGGGCCGGGGCCGGTTCCACCCACTCGATCAGGCCCAGCTCATCCAAACGCTTGGCGGCGATCCGCAAATGGTCGAGGGCCAACTCCTGCGGCTCGATTCCCAGCAAATGCACGATCCAAACCAACACCTGTTCCAAGGAGGCCGGACCCTGTTTGAGTCGTTCCAAGATCAAGGCGGTGGTTTGATTGAAAACATGGGTTTCGCCGGAAGAAGCTTGGTAGACGATGTAGTCGTCGCCCCAATCCTGCCATAGCAATTCATCCGCCGATACCGCTCTCCGCATCGATCCCCCGGCTTCCAGCACCGCGCCACCCCCGGTCAATAAAAACTGGTGACCGAACTCGCGATAGCCAAAGCGCCATTCAAGGGGGTCCCCGAAAGATTCTTACATTGGTAGACACCGGAACCCGAACTGGTCTCGGTCACGACGCCGATGGAAGAATTCACATCCAAGGGCAGATCGCTCTGCACACGCGGAAAGGTGTTGCTGGTGTTCGAGCATGTGAAATATTGGGTGACGCAGTAATCCCCTTGGGCGGGCGTATAGGGCGGGCTGCCCGTACCGGCCTGGATCGCGGCCTGGATCGTACCACTGCCACCCGTGACATTCGCCGTATTGATACCCGCCGATTGAACCCCACTACAGGATTCCGCCGCCAATGCGCCACTGCGCAAAGTCAGCAACACGGGCGCTCCCGCCACCGCGCCCCGGACCAAACGCCGCTTGGTGAAATCCGGCACCGCGGTCGAATTCAACCCTGTGGATCGCTCACGCCGCTCGGCGAATACCCCCGCCTTTTTGTTTTCATCGGACATAACCCTAACCTCTCATAGGCAAGTTGGACAACGCGCGGATAGCGCGGTATAAGTCGGTGCTATACGGTTACAACATGGGCCGAAAAACCCAAGCATGGCCCCCTGTCGACGGGTTTTGGGACTGCTCCCCCGCGCCGGGCCGAACCCGGACGCCTTTGTATCCAATGACGGCATCGGGGTCAACCTCCCAGCAAGGGCGCCGGCCAAAACAAACATCTATTTTGCAATCAAATCAACGGCATACTTAATCGGTATGGCATAACTGATACCGCTGGGTCTTTCGAGCAGGTTTTCCTTGGATTCCTGCACGAACACCTTGTTGAGAATACCCACTACCTCGCCGGTTTTGATACTGTAAAGAGGACTACCGCTGTTTCCAGGATAGGCGGTCGCGTCCAATTGGAATATCTCATAGGGCGTCGTCAAACGGTGGACCATTTTGGGATCAAGGCTCTTGGCGTTGAGCTGGGGAATGGCGATAGGGCTGATGGCCGACACAATGCCCCGGTGGGTCACGGGGTACAAACCCAACACCACGCCGATGGGAAAGCCCGTGAACGCATATTCCTCGCCTTCCCGCACCTTGCCACCATCGCCGAACCGCAACGCCGGCAAAGGCGTTCCCCCGATCCGCAACAACGCCGTATCATGATCCGGGTCCACGGCGACCACCGCCGCCTGCCGGGCGTTCTGCCCCTTGCCATCGGCCGCGAACACCGCCAAGCTCTCGAATTTGGCCGGGTCCACCGTCGCGGGCAGGACGTGGGCGTTGGTCAGCACATGCAGGCCATCGGTCACCACGAAGCCGGTGCCCCGGAACACGGCGGGCGGCGTCCGCGTGTGTTGGTAGGTGCCGATGCCGACGATGGAGGGTTTGACCTTGGCGACGGTGTCGGCCAGTTCGTTGGCACCCGCCGACCCGCAATCCAGCAAGAGCGTCCGGCAAAATAAGGCAAGAATCAAACCACGGTACATCCCGCCGCCACAGCGACGGCTATTGGCGGCGGCATCGCCCTTCCCCAGCCATCGCCCTATCAAAAATACCACGACGATTCTGCGATCCATCACGCAATTTTACCGCATGTTAACCCATGTCAAGGTGACAATTCGCATCCCACCGACAACCCGGACCGGCGCGGCCAAATTTCAACTTGCGGACCGTGGGGCTTCCGCCGCACCATTCGCTTGTCGCCGCGCCCCGGCGCGGCCAGCCGTCCCTTCCTTGCCCCGGAGCTTCAGGCCCATGAAAAGCTATCGCAAAGAACTCTGGTTCGACACCCCGAGCCGGATCGCCTTCCTCAACATCACCCCGCAGATCGAAACCTGCCTGCTCGAAAGCGGCGTGCGGGAAGGTTTGGTGCTGGTGAACGCCATGCACATCACCGCCTCGGTGTTCATCAACGACGATGAGTCCGGCCTGCACCGCGATTTCGAGTCCTGGCTGGAACAACTGGCCCCACACGCCCCCCTCGGCCGCTACCAGCACAACCGCACCGGCGAGGACAATGGCGATTCCCACCTCAAGCGCCAGGTGATGGGCCGGGAAGTGGTGGTCGCCATCACCGAGGGCCGGCTGGACTTCGGGCCGTGGGAGCAGATTTTCTACGGCGAATTCGACGGCAAGCGCAAAAAACGGGTGCTGGTGAAAATCATCGGCGAATAAAGCCGCCTCACCAGCCAGCTTCGTCGTCGTCCTGGTAGGGCTTGGGCCGGACGCCTCCGGGGATTTTCGGCTTTTTCGCCGTCCGCAACAGGGTCAGGGCGTTGCCGACCACCAGCACGATCACAAGCGTCAAAAACAACCAAAACATTGCCATGGCGGCGCATCTTCCCAAATCGATTGGTAAGACACTAGCATACCGCCCAGCCTCCGCCATCACCACATTATCCAAAAAATGCCCATGCCCCACCGCGTCACCCCTTCCCTAGCGCCAACGTCCTCGGCGGGAGCCGGTCCATGAGTACCGCCGCCGCATGGCATATCGGCCAATGGCTGAACACGGTGCAATCCACCTTCGTGGGACTGCTCCGGGTCTGGTCGGTACCCATCGTGTTGCTGCTCAGTTTCGCCTCGGGCTATACCACCTATTACGGACTGTCCCATTTCATCACCGCCTGGATCGCCCTGGTCATCACCATCGCGGTGCAATCCATCGTGGTCATCTGCACCCTGGAACTGGCCGGGATGCATTGGCGGGCCAATCCGCCGCGGTTCCTGATGGTGGTCCTTTCCCTGCTAGTGGCGCTGACGGTGTCGGTGTCGTTCTCCTATTTCAAGTTCTACGAATTCTCGCAGCGCGATTCGATGCTGATCCAGCGGCAAAGCCAGCTCGAAGCCGCGGTCGACACCTATATGACTGCCGTGGTCGGACTCAAGAGCCAGATCACCGCCGTCCAGCGCCAGCGCATCGAACAGGCGGCGGAACAAGCTACCCAAGCCTACCTGGGTTCGCTGCCCGCCATGCGCGGTTCGCGGCATCCCATTGGCAAAGGCCCGGTTTGGGGCCATTACAACGAAATCCTCCAGGTCGAACAGGCCAAGCTCAAGCAACTCGAATCCCGCTTCCAACAACTGGAAGCCGATTCGACCGCGCTGCGTGGTAGCCTCAAGGCGTTCGCCGCCAAGATGGACGACGAAGCCCGCTATGCCCGCCTGCTGCTCGATTTCCAGACCCTCCAAACCAGTGCCGAAACCCTGGTGTCCGAACACGGCCTGTCCCCCATCGTCCCGCCCCGGCTGGGTTCCCACGCCGAATTCACCCAGGGCGTCACACCTTCCTTCGCCATGTGGGACAACGTGTCCTGGTTCGCCCTGGCCTGTGCCTCGATGGTGGATTTCTTCGTGCTGGTCCTGTCCTACCGGCTGGAATTCACCGCACCCGGCCCCCTCACCGAAGAGGAAAAAGACCTCGCCTACCAAGGATTGCGGCAATTCGGCGAATTCACCATCAACAAAAACGACGAACTCGAATTCGTCATCGAGCGTACCGAACTGGAACGGGCGCGGCGCGTGTCCGATTGGTCGCGCATGTTCGCCGTGGCTTTCCTGCTCAACCGCGGCTATCTCCGCAAAATGAGCGACCGCGCCGTGGAATTCGCCCCCAACCTCTATCCCTTGATCGCCGAACGCATGAACCTGAACGCCCGCAAAAGCCCCGAGCTGAAAGTCTTGCCCGGCCCGGAAGACAAACTGGCCGAAGCCCTACGGAGGAAAGGCCATGGATGAATACAACGCGCCGGAACCCCGCTGGGAAGCCGGTTTCGAGGGCGACCGCCGCATCGTGGTGTCCAAGCTCGGGCCGTTCCTCAAGGTCTACGCCCGCCCCAAGCAATACACCCGGCGCTTCTTCCACCAAGTCCACGAACTCAACATCGAGGATTGGCCGATCCCGGTGGAACCCCTGCGCCTCGGACCGTTCTGCACCGTCGAATCCCGGCTGTCGGTGCGGTTCCAACCCACCCTCAAATTCGCCCGCGAGCATCTCGAACATATCGCCGACCTGGGGGGCTTGATCAAATCCAGCTACGCAACCCTGTTGCTGGATGCCGCCGAGCAGGAACTCAGGACGCTGGAACCCACCGGGCGAATGGAAGAGGACGCCGTCCAGGTCGAGCGCCGCATCGAGGACATCGTCCACGAACTCTTGGCGCTACGGGAAATCCAGTGCCGCGCCCGCTGCGCCATCGATATCGTGTTCGCCAGTCCCGACAGTCTGGACGAACACACCCTGAGCGGCGACGCCAAGCACAAAGAGGTCTATCTCGAACTCCTGCGCCGCCGCCGCGAAAGCGCCGAGCGCCTCGCCCGCGAGCATTACGACCGCCAACTCCACGAACACCAGCTCAAGCTGGAACACGAGGCGAAAATGCTGGAACTGCACAAGCAGGAAGCCGAACTGCGCCGCCAGAAACAAGCCCACGAAACCGAGCAGGTGCGGACCGATTTGTCGGCGGACGAATTACGCTACACCGAGCAAATCGACAGCGAGGTCCGTCTGCGCGAGGAGCGCATCCGCCACGAGGCCCGGTTGCGGCAGATGGAACTGGAAGCCGACCTCGCCGAAAAAAACCTGCGCACCGAAGCCCTGACCGACGTGGAGCATCACCTGCGCCGGGAAATCGAACTCCTGGCCCTGGAACGCCAGCGCTTGATGCTGGAAGAGGAAATCCACGACGTGAAGGTCGCCCGCGCCAAAGGCTGGGTCTCGAACGCCAAGCGCCGCCTGTCCCTGGGCGAAGGCGAAGACCCCGAAACGGCGCGGCGCTGAACTTCCCGGACCGCCGCTACACTTTCACCCAGCCCCCGGACGCGGGGGCGCGAATCCTTCCTTCCCACGGCCCTATTCCCATGCACGCCATCCGTATCGCGCTCCTATCCTTGTTCCTGGCATCCAGCCCCGGCCACGCCAACCCCTGGTCGGAAGTTCCCGGTCCCAGCGAAGGCATGCCCCGCTCCATCGGCGAGACCAGCGCCGGCTGCATCGACGGTGCCGCCGCCCTGCCCACCGAAGGCCGGGGCTATGTGGTCATGCATCTGGAACGGCGGCGCAATTACGGCCACCCCTCGCTGGTCCACGCCGTGCGCGAACTGGGCGAGAAAGCCGCCCAGGGCATCGGCCTGTTGCATGTGGGGGATTTGGGGCTGGCGCGGGGCGGTCCCATGCCGTTCGGCCACCGCAGCCACCAATCGGGGCTGGACGTGGATGTGTGGTTCGACCTGAACCCCGGCCTGCATGCCCGCGCCGACCGGATGCGTTCCAACATCCCTGCGCCCAGCCTGTTGAACAGCGCGGCCCGTGGGCTGGATTACGAACTGTGGAGCGACCGCCATATCCGCGTCCTGCAAGCCGCCGCCCACCTGCCGGGCGTGGACCGCATCTTCGTCAACGCCTATATCAAACGGGAACTGTGCCGCACGGTGGCGGGCGACCGCGATTGGCTGCGTAAAATTCGCCCCTGGTACCACCACGACGACCATTTCCATATGCGCCTCGCCTGCCCGCCCGACAGCCCGGCCTGCGTGCGCCAGGAACCCATCCCCTTGGGCGAAGGCTGCGATTCCAGCCTGGATTGGTGGTTGCACCAGCATCCGGCCCTGCCCAGCAAGCCTTCGGAGCCGAAACCGGCCCTGCCCTCCGCCTGCCGGACGGTACTGGCGGACCCATAGCCCGGATGCGGCGGCGGAATCCGGGCTAATTGGCCAACACCGCCGCCTCGATCAACCGCGCTTCTTCTTCCCCGAACCCGCCCCGCACCAAGCGCCCCAAGGCCACGCCCGCCCCCGCCGGAAAACGCCACAATCCGCCCAAACCGCGCAGGAAACCGACCAATTCCGCCTCGGCTTCCACCGACAGCGCCTCCTTGCCACCCTTGCCCTCGCGGCGCAACAGGCACTCGATCAACACCGCGCCCAGGAACCTAAGGCTATGCACCACATGGGTATTCATATCGCTCATCAGATAATCGAAACGCTCGTCGAACACGGGATCGCGGCGGTAGGCATCGAACCGGCCCGCCCGCACCGCCTCCCGTAGCAACCCGAAAAACCGCCGCTGCGCCCGGTGCGAACGCGGATCGTGGAAGAATTTATAGGCGTGTTCCAGATCGTGGACCAGGAAGGCGAAACCATTGGCATGGGTCAGCACCGGATTCAGCGCCCTGGCATAATCGGCCACGACCGTGACCGGACGGGTGCCCGCTACCTGCATGTCCAGCACGGTTTCTGGGCTGGGAATGGCGGTCGTCAGGGTCAAGGGCCAGTCGCCGCGCAGCCACGCCGCGAGCGCCACCGGCACATTGGGAATCACGCCCAGGAAATACTGGCGTTCGAACGCCTCGACCAGCGCGGTCCGCAACCCCGTATCGCCGTCCCCGGCGAAGCGCGGCAACCACACATCGGCCTCGGGCTTGGGATCGGCTTTGGATTGGCGGGAAGCATAGCGGCGGCCATGCAGGGCGATCTGCCACGCCAGGAAATAGGCGGCGGCATAGACGGCATCGCCCAATTCCCCGGAGCGGTGGCGCTCGGCCAAACGGGGCAGGCAATCGGCAAGGGCGGGATCGGGCGTCACGGGCGGAACTCGGCGGGCGAAAACGGCTATTGTCCGCCAAGCGCCCGCCGACGAAAAAGCCGCCGGTTTCCTCGCGGACAGCCCGGCGGCTTCTTGGCCGCGGTCAAGCCGACCGCGGCGGCTGGCGTGGCATCAAGCCGCGAAATTGGCCGCGACGAAATCCCAGTTCACCAGGTTCCAGAACTCCTCGACATACTTGGGACGGGCGTTGCGGTAGTCGATGTAATAGGCGTGTTCCCAGACATCGCAAGTCAACAGCGGGGTCTGGCCAGCGGTCAAGGGACAACCGGCACCGGTGGTGCTGACCAGGGCCAAGCCGCCATCGGCATTCTTGACCAGCCAGGCCCAGCCGGAGCCGAAGGTGGTCACGGCGGTCTTGGCGAAGTCTTCCTTGAACTTGGCGAAGGAACCGAACGCTTGGTTGATGGCCTCGGCCAGCGCCCCGGTGGGTTCGCCACCGCCGCCCGGCTTCAGGCCGTTCCAATAGAAAGTGTGGTTCCACACCTGGGCGGCGTTGTTGAAAAGGCCGCCGGAAGACTTGCGGACGATGTCTTCCAAGGACAGATCGGCGAACTCGGTGCCCGCGATCAGGTTGTTCAGGTTGGTGACGTAGGTCTGGTGGTGCTTGCCGTAGTGGTATTCCAGGGTTTCCGCGGAGATGTAAGGCTCCAGGGCGTTCTTCTCGTAAGGCAGCGGGGGAAGTTCGTGGGTCATCTCTCATACTCCTTTCATAGGTTGTTTTTGACTAAGGCCGACCCGTTCATGGACGGGCCTGCAATTCCAAGCAAAACAGTAGGGAATCTAGTCTACCATCGGCCTCGGAAGCGGATAAAGCATTCCCAGGTGGACAGACTGTGGCGGAAATCTCGCGGAATCCTTGCAAGCCCTTGAAACTTTGGGCAAAAAAAAGAGCTTCGACGGAAGCTCTTTCATCGGAATCGATCAGCCGAGGTCATGGACAACCTCCTGGGCGGCGCGCACCAGCGGGCATGGGCTTAGATCCTATGGTCGTCGTTCCATTTCTGCACCTTGGCCTTCCAAGTGCCGTCCGGCTGGCGCTTGAGGACGCTGTACAGCACGGCCCCGTAGCGGTGCTTGGTCACCGGCTGCCCGCCCTGGGTCTGGACGCCGGACAGTTCGGCGGTGGCGACGATGGTGTCCTTGTGGTCCTCGGTCACGCTGACGATATCCATGGCGTATTCGCCGCGTTGGATGACGTTCTGCCAGAAGGCGCGGATTTCGCCCGCCCCCCTCGACACCGCCCCGTCCGGACGCAGCAGCATGGCGTTGTCGGCGTAGAGCGAGACGATGGCATCGACCTTGCCTTTGGCGAAGGCGGCGTTCCATTGCGCGGCGCTGGTTTCGGCGATTTGGCGGGCGTCGTCGCCCTGCGCCCGCGCCGTTCCGGCGCTAGTGACTAAAGCTAGCAATAGCCCTAAGCTACGTTTCATTGTGGTTCTCCGAAAAATCCAAGCAGGATAGAAGCGAGGCGGATTATAGGAAACCATATTTCGTTTACAATGCCCAATAAACTCTACTAATTGTTTCCATAACCACAAGCCCCCAGCCCTATGGACAAACTCACCAGCATGCTGGTCTTCACCAAGGTTGCCAAAGCCGGCAGTTTCGCCTCGGCAGCGAAGGAACTCGGCCTGTCGCGGGCCATGGCGACCAAACATGTGATGCAACTCGAAAACGGCCTGGGGATCAGGCTGTTGAACCGCACCACCCGTAACCTCAGCCTCACCGAAGTCGGGATGGTATATCTGGAACGCTGCCTCCAGATCCTCGACGAGATGGAGGAGATGGAAATCGCCGTCACCCGGCTGCAAACCGAGCCGCGCGGCACCTTGAAGGTGAACGCCACGCCGTTCTTCGGGGCCTACCATCTGGCCCCGGCGGTCGCCGCCTATACCGAAATCTACCCGGACGTGAACGTCGAGATGATCCTGCAAGCCTCCTATGTGGACTTGATCGAGGAAGGCTTCGACCTCGCCATCCATTTGGACGAACTCAGGGATTCCAGCCTGATCGCGCGCAAGCTCGGTAGTTCGCAGCGGGTGGTGTGCGGTTCGCCCGCTTATTTCAAGAAGCACGGCTCGCCCAAAACCCCGGACGACCTGCGCAAGCACAATTGCCTGGTCAATTCCAGCCTGCCGCCGCGCGACCAATGGCAGTTCAGCGTGCCGGGCGGCGAAACCACCGTGATCAAGGTCGGCGGCACCATGCAATCCAACGTGGCCGACGCCCTGCGCATGGCGGCCTTGAGCGCCTTGGGGCTGGTCTTGCTGCCGACCTATATGGTGGGCCAGGATATCCGCAAGAACCGCCTGCAAGCCGTCTTGACCGACTACATCCCGGCCCCCTTGGAAATCCACGCGGTCTATCCGCACCGCAAACACCTCTCGGCCAAGGTGCGCACCTTCGTGGACTTCCTGCACGAGCGCTTCCATCCCAAGCCCTATTGGGAAGAATGGGCGCAGAACGACTGAGCCGCGCATGAACCTGGAAATCGAACGCAAATTCCTGGTCGTGGACGATAGCTGGCGGAGCGCGGCCCGCGATCCGGCCCATTTCCGCCAGGGCTACCTCAACGACGAAAAGCATTGCTCGGTGCGGGTGCGTGTCGCGGGTGGGCGGGCTTGGCTGAATCTCAAGAGCGTCACCGTCGGGGCGCAGCGCCACGAGTTCGAATATGAGATTCCGGTCCGGGACGCCCACCAAATGCTGGACCTGCTGAGTTGCAAGCCCATCATCGAGAAAACCCGCCACTACCTGGACAACGGCCCGCACACCTGGGAAATCGATGTGTTCGAGGGTGACAACGCCGGCTTGGTGGTGGCGGAAATCGAGTTGGGCAGCCCCGACGAGGTTTTCGAGAAACCGGCCTGGGCGGGCGCGGAAGTCACCCACGACCCCCGCTATTACAACACCTGCCTCGCCAGCCACCCCTATAAGCTCTGGCGGGTTTCATGACCCCAGGGCGCATCCGCGCCCATCCCCCCGCGCACCCCCCCATGAACCTGTTCCTGAGCCTGCTCTCGATCCTCGTCCTCGCCGCCATGGCCGCGGCCTTTATCGGCGCGCGCCTGCCCAAAACCCACCATGCGGTCAGCCGCATCCGGCTCAGCGCCACCCCGGAACAAGTCTGGGCGGTCATCCTGGATTTCACGGCCTACCCCGAATGGCGACCGGGCCTGGACCGGGTCGAATTGGGACCGGAATGCGGGGGTTTGCCGAGTTGGTTCGAGGTCTGCGGCCGCTTGGGCCGGGTGCATTTCCAGGTGGTGGAATGCGCGGCACCGCGCCGCCTCGTCACCCAGATCGACAACGATGGCCTGCCGCTGGCGGGCGCTTGGACCTACGAATTCGAGCCGGACGGCACGGGCACCTTGCTCACCCTCACCGAATGGGAAAGCATCCACCACCCCCTGTTGCGGTTTTTCGACCGTTTCGTGTTGTCCTACCATGGCGTGATGGATGTCTACCTGACCGCCCTGGCCCGCAAACTGGGCGATCCCGCCCACCCCCAACACCTCAGCCTGAAACTGGACGACGCCTGAACCCCCATGCCCTATCTTCCCACCAAGACCCAATTCCTTTGGCTGGCCACCGGCTTCGAGGGTGGCTTGATCGTCCTGGCCTATGGCCTGGGCTGGCTGGCCGCCATCGATCCCCTGTCCGCCTGGAGCCTCGATCCCGGCAGCCTGCTGCTAGGGCTGCTGGGCACGTTGCCGCTGTACCTGCTGTTCGCCCTCAGCTACCGCTTCCCCATCGCCGGGATGCGCGAGATCAAGGAATTCCTGGTCAGCAAGCTAGGGCCGCTGCTGTGCCGTTGCCATTGGACCGAATTGCTATACCTGGGCTTCCTGGCCGGGGTGTCGGAGGAAATCCTGTTCCGGGGTTTCCTGCAACCCTGGTTCGAGCAGGATTGGGGCTGGATCGGCGGCTTGGTGTTCAGCAATATGGTATTCGCCCTGGTGCATTGGGTGACGCCGCTATATGGCCTGCTGGCGGGGTTGACCGGAGCCTATCTCGGCTGGACCCTGGATTTCGGCGGCGAGCGCAACCTCGTAATACCGATCCTCATCCACGCCATCTACGATTTCCTAGCCTTCCTGGCCGTGGCCCAGACCTATATCCGCCGCCAGAGCGCCTAGCATCTCCGGTTCGGGTTTATGCACGGGCTCATCCCCGCCCCGATAGATAAAGCCGCCTTATGTATCGAATAAAATTTATCGATTTTTCTGATTTGCATGATTCCGCAATACTATCCACCAAGCGCAACAAGCTCCCGGCCAGGCCGGGACACCTCAACCCGGTTGGCGCACCCATTTCTCTTTACCTCCCCCTTGAGTAGTTGACTCCGCCACCGGGCGGAGTTTTTTTTGCCCATAAAAAAAGGCCGACCCCCCGGTCGGCCTTGGGCGCGGACGGGTCGGCCTACAACCAGGACACAATCAACAACGCCACCAGGTTGACCAGTTTCATCAGGGGCGGCAGAGCCGGGCCGACCACGGCTTGGTAGAAGCCATCCTCGCCCCCGCCCACCGGATCGGCCCCCGATTCCGGGCCGGACTTGGCGCGGACGCTGTTGCCAAAATAGCGCTTGGCACTTTCCCAGGCCGCGCCGCCGATCAGCATCGCGACCGCCAGGAACAGGCCGGTCACGATCACGCCGACCATCAACCCGCCCAACGCCGCCTTGCCCAAGGCCACGCCGACCAGGACCGGCACGGCCAGCGGCAAAGCGGCGGGCACCAGCGACTCCTGGATATCGCGGCCCGCGCGGCCCGCCGCTTCCATCAACAAACCCCCGAACAAATACGGCAACAAACCGCCGACGAACACACCGATGACAACCCGGTAATCGCCGAGATCGAGCGCCACCGCGCCCCCCGGCCCGCGGGCATAGGCGAAAAACAAGGCCAAGGCCGCCAAGCCCGCCGCGCCGACGGTGTAAGCCCGGACCACGGGCCGCACCGCCGCGCCCGCCGCATCCAGGGTGGCGGTGGCGTCGCGGGCGGTTTTGGGCAAACCGGCCTGTGCGGCCAATCCGTCCAATCCGCTCCCATAGGCATCCAGCATGACAAACACCCCGGCCAGGGACACCAAGGCCGTGGCGGCGACGGCGATGCCATACAAGCCCGCCGCTTGGTGGGCACCCCACAGGCAAGCGCAAACCGCCAACACCGGCCCCGTGGTCGAGCGCAAAACCACCGCGAACCCGGCCCCGATCCGGGCGGCGGGACCGATGGCGTCGGCTTCGACGATCCGCCGCACCGGCCCCCGCCCGTTGTCCGCATGGTATTCGGCCAGTACCGCCAGCAAGAGGGTCAGCGCCCCGCCCAACACGGCGGCGAAGAACACGCCATGGGCCGACACCTCCGCGCCGACACCGGCGAAAGCCGCCAGGGTCGCCGGATAATCCACAACCAGCGCCAAACCCACCGCCAGCAACGCGGTCTGATACAAGGTCTCGACGATCTTGCGGCCCTTGTCGAGGCGGGCGACCGCGACCGCCGCCAAGGCCGCGGCCAAGCCGACACCGGCCAGCACCAAGGGATAGGCCCGGCCCGCCTCCGCCGCCAGCGATCCGCCCAGCAACATGGTGGCGACCAGGGTGGCGATATAGGTCTCGCACAAATCCAGCACCACCGCCGCGCCGCCTCCGGCCCAAGCTTCCAGCCGCGCCGCCAAGGCCACCAGGGAAACCCCGAAGGCCACGCCCACCAGGGGCCGCAATGCTTCCTGGGCATCCGCAGCCATGAGCAGGCTGTAATACCCGGCCAGCCCCAACACGCCCAAACCGAGCGCCAATCCGCCCAGCGCCGCCCCACCCCGCAACACCACGGCGAAAGCCGGTCCCGCCCCCGAACGGGCGGCTTCGACGGCACGGTGCCGGGCCAAGGCCGGAACCTCCACCCCCGCCCAAACCAGCCACCCGGCCAAGGCCACACCCAGGGCACAACCCCAGGCCACGGCCCAGCCCAGGGTCAAGGCAATCAGGACGAACCCGGCCCCGCCGAACTTGGCCAGCCCAGGGTAGCGGGACTCCCAACAAGAACGAATCGCCCGCCCCGGCCCGGAAGCGGCTTGCCGCAGCCGGTCGTCGCCTTGGGGTTTGGCGCCGATCCAACGCAGGGCGAGCACGCCATAGACCACGGCGGCCAAACCCGCCACGAAGGCCAGGGCCATGCCCCAACCCAAGACCCCGCCCGCGCACAAGGCTTCGGCGAGTCCCAACAAAACAAGGGTCTTGGCGCGGCGGTCGCCGAGGACCGCCCGCGCCCCCTCGTGCGCATAGGCCATGAGAGATAAGGCCATGATGATCTCCTTAGGATGGAATTCTGGAAGCGGTGCGGGGAATTGGGCGCGTGGCCCGGAGGGTGGACGGGCGCATCCGCGCCGCCCTGGAAGCCTGGCGGAATCCCATCGGCGATGGGCCAGGGTGGCCGGAAAGCGCCCCCGTCAGCCCCCAACCCCTTGATTTCCGCCCTTTCGCAAAGCGGCGTACCTTAGAGCAATTGCCATTCCAGCACAAGGCGCGGGGCGCGGGATTGAAGACCGCCTACGCCACGGATACCCTTATGTCCCAGACGCTGTTCAAACCTCCGCGTGGAACCTGGGCGCGTGCTTGACAACAATAACCCAAAAGCGAACGGCGACGATGGATAGAAGGAAAAACCCGAGAAAAATGGTGACCCACCCCCTGGAAGTCCGCGACCTCAACCGCGGCGTAGCACTGGGCCATCTGGCCGATATCGGCCTGGACGGCCTGATGCTGCTATGCCCGGAGGTGGTGCCCGCCAGCCGGGTCTATGCCTTGGCCCTGGACCTGCCTGGAGAACTCGGCCAGGGCGCCCAGGCCGAATTCGGGGCCGAAAGCCTATGGACCGAAACCAGCCTGGAACCGGGCCGGTATTGGGTCGGTTTCCACATCATCGATATTTCCCCCGCCAACCAGGAACGTCTGCGCCAACTGGTCGCCCTGTTTTGAGCTAAGAAACTGTCTGGCAAAAAGGAATTCATGTAGAGTCAAGCCCCCGTTGATTTTCCAAGGTTCCCCGACATGAGCTATCCGAGCGACCTGAGCGACGAAGAATGGTCGTTGATCGAACACCACTTCCGCCCGAAGGACCGGCGTGGCAATGCCAGCAAGCACCCGCGCAAGCGGGTGGTGGACGCCATCCTGTACGTGGTGGAGGGCGGCATCAAATGGCGGATGCTGCCGAAGGACTTCCCGCCCTGGCAGACCGTGTACGACCATTTCAGCCGTTGGAACAAGGCCGGGGTCTGGGAAACGGCCCTGGACGAGATCAACGCGCGGCATCGAAAAAAAAGCATCGGGCCGGTTCCCCGAGCTACGCCATCATCGACTCGCAGAGCGTCAAGACCCAGTACGCCAGCGAGGAGCGGGGGATCGACGGCGGCAAGCGCGTGAAGGGGCACAAGCGGCACATCGTCGTGGACGTCCTGGGCCACCTGCTGCATGTCGAGGTCCACGCCGCCAACCTGAGCGACACCGTACGCGGCTGCGAAGTCATGCGCCGGGCGGCGGAGAAGCATCCCGGCATCGAGGCATTCTCCGGCGACGCGGGCTATCGCGGCACGGCGGTCGAATACGTGGAGGAAAAGCTGGGCTTGGTCCTGCACATCTCGCAAAGGATCGTGGACGGCTTCGCCGTCCTGCCGAAACGCTGGATCGTCGAGCGGACGTTCGCCTGGTTCGGCTCGTTCCGCCGGTTGAGCAAGGATTTCGAAACCCTTACCGCCACCGCCGAGAACGTTATCCGCATCGCCATGCTGAGGACCACCCTTGCAAAATGTGTCTGAGCTTTTGCCAGACAGCTTCTAATCCAACCGGCCCCACACCGCGAGATGGTGGTCGTCCACCGGGCGCACCGCCAAGGTCGGCAGCCCCGCCTCCACCAACTGCGCCCGGACCTCCTCCACCCGGTAGGCGGCCCGCAGCGAATGCTCAAAATCCCGCCGCAACACCGCCGGCGCGTCCGCCGCGTAACGCAGGACCAAGGCGTCCACCGCAGCGGGACCGTCCGGCCGCATCAAATCCATCACCAGCACCGGAGCGCCCGGCCCGCCCCAACGCCGGATCGACGCCCACAACACCCTGGGATCGGCCAGATGGTGCAGCAAGGAATTCGACACCACGGCATCGTAAGTCGCCAAGGGCGGCACCGCGCCGGGCAGATAGCCTTCGACCAAGCGCACCCGGTCGTCCAAACCCGCCCGCCGCACCGCCTCGCGCCCGCATTCCAGCATCGCCGCCGCCCCGTCCAGGCCGTCGATTCGGCACAGGGGATAGGCGCGAGCCAGGCGCAGGGTAACATCCGCCGGACCGCAGCCCAGGTCCAGCACCGTCCCGGCCAGGGTTTCCCCTGGGAAAGCCTCCTGGAACAGGGTCACGAAACGCTGGTGCGGCTCGGAGAAATCGGCTTCGGCATAGGCGCGGGCCTGGGCCGTGTCGTCCATCAATTCGGGTTCGGGGATACGCTGCATTTTATGGGGTCCATCGGTTCCAATCGGTTAAATCAAGCCATGTTCGGCGAATGAATAGGGATCGCCCTCGCCCACGATGAAATGGTCCAGCACCCGGATATCGACCAGCGACAAAGCCTGTTTGAGCTTCACCGTGATGAATTTATCAGCGTCGCTCGGCTCGGCCACACCCGAGGGATGGTTATGCGCAAAGATCACTGCGGCGGCGTTGAAGGCCAGCGCCTGCTTCACCACCTCGCGCGGATAGACACTGGCCCCGTCGATGGTGCCCCGGAACAACTCCTCGAAGCCGATGGCCCGGTGCTGGTTGTCGAGGAACAAGCAGGCGAACACCTCGTGCGGATAGCCGCGCAACTGCGAGGACAGATAGCGGCGGGTCAGGTCCGGGCTGGTCAGGGCGCTTTCGCGCTTGAGGCCCTCCTTGAGATGCCGCCGCGCCATCTCCAACACCGCCTGCAACTGGGCGTATTTGGCGCTGCCGAGGCCGGGGCTGCGGCTGAAGCTCTCGAAATCGCTTTCCAGCAAGGCCCGCAAGGAACCGAAGCGCACCAACAACTCCCGCGCCAAATCGACGGCGGTCTTGCCCTTGACGCCGGTACGCAAGAAAATCGCCAGCAATTCGGCGTCGGAAAGCACGCCCGGCCCGCGCAGCAAGAGCTTTTCGCGGGGCCGCTCGTCGTCGGGCCAATCGGTGATGGGCATGGGAAGCTCGCGGATGCCAACAAAACGCGACCAAGGATAGAGCGCCACCCGCAAAATTGCCATAAGCCCGAGCCATTCCATCCCGTTCCAAACACAAACCCCATGCATCCCCTAGCCTCACACAAGATACTCCTGGGCGTCACTGGCGGCATCGCGGCCTACAAGGCGGCGGAACTGACCCGCCTCCTGACCGGGGCCGGGGCCGAGGTCCAAGTGGCGATGACCCAGGCCGCCACCGGCTTCGTCGCCCCGCTCACCTTCCAAGCCCTGTCGGGCCACCCGGTCCACCTCGAACTGCTCGATCCCGCCCAGGAAGCGGCCATGGGCCATATCCAACTGGCACGGTGGGCCGACACGGTCTTGATCGCCCCGGCCAGCGCCGATTTCATCGCCAAGCTCCGGGCCGGGCTGGCCGACGACCTGCTCTCGACCCTGTGCCTTGCCGCCACCGTGCCCCTGGCCATCGCCCCGGCCATGAACCACGCCATGTGGGACCACCCCGCCACCCGCGACAACATCGCCTGCCTGGAACGGCGCGGCGTGCGCGTCCTCGGCCCGGCCAGCGGGGCGCAGGCTTGCGGCGAAACCGGGCCGGGACGGATGCTGGAACCCGCCGCGATCCTGGCCGCGCTGGCGGCGGGGCGGGGTGGTACCGGGCTTTTGGCCGGAATCCGCGTCCTCATCACCGCCGGTCCCACGCGGGAACCCATCGACCCGGTGCGCTACATCAGCAACCGCAGTTCCGGCAAGATGGGCTATGCCGTGGCCGCAGCCGCGTTGGCGGAAGGCGCTGAAGTGGTCCTGGTCAGCGGTCCCACGGCGCTGCCGCCGCCGCAGGTCCATGAGTTCGTGACGGTGGAAAGCGCCGCCGAGATGTACGCGGCGGTGATGGCGCGGGCGGAAAGTTGCGGCATTTATATCGGGACGGCGGCGGTGGCCGATTACACCCCGGTCGCGGCGGCACCGCAAAAGATCAAGAAAACCCTGGCCGAAACCCAGATCGCCCTGACCCGGACCCCGGACATCCTCGGCACCGTGGCGGGCTTGGCGCGGCGTCCCTTCACGGTGGGCTTCGCCGCCGAAACCCACGACCTGGAAAACTATGCCCGCCAGAAGCTCGCGGGCAAGGCGCTAGATATGGTCGCCGCCAACCAGGTCGGCCAGGGCTTGGGCTTCGATGCCGAGGACAACGCCTTGTTCGTATGCTGGCCGGGCGGCGACACCCGGCTGCCCTTCGCCCCCAAGCGGCGGCTGGCCGAACAACTGGTCCGCCTGATCGCCGAGCGCTACCGCGCCACCGGCTCATAGCTCCCGGCACCACGCCAGATCGACCCGGAACCCGCCCTCCGGCCGATTACGGGCGCTGATCGAACCCCCATGTGCCTCGACCGCCCGCCGGGCGATGGCGAGTCCCAAGCCGAAGCCCTCCGGCCCACCGCCATCGGCGTTACGGAAAAACGGCTCGAAAATCGCGGCCAAGCGCTCCTCGGGCACGCCCGGTCCCTGGTCCAGCACCGCCAGCCGCACCCGCCGCGCATCACTGGCCGCGTCGATTTCCAGGGTGACGCGGCCACCGGGCAGGGTGTGCTTGATCGCGTTGCGCACGATGTTCTCGATGGCCCGGTAGATCAATTCGCCGTAGCCACGGATCGGGATTTCGCCCAGTTCGGGACAGACCACGGCCACATCCTTGGCCGCGGCCTCGAAACGGGCGTCCTCGACGATAGACTCGACCAACTCGCCCAGATCGACCTCTTCCACCCTGGCCCCCGGCATCCCGGCCTCCAGCCGCGACAGGGTCAGCACCTCGCCGACCAGGGCGTCGAGCCGCCCGGCCTCGCGTTCGATGCGGTCCAGGCTGGCAGCGGCCTGTTCCGGCCGCTGGCGACCCAAACCCACCGCCGCTTGCAAGCGGGCCAGGGGCGAGCGCAACTCGTGGGACACATCGTGCAGCAAGCGCCGCTGGGCTTGCACCAACTGGCCGATGCGCTCGGCCATATGGTCGAAATGCCGTCCCAGGTCGGCCAGTTCGTCGCGGCGGCGGCCCATGTCCGGCCCGGCGCGGGTTTCCAAACGGCCCTGCGACAGCGCGGCGAAGGCCGAGCGCAGATGCCGGATCGGCTTGGACAGATACCACGCCAGCCACGCGCTAAACAACAGGCTGGTCAAGAACCCCGCCGCGCCCAGCACCAGCCAGGGCGGCGGCCTGCCATACCGATGCGGCGGAGGCGGCGGCGGCGGCGGTTCGCCGGGGAGCGCCTCGGGCACGGGCATGAACAACAAGTAGCGATGGCCGTCCTGGGCCGGGATTTCCCGGATTTGCCGGGGATAATCTCCGGTCCGCGCCCAGAGCCGGGCTTGTTCCAGCGGCTCCGGGGGTAAAACCCGCCCCAGGAGGTCGCGGCCCTGTTCATCCACCGCGTAGACCGGCGGCCCCCGCCCGTCCCCGGCCTCGGCTAGGAAATCCCGCAGCGCCGCCAGCCCGCCCCAGCGCAGCACATCGGCCGCGGCCCCCACGCCCAGGGTGGCGTGCCCGCGCACCAATACCCCGCCCATGGCCTCGCGCTCGCTGCGATGGTGCCAGGATACCAGCGCCCCGACTCCCGCCGCCGCCGTGACCTGGGCCAGCCAGATCGCCAGGAACAGTTTCCAGAACAGTTGGCCCATGGCTTCACTCCTTCACGAACAAATAGCCCCGGCCCCGCACCGTCTGAATCCAAGATTCGCCGTCCGGCCTCGCGCCGAGCTTCTGGCGGATGCTGCTCATATGGACATCGATGCTGCGGTCGAAGCGGACCAGGGGCCGGCCCAGGGCGGCTTCGGACAATTCGCCCTTGCCCACCACCTGGCCGGCCTGGCGGGCCAGGATTTCGAGCAGGCTGAATTCGGTGCTGGTCAGGTCCAAGGGACGGCCCTCCCAGGACGCGGCGCGTTTATGCGGATACAGGGCCAGGGGACCGACCGCGAGCGCGGCGTCGGTTTCCGGGGCGTTCTGGGTGCGGCGCAGGATGGCGCGGACGCGGGCGGCCAATTCCCTGGGCGTGCAGGGCTTGGGCACGTAGTCGTCGGCCCCGAGTTCCAGGCCGAGGATGCGGTCCAAATCGTCGCCCTTGGCGGTAAGCATCAAGACCGGCAAGCGGCTGTGCAGGCGGATCCGGCTGAGCGCCTCGATGCCGTTCATGCCGGGCATCATCACGTCCAGCACCACCAGGGCGTAGCGGCCCGACAAAGCCGCCTCCACCCCGCTAACCCCGTCGTGCAGCGCCGTCACCGCGAAGCCCTCGCCCCGCAGGTATTCCGCCAGCATCCCCGCCAGTTCCTCATCGTCATCGATCAACAACAGGTTCATGGTTCGTCTTCCCGTGGATGGCCGCCCCGATGATAGCCAAAGCCCACCGGCCCGGAGGTCGCGGACCCTGGGTTTTACATAGTTTTACATTGGGCTTAACCCCCGTTTACGTGGGCTGCTGGAATACTTACCGCCACAGGGGAGGCATACCGCGAACCCCTATCCGCCACGAGGCAATCCCCATGAAATACCGTCCTATCCTACGCCGCATTTTCCTGTCCGCCTGCCTGCTCGGCCTGCCCTGGGCCGCGTCGGCCAATCCGCCCAATTGCGCGTTCGAGGGCCACGGCGGCAAACCCGGCTTCGCCCCGGACCGGCTGCCCCCGTTCCTGAATGGCATCAGCCTCGACGAGGCCCAGAAAACCAAGATCACCGAGTTGCTCAAGACCCAGGGCGAAGCGCTCCGCGGCAAGGCCGAAACCGGCCACCAAGCCCGCAAGAAACTGATGGAATTGGCGTTCTCGTCCGATTACAGCGACGACAAGGCCAAGACCCTGGTCGAAGCCGACGCCCCGGCCCTGATGGAAGTGGCGATAGGCCACGCCCGCCTGGACCACGCGATCTTCGAATTGCTGACTACGGACCAGCGGCGCCAAGCCCAGGAGAACCTGGCGAATTTCAAGGAGCGCTTCGGCAAACCCTAAGGTCCGGTCCCGGAGTTCCCCATGGAACGTTTGATCCACCTCTGGCTGCTGGTCAACGGCACCGTGCTCGTAGGACTGCTGGTGTGGTCGGTCAATTTGGCCCGGCGTGAGCGCATCCAGCGCCCCTGACCGGACCCCGGACCCGTCGGCGAAATACCCCATCCCAACCATCCCCCCGCAATCCGGGCGGGTCCGGTCGAACCGGCTCCCGCCCCCGCTTCCCGCCGGGTTGTGAAGCCTTCCCCATCCAGATTAAACTCCCCCGCGAAACCGGACTTCGGGTCCGGTATGGGCGTGGCGGGCCACGGATTTTTCCGCCCCGGCCCGATCCAGGACAGAAGCAGCCCAAGCTGACAGCCCCCCGAACCATCATGCCCCCGCCCGTTTCCCGTCCCCACGCCAATCCCGGCCCGGAATCCCCGTCCCCCGCACCTTCCGTCCCGCGGCGGGCCGGGACGGCGCACACTTCAACACCACGGACCTTTTATGCGAAGAATGATCGAAGCCCGCATCGTCAACGACCTGCTGGGCGATAGCGTCCCGCTGCCCACCTACGCCACGGACGGATCGGCCGCCATCGACCTCCGCGCCTGTATCGCCGAACCCGTGACCCTCGCGCCGGGTGGCCGCTGTTTGATCGGCAGCGGGCTGGCGCTCAATATGATGGACCCCGGTCTGGTCGCCATCGTGGCCTCGCGTTCGGGGCTATCCTTGAAGCACGGCGTCCGCGTCGCCCAAGGCATCGGCGTGATCGACGCCGACTACCATGGCGAGATCGGCGTGATCCTGGCCAACGATGGCGGCGAACCCTATACCGTGCGGCCGGGCGACCGTATCGCCCAACTCCTGTTTCAACCCGTGGTACAGGTCGAACTGGGCTTCGTCGCCGGTTTCTCGACCACCACCGGACGGGGTGCGGGCGGATTCGGCCATACCGGCCAGTCGTAAGCGCCGCCGCCCGGACCCGAACCGCTGCGGATACCACCCGATTCCAGCCCCGTGCCGATTTGAGGAGACCCGATGAGACCCTGCGCAGCGCTCCCGTCCACACCCGCCCAGGCCGGACCGGACGGTATCCGATGAAACCCAAGCTCAAATTCACGCTCAAGTCCAAGCACGATTCCGAAAGCGGGCCGCGCCTCAACCTCGCCCGGTTGTTCGCGGGTCTCGGCGGCTTGTCCTTGCTCGGCCTGGTGGGGAGCGCCTGGGGGCTTTACACGCTCGCCATCCAGGGGCAGGCAACGGCCAGCCTGCAAGGTTCGCGCTGGGTCGCCGAAACCGCTGCCGCCCATCTTTCCCACGTCCTGGCCCTGAGCGGCGGCGTCCTCGAACAGCAGGCCCAAGACCCCGATTACGCCCGCATCCTCGGCGGCGGGGAACCCGACCGCATCCGGGCCGCGGAAGAACGGCTGACCCGCGCCTTGCCCGAAGCCCTGCTGGTGCGGCTGTTGCCCGACAGCCTCGACGTGCCGGACGAGCAACGCACGCCGCGCATGGGCTATGCCGACCTGGACGCGGTGCGGCAGGCGGGTTCCCAGCCGATGCCGCCCACCCTGCACGCCGCCAACACGCCGGATGCCCATATCGCCCTGGCCAAGCCCCTGGCCGGAGGCAATGGGGTCGTCCTGGCCAGCCTCACCCCCAAACTCGCCACCGCCGCCCTGCCCAAGCTCGACCGGGGCGGCCTGGAACTCAAGCAGCAAAACCTCAGCTTCGCCTTCCAGGGTGAAACGGCGCTCAAGTCCACGCCGCCGGACGGCACGGTGCCGGTGCCCGGCACGCCCTGGACCCTGGCCTATTGGGGAGCGCGTTCCGATGGGGCGGAGTTGCCTTGGTTCCTGGGTTA
This sequence comes from Methylomagnum ishizawai, assembly GCF_900155475.1. Classification (NCBI taxonomy): domain Bacteria; kingdom Pseudomonadati; phylum Pseudomonadota; class Gammaproteobacteria; order Methylococcales; family Methylococcaceae; genus Methylomagnum; species Methylomagnum ishizawai. The sequence goes on along the minus strand of NZ_FXAM01000001.1, from coordinate 670,059 downwards.
CGCCGGTTTGGCGGCCTTGCTCATCGCGGCCGGGGCTTATCTCGCCCAGCGCTGGGCCACCGCCGCCCTGCGCCACGACCAGGACAATATCGTCCTGATGGTGCGCGATGCCCTTTCCGGCAAGGGACCGCGGCGTTATCCGCTCCAGCTCGGGGATACGCTACGGCTGGCGCTGCAACTGGAGCAATTGAAAGGACCGCCGCCCGCGTCCCCCACCGCGTCCGAACCTAGCGTCCCGGCCCCGCTGCCGGGCCTTCCCGCCGAAGGCCCATACAATCCCTTCAGTATCGTGCTGGCGGAACCCGAGATCACCGAATTGCCCGCGGTCGAAATCCCCACCGCCGCCACCCCGCCAACGGCTCCCGCCGTCAGCCTCGACCCCGCCCTGTTCCGCGCCTACGACATCCTGGGCACGGTGGGCGCGAACCTGACCGCCGAGACGATGCAACTGCTGGGCCGGGCCATCGGCAGCGAAATCCGCGAGCGCGGCGAATATACGGTGGCCATGGGCCGCGATGGCCGCGCCTCCAGCCTGGAACTGGCCCAGGCCCTGGGCCGGGGCTTGACCGCCAGCGGTTGCTCGGTAATCGACGTGGGGCGGGTGCCGACCCCGGCCTTGTATTTCGCCCTGCACGCGCTGGGGTTGGAATCGGGCGTCATGCTCACCGGCGGCGACGCGCCCCCCGACCAGAACGGCCTGAAGCTGCTCATCGGCGGCGAGCGCCCGGACCGCGACGGACTCCTGAAGCTCAAGGAACGCATCGAACACGATCATTTCGCCAGCGGCAACGGGATGTTGGAGGCACAGAACATCCTCCAGGATTACGCCGAGAGCATCGTCCACGACACCCAGTTGGGCCGCGAGATGAAGGTCGTGATCGATTGCGGCAACGGCGTCACCGGCCCCTTCGCCCCGGATTTGTTCCAGGAAATCGGCTGCCAGGTATTGCCGCTCTACACCGAGGTCGATGGCGCTTTCCCCAACCATTTCCCCGATCCCAGCCAAACCGCCAACCTCGCCACCGTGATCCGCGCCGTGCGCCAGGAACGGGCCGACCTGGGACTGGCCTTCGACAGCGACGGCGACCGGCTGGGCGTGGTGGATTCCTCCGGCAAGATCATCTGGCCCGACCAGCAGATGATGCTGTTCGCCGCCGACGTGCTGTCGCGCCAGCCCGGCTCGGACATCGTGTTCGACGCCCAATGCACCCGCCACCTCGCCAGCCACATCGTGCGCAACGGCGGACGGCCTTTGATGTGGAAGGTCGGCGCGGTGCCGCTCCACACCAAGCTCAAGGAGACCGGGGCGCTGCTAGCCGGGGATTTGGCCGGGCATTTCTTCTTCAAGGAGCGCTGGTCCGGCTTCGAGGACGGACTGTACGCCGCCGCCCGTTTGCTCGAAATCCTGTCCGGCGACCCGCGCCCCACCGCCCAGGTGTTCGCGGAACTGCCCGAGAACGTCAAGCTCCCGGAACTGCGCATCAACATGTCCCACGCGGAGAAACCCCGGTTCCTGGAACAGGTCCGCGCCCAGGCCGATTTCGCCGATGCGCGGATCACCGATATCGACGGGCTGCGGGTCGATTTCGCCGACGGCTGGGGCTTGGTGCGCGACGATCCCGACAGCCCGACCCTGGCGCTGCGCTTCGAAGCCGACAATCCCGATACCCTCCTGCGCATCCAGGGCGAATTCAAAACCCTATTGCAAAAGGTCAAACCCAAGCTTTCCTTCCCCTTATCGCTCTCGGAGAGGCTCGACCCCTGATGAAACTGCAATCCGCCCTGGAAACCGCGTCCGCATCCCAAATCGCCCACGTCCTAATCGAGGCGCTACCCTATATCAAGCGCTTCAAGGGCAAGACCCTGGTGGTGAAATACGGCGGCAACGCCATGACCGACGAGCGCCTGAAGCAGAGCTTCGCCCGCGACATCGTGCTGCTCAAGCTGGTGGGCATCAACCCGGTGGTGGTCCACGGCGGCGGGCCGCAGATCGGGAACCTCCTGCAACGGCTGGGCAAGACCAGCGAATTCGTGCAGGGGATGCGGGTGACCGACGCCGAGACCATGGACGTGGTGGAAATGGTGCTGGGCGGTTTGGTCAACAAGGAGATCGTCAACCTCATCAACCAGCACGGCGGCCGGGCGGTGGGCCTGACCGGCAAGGACGGCGATTTGGTGCGGGCGGAGAAGATCGCCCTGACCCAGCTCGCGCCGGGAGCCGACGAGCCGGAGATCATCGATATGGGCCATGTGGGCCGGGTCAAGAGCATCGACCCCCGCGTCGTCGATACCCTGGTGCGCGGCGATTTCATCCCGGTGATCGCGCCCATCGGGGTCGGCGACGACGGTTTCTCCTACAACATCAACGCCGACCTGGTGGCGGGCAAGATGGCCGAGGTGTTGAAGGCCGAGAAGCTGATGCTGCTGACCAACACGGCGGGCATCCTGGACAAACAGGGCGGCTTGCTGACCGGGCTGTCGCTGGCGGAGGTGGAGGACTTGATCACCGACGGCACCATCAGCGGCGGGATGATCCCCAAGGTGCGTTGCGCCACCGACGCGCTGAACGGCGGAGTCGCCAGCGCCCACATCATCGATGGCCGGGTCGATCACGCTGTGCTGCTGGAACTGCTGACCGACCGGGGGATCGGCACCTTGCTGCTGCGGCGTTAGTATCTGTAGGGCGTGGTGTTCCATTCCGTCGCCATCGCCAAGCAATCCATGGAACGGGCCAAGACCTCCACCGGATTGAAGGTGACGGTGGATATCCTGGACGGGGTCTAAGCCACGGTGAAGAAGTGTTCCGCCGACCTCCTCCAAACCATGACGATCATCTTCGACGATTTCCTGCCACGATGGAACTATCGCGCCATTCCCATGGCTATCTGATTTCGGGAAGTTATTTCCGACCAAATCCTTACAGCGAGGACATGCAGCATGGTCAAACCATCGAAAACCGCCTGACCCTTGTGAATCCCTTTGCGTTGCCTTGACGGAAAGATGCGAAACGCTATGAAAATCTCCCTGATCGTCGCCATGGGCGCGAACCGCGTCATCGGCGTGGACAAGCGGATGCCCTGGCATTTGTCCGCCGATCTCAAGCGCTTCCGCCAAATCACCCTGGGCAAGCCCATCCTCATGGGCCGCAAGACCCACGAATCGATAGGCCGACCCTTGCCGGGGCGCACCAATCTCGTGCTGACCGCCAATCCAGCCTATACGGCGGCGGGGTGCGTGGTGGTCCACAGTCTGGAGGCCGCTTTGCGGGCGGCGGAGCAGGCGGGCGCGGATGAATTGATGGTGATTGGCGGGGCTGCGCTGTACCGGGAATGCCTGCCCAGGGCCGACCGGCTCTATCTCACCTTGATCCAGCGGGAGTTCGCGGGCGATACCTTTTTCCCGGAGTTCGATCCCGGCCCCTGGCGGGAAACGGCGCGGGAGGATATCGAACGCGACCCCGACAGCGGCCTGGGCTATAGTTTCGTGACGCTGGAACGGGCGGATTGATAACCGCCGGACCGGTTCCAGGCTGGACGGATTTTCCTATCATCGGGCCACCCACCGCCACCACCGCACGAGGATACCCATGGCCGATTTCCCCGAAGACATCTACACCGAAGCTTCCGACATCGATATCGACACCCTGGGCAATCTCGGCCCGCTGGCCGCGTTGGCGGGCATCTGGCAGGGCGCGGACGGGATCGATATCCGGCCCAAACCGGAAGGCGGCAAGCAACAGGCGTTCGTCGAGCGCATGGAACTTCAACCCATCGATCCGCAGACCAACGGCCCGCAGTTGCTATACGGCCTGCGCTACCACACCCATATCGTCAAGCCGGGGCAGGTGAAGACCTATCACGACCAAGTCGGTTATTGGCTATGGGAACCCGCCACCGGCACGCTGATCCAGACCTTGACCATTCCCCGCGGTTTGGTCGCGCTGGCGGTGGGCCGGGCCGGGGCCGACGCCAAAAGCTTCGAACTGGTCGCGACCGAGGGGGCGGAAGCCTATGGCATCCTGGGGACGCCGTTCCTGAACCATGGGTTCAAAACCGCCGAATTCCGCATCAAGGTGGATGTCCATGACGACGGTACGTGGTCTTACGACGAGGATACCGTGCTGCTCATCCGGGGCCGGGCCGAGCCTTTCCACCACCGCGACAGCAACACCTTGGTCAAGATCGGGGAGCCGACCCCGAATCCCTTGGCCCGCCGTTAGCGCATTTCCGGTTTGGGTTTGCGCCCAGCCATAGGGTGGGCATGTACCCATGCCCACCGCTGTCATTCCTCCCGCCGCCATTCCCCCGATTTCCCGCCTGCCTTTTCCAGCAGCCGGATGGCCTGTAGGGTCATGCCCCGGTCCACCGCCTTGCACATGTCGTAGATCGTCAACAGCGCCACTTGCACGGCGGTCAGGGCTTCCATTTCCACGCCGGTCTGGCCCGCCGTTTTCACGGTGGCGACGCAGCGCACGCGCTGGTGTTCCGGCTGGGGTTCGAGGTCCAGGCTGGCGTGGGTGAGGGCGATGGGATGGCAGAGCGGAATCAGATCGGCGGTTTTCTTGCTCGCCATGAGGCCGGCGATGCGGGCGATACCCAGCACATCGCCTTTTTTATGGCTGCCGGACAGGATGAGGGCCAGGGTTTCCGGGCGCATCTCGATATAGCCTTCGGCCACGGCGCTGCGCTGGGTGCTGGGTTTGTCGCCCACGTCCACCATGTGGGCGGCACCTTGGGCGTTGAAATGGGTGAGTTCGGTCATGGCGGGCGTCCGGGGTGGAAAGGCGGGCCATTATAAAGCCACGCCTTGCCCGGACGTGCCGGGGTTATCGCGCCAGACCGATGCGGAAGCGGCCCACTTGGTCTTGCAACTGCGAGGCCAGCCGCGCCAGTTGCCCGCTGGCGTTGGCGGTCTGCTCGGCCCCGTCGGCGGTGTCACGGGAAATACCGCTGATATTGACCACGTTGCGGTTGATTTCCTCGGCGGTCACGCTTTGTTCTTCCGCCGCCGCCGCGATCTGGGTGTTCATATCCTTGATGGTGTCGATGTAGCGGTTGATGGTTTCCAGCGAGCGGCCCGCGTTCACCGCCTGGTCCACGCTGTTCATGGCGGCGGTTTTGCCCTGGGCCATCGCCGCCACCGCTTGGTTGGCCCCGGTTTGCAGGCGCTCGATCATGCCCTGGATTTCCTGGGTGGATTGCTGGGTGCGGCTGGCGAGGGTGCGCACCTCGTCCGCCACCACCGCAAAGCCGCGGCCTTGCTCGCCGGCCCTGGCGGCTTCGATGGCGGCGTTGAGTGCCAGGAGGTTGGTTTGCTCGGCGATGCCGCGGATCACATCCAGCACCGCGCCGATGCTGACGCTGTCTTCCTTGAGCTTGTTGATGGCTTCCGAGGTGCGGCCCACTTCCGAGGCCAGGGAATCGATGCTCTGGATGGTGGATTTCACCACCGACATACCGCTCTTGGCCTGTTGGTCGGCGTCCTGGGCGGCTTCGGCGGCACGGGAGGCGTTCTGTGCCACCTGATGCACGGTGGTGGACATCTCGGTCATGGCCGAGGCCACTTGCTCGGTCTGCATGTTCTGGTTGAACACCCGCTGGCGGCTTTGCGTGGTGATGTTCGACAGGTGTTCCGCCGCTTGGGAAAGCTGTCCGGCCCCGTCGAGGATATCGCGGATAGTCTTGGCGAGGTTTTTGGAGACGGTGTTGCCGCGGTCGGCCATCCAGGCGAATTCGTCCTGGCCCGAGAGGCGGATGCGGTGGGTGAAATCACCCTCGGCGATGGCGTTGAGTCCGTTCACCAGGGTTTCGGCCCGGCGGTTGGCGGAGTTGCCCAGGAAGGTGGCGAGCGACAGCATCAGCAGGGAAGTGGCCACCGCGATGCCGACGATGATCGAGCTATTGGTGCCGTCGTCGTTGGGGTGGTAGACATCCACCGTCGCCATGGCGGCGATACCGATGATGCCCACCACCGTGTTCAGGTACATCTGGCGGGCGAGGCTGAGGCTTTCTGTGATGAATTTGAACATGGGGTTGCTCCGCGGCGCTGGGGAGGGGGTGGGCGGAATCCACCGGCGGCGAAGCCAAGCGATCCAGGGAGTTCCGCTTTAACTGTCGAGAAGTGTAGTCACGATTTCTTAACCCGTATTAGTTGGGGCGGTGGATCGGGGGCGGAACACCCGGCTTGGTCCCGGAACCGATGGCCCGGATTCCATTCGGTTCCATCGGGGTTTCGCGGCGGCGGGCGGGCGTGGGGTCAAAGCCCGCGCACGATGGCGGACACGAGGCCGGGGCCGCGATAGATCAACCCGGTGTAGATTTGGACCAGGCTGGCCCCGGCGTCCAACTTTTGGCGGGCGTCGTCGGCGCTGGCGATGCCGCCACAGGCGATGATGGGCAACTTGCCATCCAGGACGGCGGCGAACTGGCGCACCACTTGGGTGGAACGCTCGAACACCGGCTTGCCGCTGAGTCCGCCGGTTTCCTCCGCATGAGGCAGTCCTTCCACGCCGGCGCGGGAAGCCGTGGTATTGGTGGCGATCACCGCGTCGATGCCGTGGCGGAGCAAGGCGTCGGCGATGGACTCGATATCCGCGGGTTCCAGGTCGGGGGCGATCTTCACCGCGAGCGGCACGCGCTTCTGATATTGCTGGGCCAAGGTTTCGCGCTCGGCGGCCAGCCCAGCCAGCAAATGATCGAGGTTTTCGCCGGTTTGCAGACTGCGGAGCCCCGGCGTGTTGGGCGAGGAAATATTCACCGTGACATAGGCCGCCACGGCGTAGACCTTGCGCAAACAGGCCAGATAATCCTCCAGCGCGTTCTCGACGGCGGTATCGCGGTTCTTGCCGATGTTGATGCCGACAATGCCGGTGTAGCGGGTGGCCTTGACCCGCTCCACCAGATAATCCACGCCTTTGTTATTGAAGCCCATGCGGTTGATGAGGGCCTCGGCTTCCGGCAGGCGGAACAGCCGGGGTGGCAGGTTCCCCGGTTGCGGACGTGGCGTCACCGTGCCGATTTCCAGGAAGCCGAAGCCCAAAGCGCCCAAGCCTTCCAGGCAAGCGCCGTTCTTGTCGAGTCCGGCGGCGAGTCCCACGGGATTGGGGAATTCGAGGCCCATCACGCTGCGCGGTCGGCCCTTGGGGCAGCGTGCCAGCGGGTTGAACCGGCCCAGGCGGGTCAGGGCTTGGAGTCCTACTAGGGTGAGGTGATGGGCGGTTTCCGGTTGCAGGCGGAACAGGGCGGGGCGGATGAGTGGATAGAACATGGCGGATGGTCGGGGGTTGCTAGGGGAAAGCAGTATAGCAAGGCCAATCGACGGGTCGCCCGGATACGGCGCGGCATCAAGCCGCCCGGTCGGCGTAGATCGCTTCCACCTTCCGGTAAAACCACGCGGGCCGCGTCAGCAGGATGAAGAGGGCCACGCTGGAAGTGACCGGAATAGGCACCACGTCCAGCAAGAATAGGCCCAGCAGGCCCAGGAAGCAGCGTACGCGGGTCGGTGTCGCCTCGCCCGGTCGGAGCGGGGGCACCGGGGAGGGGAGATGTCCGGCGCGGCGATAGACCGCCCGGACCAGTCGCAACAGCCAGCGGGGCCGGGCGATCACCGCGTAGAGGCCGATCAGGCAGACCGGTGAAATCGGCCCGAAATCAATGATGAAAAAGGCGACGAGGACGGCGAGGCATTGGACTTGGGTGCGGTTCATGGCGCGTGGACTTGGTCGATGATGCGCCGGGTCGCGTCCACGTCGAGGGTTCCGACCCGGTTGCCGCCGCACAGGGCGCCGCGGAAGCCCAGATAATCCGGTCCCAAAGCCCGCAAGGGCGCGATATCCACCGCCCGCAGCGAACCCGCCAAGCCGCACAACAGCCCATGCCGCCGCGTCTCCGCCACGAAGCCGCGCAGGAAACCGGGCTCGCACACCGTCCTGAGCGAACCCCGGCTCTTGTCCGCCGTATCCAGCATGGCCCCGGCGAAACCCGCTTCCGCCAGACGTGCTACCCAAGCCAGTTCCGGGCCGCCATCGCCGAACAGCACCGCCACCAAGCGCCCGCCCGCCGCCGTGTGGGGCCGCAAGGCTTCGATCACCCCGGCCCAATCGCCGCCGGGAAAAAAACCGATCTTGACGTAATCGACCCCGGTGGCCGCCATGGCCGCGACCGCCGGGACCACGTGCTCCGCCGCCATCGGCAAATCGCCGACGGTGGCGCTGAGTGTGTGGTGTTCGCCGAATTCCGCCACGATCCGCGCCACGTCCGCCACCGGCAACGCGCCCAAAGCGCCCGCCGCCGGTTGTTTCAGGTCGATGATATCCACGCCCAGGCCCGCGATGAGCCGGGCTTCGTCCAAGCTGGCGACGCTGGCGAGCATCCCGGTCATGCGGATTCCCCTTGCGCCGAAGCTGCGCGCCGGAACGCCTCGATCTTTTCCATCAACCAACCCCAGGCTTCGAGTTCGTGGGGACCGGCGGTTTTGTCGAGGCCGATGCGGAGGTAGGCCAATTCCGCCTCGATCTTATGCCACGGCAGCATGTGCAAGCGGCTGACCAGGATGGCCGTTTCCAGCACCGCGGATTGGGCGCGGTTGAACCCCCGGAACGGCGCATGGTTGGCCTCGTGGATGACCCGGTAACGCAGCCGGGGCCGGGTCGGGTCGTCTGCTATCTCGATCAATTCCAATTCGGCATGGGCCAGGGCCGCGGCCAAGCGTTGACCCGGCACCCGTTCCGCCGCCAGCAAGGGCCAATCGCGCCGCCCGGTCAAACAGCCCGCGAATATCCGCACATCGTCGCAATAGTTCACGACCGCGTGGCGGCTGGCGGAAAGGTTGTCGAGGGTGGTCGAGGGCCGGAACGGCAGGATGACGAGGGTGCCGTCGTCCAGCACATGCACGCCCATGGGCGCGATGTGGGCGACGCCTTCGGGTGAAAGGCTGGTGATGAGGGTTTCGCGGATCATTCGGTGGTGTCGGGTTCGGGGGAGGGGGCTTTCTGCAAGGTGGTTCCGGCGGGCTTATAGGCATGGGGATCGACCGTCTGCTGTTCCGGCGCATCGACTTGGCAACCCCAGCGCAAAGGCTCGTCCTGGGCATAACGCTTGCCCAATTTCTGGGCGATTTCGGCCCGCGCCAATTCCACGCCCAGATAAAAGGCATGGCCGCCATCTTGTTCCACGCCCAGCTTGGGATAAAGATCAAACGGATTTTCGGCGCTGTGGAACCCCTCGCGGTTGAAGATATGCACGCCTTCCGGGCTGATGAAAATGCGGTAGCTCGGGTCTTTCACCTGCTGGTAGAGCGCTTCGATTTCGGCCCGGCTCAAGGGAAACGGAGCGCGTTCGTGCAGGGCCATCAGGCCATCGTCGATATGCTTGGGCAAACGGTTGGCTGCGCGGGCGGCGAACAGCACGCGCCGGGCCAAATCGGCTTCCCGTACCGCCTTGCGGGCGTGCTTGCTGACCTGGGTAGCGAGGATATGGCGGATGCCGAGTTCCGAGCAGATGCCCAACAACGTGGCGTTGATACCGGCGGTATCGGCGTGGGTCAGCTCGGTCAGGTTGCCGACGCCCATCATGATTTCCACGCTGGGATGGCGGCGGCGGGTTTCGTGGTAGCGCAGGATCGAGTCGGTGAAGCCGAAATGGATCGGGTCGAGGATCGGATCGACGATGAAGGCCCGGCCCTTGGCTTCAAGCGCGGCGATGGCGCGGTCCAGCGAATCCAAATCGCCATGCCGGGCCGGAATCAGGATCGGGGTCGCGGCCACTTGGTCGGCGATCCACAGCGACTCCTCGGTGAGGCTCAACAGGAAATCCGCCCCGGCCTGACCGCCCTTCACCAAATCATCGTTGTCCAGCGAATCGACGCTGACCCGGAAACCCTCGGCCTTGAGCGCCCGCACCGCGTCTTCCATGTGCGGGAACGGCGTGGCCGGGAGGCAACCCAGGTCGATCACGTCGGCCCCGTCTTTCCGGTAATCCCGCGCCCGCCGCAGGATGCCGTCGATGTCCAACTGCGGGGCTTCGACGATCTCGGCGAAGATCAGCAGATCGTAGCGGCTGATATCGGGCTTCTGCTTGCCCTTGCCGAAGAATTCCGGCAGGTCGTGCAATTCGTCCGGGCCGCGCTCGACCGGCAGGCCCAAATCCTGGGCCAAGGCGGCGAGGTCGCCCCGGCAGCGTCCCGGCACCAGGATGCGGGTCGCGCCGAACGTGTCCTTGAGCCGCCGCCGGATCATGTCGGCGGTCATCAGGGCGGCGACGGTGAGCCCGAGTTGGTGGACGGTGTAGCCGAACTCGGGGTTCATCTCCTCCAGGACGCGGCGGAGTTGCGGTTCCGCCAGTTTGCCGGTGAGGAAGAGGATGTGTTCGGACATGGGGGGCTTCCGGGTGGAAAAGGCCGGGATTATAGGATAATCACTGGGACTTGATCCTTGGTCGCGTCGTTCATTCCCCCCGCCGTTCCGCCCAAGCCAACCATTCCCCCAACACCAGCAAAGCCCACAGCGCCCGCGCATGGTCCGCCGTCCGCCGCTGGTGTTCGTCGAACACTTCCCGCAAAGCCCGCGTATCCACCCCCAGCCGCCCGAAACCGGGATGGGCCAGGGTGGTTTCCGCCCACGCCCGCAAGGGGCCGCGCAGCCAAGCCCCGATAGGCACCGACAAGCCGCGTTTCTTGCGGTAGACGATGTCCTTGGGCAGGTAGCGCTCGGCATAGCGCTTGAGGAACACCTTGGTCTCGATGCCCTGGACCCGCTCCTTCGGCGGCAGCGCGGCGGCGAAATCCATCACCTCGGGATCGAGGAACGGGGCGCGGAGTTCCAGCGCCGACAACATGCTGGCCCGGTCGGCCTTGGTCAACAAGCCTTCGGCCAGCGGGCGTTCCAAATCGTAGTGCTGGAGCCGGTCGAGCAAGGTGTTTTCCCCGGTGGGCGCGGTCCAGGCCCAGGGTTCCGGTTCGAGGCCCAGCCGCTTTAGCAGCGCGGGCGGCACGCTGGAAGTCCACAACACATGCCGCGCCAGCCCGTCCAACTCGTCGCCCTGCACGAAGCGCTTGAGCAGGAAGGACAGGGTGACTTTTTTGTCGCTCGGCGGCCAGCGGTCCACGGCTTGGCGGATCACGCGCCGGAGGCCGCCGGGCAAACGGCTATACCCCTCGGCGATCCCGGCCCCGAAATAGGTCGGATAGCCCGCGAACAACTCGTCCGCGCCTTCGCCCGACAGCGAAATCCGAATATCCCGCGCCGCCCGCCGCGATAACAGCGCGGTCGGCACCCAGGCCGGATCGGCCAGGGGTTCGCCCGCCGTTGCGATCAATTCGGCCAGGAGTCCCGGCACATCCTCCGGTTTCACCCAGACCGGCACGTAGTCGATGTCCAGTTGCCGGGCGACCTGCTCAGCGAACTGGCCTTCGTCATAGGAATCTTCGCTGAACCGGAGGCCATAGGCCGTCAGCGGCTTATCCGGCCTGAGGCTTTTCGCCACCGCGCTGATGAGCGAGGAATCCACCCCGCCGCTCAGGAACAGCCCGAACGGCACATCGACCTCGGTTTGCCGGAACACGGCGGCGCGGAACACAGCGTCGAAGGCGTCCAGCGAGGTATCGGTTGGTACCGGCACGGCGCGGGGCCAGCGCCAATAGCGTTCGCGGCGCAGGCCATCGGCGTCGATGACAATGGTTTCGGCGGGACCGACCTTGTGGATGCCGGTATAGGGGCTGTCCGGGGCCGGAAAATGCCCGAGTTGCAGATAACGCCGCAAAGCCGCGCCGTCCCAGGCCAAGCCGTCCGGCAGACTTGCGGTCAGCGCCGCGATTTGCGAGGCGAAACGCACCACGCCGTGTTCATACCGGAAAAACAGCGGTCTTTCCCCGGAACGGTCCCGCGCCAACAGGATTTTGCGTTCGCGGGGGTCCCAAACCGCCAGGGCGTAGGCACCGGCCAGCCGTTCGACGAACGCCTCGCCCAGTTCCAGATACAAGCCCGGCAATACCGCCACATCGGTGTCTTGCTCGATCCTGTGGCCGCGCTCTTCGAGGAAGGCGCGGAGTGCCTGGTGATTGTCGATTTCGCCATTGCACACCACCATCACGCCGCTGTCCGGCTCGACGATGGGCTGCACGCCGCTGTCCAAACCCCGGATCGCCAAACGGGCCATCCCGAAATGGGCGGAAGCGTCGCCCGTGGTCCATTCGCCGTCCGGGCCGCGATGGCTCAGACGGGCGACCATGGCCGCGACGGGTTCGAAATTCACATCGTGTTGTGCCGCCCCGAGGACGGCGATACCGCAGATTCCACACATGGCTATTGTTGGGCAGGCAGGAGCGCGGCCCAATGGCCCGCGCCGATATCCGTGACAGGAACGCCGCGGGCGGCGGCGATGGCTTCGAGCGCGGGGCGCTTGTCGTATTTGGCGATGAGGTAGACCGGATGATTCCGGCTTTGTAGCCAAGCGTCCATCCGCGCAGTTGCGACGACGTGTTCCGGCCAGGGCTTGCCGGAAGCCAGCGAGAACAACACGTAATTGCTGGTCAATTCCCGGCCATCCTCGCTGATGAGCGTGACCAGCCGCTTGAGGTAGAACGGCAATCCTGGCGGGAAACAGCTCATGCAGGCGTATTCGGTGGTGTCCGGCAGCTTGGGCAGGCGTGCCGCCAGGGCGCGGGAAGACCGGGTATCGGCATAGCGCGGCAAGACTTCGAAATTGACGGTCAGGATCAACAGCGGCAAGGCCAGCGCGGCGGCCATGCCCCAACGCGCATCGCGGCGGACCCAGGCCACGCCCGCGAGCAAAGCCGTCGCGCCCAGCGAAAACGCCGCCGCCGGCATCAGCGGGATGAACAGCGCGAAAATTTCATGCGGGAATTTCAGGCGTTGTTCCAACAGTTCGGGCCGTGCCGCGATAACCGCCATCACCACGGCGGCGGGCAGCATGAACACCAGCAAGGCGAGACTGGCCCGACGCACCACGGCGGCGGCAAGTCCCGCCCGGTCCAAGATAGCCGCAGCAAACACCCGTGCCGCCACCACGCCCAAAGCCACCACCCCGGTCAGGATGTAGCCCGGCAGCTTCGATTTCGACAGTGAGAAAAACACCACCACGACCAGCGCCCAGACGATGAACAGCCGGTCGGGCCGGGACAGCGCGGCGCGTTTGCGCCAGGCGGCGGCGATGGCTTCCGGCAGCAGCAGGCTCCAGGCGAAACAGCAACTGGCGATGATCAGCCCGTAGTAATAAAACGGCTGGGTCCGGCGGAACACCGGCGTGGTGAAGCGGGCGATGGATTCCCGCATGATGCCGTAGTAGGGGAAATCCGGGCAGGCCAGCGACAAGCCCACGAACCACGGCAACACCACCGCGAAAAACACCAGGACATGCACCGGCCTGAATAGCCGCTTCATGGCATCGAAGCGCTTGAGGCTGCCATGGAACACCAGCATCACCAACAAAGGGATGATGAAACCCACCGGCCCCTTCACCAAGGTGGCGACCCCGCCCAGGAACGCCGCCAGCAGAGACCAGCGGTTCCGGGATGTGCCTTCGTGTTCCTCCGCCAGATAGGCCGCGAAGATCGAGGTGCAGACGAAAAAAGCCAAGGTCATATCGAAGATGACGATGCGCGAGAAGGCGATATACAGCGGGGTCGCCGCCACCACCAGCAAGGCCAGCGCGGCGGTGCGCTCGTCATAAACCCGGCGGCAGAACGCGAACAACGCGGTCAACAGCCCGAAACCGAACAGCGCCGAAGGCAGCCGCGCCGTGAATTCCGATTCGCCGAACAGGTCCAGCGAGATCGCCACGGCCCTGAAGAAAAACGCCGGTTTGTCGAGATAAGTGGCCCCGTTGTAGGTCGGGACCAGCCAAGCCCCGGCTGTCTTCATTTCGCGGGCGACTTCGGCATTACGGCCTTCGTCGGGTGCGAGCAGAGGAAAATCGCCCAAATGGCCGAACACGGCCCAGGCGGCGACCAGGAAGGCCAGGATGGAAAACCAATGCCGGGTGGCGCAGGACAAGCCAGCGCCGGCCGAGGCTTGCGCCTCGCTGTGCGGGGAGAACGCCATGGATGGGATTGGAATGATTATGAGGATGGGAGCGGAAGGCTCGGGGCCGTTATTTTACATCGGGAGGCGCTGCCGGGTGGGATGCGGCCCGGAAAGGCGTGTTGCCGGTGGGATTAAGGCGCGTCGGTGAGAGGATTTTCTTCTTCCAATGGGAATTCCACCCGTTCGTAGACTTCCGCCAGTGGCAAGCGGCAACCGATGGACTCGACCAGCAATTCGGCCTCCAAACCCTCGACCGAAGTGAACAGCCATTCCCCGGCGGCGTTGCGGCGCAAATGGTCGATCACGGCGCTTTCGCTGGAAACCAGCAGGTAATCGCGCAGGCTGTCGAGGTGGGCGCTATAGCGGTGGAATTTCTCGCCGCGGTCGAAGGCTTCGGTGCTAGGCGACAGCACTTCGACGATGAGGGTGGGATTCAGCAACACATCGCGGTGTTCATCGTGGAAACGCGGTTCGCCGCACACCACGCTGGCATCGGCGTAGGAAAACAGTCCTTTGCGGGAGTGCTTCTGGGCCGGGCCGCTGCGGATTTTCATGTTGGGCGATAAACCCCGGCACGGCGTTCCCCGTAGCTGGGAAACCAGGAGGCTCAACAGGTTGCAGCAAATCGTACTATGCGCCAGCGATTCCCCGGCCATGGCGTAGATTTGCCCGTCGATGAATTGGTGGCGCTGGTCCGATTGGCGTTCGAGGCCGAGATAATCCTCGGCGGTGTGGAACAGCGTGGATGGAACGGTGGCCATGGCAATCCTCCGAAGCTTTGGGCGGTGTGAAAGCTACAACGCGCCGTCGTGGAACACCAATTGCCCCAGGAATTCCTCGCCCTGTTCGGCGCATTCGATGCGGGTCAGCGCGGCGCTGCCGACCTTGATGCGGAACAGGTTGGACAGGGGGATTTCGAGGATATGGGCCAGCACCATGCGGATGACCCCGGCATGGCAGACGATCAACACATGCTGGCCGGCGTGGCGGTTGAGGATATCGTTCCAGGCCGCGACCACCCGCACCCGGAAATCGCCCAAGCCTTCCGCCCCTTCCGGGCGGTGGCTCATGGGGTCGCGGTAGAAGCGCTGTTGCAGCCCCGGATCGAATTGGGTCACTTCCTCCTGGGTTTTGCCTTGCCAGACGCCGAAGCCGATTTCCATCAGCCGGTCGTCGCTTTCCAGCGGCAAGTTGAGCCGTCCGGCCAAATCCTCGGCAAAATCGAAACACCGCCGCAAGGGCGAACTGACGATGGCGTCCCAAGGCGCGTGTGGGCCCACCGCCGCCCGCATCTGCCGCCAGCCGGTGTCGCTGAGCGGGTCGTCGATCTGGCCCCGGTAGCGGCTACCGCCCACGGGTTCGCCGTGGCGCATCAGGTCGATGAGGGTGGTGACGCGCTCTTCGGTACTCACGGCTGGGCTTCCTCGGCGAGTTGGGCGCGGGCGCGGGCCACGGCTTGCCGGACTTGGTTCGGGGCGGTGCCGCCGAAGTGGTCGCGGGCTTGCAGCGAGCCTTCCAGGGTCAGGATGCCGAACACATCGGCCTCGATCCGGGGCGACAGCGCCTTGAGTTCGTCCAAGGTCAATTGCGAGAGGTCGCGTCCGCTGTCGATGCCCAGGCGTACCGCCTTACCGACCACTTCATGGGCATCGCGGAAGGCAATGCCCTTGCGCACCAGATAATCGGCCAAATCGGTGGCGGTGGCGTAGCCCTTGAGCGCCGCCAAGCGCATGGCTTCGCGGTTGGGCGCGAGGTGCGGCACCATGTCGGTGTAGGCGCGGAGGCAGGCTTTCAGGGTGTCGAGGGTGTCGAACAAGGGTTCCTTGTCTTCCTGGTTGTCCTTGTTGTAGGCCAGGGGCTGGCTTTTCATCAGGGTCAGGAGGCCGACCAGATGGCCGAACACCCGGCCCGCTTTGCCGCGCACCAGTTCCGGCACGTCCGGGTTTTTCTTCTGCGGCATGATCGAGGAGCCGGTGCAGAAGGCGTCCGGCAGATCGACGAAGGCGAATTGCGCCGAAGTCCACAGGATCAATTCCTCCGAGAACCGCGACAAATGCATCATCACCAGGCTGGCGCAGGCGGTGAATTCGATGGCGAAATCCCGATCGCTCACGGCGTCCAGGGAATTGGCCGCCGGGCGGTCGAAGCCTAAAAGCTCCGCCGTGTAATGGCGGTCCAGCGGGAAGGTAGTCCCGGCCAGCGCCGCCGCGCCCAGCGGCATGACGTTGAGGCGCTTGCGGCAATCGCGCAGGCGGTCCTGATCGCGGGCCAGCATTTCGTGCCAAGCCATGAGGTGATGGCCGAAGCTGACCGGCTGGGCCACTTGCAGATGGGTGAAGCCGGGCAGGATGGTGTCGGCTTCGCGCTCGGCCAAGTCGATCAAAGCGGCGCGGAGGGTCGCGAGTTGCTGGCAGAGCCCATCGATTTCGTCGCGCAGGTAGAGGCGGATGTCGGTGGCGACCTGGTCGTTGCGGGAGCGCCCGGTGTGGAGTTTCTTCCCGGCTTCGCCGATACGGTCGGTGAGGCGGGCTTCGATGTTCATATGCACGTCTTCCAGTTCCACCGACCAGAAGAAATCGCCGCGTTCGATCTCGGCCAGGATGGTTTCCAGGCCTCCAACGATGGTGTGCAGGTCTTTTTGCGATAACACGCCGATGCGGGCCAGCATGGTGGCGTGGGCGATGGAGCCTTGGATATCGTGCCGGGCGAGGCGCTGGTCGAAGCCGACCGAGGCGGTGAAGGCTTCGACGAAGGCGTCGGTAGCTTGGGTGAAGCGGCCGGCCCAGGGTTTTGATTCGCTGCTCATGGGGGAAATCTCGGTGCGGCTGGGAAGGGCGGGATTATAACCGAGGCGGGTGCTTCCCGAGCGGAAGCGCGGGCGGGACTCCATCCGTACCATGGGTTGGCACGGTGGGGCGATCCGGGAAAGGCCGGTGTGGTTAGCCCATGAATGCGTGGAACAGGGCCGCTATTCCTCCCAGGAGCAGAAGGATGAACACGGCACCCCCCGCCGCGAGCCATTGGCTCTTCGATCCGGGCGCACCGAGCCAAGGAGCCAACAGGGCCGTAAGCGCCGGAACCACGGCCCATTGGAGGATGGCGACGCTCAAGGCGTTGCCGATCAGCATGGATAAGGAAAGTCCCAATGGCGATGTGTAGGGTCCGACCCATAGGGTCAGCAGCATCACCGTCGGATAGAGTCCCAGCAGCACGGTCAGGAACATCTTCCAACTAGGCGGCAACGCTTCGTCCGCGCCCTGGACCAAACTGCCGAACCAGGGGCCGAATCCATTTAGCAAGGTCTTGAGGCGGAAGTCCGCGATTTCCCGTGGAAGCCGGGAAACCCACTCCTCGCGCACCGTCGAATCCAGCCAGTTCCTGAGCGATTCCTGGCTGTCGAACTCAACGACGGTTACCCACTCCTGCGAACCCGATTCCACCGGGGGATAGATAACGGTGGAACGGTAACCGGGAAAATCCTGTGCCGCCAGGGTGACGCCACGCTGCCACTCTAAAAAATCGTCCGAACGCTCGGGCGGGATACGGTGCATGATGACCGACGAGGCCCAGGCCATATGGATTTCCACCGGGGAAGGGGCGGTGCTTGGAGACTGGGCGTCCATCTATCCTCCTCCACGGGTTGGGGCACGCTGGGGTGTGCGGCCTTAATAGGGAACCCTGTCCGCCTTTTCATGGTATTGCTTCCAGACTTCGACCGCTTCTTCGCGCAGCATGCCCGTTATGGTGATCGAGCGTTGTTCCTTGGGCAGGGCGAGTTCCTTGTAGATGAAGCTGTCGTCGAAGTCGCCGTACTTGAGGGCGTCCTCCACGGTGGCGGCGAAATAGATGTGATCGAGGCCCGCCCAGTACGAGGTGGCGAGGCACATGGGGCAGGGCTCGGCGGAGGTGTAAAGGGTGCAACCGGTCAGTTTGAAGCTTTGGAGGGTGATGCAGGCCAGGCGGATGGCCTCCATTTCCGCGTGCCAGGTCGGATCATGGCTGGCCACCACGCGGTTCATACCTTCGGAAACAATCTTGCCATCCTTGACGACCACGGCGCCGAAGACGCCGCCTGTGGAATATTCGAGCGATGCCCGCGCCGACAATGCGATGGCGCGGCGGAGGAATTTCTCATGTTCGGCATGATCAAGGGTGCTATTAGACATCGACGCTCTCCGGTGAAACATCAGAAACGGTGGTCTCAATTGCCGTATCCGGCTTGGTCTCGCCTGGGCTGGCGGCGTTCCAGCCTAACATGGGGGATGGGTGGGTACAACAATTGTCCAATATATTAGGTACAGCTTAGGGACGGGCTATTCGCGGGACGCAAGAACCGGGCGCTTGACCGGCAAACGGGGTCCGAAGATTGTTTGGCAAAGGTCCGGGCGCGTGTTGCAATGGGCGGCGGGTGCGTTCACTCAAGCAAGATTTCGCCGTCCGGCATCCCGTTGACCATCGCCAGCGCTTCGATGGGAACTCCCAGTCCTCGGCAAAGCGAGCGTCCTCCCTCGAATGACTTTTCAATCAACACCCCGATGCCCACCACCGCGGCTCCCGACAGATGGGCGAGGCTGGAAAGGGCCAAGATGGTGTGGCCGAAGGCGAGGAAATCGTCCACGATCAAGACCCGGTCGTCCGGGCAAAGATACTCCGCCGATACGATCAGGCGCTCTGTTTTCTGCTGGGTATGGGAAGGCGCGGCCATCTCGAAGACCGGGGTCGGCAATGTGACTGGCCTTGTCTTGCGGGCGAAGACCATAGGCACCCGGAGATGGAGGGCGGTGGTCAACGCGGGGGCGATGCCCGAGGTTTCGGCGGTTAGAACCTTGGTCGCGCCCGCCCTGGAAAAACGGCGGGCGAGTTCGCGTCCACAGAGGTCCATGAGTTCTGGATCAACCTGATGATTGATGAATCCACTGACGCTGAGGATGCCGTTGCCGAGATTTCGCGCACTCTGGGATATGCGAAGCTTAAGGGGCTGCATAGGGTTTCTTGATCCGGTCAATAGGGCATTGGTATCGGATTTTGGAGCGTTCCACGAAATTTAAACCCTTTTAATCCAGGGTTGGTTGAGTCGTGGTTATTCTAAGCAGCGATTGTATCTATATATGCCGCGCCAAGGCAAGAATAATATGGGGCGAGCGCGATGATCGACAAGCCCAGAATAGGCTTTTATCCGATGATGCAGGGTTTTTATAATCCTCCGGGCGATGATTTTTCCGGGCCAGGTATGGTAGGTATAGCCCTGTTGGTGTTGATGGCAAATATACGGATTGCCCAAGCCGAGGCTCCTCCCCCAAAAGACCCGCCGATCCAGGAGAGGAACCCCTGTATCGAATATCTTTCCAAAGATAAGCCCAAAGTCCAGGAAACGGGTGGCCCTTGTAGTCCGGGGGGCGAAACTACCAAAGCGCCAAAACTGACCTACCGTCGCCAGTCATTGGAAGATCAAGACCCTACAAGTATTTCGGGCAATCCAGGCGCGGATAATATCCTTACTGGCACGGGTTGGCTTGGTCAGCAACTCGGTCTGGCGGAGGATTCTGGAGTTCGCTTAGGTGGGCTGTGGGTGGGGAATGCGGATATACAAATGTCGGGACGCCTGTCCGGGAGTGCGAGTTTCAATAGCCTGGGGATTATTGACCTGCTACTGGATATGAAAACCCTGGCTGGAATTCATGGCGGAACATTTTCGGCGACGTTTCTACAGTTTGACGGCCAGCCTAGCAATGGCAGGGCGGGCGTGCTGACTGGCTACAATGGACTGACCGGAGTGGCCCCTTTGAACCGCAGCGAACTCTATGAAATGTGGTGGCGGCAAACGTTGTTCGACGAACACTTGATAGTCCGGGTCGGAAAAAGCGTGCCGACTTTCGATTTCAATAATGTCAGCCGGAGGCTGCCCATCCCCGATGAGAAACCCTTTGTCGCGGCGGTTAGTGGCTTGCTTTTCACGCCGATTTTTGTCAATCCGTCGGTACTTGGCGTGCTGCCGGGTTATTATAATTCGGCTTGGGGTATGACTGTTACGGCGACGCCATCCGCCCATGGCTATTTATCCTACGGCATTTATGATGGCAGTTTGGCTCGGGGTCGGCAAACCGGCACCCATGCTTGGCCGACTTTCGATAGTTATTATTTCAATATCGGCGAGGCGGGAATTTCTTGGGACGGCCGCTATCCAGGCAAGGCGGCGGTCGGCGGTTGGGGGCAAAGTGGTTGGATGGGGGCGTCCCCTCATCGCGAGAGCGGAGCCCAAGGCGTGTTTGCGACCGCCACGAACCGGTTGCTTAACCTGAATGTCGAGGAAGGCACCACCGGCGTATTGCTGGGCTATGTCCAATACGGTATCAATAATTCTAAGACCATGCTCGCGAACCAGTATGTAGGTTTTGGCGTGACGGGCATCAACCTATTGCCTAGCCGTCCAAAGGACTCCATGGGGCTTGGTCTCGGGGTATCGTGGCTTAATAATCCTCCCAGGGGTGGCGAGACCGAAATTCTTACGCAAATGTACTATCAGGCCCATGTGGTAGGGGATATTTTCTTTCAGCCTACATTCACTTATGTCCCAAACCCAGGCAAGCCCACGAATGATGGTGGCCAGTATCCTGCGGCTACTTCCATGATCTTTCAGATCGTCACATTATTTTGATTGGTTTTGTCAAGATTCCCGTCAATGTGTAAGGTCTATTGAGGTTGCGAAAATTGATGATGGTGCTGAGAGCGGGCGGGAATTGCGGCAATACGGCTTGGCCGAAGGAGCAGTTGACGTTTGGTCGTTCGCTGAATATGTGGTATTCCGTCGAATCGGTATGACTCTTTTTCATGCGGGCGAAATGGTCCTTGGCCTTGAGCCAAATGGCGGGAAACGGTGTGCGGCGGGCCCAGGGTTTTGATTCGCTGCTCATGGGGAAAAGTTTCGATATCGACCGTTCTTGGGCATCAACCAGCCGCGCATGGTGCGTCATGCGGACAGGAATCTACGCGGAAGGAGGACCTGTTCATTGGTCCCTGGCGATGCCCCAGTCCTATTCTGGTTTCGGGGCTCGCCAGGGAGCGACTCGTATCCAGGGTCCGGGGGCGAATCTCAATCAGGTGCGTGACGGAACTGGGTTTCATCAAGTGGTATCACGGTTTCGCTCCGGTCTTTCTCGCTGCGACGGGGGGTCGCGCCTAATGTGGAAGCGCAATACACGCCCAGGCATTGCATGGGGTCTCGGTTGAGGTTG
The DNA here is from genome assembly GCF_900155475.1 of Methylomagnum ishizawai. Taxonomy (NCBI): domain Bacteria; kingdom Pseudomonadati; phylum Pseudomonadota; class Gammaproteobacteria; order Methylococcales; family Methylococcaceae; genus Methylomagnum; species Methylomagnum ishizawai. The sequence goes on along the minus strand of NZ_FXAM01000001.1, from coordinate 648,789 downwards.
GCTTTATTGCCGCCGCCGTCCGTGACCCCGTCCACGTCCAAGCCAAGATCGGCGTTCAGGTTGGCCCTGTTGTTGGAGACCTTCACGCCGACGAGGGCGGATGGAGAGCTAGCGCCGTTCTCCATCCACCTCCCCAGGGCTTTCATGCCGTCATCGATATCGGGGAAGTCCGCCGCAACCGTGTAGCCGTTGTGGATGAAATAATTCCCGGCCACCAAGGTATCCTTGCCGCCGCATTCCGTAGGCGAGGATTGCCAGCATGCGGTTTTGATATATATCCCCACATGGCTATTGTGGAGGAACTGGTTGTTCACGAATTGGTTGCCCTGCATTCCGGGGAATTGCGCTCCCATCCCCGGCCTTGCCTCCATCCAGATTCCCGATCCGTTATTCAGGAATTGGTTGGAAGTAATTTTGTTGCCATTGACCCCGCCAAAGTTTTCATTCCAGAGGTTGATTCCTGTGATATTGCCTATAAATTTATTATTATGGATGTTCACACCTAAGGTCGGATTGTCCGTTGACCAATTCCTTTGGATACTGATGCCCTTTGTATTACCAGTGAACGATGAATTCCGCACCATCCCGCCGTACCCGAAATAGAAGCTCAGGGCCACCCCAGGAATATTGGTGAAGTTGCATTTGTCCACGGTAAAATTGGAAGCGGTTTCAATGAAGAAACCGGGACTCGTGGAGCGGGTAGAGATATGGAGGTTGATTAGACGCCCCGCGTCGCCTATCCACCACGCTTGGTCCATCACAAGGTTTCCATTGCGGATGGTGACACCATTGCCTTGTGGGCTCAACCTTGCTGTCGTGAGCTTGAATCCGTTAAGGTCGAGGAATTTGTGGTTCTCGTTCAGTATGGTCGTGCAGGTGGTGTCATGGGTGAGCTTATAGCCGCCTTTCACGGCAATAACCCCTTTGCAGTCCAAGGGGGTGTTGGTGGCCGCGTGCGTGGGAAGGGGGAATGCCAAGGCGGAGGCGTACATCACCAAAGCTTGGAGGGATATTTTGTGGATATATTGCGTGATCATGTCATTATCCTCATCCATGAGTTAATTATGGCGGCAGAGGTTGATTAATATGAACCCGGACTGCCGGAGCGAAGCTCGCTGCAATCGCTTTGGATGGTCTGGGTGGCCTTGACTCAAGAACCATGGCTTCCATTCCCGCCTTGCGGTGGGTTTAAGTTTAATACCGGCGACCGCGCTATTTAATACACTAAAAGGGAGGCGTTTTCAACAAGGCATTTTGGTGGGTTTTTGTGATTGAGAATGCCGCGATTAATGGTACATCTCGGTTGAGTCGGTTTATTGTTAAGCTGGGTGGGGGGTGTATTGATGGGTAGCGCGGCGGTTTCTATATCGGCGAGTTAAAAAACAAGCCGGATCGCAAAAATTTCAATCAGAAAACGATGGTTTGCGCTTGACCGTTTGATTTGCTTGGACTGAAACCGCTGTAATAGGTTTTTCTGGGGTATTGATGGGTCGGCTGGAGCAGCTAATTGGGTTTTTCGCTGGCGATCCCGCGCAAGCGCCGACAGGGCCGTGAGCGTCGGCGGTATGGAGGACAGGCCCATCGACCCCCGGCCGGTGCCGGGCGGGTTTTCCCCGGTCGATGGGCATCGTCGCCTCATGGTGAATGGCCCAGGATATGGCCGGATTAACTTCCTCTTCGCCCAAGCCCTCGTCGCCCATCATCTCCACGGCGGCATGATTGCCCCGTGTCCAGCCTCCCAAACCAATCCCCCAAAACCTTGATTTTCCTCAAACGCCCCCCGCCGCCGCCGGTATAGAGTGGCGCGGCCCTCACCGGGCAACAAACCGTCAACAAAAAGACCCAAACCGGCAACGACCGAAGGAGGAAACCCCATGGCACTTTTGAACTGGACCGCGGAAGCTTTCGGCACCCACATCACCGCCGCCGACGAAGAACACAAGGTGATCTTCGATATGGTCAACACCCTCAACGACACCGTGGACAGTGGCGACCGCGCCGAAATCGGCAAGCAGTTGGACGGGTTGATCGCCTACGTGGCCGGCCACTTCAAGACCGAGGAAGACCTGTTCGACGCCCACGGCTATCCGGGCGCCGACGCCCACAAGAAGCTCCATGCCGAGCTGGTCAATACCTGCCTCGACGTGCAGAAGAAATTCCACGTCGGCGCAATCGACATCACCGGCGATACCTGCGTCTTCGTCAAGGACTGGCTCTACAACCATATCCCCAACCACGATAAGCACTACGGACCCTATCTCAACGAGAAAGGCGTCGGCTAAATCCCCGCCACGCCACGACCGCAAAGGGGCCGCGACGGCCCCTTTTTTATGCCCGCCCCGTTTTTCCCCGGCCTTATTCCGTTTTGCCCCCGGTTTATTCCCCAAGCGCCCTGTAGTAGCATCCTTGAAAAACCACCCGCGGGACACCCTAGATGACTCGACCCAACCAACTCCCTGCTTGGCAAGCGCTGGTCCAGCACCAGCGGGACGTCGCCGATGTCCATATGCGCGATTTGTTCGCCCAGGACCCCCAGCGTTTCGAGAAATTCTCGCTGTGTTTCGGCGATTTCCTGTTCGATTACTCCAAAAACCGCATTACCGGGGAAACCCTGGGGTTGTTGCTCGATCTCGCCCGCCAGACCCAACTGGCCGACAAGATCGCCGCCATGTTCCGCGGCGATAGGATCAATGTCACCGAGAGCCGCGCCGTGCTGCATGTGGCCCTGCGCAACCGCGCCAACCGGCCCATCCTGCTCGACGGCGAGGATGTGATGCCCGAGGTCAACCGGGTGCTGGCCAAGATGCGGGCTTTCGTGGAGCAGGTGCGCTCCTGCCAATGGCGCGGCTGCACCGGCAAGCCCATGACCGATGTGGTCAATATCGGCATCGGCGGTTCCGATCTCGGCCCCCGGATGGTGGTGCAGGCGCTGACGCCCTATACCACACCCGCGCTCCGGGTCCATTTCGTGTCCAATGTGGACGAGGCCGACCTGATGCAGGTCTTGCAAGGGCTGGACCCCGAAACCACCTTGTTTTCCATCGTCTCCAAGACCTTCACCACCCAGGAGACCATGACCAACGCCCAATCGGCGCGGGATTGGCTGCTGAGCCATGCCAAGGACCCCGCCGCCGTGGCCCGGCATTTCATCGCTATTTCCACCAACGCCAAGAAGGTCGCCGAGTTCGGCATCGATACCAAGAACATGTTCGAGTTCTGGGATTGGGTGGGCGGGCGTTATTCCTTGTGGTCGGCGGTGGGCCTGTCCATCGCGCTGGCGATTGGGATGACCCGGTTCGAGGCCATGCTGACCGGGGCGTTCCGGGTGGACGAGCATTTCCGCAACGAGCCGTTCGAGCGCAATATCCCGGTGCTGATGGGCTTGATCGGGATTTGGTACGACAACTTTTTCCATACCGATTCCTACGCCATCCTGCCCTACGACCAGCATTTGGAATTCCTGCCCAGTTATCTCCAGCAGGGCGATATGGAGAGCAACGGCAAGACCGTGGACCTCGAAGGCCGCCGGGTGGACTACACCACCGGCCCCATCATCTTCGGCCAGCCCGGCACCAACGGCCAGCACGCTTTTTATCAATTGATGCACCAGGGCAGCGAGTTGATTCCCTGCGATTTCCTGGCGGCGGCGAAAAGCCATCACGGCCTGGGCCGGCACCATGAAATCCTGATTTCCAACTTCCTGGCCCAGCCCGAAGCCCTGATGCGCGGCAAGACCTACGAGGAGGCCAAGGCCGAGTTGATGGCCGAGGGCGTGACCGGCGAACGTTTGGAGGAACTGGCCGCCGCCAAGACCTTCACCGGCAACCGGCCTTCCAACTCCTTCCTTTATAAGAAGCTGACGCCGGAGACCCTGGGTTCCTTGATCGCCTTGTACGAACATAAGATTTTCGTGCAGGGCGCGATTTGGAATATCAATTCCTTCGACCAGATGGGCGTGGAATTGGGCAAACAACTGGCCAAGACCATCCTGGCCGAACTGGCCGGGGAACAGGAAGCCATCATCCACGATAGCTCCACCACCGGGCTGTTGGAACATTACAAGAGGTTGCGCTGATGTCGGAACGTGAATTGTTCATCGCGGGCGATGCCGACGACCTGGCGCGGGAAGCCGCCGTCAGGTTCCTGGACGCCGCCCAGAAGTCCATCGCCGAGCGGGGCCGCTGCGCCGTGGCCTTGTCCGGGGGCAGCACGCCCAAGCGACTGTACCGGCTGCTGGCCCAGCCGCCTTATCTCTACGCGGTGGAGTGGTCGAAGGTGTTCATGTTCTTCGCCGACGAGCGTTTCGTGCCGCACGACGATCCCGACAGCACCATGCTGCTGGCGCGGGAAACCTTGTTCGACCACGTCCCGCTCCCGCCCGCCAATCTCTTCCCCATGCCCACCGTGGGCTTGGCCCCGGAACAAGCCGCCGCCGAATACGCGGCAACCCTGGCGGAGTTCTTCGCCGCGCCTTTGCCCCGCTTCGACCTGATCCTGCTCGGGATGGGACCGGATGGGCACACGGCCTCGCTGTTTCCGGGTTTCCCGGATTATCCCGGCAGTGTCGCCGCCGTCCATGGTTCCCCCAAGCCGCCGCCCACCCGCCTGACCTTGACCCTGGACGCCATCAACCAAGCCGAGCGCATCCTGTTCCTGGTCACGGGCGCGGACAAGGCCGAAACCTTGCGGGCGGTGTTCGCCGATCCCGCCCCGACGGCGGATTCCCTGCCCGCCGCGCGGATCAAGGCCGCGGGCACGGCTTGGCTGGTGGACCCAGAGGCCGGGAGCGCCTTGATCTAATCCCGTAGCCTGGATGGAGCGTGCGCGGAATCCGGGGGGTTGGGCGGAGCGCCCAATGTCCCGGATTCCGCCGCGCCGCATCCAGCCTACGCCGTTCAACCCCATCGATCATTGCTTCGAGTAACCCCATGAAAATCCTCATCGTCGGCGGCGGTGGCCGCGAACACGCCCTGGCTTGGAAAGCCGCCGCCTCCCCGCGGGCCGAAAAAGTCTATGTCGCCCCCGGCAACGCCGGCACGGCGCTGGAGCCCGGTCTGGAAAACGTGCCCATCGCCGCCGACGACATTCCGGGGCTTGTGAATTTCGCCAAGGCCAAGGGCATCGATCTGGCCATCGTCGGGCCGGAAGTGCCCTTGGTGTTGGGCATCGTCGATGCGTTCCAGGCCCAAGGGCTCAAATGCTTCGGCCCGACCCGCGCCGCCGCCCAACTCGAAGGTTCCAAGGCTTTCTGCAAGGATTTCCTGGCCCGCCACCGGATTCCCACCGCCGCCTACGCCACCTTCACCGAGGTCGAACCGGCCCTGGCCTATCTCCGCCAGCAGGGCGCGCCCATCGTGGTCAAGGCCGACGGCCTCGCGGCGGGCAAAGGCGTGGTCGTGGCCCAGACCGAGGCCGAGGCCGAGGCGGCGGTGCGCGATATGCTGGCGGGCGATGCCTTCGGCGCGGCCGGGCGGCGGGTGGTGATCGAGGAATTCCTGCCGGGGGAAGAAGCCAGCTTCATCGTGATCGCCGATGGCATCCACGCCCTGCCGATGGCTTCGTCCCAAGACCACAAGGCCCGCGACGATGGCGACCTCGGTCCCAATACCGGCGGCATGGGGGCGTATTCGCCCGCGCCGGTGGTGACGCCGGCCATCCACCGCCGGGTGATGGACGAGGTGATCATGCCGACCTTGCTCGGCATGGCCACCGATGGCCTGCCCTATACCGGCTTCCTCTACGCCGGATTGATGATCGGCCCGGATGGTGCGCCCAAGGTGCTGGAATTCAATTGCCGCTTTGGCGACCCCGAAACCCAGCCCATCATGCTGCGCCTCAAGAGCGATTTGCCCAGCCTGTGCCTCGCGGCGCTCGATGGGTGTTTGGACAAGGTCGAATGCGTGTGGGACCCGCGCCCGGCCTTGGGCGTGGTGCTGGCGGCGGACGGTTATCCCGGCGATTATGCCAAGGGCGAGGTCGTCCAAGGGTTGCCACCGGCGGGCGGGACCGAAACCAAGGTGTTCCACGCCGGTACCCGGTTGCAGAGTGGGCAGGTGGTGACGGCGGGCGGGCGGGTGCTATGCGTGTGCGCCCTGGGCGGCACGGTGGCGGAGGCCCAGCGCAAGGCTTACGAGGGTTTGGACGGCATCCATTGGGACGGGGTCTATTACCGCAAGGATATTGGCCACCGCGCCATCGCCAGGGGATAGGCGCGGATTCTACTTGGCTTTGGCCGCCGTGGTCGGCGGCGGATTCAGGGGCAGGTTCACCACGTAGGGATAACCGTCCATCTCCAAGCCCAGGCGCAGGAGATTGGCGCTGCGGGCTTCGTCCTGGCCGGGGAAGAACAAATAGCCCTGGGCCAATTCTCCCGGTTGTAGACGCTGGTTGCGTAGGGATTTGCCGTTCAAGTCTTGGCGGATGCGGTTTTGCAGGGCCTGGCCATCGCCGCCGCCCAGGAACGCCCCCGCACCCGCGCCCACCCCGGTGGTGTTGAGCATCGGCCCGTAGCCGTTTTGGAGGATCAAGCCGATGGCGAAACCGCTGAGCGCCGCCGTGGCCCCGCCCCACAGGACCGAGAGGGCTCCACCCTTCAAGGCTTCCCCCGTGCCCACCGCCGCCACCACCCGGCTTTGCGCCTGTTCGGCGGTCAGCAAAGGCCAGGCCATGCCCTGCCGGTCGATGAGGAAGGTCTGCTGCGGATTGATCTTGATGACATCGCGGCCCCGGTTGTCGATCACCAGCCGCACCGGCAGCAGTCCCGCGCCCCGGATATCGAAGCCGAACGCCTGTTCCGCCTCCTTGGGTTCGGGATAGGCCCGCGCCGCCATCTGGGCACCCTCGACCTCGACGCTGTTGGGGCTGAAGCCGGGCAGAGGCACGGGCGGAATCTTCTGGTGATAGGTCGAGCAGGCGAGCATCCCGGTCAGGAGCAGGACGATGGCGAGGCGGGCCGGGGTCTGGCCGGTCCGGGGCGGGCGGTGCGCGTTCATGGGTTGCTCTGGATCGTGCAGGGGAGGAGCATAAGCATAACCCCGATTCGGCTTATAATTCCGTCCATTCCATCCGTTCCCCAATCCCTGGTCCAGCATGAGCATAGGAAACGATCCCGCCTTTCCAGCCCCGACCCCCGCCCAGCAAGCTTTGCAACGCCTACGCCAATTCGTCGCCACCCAGGTCGTCGGCCAGGACCGGTTGATCGAGCGGATGCTGGTCGCCCTCCTGGCCGATGGCCATATCCTGGTCGAGGGTGCGCCGGGGCTGGCCAAGACCCGCGCCATCAATGTGTTGAGCCGGGGCATCGAGGGCGATTTCCACCGGGTGCAGTTCACACCCGACTTATTGCCCGCCGACCTCACCGGCACCGAAATCTACCGGCCCCAGGACGGCAGCTTCCATTTCCAGCAGGGACCGCTGTTCCATAACCTAGTGCTGGCCGACGAGATCAACCGCTCGCCCGCCAAGGTGCAATCGGCCCTGCTGGAGGCCATGGCCGAACGCCAGATCACCGTGGGCCGGGTGACGTATCAGCTGCCGGAGTTGTTCCTGGTGATGGCGACCCAGAACCCTATCGAGCAGGAAGGTACCTATCCTTTGCCCGAGGCCCAGCTCGACCGTTTCATGCTCTACGTCCGCATCGGCTACCCGGAAGCCCAGCACGAGCGCGAAATCCTGAGGCTGGTGCGCGGCGAGGCCAAGCGCACCGGCGCGGTCCGGTCCCCGGCGTTCGAGCCGGTCGGCCAGGCGGTGTTGTTCCAGGCCCGCGAGGAAGTCCTCGGGGTTTATATGGCCGAGCCTTTGGAACACTATCTGCTGCAATTGGTCCTCGCGACCCGCGAACCCGGTGCCTACGGCGCGGATTTCGCCCGTTGGCTGCAATACGGGGCCAGCCCCCGCGCCACCATCGCCCTGGATCGGTGCGCCCGCGCCCGCGCTTGGCTCGATGGCCGGGATTTCGTGACGCCCGAGGATATCCAAGGCATCGCGCCCGATGTGTTGCGCCACCGCCTGATCATGGCCTATGAGGCCGAGGCGGAGGGCGTCACCGCCGACCGTTTGATCGGGGAACTGCTGCGCCATGTCGCCGTGCCTTGAACCGCAAGGCGGCTGGGGCTGGTTCCGTCACGGATGCGGGGTCGGCGGCGTTTTTCCGTTGATGGCGGCGATATAATCCAAGGATATTGTAGTGGCCCAGGGACAAGCGGACGGCAGTCCAAGGGCGAAGTTGATTCCAGAGGTTCTCATGCAGGCATACCAGGAAGCATTCATCCAATACGCGATCCAGTGCGGGGTGTTGCGCTTCGGCGACTTCACCCTCAAATCGGGGCGGCGCAGCCCTTATTTCTTCAATACCGGCCTGTTCGACAGCGGGGCGCGGCTGGCCCAACTGGGCCGGTTCTACGCCGAAACCCTGCTGGACCGGGGCATCCAGGCCGACGTGCTGTACGGCCCGGCCTATAAGGGCATCCCTTTGGCCTGTGCCACCGCCATCGCCTTGGCCGGGGCCACCGGCGCGGAAGTGCCCTTCGCTTTCAACCGCAAGGAAGCCAAGGACCATGGCGAGGGCGGCGCCTTGGTCGGCGCGCCGTTGCGGGGTTCGGTGTTGATCCTGGACGATGTGATCACGGCGGGGACGTCGGTGCGGGAATCGGTGGACATCATCCGCGCCGCCGGGGCCACGCCTTCCGGCGTCCTGATCTCGCTGGACCGCCAGGAGAAGGGCCGGGGCGAACTGTCGGCGGTGCAGGAGGTCGTCGAGCAATATGGCATCCCGGTCCACGCCATCATCGGACTGGGCGATATCGTGGACTATCTGGCCCAGGCCGGGCAGGCGGTCGAACTCGAAGCCATACGCCGTTACCGCGCCGAATTCGGTTCGTTATGAGCCGTTCTCGCCATTGGGTGTGGGTCTTATGGTTGGCCTGGGCGGTGCCCATGGCCGGGATGGGCGCGCCACCCGGTAGCAAGCCTACCCCGTCTACCTCGTCTACGCCGACCTACCGCTGGGTGGACGAACAGGGCGATGTCCACTATTCCGACCAGGTACCGCCCGAAGAGGTCAAGCAGCGCCGCACCAAGCTCGACGCCCAGGGCCGCGAGGTGGGTGTGGTCGAGGCCGCCAAGACCCCGGAGCAATTGCGCCGCGAGCAGCAACTCCGGCAGTTGCGGACCCAGCAGGATAAAATCCTGGCCGAGCAGCGCGACCGCGACCTGTCCTTGCTCAGGACCTACCGCAGCGAACAGGAAATGTACCGGGCCTTGCAGAGTAAGCTTGATACTCTCGACGGTCTGGTCAAGATCAACGAGACCAACCGCCAACGCCAGCAAGACCTGCTCCGCGGCCACGAGCAACGCGCCGCCGACCTGGAGCGGCAAGGGCAGCCCGTGCCCCAGACCTTGCGCGACAACATCGCCGCCACCCGCCGCCAATTGGCCGAGTTCGGCGAACACATCCGCCGCCTCGAAGCCGACAAGCGCGAGATCACCGAGCGCTTCGCCAAGGACATCGCCCGCTACCGCGCCATCGCCGCCCAGCAGAAGGACTCTTCCGCCGAGGCGCTCGGGGCGGGGCTGTTCGATTTCGGCGGCACTTCCAAACAGGACAACCAGGAGATCGTGATCAGCGCCATCCCCTGCGCCATCGGGCCGATGTGCAACCGGGCCTGGGGGCTCGCCAAGCAATATGTGTTGAAGTCCGGCGGGATGGACGCCCTCTCGCTGGAAACCGAGCGCATCCTGCAAACCGCCCCGCCCGCGAACGACGACCAATTCGGCCTGACCGTCACCCGCATCGCCGGCAGGACCGAGGATATCCTGTTCCTCGATGTGCGTTGTCGGCCTTCCTCGGTGGGGGAGGCGCTGTGCGCCGGGGCCAGGGTGCGGGAGGTCCGGTTGGGTTTCAAGCCGTATATCGAGGCGGGGCTGGCGGGTGGCGGTTCCGCATCCGTTCCCCGTTGAAACCGCTATCCTTTCCGGGCTCCGTCGCGGTGGGCACGAGACATTATTAACCAATAGTGCTAGGAGTCTGTCGGACTTCCAAGCGCGAAGCGCTTCGCTTGTACACGAATATTTGGCGACTCATCGAATTCGAATGATCGAAAATTCATGTAGAAGCGCCCAAATTGACCACAAAATGGTCAATTCGGTCTTTTTATTGGAAAGTTTGACAGACTACTAGTCAATTTAATGCTACACAATACCTGACGACCGTCGTGGGAAGCTTTCCCAACCGTTGCCCGACCTACACAATCACCGCAGAGGTCTTTCCAACGGCTGCGTGATTTTCCAAAATCGTCGGGGCAACCCTCGCGGAAACCTTCCCCGTAGCCGCATAGCCCACCACCCACCTTGACAGCCCCCCCGCCGCCCACAAGAATCCCCCGCCAACCCTCCAACCCCAACGGATTCCCAACCCCATGACCACCCTCAGCAAATCGCTCCAAGCCCTGCGCGACATCGTTGATTCGGGCCGTCCACTGGCCTACGTCAAAACCTCCGAGGAACAGCGCATCTCCAACCTCCTGGCCGCAGCCGCCAACAGTTTCTTCGCCGCGCCCGTGCCACTGTGGAGTTGGAGCCTCACCGAAGGCATGAAACAAGCCGACGGCAGCCGCGCCGAAGCCGCCAGCGCCCGCGCCGCCTTGGATTTCATCGCGGAACACCCTGGTCCGGCCCTGTTTCACCTCAAGGATTTCCACGAGCCGATGCGCGATTCCGCCGACATCCGCCGCCGCCTGCGCGATTTGTACGCGGGCTGCTTCGACCAGGGCAAGTTCGTGTTCATCACCTCGCCCGTGCAATTCCTGCCGCCGGAACTCGACCGCGATTTCGCCTACCTCGAACTGGGCGTGCCGGACTTACCGGAACTGGAAACCTTCCTACACAGCGAAACCGCCCTCCTCCAGGCCGCCGGTTATACCCTCGACGAGGACGAGGCCACCCAAACCCTCATCCTCCGCGCCCTGCAAGGCTTGACCCTGGACGAAGCCCGCCACGCCCTGCGCCGCGCCCTCGCGGGCGGCAAGCACCTGGGCCGCGATGCCCTGCCCGCGCTCTACCAGGAAAAACGCCAGTTGGTGAACCGCAGTGGCATGATCCAGTTCATCGCCGAGGGCGACAACATCGGCCATATCGGCGGCTTGGAGATCATGAAGCAATGGCTGATCGAACGTCGCCGCCTGTTCCAGCAGCGCGACAAACTGGGCGCGGATATCGTGCCCAAGGGTATTTTGGTGATGGGGATTTCCGGTTGCGGCAAAAGCCTCTCGGTCAAGGCTATCGCCAATTGCTTCGAGCTGCCGCTGTACCGCATCGACATGGGCGAAATCTTCTCGGGCCGCCATGGTTCCCCGGAAAGCGCCTTCGCCCGCGCCTGCCGGATGCTGGAAGGGATTTCGCCCGCCGTGGTCTGGTTCGACGAGATCGAGATGGGCATCACCTCCACCGAATCGGCGGGCGAACAAGGCCGCATCTTCGCCTTCTTCCTGACCTGGATGCAGGAAAAGACCAAGGGGCTGTTCGTCGCCGCCACCGCCAATCGCATCGACCTGCTGCCTGCCGAGATGATCCGCAAGGGCCGCTTCGACGAGGTGTTCTTCGTGGATTTGCCGCTGGACGACGAGCGGGTCGATATTTTCCGCATCCATCTGGAACGCCGCGGCATCGACGCCAGCGGCTTCAACCTGGAACGGCTCAAGCGCTTCACCAAGGGCTGGACCGGGGCCGAGGTCGAGCAATGCGTGGTGTCGGCCCTCACCACGGCGCGGTTGGAGGAGCGCGAACTCAACGAGGACGACCTGATGTACGCCACCGGCAATATCGTCCCCTTGTCGAAAACCATGAAGGAGCAGGTGGACCATATCCGCAACTGGGCGCGGGACCGGGCCTTGAAGGCCTCGCCGTCCGAATTCGCGACCTAAGCCCGCACCCTCGCCGAAACCGAGCCATCCAAGATGAAAACCGCCCACGCCATCCCCGAATTGCGCCACAGCGTCCGCCTCTGGCGCGAACAAAGCCTTTCCGTGGCCTTCGTGCCCACCATGGGCAACCTGCACGCCGGCCATATCCATCTGGTCGAGGAAGCCAAGCAACTGGCCGACCGGGTGGTCGTCAGCATCTTCGTCAATCCCAGCCAGTTCGGCCCCGGCGAGGATTTCGCGGCCTATCCCCGCACGCCGGAAGCCGACAGCGCCCAACTCGTCGCCGTCGGCACCGATCTCTTATTCCTGCCGCCCGTGGCCGAAATCTACCCCGCCGACCCGGCCCGGATGACCTACGTGGATGTGCCGGGTTTGTCCGACGATTTATGCGGCCAGTTCAGGCCCGGCCATTTCCGGGGCGTCGCCACCGTGGTTCTCAAGCTGTTGAACCAGGTGCGGCCCGATGTGGCGCTGTTCGGCGCGAAGGATTACCAGCAATTGACGGTGATCCGCCGCATGGTGGCGGATTTGGATGTGCCGGTACGCATCCAGGGCGTGCCCACGGTACGGGAGGAAAATGGCTTGGCGCTGAGTTCGCGCAATGGCTATCTATCGGCGGAGGAAAAGGCGCGGGCGGCTTCGATCTATGCCCAGTTATGCGCGGCGGCGGCGGAACTGCGCGGCGGCGCGCGCGATTACGCCAGGATCGAGCGGGAGCGGGCGGAAGCCCTGCGGCACCAGGGCTTCGTGCCCGATTATTTCGCCATCCGCCGCCAGGACGATCTGGCCCGGCCTGGGCCGGGGGAAACCCGGTGGGTCGTCCTGACCGCCGCACGGCTGGGGAAGGCGCGCTTGATCGATAATCTCCAGGTGGAGCTATAAGCCTCAAACATCCGGGCCGGGATGCTTGGCCTGGGCCGCCCGCGTCTCGGCCTCCATGAGACCGGCGGCATAATAAAATCCATGCGAGACGGCCAGATAGGCCATGGCCATCACGAAGGCATCCGACACCGGCAGGTTGTTGACCATCCCATAGAACTTGGCCCCCACCGCCGTGGCGAAAAAGGTATAGGCCATAATCAAAGCCTCGATGCGGCTGCCCTTCAAATAGCGGAAATACCACAGCCCCAATTGGCTGAATACCAGATAGCCGATGACGACCAGGAAGTTATTAAGCAAGGGGCCATACATGCCGTCGTCGTCGGGCACGATGAAATCGGGATGGTTGATCACGGCGATACCGCCCAGGATCGATAACCAGACGGCGAAGTGAAAGTTGAAACTGACGAGTTTTTGGATATTCATGTGGGCGGGCCTAGACGATGGGTTTCAAGGGGATTCCGGCAGGCGGGATGGGCCGGTGCCCGGCGGTTCCGGGGGGAACGCGCCGCGCTCATTCGAGACAGCGGGACGGGGATAAGTTCCGGGTAGGGACCGGTGGAATTCCTGGGTATCACGAGGGCCGGGGCCGGTTGGAACTTTCTCCGGCGGAAGGGGGTCATAGGGCCATTCAGGCACGACGCGAACTACTCACCTCCTCTCTTTGGGTAGTTTTCTCAATCCCGGTTCCCCCCAACCGGGAACTCCAAGACTCCGAAGCATTTTCCCCTTTTTTGCTTCGGAGTTTTTTTTGCCCGGCGATCCCTCAAAGCCCGCCGTCCGGCACCGCGCCCGGCCCGCATTCGAACCAGCGGTCCAACACGGCATGGGCCTCCTCCACACCGACCCGCTTGAGGGCGGAGAACAATTGCAGGCCGATGTCCGGGCCTTGCCATCCGGCCAACTCCCGCCTGACCTTGTGCAGGGTATCGAGGGCCGCGCCCCGACTGAGCTTGTCGGCCTTGGTCAGGGCGATATGCAGGGATAGGCGGTAATGGGCGCACCATTCGATCATGCGCCAATCGAAATCGGTCAAGGGACGGCGGATGTCCATCACCAAAAAAACCCCGCGCAGGGCTTGGCGCTGGCTCAGATAGTTCTCTATCATCGCCCCCCATGTTTTGCGCATGGCCTCGGGCACCTCGGCGTAGCCGTAGCCCGGCAGATCGACCAGGCGCCGGTCCGCGTCGAGTTGGAAGAAATTGAGCAGTTGGGTCCGGCCCGGCGTCTTGCTGACCCTGGCGAGGGATTTCTGTTGGGTGATCAGGTTGATGGCGCTGGACTTCCCGGCGTTGGACCGGCCCGCGAACGCGACCTCCAAGCCTTGGTCGGGAGGGGCGTTGCTCAGCTTCGAGGCGCTCGCCAGGAAACTGGCGGAATGATAAATGGATTTCACGATAGGCCGTTGGGGAAATAATTGACTTTTGTAGTTTACCCGTATTTGATTGCGGGTTTGAAGCGGACCACGCCCATTGGGTTTTTCAGCGCCACGCCGCCACCGGGACCATGCCCCAAGCCACCGCCCCGGACGGCCCGTTTACATTCATATCAATAACATCCGGCTATCAGCGAGGTATCGGGAATGGGAAAACTAAGGTTTTGGATGGGTCTGTTACTGGCGGGCGGCGTCGCCCTCGCCCATGCCCAAGGCAATCCCGCCGCCGGCAAGGAAAAAGCCATGGTCTGCGCCGGCTGCCATGGCGAGGACGGCAATAGCAGCGCCCCGATTTTCCCCAAGATCGCGGGCCAGCACGCCGCCTACATCGCCAAGCAACTCCACGATTTCAAATCCCAGAAGCGCGGCGACCCCACCATGGGCGCCTTGGCCGAACCCCTCACCGGCCAGGATATCGACGATCTCGCGGCCTATTACAGCCAGCAGAAGATCACCATCGAGAAGACGGAAGCCAACGCCCTCGGCGAAACCATCTACCGCACCGGCAACCTCAAGACCGGCGTCCCGGCCTGCACCGGCTGCCACGGCTTCGGCGGCAACGGCAATCCGGGCGCGGTGTTCCCCCAGCTCAACGGGCAGTACGCCGCCTATGTCGAAAAGACCCTCCGGGATTTCAAGGCCGGGGAACGCGGCAACGATATGAACGGCATGATGCGCGCCCTGGCGGCCCGGATGAACGAGGCGGAAATCAAGGCGGTGGCGGACTACATTTCCAGCCTCCAATAATCCACGCTTCCCATAACACTCCCTGTATTTTTGACGAGGTATCATGATGAAACTGCTGTTCGGGTTCATGGCGGGCTGGCTGTTGCTATCCGCGCCGGTTTTCGCCGAGGAGTTCAAAGCCGGCACCGACTACGACACAATCAACCCGGCCCAACCCACTTCCGATCCCAGCAAGGTCGAGGTGATGGAATTCTTCTGGTATGGCTGTCCGCATTGCTACCACTTCGAGCCCGACCTGAACAACTGGATCAGGAGCAAACCGCAGAACGTGGTGTTCATCCGCCAACCGGCAGTGTTCAACGAACATTGGCGCAACCACGCCAAGGCGTTCTTCACCGCCGAGGCCTTGGGCGTGGTGGAGAAGGTCCATAGCGATTTCTTCGACGCCATCCAGAACAAGCACCAGACCCTGGAATCGGAGAAGGACCTGGGCAAGTTCTTCGCCGCCCACGGCGTGAAGGAGGACGACTTCAAAGCGGCCTTCAAGTCCTTCGCGGTGGATTCCAAACTGCGCCAGGCCGAGGGCATGGCCGCCCGCTACGGCGTCACCGGCACGCCCAGCATCGTAGTGAACGGCAAATATCTGGTCGGTCCCGCCAAGGCCAAAAGCTTCGCCCGCATGATCGAAATCACCAACGCGCTCATCAAGAAGGAAACCGAGGCCAAGCCCCCGGTGGCGGAAGCCCATGGCGCCCCGCCGATTCCCGAAGCACCGGCCCTGAAAGCGGCCCATTAGGCCACCGCCCAGGGTATGGACCCCACAGGACCGCCGCTCCCAGGCGGCGGATCCGCGTCCGGGGAACGCGCAACCCACGCAGACCCCAGCCCATGACATCCGTGCCCGACCGCCCGCGCCGCCTGAAACTGGCGAGTTTCAACATCCAGACCGGCATTAGCACTTCGAGCTACCGCGACTACCTCACCGGGGGCTGGCGACACATCCTGCCCTCGCGGAAACGCCTGCCCAACCTCAACCGCATCGCCCAACTCCTCAAACCCTTCGACCTGGTGGGCCTACAGGAAGTGGACGGCGGCGGCGCCCGCAGCCACAACATCGTGCAAGCCGAATATCTGGCCGAACACGCGGGCTTCCCTTATTGGCATAACCAGGTCAACCGCCGTTTCGGCAATATCGCCCTGCATAGCAACGGCCTGCTGAGCCGCCTGAAGCCGGATACCGTCCACGATTACAAACTGCCGGGCTTGCCGGGGCGGGGCGCGTTGTTGGCACGGTTCGGCCAATCGGGCGAGGATGCCTTGTATGTTGGCGTGCTGCATCTGTCCCTGGCGCAACGGACCCGGCTTCGGCAACTGGCCTTCGTCGGCGAGTTGATCCACGACCTGCCCTATGTGGTGCTAATGGGGGATTTCAATTGCGAACCCGATTCCCCGGAATTGAACCTCCTGTTCCAGACCACCCGGCTGTGCGATCCCGCCTGCCAGATCAGCACCTTCCCGAGTTGGCGTCCGCACCGGATGCTGGACCACATCCTGGTCACGCCCGAATTGAAGGTGGAAAAGGTCCGGGCGCTGAATTTCACCTGCTCGGACCATTTGCCAGTCGCGATGGAAATCGCCCTGCCGAGGCATTTACCGATCGGCGGCTGAAGCGCATCGGGAGGGTCAACCCGTATGCGCCCGGCCCGCGCAATCCCCAAGGCATAAAAAAAGGGCAGGATATGAATCCTGCCCTGGCGACTTTCTGGAACCACCCCGCGGGGGATTATTCCAAATTGGCGTGCCGGGTCCGCATTTCTTCTTCCGGAATCCCCTTTTCGTGGATGATATGCGAAATGGTGGCTTCCAGGAGCATCAGCGTGGATAGCTCGAACACAGTGCCCATCGGCATACCGACAACCTTGCCGTATTGCTCGGGGCTGCCGATTTGCAGCACCGAACCCGCCATGTCGGCGATGGTCGAGCTGCTCTTGGCCGAAATCAGCACGATCTCGGCACCCAATTGCTTGGCCCGCTTCGTGTAGGCGATCATGGTCTCGGTTTCCCCGGAACCGGAGATGACGATCAACAAATCCCCCGCACGGATGCTCGGCGTCACGATCTCACCGACGACATAGACGTCATAACCGCCATGCATCAACCTCATTGCAAAGAATCTTGCAACCAAGGCCGACCGACCGGCACCCGCGATGAATATGCGCGATGCCTTATCGAGTATGCCGGTTAATTTTTCTTCATAGCTAGCATCGGTAGCCGAAAGGATGCTGGTAATCTTGTCTATGATGAGCTGCTGATGCATATGGGTTCCTTAGGCGGCGCTGGCCAGTTCGCAAATTTCACGGGCGGCATCGGCGGGGGACGGCGCACCGTAGATGGCGGCACCGACGACCACGATGTTCGCGCCGGCCTGGGCGACTTGCTGCACGGTGGACTGCTTGATGCCGCCGGCCACGGAAATACGCATCGGCAGGCCCAGCTTGGCCACGGCTTGCAGGTCGGCGAACGGGGTCTGACCGGCGGCCTGGGCGTCGAGACCGGTGTGGACACCGATGATTTGGGCACCCAGCTTGGCGGATTCCCTGGCGCACGCGGCCTTGTCGGGAACATTGATCAGATCGACCTGCACTTCGGCGCCATGGGCATTGGCAGCCTTGATCACGCCGGCGATGGTCGCCAAACCGGAAACACCCAGCACGGTGCAAATGTCAGCGCCCGCCGCATAGAACGGGGTGGCTTCGTATTCACCGGCATCCATGGTCTTGAGGTCGACCAGGATCAGCTTGTTGGGATAAAGCTTGCGCAATTCCTTGACCAAGCTCACGCCGTTATGCTTGATGCACGGGGTGCCGATTTCGAAAATGTCAACATAAGGAGCCGCGAGGCTGGCGAGCTTCAGGGTCTGGGCAACATCCAAAGAATCGAGTGCCAATTGAATTAACGGTCTTGCCATGGTGTATGCTCCGATTGGTTATGGTTGGTTACAGGTTTTATGCTTAGAAATGCATCGCCCTATTTCAGACGAATGTCAACTCCTAACTGTGTAGCGCGTAGGCCATCGCCTTAATCAAGCTGTTGGCACATCGCTTCGATGCCTAAGCTCGCAAGCAATTTTCACCCAGCCTTATTAAGATTCTTGATATACCTAGCAACTCCCGTCTCGGCCGACTTTTTCGCGGAAGCCTCCAGGTCCCTAATATACTTGGCCACCCCGGTCTCGACGACTTTCTTTTCAGACGACTCCAGGTTTTTAATATACTTAGCTACTCCGCTTAGCTCCGCCATAATATGTACTCCGATATAACTTTGATTAAGCGCGATACTGGTTATCGCATCAACAATTTCGATTCAAGTCGAAACCGCCGGAACCTGTCAACAGCCCTGATATCCGGGTATTTCTCGGTACCGCGTCTTATGACTTAGAGCTTATTGCTTTTGATATATTTGGCTACGCCGGTTTCGGGGGCTTTGGGAGCGGCGTTGGCTTCGAGATTCTTGAGATAGCGGGCAACCCCGGTGCCGGCCGCTTTGCGGGCGGAAGCTTCGAGTTCCTTCAGGTATTTGGCAACCCCGGTTTCTCCGCCCACGGTACCTGTGGACGCGACAGGAGCGGCACTATAACGAACTTCCTGGCCCTTGGGCCGTTTGGTGCTCCAAAATACCAAGCCCGCCAAGGCGAAAACGACCAAGGCAACGGGAAAGTTATCCATCGAGGAACCACCTTCGGTGGTCACCACAGGTTCGGCGGCACTGGCTGGGGTGGAATCGGCTTCGGCTTCCGACGACTTGGACACCGCCGACGACGCGACGACTTGGCTGCGCTTCGCCTGCTTCGCTTGTTCGGCGGCTTCGCGCTCCTTGGCGGCTTGGTCGTGCTTGGAGATCAGATCGGCATCGCGGGTGATGACCTGCGGCTCGAAATCCGCCGCTGGATATTTGGACTCCGCCGAAGCCAAGGGACTGGACAGCAGCAGCGCCGCCGCCAATAAACCCGTCGTCGTATTGCTCATTTTCACGTCTTTCCCCTATCTAATGTCCTGAGAAGTGGGTGCAGCCCCAAGCGAATCAGGGCTGGATGGCCGCTAGTGCCTGTAGTATAAGGGGGCATGCCGCCAAATGGAATAGAGAGTTTCCTGTCGCGACACATTGGCATTCCCAGCGGATGCAACTCCACCTTTCATGGAGAACCCTCTTACACCCGGCCTGCTATCGAGGCATTATAAACGGATGGTTGGCCTTATAGATACCATGAGTTTGAAGCCCGGCCGCAGGCCCGCTTCCCTTTGAATATCGGCAAACTCCGCTGGTATCGGACGATCTTGCCCATCGGTCGCGACCTTTTCCAACGCCGTCCCCGACCGCCTGTTATCCCCCTGGTTGGACCGGACCTGGCGGGGATACGATAAGCTATCCCTCCCGCCGTCCCACTCCCCGCCATGAACGCTAAACCCCCGCACCGCCCCTGTCCGAAAATCCATCGCTGGCTGGCGCTCCCCTTGGGGCTGTTCTTCGCGCTGATCGGGTTGAGCGGCGCTCTCGCCCTTTATGGTCCGGCCTTGGATTTATGGCTGGACCCCCGGCTCTCCATCGAGCGCCCCAAAGCCCCGCCGCTTGCGCTAGACCCTATCCTGGCGGCGGTACGGGCCGCGCACCCCCGGAGGCCCGGAAGCTGGACGCTGGAACTCCCCCGCACCCCGGACGGCATGTTAACCGCCTGGTATGAAAATCCCGAGGAAACCCAAGGCCGGTTCTACGCGCCGTTGATGGTGTCGGTGAATCCTTATACGGCGGAAATCGTCGCCAGCCGTTTCTGGGGCGAGACGGCGGCCACCCGCCTCTCGGACTGGCATACGCAACTCGGCCTGGGCCGCACGGGCTGGAACTGGGTGGGTGGACTGGGACTGGCGCTGGTGCTGACGGTGGTTTCCGGCCTGTGGCTGGGGTTATCGGAGCCGGTCGGAATCAAGCGGATATTCACGCCGGGCGGCGGGAAGCGCCTGGGACGGCTGATCCGGGACGGGCACCGGCTATTCGGGCTCGCCATCGCCCTGCCCTTGCTGGCCCAGGCTTGCACGGGATTCGGCCTAGCCTTCCCGCGGGTACCGGAATCGCTATTGGGAACCTCCGGCATGGGCCACGACGACGACGGCCCCGCCATCCGCAGCACGGCCATGCCCAACGATAGGCCGGTCGGGTTGGACGAGGCGGTGCTATTGGCGCGTGGCCCGTTCCCGCACGCGGAGGTGCGGCGGGTGGCGACGCCCGAGGGGAAAACCGGCACCTACCGCATCTCGCTGCGGCAGCCCTGGGAAGTGAACCAGCGCCATCCGCTCACCACGGTCTGGGTGGACCAGTACAGCGGCCAAATCCGCGAGGTCCGCAATCCCGCCCGGTTCGGCGCGGGGGAAACCGCGATGACTTGGCTGTGGCCGCTGCATACCGGGGAAACCTGGGGCACGGGAGGCCGGTTCCTATGGTTCCTCGCCGGCCTGGCCCCCGCCTTGCTGTTCGCCAGCGGCGTATTGGGCTGGTTGATCCGGCGGGGCCGGGTACGCGATATGCCGGTGGATTTCGGGCCGCTATGGGCAGATATCCGGCATCTCGCGGCCAGGGCGCGTCCCCTGGCTGCATGGCTGCTCAAGCACGGCGGGCAAGGCGCGGCCTGGGTGGTGTCGGCCATCAAAGCCCTGCTGCGGAAATGCGCCTGACCGCCCTCAAACCGGCTGCAAACGGGCGGACAACAGCATCAGTTCCTTAATGCCCACCGTGGCGAAATTCACCTCGACGCTGGTCTTGTCGCCATCGCCTTTGAACTTGAGGATGACGCCCACGCCGAAACTGGCATGGCGCACCCGCTGTCCCACCCTGAACCCGCCGACGCTTGGACCCGCCGGACGGGTGCCCAGGGCGGGCGCGGCGGCTTTGGGCGCGGCGGTCTTGCCCTTCATCCTCACGTCATGGCGATATTCCTGGGGAATCTCCCGCAAGAACCGGGATTGCCGGGGATAGGTCTCCTTGCCATAGAGGCGCCGGGTTTCGGCGTGGGTCAGGAACAACTTGCGCTTGGCGCGGGTGATGCCCACATAGCACAGGCGGCGCTCTTCCTCCAAGCGGGCGACATCCTCGATGGACTGCACGCTGGGGAACAAACCCTCCTCCAAACCCACCACGAATACCAGATCGAACTCCAAGCCCTTGGCGGCATGCAAGGTCATGAGTTGCACGCAATCGTCGTCCGCGTCGCCCCGGTTATCGCCGGCTTCCAAGGCCGCGTGGGCGAGGAATTGGTCCAGCTTGGGCAATTCCGAATCCAGGTGCGGTTCCGTCTCGAACTGGCGGGCGGCGTTGATGAATTCGTCGAGGTTTTCCAAGCGGGCCTCGCCCTGCCCGCCTTTTTCCTTTTCATAATGTTCCCTGAGGCCGGAACCCAGGACGACCCGCTGTACCCGCTCCCACAGCGCCAGTTCGGCGGTGTCGTAGGCCAGTTTTTCGATCAGTTGCAGGAACCCGGCCAGGAGCGCACGGGCGCGGGCGGGCAAGGCCGCCGCGTCGCCGCACAACCGCTCCGCCGCCCGCCACAGCGGCAGGCGCTGGTCGCGGGCCAGATCGCGGATCAAGTCCAGGGTCTTGGTGCCGATGCCGCGGGTCGGCGTATTCACCACCCGCTCGAAGGAAGCATCGTCGTCGCGGTTGGCGACCAAGCGGAGATAGGCCAAGGCGTCCTTGATCTCGGCCCGCTCGAAGAAGCGCAAGCCGCCATAGACCCGGTAGGGCACGCCCAAGGCCACTAGCTTTTCCTCGAATTGGCGGGACTGTGCGTTGGAACGATACAGGATCGCCGCATCGCGGCGGGCATGGCCTTCCGCCGCCCATTGCCGGATGCGTTCCACCACGAAATAGGCTTCATCCTGCTCGTTGAAAGCGGCATAGACCGCAATCGGCTCGCCCTCGGTGCCCTGGGTCCACAGGGTTTTGCCCAAACGGCTTTGGTTATGGGCGATCAAGGCATTGGCGGCCTTGAGGATATGGCCGGTGGAACGGTAGTTCTGCTCCAGCCGCACCAAACGGTGTTGGGGATAATCCTGCTGGAACCGGGCGAGATTCTCGACCTTGGCCCCGCGCCAGCTATAAATCGATTGATCGTCGTCGCCGACCGCGAACAGATTTTCGTGGCGCTCGGTCAGCAGCCTGAGCCAGGCGTATTGGATCTGGTTGGTATCCTGGAACTCATCGACCAGGACGTGCTGGAAACGCTCCTGATAATGCGCCAGCGCCGTGGGCGTATCGCGCAGGAACTCATGGGCGCGTAGCAATAACTCGGCGAAATCCACCAGCCCCGAGCGTTCGCAGACTTCCTCGTAGGCCAGATAGACCCTCAGCATCTGCCGCTCGAACGGGTCCGGGGACACGGGCAGGTGGCGGGCGCGGCGGCCTTCCTCCTTGTGGCCGTTGAGGGTCCACTGGACTTGGCGCGGCGGCCAGCGGGCCTCGTCCAAATCCAGGCTCTTGAGCAAGCGGCGGATCAACCGGTATTGGTCGTCGGAATCGAGAACCTGGAAGGTCTCCGGCAGTTTGGCTTCCCGCGCGTGCCGTCTGAGCAGGCGATGGGCCAAGCCGTGGAACGTGCCCACCCACATGCCGGTGGTCGGGGCGGACAGCATCGCTTCGATGCGGCCACGCATTTCGTTGGCAGCCTTGTTGGTGAAAGTGACCGCCAGCACGCCATGGGGGGAAACTTCCTCCACTTGCATCAGCCAAGCGATGCGATGCACCAGCACGCGGGTCTTGCCACTGCCGGCCCCGGCCAGGACCAACAAGGCCGGACAAGGGGAAGTCACGGCCTCGCGCTGGGCCGGATTCAGGGAATCGATGATCGCTGGAATGTTCATCGCAGCATTTTACCGGAATCGGCTTGCGCCATCCGGCCCGAGCAAGCAAAATCTAGTGTTTCAATCTAGGAGCCCGGCGATGAACTTCGATTTCAAACGCATGACGCAGCGCGAACTGAATATCGGCCTGCAAGAACAGAAAATCCGCTACGGCGTGGGCATCGGCGCTTTGCTGGCATCGGTGTTCATGGCGAACATCCCGCTTTTGGTCGTCGGCGGTGTCCTGGTCGCCACCGCCAAGCTGCGCTGGTGCCCGGTCTATTCCGGGATGAGCAAAAGCACCGTGCAGCCGGGCGAAGAAATGCCCGCCGCCGGTTGCTGCGGCGGACACCACTGAGGCCACCCGCCGTTCCCAGCCACACGGGACACCCGCCACGGCATCCGTTCCCCGACCGGGTGCCGAACCCGCCTCCAACCTGGGAAACCTTTCCCGCCCACCCCGCCGGAATCTATCGCATCCACACCCCGCCCAAACCCCCGGCCGGCCCCGCGACAAACCGACCGGGAATGGGTGGCCCATTCTAAAACCCTAACCCCGTCCGACACCGCCAACCCACTCCGCCCCCGATAGGCCGACGTAACGTTCACCGTTCGATCCAACCCCGTCACACGCCGCCCAGACCCCTGGCGCAATCCCGCGCCCTATCCGCAAGCCATTGAATCCAAAATAATTTCAATCACCACCCCATCCTCAAACAGCCAACACCATCGTAACAACACGGTCATTGAAAATATATTCCATACATCGTCTTGACTTGCCTGCGGTAGGTTTCTATATTCCCGTGCGAGTGGCGAAAAGTGAAGAAAAATGGGGCTGGATGGCGATAAGGGGGTTTTTTGTTTCGTGGCGTCAGTTCCATCCACCTGGACGACAAGGGGCGCTTGGCCGTCCCCACCCGTTACCGGGCCGAATTGGACGAATGCTGCGACAACCAATTAGTCATCACAGTCGGCCTGGATAAGTGCCTGTTGCTCTACCCCCTCCCGGAATTCGAAGACATCGAACGCAAGCTCGTCCAACTCCCCGCCTTGAACCAACAGGCCAAACGATTGCAACGCTTACTGATCGGCCACGCCGCCGAGTGCCAACTGGATAGCCAAGGGCGGTGCTTGATCCCGGAACCTTTGCGTAGGTTCGCCCTGCTCGAAAAGCGCGTCGCCCTGATCGGCCAGGGCAACAAATTCGAGCTATGGGACGAGGACACCTGGAACCGCAGCCGCGACGAATGGATCGAGACGGAACGGCTCGGCGACAACGCGGATTTGCCGCCCGAACTCGGCACCTTGTCCTTGTGAGCGCCATGGATGCGCCGCACAGGCCGGTGATGTTGCGGGAAGCCGTGGCGGGGCTGGCCCCGGAGCGCGGCGGCTACTTCGTCGACGGCACCTTCGGGCGTGGCGGCCATACGACGGCGCTCCTGGCGCGGCTCGGCGACCAAGACCGCCTGCTCGCGTTGGACAAAGACCCGGACGCGCTGGCTTCGTCCGAAGCCCTGGCCTTGCGGGCCGATCCGCGCTTGGAATTGGTCCATGGCAGTTTCGCCCAACTCGCGGCATTCATCGCGGAGCGGGGCCGTCTTGGACAAGTGGCGGGTGTCCTCATGGACCTAGGGGTGTCCTCGCCCCAACTCGACGAGGCCGGGCGGGGCTTCAGCTTCATGCGTGATGGCCCGCTCGATATGCGGATGGACACGGGCCGGGGCATCACCGCCGCCGAATGGCTGGCCGATGTCTCCGAGAACGAACTGATACGGGTGTTGCGGGATTACGGCGAAGAACGCTATGCCCGGCGTATCGCCCAGGCCATCGTGGCGCGGCGTTCCAATCAGCCGCTCTCGACCACGGCGGAACTGGCCGGCCTGATCGCCGCCGCCGCGCCGACCCGTGAAAAGGGCAAACACCCGGCGACCCGGAGCTTCCAAGCCATCAGGATTCATATCAACCATGAACTCGAAGAACTCGAAGCGGGTTTGCGGCAAGCCTTGGAAATCTTGCGACCGGGGGGGCGCATGGCGGTGATTTCATTTCATTCCTTGGAAGACCGGATCGTGAAGCGCTTCATGCGCGACGAATCGCGAAATGGCGGCTCCACGCCGATGCCTTGGCCCGCGCCGGACGAACGCGCCCCGCGGCTGGCCCGGATCGGCAAAGCCATCCTACCCAGCGCCGAGGAAACCGCCGAAAATCCCAGGGCGCGCAGCGCGGTACTACGGATCGCCGAGCGGCTTTCCGCATGAGAACCCTGCTGGTACTGGTCGCCGTCGCCGTGGCCTCCGCCCTGGGCGTGGTGTACACGAAATACCGCTCGCGCATGTTGTTCGCCGAGGTCCAGCGGCTGGAGCAAGCCCTCGACGCCTACGACGAGGAATGGGGCCAATTGCAGTTGGAACAAAACACCTTCGCCGAGCACAGCCGCATCGAGAAAATGGCCCGCGCCCGCCTGGGCATGGTGCTGCCCGCCCGTGAATCGACCCTTTACATCAACCCTTAGACGAGTCGCGCCGACATGCGAATCATCCAACCGAACGTGGTGAAAGAAGACGATTACAGCGGTCGCTGGCGTTTTTTGCTGATGCTGATCCTGTGCGCCATGACCGTCTTGATCGGGCGGGCGGTGTTTTTGCAAGTGCTGGACCGGCAGTTCCTCAAGCAGCAAGGGGATTTGCGCCATGTCGGCATCCTGCCCGTGCCCGCCCACCGGGGCCGCATCATCGACCGCAACGGCGAATTGCTGGCGGTCAGCACCCCGGTGAAATCGATCTGGATCAACCCCAAGGAATTCCTCAAGGCCGAGGTCGCGCACGGGCAATTGAAGGCCCTGGCCGATCTGGTGGGCATGTCGGTCAAGGAGATTAAGCAGCGCGTCGGCCAGGACGACCACCGTGGTTTCGCCTACATCAAGCGGCGCATGAACCCGGAACTGGTCGATCAAGCCATGGCGCTGGGCATCCCCGGCGTTTACGACGAGCGCGAATACCGCCGCTATTACCCGACCGGCGAAGTAACCGCCCATCTGCTGGGTTTCACCGATATCGAAGACAAGGGCCAGGAAGGTATGGAACTCGGCTTCGACGCCTCGTTGCGCGGCACCGATGGCGCGAAACGCATCATCCGCGACGGCAAGCGCCGCATCATCGAAGACCTGGAAAACATCCGCCTGCCGGTGCCGGGGAAGGATTTGACCCTGAGCATCGACGAGCGCCTGCAATATCTGGCCTACCGCGAGCTGAAAAAAGCGGTCATGCAGCACCGCGCCCGCTCGGGCTCCCTGGTCTTGCTGGACAGCCAGACCGGCGAAGTCCTGGCCATGGTCAACCAGCCCTCCTACAACCCCAACAGCCGGGGCAAGCTCAAGGGCAATCCTTCCCGCAACCGGGCCATCACCGATTTGTACGAACCCGGCTCCACCATGAAACCTTTCGCCGTGGCCTGCGCCCTGGAACTCGGCCTGACCCATCCCAATACCGTCTATAGCACGGCGGGCGGACAATTGCGGGTCGGCCACAACATCGTCAAGGATGTCCATAGCTATGGCAGCCTGGACGTGACCGGCATTCTGCAAAAATCCAGCAACGTGGGCGTGACCAAGATCGCACTCAGCGTACCGCCCAAGAAATTCTGGGCCTTTTATAACAATCTGGGCTTCGGCCAGCCTTTAGACAGCGGTTTCCCCGGCGAAGCCCATGGCCGTTTGGCCGATTACCAAGGCTGGAACGCCTTCGAGCAAGCCACCCTGTCCTTCGGTTATGGCGTGTCCACCTCGACCGCGCAACTGGCCCGCGCCTATACCTCCCTGGCCAACGACGGCGTGATCCCCATGGTCAGCCTGCTCAAACGCGACACCCCGCCGGAAGCCCACCGCATCATGTCCGCCAAAACCGCCACCACGGTCCGCACCATGCTGGAAAGCGTGGTCTCCACCGGTGGCACCGCGCAAAAAGCCGCCATCCCCGGCTTCCGGGTCTCGGGCAAGACCGGCACCGTGAAGAAATCCGGTGCCCACGGCTACACCGAATCCTTATATATGTCCTTGTTCACGGGACTGGCCCCGTCCAGCAAGCCGCGTTTGGTGATGGTGGTGATGATCGACGAACCCTCGGCGGGCGAATACTATGGCGGTGCCGTGGCCGCGCCGGTGTTTTCCAGCGTCATGGAAGGCGCGTTGCGCCTGTTGAACATCACCCCCGACGAACCCACCCCCCTGATGGCGGGCCGACAGGACGAACCCGCATGAGTCTGGCCGATGCCCACCCTTTCGACTTACCAAGATTGCTGGCCGGTTTCACCGAAACCGCCCCGCCCGCCATCTCGGTCGGCGGCTTGGGCCACGATAGCCGACACATCCGGGCGGGCGATGGGTTCGTCGCGCTACGCGGCCAGCGCATCCATGGCCTAGCCCACGCCGGTCAGGCGATCCAGAACGGCTGCGCGACCATCCTCTACGAACCCCAGGGCGGCGGCACGGAGTTGGCCGGCGCGATCACGGCGGTTCCTTGTATCCCGGTGGCGGACCTGGCCGGGAACATCGGTCTCATCGCCGACCGCTTCTTCGGCGAACCTTCCCGCGGCTTCGACGCCCTCATCGGCATCACCGGCACCAACGGCAAAACCTCGTGCAGCCATTTCCTGGCCCAAGCCTTGGAAAATAGCGCCGTGCTGGGCACTTTGGGCTGGGGCCGGCCCGGCGCGTTGCAAGCGACCACCCACACCACCCCCGACGCCATCGAAATCCATCGCATCCTTGGCGAACTGCTCGGCTTGGGCTTCCGCTCGGTGGCGATGGAAGCCTCGTCCCACGGCCTGGAACAAGGCCGGCTTAACGGCGTCCGGTTCAAAGGGGCGCTCTATACCAATTTCACCCGCGACCATCTCGATTACCACGGCAGCATGGAGGCCTACCTGGAAGCCAAACTGCGGCTGCTGGATTGGCCCGGCCTCGAATTCGTGGTGTTCAACGCCGACGACGCCAGCGCCGAGGCCATCCTGGCCCGGAAACCCGCCGCCGTGCGGGCCATCGGCTTCACCAAAATGGGCAGCAGCCGGGACTCCGCCGTGCCCCTGCTGGCAATCCGGGAAGTCCGCCACGAAACGGGCGGCGTGTCCTTCACGGCCCATTACGCGGGCAGCAGCGCACAGATCAGCGCCCCGGTGTTCGGCGATTACAACGTCGAGAATCTGGCCGCGACCCTGGCCGTCTTGCTGGCGCTGGGTTGGGAGTTGACGCCCGCCGCAAAAGCCCTAGGCCAAGTCCGCGCCGTACCGGGGCGCATGGAAAGCTTCGCCGGGCACGGTCGCCAAGTCGTGGTCGATTACGCCCATACCCCCGATGCCCTGGCCAGCGTGCTGCACAGCCTGCGCGGCCATTGCGCGGGACGCTTGTGGGTGGTGTTCGGCTGCGGCGGCGACCGCGACCGCGGCAAGCGCCCGCAAATGGGAGCCATCGCCGAGCGGCTGGCCGACCACGTGGTGCTGACCGACGACAATCCCCGCTCCGAAGACGGCGATGCCATCCTCAGCGACATCCTCGCCGGTTGCCGACGCGACGACCTCGTATGCCGCCGCGACCGCCGCGCCGCCATCGCCTACGCCCTGGAGCACGCCACCCCCGAAGATTTGGTCCTGGTCGCGGGCAAGGGCCACGAATCCACCCAGGAAATCCAAGGCCACAAATATCCTTTCAACGACCGGCAGGTCGTCCAAGACATCTTATCCATCCTCCCCTCCTCCTCCACAGCCCGCTCCTTATGATGCGCCTATCCGAACTCCAACCCATCGTTGGCGGCGAATTGCGCGGCGAAGACGCCGTATTCGCGACGGTCAGCATAGACACCCGCAGCCTCAAACCGGGCGACCTCTATGTCGCCATCCGCGGCGCACGTTTCGACGGCAACGACTTCGTAACGGCGGCGATGGACGCGGGCGCGGGCGCGGCCCTGGTCGAGCGCTTCGCGGAACTCCCCATCCCGCAATTGCGCGTCGCCGATGGCCGCATCGCCCTGGGCCGGCTCGGGGCCGCGTGGCGTCGGCGCTGGCAGGGGAAAATCGTCGGCATCACCGGCAGCAACGGCAAGACCACGGTCAAGGAGATGGTGGCGGCGGCGCTGGGCGTCGCCGGTCCCACGCTCAAAACCCAAGGCAACCTCAACAACGATTATGGCGTCCCGCTGACCCTGCTCAAGCTGGCACCGGAACATCGCTATGGCGTCATCGAAATGGGGGCCAACCACGCCGGGGAAATCGCCTATACCAGCCAACTCGTCCAACCGGACGTGATCATCCTCACCAACGCGGGCGCGTCCCATCTGGAAGGCTTCGGCTCGCTGGAAGGCGTGGCCCGCGCCAAGGGCGAGTTGATCGCTGCGCTGTCGGCGCAAGGCGTCGCGGTGCTGAACGCCGACGACCGCTTCTTCGATTTCTGGTGCGGCCTCGCGGACGGACGCCGCGTGCTGGGCTTCGGCCTGTCCGAACGGGCGGCGGTCCGCGCCGATCCCGCTTCCATCCGCATGGGTCTCGGCGAGACCGGGTTCCGCACCACCTTCGACCTCATCCACCAAGGAGAACGCTTTCCCATGGCTTTGGCTTTAGCCGGCCGTCACAACGTGACGAATGCATTGGCCGCGACGGGCGCGGCTTTGGCGCTAGGACTCACCCCCGAACAAATCGCCCAGGGCTTGGCCCGGATGACCCCGGTACCGGGACGCCTGGAACCCGTGGCGGGGCCACGCGGCAGCCTGCTCATCAACGACGCCTATAATGCCAACCCCAGTTCCTTCGGCGCGGCGCTGGCGGTCTTGGTGGACCTGCCGGGCGAGCCTTGGGTCGCTTTGGGCGCTTTGGGCGAACTGGGCACGGATAGCCCGGAACTCCACGCCGGCATCGGCCAGCAAGCCAAGCAGATGGGCGTCAAGCGCCTGTTCGCGGTCGGGCCGAACGCCGAACGGGCGGTCGCGGCCTTCGGCGCGGACGCCACCTATTGCCAGACCCAGGAAGAAATGATCGAACGCCTCGCCACCGAACTGCCCCAGGGCGCGGCGCTGCTGGTCAAGGGTTCGCGCAGCCAGCGCATGGAGCGGATCGTCGCGGCCCTGCGTGTGGGAGACGCCCCATGCTGCTGAAAATCGCCGAACTGCTGGAAAGCCATTTCGACGTTTTCCGGGTATTCCATTACCTGACGTTCCGGGGCATCCTGGGCGTGCTGACGGCCCTGGTGATTTCGTTCATCGTGGGACCGGCCATGATCCGCCAGCTCAGCAAATACAAGATCGGCCAGAGCGTCCGCGACGACGGCCCGCAAAGCCATTTTTCCAAGGCCGGCACCCCGACCATGGGCGGTGCCCTGATCCTGGTCTCCATCGCCATCAGCACCTTGCTCTGGGCCGACCTCGGCAACCGCTATATCTGGGTCATCCTGCTGGTGACGCTGGCTTATGGCGTGATCGGCTTCGTGGACGATTACAAAAAGCTCATCCTCCGCAACAGCAAGGGGTTGGCGGCGCGGGACAAATATTTCTGGCAATCGGTCTGCGGCATGGCCGCCGCGCTGTTCCTCTACAACACCGCCAGCGTGCCCGCCGAAACCCAGTTCATCGTGCCCTTCTTCAAGCAGATCGTCTGGAACATGGGCTGGTTCTATCCGGTGATGGCGTACTTCGTCATCGTCGGCACCAGCAACGCGGTCAACCTCACCGATGGCCTCGACGGCCTCGCCATCATGCCCACCGTGCTGGTCGGCAGCGCCCTGGGGATTTTCGCCTATGCCTCGGGCAACGCGGTGTTCGCCGAATACCTGGGGATTCCCTACATCCCCAAGGCGGGCGAATTGGTGGTGTTCTGCGGTGCCCTGCTAGGCGCGGGGCTCGGGTTCCTGTGGTTCAACGCCTACCCGGCCATGGTGTTCATGGGCGATGTGGGGGCGCTGGCCCTGGGCGCGGCACTGGGAATGCTCGCCATCCTGGTGCGGCAGGAAATCGTGCTGATGATCATGGGCGGCGTGTTCGTGATGGAAACCCTGTCGGTCATGCTACAAGTCGCCTCCTTCAAGCTAACCGGACGGCGCATCTTCCGCATGGCCCCGATCCACCACCATTTCGAGCTGAAAGGCTGGCCCGAGCCACGGGTCATCGTCCGCTTCTGGATCATCACCGTGATCCTGGTCTTGTTCGGCCTCGCCACCTTGAAACTCAGGTAGTCAGGCCATGGACCACCCCACCCACCCTTTGCAGCGTTTGGGATTGGACCGGGACAGTTCGCGGGTTCTGGTCGTGGGCCTGGGCAAGACCGGCTATTCGATAGCCCAGTGCCTGGCCCGGCACGGTATTCCGTTCGCCGTGGCCGATACCCGCGAAAAACCGCCGCTCCTGGCCGAATTCCAGGACAATATGCCGGATGTCGGCCTGTTCCTGGGCGGGTTCCAGACCGAAGCCTTCCAGGCCGCGACCCACCTTGTCGTCAGTCCCGGCCTGCCTTTGGACGAACCAGCCATCGCCGTCGCCATCCGCCGGGGCATCCCGGTGTTCGGCGACTTGGACCTGTTCGCCTGCTTGGCACAGGCGCCGGTGGTCGCCATCACCGGGTCCAATGGCAAAAGCACCGTCACCACCCTGATCGGGCTGATGGCCGAGACCGATGGCAAACAGGTCCGGGTCGGCGGCAACCTGGGAACGCCGATGCTGGACCTCCTGGACGACGCAGCCGAGTTGTACATCTTGGAACTGTCCAGCTTCCAGTTGGAGCGCTCGGACCTGTTGGAGCCGGTCGCCGCCACCGTGCTGAATATCAGCCCCGATCACATGGACCGCTATCCCGATCTCCGGGCCTATGCCGCCGCCAAACAGCGCATCTTCAAGGGCGAGGGCTTGTGCGTCCTGAACCGGGACGATCCCAGGGTGGAAGCCATGGCCGACCCCGCCCGGCGTTGCGCCTGGTTCGGTTTGGGCGCAACGGCGGTGGATTACAGCCTCCAGCCTATCGAGGGCGAGGAATGGCTGGTCAGTCACGGCCAGCCCTTGATGAAAGCCAAGGAAGTCCGTATCCAAGGCCGTCACAATCTCGCCAACGCCCTGGCGGCGGTGGCCCTGGCCGAGGCCGTGGGCGTGTCCCGCGCGGCGATGATCGCGGAACTCCAGCGCTTCCCCGGCCTCGACCACCGGATGCAATGGGTGGCGGAAATCGACGGCGTGGCCTGGATCAACGATTCCAAAGCCACCAATGTCGGTGCCTGCATGGCGGCCTTGGCGGGGCTGGACCGCAAAGCCATCCTGATCGCGGGCGGCGATGGCAAGGGTGCGGATTTCAACCCACTGCGGCCCGTGGTGGCGGACAAAGTCCGCGCCGCCGTGCTGATGGGCCAGGACGCGCCCCGGCTCGAAGCCGCCCTGCATGATGTGATCCCCTTGGCGCGGGTCGGCAATATGCGCGAAGCGGTCAAGGCCGCGCAAGGCTTGGCCCGGCCCGGCGATACCGTCCTGCTGGCCCCGGCCTGCGCCAGCTTGGACCAGTACAAGGATTATCAAGAACGCGGGCGGATGTTCGCCGAAGCGGTGCGAGGTTTGCTGCCATGAAAACACGGGTCGCGGTGCGTAGCCAAGGCATGGTCTTGCAATGGGGCGATAAGCGCTTCTATCTGGATACCTTGTTGCTGCTGGCGTCTTTGGGCTTGCTGCTGTTCGGCTATGTCATGGTGGCTTCGGCTTCCCTGCACCTCGGCGACAAGATGTCCCAGGACAGCTTTTATTTTCCGCGCCATCAGCTTTTGCATATCGGGATGGGACTCGCGACCGGCCTGATCGCCGCCTCCGTCAAGCTGGAGACTTGGAAGAACAACTCCATGCTCCTGTATTTGTTCGGGTTGGTGTTGTTGGTCCTGGTATTGATTCCCGGCATCGGCAAGATGGTGAACGGCAGTTACCGCTGGATCAGCCTGCTCGGAATCCGCATCCAGGTCTCGGAAGTGTTCAAGCTGATCGCCGCCATCTATGTGGCGAGTTTCATCGACCGCCATCTGCCCCTGGTACGCAATTCCATCCAGGGCATGATCCGCCCGCTGGGGCTGCTTTCGGTCGCCGCCCTGCTGCTGCTGAAAGAACCCGATTTCGGGGCTACCGCCGTGGTGATGGCGACGGCCTTGGGGATGTTGTTCCTGGCCGGGGCCAAGCTCTGGCAATTCGGCCTTTTGATCGGCACCGTGGTCGGCGCGGGCGTCCTGCTCATCATGACCGCCGCCTACCGCTTGAAACGGGTGATGAGCTTTGTCGATCCCTGGGACGATCCTTTGAACAGCGATTTCCAATTAACCCAGGCGCTCATCGCCTTTGGCCGCGGTGAATGGAACGGCGTGGGCCTGGGTTCCAGCATCCAGAAGATGTTCTATTTGCCCGAAGCTCATACCGACTTCCTGTTCTCGGTGATCGGCGAGGAACTGGGCTTGGTCGGCACCACGGCGGTGATCTTCCTATTCATGGTGATCGTGTGGCGGGCTTTCGTCATCGGCCAGTTGGCGGAACGGGCAGGCATCCGCTTCGCGGCGTTCCTGGCCTATGGCATCGGCATCTGGTTCGGGCTGCAAGCCTTCATCAACATGGGCGTGAACATGGGACTTTTGCCCACCAAGGGCTTGACCCTGCCCCTGATGAGCTATGGCGGCGGCAGCATGATGGTGATGTGTTCGGCGCTGGCGATCCTGTTCAGGATACGCAGCGAGGCCATCGAAACTTGGTCCGGTACCCCCAAGGTCAGGTCCACATGGGCACGCGCATAATGATCCTGGCCGGCGGGACCGGCGGACATGTCTATCCGGCGCTGGCGGTGGCCCGCGAGCTGTTGGACGCGGGCCACGACGTGGTGTGGATGGGCACGCGCACCGGACTCGAAGCCCGCGTGGTGCCTGCCGCCGGGATTCCGATGGAATGGCTATCGGTCTCGGGCCTCCGGGGCAAGGGCTGGCGCGGCAAGCTGACCGCGCCGTTCATGTTGCTGCGGGCGTTCCGGCAGGCGCTGGGCATCCTGCGCCGGGTCAAACCGGATGCGGTGCTGGGCATGGGCGGTTTCGTGTCGGGACCGGGCGGATTGTTGGCACGGATGCTGGGCATTCCCTTGGTCTTGCACGAACAAAACCGCATCCCCGGCACCACCAACCGTTGGCTGGCCCGCCGGGCCAGCGTGGTGCTGGAAGCCTTCCCGGACAGCTTCCCCGCCAAGATCAGGGCGCGTTGCGTCGGCAATCCCTTGCGCCGGGAAATCGTGGCGGGCGGGGCAACGCCGCCGCGTGAGGCTGCGGCAGCCCTCCGCATCTTGATCGTGGGCGGCAGCCTGGGCGCGAAAGCCCTGAATGAAGCCGTGCCGGAAGCCTTGGCCCAAATTGGCCTGCCCGTCGCAATCCACCATCAAACCGGCGCGGCGCTGCGCGAGGCAACCCAAGCCCTGTATGCCCGCCATGGACTCCCGGCCCAGGTCGATGCCTTCGTCGAAGATATGGCCGCGGCCTATGTCTGGGCCGACCTCGCCATTTGCCGGGCAGGCGCGATGACGGTGAGCGAACTCGCGGCGACCGGGGTACCGGCGATCCTGGTGCCCTATCCCCACGCCATCGACGATCATCAAACCCAGAATGCCCGCTATCTGGCCGACGCCGGAGCCGCCGTCCTATTGCCGCAAACCGAATTGAACCCGGAGCGGCTCGCCGCCGAACTCAAGGCGCTGCTCGACGACCCGGCCCGCTTGGCCACCATGAAAACCCAAGCCATCGCGCTGGCCCGGCCCGAAGCCGCCCGCGTGGTCGCCGCGATTTGCCTCGAAGCCACCCATCACACTCCCCAACCCTGCGCCACGACCCGATGAAACTGACCGAACAAATCGCGGGACAATACGGCATGAGCCGCCTGCGCCGCATCCACTTCGTAGGCATCGGCGGCACCGGCATGAGCGGTATCGCCGAAGTCCTGCTCAACCTGGGCTACGCAGTCTCCGGCTCCGACCTGGGCGAGAACGCCAGCACCCGCCGCCTCGCCAGCCTGGGAGCCAAGGTTTATCAGGGCCACGCGGCCGGACAGGTCAGCGACGCCGAGGTCGTGGTGGTGTCCAGCGCCGTCAACCGCGCCAATGTCGAGGTCGATGCCGCCTGCCGCCAGAAAATCCCGGTCATCTCCCGTGCCGAGATGCTGGCCGAGCTGATGCGCTTCCGCTATGGCATCGCCGTGGCCGGCACCCATGGCAAGACCACCACCACCAGCCTCACCGCCAGCGTGCTGGCCGAAGCCGGGCTCGACCCCACCTTCGTGATCGGCGGCAGGCTCAACAGCGCAGGCACCAACGCCCAGTTGGGCCAGGGTTCCTACCTCGTGGCCGAGGCCGACGAAAGCGACGCCTCCTTCCTGTATCTGCAACCCATGATCGCCGTGGTCACCAACATCGACCGCGACCACATGGAAACCTATGGCGGCGACTTCGGACGCCTGAAAGACACCTTCATCGAATTCTTGCACCATGTGCCGTTCTACGGGCTGGCCGTGCTGTGCATCGACGACCCTGGCGTCCGCGAAATCCTGCCCCTCATCAGCAAGCCGATGAAAACCTACGGCTTCGGCCCCGAGGCCGATGTCCGCGCCGTCGAGGTGCGGCAAGAGGGCTTGCGGAGCCGCTTCACCGTGCTGCGGGCCGGGCACGAAGGTTCGTTCGAGGTCACGGTCAACCTGCCGGGCCGCCATAACGTGCTGAATTCCCTGGCCGTGATCGCCGTCGCCAGCGAACTCGGCATCGACGAAGCCACCATCCAACGGGCCTTGAGCAGCTTCAAGGGCATCGGCCGCCGCTTCCAGATCAACGCCGAACTCCCCATGGGCGCGGGTTCGGTGGTGTTCGTGGACGATTACGGCCACCATCCCAGGGAAATCGCCGCCACCCTGGATTCGGCCCGCCAAGCCTTCCCCGAGCGGCGCTTGGTGCTGGTGTTCCAACCCCATCGCTATACCCGCACCCGCGACCTGTTCGAGGATTTCGTGCAAATCCTGTCGCAAACCGATGTGCTGGTCCTGCTCGATGTCTACCCGGCGGGCGAAAAACCCATCCTGGGCGCGGACGGACGCTCGTTGTCCCGCGCCATCCGGGTGCGCGGCCAGATCGATCCGGTGTTCGTGGAAAAGGTCGGCGAACTCGCCGATATCCTGCCGGGCATCGTCGAGGCCGGCGATTTGGTGCTGACCCTGGGCGCGGGCAATGTCGGCCAAGTCGCCTTGGAACTGCCCCAGCAATTCGCCGCCCTCAGCAGCGGGTCCGCATCATGAGCGCCGCTCGCGAAGCCATCCGCCAGCCTTCAGCCCTGCGCGGCGAACTGCGCCTGCACGAACCCATGGCCGAACACACCTCATGGCGGGTGGGCGGTCCGGCGGAACGGTTCTATTTACCCGCCGACCTGGATGATTTAGTAATGTTCCTAGGCCAACTCCCCCCGGATGAACCGTTATTCTGGGTCGGTCTGGGCAGCAATCTCCTGGTGCGGGATGGCGGCATCCGGGGCACGGTGATCTGCACCCGCAACCGCCTGAAAAACCTCCGGGCGCTGGCGGAGGACCGGATTTATGTCGAGGCGGGCGTGCCTTGCGGCCATGTGGCGAAATTCTGCGCGGAGCGGCAATTGGACGGCGCGGAATTCCTGGCCGGGATTCCCGGCACCCTGGGCGGGGCCTTGGCGATGAACGCCGGGGCGTTCGGCGGCGAAACCTGGCCCTGGGTCGAACGGGTGGTCACGCTGGACCGCCACGGCACCCTGCGCCGCCGTACGCCTACGGATTACACCGTCGGCTATCGCAGCGTGCGCGGCCCCGCAGGCGAATGGTTCGTTGCCGCCGAACTCAAGCTGGTCCGCAACGAAGACTCGGCGGGCCGCGACAAGATCAAAGCCCTGCTGGCGCGGCGCAACGAAACCCAACCGACGAACCTCCCGAGTTGCGGTTCGGTGTTCAGGAACCCGGAAGGCGACTTCGCGGCGCGGTTGATCGAAGCCGTGGGGCTCAAGGGTTTCAGGATCGGCGGGGCATGCGTCTCCGAAAAGCACGCCAATTTCATCATCAACACCGGCGCGGCGACGGCGGCGGATATCGAAGCGCTGGTCCTGCATGTACGGGACACCGTGCGGCAACAACAAGGCCGGGAGCTGATTCCCGAAGTCAAAATCGTCGGCGTGGCACCGGCCAGCGGAGCAATCGAATGAGCAAGCGAGTGGACAATCCCCAGGCGTTCGGACGGGTCGCGGTCCTGATGGGCGGCGCGGCGGCGGAACGAGAAATCTCCCTGAAAAGCGGCAAAGCGGTGTTGCAGGCTTTGTTGAACCGGGGCGTCGATGCCGTGGGGCTGGATGTCGGGGCGCGGCCCTTGGCACCCTTGCTGGGCGCGGATTTCGACCGCGTGTTCAACATCATCCATGGCCGGGGCGGCGAGGATGGCGTGCTGCAAGGTGCCTTGGAAGCCTTGGGGCTGCCCTATACCGGCAGCGGCGTGTTGGCTTCGGCCCTGGCCATGGACAAGCTCAGGACCAAATTGTGCTGGATCGGCGCGGGACTGCCGACCCCGCGTTGGATGCTGTTGCGCTCGGAAGCGGACTTAACCATTTGCGCGGAAACATTGAATTTCCCGGTTATCGTAAAACCCGCCGAGGAAGGTTCCAGTATCGGTATGAGCCGGGCCGAAAATTCTGCGGAATTATTAGAAGCATGGCGCCGCGCTTCGCAATATAATTGCGCGGTTTTCGCCGAGACTTGGGTGACCGGGGCCGAATATACCGCCGCCGTCCTGGACGGCGAGCCGCTGCCCCTGATCCGGTTGGAAACACCTAATACTTTCTACGATTTCGATGCCAAATACCGCGCCGCCACCACGCGCTACCATTGCCCCTGTGGCCTACTCCCGGAAACCGAATCCAAGCTACGTGAGCTGGCCGTACGGGCTTGCGCGACCGTGGGCGTGACGGGCTGGGGCCGGGTGGACTTGCTGGTCGATGGCGTGGGCGAACCCTGGTTGATCGAAGTCAATACCGTGCCCGGCATGACCGACCATAGCTTGGTGCCGATGGCGGCGCGGACGGCGGGCCTCGATTTCGACGCCCTGGTCTGGCGTATTTTGGAAACCAGTTTCGATCCGCGGCGCTAAACCCGGATGCCCAGGTATACCCGGCCACGGGCGCGGCCCCAACCACGGCGCTTTCCCGTACTCCGGTTGTTGGTCGCGTTGGGGAGTATGACCGCACTGGTGCTGGTCGCCGCCAAACTGAGCCAAAACCGGCTGGAAACTTATCTACCCATGAAGTATGTCCGGGTGGAAGGCTCGATTTGGAACCTGGATATGGACGCCTTCGAGCAAACCCTGGCTCCCTATACCCATAGCGGGTATTTCTCGACCGATATGGAACGGATCGAAACGGAGGCCAAAACCTTCGCCTGGGTGGATAGGGTACGGGTGGAGCGGCTGTGGCCTGATACTTTGGTGGTGCGGATCGAAGAGCAAAAACCCATCGCCCGCTGGGATGGGGACAGCCTCCTCAACGACCGGGGCGAGCGCTTCACCCCGCCGAGCGTGGCGGATTACCAACATCTACCACGGCTATCCGGCCCGGAAGGCCAGGAAAAACTGGTACTAGGCACTTTGCGGGCGCTCAACGCCAAGCTGGAACGGCGGAACCTACGCATCGTCACCCTGAGCCTGAGCAAACGCCGGGCCTGGGTAGCGCGACTGGAGAACAGCGTGGAAATCGTGTTCGGCCATCAAGACCCCTTGGCGGCCTTGGAACGCACCCTATCCCTGCTGCCGCGTTTGGGGGAAGATCGTATCGCGGCCATCCAGAAATTGGATTTACGTTATCCCAACGGTTTCTCGGTCATCTGGAAACCCTTGGAACCAGAACCACCGCCCACCGGCAATCCCCCCGGCGGAGCGCTGGAACAAGCCCCACGGATACCTGAAGCAACCCTCGAACCGAAGTTTCGACTGACCCAAACGGATAAAACAACGATTCAATGGCTAGAAAATCGGATCGCAACCTGATTGTGGGCTTGGATATCGGCACCTCGAAGGTCGCCTGCATCGTCGGCGAAATCGGCGAGGACGGCGATATCGAAGTGATCGGCATCGGCAGCCATCCTTCCCGCGGCCTCAAGAAAGGCGTGGTGGTGAACCTGGAAACCACCGTGCAGTCGATCCAACGGGCGGTCGAGGAAGCCGAGTTGATGGCGGGTTGCCGGATCCACTCGGTTTACGCCGGCATCGCGGGTAGCCATATCAGCAGCATGAATTCGCATGGTATTGTCGCCATCAAGGACAAGGAAGTGGTGCAAAGCGACGTGGACCGGGTGATCGATTCCGCCCGCGCCGTCGCCATCCCCGCCGACCAGAAAATTTTGCACATCCTGCCCCAGGAATTCGTCATCGACCGGCAGGAAGGCATCAAGGAACCCATCGGCATGTCGGGCATCCGCCTGGAAGCGCGGGTGCATATCGTGACCGGCGCGGTCAGCGCGGCGCAGAACATCGTCAAATGCATCCGCCGCTGCGGCCTGGAAGTCGAGGATATCATCCTGGAACAGTTGGCCTCCTGCGCGGCGGTGCTGACCGAGGACGAGAAGGATTTGGGCGTCTGCCTGGTCGATATCGGCGGCGGCACCACCGACATGGCGGTGTTCACCCACGGCGCGATCCGGCATACGGCGGTCATCCCCATCGCGGGCGACCAAGTGACCAACGATATTGCAGTGGCGCTCAGGACGCCGACCCAGTTCGCCGAGGACATCAAGATCAAGCAGGCCTGCGCCCTGACCCAACTCGCCAAGCTGGAGGACACCATCGAGGTACCCAGCATCGGTGACCGGCCCGTGCGGCAGATTTCCCGGCTGAACTTGGCGGAGATCGTGGAGCCGCGCTACGAGGAACTGCTGTTGTTGGTGCAAGCGGAGTTGCGCCGCAGCGGCTTCGAGGACTTGATCGCCGCCGGGATCGTCCTGAGCGGCGGCAGTTCCAAGGTGGAGGGCTTGGTGGAACTCGCGGAGGAAATCTTCCATATGCCCGTTCGTCTCGGCATTCCGCAATACGTGACCGGACTCAACGAAGTGGTACGCAATCCGATCTACGCCACCGGCGTCGGTCTGTTGCTATTCGGCAAGCAACAACACGTCCAGAGCGAACCGCACATCGCCGTGGGCACCGGCTTCAAAGGATTGTGGGCACGGATGAAACAATGGTTTACGGGCAATTTTTGATTACAGACAGTTACGGTGGGGTTGAAACAATGAAATTCGAACTCGTGGATTCTTACAGCCAGAGCGCCGTCATCAAGGTGATCGGCATCGGCGGCGGTGGCGGCAACGCCGTCAACCATATGGTCAACAGCAGCATCGAGGGCGTGGATTTCATCTGCGCCAACACCGACGCCCAGGCGCTCAAGAGCATCCGGGCGCGTTCGGTGATCCAGCTCGGCAACGCCCTGACCAAGGGCCTGGGCGCGGGGGCCAACCCCGAGATCGGCCGCCAGGCCGCGCTCGACGACCGCGACCGCATCATGGAAGTGCTGGAAGGCGCGGACATGGTGTTCATCACCGCCGGCATGGGCGGCGGCACCGGCACCGGCGCGGCCCCGGTCATCGCCGAGATCGCCAAGGAAGCCGGCATCCTGACCGTGGCCGTGGTCACCAAGCCCTTCCCGTTCGAGGGCAAAAAGCGCCGCGACCTCGCGGAAAAGGGTATCGACGAACTCAGCCAGTTCGTGGACTCGCTCATCACCATCCCGAACGAAAAACTGCTGTCGGTGCTGGGCAAGGACGTGAGCCTCATCAGCGCCTTCGCCGCCGCCAACGACGTGTTGCTGGGCGCGGTGCAGGGCATCGCCGACCTCATCACCCGCCCCGGCCTCATCAACGTGGACTTCGCCGACGTGCGCACGGTCATGTCGGAAATGGGCATCGCCATGATGGGCACCGGCATCGGCCTCGGCGACCACCGCGCCCGCGAAGCCGCCGAAAAGGCCATCGCCAGCCCGCTGCTGGAAGACATCAGCCTGAGCGGTGCCCGCGGCGTCCTGGTCAACATCACCGCCTGCCAAGACCTCTCCATCGGCGAGTTCGGCGAAGTAGGCGAAACCGTGCGCGAATTCGCCTCCGACGAAGCCGTGGTGGTGATCGGCACCGCCATCGACCCGACCCTGGAGGACGAAGTGCGCGTGACCGTGGTGGCCACCGGCCTGTCCAGCCAGCGCCAAGCGGTCGAAGCCCCGATCAAGCTGGTGCGCAATACCTCCGGCGAGGTCGATTACGGCACCTACGAACGCCCGGCCAAATTCCGCAAGGAAGCCAAATCCGAAGGGCGCAACGAAACCAAGAAGGATATGGACCTGGAATATCTGGACATCCCGGCCTTCCTGCGCCGCCAAGCCGACTGAAGCGACGCTTTCCCCCGCTTCCAGAATGGGTGGCCAGGACCCGCCGCCCATTCCCCCCTTGCACGGTCTTTATCTTTCCAGCCCGGACGTGGCACGGGCCGTGCAGCTTCCTCCCTGTGGGTGGCCTAACCCACACGGACTCCATCCAATACTTCCAATAGGTGAACCGGATGATCAGGCAAAGAACACTGAAGAATGTCATCAGAGCGACCGGCGTGGGTTTGCATACCGGCGAAAAGGTTTATCTCACCCTGCGCCCGGCGGCGGCCAACACCGGGATCGTGTTCCGCCGGGTGGACCTGCCCGAGCCGGTGGTGATCGAGGCCCGGCCCCAGAACGTCGGCGAAACCACGCTGTCCACCACCCTGGTCAAGGACGGCGTGAAAATCTCCACGGTCGAGCATCTGCTATCGGCGCTGGCGGGCCTCGGCATCGACAACGCCTACGTCGATGTCAGCGCCCCGGAAGTGCCGATCATGGACGGCAGCGCCGGTCCCTTCGTCTTCCTGATCCAATCCGCCGGGGTCGAGGAACAGAACTCGCCCAAGCGCTTCATCCGCATCAAGAAGGCGGTGCGGGTCGAGGACGGCGACAAATGGGCCTGCTTCGAGCCTTACGACGGCTTCAAGGTGACTTTCACCATCGATTTCGACCACCCCGCCTTCCTCAAGGACACCCAGACCGCCAGCATCGACTTCTCCTCGACCTCGTTCGTGAAAGAAGTCAGCCGGGCGCGGACCTTCGGCTTCATGCGCGATATCGAAGCGCTCAGGAAGCGCCGCTTGGCCCTGGGCGGCAGCATGGACAACGCCGTGGTGGTGGACAATTATCGTGTGCTTAACGAAGACGGTCTTCGCTACGCGGACGAATTCGTCAAGCACAAGATTCTCGACGCCATCGGCGATTTGTATTTGCTGGGCCATAGCCTGATTGGCTCGTTCACCGGCCACAAATCCGGCCACGGCCTCAACAACCAATTGCTGCGCGAACTCCTGTTGCAAACCGACGCCTGGGAAGCGGTCACTTTCGACGACGACGAAGTGCTGCCGATCTATTTCATGCGGCTCGCCCAAGGGGCGCGCTGACCGCCTGTGATTCCCGGCGGGACGGCCCCGGCCGCCCGCCCCGACGCTTACAACACAGCCATTCCATAAGAAACCATCATGCGCAGGGTCATTTTCAATCAGAAAGGGGGGGTGGGTAAGTCCACGATCACCTGTAACCTCGCCGCCATCAGCGCCGCCGAGGGCAAGAAAACACTGGTCATCGACATGGATATCCAGGGCAATTCCACCCATTACCTGCTCGGCGACAAGGTGCCCGACCCCGACGCTACCCTGGCGCATTTCTTCAAGGAAACCCTCAGCCTCAACCCGTTCAGCAAGGGCCAGGAAGGACTGGACGACAACATCCACGCCACGCCCTTCCCCAACCTCTACGTGCTGCCCTCGCACCCGGAAATGGAACCCCTGCAAGGCCGTTTGGAATCGCGCTACAAAATCTACAAGCTGCGCGAGGCGCTGGACCAGCTCCAAGGCTATGAGCGCGTCTATATCGACACGCCGCCGATCCTGAATTTCTTCAGCCGCTCGGCCCTGATCGCCAGCCATGCCTGCCTGATCCCCTTCGATTGCGACCAATTCTCCCGCGACGCCCTCTACACCCTGCTCGCCGCCATCGCCGAGATCAAGGCCGACCACAACAACGGCCTAGAGATCGAGGGCATCATCGCCAATCAATACCAAGGCCGCGCCACCCTGCCCCGACAGATGGTGAACGCCCTCCTGTCCGAAGGCCAGCCGGTGCTGAAAACCAAGCTCTCCCCCTCGGTCAAGGTGCGCGAATCCCACAGCCAATCCCAGCCCTTGATCCATTACGCGCCGGACCACAAGCTGACCAAGGAATTCAAAGCCTTGCACAAGGAAATCCACAAGAAGCAGGCTTGATCTCCCTGGCGCATTTTCACATTGCCTGTAGGGCTATCCCGGTGGGCATAAGTGCGTGCCCACCCTACGGCTGAGCGTACACCCAAACCGAACATGCCCTAGCCCGGACCGACCGAAACGGAATCCGGGCCACGCACTCCAGGGAAGCGAACCCCAAATCCCCCGCCCGATCAACCCCTGGAGCCTTTCCATGCACCGCAACAAGCTTTGGCCGCTGCCGCTCTCCCTGCGCGTCGTGATCGCGGTCACGCTCGGCATTTCGCTCGGGGCTTGGAGCGGCACCCGGCCTTTCCTCTGGGGGCTGGACACCGGTCATCTAGGCCAGCTCGGCCTCCTGGTCATCCGCCTGCTGAAGGCGCTGGCCGTGCCCTTGATCCTGTTCGCCATCCTCGACGCCTTCACCCACGCGCCCATCACCGCCAAGAGCGGCGCGCGGCTGGTCGGCATCTGCCTGGTCAATGTCTCGGTGGCCTTCGCCATCGGCCTGACCCTGATGAACAGCTTCGAGCCAGGCCGGGCTTGGCAAGGCCATATGGAACAGCTCACGGCCCAGGTTCCCAGCGCCCCCGACAAGGCCAAGGCGGCGGCGGACGCCTCGCTCGACCCGCTCAAGAACCTCTCGGGCTACATCCCGCAAAGTCTGGTCGAACCCCTGGTCAGCAACAATGTGATTTCGGTGGTGTTGATCGCCCTGTTGTTCGGCGCGGCCCTGCGCTGGCTGAAAGAGCGCCAGGGCGAAACCGATGTGGCCGATATCCGCCCGCTGGAAAACCTGATCGCGGCGGTTTATCAAATCCTGGTGAAGGCGCTAGGCTGGGTGGTGCAACTGGTGCCCTACGCGGTGTTCGGGCTGGTGGCGCAGGTGGTGGGCAAGGCCGGGGTCGGCATCTTCGCGCAACTGGCCGGCTTCCTGGGCATCATCAGCCTGGGA
This sequence comes from Methylomagnum ishizawai, assembly GCF_900155475.1. Lineage (NCBI taxonomy): Bacteria > Pseudomonadati > Pseudomonadota > Gammaproteobacteria > Methylococcales > Methylococcaceae > Methylomagnum > Methylomagnum ishizawai. The sequence continues at coordinate 604,677 of NZ_FXAM01000001.1, read as the reverse complement.
CTGTGCCTGCACGCGCTGGTCTATTATCCGCTGATGGCCTGGCTGGCCGGGGGCAAGCCGCCCCAGGTCTATCTCAAACAAGGGGCCGACGCCGTGCTGACCGGGCTTTCGACCAATAGCAGCCTCGCCACCATCCCCATCACCCTGCGCTGCCTCGACACCATGGGCGTCTCGGCCCGCTCGGCCCGGCTTGCCGCCTGCGCCGGCACCAACCTCAACAACGACGGCGTGACCCTATACGAAGCCATGGCCGCCCTGTTCCTGGCCCAGGCCATGGGTTACGCCCTGGGCTTGGAGCAACAGGCGGTGATCGTGTTTTCGGCCCTGATGGCCGGGGCGGGCATCGCCGGCATCCCGGAGGCGGGGCTGATCGTGCTGCCCTTGGTGCTGAGCGCGGCGGGGTTGCCGGAAGCGGTGGTCGCCGCCGCCATCCCCTTGATCGCCCCGGTGGATTGGATCATCGCGCGGATACGCTCGGGCGTGAACGTGCTGAGCGATATGCTGGTGGCGATCCTGCTCGACGCCTGGGAACGCCGCCGCCCAAGCTGAGCGAGCCGACCACAGCGGGAAAACCCCCGCGTTCCTCCACCCGGCATCCAGGTCCGACCCGCCATGACACCCAAAATCCTCCCAACCTCCCTGTTCCGCCGCATGGTGCCGGGCCTGGCCGGCCTCGCGCTGACCGCCTGCGCCCATGATCCCCACACCCTCCTCGACACCTTGCGGACCCACCGGCTCGTCGATCTTTCCCATCCCTTCGCGGTCGATATTCCGCATTGGTCCGGCTTTCCGCCCGCCACCCGCACCACGCTGTACGATTATCCCCAGGCCGGTTTCAAGGCCGAGCAATACTGCCATGTCGGCCAATGGGGCACCCATATCGACCCACCCGGCCATTTCTTCGCCCAGTTGCGGATGCTGGATGCCATCCCCGCCGGTGAAATGCTGATGCCCCTGGTGGTGATCGATGTGCATCGGCAAGTCGCGGCCAACCCCGATTACACCGTGACACTGGCCGATATTATCGATTGGGAGCGCCGCCACGGGCCGGTGCCGGCGGGCAGCTTCGTCGCCCTGCGCACCGACTGGTCCAAGCGCTGGCCGGACCAGGCCAAGATGCTGAACGCCGACGCCCAGGGCGTCAAACATTATCCGGGCTGGTCGCTGGAACCCCTGAAATACCTCTACGAAACCCGTAAGATCACCGCCTCCGGCCATGAAACCACGGATACCGATCCGGGGCTTTCGACGTCCAAGGATGATTATTCGCTGGAAAGTTATGTCCTGGGCACCAACCATTATCAGGTCGAGTTATTGGCCCATCTGGACGCGGTGCCGGAAGCCGGAGCGGTAGCGCTGGTGGTTTGGCCGAATGTGGCGCGGGGCACGGGGTTTCCGGTGCGGGTTTTGGCTCTCGTCAACCCTGCGCCATAATCGCGGTTTATAAAGATGAAAAAAATCCTATCCCGCCTATTCCTGCTATTTCCCCTAGCGGCGAGCGCCGAAGACCGGCAAATCGCCGGGATTTTCGCCCAATACCACGCGGAAGGCACCCTCGTCCTCTCCGCCCTGCACAGCGGGAAAACCTATCTCCATAACGATATCCGGGCGGAACGCCGGTTTTCCCCGGCCTCGACCTTCAAAATCCCCAACACCCTGATCGCGCTGGAAACAAAAGCCAGCACCGGCCCGGACGACACGTTCAAATGGAATGAACAAACCTACGATTTCCCGGATTGGAACCACGATCAAACCTTGGCTAGCGCGTTCAAGGTGTCTTGCGTCTGGTGTTATCAAGAACTGGCGCGGCGGGTGGGCGCGGAGCAATATCGGGATTATCTGCGCCGGATGGATTATGGGCATTTGCAAACGCCGTTCGAGACCACCACATTCTGGCTGGACGGCTCCTTGCAAATCAGCCCGCTGGAGCAAATCGCCTTCCTGAAAAAACTCTACCGGCGCAGCCTACCTTTCGGCGCGGCGGCTTATGAGGGTTTGCGGCAAATCATGCTGGCGGAAGCCACCCCAGATTTCAAACTGTACGCCAAAACCGGCTGGGCGGCGCGGATGCAACCCCAAGTGGGCTGGTATGTGGGCTATGTCGAGACTCTGAGCGAAGTATGGTTATTCGCCCTGAATATGAACATCCATGGGGAACAGGATTTGCCCTTGCGCCAAAAAATCACCCGCGAGGTTCTGGCGGCGAAGGGTATTCTGAAAAAACCCGACTGAATCCCCGGTTCATCGGCGCGGGCCGGATTTCTTCCGCTTCGGCGAAGATTCGACCCGCCGCCGCTTGGGCGCGGTGGGTGTATCCATACCGCCCCGCGCCGCCGCCTCGTCCGGCAAGGTCGCCCGGCACCCCGCCGCATAGCCCGAACAGCCCCAGAACCAGCCATTGCGCCCATTGATCCGCCGCATCGGCTGGCCGCACTCGGGGCAGGCGCGGGTCGGGGCCGTAGTGTCCACTTGCGCTTTCGGCACACCGGAACGCCGCGCCGCGCCTTCCGACGGCGGCAACGCGCCGATCTCTTGGCGCAGGATGTCGTAGGTGGCCGCGACCACGCTGCGGTATTGGCGCTCGCCACGGGCGATCTCGTCCAACTGGTCCTCCATGCGGGCGGTGAAATCGTATTCCAGGAAGCGGAACGAGAGCTTGAGCAGATCCACCACGGCCTTGCCGATATCGGTCGGGTGCATGATCTTCCCTTTCAACACCACATAGCCGCGCCGCACCAAGCCTTCCATGATGGCGGCATAGGTCGAGGGCCGCCCGATCCCCAGCCGTTCCAGCGCCTTGACCAGACCGGCCTGGGTATAGCGCTTGGGCGGCTCGGTCTGTTTCTGGATCAGTTTCCCATCCTTGGCGATGAGCGTATCGCCGGGCTTGAGGACTGGGATCGGGTTGTCGCGGTTCTCGGCTTCCAACTCGTCAGCGGCATCGCCACCGGCCAAAGCCAGCCAACCGGCGGACTTGAGCTTTTCGCCCTTGCCGCCGAAGCGGATGGTCTTGCCGTCGAGCGGCTCCACCGATTCCAGCACCACCTGCCGCACATCGTAGACCGCCGCCGCCAATTGCGAGGCCACGGCCCGTTCCCAAATCAGTTGGTACAAAGCCCGTTCGCTGGCATCGCCCCCGGCGGCGCGGTGTTCGATATGAGTCGGGCGGATGGCTTCGTGGGCTTCCTGGGCGGCGGCTTTAGCCTGCCAGCGGCGCGGGGACGGGGCTAGCGGCAAGTTTTGGCCCTGGGCGTAGGCGCGGATATCGCGGATGGCCTCGTCCGAAAGATTGGGGCTGTCGGTGCGCATATAGGTGATCCAGCCCTGCTCGAACAAGGCTTGCGCCACGTCCATGGTTTTCTTGGGATTGAGGTTGAGCTTGGCCGAGGCGGCTTGTTGCAGGGTGGAGGTGGTGAAGGGCGCTGGCGGTTCGGCGCGGCGCTCGCCATCCTTGAAGCCGACCACCTTCACCGCGCGGATTGCGGCGACGCGCTGGGCGAACGCCAGATCGGTCCAATAGTCCTGGTCTTCCGGCAACAGCGGCTTGGGCAGCCAATGCGCCCGCCAATCGCCGTGCGGCCCGTCGAAATATAGGGTCACGCCGTAATGGGTGATGGGCTTGAAGTTCTCGATCTCGCGCTCGCGGTCCACCACCAAGCGCAAGGCCGGGGATTGCACCCGCCCCGCCGACAGCCGCGACGCCATGCGGCGGCACAATTCCGGCGACACCAAATACCCCACCAAGCGATCCAGCGAGCGCCGGGTTTCCTGGGCCGCGACCAAGTTGAGGTCGAGCTTGCGCGGTGCCTGCACCGCCGCCCGCACCGCCTTCTCGGTGATTTCGTGGAAAGTGACCCGCGCCGGGTTTTTCAGGCCGACCGCCATTTGGATATGCCAGGCGATGGCCTCGCCTTCGCGGTCGGGGTCGGTGGCGAGATAAACCTCGCGGGCGGTTTTCGCCAGCGCCTTGAGCTTTTGCACCTGGGGCTTGGCGCGGTCCAGCACCACGTAGCGCGGTTTGAAATCGGGCGGTTCCAGGCCCATCTCGCGTTCGGGCAGGTCGCGGATATGGCCGCAACTGGCTTCGACGGTCCAGCCCGGCCCCAAGAGGCTGCGGATTTTGCGGGTCTTGGTGGGGCTTTCGACGATGAGCAGCCGGTCAGTGTTCGGCATCGGTGTAGAACACGTTGTCCTCGCCACCTTCCCGCAGCGCGATGCGGATGATCTGGGCCTCGAAGGAAGCCGCCTGCGCGTCCGAGAACGCCGGGCGGGCGGCGGTGGGGTCGGGATAATATTTGCGGATCACCGGGCGCATCTTGTCTTCGTACACGGGTTCGGCGACCGGGATCAAGGTGCCGGAGGACATGGCGAATCCGGGCAAGGGCAACAAACGCCCGGCCACGATCAAGCCCGGTTCGGCGGTTTCGCTCAAGGCGATATCGATCAAATCGAAGCGCTCGCCGCCCAAGAGGTCGCAAAGCGAAGCGCCCCGGCGGCGATGCTGGATGGCTTCCACCCGGAACAAGGAATAGCGGGATCGGCCCATGGCTTCCAACAGCGCGGCCTCGGTGGAACCGGGCGCGGGCGGATGTTGTTCGCGGTGGCGGTCGAGGACGCTCTTGTCGGCGCGGCGGTAATGGTGGAAGCAGTAGTCGTAGACGATGGCGATTTCATCGTCGTTGTTGAGGATCAAGGTGCCGGCCTTGACCAGGCCCAGTTTCTTACCGCATTCCGGGACCGCCGCCTTGGGCACTTCCTTGGCGAGGGCCAAGTTGAGTTGAACCGCGGCTTTGCGGACTTCCTGGTAGCGGTCGCTGAGGTCGTCGTCGCGGGCGGCTTGCTTGCCGAAAACGAAAGAGAACAGCCATTTCATGGTGGGTTCGCCGGGAGGTTGGGAATCGGGGCGGGGATTTTACCTTGAAGCGGCGGGTACTGGCCGGGCGGTGTTGCAATCCAAAGGGTTAGGCGTGGCGCTCCGGCACTACCAGACAGAGTCGATCCGAGCAAGCACTGCTGTTCGGGGTACGTTTGGGTCAAGATATCGGCGGTCTCCGCAGGGATTCCAAGACTCAAGGTCGGCATGATCGATCTCCTGCGGATGCGGTCCCGGAATTACAACGCCCCCTATCCACCCCCCACCTCAATACGCTAGATTTCCCCTCCAACCTCCTCCCGGAAACTTGTCCATGCGCTCTTTCGCCAATTTCATCCTGCGCCATCCGCTGGCCGCCGTGTTGATCGCGGGCCTGTTCGGCATCCTGGCCTTGAAAATCCCGCCCTTCGCCCTGATCTCGGCGGCGGCGGTGGGTTTGTACGCCCTGCGCCAGGGCGGGCTGCCCGGTGTCCTGGTCATGCTGGGCGCGGGGCTGGTGGTCGCGGGCGGCTGGTTTTGGCTCGGCTCGCGGCCCGGCTTGGATTTCCCCTTGGTGTTCGCGCTGTGGCCGCCGCTGCTGCTCGCCGCCGGAACCCTGCGCCGCACCGAATCCCAAGGCGCTGCCCTCCTGGTGGTGGGCCTCTGGGTGGGCTTGTTCATCCTGGCGATGCACCTCGCGACCGGGGATGTGGTCGCGTTCTGGAAGGCTTGGCTGCACCGCGCCGTGGCGGCGGTGCCGGGCGCGACCGTCAAGGGTTTCGAAGAGAACGACACCCTGCGCATCATGAACGGCCTGCTGGCCGTGCTGTACGGGCTCAGTCTGATGCTCGGCCTCTTGTTCGCCCGCTGGCTGCAATCCCTGATGTATAACCCCGGCGGCTTCGGCCCGGAATTCCGGCGGCTGCGCCTGCCGCGCCTGGCCTTGCTCGTGACCGTCGCCCTGATCTGGCTCTCGGGCTATTTCAGCCCCGTCTTGCTGGCCGATTTGTTCATGGCGGCGATGATGCTGTATTTCTTCGTGGGGCTGGCCGTGATCCATGGGGTGATCGAAGTGCGCGGCATGAACCGGGGCTGGGCCTTGCCGGTCTACATCGTGCTGGTGTATTGGCCGCAATTCGCGCTGTCGGGGCTGGCCTTGGTGGGCGCTATCGATGCCTTCGTCGATTTCCGCGCCCAGCAGCCCGCCCCACCCCCAACCTGAACCCATCCCGCCACCCAGGAGCCGCCCCGCATGATTCCCTACCGCGATACGATTCCCCTGCGGTATACGCCCTGGATCACTTGGGGCTTGATCCTGGTGAACTTCCTGGTGTTCGCCTACAGCGAATGGTTGCCGCTGGAAGCCCATAACTATTTCAACTATCTGCATGGCTTGGTGCCGGCCCGCTATACCTTCCCGGAATGGGCGGGCAAGGCCGGTTTTCCGGCGGGGGATTACACGCCGTTCGTGACCTCCATCTTCATGCACGGCAGTTGGCTGCATATCGTGACGAATATGTGGATGCTGTGGATTTTCGGCGATAACGTCGAGGACCGCATGGGCGGGGTGCGTTTCTTGGCGTTCTATCTCTTGTGCGGGCTGGTGGCGGGCGGGCTGCATGTGTATTTCAATCCGCAATCCCTGGTGCCGACCTTGGGGGCTTCCGGGGCTTTGGCCGGGGTGATGGGGGCTTATTTCTTCCTGTTCCCCTATGCCCGCATCGTGATTTGGGTGTTCTTCCTGCCGTTATTCGTGCGGGTGCCGGCCATCGCCTTCCTGGGGGTATGGGTCATCATCCAGTTCTATAAAATCACCACGCCCGCCGCCACGGGCGATCACATCGCCGATGTGGCCTGGTGGGGACATTTGGGCGGTTTCAGCGCCGGGATGTTGTTGTACCGGCTGTTCTTGCTGCCGGAGCGCAACGAACCGGAAGATTCGCCCTTCACCCGCTGGGACCGTAGGGCGGAATAGCGACAGCGTATTCCGCCACCCGCCCCTAATTTGACGAACCCACCCGCCCATGAACTACCAGCCCCATCCCGCCGAACGCATCGCCCACCACACCGACCGCGCCCGCTTCCTGGATTCGCTGCGGCCCCATTTCCCGGAAGACGCCGTGCTTTCCGAACCGGAAGACCTCCGGCCCTATGAATGCGACGGGCTGTCGGCCTACCGGGTCGTGCCCTGGTTGGTGGTCCTGCCCGAGACTGTGGAACAAGTGCTGAGCGTGCTGCGCCTGTGCCGGGAACACGGCGTGCCGGTGGTGGCGCGGGGCGCGGGTACGGGGCTATCGGGCGGTGCCCTGCCGGTCGAAAACGGGGTATTGCTCAGCCTCGCCAAATTCACCCGCATCCTCGCCATCGACCCCGACAACCGCTGCGCCCGCGTCCAACCGGGTGTGCGCAATCTGGCGGTCTCGGAAGCCGCCGCGCCCTATGGCCTTTATTACGCGCCGGACCCGTCCTCGCAAATCGCCTGCACAATTGGCGGCAACGTGGCTGAGAATGCCGGCGGCGTGCATTGCCTGAAATACGGGTTGACCGTGCATAACCTCCTGGCGGTGCAGCTCGCCACCCTGGACGGCGAACTCGTCACCCTGGGCGGCGGCGGGCTGGACGCGCCGGGCTACGACCTGCTGGCCCTGGTTTGCGGCTCGGAAGGCTTGCTGGGCGTGATCGTGGAAATCACCGTGAAGCTGTTGCCCCTGCCGCCCAGGGCGCAGGCGGTGCTGGCGGCCTTCGATAGCATCGAAACGGCGGGCGCGGCGGTGGCGGCAGTAATCGCGGCGGGGTTGTTGCCCGCCGGTTTGGAGCTGATGGACAACACCACCCTCCGCGCCGTGGAAGCCTATCTCCATCCCGGCTATCCCGAGGACGCCGCCGCCCTGGTGCTATGCGAGCTTGACGGGCTGCCGGAACAAGTCGCCGCCGATATTGAAACAGCCGAGGCGGTATTGCGGGCCGGTGGCGCCGTGGCAGTCCGCCGCTCCCAGAGCGAAGCCGAGCGCAAAAGCTTCTGGGCCGGACGCAAGGCGGCGTTCCCGGCGCTGGGTCGCCTGGGCTTCGATTATTACTGCATGGACGGCACTATCCCGCGCCGCCATCTGGCCGGGGTGCTGCGGCGGATCGGCGAGCTTTCCGGGGAATACGGGTTGGGCGTCGCCAATGTCTTCCATGCGGGCGACGGCAACCTGCATCCACTTATCCTGTACCATGCCAACAGCGCCGACGAATTGGCGCGGGCCGAAGCCCTGGGGGCGCGTATCCTGGAATTGTGCGTGGAAGTCGGCGGCACCGTGACCGGCGAGCATGGCGTCGGGATGGAAAAACTGGACCCGATGTGCGCCCAATTCTCCGGCCCGGAACTGGCCCGCTTCCACGCCGTGAAACAGGTGTTCGACCCCCAAGGCTTGCTGAATCCCGGCAAGGGCGTGCCCAGCCTCAACCGTTGCGCGGAATACGGGGCCATACATATCCACGGCGGATGCTGGCCGCATCCCGAATTGGAGCGGTTTTAATCGGGTGAACCCATGAATGGACCGGAAACACGGGAGTGAAAAAAGTGGCGATGCTCGACACGCATAAACTGGCCCGGAAACTCAGGGAATCCGGCTTCGACGAACGCCACGCCGAAGGGCTGACCGATGCGCTGCGGAGCTTGGAAATCGGGCGCGACCACGCGACCCGCCGCGATTTGGAATTGGTCCGGCAAGAAGTGCGGGATTTGGAATTCCGCATCGACGCCCGGTTGCAAGCGCTGCGGGGCGAATTGACGCTGATCAAACTGCTATTGCTGGCGGTCGTGGCCGGGATCGGGGCCATCGCGGGCAAGCTGTATTTTTGAATCCACCCAAAACCAAAACGGCGCGGCGGGGGAAGTGGCTTCCCCCGCCGCGCCGCTTTTTATCCATCCCACCCGGCTGGAGTCCAAAGCAAGCTTTGGACTCCAAGCCTCCGGCCTACTCGGCGCTCAACAGCTTGCCATAGACCGGCTGGCCGTTGATGTCCTTGAACTGCACGGTCAGCGCCTGGGTGGCCGGGTCGATATCGACCTGGCCGAAGAACTGGTAGCCGGCGTAGGGCGAGGAATTCTGGACCGCCGGGGCGATCTCGAACACCGGCTGGATGCCGAAGGTTTGGTCCTTGGTGTTCGGGCCGAAGCTGCCCGCGTTGAGGGGACCCGCGACGAATTCCCAGAACGGCAGGAAGTCATTGCTGGCCGCTTTCGAGGGATCGTAGTAGTGGGCGGCGGCGTAATGCACATCGGCGGTCAACCACACGATGTTCTTGATGCCCTGGGCCTTGATGAAGCTCAGCAAGCCGGCGATTTCCAGTTCGCGCCCCAGGGCCGGGCCGTTGTTGCCGTTGGCGATGGCTTCCCAACGCGGGGTGCCGTCGGGATTGGTGCCGTCGCCGACGTTCAGGCCGATGGGCATGTCGGCGGCGACGACCTTCCATGTGGCGGTGGATTTTTTCAGGCCGTTTTCCAGCCACGCCACCTGCTTGCGGCCCATGAAGGCGGTGTCCGGGCCGGGCGCGGCCTGGAGGTTGGCGCTGTTGGGACCGCGATAGCTCCGCATATCGAGGACGAACACATCCAGCAAGGGACCATAGGAAATCTTGCGGTAGACCCGCTCCGGCTCGTTCGCGCCCTCGGGACGCAGCGGCGCGTAATCGTGGAAAGCGATATCGGCCCGCGCCACCAGGGTCGGGATATCCTTGACGGTGTAGCGCGGATCGGCGCTCAGGTCTTTGGCATCTGACCAGTTGTTCACCACCTCGTGGTCGTCCCATTGCCAGATTTGCGGCACCTCGGCGTTGAAGCGGCGGACGTTCTCGTCCAGGAGGTTGTATTTGTAGCGGCCCCAGAATTCGGCCTGGGTCTCGGCCACCTTGGAGACTTCCGGGGTGACGATGTTGGTCCAGGTCTTGCCGTTCTCGGCGGTGGCGCTGGGCAGGATGACGCCGTCGGCATAGATGTTGTCGCCACTGTGGATGAAGAATTGCGGGTTGACCTGGCGCATGGCCTCGTAAATCTTCATGCCGCCGAAGGCGAGGTTGATGCCCCAACCCTGGCCGTTGGTGTCGCCGCCCCAGACGAAGCGGATGGCCTCGCCGGGCGCGATGGTGTGGAACTGGCCCAACACCGGCACGCTCTGATTGCGGGCGTTGGTCAAGTCCTCGAACCAGACCTTGACGTAGACATCCTGGCCCAATTTCAGGCCAGTCAGTTCCTGGCGCACGATGAAATCTTCGCCCGCCGTGGCATAGGAGCCGCGCACGACCTTGGAACCTTTGAATTTATTGTTGTAGGCATATTCGACCATCATGCGGGCTTCGCGGTCGGCGCGGCTCCACACGATGACATTGCCGCCTTGCAAATCGCCGAACTGGACGCCCTGGTCCATCGCGGGACCGGCGGCGGCGACGGCTTGGGTGCTGGCGCAGCCCATCATCAAAGGCAAGGCGATCAAGGCGGTGCCGAGGCGGAAGTTGCGTGGGTTCATCGTTATCCTCGCTTAGTTATATGGAAGTTGTAGTGAACCGCGGCCAGGTGTGTTTCCGCGTGAAAGTCCGGTTGCAAGTCGATGAATCGACCCTCCCGGCCTGTGTGATACTTAACCCTACTCCACAGCGCGGTATCGAACCATGAACCAAAAACTCACCCCCCACGAAGCCCGCATCATCGGTGCCCTGATCGAAAAGGAAATCACCACCCCCGAGCAATACCCCCTGTCGCTCAACGCCCTGACCGCCGCCTGCAACCAGAAAAGCAACCGCGACCCCGTCCTCGACCTCGCCGAAACCACGGTAAAACAAACGGTCGATGGGCTCATCAAGCGCTATCTGGTCAGCACCCTGACCGGCGGACGGGTGGTCAAATACCGCCAGCGCTTCTGCAATTCGGCCTTCGGCGATGTGCAACTCAACCCGGTCGAGGTCGGCGTGATCTGCGAACTGCTGCTGCGCGGCCCGCAAACACCGGGGGAACTCCGCACCCATGCCGAACGCCTGTGCAAAATCAACGATCTGGCCCAGGTCGAAACCGCGCTGGCCCGGCTGGCCCAGCGCGACCCGCCGATGGTGGAAAGCCTGGCCCGCGAACCGGGCAAACGCGAAATCCGCTACCGGCATCTTTTGGGCGACGCGGACCCAAGCCATCTCTTCAGCCCGGCGGAAATCCAGGCCAGCGGCCATCACCCAGGCTCCGACCGCGAGCGCATCACCGCGCTGGAAAAAGAGGTGGCCGAACTCCGCGCCGAGGTCGAGCGCCTGCGGCAGTTGTTCGAGTGAAGGCCGCGGCGGCCCGCCGTCCCCGGCCCGCGCCTATTCCCGACCCCGGCGCGATGTTATGATCGCTATCCCTTTGATTTCTAGGTTCCCGCCATGTCCGCATCCGCTTTAGCCCTGACCGATTTCGCCCTGCTCGACGACGCCGAATGCGAGGCGCGCCTCCTCGCCGCCAAGCACGCCTTGGGTCAACGCTGCGTGATCCTCGGCCATCATTATCAGCGCGACGAGGTGTTCCGCCATGCCGACCTCACCGGCGATTCCCTCAAGCTGTCGCGGGAAGCCGCCCAGTCGGAGGCCGAATATATCGTGTTCTGCGGCGTGCATTTCATGGCGGAAGTGGCCGATATCCTGTCGCGCCCGGAACAAATCGCCATCCTGCCGGATTTGGCGGCGGGCTGCTCGATGGCCGATATGGCCAACCTCAAGGCGGTGGAGCGCTGCTGGCGCGAACTGGCCGAAGTCATCGATCCCGACCAGTGCGTGACGCCCGTCACCTACATCAATTCGGCGGCGGATTTGAAAGCCTTCTGCGGGCGGCATAACGGCACCGTCTGCACCTCCAGCAACGCCCGCAAAATCCTGGAATGGAGCTTCGATCAGCGCGAAAAGGTGCTGTTCTTCCCGGACCAGCACTTGGGGCGCAACACCGGCTACCGCATGGGCCTCCCGCTGGACCAGATGGTCACTTGGGATTTCACCCAGCCCCGTGGCGGCTTAACCGTCGAGCAAATCAAGAACGCCCGCATCATCCTGTGGAAGGGCTTTTGTTCGGTGCATCAGATGTTCCGGCCCGAGCAGATCGACCGCTTCCTGGAACGCCACCCGGATACCCAAGTCATCGCCCACCCGGAATGTTCGTTCGAGGTGTGCGAGAAAGCCCAATATATCGGCTCCACCGAATATATCCTCAAGACCATCCGCGAAGCCGAACCGAATACCCGCTGGCTGGTCGGCACCGAACTCAATATGGTCAACCGACTGGCGGACGAGGTGCGGCCCCACGGGAAGGCAGTGCATTTCATGTCGCCGACCGTGTGCATGTGTTCGACCATGTTTCGCACCGACCCGCAGCACCTGTTGTGGGTGCTGGAAAACCTGGCGGCGGGCAACGTGGTGAACCGGATCAAGGTGAACGATGGCGATGCCCATGCGGCGCGGCTGGCCTTGAACCGGATGTTGCAGGTGACTTGACCATGCGCCACCACAAGGGCAAGGCGATACTCGCCAGCCTATTGGTCGCCCTCGGTGGCTGTTCGTTCTTCACCGGCCCGGATGCCCCTTCGCCGGGCGAGATCAAGGCGGCCATGGCGGAGTTTTCGGCGCGGGGTGGATATATCCATTCCACCGCGCCCGCCACGGTCTCGCTGCGTGAAACCTGGAAGGATGGGCCGACCGCCTTGGATATCTCGGTGCTATCCCCGGATCAGCCGGGAAGTTATCCCCTGGTCGTTTATTTTCCGGGCCTGGGCGAGGACGCCACGGCGGGCGGACTCTGGCGGCAGGCTTGGGCCAACGCGGGCTATGTGGTGTTCACGGCGCAACCCGCGGCGGTGGGCAACGCGCTCAAGGCGCTCGGCCCAGGCCGGAACCACGATTTACCCGCCATCGGTCGGGAATACTTCGCGGCGACCGCCTTGGAAAACCGCTTGCCCCATCTGGTCTGGGCCTTGGGGGAATTCCGGCGGCGGGCTGCGGCCGGACTCGCCCCGTTCGCCCACGCGGATACGCAACGGTTGGCCCTGGTCGGCTACGACCTGGGTGCCCAGGCCGTCACGGCCCTGGTAGGTGGAAAACTGGGTGCGGCCCGGCCCGACCTGCCAGGATTGGCTATCCGCGCCGCCATCACCCTGAGCCCCTCGGTGGACTTGGCGGCGGGCAATCCGGCACACCATTACAGCGACATACAAACCCCCTTGCTGGTCGTTACCGCCAGCGGCGACGAAGACCCCTATGGCATCACCAGCCCCTCGCTCCGTACCGCCCTGTGGAAATACGCGCCCGCCCAAGGCAAATATCTCCTACTGCTGCGCAACGGCTCGCACCGTTGGCTAAGCGGGGCCGGGCCGGAACAGCGGCACGAAGGTGCCGACGGCGACGGCCCGGACGACGGACAGGACGGCTTTTTCGGTGGGGGCGGGCCTTTTCCAGCCGGGGATGGCGGCGACCGGCTCCGGGCCGATGCGTTCGGTGGTAGCGGCGGCGGCGGCGGCGGCGGCGGGGGACGCGGCGGACCGCCGGGCGGTGGTCCTCCCGGCGCGGCGGACGGATTCCACCGACCGGATGGGCCCAGTTCACAAGCGCAACACCTGGCGGCGGTGCGCGATATCACCACGGCATTCCTGGACACCCAACTGAAGTCCGATGCCGACGCGCGGCGGTGGTTGGACGGCGGACGGGCTGCCCGGTGGTTGGGCCGCTATGGCGATTTGAAGGCCAAGTGAACCGGGATCGCCGGGCGGGATCGTTCGCGTCCACCCACAAAAAAGCCGACCCGGAGGTCGGCTTTTCCGCATCCCCAAAGCGGGGCGGTCTTATTCGGCGGGGAACGCCTTGTTCGCGTAAGCGGGCAAACGCGGCATCTCGATCTTGGGGAACTCGCCGGTCAGGCCGTTGAGGAAGGCCACGATGTCGGCGCTCTGTTCGGCGGTCAAGTCCTTGTTGAGTTGCAACTTGGCCATGATCTTCACGGCGTCCTCCAGGTTCTGCACCTTGCCGTTGTGGAAATAGGGCGCGGTCAGGGCGATATTGCGCAGGGTCGGCACCTTGAACAGGTGCGCGTCGGCGGCGTTCTTGGTCTCGGCCTGGCGACCCAGGTCGGCGCTGAAGTTGTACATGGCTTCCAAAGCGCCATTGTCGTTGGCCGGGAACTTCTGATAGAAGCCGGTGCCTTCCGGCAGGGTCGGGCCGTTGAAGGCCGGGCCGGAATGGCAGGACACGCAACCCACGTCGGCGAAGGTCTGCATCCCGCGGGCCTGTTGTTCGGTCAGGGCGCTCTTGTCGCCGCCGACGTATTTGTCATACGGGCTGTTCGGGGTGATCAAGGTGCGCTCATAGGCGGCGATGGCCTTGGCGGCGTTGTCGGCGCTGATGGAATCGGGACCGAAGGCGGCGGTGAAGGCGGCTTGGTAGCCCGGCATGGCCTTCAAGCGGGCGACCACATCGTCCCAGCTCTTCATGCCCATCTCGATGGGATTGGTGACCGGGCCTTTGGCCTGGGCTTCGAGGCTGGGGGCACGACCATCCCAGAACTGCACGGAGTTGAAGGCGGAATTCCACACGGTCGGGGCGCTGCGACCGCCGCGCTGGTCCTTGACGCCGATGGAGCCGCTGCGGTTATCCTCGCCGCCGTTCATCACATTGTGGCAGGAGTTGCAGGACAACACGCCGTTGGCGGACAAGCGGGTGTCGTGGTAGAGCATCTTGCCCAGTTCCACCTTGGCGGGAGTGGTGGGATTGTCGGCGGGTTCGGGGGCTTTGCCGGGCAGGGCTTGCCATTCGGCGGCCATGGTCCCCAGCGATGCCGCCAGGAGGACCGTGCCAATCAAGAGCTTGGTTTTGAACATGGGATGCTGCTCCTCTTATCAGTCAGCTGATGTGCTGTTCGGCATAGGATTTATTGTCGATCCGCGGGCACCGCCCGCTACTCGCTTGGAAAAGCCCCTGGAAGCATGGTGGAAAACGCGCTGTTGGCGTCAACCCGAAAGGCTGCGTATCCGGGCAGGGCGACACCTTATAGTGAAATACTCCGACAATTGCAACCAACCCCGGCGACCCGCCCGCCCCTAAAAAAAGACCCACCGGAAGGTGGGTCAACAGAGAGGAAGAACACTTGCTATGACCGTCCATGGCCCGCACGGTTCACGCGCTCCGGGACAATAATCCGTGTACTCACTTAAACTTTACGGCACACCCATCGCGCCCGAGCCACACCATGAACCAGCCCCCCCGAACCGGCGCCGCCCCGCCGCCCCGCCGCCGACCGCCGATGATTCCCCGTCCGCCGCCTCGCGGGTGGTGCATTACCACAAACCCGGATACCCGCCCAAACGCAACCGGCTTGCCATCGTCACCCGGCTCGTGGCGGCGGGCACCTGGCTATTGATCCTGGGACTGGTTGCCACCTTGCTCAAGCAATTGCACACCCGCCAGCCCGCCAGCCCGTCCCCGCCCGCCGCCAAGGTCGAAGCCGCGGCCCCCACCGCACTGGAACCGCCGCCGGAAACCGCGCCGACACCGGAACCCGAAGCGACCGCGGCCACCGCCCCGGAACCTGCGGCCCCGCCCGAAACGCCAGTATCAACCCCCGCCGCGCCCGAATCCCCGGCCCCGATACAAGTCGCGGAAGTGGTGATCACCCCGGCCAAGAACGGCAATTTCTACGCGCCGGGCGAGATCAACGGGAAGCCTGTCACCTTCGTGGTGGACACCGGGGCCAGTTTCGTCTCGATCCCGGACAAGCTGCGTTGGAACCTGAATCTGACGCGGGGCCAGTATGTGCAGACCATGACCGCCAATGGCGTGGCCGGGATGTACGCGGCCAAGGTCGATGCCCTGAAACTCGGCCCGATCCGCTTGAAGAATATCGAGGCGGTACTGATTACTGCCCCGATGCCCGGCGACGTGGTGTTGCTGGGCATGAGCGCCCTGCGCGAACTGCGGATGCAGCAAGAAAACGGCCAGTTGATCCTGCAACAGGATGTCGCGCCCGGCACCGGCCCGGACGAGGCGGCGGCCCCCCGGCCCGCGCCGCCCGCCGCGCTGAAGAAATCGGTGAGCGAATGCATGGGCGGCGACAAGGTGGTCAATGCCCGCGTGCTACGGTGTATGCGGGGCGAGGACGGAGAGTCGGCGGCGGAATAGCCGCTTTAAGGGGCGGGCACCACGTTCTTCTGGACGATGCGCTGCTGGAAGGTGAACACGCCGGGATCGTCCCGCTCCACCGTGACCTTCAGCCAATGCGCGTTGACGGTGCCGAAGGTTTCCACCCGGGTGAAATTCTCCAGCCGCGGCGCGGGGTTTTCCCACGGCATGGGCTGGGTTGGCAGCTTGGGGTCGAAGGGCACCGTGGGCAGCGGCTTGTCGATGCGGAAATAATGGCTGTCGCCATGGACCAGCACCACCGGCTTGCCGAAGGCGCGGGTTTCGGCTGCCAGGGCGGCTAGGAAATCCTGGTAGGCGGTGAGGCCCGACGTGGGAATCGCATCCCAAGGATTGGCCTGGATGACCAGCATCAGGCCGGCCAATCCCCCGCGTTGCGCCAGCGCGAACGACTCCCGCAACCAAGCGAGGTTCCGCCGTTTGCGGATAGCTTCCTCGGCGCGGTTGGCGGCATCCCAGGCCGCATTGCCGGTGGACGCCAAACCATCGTTGCTACCGGGGATGTTGAGGGTCACGAACATCGCGCCGCCCTGGGTCCAGCGCAGGTTTTCGGGATAATCCCGGCCCTGGCGCTCCAAGGACAGGGACTCGACCCCTAAGCTGGGGGAGCCGTAGGGATGGAAGATCGCGCGCAGCTTGGCCAGGCGTTCCAGCGGGTTGTAGCGGCCCGCGCCCGCCCGGTGGCAATCGGTCCATTCGTTGTCGCCGAACACATAGATGAACGGCTTGGCGAAGGCGTCGAATTCGGCGCGGCGGGCTCGGAACAGGGCGTCGGAGCAGGGGCTGGAACCGCTTTTGATATCGCCATCGTGGATCACGAAGGCTATCGAGGGATCGGCGTTGATATCCTCGCGCAGGTTCGGGAAGCGGGCGGCTTGGGAATCATCGTATTCCTGGTCGCCGATCAGGGCGAACGAGAAAGCTTGGCAAGCATCGGCACCCAGTAGGAGCGCCAGGACAGCCCCGGCGGACAAGGCTTTTTTAAAGGACATGGCGTTTTCCTATCGACGGATTGAACGGGCCGCGCCGCACCCAAACCCGGTGCGGGCGGCTTGATGGGACCGGGATTCCGGCGGGTCGGCAACCAGGCGTTCTATGCTATCCTTCGCGCGTCCGCGCGACCGGACCCCCCATCGCCTTCCGCCCCATACACCATAACCAAAATGGAGCCGTCCATGGAAAAGCCTTATATCCTGCACATGTTCACCCCCGAAAAGAACCTCAGCCCGTTCGATGTCAACATGGCCCTGGACGCCGGCTGGACCGCGGCCATCCCCTACCTCCATGTGGAACTGGGCGAGGTGCAAGCCTTGGTGCAGGACTCGATCTTTTCCCGTGGCCCCAAGGGCGTGAAGCGTACCGGCCTGTTCTTCGGCGGGCGCGATGCCAAGCTGGCGGTGGACATGCTCAGGACCGCCCAGAAATCCATGGTGCCACCGTTCGAGGTCTCGGCCTTCGCCGATCCCAGCGGCGCCTACACCACGGCGGCGGCGATGGTCGCCTGCGTCGAGCGGCAGTTGCAGACGAAGTTCGACACCGGACTCGAAGGCAAGCATGTATTGTGCCTGGGCGGCACCGGCCCGGTCGGCCAGATCGCCGCCGCGCTCTCGGCCAAGGCCGGGGCCAAGGTCAAGATCATCGGCCGCCAGTTGGAAAAAGCCCAGTCCGTCGCCGCCCTGGTCAACGCCGAATTCGGCGGCGGCGCGACCCAGATCGAGGGCGACGCCGACGCCAACAAGGGCGAACTCATCAAAACCGCCGATGTGGTGTTCGCCACCGCCGCCGCCGGTATCCAGGTCTTGAGCGCCGAACTGGTCGCCGCCGCCCCCGTGCTGAAGGTCGCCGCCGACGTGAACGCCGTACCGCCCTCCGGTATCGCCGGGCTGGACGCCTTCCACCAGGGCACACCCATCGAAGGCTCGAACAGCGGCGCGGTCGGGGTCGGGGCGCTCGCCATCGGCAATGTCAAATACAAGACCCAAAGCGGCCTTTTGGCCCGGATGCGCGAAACCGACCAGCCGGTCTACCTGGCTTTCGACGACGCCTTCGCCCTGGCCCGCACAATCGCCGCCCGGCTTTGAGCCCGGACCCCGCGACATCGCCCATCCCCCCGCCCCGTTCCCGCGCCCATGCGGGAACGCCCCACGGCCCCGCGACGCAAGGTCGCCACGCAGCAGCCCCGCGCCCCCGCGTGGGACGCCCCGATTCCCTATCGCAAGAGGTTTCCCCATGGAAAAACGCACCGTACTCCACATGTTCGACCCCATGCCCCATGTCAGTCCCTTCGATATCAACATGGCGGTGGACTCGGGCTTCGAATCGATCTTCACCTATAACAACGTGGCCCTGGAACAAGTCAACGGCCTGGTGCAGGACGCCATCTTTTCCCGTGGCCCTGCGGGCGTGAAACGCACCGGCCTGTTTATCGGTGGGCGCGACCTGGGCTTGGCGCTCAACATGCTGGACATCGCCAAAAACGCCATGGTGCCGCCGTTCGAGGTCTCGGTGCTGGCCGATCCCAGCGGGGCTTGCACCACCGCCGCCGCCCTGGTCGCCTGCGTCGAGAAGCAGTTGCGGATCAAGCACGGGGTCGGCTTGGAGGGGCTGTGCGGCGTGGTCTATGGCGGCACCGGCCCGGTGGGCATCGCCACCGCCGTGATCGCCTCGCTGGCCGGGGTGGATGTGAAGATCGTCGATCCCTTCAACATCAACACCGCCCTGGAAAAGGCCGACGAATACAACGCCCGTTGCGGGGCCAAGTTGAAAGGCACCTACGCCAGTTCCGACGCCGACAAGGCCCGCTTGATCGCCCATGCCGATATCGTATTCTGCACCGCCAAGGCCGGGGTGCAGGTGTTGAACGCCGATATCCTGGGCGATGCCAAGCAATTGAAGGTGGCGGGCGATATCAACGCGGTGCCGCCCCTGGGCATCGAGGGCGTGAAACGGATGCACAATGGCGAACCCCTGGTCCACGCGGTGAATTCGCCGGGCGCGGTGGGTATCGGCTCGCTGGCGGTGGGCGATGTGAAATACAAATTGCAACACGCCTTGCTGGCCTACCTGCTCACGGCGGCAAAGCCGGTATTCCTGGATTTCCGGGAGGCGTTCGAGCGGGCGCGGGAGTTGGTTTAATCCCAGCCACGCGGGGCGGGCGTCAAGACCCGCCCCGTCCGCCGCCTATAATGTGCGCCGCATTATTCAAGGACAAACCGCCACCCCCAAAGGCCGGTCCGGCTTCGCCACCCCCTGCTTCCCCGGCAGGATCTCGGTCAGCAAGCCGCTGATCCGGCCCGCATTCCCGCCCAACCGCTCCCGGTAGATCGCCACATAGGCCAGGACCGCGCTCACATACTGGCGGGTTTCGCTGTAGGGGATGGTTTCGATCCAGATATCGGCGGGCAACGGGCCGGAGGCGGGCAACCAGCGCTCGACCCGGTTCGGCCCGGCGTTATAAGCGGCGGTGGCCAGGGCGAAACGGTTGCCGAAACGGTCCAACAAACCCCGGAAATAAGCCGAGCCATAGCGCAGGTTCACCCGCGGTTCCAACAATATCCGCTCCGAAGTCCACGCCTCGTTCAAACTGCGGGCCACGTCCTGGCCGGTGCCGGGCATGATTTGCATCAGCCCCAAAGCCCCGGCGCTAGATTTGGCCCCGGGATCGAACGCGCTCTCCCGCCGCACCAGCCCGTAAACCAGCGCCGGCTCCAGATTGCGCTCGCGGGCTTCCTGGGCGATGGCCTCGCCATAGGCCAAGGGGAAGCGCAAGGACAAATCGCCCTGGTTTTCGGACTTGGCCAGCGCGGTGATCGCCAGCCGGTCCCAGCCCCATTGCTGGGCCAGCTTGGCGGCGATGAGCCGGTCCTGTTTGGACAGCGCATCAAGCGCGTACAACCATTCCTTTTGCGCTTCGCCGGGCCGGTTCAGGGCGCGGAATTCCTGGATGGCGCGGAAAGCCGGGGTCGCGGCCAGCCGTTGCACCTCGGCCTCGGCGACCGGCGTCGGCTCGAACGACAAGGGATATTTCGCCCCCACCCGGTCCGCCGCCGCGAAACCGTGGAAATCCCGCTCGCCCGCCAAAGCCTTGTACACCTCCAAGGCGGCGGTGTTATCGCCCAAGGCTTCCAAGGCCCGCGCCCGCCAATAGCGCCAAAGGTTCTGGCTGCGCTCGGAGGCGTCGAGTTGTTCCAGGCCGAGCAGCACGCCGGGCCAATCCTGCCGCAGCAAGGCGGCGCGGATGCGCCAAGCGCGGGTCTGGGCATCGGCCACGCCGTCCGGCAAGGTGCCGAGATAGGTTGCCGCCTGCGGATAGCGCTGGGTGGCGAGCGCGATGGCGAGACGGCGGTCGATCCGGGCCTGTTCCCCCGGTTCGATACGGAATTCGCCGCGGCGCAGGTTCCACACACCCAGCGCCCGCAAAGGCTCGTCCCCCGCCAGCCGGTCGATGCCATGGGCGAAAATCCGGCCCTGGCGGGGATCGGCGGGCTTCCACCCGGCGCATTGCTCGACCAACCGGGGATTGTCGTGGACCGCGAGCCAGAAATCGGCGGTGGCGCGGTCCTCCTGGGCGGGCAGCAAATCGCGCAGGGCGTGGGCCAGCGGGAGGCGGTGCTTGTCGAGGGCCAGCCCCAAGCGTTTCCAGACCTGCTCCGGGGTAAAGGCGGGGCTGGCTTGCCAGACGGCGAACAAGCGGTCGCAGTTGGTCGGGCGGGACTCGGCGGAATCCCATAGTTTGGCCGCACCGGCATAAGCTTCGGCGGCGCGGCCCAGGCGGTGGAGCGCCCAATAATAATCGCACTGGGCTTGGGGATCGTCGGAAGCTTGATAGGCCCGGACGTAATCGTCCCAGGCTTCTTTGCGGGCCAGGAATTCCAGCCATTGCCGCCGCAAGGGCGCGGCATAGCGGGTTTGACCATGGTGGGCCAGGAAGGCCGGGATTTCGGCTTCCGCGCCGGGCCGGTGGTCGAGCAGGCGGAAGCCGAGATAAACCTGGAGCGGATAGCCTTCGAGCGAATCGCGCAGATGGCGGGCTTCGTCGATGCGGCCTTGTTCCAGGGCTTGCTCGGCCTGGAGGAATAGCGCCCTTTGCGGTTCAAGACCGACAGGTTCGGCCAGCACCGCGCCCACCCAGGCGAAAAACCACAGCAGTCTTTTCAACATATTCCCTAACAACCGTTAGCCCGGACACCACGCCGGTATTATGGCCAGGATCGCCCGGACCCGCCTACCCGCCCGCCGCTCCACGTCATCGATCCGACGCGATTGGAGTCCAAAGCCAGCTTTGGACCCCAGTTTTACGCGGCTTCGACTGGCCGGGAACGCCCGGTTCCGGCATCCTGTGCCGCCTCCAGCCATCGGCAACGCTCCCGACCATGATTTACCAACCCCGCGATTTCATCCAAACCCCGGAAGGGCTCATCTTCGCCGTCGTGGACGGACATATAGAGGCGGGCCGCCTGCTGTGCTGGCTGCGCTATGCGCCGGTCGAGGGCCGCCGCCAGAAACTACGCACCGCCGCCGCCCAGGACTATCTCGCCGCCCACGCCCCGGACTACCTCTACACCTCGCGGCGGCTGGACACGCTTTTGCACGGCGTGCCCTTGGGGCGGATCGCCCGCCATCATCGGCCACGGACGCGGGTGCGGGAATTGCTCGGCGCGGCGCACCTCGACGCCATCGAGGCCAAGGCCGCGCACCTGCTGCGACTATTGGCCGGGATGGGACTGGACCTGGACCAAGTGGGGCTCACCGGCTCGCTCTTGATCGGAGCGCAAAATCCGGCTTCCGATTTGGATGTGGTGATCTATGGGCGGGCGGCGTTTTTCCAGGCCAGGGCGCTGGTCCGGCGGGCGCTGGCCGAAGGCGCGTTGGACGATTTGACCCCGGAGGATTGGCGCGACGCCTACGCCCGGCGCGGCTGCGCCCTCGGGTTCGAGGACTACCTGTGGCACGAGCGGCGCAAGTTCAATAAAGGCATGGCCGCGGGCACCAAGTTCGATATCAGCTTGATCGGCGAAGACGCGCCGGTGCCCGACTCCGGCCCGGTGCGTAAACTGGGCCGGACCCGCCTCCGCGCCCGCGTCCTCGACGCCGGTTTCGCCTATGACTGCCCGGCGGTCTACCGGCTGGACCATCCCGATATCGCCGAAGTCCATGCCCATACGCAAACCTACGCCGGTCAGGCCGAAGCCGGGGAAACCGTGGAAATCGCGGGCGTGCTGGAGGAAACGGCCCAGGGTTCGCGCCATCTGGTGGTGGGCACCAGCCGGGAAGCGCCGGGCGAATATATCAAGGTCGTGCGGGCACCGGACGCATAGGCAAGCCCGGCCCGCTTTGCTACAGTGCGCCGCGTTTCCCCCCACTTTCCAAGGAGTTGCCCCCATGCTCGGCGGCGTCATCGCGTTCCTCGTGTGCGTCTGGTTCTACCTGACGGCGGATAAGCTGAAATTGAATCCCCTGCCCTGGATCGTCGGGGCTTTGATCATCTATTACGGCACCAAGGCGGCATGGACCTTCGTGTTCCTCAAACCGCTGATGGGCATCAACTTCACCCATGGCAGCATGATCGGCGGCTTCTTGCTGGAAATCATCGGCGCGGCGCTAGGCGTCCTGGCCTGCGGGCTGTTCCGCGACCGCGTCCTCATGAAGCAACAGCAATGAGCGCCCTGCCGCCGTTCCAAGCCGCCATCCTCGACATGGATGGCTTGGTCCTCGATTCCGAATCCACCTATTGCGCGGCTTGGCGGCTGGCCGCGGCCGAACTGGGCTATGCGCTGGCGGAAGACTTTTGCCACAGCCTGTTCGGCCAGCACGCCTCCGCTGTGGAAGCGGCGATGTGGCGGGAATTCGGCCCCGGCTTCGAACGGGAGCGTTTCTATCAAGCGGCGGAGCGGCATTGGTTCGCCCATCTCCACACCCAGGGCATGGCGCGGATGCCGGGCGTGGAAACCCTGCTGGAACTACTCCGCGCCCGTGGGGTTCCGTTCGCGCTCGCCACCAATAGCGATGCACCCTACGCCCGGCGCTGCCTGGAACGCTCCGGCTTGGCGGATGCCTTCACGGTGGTCGTGACCCGCGACCAAGTGCCTCTGGGCAAGCCCGCGCCGGATGTTTATCTGGAGGCGGCGCGGCGGCTGGGCATGGACCCGGCGGCTTGCCTCGCCTTGGAGGATTCGCCAACCGGACTCGCCGCCGCCAATGCCGCCGGGATGATTACGGTTTTGGTGCAGCGCCACGACAATCTCCGGGCGCAAGCGCTGGGCTTGGCCCGCCATGCCTGCGCTTCGCTGCTGGAAGTGGTGGAGATGATGGGGAGGCGGGGGGCATGAGGTGGGAAGGTCGAAAGCCCTTTCCGATCAGGCGGCGCGGATCGGGAAGGGCTCTCGGCCCGGGTGTTTCGGCTTGCGCCGGTAGCTGCGGGCGTCGCGGAAGGTGGCGGCGCGGTTGAATTTGCCCGCGTGCTTGGCGACGGGATTGTTCACCGGGATGGCCGGTGGCCGGGGTTTCTTGCTCATATTCGCCTCTTGATCAATAAATGGCGCTTAGCCCGCGCCGGGGCTTCCGACCCCATATTGGATTTGGATTCGGTCTCGTCGTAGGTCCAGGGGAATCCCGAAGGTTCCTGGCTCCACACCGGCCAGCCGTGTAGGCCCAACCGTTCGATCATGATACCGCTCATATCGTCGCCCCCGTGGGTTCGGGATGGGGAAAATGCAGGGCCAACCACACCGTCGGCTCGCCGGGCCGGGTCCATTCCACCCGGTGGCGGCAATGGGCAGGTAATAACACCGCATCGCCCGGATTCAAAACCAGGACTTCGGCCCGGCCTTCGATCACCAGCGCCGCGCCGCCCCGCACCAGCATCACCCATTCGTCCCAGCTTTGGTCGTACCACTCGCCCGGTGGCGTGGCGTGACCCAAGGACAGGATGCGCTCCAAGCGGAACGCGGGCGTTTCCAACACCGTCTCGAAACGCTCGGCATCCAGGCTTTCCGGCAGGTCGGCGAGCAAACGGGCCAAAAGCGGAGGATCGGAAGTGGTCATGGCGGACGGCCAGGGTGGAGCGGACCATTATCCAGCCGTCGGTGGATTTTCGGAAGCCCGGCCCCTGGCAACCGCGTTATTGGCCACATGACAGATGAAAAAATATTACAGGGATTTATAATACGCGGATGGTTCGCACGCATGGATTCCGGCCACCGACCTTCGAGGCGGTGGCGTGGCATCCAGCATTCCAGGGCGAACGGGGTATAATCCGAAGATTGTTTGCGAATGTGGCGAAATTGGTAGACGCGCTGGATTTAGGTTCCAGTGGGGCAACCCTTGAGAGTTCGAGTCTCTCCATTCGCACCACCTACCCTCAGACCTCATGCTTCGCGTTGGGCGCCCGCCCCCGAACGCCGACCACCGCACGAGCGCCCGTCCGTCCCCGCCAACCCCGGACGACCACCCGACCAACCAGCCCCGATTATCGCTATCCATTACCTCGAGGTAACCCATGCAAGTTTCTGTCGAAACGACATCCGAATTGAGCCGTAAGCTGACCGTCCAGGTTCCCGAAGAAAAAATCCAGAAGGAAGTCTCCACCCGCCTGAACGCCCTCACCCAGAAGGTCAAGCTCGACGGTTTCCGCCCCGGCAAGGCGCCGCACAGCGTCATCAAACAGCGCTACGGCCAGCAGGTCCGCGAAGAAGTGTTGACCGAAATCATCCAGAACACCTTCCACGAAGCCGTGCGCGACGAGAAGCTGAACCCCGCCGGGATGCCGACCATCACCGCCCACAAGGCCGACGAGGGCCAGGGCCTGGAATACGAGGCCAATTTCGAGGTGATGCCGGAATTCGTGCCGATGCCGCTGGAAACCCTGGAAGTCCGCCGCTACCTGTCGGAAGTCGGCGACGAAGATGTGGACGCCATGATCCAGCGCCTCCGCGAGCAGCGTAAAACCTGGGAAGCCGTGGAACGTTCCTCGGTCGAAGGCGACCGCATGATTATCGCGTTCGAGGGCTTCGACGGCGAAGCCTCCTTCACCAACGGCAAGGTCGAGGATTTCCCGGTGGTGCTGGGCGAGGGCCAGATGGTGCCGGGTTTCGAGGACAATCTGAAAGGAGCCACACCGGGCGCGAAGCTCGAATTCGACCAAGCCTTCCCGGAAGATTATCCCGCCGCCAACCTGGCCGGTAAAACCGTGCATTTCGTGGTCGAAGTCGCCAAGGTCGAAGAGACCCGCCTGCCGGAATTGGACGCCGACTTCATGAGCCTGTTCGGGATCGAAGGCGGCGAGTTTGACGCCTTCCGCGCCGAAATCCGCAGCAACATGGAACGCGAGATGCGCCGCGCCCTGCACACCAAGACCAAAACCTCGGTCATGGACGCGCTCTACGCCGCCAACCCCATCCAACTGCCCGGCGTGCTGGTCAAGGACGAGGTCAACGACCTGGCCCGGCCCTATCTGGAAACCGCCCAGGAACGCAAGCAAGCCATCGACGAGGCCAAGCTCAAGGAGCAACTGGAACCGGTGGCGCGGCGGCGCGTGACCCTGGCCCTGGTGCTGAACAAGCTAATCGAGACTTATAACGTCAAGCTGGATGTCAACCGCGTTCGCGCCGCCGTCGAAGAACTGGCCCAGAGCTACGAACAACCCAGCGAGGTGGTTCGCTGGTACTATTCCGACAAGACCCGGCTGCGCGAAATCGAGAACGTGACCCGCGAAGACCAGGTCGTGGATTTGATCCTGGAACAAGGCCAGACCACCGAAGAGAAGATCGACTTCCAGGCGCTCATGCAAGCGGCGGCTCCCAAGGCCCAAGCCTAGCCGGCCCACACCCCCATTCCCAGAAGGCAACCCATGTTTAACCCAAACCTCCCCCAAGACCTCAGCCCCAGGGCTTCCGGCCTGGTGCCCATCGTCATCGAACAATCCGCCCGCGGCGAACGGGCCTTCGATATCTATTCCCGTTTGCTCAAGGAGCGTGTCATCTTCCTGGTCGGCCAGGTCGAGGACTACATGGCGAACCTCATCATCGCCCAACTCCTGTTCCTGGAATCGGAAAACCCGGACAAGGACATCCATTTGTACATCAACTCGCCGGGCGGCGTGGTGACTTCCGGCCTCGCCATCTACGACACCATGCAATTCATCAAACCCGATGTCAGCACCCTGTGCGTGGGCCAGGCCGCCAGCATGGGCGCCTTGCTCCTCGCGGGCGGCGCCCCCGGCAAGCGCTACGCCCTGCCGCACTCGCGGGTGATGATCCACCAGCCCTTGGGCGGTTTCCAAGGCCAGGCCAGCGATATCGATATCCATGCCCGCGAAATCCTGGCCGTGCGCGAACGCCTCAACACCATCCTGGCCAAGCATACCGGCCAGCCCATGGAGCGCATCCAAGCCGATACCGACCGTGACAATTTCATGAGCGGAGCCGACGCGGTACGCTATGGTCTAATCGATAAGGTTTTGGAGAGCCGGGAAGTTTCCGCGGCGGGATGAGCCGGAATTCCCATAACTCAGGAAACACGCGGTCGATGCCCCAGGACGGGGCTTGGATCGACCGCCGCAACGCTTACGACGACGCAAGAAGGGGTGTGCGATGAGTGACGACAGACACGGCAAAGACGGGGGCGGCAAGCTCCTTTATTGCTCGTTTTGCGGTAAAAGCCAGCATGAGGTGCGCAAGCTCATCGCCGGGCCCGCCGTTTTCGTCTGCGACGAATGTGTGGAATTGTGCAACGACATCATCCGCGAGGAACTCCAGGAGAGCGCCTCCTCCGGCATGGATAAGTTGCCCAAGCCCAAGGAAATCAAGGCGGTCCTCGACGAATACGTGATCGGCCAGGAAAAGGCCAAGCGTATCCTGTCGGTGGCCGTCTACAACCATTACAAGCGGCTCCGCGCCCAAAGCCACGCCAAGAAGAGCGACGTGGAATTGGCCAAGAGCAATATCCTCCTGATCGGCCCGACCGGCTCTGGCAAGACCTTGCTGGCCGAAACCCTGGCCCGCTTGCTGGACGTGCCCTTCACCATCGCCGACGCCACCACCTTGACCGAAGCGGGCTATGTCGGCGAGGACGTGGAGAACATCATCCAGAAGATTCTCCAAAAGTGCGATTACGATGTGGAAAAAGCCGAATCCGGCATCGTCTACATCGACGAGATCGACAAGATTTCCCGCAAGTCCGACAACCCCTCGATCACCCGCGACGTGTCGGGCGAAGGCGTGCAGCAAGCCCTGCTCAAGCTGATCGAAGGCACGGTAGCGTCGGTGCCGCCGCAAGGGGGCCGCAAGCACCCGCAACAGGAGTTCTTGCAGGTCAACACCGCCAATATCCTGTTCATCTGCGGCGGCGCGTTCGCCGGGCTGGAAAAGGTCATCCGCGCCCGTTCCGAGAAGGGTGGCATCGGCTTCTCCGCCGATGTGAAGAGCAAGGACGAGAAACGCAACGTTGGCGAAATCCTGGGCGAGGTGGAAGCCGAGGACTTGATCCGCTACGGGTTGATCCCGGAATTCGTGGGCCGCTTGCCGGTGGTCGCGACCCTGGAAGAACTCGACGAAGCGGCCTTGGTCCGTATCCTGACCGAGCCCAAGAACGCCTTGGTCAAGCAGTACAAGAAGCTGTTCGAGATGGAAAGTTGCGACCTGGAAATCCGCGAGGACGCCCTGAAAGTGGTCGCCAAGCGGGCCATGGACCGCAAGACCGGCGCTCGCGGCCTCCGTACCATCCTTGAACACGTGCTGCTGGATACCATGTACGAATTACCCTCTTCCGAGCATGTCTCCAAGGTGGTGATCGATGAAAAGGTCATCAAAGGCGAAACCGAACCCTATTTGATCTATAAGAGCGGCGAAAAACACCTCGCCTCGGGTGAATAACCCTAAAATCCACACGACAATTAACTGTAAATAAACAATCGCCCGCTTGCGGGCGATTTTTTTTGCGGTTTTATTTCAGCGCCCCTTGTATTCATTCCCCCCCCGCCTATATCTTCAATCCACCCCCTCCTACAACCAATGGTCCCCCCTATGGATAGTTCAACGCATGCCACTTTGAAAACCGTCCCGGTTCTGCCTCTGCGCGACGTGGTGGTTTATCCGCACATGGTCATCCCCCTGTTCGTGGGCAGGGAAAAATCGATCCTGGCCCTGGACAGCGCCATGCGCGACAACAAGCAAATCTTGCTGGTGGCGCAAAAGGAAGCCGAGGTCGACGACCCCGGTTTCGAAGACCTCTACACGGTCGGCACGCTGTCGAACATCCTGCAATTGCTCAAGCTGCCGGACGGCACCGTCAAGGTGTTGGTCGAGGGCAGCGAGCGCAGCCGGGTGGAAAAATACAAGATGCTGGACAAGTTCTTCATGGCCCAGGTCGTGCCGCAAGAGGACGAACTGAGCATCGGCGAACAAGAATTGGATGTGCTGGTCCGCACCGTCATCAACACCTTCGACCAGTACGTCAAGCTGAACAAGCGCATCCCGCCCGAAGTCCTGAACTCGCTGGCCGGTATCGACGACCCCAGCCGCTTGGCCGACACCATCGCCGCCCACATGACCATCAAGATCGAGGATAAGCAAATCATCCTCGAATCCAGCGATATCACCGCCCGCCTCGAACGCCTCATGACCTTGATGGAAGGCGAGGTGGACATGTTGGAAATGGAAAAGCGCATCCGCGGCCGCGTCAAGCAGCAGATGGAAAAGAACCAGCGCGAGTACTACCTGAACGAGCAGATGAAGGCGATCCAGAAGGAACTGGGCGAAATGGAGGACGTGCCCAACGAATTCGAGGAACTGGCCCGCAAGATCAAGAAATCCGGGATGCCGGAAGCCGCCCGCGTCAAGACCGAGACCGAACTGAGCAAGCTCAAGCTGATGTCGCCCATGTCCGCCGAAGCCACGGTGGTTAGGAACTACATCGATTGGATGGTCAGCATGCCTTGGAAGAAGCGCACCAAGGTCAACCACAACCTCAAACACGCCGAGGAAATCCTGGAAGCCGAGCATTACGGCCTGGACAAGGTCAAGGAACGCATCCTGGAATATCTGGCCGTGCAACAGCGCGTCAAAAAGCTCAAAGGCCCGATCCTGTGCCTGGTGGGACCGCCCGGCGTCGGCAAAACCTCGCTGGGCCAATCCATCGCCCGCGCCACCAACCGCAAATATCTACGCATGGCCCTGGGCGGCGTGCGCGACGAGGCGGAAATCCGCGGTCACCGCCGCACCTACATCGGCTCCATGCCCGGCAAAATCCTGCAAAACATGGCCAAGGTAAAAACCCGCAACCCCATGCTGATGCTGGACGAGATCGACAAGATGGCGATGGATTTCCGCGGCGACCCGGCTTCCGCCCTGTTGGAAGTGCTGGACCCGGAGCAGAACCACACCTTCAACGACCATTACCTGGAAGTCGATTTCGACCTGTCCGAGGTGATGTTCATCGCCACCGCCAACACGCTGAACATCCCGGCCCCGCTGCTCGACCGCATGGAAGTGATCCGCATCGCCGGTTACACCGAGGACGAGAAAATCAACATCGCCCTGCGCTACTTGATCCCCAAGCAGATCAAGAACAACGGCCTCAAGGAAACCGAAATCCACATCAACGAATCGGCCATCCGCGACATCATCCGCTACCACACCCGCGAAGCCGGGGTGCGTAACCTGGAACGCGACATCGCCAAGATTTGCCGCAAAGTGGTGAAGAACCTGGCCTTGAAGCCCAGCAGCAAGCGGGTCAACGTGACCAACCGCAACCTGGAGGATTACCTGGGCGTGAAGCGCTTCCGCTATGGCCGCGCCGAGGAAAACGACCAGGTCGGCCAGGTCACCGGGCTGGCTTGGACCGAAGTGGGCGGCGA
This sequence comes from Methylomagnum ishizawai, assembly GCF_900155475.1. NCBI lineage: Bacteria > Pseudomonadati > Pseudomonadota > Gammaproteobacteria > Methylococcales > Methylococcaceae > Methylomagnum > Methylomagnum ishizawai. The sequence continues at coordinate 574,798 of NZ_FXAM01000001.1, read as the reverse complement.
ATTGCTGACCATCGAGGCCGTCATCATGACGGGCAACGGGAAGCAGACCTATACCGGCAAGCTGGGCGAGGTCATGCAGGAGTCGATCCAGACCGCCATCACCGTGGCCCGCACCCGTTCCGACATGCTGGGAATCGACCCCACTTTCTACCAAAAGCACGATGTGCATGTGCATGTCCCCGAAGGCGCGACCCCGAAAGACGGTCCGAGCGCGGGCATCGGCATGTGTACCGCCCTGGTGTCCGCGCTGACCAAAATCCCGGTGCGCTCGGATGTGGCGATGACCGGCGAAATCACCCTCCGGGGCGAAGTGCTGCCTATCGGCGGCCTGAAGGAAAAACTGCTCGCGGCCCACCGCGGCGGGATCACCACAGTACTGATCCCCGAGGAAAACGAGAAGGACTTGGCGGAAATCCCCAAGAACATCAAGCAAGACCTCGCCATCATCCCGGTGCGTTGGATCGACGATGTACTGAAAATCGCGCTGCAACGCATGCCCGAGCCGCTGCCGGTCCCGCCCCCGGTGGTGGAAGGCGAAGGCGTCACCCTCCCCGCGATGCCCGCCAGCAGCATGATCGCCCACTGACCCCTTCCCGACCGACCGGCCCGCCGCGCAACCCGCGAACGGGCCGGAAGCCGCGGAAATCAAGGCTCCCAGGCCCATCCCGCCTTGACATGGCTTTTCCTGTGCTGATAAATTCCCCGCCCTATCGAGCAGACGCGACTGCGGCAACGTGGCTTTCGGGGCTTGGCCCAAGCCGGTTGCTCCTGGCTTGAAGACGCGGGATGGAACCGGGTCGATCCCAACATCCAGCCCATCGCCGCCCGGCACCTTCCTGCGCTTCCATCGAACATAACCGATTAATCCCAACTCACCTAGGGGGAATGAATGAATAAAGCGGAACTTATCGAGGCGATCTCCGACGCGGCCGACTTGACCAAAGCGGATGCCGGTCGCGCATTGGACGGTGTCATCGATGCGATTACCGAAGCCTTGCGTAAGGGCGAAGCTGTATCCTTGGTGGGCTTCGGCACCTTCCTGGTGAAGGAACGCGCCGAGCGTCTGGGCCGCAATCCGCAGACCGGCGATTCGATCACCATCCAAGCCGCGAAAATTCCCGCATTCAAGGCTGGTAAAGCCCTGAAAGATGCTGTACAATAGCCTTCTCTTTCAGGGTGCTTAGCTCAGCTGGGAGAGCATCGCCCTTACAAGGCGAGGGTCGTAGGTTCGATCCCTACAGCACCCACCAAGTTAATTTGGAGCGGTAGTTCAGTTGGTCAGAATACCGGCCTGTCACGCCGGGGGTCGCGGGTTCGAGCCCCGTCCGCTCCGCCAAACCAAGAAAAAAGCCCCGCGCATCACGCGGGGCTTTTTTTTAGCTCCAAGGAAATGCCCCGTCCCCAGCCCTTTCTTTCCACTCGGTAGGTTCCGCTTATGCTCCAAGCGATTCGTGATCGTGCCCAAGGCATCTTTGCCTGGATAATGTTGATTCTGATCGGCGTGCCCTTCGGCCTGTGGGGTATCCAGAATTACATGGATACCGGCAAAGAAAAACCGGCGGTCGTGGTGAACGGCCATGAAATCTTCGACCGCGAAGTGAACCAGGCCTACGAACGCAGCCTCACCAGCCTGATGGGCATCGACTTCGACGAGAAGCAACTCCGCCAGGAAACCCTGGAACGGCTGGTCCAAGAGGAAGTCATCGTCCAAAGCGCCGAGGACGAATCCCTGACCATCGGCGATGCCGAGATGCGCGGCTTCATCCAATCCCTGCCCTATTTCCAGACCGACGGCAAGTTCGACAAGGACAAATACAAAGCCATGCTGTCGTCCCAGGGTATGAACCCCGAACAATTCACCGCCCAGGTCCGCCGCGCCCTGGTAATGGAACAATATCAAAAAGGCATCCTCGACAGCGCCTTCGCCACCCAGGACCAAGTGGATACGCTGATCCGGCTCAGGAACCAAGAGCGCGAGATCGAATACGCCACCGTGCCGCTGAAGCCCTCCACCCGCGCCTTCACCGATGCCGAGATCGAGGCGTATTACCGCGAGCATCTGGCGGACTTCAGGAATCCCGAGAAAGTCTCCATCGAATATGTGGTCCTGGCCCTGGAAGACCTGGCGAAGGAGGTGCAAATCGGCGACGACGAACTGCGCCGCCAGTATGAAGAACACAAAGCCAATTTCGGCACCGAGGAACGCCGCAAGCTCAGCCATATCCTGATCCCGGTGGAAGGCGGCGACAAAGACACCGCCGCCCTCGCCAAGGCCAAGACCGTCCGCGAACGGCTGGCCAAAGGCGAAGATTTCGCCAAGGTGGCCCAGGAAGCCTCGGGCGATCCCGTCTCGGCCAAACAGGGCGGCGACCTGGGTTTCATGGACAAGAGCGCCATGGAGGAAAGCTTCGCCCAGGCGGTCGCGGCCTTGAAGCCGGGCGAGGTGTCCGAGCCGGTCAAAACCTCATTCGGCTACCACCTCATCAAGCTGACCGAACTGGTCCCGGCCCAGATCAAACCCTTCGACGCGGTAAAAAGCGAGTTGCTGAAGACCGCCCAGCACAACGCGGCGGAGAACAAATTCTACGATCTCGGCCAAACCCTGACCGAGCAGGCTTTCGAGCATCCCGATAGCCTGGAGGCCGCCGCCCAGCAGCTCAAGCTCAAGATCGAACAGGCCGGTCCCTTCACCCGCGAGGCGGGCGAGGGCGTGGCCGGCGAGGAAAAGGTACGCACGGCGGCGTTCAGCACGGATGTACTGAACGGACGCAACAGCGACCCGATAGAACTGGAAGGGGAAAAAGCCCTGGTGCTGCGCGTCAAGGCGCATCAACCGGCTTCGGACAAGCCCTTGGCCGAAGTCAAGGACGGCATCCTCGCCCAGTTGCGCGACGAGGACGCCCGCCGCGAGGCCCGCAAACAAGCCGATGGGTTGTTGCAGCAGGTGAAGGCGGGCAAGCCCTTCGCGGAAGCCGCGAAGAGCGCGGGACTCGCGGTGAACAAACCGGCGATCTTCAAGCGCGGCGAGGACAAGCTACCGGCGACCCTGGTCGGCGCGGCGTTCAAGACCCCGCGCCCCCAGGACGGCAAGCCGACCCCCAACAGCACCGAACTGGATACCGGCGAGGTCGCCATCTTCAACCTGTTGACGGTGAAGGACGGCGTGCCTTCCTCCACCGACCCCAAGGAAGCCGATTCCGCCCGGCAATTCCTGTCCCGGAGCCTGGGCCAGCGCGAATTCACCGCCTTCGCCGCCCGCCTCAGGGAACTCGCCGATGTGAAGTTCAAGCAACCCGAATCCTGATCCCGGCCAGCGCGGGGCAACGCCCCGCGCTTTCACTCCCGGCTCGCCTTGAATCCCTTCGCTTCCAGCGCGGCCAACAACCCGGCCTCCCCCACCACCCGCCGCGCATCCACCACCACGAAATAGGTCCGGCCATCGGCGGCCAGTTCGTCCAGGCTGCGGGCCACGGCCTCGTTGCGCGACTTCAGCCATTGCTCCGAGGATTTCTGCAAGGCGGGCACAGCCGCCAACGCCCGCCGCACCGTGAATTCCACCGATTCGGGATCGCCCTTGCGCCAGGCCTCGTCCAGGGCCTTGAAATACTCGTTCCTGGCGTCGGCCTCGTGCAAGGCTTCCAGCAAAAATGCCTCTTGCTCGGCGTCGGCCATGCCGTCGAAGCGTTTGGCCTGCTCGGCCAGCGGGTCGAATTCGATGATGGGCTTGAGGGTTTCCGCCGCCTTGACGAAACTCTTGACCGTGGCGAGTTGCTCGTCGTAACCCATGCGCTTGAGCGCCGCGCCCTTGAGGTGCAAAGCCGCCAACCAAGGCCGCTGGGCGTTCAGGGCGTCCTCGGTGATATCGAGGCTTTTGGCGAGTTCGAGCGCCTTGCGCCAGGTGCCGGGCTTGATATGGTCCTGGAGGCCGGTACCGTCCTTGTATTCCCCCTTAGCCACGAGGGCGGGTTGCGCCGCCATCTCCCCCACCGTGTCGAGATCGTCGATGATCACCAGCACGTTCGCGCCGGCGAAGGCGTCCATGAGCTTTTCCGGCAAGGGGTACATATCGGCGGTGCCGAAACCCAAGCCTCCCAGGAGATAGAGGGATTTCTTGCCGGAACCGAGCTGCCATAACAACTGCGGGCGGTTCTCCCCCGGATTGAGCCGGGACAGGGCGGGCGACAGCCCGGCGGAGGTTTTTTCCTGGCAAGGCTTGTCCTGGTAGAACACTTTATTGTTCTGATCCAGGCATTTATGGACGCCGGCCCAGGGCGTTCCGGGCGCGAGGGCCAGGATAAGGGCCGACAGCAGGACGCGGGAGCGTGTGGTCGAGATCATGGGGGGATCGTGGGTGTGGATGGGTGTTTCCCGGCGCGGAAGCCCTGGGAACCCCGCCGAACAGGCTGGCCCAGGTTCCGACGCGACGGCCTGAATTGTATAAATTTAGCGCAAGGCCCGGCAAAGACCAAAGTCCGGCGCGTCCATCCGATTGGCGCGACCCGAAATCACCGGTACGATGCGGGCTTCACCGAACCCCCCGCGCCACCATGGAACATTCCGAAACAATCGCGCCCTGCCCCCTCTCCAAACAATACCGCATCGACGCGACCCAAGCTTGGAATTCGCTCACGGTATTCTTCCTGTACCGGCTGGCGTTGGGCGGCACCCTGGTGCTGTTGTTTTTCCTCAACGCGCTACCCTCGGCCCTGGGCGGATTCTCGCCGCCGCTCTATGCCTTCTCGGCCTGCCTGTATTTGGCGTCGATCTTCCTGGCGGCCATCCCACTATCGTTGCGCCGTCCCGCGTTCGGGTTCCAGGCCCAAACCCAGGTTTTCGTGGATATCATGCTGATCCCGTTCATCATGCTGGCTTCGGGCGGCATCGGCAGCGGCGTCGGTGCCTTGCTGGGCTTGTCGGTGGCGGCGGGCGGCATCCTGGTCGGCGGGCGTTGCGCCATCGTGTTCGCGGCCCTCGCCAGCCTCGCCGTGCTGGTGGAAGAGGTCTACGCCGACCTGGGCGATTTGTTCCACAGCACCAACTATCCCTACGCCGGGATGCTGGGCGCGTCCTATTTCGGCATCGCGCTGCTGGCCATGGTCCTGGCCCGGCGGGCGGAGCAGAGCGAAGCCATCGCCGCCCAGCGCGGCATCGACGTGGAGAACCTCCAACAGCTCAACAGCTTCATCATCCAGAATATGCAATCCGGCATCCTGGCGGTCGATAGCCACCACCGCATCCGCCTGTCCAACGAAGCCGCCGAGCGGCTCTATCCCCATGCGCCGCACTGCCAATCGCTGGAGAGCGTCTGCCCGTTCCTGGCCCAGCATTTCCAGCGCTGGCTGGCCGACCCCGCCCGCAACGGCGCCGACCTCAAGACCGCCGACGGCCAGCCCCTCCACGCCCGCTTCACCCGGCTGGGCCGGACCCAACCGCCGACCTACATGATCTTCCTGGAGGACAGCGCCCTCCGCAACGAACGGGTCCAGCAAAGCAAGCTGGCCTCGCTGGGGCGGCTCACCGCCAGCATCGCCCACGAAATCCGCAATCCCCTGAGCGCCATCAACCACGCCAGCCAATTGCTGGAGGAATGTCCGGGCCTGGGCGACAAGGACCGGCGCCTGGTCCAGATCATCATCGAACACGCCGCCCGCCTCAACTCGGTGATCGAAAACGTGCTGCAACTCTCCCGCCGCGGCGAGGCGCGGCGGGAAACCCTCCCCCTGGTGGAAACCCTGGCGGATTGGCTACGCGAGTTCGAGGCGCGGCAAGGGCTGGGACCGGCCCAGTTCCTGCTGGATGTGAAAACCCGCCCGCCCCAAATCAGCGTCGATCCCACCCATTTCAAGCAAATCGTCGAAAACCTATGCTCGAATGCGTTGAAATACGGGCATCCCGAACTCGGCCCCATCGTCCTGCGGGTGGGCCGGGCCCAGGGCGAGCCCTATGTCGCGGTGCTGGATCACGGCGCTCCCCTGGACGCCGAGACGGTCCAGCACCTGTTCGAGCCGTTTTTCACCACCTCGTCCACCGGCACGGGGCTGGGGCTGTATATTTCCCGTGAATTGGCCGAACTCAACCAAGCCCGGCTGGAATACGGGGCGATCAACGGAGAAGCCCGTGGTTTCCGGCTATATTTGCCGGATGCAGAGAAAAACAGCGTTGCCCTATGAACAAATCGACCGCCCTAGTCATCGACGACGAACCCGCGATCCGCGAACTTTTGGAAATGACCCTCGAACGCATGGATATCGATGTCCGCGCGGTGGGCAGCCTGGCCCAGGCCAAGCAGTCCTTGCAATCCGGGAGCTTCGACATCTGCCTCACCGATATGAAGCTGCCCGACGGCAACGGCCTGGACCTGGTCGAATACATCCAGGCCCATTGCCCGGCCCTGCCGGTGGCGGTCATCACCGCCCATGGCAGCATGGAAGCCGCCATCCGCGCCATGAAAAGCGGCGCCTTCGATTTCGTCAGCAAGCCCCTGGACCTCGGGGTATTACGCAATCTGGTCCATACCGCGCTCAAGCTGCGCGGCCAACCCCGCGAGCGCCGCTCGCGCCAGGTCCTGCTGGGCGAATCCGAGGCCATGCGCGAGATCCGCGCCAAGATCGCCAAGCTCGGGCGCAGCCAGGCCCCGGTGTTCGTCAGCGGCGAATCCGGCACCGGCAAGGAATTGGTGGCCCGCCTGATCCACGCCATGAGCCCCCGCGCCGACCAGCCCTTCGTGCCGGTCAACTGCGGGGCCATCCCCGAGGAACTGATGGAGAGCGAATTCTTCGGCCACAAAAAGGGCAGCTTCACCGGCGCGGTGGCGGACAAACCCGGCCTGTTCCAGGCCGCCAACGGCGGCAGCCTGTTCCTGGACGAAGTGGCCGACTTGCCCCTGAGCCTGCAAGTCAAGCTGTTGCGGGCCATCCAGGAAAAATCCATCCGCCCGGTGGGCGAGGCCAAAGAAATCCAGGTCGATACCCGCATCATCAGCGCCACCCACAAGAACCTGGCGAAACTGGTGGAGGAAGGCGCGTTCCGGCAGGATTTGTTCTACCGCATCAACGTGATCGGGGTGCATGTGCCCTCCCTGCGGGAACGGCGCGGCGATATCCCTATCCTGGTCGACCATATCCTCGACAAATTGGCCGCCACCAACCACGAACCCCGCGCCCGCCTGGCCCCCGAGGCGCTCGACACCCTGCTGGGCTACCGCTTCCCCGGCAATGTGCGGGAATTGGAGAACATCCTGGAACGGGCCGTGGCCCTGTGCGAGGACTGGCGCATCATGGTGGGCGACTTGGACCTGCCGGAAAGCCTGTCCAACCGCCCCGCGCCGGGCGGGGAGGACGCCCCGTCCCCGCCCCTGCCGGAAGAAGGCGTCTCACTGGAAAACTATATGGACGAGATCGAAAAACAGGCCATCATCCGCGCCCTGGAAAAAACCCGCTGGAACCGGACAGCGGCGGCGAAACTCCTGGGAATCACCTTCCGCGCCCTGCGCTATAAACTGAAGAAACTGGATTTGGAATAATCCGCCGAAGTATTCCCGCCCATCGAAAAGCCCCCATTCCGGGGGCTTTTCATTGCTCGGGAAAACCCGGCTCAGGCGTGGTATTTATCGAGGTGGCGGAATTTCTCCAGGGCTTCCTTCACCACCACGGCACCCGCCCCGTCCAATTCGCTGGGCTTGTAGATATGGTCCAACAAACCCTCTTCGACCAGGGCTTCCTTGAGCCATTTCTTGGCGAAGCGATAATTGGTCGGGAACGCCGCCGTCTCGCCGGTGGCGGGATTGCGGAGGTTGGGGCCGCGCTCGGGCAAACCGGCCTTGGCCGGAGCGGCGGGGGCCGGCGCTGCGGCGGGCTCGACGGCGGAGGCTGGCTCGGTCGTGGCATCGGTGGATTCGGGTTCGGCGACGGCCTGGACCACGGGCGCGGGCTCGGCCACGGGCGCTTCGATTTTCTCCGTCACGGCGATCACCGTCTTTTCCTCGCGGGCGGCGGGAATCGGATTTCCGGGGGAAGCCTGCCCGCTTTGGATTTCCGCGACGGTTTTGAATACCTCGCGGGCGACATACCCCAAGAATACCAAGGTGAGCAAGAATAATAATTCGGTCATAACATCCCCTCTTCTTGTAATTATCGCGGCTGGTGAACCAGCCGGGTATCGGACCGCGCAGCCGATAACCTTCGGCTCCGCGCCGGTCCTGCACAACATAGGCGGAATCACCCAAAACCGCAATATGGCGACCCGCCCGGCGCGACGGCCCGGAGGATTCAGGCCGCCGCGCCGCCGAATTGCATCCGGTACAAATCGGCGTAATAGGAAGGCCCGGCCAGCAATTCGGCATGGGTGCCGGCTTCGACGATACCGCCATCACGCATGACATAGATGCGGTCGGCGTTCTGGATGGTGGACAGGCGGTGGGCGATGACCAGGGTGGTGCGGCCCCGCATCAGGATTTCCAGGGCGTCCTGGACATTGCGCTCGGACTCGGCGTCCAGGGCCGAGGTGGCTTCGTCCAAGATCAGGATCGGCGCGTCCTTCAACAGGGCGCGGGCGATGGCGATACGCTGGCGCTGGCCGCCCGACAGCACCACGCCTTGCTGGCCGACCTGGGTATCGAAACCCTGGGGCAGGTTCTCGATGAAATCCAGGGCGAAGGCGGCGGCGGCGGCGCGGCGGATATCCTCGCGGCTGGCGTCGCGCTTGCCATAGGCGATATTGTTCGCCACCGTGTCGTTGAACAGGGTGACTTCCTGGCCGACATAGGAGATATGGCGGCGCAGACTGCCGAGGGTGAAACCGCGGATATCCAGGCCATCGATCAGGATTTTCCCCTCGGTGGCCTCGTACAACCGGGGCAACAAGCGCACCAGCGAAGTCTTGCCGCTGCCGGAATGGCCGACCAGGGCGATGGTCCGGCCCGGTTCGATGGCGAGATCGACCTTCCGCAAGGCGTATTCGCCGCCGTCGCGATAGGCGAGGCCGACGGCCCGGTATTCGATGCGGCCCTGGGTGGACAGGAGTTCCAGCTTGCCGGTATCGCGTTCGCGGCCCGCGTCCAGCACCTCGAAGATGCTATCGCCCGCCGCGATGCCGCGTTGCAGGACGCTGACCAATTGGGTCACGCGCTTGATCGGGCTTTGCATCATCGCCATCGCCGCCACGAACGACACCAAGCTGCCCGGCGTCAGGCTGGCCCGCACCGAATCCAGCGAGGCCACGTAGAGGATGGTGGCGATGCCGCCGATATAGATGAACTGGATGATCGCGCCGCTGATGGCGTCGGTGGCGATCAAGCGCAGTTGGCGGCGCTGGTTGCTCTCGTTCTCGCGCTTGAATTTCCCGGTCTCGTAGTCCTTGCCGTCGAACACCTTGACGACGCGCTGGGCGTCGAGGACTTCCTGGGCCACATGGCCGACATTGCCCATGGACTCCTGGATGCGCATGGACATTTTGCGGAAGCGCTTGCTGACCTGCCGGGTGCCGACACCCAACAACGGCCCCACCACCATCATCACCAGGGACAACAAGGGATTCTCGTACACCATCAGCGCGGTCAACCCGACAATGCTGAGGCTGTCCTTGAACACGGTGACAATGCCGGTGCTGAGCGAGGTCGCCACCTGCTCGGTGTTATAGAGCAGTTTGGACAGCAATTGGCCGGAGGAGGATTGGTCGTAATAGGCGCAGGGCAGGTTCAGGAATTGGTCGAACAGATCGCGGCGCAAATCGGCGATGACCCGGCGGCTGACCCAGCCCGAGTAATAATCGCTGGCGAACCCGGCCACGCCCCGCAACACCGACAGCCAGACCAAGGTCCAGGCCGCCTCGCGCAGCACCTCGGGACCGCTCTGGATGAAACTGCCATCGACCAGGGATTGGGTCAGTTTGGCGAAGGCCGGACCCATGCCGGCGTAGACGATCATCGCTACAATGGAGACGACGAACATCCGCCAGTGCGGCAATGCATAAGCCCACAGCCTGCGATAGACCACCCTGCCATCGGCCAGCGTCTTGCGTTGGGGATCGGTTTCACTCATCGGCGGGTCTCGGTAGGGCTGGACAAACGGGCGGGCCGCCCGCGCTGGGCCGGAGGGTTGGTCAGGTGGCGAATACTAGCAAACATAGGAGAACACCATGAACGTCCAAGAAGAACTCGGCAAATTCCGGGATGGCCTGCTGCAACAACGCGATGAGCTGGCCGTGCAATTGAACCTGGCGAAATTGGAAGCGCGGGAGGAGTGGGAACGGGCCGAAGCCAAGTTGGAGGAATTCTCGGCCAAGCTGGAAGGGGCCGCCGCCGAGGCCAAGGACGCCTCGGACGATGTCTGGGCCAGCGCGAAAATGCTCGGGGAAGAACTGAAAAGCGCCTACGAGCGCATCAAAAGCCACCTGTAAGGGCTACTAGGCGGCATCCCGCCGCGTCTGGCGGTGGGGTGCCCGGCTAACAGCAGCGTTTGACGCCGCTCCAGCGCCGTTGGATTTCGGCCTCGTGGAACGCCTTGCGGCTCAGGGGTTCGCCGCCCTCGTGGGCGTGGCGGGAATGCCAGTGGGACAGGTAACGCTCGTAGGCATCGTCCCCGGTGGCCTCCCGCAGCCACCGCCAGCAGCGCCCGAGGCCCGGAAGACGCGGCATTCCGCAACCCAGGGGATTACTTGATCTTCGCTTCCTTGTACATCACATGCTTGCGGACGACGGGATCGAACTTCTTGATCTCCATCTTTTCCGGCATGGTCTTCTTGTTCTTGGTGGTGGTGTAGAAATGGCCGGTGCCGGCGCTCGATACCAATTTGATTTTGTCGCGCATGATCTAAACTCCGAAATCCTTAGACGCTCTCGCCGCGCTTGCGGATGTCCGCCAAGACCGCGTCGATGCCTTTCTTGTCGATGGTGCGCAGACCCTGGGCCGAAACCCGCAGCTTCACCCAACGGTTCTCGCTTTCCACCCAGAAGCGGCGGTCGTGCAAGTTGGGATTGAAGACCCGCTTGGTCTTGTTGTTAGCGTGGGAGACGTTCTGGCCTACAATACGGCCCTTGCCCGTCACCTGGCATATTCTGGACATGGTTAACCTCTGCTCGCCTTGGCTGACACGAAAAAACCATGCTTTATATAGGATGGCCGCGCCCCAAGTCAAGCCGGAACCCGGCTTCCCCCTCCCTTCAGGAACCGCACCATGAGTATCAAGCTCGGGATCGTCATGGATCCCATCGGAAAAATCAAAATCCACAAGGACACCAGTTTCGCGCTGCTGCTGGAAGCCCAGGCACGTGGCTATGAACTGTATTACATGGAACTCAACGATCTGTACCTGCGCGATGGCCGCACCCACGCCCGGATGCGTTCCCTCCGGGTCCAGCGCAACGAACTGTCCTGGTTCAGCCTGGGCGACAGCGAAGACCAGCCCTTGGACCGGCTCGACGTGGTATTGATGCGGAAAGACCCGCCGTTCGATCAGGAATATATCTACGCCACCTATCTCCTGGAATGCGCCGAAAGCCGGGGCGTGTACGTGGTCAACAAACCGCGCTCCCTGCGCGACGCCAACGAAAAGCTGTTCACCGCGTGGTTTTCCCACTGCTGCGCCCCGACCCTGGTGGCGCGGGAAGCCGGCAAATTCCGCGAATTCCTGCGCGAACAAGGCGAAATCGTCTTGAAACCGCTGGACGGCATGGGCGGGGCGTCGATCTTCCGGGTGGCGGGCAACGACCCCAACCTGAGCGTGATCCTGGAAACCATGACCCGCCACAACACCCGCTACGCCATGGCCCAGCGCTATCTCCCGGAAATCGTGGACGGCGACAAACGCATCCTGGTGGTGAACGGCGAGGCCGTGCCCTACGCCCTGGCGCGGATTCCGGCCCAGGGCGAAAGCCGCGGCAACCTGGCGGCGGGAGGCCGGGCCGAGGGCCGCGCCCTCACCGCCCGCGACCGCTGGATCGTCGAACAAGTCGGGCCGACCTTGAAGGAACGCGGCCTAATATTCGTGGGACTGGATGTCATCGGCGATTACCTGACCGAGGTCAATGTCACCAGCCCGACCTGCGTGCAGGAATTGGATAAATTCTTCAACCTCAATATCAGCGCCAAGCTCATGGACCATATCGAAAGCGTGGTCCAACGCCCGGTTTAAATCACCCCATGCACGACCGCACCGCCCACGACCGTTTCCTCATCGCGCTGCTGCTCGCGGGCCTGGTCCACGCCGTGGCGATCCTGGGCGTGGGTTTCGAGCCGCCCCGGCCCGCGCAGATCAAGCCAGCCTTGGCCGTCACCCTGGCCCGCAACCCCAGCCCGGCCGCCCCCAAAACCGCCGACGCCCTGGCCCCGGAACATCAACTAGGCGATGGCGCGGCCACACGGAAAACCCTCCCGGAACCCGAAGCCGCCTACCCCGCCGTGACCGGGGAGCCCCAGGCCGAACAGCCGCCCCTCCCCGCCCAGGAATCCAACGCGGCGGCCCGGCGCAAGCCGGTCCTGACCCAGGCCGAATCGGAAAAAGCCGTCCCCAACGCCGATGACGAACCCCATCCCCCGCAACCTCAATCTGTCCAGGTCCAGGCCATCGAAATCAACCCCCCACGGGACACCGAGGCCGAGGGCCTCCGCAAGGTGTTCATCAATTCGGTCAACGCCCAAAAATACAAGGCCGCCGCCTATGAACGGGCTTGGCAGCGCGAGATCGAGCGCATCGGCAACCTGCATTATCCCGACGAGGCCCGGCGGCAAAAACTGTCCGGGAGCTTGGTGATGGTGGTGGCGCTGCGCCAGGACGGCACGGTCCACGATATGAAGATCACGCATTCCTCCGGCCATGCCGCGCTGGACGACGCCGCCAAGCGCATCGTCGCCCTGGCCGCGCCGTTCAGCCCGTTCCCGGCGGAACTCCGGCAGGAAGCCGACGTGTTGGTCATCACCCGAACCTGGCGGTTCTACAACGACTCGCGGCTCGAAACCGAATAAGGATGCCACGCGAGCGCAAACCTGCCCCATGAGCGGAATCTTCAACCATCCCATCGGCCAAGGTTTGATCATCCTGCTGGTGGTCGTCGTCCATGCCTTGGCGCTCCTGGAATTCAGCCCCTCCCCCCCCGGGCCTTTGCGGAGCGCACGCCCGATGGATGTCGCCTTGGTCCAAGCGCCCCGACCCGCGATCCCGCCAAACCCGGCTCCGCCATCCGAACCGCCGCCCCCGGTAGAAGCCACCACGGCACCCACGCCAAAAACGCCCCGGCCACAACCCGCCCCGCCCCGCCCGGTACCGCCCCAACGCGCTCCACACGCTCCGGTCCCAGCTCCCACCCCCATGCCCGTGGCCAAGCCCACACCCGCGCCCACACCGCAGCCGAAGCGCGAACCCAAACCCACACCCGCACCCGCACCCGCGCAGCCCACAGCGCCCAAGCCCGCCGTGGCAGCCCACCACGAATCCGCCCCGCCACCCAAGCGGCTCGACCTCGGCTCCCTGAGCCAGCAAATCGCCGAGGTCGGCACGGCGCTCAACCTCAGCCGTACCGCCCAGGCCGATGGACTCCGCTTCCTGCATATCAACGCCACCAACGCCGCCCAGCATAAGGCCACCGACTACCTCTACGGCTGGGAACGCAAGCTGAGGCATATCGGCAAGCTGGGTCTGGGTTCTCCCAAAACCGGCGACGGGGACTGGTCGGGCAGCGTCCATTTACGCATCGCCCTCCGCGCCGACGGCAGCCTCTACAAAATGGAAAAAATCCGCTCCTCGGGCGACGCGGGCCTGGACGCGGCGGCGGAAGGCATCGTCCAACGGGCGGTGCCCCTGCCGCCGTTCCCCAAGGGCTTGCGCGAAGAATGCGATGTGCTGGTCAACGACCGCGTATTCCAGTTCGAGAACGGCAATCTGCTAGAACAGGACCGTTGAACAGAACCCCCGGAAACCCCGTCCCACAACCTCCAAGCGGCACGCCCGGTCCGACCGGCCCGGCTTGCGCCCGTCCACCCCGAAGGCCGATACTATCCCCATGATCGAAACCACCGCCAACCTCACCAATCATTTCCTGATCGCGATGCCGGGCATGACCGACCCGCTTTTCGCCAGGACCGTGACCTACCTCTGCCAGCACAACGAGGAAGGGGCGTTAGGCATTATCGTCAACCGCCCTTCCGAACTAACCCTGGCCGATATCATGGAGCAAATGGAAATCGAAGTGGCCGCGCCCACGGTCGGGCAAATCCCGGTCTATTACGGCGGTCCGGTCCAACCCGAGCGCGGGTTCGTGCTGCACGGGCCCATGCCCGGCCAGGAATGGAGTTCCTCGCTCAAAGTCTCCGACCAAATCTCCCTCACCACCTCCCGCGACATCCTGGAAGCCATCGGCCAAGGCGAGGGACCGCACGATGTCCTGATCGCCCTGGGCTACGCCGGTTGGGGCAAGGGCCAATTGGAACGCGAGATCGTCGAGAACGCCTGGCTGAACGCCCACGCAGACCCCTCCATCCTGTTCCAACGCCCGGCGGCGAGCCGCTGGAAAGCCGCGGCGGAACTGATGGGCGTGAATATCGCACTGCTGACCACGCCGGCCGGACACGGCTGATCCGATGCGCGAAGAATCCCAAGTCCCCGAACTCGGCGGCGGCACCTACCTCGGCTTCGATTACGGCGCGCTCAACATCGGCGTCGCGGTGGGCCAAAGGGTCACCGCCACCGCCACCGGGCTCGAAACCATCCGCGCCACCAGCGAACAAGCCCTGTGGAGCGCCGTGGCCCGCTTGGTCAAGACTTGGCAGCCCTCCGCCTTCGTGGTCGGGATGCCCTACCATCCCACCGGCGAGGTGAACCCCATCGTCCAGCCCATCCTGAAATTCTGCGAGCAACTGGAAAAGCGCTACCGTCGCCGGGTCTACATCATGGACGAAACCCTCTCGACCAAGGAATCCCAGGAAATCTTCTACCGCGAACGCTCCAAGCGCTCGGTGCAGTTCGCCGATATCAAGGACGAACTCGCCGCCCAGCTCATCCTGCAAACCTGGCTGAAACACACGGCCCAACGCGAAACCCCCGATGCCTGAATCCACCTTGGAAGTCGCCACCCTGCTGGACCGGCTGGAAGCCGGCCTGCGCCAAGAAATCGCCCGCCGCCCCCTCACGGACCCCGCCATGATCGGCATCCACAGCGGCGGCACCTGGGTCGCCGAACAACTCCACGCCCGGCTCGGCCTCAAGGAACCCTTGGGCGTCCTCAACATCGCCTTCTACCGCGACGATTTCTCCCAGATCGGGATGCACCCCCAGGTCCGGCCCAGCCTGCTGCCGTTCCGGGTCGAGGGCCGCGATATCCTCCTGATCGACGACGTGTTCTACACGGGCCGCACCATCCGCGCCGCGCTCAACGAGATATTCGACTACGGGCGTCCGGCCCAGGTGGTGTTGGGCGTGCTGCTGGAACGCGATGGCCGCCAGATTCCCCTCCGGCCCGATTGCATAGGCGGCGAATTGGCCCTGGAACCCGGCCAGCGCATTAAACTGACCGGACCCGATCCCCTGCGTTTCACCCTACACCGTGTGTAACCCATGCTCCCCAACCACGACGCGCTACAGTTGGACGCCCATGGACGCCTGCGGCATTTCCTGACCCTCGAAGGCCTGGGCCGCCCGCTGCTGGAAAACATCATGGACCGGGCGGAGTCCTTTTCCAGCGTCACCGAACAGACGGTCAAGAAAGTCCCGCTGCTGCGCGGGAAGACCGTGGTGAACCTCTTTTTCGAGAATAGCACCCGCACCCGCACCACCTTCGAGCTGGCGGCCAAGCGCCTCTCCGCCGATGTGCTGAATATCAACATCGCCACCTCGGCCACCGCCAAGGGCGAAAGCCTGCTCGACACCGTCCGCAACCTGGAAGCCATGCACGTCGATATGTTCGTGGTGCGCCACGCCGCGAGCGGCGCCCCGCATTTCATCGCCCGCCATGTCGCCCCACATATTAGCGTCATCAACGCCGGCGATGGCCGCCATGCCCATCCCACCCAGGGGATGCTGGACGTGTTCACCATCCGCAAACTCAAGGGCGGTTTCGCGGGACTCAAAGTCGCCATCGTCGGCGATGTGCTGCATTCGCGGGTGGCGCGTTCGGAGATACAGGCGCTCAACCTCCTGGGCGTCCAGGAAATCCGGGTGATCGGCCCGCGCACCCTCTTGCCCGCCGCCGTGGAAACCCTGGGCGTCAAGGTGTTCCACACCCTGGAACAGGGCTTGGAGGATGTGGACGTGGTGATGATGCTCCGACTGCAAACGGAACGCATGAGCGGTGCGTTCATCCCCAGCGTGCATGATTATTTCGCCCGTTTCGGCCTGACCGGGAAGCGCCTGGAACGCGCCAAGCCCGACGCCATCGTCATGCATCCGGGGCCGGTCAACCGCGGCATCGAGATCGACCCCGAGGTGGCCGACGGCCCGCGTTCGGTGATCCTGCAACAAGTGACCCATGGCATCGCCATCCGCATGGCGGTCATGTCCATGGCCATGAGTCCCGACGGCGGAGACAAAACGGCATGAGCCCACGCATCCTCATCAGCGGCGGACGGGTGGTCGATCCCGCCTCCGGTGGCGACTCCATCCAGGATTTATATATCGCCGGGGGCCGCATCGTCGGCCTGGGCGCGAAACCGGACGGCTACGCGGCGGATTTGGAGATTCCCGCCCAGGGCCACATCGTCAGCCCCGGTTTCATCGACCTCTGCGCCCGGCTGCGAGAACCCGGCCAGGAACACAAGGGCACCATCGCCAGCGAGGGCAAGGCGGCGTTCGCCGGGGGCATCACCACCCTGTGCTGTCCACCCGATACCAGCCCGGCTATCGATTCCCCCGCCGTGGTCAACCTGATCCTGGAAAAAACCGAAGCGGCGGGTGGACCCCGCATCCTGCCCATCGGCGCCCTGACCCCCGAACTCAATGGCCGCGACCTCAGCGAGATGGGCGCCTTGAAAAGCGCCGGCTGCCTCGCCGTCGGCAACGCCCATGCGCCCATGGCCAATACCCTGGTGCTGCGCCGGGCCATGGAATACGCCGCCAGCCACGACCTCCTGGTCGTCGTGCGGCCGGAAGACCCCTATCTGGCCGACACGGGCTGCGTCCACGAAGGCCCGGTCAGCACCCGGCTGGGGCTGCGCGGCATCCCCTACGCGGCGGAAACCGTGGCCGTGGCCCAGGTACTGGCCTTGTTGGAGCCCACCGGCGCCCGCGTGCATTTCGCCCAGATCAGCTGCGCCCGCGCCGCCCGCGCCATCGCCAGGGCGCAGGACAAAGGCGAGCCGGTCAGTGCCGATGTCGCCGCCCATCAACTGCATCTGACCGAGGCCGATATCGACGGCTTCGACGCGCTCTGCCATGTGCGCCCGCCCCTGCGCGGCCTGGGCGACCGCGACGCCCTGCGCCTCGCGGTACGGGATGGGACGCTCGCGGCGATTTGCTCCGACCACCAGCCCCACGAGCCCGACGCCAAGCTCGACGCCTTCCCTTCGACCGAACCCGGTATCTCCAGCCTGGAGACCCTGCTGCCACTAACTTTGGCCTTGGTGGAACAGGGCGCGATGGCGCTGCACCCCGCCCTGGCGGCCTTAACGTCGCGGCCTGCCGCCCTGCTGGGGCTGGATGCGGGGAGTTTGCGGGTGGGCGCGGTGGCCGATCTCTGCGTGTTCGATCCAGAGGCGGAATGGACCGTGGGGGAAGGGAGTTGGCTAAGCCGGGGGCGGAATACGCCGTTCTGGGGGAAGAGCCTGAAGGGGCGGGTGGCTTATACGCTGGCGGCGGGACGGGTGGTGTTCCGACGCTGACAAGACCTGCTTGCGGGGAAGCGGAAACAGGGCTTCCGCGCTTCCAAACCGCCCTGGGGAACGAGTGGGTCTTTTACTCGGGTCCGGCCTCCAACGGCACCACCATCACCTTGTCCACCCGGTTTTTGTCCATATCCACCACCTCGAAGCGGAAACCCTCCCACTCGAAATGATCGGAAGCGCGGGGCACCCGGCCTAGCTGCACCATCACGAAACCGCCGATGGTGTGGAAACCGCCGGAAGCTTCGTCGGGCAATTCTTCCACATCGAAGATTTGCTTGAACTTCTCCACGCCGAGGACGCCGTCCAGCAGCCAGGAACCATCCTCGCGGCGCACGGCCTCCGGCTCTTCCTCCTCTTCGCCCTCCGAAGGCAGGTCGCCGACGATGGCTTCCAACACATCCTTCAGCGTCACCAATCCGGCGATTTCGCCGTATTCGTCCACCACCAGGGCCAGGGCGGTTTTGGAGCGCTTGAACTCCTCCAGCAATTGCACGGGGCTTAAAGTCCTGGGCACCGAATAAGCCGGCCGGGCCGCCCCGGCCAGTTCCATACGCTCGCCGCGCAAAGCCCGCCGCAGCAAATCCTTGGCCTGGATGAAGCCCAGCACGTTATCCAAACCGCCCTTACACACCGGGATGATCGAATACGGGCTTTCCACCAGCTTATGGCGGTTCTCCTCGAAGCAATCCTCCACGTCCAGGTAATAAATATCCATGCGCGGCGTCATGATCGCGCCGATGCGGATATCGTCCAGCCGCAGCACGTTGGACACCATTTCCTGCTCGCGCTTGTGGAACACGCCGGCCTCGGTGCCTTGGTCGATCATCAGCCGGATTTCCTTTTCCGTGATCTGCGGCTCGTCGTTCTTGTGGGCGCGGAACAGCCGCAGCACCACATCGGTGGAAAAGCTCAACACCTTGACCAGGGGATAGGCCAGGATCGACAGCCCGTTCATGGGCCGGGCCATCACCATGGCGATGGACTCGGGCCGGTGCAGGGCCAGCCGCTTGGGCACCAACTCGCCGATGATGAGCGAAAAGTAGGTGATGCCGAACACCACCACCGCCAGCGACAAGCCATGGCTATAGGGCGCGACCTCCGGGAACTGGGCCAGATAGTCCGCCAACTGGCCGGACAGCGCGGCCTCACCATAGGCACCGCTGAGGATGCCGATCAAGGTGATGCCGACCTGGATGGTGGAAAGGAAATGGCTGGGTTCGTTCGCCAGTTTGAGCGCGAGCTTGGCGCTTTTCACGCCCTCTTCGACGGCTTGTTGCAGGCGGATTTTGCGCGAGGAAACGATGGCGATTTCCGACATCGCGAACAGGCCGTTCAGGATGAACAAAAGGGCCAGGATCAGGATTTCCATTCAAGGGATGGGAGTTGTGGGACGGTGGGAGCTAGGGTAGCGAATCCCCGGTGTCGATGCAAAAACATCGCTCAGGCAGCCAATGCGTCCAAGATGAAAGACAGGCTCAAAAGAGGAATAGGCCAATAAAACCAAGGCGATACGGTGCACCCTCCCCGGATGGGAGCGGCGCACCGCGGCCCTCAACGGACCAAGTCCCCCACCAGTTTGGCCTCTGGCCCGGCGGCTTCCCGCGCCAGCCGGTAACGCCGGTCCGCCGCCGAAAACAAACCTCCGCTCATCATCAGCACACCGCCCAGCCAAATCCAGCGGATGAACGGCTTGTAATAGGCCCGCACGCTCCACGCCCCGGCTTCCATCGGCTCGCCCAGGGCGACATAGAGATCGCGGGTCAGGCCGGGATCGATGGCGGCCTCGGTCATCATATTGCGCTGGACCTTGTAGACGCGCTTTTGCGGCGACAACCGGGCGATTTCCCCGCCCTCGCGCAGCACTTGGAAATCGCCTTCCCGCGCCACGAAATTCGGCCCTTGCACATCGGTCACGCCCTGGAACACGATACGGTAGCCGCCCACTTCCACGGCCTCGCCCGGAGCCAGCTTGACGATTTTTTCCTCGCTATACCCATTCGACAGCACCACGCCGACCAGGAACACCGCGATACCGCAATGGGCCAGGGTCATGCCGTACACGCTGCGCGATTGCGAGCGCAGACCTTCCGCCAAGCTGCCGCGCAGCCGGAGCCGGTTCCACAGGGTGAAACCCGCGCTGCCCGCCAACCAAAACGCCATCGTCAAGCCCGCCAGCGCCTTGATATCGGCGATATCCCAGAACACGGCGGTAGCGACGATCCCGAGCAGCAAACTCGCCAAGGCCAGATAGCGTACCCGGAACAATAGCTTGCCGAGCTGCGCCTCGCGCCAGGCCAGCATCGGCCCGATCCCGGCCAGCAGGCAAATCGGGGTCATCAAGGGCGCGAACACGCTAGCGAAATAGGGCGAACCCACCGAAATCTTGCCCAGCTTCAAGGCGTCCAGCAGCAAGGGATACAACGTCCCGAGCAGGATGCTGGCGCTGGCCGTGACCAACAGGATATTGTTCAGCAATAAGAGGTTTTCCTTGGAGACGAAGCCGAATTGGGCGGTATCGCGGATAGCCGGGGCGCGTAACCCGTACAACAGCAAGGAACCGCCTACCACCAGGGCCAGCAACACCAGGATGAACAAGCCCCGCGCCGGATCGGAGGCAAAGGCATGGACCGAAGTCAGCACACCCGAGCGCACCAGGAACGTCCCCAGCAAACTCAAGGAAAAGGCGAAGATCGCCAGCAATACCGTCCAGGCTTTGAACGCGCCGCGCTTCTCGGTCACGGCCAGGGAATGCAGCAAGGCCGTCGCCACCAGCCAAGGCATGAACGAAGCGTTTTCCACCGGGTCCCAGAACCACCAACCGCCCCAACCCAGTTCGTAATACGCCCACCACGAACCCAGCACGATACCCGCCGTCAGGAACACCCAGGCGATCAAGGTCCAGGGCCGCGACCACCGCGCCCAGGCCGAATCTAGCGAGCCGCCCAGCAAGGCCGCAATGGCGAAGGCGAACGCCACCGACAAACCCACATAGCCCATGTACAGCATGGGCGGATGGATGGTCATACCGAAATCTTGCAACAAGGGATTGAGGTCGTTGCCGTCGGCGGGGGCCGGGACGATGCGCTCGAATGGATTCGAGGTCAGCAGGATGAACAGCAAAATCCCGACGCTCACCAGCCCCATCACGCCCAAAACCCGCGCCTGGAATTCCAGCGACAAGCCCCGGCTGAACCCCGTCACCATCACCGTCCACAAGCCCAGGATCAAGGCCCACAACAGCATGGAGCCTTCGTGCGCCCCCCAGGTGGCCGAGATGCGGTAATACAAGGGCAGGCTGCTATTGGAATGCTGGGCCACGTACAGGACCGAAAAATCATGGTTGACGAATGCCGCCACCAGACAGCCGAACGACACCGCCAGGAACAGGAATTGCGCCCTCCCGGCGGCGGGTCCGACCGCCATCCAGGCGGGAATGCGCCGCGCCGCGCCCAGCAAGGGATAGGTCGCTTGCATCAGCGCGGTCAGCAAGGCCAGGATCAAAGCCAGATGTCCGAGTTCGGGGCTCATTTCTTCCACCCTGAGTAGTCGATGGGCGCTTGGCCGTTGTGTTTGAGGGAATCGGCGACTTCGGGCGGCATATAGTTCTCGTCGTGCTTGGCGAGGACTTCGCCGGCCTCGAACACGCCCGCCGGGTTGAGCTGGCCGATGGAGATGATGCCCTGCCCTTCACGGAACAAATCCGGCAGGATGCCGGTGTAGACCACCTGCACCGTGGCCGGGCCACCGTCGCTGAGGGTGAAATGGACGGTAGTGCCGTTGGCCTCGCGCTGCACCGTGCCCGGCACCACCAGCCCGCCGACCCGGAACGGATAGCCCTTCGGCGCTTCCCCGGCGGCGACCTGGCTGGGCGTGTAGAAATACAAGAGGTTCTTCTGGAACGCGGTCAGGGCCAGGAAGGCGGCGACGCTGACGCCCACCAGGATCAGCCCCACCACGGTCATGCGTTTTTGGCGCGGGGTCATCATGACGGCCTCCGTTGCGCTTCTTGTTTCAGGCGGCGGGCGATGGTTTTCAGCACCTCGGCATGGCGTTTGAGGGGTGCCAGCAGATTGAGGACCAGGATCACGGCCATTAGGCCATAGGAGGTCCAGACATAGAGGGCGTAGCCGCCCATGGAGAAGAATTCGTTCCAGTTCATTGCGATAGCGGATGTGGATGGAAGGAGGGACCGGCGCGGAACGCTTGGGGAGCCGCCCCATCGGGGGCTGGGATGCGAGGCGGGATATTCTAGCGGTTCGGCGGGGGTTTGGCTGTGAAATGCTGGGTGTCCCGCAGCGGGATGCGGCACGGCGGAACATCCCACCGCCCGTTGGAGCGGCTTATCCACCCGCCTTCTCGAACCCCAGCACCGCATACCGCAATACCCCCAAGCGGCTGGCCCATTCGGCGAACAAAGTCTCCGCCGCCGCCGACACGCTGGGCAGGGTGAACTCTTTGGCCAGCTTGCGGATGAAATCGTAGGTCGGCAGGGTCTCCCCGGTAATATCCCGCTCCACGCTTACGGCGAACCCGGTTCCTTGCGCCAACCGGCGGTAATCCTCCAATCCATGGCGGAAATCGCAACGCCCATAAAACCCCAAGGTCGCGGGCCACATCCCCGCCAAGCCCATGAACGGCTTCAAACCCGCCGTCGGCAGGAAATCCGACAAGGCCAGCCGTCCGCCCGGCTTCAACACCCGGAAAGCCTCCCGGAAGAATCGTTCCCGGCTCGGGAAGTGGAAAATACACTCCACCGCCAGCACCGCATCCAAACTGGCATCCTCGAACGGCAGGGCGCAAGCATCGCCCTCGATCCATTCCAGCGTGTTGCCGGGCCGGGCCACGATGCGGCTCCCGGCCCTTTCGAGTTGGCGCGGATCGATATTCAGCCCGGCCAGGGCCATGCGTTCGAAATTGGCGTTCAAGCTGGCCGTGGTGCCGCCGAAGCCGCAACCCGCATCCAACACCTTCATGCCATCGGTCACGCCCGCCGCCTGATACACCAACCGCGACAAAGCTTCGGCGGCTACCGCGAAATCTTCCGGCGTGCCGGTCGCGGCCTTAGGTTCGGGCCAATAGCCCCAATGCACATGGCGGCCGAACACTTGTTCCAGGACGGGATGCCCCTCGTCCAACAGCTTGAGCAAAGCATCGAAATACGGCAGGCGGATCGGACTGGACATGGGGCTAGGCTCCTTGGCAATGGAATTTGGATGGCGTCGGCACAGGATGGCCTGTCAGAATACCGGAAAAACCCCTGTCATCCCCCATCGCCCGAGTACCCGTATCCCATGGCTTCCCCGCACGATCCCCGCGCCGCCGCGCTCGACAGTTTCATCGCCCGCCATCCCGGCATCCTGGCGGGCGGCGGTCCCGCCGCCGTGTTCCGCGCCCTGCCCGGCGCTTATCTGGACGCGCTCCCACCGCGCCCCGTCCATTATTACCAAACCGACAAGCCCGGTGCCGACGCCCTGGCCCGGCTCGGGCTCGAAGTCCGCACCGACGAACCCGCCTCCCCCGCCTCCCTCTGCCTCGTGTTCGCCACCAAGCACAAGGAAGAAGTCCTCCACCACTACGCCCGCGCCGCCGCGCTGCTGGACGAAGGCGGCAGCTTGATCGTCAGCGCCGCCAACGACCTGGGCGCGCCCTCGCTGGAACGCCGTTGTGCCGAGTTGATGGGCGGCGTCGAAACCTATAGCAAGCACAAATGCCGGGTGTTCCTGGCCCGCAAAGACCCGGCCAAGCTGGATCGCGGCCTGTTGGAAACATGGTTGCAAGGCGGGGATTGGCACGGCATCGCGGATACCGGCTTGATGAGCCGCCCCGGCCTGTTCAGTTGGAAGGCGCTGGACCTGGGTTCGCGCCTCCTGGCCCGCCACCTGCCGGACGATCTGGCCGGGCGCGGGGCCGATCTGGGCGCGGGCTATGGCTATCTGAGCCGGGAAATCCTGGCCCGCCCGCGCCAGATCGCCGAACTGCACCTGTTCGAATCCGAACACAAGGCGCTGGACGCCGCCCGCCGCAACCTGGAAGGACACCCGGCAGCGCAATTCCATTGGGCCGACGTGACCCTGGGCTTGCCGGTGTCGCGCTTGGATTTCGTGGTGACGAACCCGCCGTTCCACACGGGACGGGCGGCGCTGTCGGCGCTGGGCCGGGCCTTCGTGCGGGCGGGCCTCGCGGCGCTCAAACCGGGCGGGCGCTTGTTCCTGGTCGCCAACCGGCATCTGCCCTATGAGCCGGAAATCGAAGCCCTGGGAGCGCGGGCGGCCACCCTGGCGGAAGCCGAGGGCTTCAAGGTCATCCTGGCCCTAAAGCATTGATTGCGCAATGGAAACCGGCCCCACCGCCCCGCCCGGCACGGCTAGAAAAGAGTTGCAAGATCATCGGCTCTTTGGCACTCTCTCAAGCCCAGGCCGGGTGCCCAAGATAATAGCGATGAAACCACCCTGGCGACCTTTTATCCAGGGTGTCTTCCGACCCAAGCAAACCCCGTGCGCCGGGGTTTCAAACAAAGGCGTTTATGGACGGCGACGACCAAACCTATCGGACCACCAATATGCCGGACCCAATTGATCGAAACCCTCCGTAACCACCGGAAACGGGCCGCTGGCAAGACGTCCCAGCCCCGCTGCCGCCAAACATTGGCTTTACTCCTGCGGGATTCCGCCCTTACAACAACCACCTAATAATGATTATATGCTAACCGCCATAGCCGTTTTATTAGTCCTAGCGCTGGTTTATTTCCTATACAAGTTTGCATGGTCCCCCCAATCCACCCGTCACCACGCGGTGGACCAGCCACGCCCCGATATTCCGCCCCGGCTCCAAACCCAGGCCGAACCCGCCTCGGAAACCCCGGCAACCACCTCCCAACTCCGCACCGCCGAACCGCCGCCACCGGCCAGCGAACCCGTTCCCGCCGCAGCGCAAGTGGCCGAGCCTCCCGCCGTGGCGGTGGTGCCGGTCGCCGCCGTACCAACTGTGGCACCGCGCCCGGCCTGGGTGCCGGAGGATTCGGTGCTGCGCCGCCATTTCATGCAGCACACGGCCCTGATGGCGCAGACCGTCGCCGGTCCCCGCCCCGGCGATAGCGTCCTGATCCGCCATCATGGGCAATTGGTCCAGAGCCGCATCGACGCCTGCCTGCGCGACGAAGCCAGCCTGCTCAAGCTGCGGGCCGATTACGCGGCCCGGATCGCGGCGCTGGCCGTGACCGCGCCTCCGACCCCGGTCGCGCCGACCGCCACCGTTATCGAAGCGCCGACGCCGGTCGAGGAACCCCTTGTTGCTACCACCGCCGCTCCAATCCCAGCCGAAACCGCGCCAGTCGCCGCCCCACCCGTCCGCACCCCGCGCCCGGCCTGGGTGCCGGAAGATTCGGTGTTACGCCGCCACTTCATGCAGCACACGGCCCTGATGGCGCAGACCGTCGCCGGTCCCCGCCCCGGCGATAGCGTCCTGATCCGCCATTATGGGCAATTGGTCCAGAGCCGCATCGACGCCTGCCTGCGCGACGAAGCCAGCCTGCTCAAGCTGCGGGCCGATTACGCGGCCCGGATCGCGGCGCTGGCCGTGGCCGCGCCTCCGGCCCCGGTCGCGCCGACCGCCACCGCCGTCGAGACGCCGACGCCGGTCGAGACGCCCGCCGCCGCCCAGGCACCGCGCCCGCCGCTGATTCCCCAGGATTCCGTACTCCGCAGGCATTTCCTGCACCACGTCCTGCATATGCTGAAATCGGTCGCCCCGCCCCGCCCCACCGACAGCGTGTTGATCCGCCATTACGAGCAATGCCTCGATAGCGAATTCAACGCCTGCCTGCGCGACCCGGCACGGCTGGAACGGCTGATCGCCCGCTATGGGACGAGCAGGACGGCCAGAGCCGCGTAAACCCAGCACCGGGCAGGGACGCCCGGCCCCTTCCGCGCCAGGGCGGACCCAACCCGAACAGCCCGCCCCCCGCCCCCAGACTCAAGCCCAGACATCGAGGTGATGGCCGAGCGACCCGGAGGGCGTGGCCGAGGCGATGAGTTGGAGCGCGTCCTGCCCCTCTTGCTTGGCTTGGTCGTGGGCCATCTTCATCACCGAAGCGCCGATCTTCTCTTGCAGCTTGCTGTCGTTCATGGCCTGGGCCAAGCCCATCAAGCCCGAATCGGAAAGACCCGAAATATCCATGGATGTCCCCTGGGTGTTGGTTCATAGGCTAAGGCTAGAGCATTTTTGGTTTGGGTTTACGCCCAGCCGTGGGCATATCCCCATGCCCACCATTTTTGGGCTATCCCGGCGGACACGGAATACATGCCCACCCTACCAATGGCGTGGAAATGCCCTGGCGGAAATCCCGACGCCGCACCGGCCCGGTCCCGCTCATCCGCCGTCCGCCGCGCCCAGCATCCGGGTCCGCCACCGGATGGGTACGAGTCCCGCCACCACGTATAGGACCGCCATTAGCACATACACCAGATAGCTGGCATGGGGGCTGTGGAAGGCGATGGCTATGCCCAGGGCATAGAACGGCGGCCCGACCAGCAAGCGGCGGTTGGCCTGGCGGATGACCTCGGGACCGAGGTCGGGTTTGACCAGCCGGTGGTTGCGGACGGCGTAGAGCCAACTGGCGTGCAGGGTCAGCGAGGCCAGGATCATATTACAACCGTAGATGATGCTGGCCACGGCGTATTGATGATGCTCGCCAAGCATGGCGGCGGAGAACGGCAGCAGCGAAATCCAGAACAGGAAGCAGATATTGATCCACAGGAAGCGGTTGTCGGTGTGGGTCAGGTGGTGGAGATCGGCGTGCTGGTCGATCCAGAACACCGCCGCCACCGCGAAGCTGATGGCGTAGCTCAGCACCTTGGGCCAGAGTTCCAGCAGCGCCTTGTGGAGTTCGGCGGCGGAACCGGCCCCCGTGACCTCGTCGGCGATGATTTCCAGCACGAGGAGGGTCATCACGATGGCGAACACGCCATCGCTCAGGGATTGCAAGCGGCCTTTCTCGAAGCCGTGGCCATTGTGTTCGGACATGGGGGGTTGCTCCTGGCGGCATGTGAAAGCGATGGCGATAGCCTACTTAAATCGGTCCCCGCAAACAGCGCCGCTGAGACCGGATTTTGCGGCTTGAAGGGCAGCGTGCCCGAACGGCTCATGCCTATCGCTGAATTTGTATTATATTGATTCGGATGCCGTTTCAGCCAACCGAGATCATTGCCATGTGTAAGAATAAAAATCCCTTGCTTGGAAAAGGTCATAAGGATTTTAGCGCCTTCAAAGCCCGGGAAGGAGAAACCACGGCCAGCGCCAATCCCACCCAACTCGGCGCGATTCCCCGTAAGAACCCTTTGCGGGGCGGAGAGTCCAAAAAATGGGTGAAAAAAACCCTATCGAGCCGCCAGGAGGTGCTTATTGAATGCATTACCGGTGAAATCTACCGTTATTTGATCGGCCCCCTCCAGCCCAAGATCAGGACCGGCGACGGCAATAATATCCTGTCGGAGTTCGTTCCATACCGCTCGGTGCGAGATATCCTCGACCGCGCCAAACACCAGGCGAAGGCCATGGCGTTCAAGGAAGCTTTCATTCAAGGGCAGCGGGGTTTCATGCTGGTTTTGTTCTCTTCCATCATGCTGGAAGAAAACGACCTCTCGGACCAAAACTATGGGCTTGCGATCCCTGCGGACGAAAATGGGGAAGTGCGTGAATCGGAGGTGGAAACCTATCTGGAATTCATCAAGATCGACCACGGGCAATCCCTCAATTCCATGCGCATCGCCGCCGCCAAGAAACTCTCGTTCGCGCCGGTGAAATATTTCCCGGCCCCGTCCGACGCCGACCTCGACGAGCGGGGCATCGACAAACGGACCAAGGATAATAGGAAATCCATCTATACTACCAAGCGCAAATATGTACTGGTCCCCGAATTCATAGACCGGGCGCTGACGCATTTTTTATCCGGCTATATCGACAAAGACTGCATCAAAGAATTGAATTATTTGCCGAGTACCTTGCCGATCTTCGATGGCAGGCTCCTGAGTTTTTACGATGGGATCCACGATAAGTACGATATATGCGAGGATGGGAAATATTGGGCCATCGCCAAACTGATATTCACGGACGACACGGTTTATTCGGGCATCGCCGAGCGCGCCTCGGACCCCGGCGAGAATCCCGCCCTGCAACAACGTATCCGCGACAAAATCATCGAAAACAAACGCGCCCTCAAGGAGGCGGTGGCACCGGACCCGGATTTCTTCGCGTTCTGCCACCAGAACCAAGCCGCGATCCGCTTGGAGATTCAACGCTCCTTGGAGAGGATCGTCCACAACCGCTCCGGCGAGATCAGCGCACGCTATGAGGGTTTAAGCGCCTTGGGGGGAGTCTCGCCCGACTTCGAGGCGGCCATCGATATTGGCAAAAATTTGGCGGCGCTCCATGCCGATTCCGGGTTCCGGGAAGAGGCGGATGATTTCTTCGTGGATATCATAAATGATATTCAAACCAGGGATTGGAGCGTCAGGGGTGGTGGCTATGAAATCCAATTCATGAAAGAGAGGCGGAAGATCAGGAAAAAGGTTCCCGACCATGTGGCGGATATGCATATCAGTTGCGAGCGGTATCTACAAACTCCAAATTACCGGGCATTAAGAACCCTGCTGGATATTTCCTGTATCGTCCATGCCGCACGGCGTGGTTCAAGTTTATTCCGATCCAGGGAAACCGAGAAGTTTTACGGCGACATCATGGAGCGGCTGGGTTCGCTGGAGGGCAAGCTCTCCGAATCCCGCAACAGGCCGACTTTGCGCCATCTCGTGAACAAATACGAGCGCGAGGATGAGCGCTTTTTCAATTTTTTCAAAGAAAGCCGATAAGCTTGAAAAATCGCCGGGGTTATGGCGTGGTTCATGGGCCAGCCCTTTCAAAGTGACTACTTCTTACCCGTAAGCAATTGATAAGTCGAGACATGGGGCTGCTTTGGATCGTAGGGGGGCTTGGATTTTGGCTGTTTGGGACCCCTCGAATGCTTCCTCAGGGCGCGGAGATTGACGTTGCGGGCGGTTTCGCGCAGCCAGGCGGCGAACCCGGACGGGGTGCGGGCGGCGACGGATACCCAATCCAAGGCCTCGCCCAGCTGGACGAGGGCGAGGAAGGTGGCGGCGATCTCGTGGGCAATGTAATACCCGGAAACATCCTTGGATACCGGCTTTGGGTGGACGCAATCCAGCGCCGAGATCATCACCGAGGAAATGTTATAGGCCACCAGGGCCAGGGCGAATCCGAACAGGGCGGCCTTGGGATAGGCCAGGGTTTCGATCTCGGAATTGAAATGCCTTTCGACGTGTTGGAACGCGGTTTCCAGGGTCCACCTTCGGCGGTAAAGGTCGGCGATGGTGGTGGCGGGAATGTCGGCGGGCAGATCGGTGATCATAAAGATAGGTAGCTTTGCCCGGCCCGGATCACGCGGGCGACTGCATCCGCCACGGTTATGGAAGTAATTTCAAAGCGATGGCTTTGGAGAGCCTCATGCTCATTGTTTCCACCGCAAGCAGATACCGGCTGATGACCAAGCATATCATGGCGGTCGTGACCAATATCATACCCGCCGTTATGGCTTTTCCCAGGCCCAATCCCGGCAATGCGATCAACAAAAAGGACGACCATGAGCATATGACAACGATCTGTATCAGATAGAGGGGGAACGATATTTTCCCCAGGAAAAGCGAAAGGCCGGAGGAAAGCAGCGCTTTGAGGCGTGGGGATAAAGCCACCGCCAGCACGATACTCGCCGCCATGAGGCACATCACTTTCGGGTGGTTCTCGAACCCCCTATGCCAAGTCGATATATACCCATCGGTGGCGATGATCGCGAATGCCAATACCTCGGACCCGACGGAAGTAAAGTCGCGCTTATCGAAGTGCGATTTATTGAGTTCGCATAGGATATAGCCCAGCCAGAAACAGGCTAGCTTTTGATTTTTCAGGTAGAAGAAAACCAATAGAATAAGCGCGACAAGCCAGTTGGCTTTGCCATGGCTTCTATAGATGGCGATGAACGCATAGAGCATATATGAACCGAGCAGTTCAGTCTGCATGGTCCATAAACTTGAGTTATAGCTGGTTTTCGGCTGATATTCGAAAAAGCACTCGTAGAAGGCAAACGTCAGCATCCCGCCGAAGTTTGGTTGGGTGTGGAAGTGGTCGCCGATCCAATTATAGGTACGGGCATCCCACCGCATTAGATCGGCCAAATATCGGGCCGCGTCTTTGTTGAAGATCAAATGCGCCTTCATCAGCAAAAACGCGATCAGGGAGACAGCGAATACCGGGATGGCCAGCCTGAAATATCTCGATGTGGTGGCCACGAGCAGACTGCCGCCCTCCCCATAAACCCCTTTCACGCTCAAGGCGAAACCGGAAATCACGAAAAAGACAGATACCGCGAGGCCACCGTCGGTGATGAACGAGTTCCATGGGCCTTTGTATTCCGGTAGATATTCGAGCAGGAAAGCGCCCACCAAGTGGTGTAGAAACACCACGATACAGGCCCATCCCCTCAGCCCATCCAGCCATTCCAGTCTTGTTTTGATGGGCATGGAGTGCGCTAGATGGCCGGGATTCTCATATATATCGGTTTGAAAGGCACTGCGCGGGTTATGGTTTGAGCAGATATTTATAGCGTTTATGCGTAGTATAAATAAAAAGGCGGGGCCAGTATTTTATATAGCAACCCCGCCAAAGCCTATATTCCCCTACTCCGAATACCGCTCATACAACCGCATCAACATTCCCAATTCCCCCTCCTGCGGCACGCACCAGCCCTCCAACTGGATATCCTTGAGGATTTGCCGACCCTGGTCGTCCTCCGCCATATTCAGGAAGGTCTGGGTAATGTCGTCCTTCTGCGCCGCGATGGCCGGATCGATACACAGCAAATGGAAAGCGAACTGGGTATCGCTCTCGTCCACCACGCGGGTATTGCCGCGGGTCAGCCCGGACAGCCCGTAATAGGTTTTCTTGAGCATGAACAACACGTCCGCCTGCTGCTTCAGCAGCATTTGCAGCGCCTTGATCTCGTTGCCCGCGAAATGCTGCTGGAAGCGCGAGGAATCCAATCCGTTCTCGTCGCACAAGAACCGCCCCAGTACATAGACGAAACTCCCCTGCGAAGCCGTCACCGCCTGCGCTTCGGGCAGATCGGCCAACGTCCTGGGATCGTCGGCCCGCATCACGATCACCACCTCATCGGCCTCGCCGACCGGACGCAGCAGCGGGATGAAACCCCGCTTCTGCATCATCGCGCATGCCTCGAACGGCTTGGCGAACAGCAAATCCACCACCTCCTGGCCCAGTTCGCGCCCGGCGGGCAATTGCTCGAAATGGATCGCCCGCTGCAAGCGCCGTTGCAGATAGGTGTTCAGCAGATACCAGCCGCTCAACTGCGCGCCCACTTGCAGGCTGGCGACGAAATTCAGCTTGCCGCCGGCGGGCGCGGCCTCGGCGGGTTTGGCCGCCGCCCGCACCGAACTCACCACCGAGGGCTGGGCACCGCCGCTACGCTCGGACGGCAGCTTCACGTCGGCAGTCAGGAATCGGCCCAGCCCCGTGATCTTGAACAGCATCGCCACCATGCGGTTGGGATTTTCCACCTCGATCTTGATGCCGCGCTTCTCCCATTCCTCGAACAGCTTCAAGAGCAGGGACAAGCCCATCGAATTGACCCGCTCCACCTTGATGAAATCCAGCTTCACGCGGGTGCTGGATTCGACCCCGCGCAATTGGTTGAGCGCGGGGGCCGAATGGGCGTCCACCGAACCGATCAGCTCGTAGCAACGCAGTCCCGCTTCGCTGGCAGGCAAGGGATTAATGGAAAGTAAATCTGCTAGCGTCATGGCTGACGACCTCATCGTGTTCGCTGTGGTAAAGGAACTGGAACCCGGTACGCAGGCCGATCTGCGGCGACCTGTTCAAGTCCCAAAGCGTGGTGATCTGGGTGCTGCGGTGCGGGGTGACGCGCACCTGCAAGTAATCCGACATACGCCACATCAGGTACAAGCCCGCGCCGCCGACACCGGCCTCGACGCCCTCGGCCAGGGTGTGGGTGAGATGGTCGAGGAAGATCGCCGGGGTCAGGGTACCCCAGTTGTCGGTGACGGACAGGCCCACGGTTTCCGGGCCGACCGCGACATTGATCCTGACCAGCTCGTTCTCGGCCAGGGCGCGTTCCGTGCCCTTGATGAAGAACGGGCGGCTCTGGCCGTCGCGGGGCGCGCCGTACAGCGAATTCTCGACCATTTCGTCCAGCACGATGGGGATGAAGTCCAGATGCTCCTGCGGCAAGACGCCGAGTTCGGCCAGCCAGGCGCGGATTTCCTCCATGAAGAACAGCTTGTCGTCGCTATGGGTCAGCAGGAAGGAACGCTCCATCATCCGGTCGGGGACCAGTAGGTAGATATCGTCGTCGGGCGTGGTTTGGTGCTGGGCCAAAAGGTGTTCCCAACCCAGGCGGTGGTAGAACTCGTCGTCGCGCGGCAGCACCCGGCGGATGCCGTCGGCGCTGAGGCGGGGCAGCAGGTCGTGGAACTCGCCCTCGCTCATGAACACCACCAATTGCCGCGAGGTCGGCGAGGTGAAATGGTCGGACTGCGAACGGTAGAAGCCTTCGGTGACGCGCACCAGCTGGTTGGATTCGCCCGCCCCGGCCTGGGCTTCCACCCGGTCGGAATGCTCGATCACGGCCAGGGTCACGTCGTCGTCGAAATGCTCGCGGCCACAATGGGCGCGGAGGGTGGCCAGGATTTGATCCTGCAACACCTCGGGCGGGGCGTCGGCATGTTCGCTCAACACGGCTTCCAGCCTATCGAAGCCGAAGGGCTGGCCGCGGGGCGATTCCTGCTCGACCAAGCCGTCGGTGAACAGGAACAAGCGGTCGCCGATCTCCAGTTGCAGTTCCTGCTCGACCGCCAGATAGTCGGTGTCCAGGGTCTTGCCCAAGGGCAGGCCGAAGCCTTCGATCATGCGCCATTCCCGTTCGCCCCGGCGGAGTAGATAAGGCAGCACATGGCCGGCGTTGGCGAAGCGCAAATGTCCGGTGCGGCTGTCCAGGCTGAAACAGCCCATGGTCATCAGCAAGGATTGGTGCGCGGTCGCCACCATGGTTTCGTTCAAGGAGCGGAGGATTTCGGCGGGACGGGTCACACCTTCGTTCACCAACGGATAAAGGCCGGCCTTGGCCGCCGACACCATGGTGCCCGCCGCCACGCCATGGCCGCTGACGTCGCCGATCAACAGCACCGAGTAATAGCCACCCACCTTGTAATAGTCGTAGTAGTCGCCGCCGACCTCGCTCGAAGTCAACAGCGTGGCCTTGCCCTGCACGCCGGGGAGGACGATGTCCGGGCTGGGCAGGATCGAGTGCTGCAAGGTGGCGGCGAGGTTGATTTCCTCCTGCAAGCGGCCACTGAGGGCTTCGAGTTCGACCAGGGTGGCCTGCAAGCGGTCCTCGGCGCGTTTGCGCTCGGTGATGTCGTCGCCGGTGATGAGGAACAGCGTCGGCAGCTTGGTCGCGGGGTCGCGCACCACGGTGGCGTGCCAGATGATGTCCACCAATTCCTGGGTGCGGATCATCAAGGGGATTTCCGCGCCGCCCTCGCCGGCGTGGCCGCCTTCCATGACTTCCAGGAACAAGGCCCGGATGGCGTCCTGCTGCTCCGGCGCGAACAAGGTGTCGAAGAAATCGACCCCGCGCACCTCGTCCTCGGCCCAGCCCGAAATTTCCTGGGCGTAGCGGTTGAACAGGTTGATGCGACCGAAGGGATCGAGACCGATGATGAGCGCCTGGGCGGTGTTGATGATGTTGTCGTTGAAGTCGCGCTGCTCGGCGAGGCTAGCCATGCTGTCCTTGAGCCGGTTCACCAAGGGATTCAACAGGAAGGTGCCGGAAAACACGATGGCGCCCAAGAAGAACACCAGCGACACGGCCTGGAGGTTCTGGGTGTTTTGCAAGCGGAAGTCGGAATCCTTCTGGTAGAACGCCACCACCTTGTCGATGCCTTCCACGGCCTTTTCCGGCGCGGTGGACAAGAGATATTGCAGGCCGGGGTTGTCGAGATCGATTTGATCCACCGGCTGCGACAGGAGCTTCTTGACGGCGGAGATGTAGCTCTGGACCTGCTGGTCGAGGTTGATGGGATCGGCGTAATAGATGGTCCTGAGTTCCGGCGACAACTCGCCCGGCTCGGCCAAGAGCCGCGGCCCCTGGCGGATGAGGCGGTCGCCGTTGCGGAGATAGCTGTGCATGTTGTCGAACAGGGTCACGGTTTCCACCATTTGCTGGCGGATCTTCTGGCGTTCGGCGTGGGTCTCGGCATGCTGCATCTTGAGCGCGAGCAAGACGCCGCGCTCGATCAACATGCGTTGATGGCCTGCGAGGTTGAGGGCGGCGGCGCTACCTTCCTGGCTGCGGAGGTCGGCGATCAAGATGGCGTAGGTCACAAGGGCGGTCATGGCGAGCAAGGCCAACACCGTGACGTACTGGTCCAAGGCCCAGGCCAAGGCTTCCCGGAAAAAGCCCTGCGACCCGGCACCCGCTGCTTGGGCAGGATGCGGTTGTGGTTGCATATGTTCTCCTCATATTAGGTGTGTTTTTTTCATCTCGTTCTTTATCGTGCGGGGAGAGGAATAAGGTGTTTCGTGCTTGTATTGGGAAGTCTACAAGAAAGCCGGGGATTCGATGGGAAAAAAACAGAGAAACGGGGTGGCCTGCGACACGGGCTGTGTGGCCTTGAGGCAGGGTGCGGCCAAGCTTCCCAGGTGTGCCAGGAAACCGGCGCCACGCCGGGACGGGGATGGACAAGACGGGGAAGAGCGGGTCGGAAAGAGGACCGGCCCGGACGGGACGGGATCAGCGGATACGCAGCCGGTGCAATCGCACCACGCAACTGGCGGCCATCGGGGCGACGGGCAAGGCGAGGCTTTCCAAGCCCATCAGGTGGCGGACACCCAGAGCGCCAAAGCCTTGGGCATCGTTATCCCCCCGGACCTAAATTAAACTTGGTCAAAGCCATATCGGCCGGTTTGGCCGGGCTTGGCACCGCGCCGGTCGCCGCCACCGTGGTCCATTCCAAACACCGCCTGCGCCGATCCCCGGCGCGGCGGTCATGGAACAAACGGGCGGTTGCCGGGCTTTGGCCGTGCCGCCGGTCGTTGACGGGCGAGCGCTCCCGGTAGCGCCGGACCAGCACCCGGCGGCCGCCGAACACCCTGAGGTTCAAGCGCTTGACGACCCCATCGGCGGCGAGTTCGGATTCCAGTTCGACCAAGCCGTGATATTCGGCCAGCCGGGTCTCGGCATCCAGCAAGGCCATGATCTTGATTGCCAAGATACGGCCCCTGCGCCGCCAGGGTAAGAACCCGGGCCGGGGATCGAGACCGCTCGCGACGAACCGCCCGAGCCGTTTGGGATCGGTATCCGCCGGGATATTCCTGATGAACACGGTGGCCGTCACCCTAGCCCGCCTCCCGCCGCGCCCTGGCCGGACGGATGGGCGCGGATTGCCGTGCGGTCTTCCCGCGCCACGGCGACAGGTCGCTCCCGCATTTCAACCCCGCAGACCGTAAACCAGCACGCTGAGCTGGCAACCGCACCATTCCACCTCGCGGTGCGTCTGGGTCGCGATGGCCAAGGCGCAACCCTGGGTTTGCGCGGGATCGTCGAAGTATGCGATCACAAAACCCGCGGCCTCGTGAATCCGCCCATGGAATTTCCGGATCAGGGTTTCGATAGTGGCTAACATGGCGGGTCTCCTTGCCTAGCTATGGCCGAAGGGTGTGAGTGCCTCCAGTGAAGCACGGTTTATGCCTAGAAACATTGCCCCAAGCTTTTCATGGGCTTGGCGGGATGGCGCCGGGCCGGGCGACGGGGAGTGTCAATTTTTCCGACACCCCCTATGGATTCAACAATCCCGGCCCTTTGACCGATATATCGGCGGCTCGGCCCGGATTTCCAGGGTCCGGTGCCACGCCTAACGCATTTTCGGTTTGGGTGTACGGTCCCCTCTGCTGGCGTGGATGGGCATGTCCTCATGCCCACCCTATAGAAGCTCTAAGGCCGCTGTCCGGCGTACTCCGCCGCGTGTTGGTACAGGATACGGCGGATTTCCTCGATCACCTCGGGCTGGCCCTGGCAGGAATGGTCCCAGCGCACCACCTTTTCCGACACCGCCTCGTCGATATGGGCGCTGCGGTAGGACACGACGCCATCGTCGCCCGCCGCTTCGGCACCCTCGCCCCGCACCGCGATGATGGAATGGGCCTTGATCCGGGGATCGACCGGGATCGTCTGGAGGATTTGGAGGGCGGGATTGTCCGGGTTCATGTTATCCACCGCCGTCGGCGGGCTGAGGATGGCCTTCATCAGCTTTTCCTCGCCGCTCAGGGTCACGGCCTGGGCGGCCCGGCTGAACAAATCCACCGGCAGCGTGACCAGGGAAGCGGCGATGGACCCGATCCGGCCCGCCGCCAACAACGCCCCATGGTGCGGGGTCGCGACGAACACCACCCGCGCCACGGACGGCAGGGGCGTGTAGAAGGCATACCCCTTGAGCATGGCCCGCGCTTCCGGGTCCATCGGGACGGCATCGAAAGGCTGGTCGCTGATGCGCCGCCAGAAGCGGTCGCCGCTGTCGATGGCGGTGAGCTTGGTCAGCAAACCGCCCTGGCTATGGCCGACCACCACCATCCGCCGCAGATCGGCGTCCCGGCCCGCCGGGTCGAATTCCTCGACGGCGGCGTTCAAAGCCGAGCGCAGGCGCGAGGCCGAAAAGCCGATGGGATTGCCGCTGTCGTAGAAGAACACCCAGATTTGGAAACGCTCACGGATGTGGGGGTCGCCTTCGAGTTCGTTGACCAGTTCGGCCCAGCGGGCGGGGCTGGAACCCGTGCCATGCACCAGCACCACCGGAATCCGGCCCGGCTTATAGGGATGCAGGGTGAACAGGCCGTCCTGGGCACGATCCTTCGGCAGCCAACTCTTGAACAGGCCGCCGCGCAGGAAGCCGGTCAATTCCAGATCGTAAAGGGGACTGTGTTCGAGCTGGTAGGCCAACGCCGCCGTGGGGTCGGATTCCAGCGGCAGGCTGCGCCCGGCGACTTCGACCGTGGTGGCTTGGTCGGCGGCGTAGATTTCGATCCGCCCTTCGATCCGGCCATCGGCCAGATGGGCGCGGGCCTGGTCCAACCGCAACAGGACGGTGACTGGAACTTGGGTGCCGGCCGCCAGCCGTTCCGCGCCGACGGTTTTTTCCAGCGAGCGCTGGGTGTCGATGGCGGCGGTCAAGGGAGCGCCGATGCCATGGCGGTTATAGCGGTTGCGGAAACCCCGCACCCGCAGGGTCGTGGTCGGCATGAAATGATCCAGCCGGTAGCCGCCCCAGGCCGGCCCGGCGGGGTCCGCGCCCAGCCGCAACGTGCCGAACGGTAGCGGATACAGGCCGGGCCGCAACACCACCTCTTCCCGGTCCCCGCCCCGCGCTTGGCCCAAGCCCTTGGCGACGGCTTGGTTATACAGATCGTAGGCCAACCGATAGCGGGGGTCGGACGGGGACAACCGGGGCGGGTCGGCGTCCGGGAACAGCAAAGCCCAGGCATACACGGCGGCCGCCAGGAAATAGCGGCGGTCCCGCGCCCGGTCGGCATGGAGGAACGCAAGCTCCGCCAGCGCGAACAAGCGCTCGTCGTCGTCCACCGGGTTCAGCCCCCGGTGCAACTCGGCCAGCACCCGGACTGGTTCGGTCTCGAAGCGGTCCAGCAGCCCCAAGCGCCGCAGCACGGTCTTGGAAGGCTCCGAGGCTTGTTCCGCCGAGAGGGCGCTGAGGTTCTGGAGGGCGTAGGCGGTCTGGATATCGACCGGCTGCACGCCGACCGGGGTCGAGCAACCCGCGCTGGCAAGGACGAGGATGGATAGGGCGATGGGCCGCCCGCGCCGTTTTTGTGGTGTCTTGGGTTGCATGCGTGGCCCTTGCGTTAAAAAAGGCTGCAAGACCAGCGCTTGGCTACCACGGTTCGCCGAAGGGCCGGACATCCAATTCGAAGGTCCAGGCCGAGCGCGGCTGGCGGGCCAGGAACACGGCGGTCCCGGCGATGTCGTCGGGCTTTGCGAAGAACTCGTCCGGGCGGCCGGGGAAGGCGGGCCGGTTGACCGGCTCGTCCACCACGCCGTCGATGATCAGCAGGGACACGTGGATGCCTTGGGGACCATAGGCGCGGGCCAAGGATTCGGCGAGACTGCGTTGAGCGGCCTTGGCAGCGGCGAAGGCGGTAGTGCCGGGCCGGCCCCGTCGCGAGGCGGTCGCGCCGACGAAAAGGACCGTGCCGCGCCCCGCCGCCAGCATGGCGGGCAAGACCGCCCGTGCCGTCAGGAAGGCGCCGTGGGCGTTGATCCGCCAAGCGGCTTCGAAGTCGGCCTCGGCCAGTGCGAGCGGGTCGCCCCAGACCATCTTGCCGGCGTTGTAGACCAGGACTTCGACCGGACCCAGGTCGCGGGCGATGGCCTCGAACGCCGCCCGGATCGACGCGCCGTCGGTGACGTCGCAAGCATAGGCCCGGCTGCCCGGGAGGGTCGCGGCCAGTTCGGACAATCGCGCCAGGTTCCGCGCCAGGAGCGCCACACGGTAGCCCGCGGCGGCGAAGCGCCGGGCGAAGGCCGCGCCATTGCCGGGGCCAGCGCCCACGATGGCGCATACTGGGGAGTTCGATTCATGCTCGGTTTTGGTCATTGGGTCAATCCCGTTGGGTACTACGTGCTGCGGTCGAATTGGATCAGAGCGCAGGGCCATGGCTTGCAAGCCGGGTGGTTCTCGATGCCGGGCTTCCGAGGCGGATCGGATTCGGGGCGAGGCGCGGCGTCGGCTTGGGCGGGCCGATATATTAACGCCGCCCAGGGCCACGCGGGCAAAACGACTCCCCCACGCCCTACCCCGCCCAAGGTCTAAACTCTACGAAACCCCCACCCCACGAGGCAGCCCATGAACCCCGACATGATCGCCGAACTCGGCCGCCAAGCCATGACCGTCACCGTGCAAATCAGCGCCCCGTTGCTGATCGGCACCTTGGCCGTGGGACTCGTCATCGCGGTGTTCCAGGCCGCCACCCAGATCAACGAAATGACCCTCTCCTTCGTACCCAAGCTCATCATCATGGCCTTGACCCTGATGTTCGCCGGGACGTGGATGCTGCAATTGCTGATCGACTACACCCGCGGCCTCATCCGCGCCATTCCCCACCTCATCGGCTGAACCATGCGCTTCGACGAAGCCCAAATCCTCGCCGCCATCGCCGGATTCGCCTGGGTCTTGCTGCGCTCGGCGGCGATGTTCGTGTCCATGCCGCTGTTCATCGGCCATACCGTGCCCATGCCGGTGCGGGTCATGCTCGCCACGGGCGTGGCCTTCGCCGTCCTGCCCAACCTGCCGCCCATGCCCGAGGTCGAGTTGTTCAGCCTGCCCGGCCTCTTCGTTTCCGTCCAGCAATGCCTGATCGGCGCGGCCATGGGTTTCGTGCTGCATATGGTGTTCGCCGCCATCGTGTTCGGCGGGCAGAGCGTGGCCTATAGCATGGGGCTGGGCTTCGCCTCCCTGGTCGATCCCCTGACCGGGGTGCAGGTACCCGCCATCGCCCAGGTCTACCAATTGCTGGGAACCCTATTGTTCCTGTCGATGGATGGGCATTTGGTGATGATTAGGCTGCTGGCGGACAGCTTCCAGGCGGTGCCGGTGGGATTCGAGGGACTCGGTCGCGACGCCTTGTGGGAACTGTCGCTCTGGACCGGGAAGCTGATGGCGGCGGGTTTGCTGCTGTCCCTGCCCATGGTGGCGGCGCTGTTGCTCATCAACCTGGGGTTCGGCGTGGCCAGCCGGGCCGCGCCGCAGCTCAATATCTTCTCGGTCGGCTTCCCGGTCAGCCTGTTGTTGGGCTTGGTGCTGATGCGGCTGACCCTGCCCGATGTGCTGGCCTTGTTCGCCGGTTTCCTCGACGAGGGCTATCGCTTGATCGGCCATCTGCTGGGCTGAGCCATGGCCGAAGACAACGACCAGGAACGCACCGAGGAACCCACCGCCAAACGGCTGGAAGATTCGCGCAAGCAAGGCCAGATTCCCCGTTCCCGCGAGCTCAACACCCTGGCCGTGCTAATGGCCGGGGTGGTGGGGATGCTCATGTTCGGGTCCGGGCTATTGCACGATCTACGCGAGGTGATGCTGCACGATATCCGCCTGAGCCAACGCGACGCCTTCGACCCGGAAGCGCCCTTGGCCCATTTGGCCTACGACCTAGGCTTGATGCTGGAGATGCTGTGGCCCTTGCTGGCGCTGGGAGTGCTGGCGGCCTTGCTCGGTCCCCTGGCCTTGGGCGGCTGGAACTTCACTTCCGAAAACCTGGGGGTGAAGTTGGACAAGCTCAATCCGCTGCCCGGCATCGCCCGCATGTTCTCGGCGCAGGCGGCGGTCGAGGCGGCCAAGGCGATCATTAAATTCCTGCTGGTGGGCTTCGTGACCGCTGGCTTGTTCATGCACCATTTGGACGATTTCGTCGGGTTGGGACGGCTGGATTTCCTACCCGCCGCCGGCCGGGCCATGGATTTGGTCCTGACCTGCCTGTTATGGCTGTGCGCCTCGCTGGTCTTGATCGCGGCGGTGGATGTGCCGTTCCAACTGTGGTCGTGGAAGCGCAAGCTGCGGATGACCCTGCAAGAAATCAAGGACGAGATGCGCGACGCCGAGGGCAAGCCCGAGGTCAAGAGCCGCATCCGTGGCTTGCAGATGGAGATGGCGCGGCGGCGCATGATGGAAGAGGTGCCCAAGGCCGATGTGGTCATTACCAACCCGAGCCATTACGCCGTGGCCCTTAAATACGACGCGGCGGGCATGGCCGCGCCCAAGGTGGTCGCCAAGGGCGTGGATTTGATCGCGGCGCAAATCCGCAACCTGGCCCTGGGCGCGGAAGTGCCCTTGGTGGCCGCGCCGCCGCTGGCCCGCGCCCTCCACGCCAGCACCGAATTGGACCAGGAGATTCCGCAGGCGCTGTATCTCGCCGTGGCGCAGGTCTTGGCCTATGTCTACCAATTACGCGATGCCCGGCGTCATGGGGGGAGTGGGCCTGAACCTTTGGGGGATATCGAGGTACCGGAGGAGTATGCGCGGAGTTAGAAGCTGTCTGGTAAAAAAGTCGTGTAAAGTCAACCCCCCCGCTGACTATTGGAATCCCCGGCATAAGCTAGCTCGTCGAGTTCGGTGCGGTCGGTGATGATGAGTACCCGCGCCCCGATGCGGTGTTCGCGTATCCACTTGGCGAGCCAGACCATGGTCAGCGACTTGCCGCTGCCCTGGGTGTGCCAGATGATGCCGCCCTCGCGGCGCAGGATGAAGTCCTGGGCGGCCTTGACGCCGAAGTATTGGTTCTGGCGGCAGACCTTCTTGGTCCCGGCGTCGTAGACGATGAAGTCGTGGATCAATTCGAGGAAGCGCCGCTTGCCGCAGGTCTGCATCAGGTGGCGGTCCAGCGGGTTGGGCTCGTCGGCGTGGGGGCCGGAGTCCTCGACCCATTTGAGGTAATACTTCTCGCCGGTGTCGATGGTGGCGTAGCGCAGCCTACCTAGACGAGTTTGGATGGTAAGCCTCCAACCCTCCCACATGGACGCCCTGGTTAAACCGCGACACCCTTGGGTCTTTTGTTGGAGGAGCGGGATGAAGAAGCGGGATTTGCCGGAGGTCCACGTCGAGGCGTGGAGGAAGAGCGGGTTGAGCCAGGCCGAGTATTGCCGTCAACGGGGCGTGAACCCCAAGACCTTCTCGGGCTGGGTGAAGCGGGAACCCGCCGCCGGGGGGTTGGCCGGCCTTGGATTGATTCCGGTCCGGGTGGCCCCGGCCCCGGTCGCCGCCGAGGAGGGGCCGGCTTTGGTGCTGCGGCTGGCCCCGGGTGTCCGGTTGGATATTCCCGCGACGGTACCGGCGCGCTGGGTGGCGGAATTGCTGAGGGGCTTGGCGTGATCCGGCGTCCGGAGCATCTGTGGTTGGTGGTCGAGCCGGTGGACATGAGGCGGGGCATCGATGGGCTGTCGGCCCATGTCCAGCACCGGCTGGGCCGGTCGCCGTGTTCCGGCGCGGGGTTCATCTTCCGGAACAAGGCGGGCACACGGCTGAAGCTGCTGGTGTGGGACGGGAACGGGGCGTGGCTGTGCCAGCGTCGGCTGCACCGGGGCGGGTTCGCGTGGCCCGCGCTGGGCGAGGCGGTGTTCGCGCTGACGCCGGCGCAGTGGGAATGGTTGGTGGCGGGGATGGACTGGCGACGCCTGTCGGCCACGCCGCCGGTGGATTGGCAAGCCTGAGGACGGGGACGGAGCATTCCCCCGGAACCCAGTGTTTCCAAGGGTTCCGGGGGGTCGGGCGGGGGTATGATCGGGGCCATGGAAGCGCTGGCCCAACTCGACCTGCTGAACCTCGAACCGTCCGCCAAAACCCGATTGGCGGCGATGATCGCGGCGTTGCAAAGGGCGTCCGCAGCCAAGGACCTCAAGATCCAGGCGCTCACCCTGGAACTCGCCCATTTGCGGCGGATCCGCTTCGGGGTCAAAAGCGAAGCCCTGCCCCAGACCCAGCGCGACCTGTTCCAGGACACCTGGAACGAGGACTCGGCGGCGGTGGAGGCGGAGATCGAGCGCCTGGCCGACGGCGCGGCGGCCCCCGCCG
Organism: Methylomagnum ishizawai; assembly: GCF_900155475.1. Classification (NCBI taxonomy): domain Bacteria; kingdom Pseudomonadati; phylum Pseudomonadota; class Gammaproteobacteria; order Methylococcales; family Methylococcaceae; genus Methylomagnum; species Methylomagnum ishizawai. Next base: position 532,266 of record NZ_FXAM01000001.1, on the reverse strand, counting down.
CCGCCAAGCCGAAGCGCGCGGGGGCCGGACGCCAGCCGTTGCCGGACCCCCTGCCGAGGATCGAGCACCGCCACGAACCGGAGGCCTGCCAATGTCCCCGTTGCGGCAACACCGACCTGGTCCTGATCGGCGAGGACGTCACCGAGCAACTGGACGTCGAACCGGCCCGGTTCTTCGTCCACCGCCACATCCGGCCCCAATACGCCTGCCGCCCCTGCGAAACCGTCGCCGCCGCCCCGGTGCCGCCCGCCATCATCGACGGCGGCCTGGCGGCGGTGGGCCTGCTGGCCTGGGTGCTGATCGGCAAGCACGTCGCCCACCTCCCCCTGTACCGCCTGGAACAGATCGCCGCCCGCGACGGGGTGGTCCTGTCGCGCTCGACCCTGGCCGACTGGGTGGGCCGCCTCGGCGTGGCCCTGCAACCCCTGGCGGACCGGCTCGCCTGGCACCTGCGCCGGGGCGGCACGCTCCACGCCGACGAAACCCCGGTGGCGCAACTCGACCCCGGCAGCGGCAAGGCCAAGAAGGCCTACCTCTGGGCCTACCGCAGCAACGACCTGGAACCGGGACCCCGCATCGTCGTGTTCGACTACCGGCCGGGCCGGGGCGGCGGGCACGCGCGGGCGTTCCTCGGCACCTGGCAAGGCCACCTGCGGGTCGACGACTATGCCGGGTACAAGGCGCTGTTCGCCCCGGAACGGGAAGCGGCCCCGCCCTGCGTCGAACTGGGCTGCTGGGCCCATGCGCGGCGCAAGTTCTTCGAACTCCACCAAGCCAACCAAAGCCCCATGGCCGGGGAGGCGTTGCGGCGCATCGGCCAGCTCTACGCCGTCGAAGCCGAGGCCCGGTCGCTGGACATCCCGGCCCGCCAGCGGCTGCGGGCCGAACGCGCCCTGCCGGAACTGGAGTCCCTGCGCGCCTGGCTGGCCGAGACCCGCGCCCGCACCGCCCCGGGCACCGGGGCCGCCAAGGCGCTGGACTACACCCTGAAACGCTGGCCCGCCCTCGTCCGCTATGCCGAGACCGGCGATTTGCCCGTGGATAACAATCCAGTGGAGAACGCCATCCGCCCCATCGCCGTCGGGAAAAAGAATTGGTTGTTCTCCGGTTCCGAACGGGCCGGCCAACGCGCCGCCGCCATCCAGACCCTGCTCGGCACCGCCAAACTCAACGGGCTCGACCCCGCCGCCTGGCTGCGGGACACCCTCGCAAAACTTCCCGCCTGGCCCAACAGCCGTATCGACGAGTTACTGCCGTTCCACACCCAGATACCCCAGGCATAGGCCGAGCAATCAGGACAGGTGGTAGCGCTGGACGCTTACTTTGGATGTAGAAAAATATGACTTTATTTTCCAATACAAAAACTCCCAAATATCCGCCCCAATAAGTCGTCACTGGTGAACTCGCCCGTAATTTCGGAAAGCGCATGCTGCGCCTCCCGCAATTCCTCGGCCAATAGCTCCAAAGCCCGCGCATCCACCTGCCGGGCGGCGTTGTCCAGTGCGGTTCGGGCGCGGTCGATGGCATCCAAATGGCGGCGGCGGGCGATGAACACGCCTTCGGTGTCGGCCTCGTAACCCATCGCGGCCTTGAGATGGCGTAGCAAATCCCCGACCCCGGCTCCACTTTTAGCAGAGAGATAAACCACCGGGCCTTCGGGCATTTCGACCAACCCGGCGGGCTGGCCGGTCAGGTCGATCTTGTTATGGATACGGGTGACGGGCAGGTTTTGCGGCAGGCTCGCCAGCAGTTCCCCGGCCTGCTCCGGCTCGCGGTCGTCGATCAACAACAGCACCCGATCGGCCCGCTCGATCTCGGCGCGGGCGCGGCGGATGCCTTCCCGCTCCACGATATCCTCGCTGTCCCGAAGTCCCGCCGTATCGACCACATGCAAGGGCATCCCGTCGATTTGGATGTATTCGCGCAAGGTGTCGCGGGTGGTGCCGGCGATAGCGGTGACGATGGCGGCTTCCCGCCCGGCCAAAAGGTTCAACAGGCTGGATTTGCCCGCGTTGGGCCGCCCCGCAATCACCACGGTCATGCCATCGCGCAGCAAACAGCCTTGGCGGGCGGTCTGGCGGATGGCGTCCAGCGCGGCCAATAGCTCGGCGACCTGTGCGGCGATCTGGCCTTCCGCCAGGAAATCGATGTCCTCGTCGGTGAAATCGATGGACGCCTCGACATAGAGCCGGAGTTGGATCAAGGCTTCGACCAAGTTCCCCACCCGCCGGGAAAACTCCCCTTGCAAGGAACGCTGGGCGGAACGGGCGGCTTGCTCGGTGCTGGCGTCGATCAAATCGGCGATGGCCTCGGCCTGGGCCAGATCGATCTTGTCGTTGAGGAACGCCCGCTCGCTGAATTCCCCAGGCCGGGCCAGCCGCGCCCCCAGACCCAGCACCCGCCGCAACAGCAAATCCAGCAATACCGGCCCGCCATGGGCGTGGAGTTCGAGGACGTGTTCGCCGGTAAACGAACGCGGAGCGGGGAAATACAGGGCGAGGCCGCTATCCAGCACCGCGCCGTCGTGGTCGCGGAACGGGCCGAAATGGGCATGACGGGCGGGAATCATCCGGCCCAGGACGGCCTGGGCGATCTCCGGCGCGAGGTCGCCGGAAACGCGGAGGATGCCGACGCCACCCCGTCCGGGCGGGGTGGCGATGGCGGCGATGGTGTCGGGGTTGGAAGCGGCCATAAAAGAAAAGGCCGGGGTTTGCCCGGCCTCTCCAAGATCAAGAGCCTGCGGGCGCGGGCTTATCAACGATGATGGTTTTGTTGATATACCACTGCTGCACGATGGACAGCAAGTTATTGACCACCCAGTACACCACCAGCCCCGAGGGGAAGAAGGCGAAGAAGCCCGTGAACATCACCGGCATATACAGCATCACCTTGGCCTGCACCGGATCGGAAGGCGGCGGGCTGAGCTTCTGCTGGATGAACATGGACACGCCCATGATCAAGGGCAGCACGAAGTAGGGGTCTTTGTCGGACAGGTCGTTCAGCCACAGCATGAACGGGGCTTGCCGCATCTCGACCGATTCCACCAACACCCAATACAGCGAGATGAACACCGGAATCTGCACCAGGATCGGCAAGCACCCCCCCAAGGGGTTCACTTTTTCCTTGCGGTACATTTCCATCATCGCCATGTTCAGCTTTTGCTTGTCGGAGCCGTACTTTTCCTTGAGTTCGGCCAGTTTGGGCTGGAGCTTGCGCATATTGGCCATGGAACGGTAGCTCGACGCCGACAGCCGGAAAAACAAGGCTTTCAAGGTGAGGGTGACGAAGATGATCGCCCAGCCCCAGTTATCGAAAATCTTGTGGAATTGCTCCAGCAACCAGAACACCGGCTTGGCGATGAAGGTCAGGGCGCCATAGTCCACGGTCAGGTCCAGGCCGGGCGCGGTCGCTTCCAGCACGCGGAGCAGCTTGGGACCGGCGTACAACTGGGCGGTGAATACCTTGGACTGGCCGGGCGCGACTTCCAGCGCGGGCGAATAAGCCCCGATCACGAAATGGTTGTCCGACAGCGCCTTGGTGTAATAGGTCTCCTCGTCGTCCTTGGCGGGAATCCAGGCGGCCACGAAATAATGCTGGATCATGGCGATCCAGCCATCCTTGGACTTCTTGTCCAAGTTCTCGTTGGTCATGTCCTTGAAGCTGATCTTGCGGTATTTCTCCTCGGGGGTATACAGCACGCCGCCGGTATAGGTGCGGACCAACTGGTCCTTGTTGCCGGGGTCTTTACGCTGCAACTGCACGTACTGGCGGCCTTTCCAGCCCGCCGCGCCGCCGTTGGTGACTTCCTGTTCCAGCGCGATTTCATAGCTGCCGCGCTTCAACACATAGGTCTTGACCACCTTCACGCCCTGGTCGTTGGTCCAGGCCAAGGGCACCCGCAGGGTATCCTGGCCCGGAGCCATCTGATATTGATCGGCCTGGGCTTCCCAAACGCTGTGGTGGGTGGGGGCGGAGGCTTCGTTGCCCAGGAAGCCGCTCTGCGCGACGAACATCAAATCGCCGTCGGAGAACAGTTCGACCGGCTGGTCGGGATGGTCCTTGCTGATCGGATAGTTGAGGAGGTCGAGCTTGCGGATATCGCCGCCCTGGGTGTCGATCTCCAGGCGGAACAGGTCGGAAGTGACCACGACGCGGCGGTGCGGCGCGGCGCTGGCGGCGGGTTCGCCCTGCTTGACGATATCATCGACGCCGCGGGCCGAGTCCGGCACATCCGGGGCGGCGGGGGACTGTTGTTGCTGCTGCAAGGCCGCGAGATCGGGCCTGGGGCCGTAATCAACCTGCCATTGCTGCCATATCGTGAAGCCTAGGAAGAACAATAAAGCGAACAGGACGAACCTTAAGTTATCCATTGTTATTTTCCGAATTTTTCTGGGACGGGATCGAGGCCGCCGGGATGCCAGGGATGGCAACGCAGGAGGCGCCGGGCGGCGAGATACGAGCCTTTGACTGCCCCGAACCGTTCCAGTGCCTCAAGCGCATAGGCGGAGCAGGTCGGGTGGAAACGGCAATGGTGCCCCACCCAGGGACTAATCAGGTAGCGGTAGGATTGGACGAGGAAGACCAGGAGGGCTTGCATTGCGTCACCAGGCGGTCCCAGTGTTTCTGCAATGAGCGGCGGAGTGTTTCATGGTCGGCCTGGAGTGCGGCGCTACGCGCCATGACGACGAAATCGAGCCCGCCTAGGGTGTGCTGCCGTAATCGGAAACTTTCCCGGACGAGGCGCTTGATAAGGTTGCGGTCGGTGGCTTTGCGGACTTGCCGTTTGGAGATCGCCAACCCCAGGCGCGGATGGGTTTTACCGTTGGTCCGGGCGAGTACGGTCAACCGGCTATCCGCTGACTTCAAGGGCTGATCGAAAACCCGCTGGAACTCGGCTGCCGTGTTCAGGCGATGGGTTTTGGGGAAACCCTGGCCGGAAGCTTCCAAGCGTCAAACGGTCAGTTGCTTGCGGCCCTTGGCACGGCGGGCGTTCAGCACGTTGCGGCCACCACGGGTTTTCATGCGGGCGCGGAAGCCGTGGGTACGGACGCGCTTGATTTTGCTGGGTTGCCAAGTTCTTTTCATGGGACTCAAGCCTCTTGCGATACGGGGGTAAAAAGACGCGGAATCCTAAAGCACCCTCTAAGCCTCTGTCAATGCTGTGGATAAGTCCGGGCCGCGGTATAGTATCCACCCCCCCGAGACCACGACCCCGATTCCCCTATGCCCCCGACCCCACACCGGCCTGTCTCCGACAGGGATGCCGCGTTATGAGCGCCCTTTGGACCCAGTGCATCGCCAAGCTGGAAGGCGAACTGCCGCCCCAACAATTCAATACCTGGATACGGCCCTTGCAGGCGGTGGAGGAAGGGGCCGAACTCAGGCTCCTGGCCCCGAACCGCTTCGTGCTGGACTGGGTGAAGCAACATTTCATCGGCAAGATCGAGGAAGTGCTGGCCGCGCAGAAACTCCAACCCGCGCCCAGCCTGATCCTGGAAATCGGCTCCCGCAAAAACGCCGACAGCGCCGCCCCGGCCTCCGCCCCGAAAAAAACCCAGAGCGCCAAAAAAAGCCTGCCGCACAACCTGAACACCGGCTTCACCTTCGACAGCTTCGTCGAGGGCAAATCCAACCAACTGGCCCGCGCCGCCTCGGTCCAGGTCGCCCAGAGCGTCGGGCGGGCCTATAATCCCTTGTTCATCTATGGCGGCGTGGGGCTGGGCAAGACCCATTTGATCCATGCCATCGGCAATGAAATCCTCAGAGCCAATCCTTCGGCCCAGGTGGTTTACCTGCATTCCGAGCGCTTCGTGTCGGACATGGTGAAGGCGCTGCAACACAATGCCATCGGGGCGTTCAAGGATTATTACCGCACCGTCGACGCCTTGCTGATCGACGATATCCAATTCTTCGCCGGCAAGGAGCGCTCGCAGGAAGAGTTCTTCCACACCTTCAACACCTTGCTGGAAAACAAGCACCAGGTCGTGCTGACCTGCGACCGCTATCCCAAGGAAATCAAGGGTCTGGAAGAGCGTTTGAAGTCCCGTTTCGGCTGGGGCCTGCCGGTCGCCATCGAACCGCCCGACCTCGAAACCCGCGTCGCCATCCTCAAGAGCAAGGCGGTGAACCTGGGCGTGGAACTCTCGGACGAAGTGGCGTTTTTCATCGGCAAGCGCATCCGCTCCAATATCCGCGAACTGGAAGGCGCGTTGCGGCGGGTGATGGCGAACTCGCATTTCACCGGCAAGCCTATCACCATGGAATTCGCCAAGGACGCGCTGCGGGACTTGATCGCCTTGCAGGACCGGCTCATCAACGTGGACAACATCCAGCGCACCGTGGCCGAGTATTACAAAATCCGGGTCTCGGACCTCCTGTCGAACAAGCGCACCCGCAACCTGAGCCGCCCCCGGCAGATGGCGATGGCCCTGGCCAAGGAGCTGACCAACCACAGCCTCCCGGAAATCGGCCAGATGTTCGGGGGCCGCGACCACACCACGGTCCTGCACGCCTGCCGCAAGAGCGAGGAACTCAGGGCCTGCGATAATAAGTTCGCCGAGGATTACAGCATCCTCCTCCGCACCCTCTCCGCTTAAACCCACCCTGGCATCCACCATGAAATTCACCATCGCGCGTGAAACCCTGCTCACCCCGCTGCAACAGGTCATCGGCGTCATCGAGAAACGCCAAACCCTGCCGATCCTATCCAACGTCCTGCTGAAACTCAGCGACGGCCAGTTGGAATTGACCGGCACCGACCTGGAAGTGCAATTGATTACCCGCACCACCGTGGAAAGCGGCGACAACGGCGCGATCACGGTCCCGGCCCGCAAGCTGCTGGATATCTGCCGCTTGTTGCCGGACAAAAGCGCCATCAACGTCGATTGCAAGGACGAGCGTTTCGCCATCCGTTGCGGCAGCAGCAAGTTCAACCTGGCGACCCTGCCCGCCGACAATTATCCCGAATTCGACACCGGCACCACCGAACTGGAAATCGCCGTGCCCGCCGCCACCCTGCGCCGGGCGCTGGAAAAAACCACCTTCGCCATGGCCCAGCAGGACGTGCGCTATTACCTCAACGGCTTGTTGCTGGATGTGGATGGCCGCACGCTACGCACCGTGGCCTCGGACGGACACCGGCTGGCGGTATTCGAGGAGGTCTTGGAAATCGAGGGCCAGGGGCGGCAAATCATCATCCCGCGCAAGGGCGTCTTGGAACTGGCCCGCTTGTTGGGCGAGGGCGCGGAAACGGTGACGGTGCAGATCGCCCCCAACACCGTGCGGGTGAACCTGGGCGCGGTCAGCTTCGCCGCCAAGCTGATCGAGGGCCGCTTCCCCGATTTCCAGCGGGTGATGCCGCGCGACCTGGCCCGGATCATGTTGATCGACAAGGATGTGTTCAAAGGCGCCTTGACCCGCGTTTCGGTGCTGTCCAATGAGAAGTACAAGAGCATCAGCATGGAAGTGGACGAGGACGCGGTGATGTCCCTGAAGGCGCAGAATCCCGAACACGAGGAAGCCGAGGAGCGGGTGCCGATCCAGTTGGAAGGCAGCGGGCTGTCGGTGGGCTTCAACGCAGCCTATCTGCTGGACGCCATCAACAATGTCGGCTCGGCCCAGGTGCGGCTGTCGTTCACCGAGGCAGCCAATAGCTGCTTGATCGAGGATTGCGAGGACAGCCATTTCAAGTTCATCGTGATGCCGATGCGGCTGTGAACCCAACCCGCCTAGCGTTCCCGCGCCTGGCGCGGGAACGATCACGCTAACGCCGCATGAGCCTCCTCAAACTCGAAGCCCAGGATGTCCGCAATATCGCAGCGGCCACGCTGTTGCCTTCTCCCCGCCTCAATTTCCTGGTCGGCCCCAACGCCAGCGGCAAGACCTCGCTGCTGGAAGCCATCTACCTGCTGGGCCGGGCGCGATCCTTCCGTACTTCGCAACCCCACCAGATCATCCGCTTCGACCAACCCGCCCTGACCGTGGTGGGCCGGGTCGCGGCGGACTCATCCCCGCCCCTGCCCGTCGGCCTCCGCATCGCCCGCAACGGTCGGCGCGAAATCCACTTGGACGGGCGCGGCCTACACTCCAGCGCCGAGTTGCTCCGCGCCTTCCCGGTACTGGCGATCCAGCCCGGCAGCGTGGCGCTGCTGGAAGGCCCGCCCAAAACCCGCCGCCAATTCCTGGATTTCGGCGCGTTCCATGAAAACCCGGCCTATCTCGACCACTGGCGGCGCTATACCCAGGCTTTGGGCCAGCGCAACGCGCTTTTGCGGGAAAAACGGCCCAGGGAACTGGCCCCATGGACCCATGAAGCGGCGCGGTACGGTACAATAGTGGGCGAAACGCGCCGCCTTTACGCCGAACGGCTCGAACCCTTCTTCCAAGACACGGCACAACGCTTTTTCAAGGGGCTGGTTTTCCAATTGCACACTCAAGCGGGTTGGGACACCGCAAATCCCCTGGAAAAACTACTGGAACAGGATATCCCCCACGACCTCCGCCATGGGCATACCCAGTCCGGCCCCCACAAGGGGGATTTTTCCATCGCGCTCCAGGGCCGCCCGGTCAAGGCCTACCTCTCCCGTGGCCAGATGAAGCTATTGGTCTACGCCCTGCTGCTGGCCCAAGCCCGGCTGCTGGAAGCGCGGGCGGGTGCCGCGGGCTGCGTCCTGATCGACGACGTGGCCTCCGAACTGGACGAGGACAACAAAAAAAACCTGCTCGGCTTCCTGCGCGAGGGACGGACCCAGTACTTCATCTCCGCCACCGATAGCAAGATGATCCAAAACGGTTTGGGCGAAGAAGCGGCTCTATTCGAGATTGCCCACGGGCAGGCGTCCCCTCCCACCCACTTTCCGGTCCCGTAAACACCATGGCCAGCAACAAAAGTATTGTCGTTCAAGGGATTGAAATCCATGTATTCAACAAGGATGAAGAGGACTACATCAGCTTGACCGACATGGTCGGCGGCTTCGAGGGTGGTTCGGCGCTGATTGAGGCGTGGCTACGCAACAAAGACACGATTGAGTTCTTGGGCGTATGGGAGCGCTTGAACAATCCGAATTTTAATTCCCTCGAATTCGAGGGAATTAAATCGATGGCAGGCTTAAACCGCTTCACAATGTCCGCCAAGCGCTGGACCGAAAAAACCAACGGCATCGGCGTTGTCGCTAAGGCCGGACGTTACGGCGGCACCTTCGCCCACAAAGACATCGCCTTCGAGTTCGGCACCTGGCTCAGCCCCGAATTCAAGCTCTACCTCATCAAGGAGTTTCAAAGACTTAAAGAGCAAGAAGCACAGTCGGGCCAACTCGAATGGAACATCCGGCGCTCCCTGACCAAAACCAACTACCGTATCCACACCGACGCCATCAAAACCCATCTGATCCCGCCCGAAATCAGCAAACGGGAAGAAGGCTTCATCTACGCTTCCGAAGCGGATGTACTCAACAAGGCGCTCTTCGGCCTGACCGCCAAGGAATGGCGCACGCAAAACCCCGACAAAGACGGCAACCTCCGCGACCACGCCTCCGTGACCCAGCTTGTGGTCTTGGCGAGCCTGGAAAGCCAGAACGCCTTACTCATCCAACAAGGCCATAGCCAAGCGGCCCGCTTGGTGATACTCAACCAACTGGCGCGGATTCAAATGCAATCCTTGCTCAACAGCCCGGCCATCCAAGCCCTGGAAACCCCGCCCTTGTTCGACACCAAGTGACCACAGCGACCTCTAACGCATGAACACAGCCACCCAACCCGCCCACGATTACGACAGTACCTCCATCCAGGTCTTGAAAGGACTGGACGCCGTCCGCAAGCGTCCCGGCATGTACATCGGCGACACCGACGACGGCACCGGACTCCACCACATGGTGTTCGAGGTGGTCGATAACGCCATCGACGAAGCCCTGGCGGGCTATTGCAAGAACATCCGCGTCATTATCCACGCCGACGAGTCCGTCACCGTGACCGACGATGGCCGCGGCATCCCGGTGGATATCCACGAGGAGGAAGGCCGTTCGGCGGCGGAAGTCATCATGACCGTGCTGCACGCGGGCGGGAAGTTCAACCAAAATTCCTACAAGGTCTCGGGCGGCCTGCATGGCGTGGGCGTGTCGGTGGTGAACGCGCTATCGGAACTCCTGACCTTGGAAATCCACCGTGGCGGCAAGAAATACCGCCAGGAATACCGCCACGGCGAACCGCAAGCGCCCCTGGCCGAATTCGGCGAGGCCGGCGACACCGGCACGATGCTGCGCTTCAAGCCCAGCGACCAAACCTTCACCCATATCGAGTTCCATTACGACATCCTGGCTAAGCGCCTCAGGGAACTGTCGTTCCTGAATTCCGGGGTGCGCATCAGCCTGGAGGACGAGCGCAGCGGCAAGAGCGATGTTTTCGAGTTCGAGGGCGGCATCCGCGCCTTCGTCGAGCATCTCAACAAGAACAAAACCCCGCTGTTCGAGAAGGTGTTCCATTTCCTGGCCGAGAAGGACGGCATCACCGTGGAAGCCGCCCTGCAATGGAACGATTCCTACCAGGAAAACATCTTCTGCTTCACCAACAACATCCCCCAGCGCGACGGCGGCACCCATCTGGCCGGTTTCCGCGGCGCCCTGACCCGTACCCTGAACCAGTACATCGAAGACCAAGGGTTCTTGAAAAAGCAGAAGGTGGACACCACCGGCGACGACGCCCGCGAAGGCTTGACCGCCGTGCTGTCGGTGAAGGTGCCCGACCCCAAGTTCTCCTCGCAGACCAAGGACAAGCTGGTGTCGTCCGAGGTGAAGCCGGTGGTGGAAGCCGCCATGGGCGAGAAATTCCAGGAATTCCTGCTGGAACAGCCCGCCACCGGCAAGCTCATCGCCCATAAGATGATCGAGGCCGCCCGCGCCCGCGAAGCCGCCCGCAAAGCCCGCGAAATGACCCGGCGCAAGACCGCCCTCGATATCGCGGGCCTCCCTGGCAAGCTGGCCGATTGCCAGGAAAAAGACCCGGCACTGTCGGAACTGTTCCTAGTCGAGGGCGATTCGGCCGGCGGTAGCGCCAAACAAGGCCGCGACCGCCGCACCCAGGCCATCCTGCCGCTCAAGGGCAAAATCCTCAACGTGGAGCGGGCACGCTTCGACCGGATGATTTCCTCGGAAGAGGTCGGGACGCTCATCACCGCCCTGGGCTGCGGCATCGGACGCGAGGAATACGATCCCAACAAGCTGCGCTACCACCGCATCATCATCATGACCGACGCCGACGTGGACGGCTCGCATATCCGCACCTTGCTCTTGACCTTCTTCTACCGGCAGATGCCCGAATTGATCGAGCGCGGCCATATCTACATCGCCCAGCCGCCGCTGTACAAGGTCAAGAAGGGCAAGCAGGAGCAATACGTCAAGGACGACACCGAGTTGAACAACTACCTGCTGCAACTCGCGCTGGAAAAAACCCGCCTCCACCCCAACCCCCAGACCCCGCCGATCCAGGGCCACGGCCTGGAACAACTGGCCCGCGACTATCTGGCGGTGCGTGGCGTGGTGCAACGGCTGGCCCACCGCTACGACGCCACCCTGCTCGACCTGCTGGCCGAACTGCCCGCCCTGGACGCCGCCACGATGGCCGACGAGGCCCGCCGCGCGGCGTGGTTCGATCGCTTGAACACCCGGCTCAACCGGGCCGAACCGGGGGCCAGCTTCGAGATCGACCTACAATCCAGCGGCGGCGAATTCCACGCCCTGATCAAAAAGCGCCTGCACGGCGTCTACAAGGCCATCGAACTCGGCGCGGGCTTTTTCAATTCCGCCGATTACAAGCGGCTCGCCGCCTTCGGCCAGGCCACGGCGGACCTGTTCGGCCCGGACAGCTTGGTGGCGGCGGACGAGAAGAAAGCCCATGTCGCCAATTTCAAAGCCGTTTTCGACTGGATGATGGCCGAGGCCAAGCGCGGCCAGCATATCCAGCGCTACAAAGGTTTGGGCGAGATGAACCCCGAGCAATTGTTCGAGACCACCCTCGACGCCAACAGCCGCCGCTTGTTGCAGGTCAAGATCGAGGACGGCATCGCCGCCGACCAAATCTTCACCACCCTGATGGGCGACCAAGTCGAACCCCGGCGCGATTTCATCGAGAAGAACGCCCTGGAAGTGGCGAACCTGGATATCTAAGCGGCGGAATCCGCTTGGACCGGGCCGCGGCGCGACATCATCGGCATATCGCCCGCTTTTACCGTTTTGTTACAGGCATCGATTTGGTATTTTCTCTCCCCGGCCTGGACAACCCGGCCATCCTCGGCAAGACCACCCTAAAAAGCCCTGCGCGGCGCGGCATCCATACCGGGATATTCCAAGCCCGGATGGAACGCCCCACCCCAAACCCCGCACGGCCCCGACAACCCCAGAGAAAATCCCGATGTCGAAACGCGATCTAACGGCGCTCACCGAATACGCCAAAGCCTTCTCGGCCCTCACCCCGGACAAGGAAGCCGTCCTCCGGGAGCTGGGCTTGGCGGTGGCGCCCCGCCTGGGCGAAGTGACGGACCACTTCTACACCAAGTTGCAAACAATCCCGCAAGCCCGCCCCGTGCTGGAAGGCCGCATCGACGACCTCAAGCGCACCCACGTCCGTTGGTTGCGGAGCCTGTTCGACGGCCCTTACGACGACAGTTTCACCGCGGCCATGTACCGGGTGGGCGATGTCCATGTGCGGGTGAAGCTGCCGGTGGAATTCATGGCCGGGGGCATCGTGCTGATCACCGAGCAATTGATCGAACTGGTCGGGGAAATCTACCGCGACAACATCGACCGCTATAAGCAAGCCATGAGCGCCTTGAACTCGATCCTGGGCTTCTGCCTGTTCATCATGCAGGAGTCCTATCAATCTTCCTCGCTGGCGGAAGAATTGGAGAAGTTCCTGAAAATCACCGGGATGAGCCGCAAGCTGTTCGACAACCTCGCCAACGCCTATCGCTGACCATGCCCAAGCCGCCCCGCCCCGCTTGCGCCCTCCTGGCCGCGCTCCTGTCGCTCCCATCCTGGACGGCGGCGGGCCAACCCGGCCCGGCCCGAGGCCTGGCCCGGATCGACCATATCGTGGTGATCTACCTGGAAAACCACAGCTTCGACAACCTCTACGGCCTGTTCCCCGGCGCGGCGGGCATCGCGCAAGCCCCACCCCAGGCCACCCGGCAAACCGATCTCCAGGGCCGCATTTACGACACCCTGCCGCCGGTCGTCAACACCGAACACAAGCCGCCCGTCCACGACGGACGCTTTCCCGCCGATTTGCCCAACCAGCCCTTCGATATCGGGCGCTATGTGCCACCGGACCAGAAGACCGGCGATCTGACCCACCGCTTCTACCAGCACCAGCAACAAATCGACGGCGGACGCATGGACCGCTTCGCCGCCGTCTCCGACGCGGGCGGGCTGGCCATGGGCTATTACGACGGCACCAAGCTTCCGCTCTGGCAATACGCCCGGCGCTATACCCTGGCGGATCATTTCTTCCAGGCCGCGTTCGGGGGTTCGTTCCTCAACCACATGTGGCTGGCCTGCGCCTGCACCCCGCGCCACCCCGACCCGCCGCCCGACATGCTGGCCCGCCTGGACGATCAAGGCGGTTTGGTCAAAGACGGGACGTTCAGCCCCGATGGCTACGCGGTCAACACGGTATTCCCGGCGCAAGGCCCGCATCCCGCCGCCATCGACCCGCGCAAGCTGCTACCGCCCCTGGTCCAGCCCACCCTGGGCGACCGCCTGTCCGACAAGCGGATTTCCTGGGCCTGGTACGCGGGCGGTTGGAACGATGCCGTGGCGGGCCGGGCCGATCCCGGCTTCCAGTTCCACCACCAGCCCTACGCCTATTTCCAGCGCTATGCCGGGGGCACGCGGGACCGGGCCGAACACCTCAAGGACGGGGCCGATTTCCTCGCCGCCCTCGAACACGACCGACTCCCCGCCGTGGCATTCTACAAACCCATCGGCAGCCTGAACGAACATCCGGGTTACGCCGACCTCCTGTCCGGCGAGCGGCATATCGCCGATATCCTGGGCAAGATCGAACGCGGCAAGTTCTGGCCCCGGACCCTGGTCATCGTCACCTACGACGAATACGGCGGCTTCTGGGACCATGTGCCGCCGCCCATGCTCGACCGCTGGGGACCGGGCAGCCGCATCCCGGCCCTGATCGTGTCGCCCTTCGCCAAGCGCGGCCATGTGGACTCCACGGTCTACAACACCACTTCCATCCTCAAGCTGATCGAAACCCGCTTCGGGCTGGCCCCGCTCGGGGAACGCGACGCGAAGGCCCAGAGCTTGTCCAAGGCTTTAGGCTGGTAGCCCGGATGCCCGGTTAAGCCCGTATTCATCCTATCCGGCCTATGCTCAGCTAAACGCCGCGGCGGTTCGCGGCACACCGGCTCCCCGACGGGGGCCAGCGAGGTCCGGCATGAAACGTCTATTACTCGCACTCCTGCTAGGGATGGCCTTGGCGATGCAGGGATGCGCCTACTCCTCTCCCGGCTATTACCGCACCTATCCGGTCTACCCGCGCTATGGCTACGGCCTTTCCTATGGCTATGCGGCACCTTATTACGGCTACCGGGGCTATTACCGGCCTTATTACGGCCCGCGTTATGGTTGGCGTGGCGGCTACGGCTGGCACGGCGGCGGCTGGCGGGGTGGGCATTGGCATTGAACCCGGATAGCCCCGCGCCTCAGAGCGGCGCGGGGTTTTGCTGCGGGATACCCGGAACGGGCCGCTACGCCTGCCTTTCCAACTCGCGCATCTCGACCGGCGACACCCGGCCTTTGGCCGACACCTTGTCATAGACCTCGTCGAACGCCTCCCGGCAGTGCGGCAGGCGATCCCGCAGGGCATCGTAGCCGGTGTGGTCAAACATGGCGCGGAAATCCTCCCGGCTCATGCAAGTGCGTGCATACAAGGCTTGATACCCTTGATGCGCGATGACGAATTGCTCCAACGCGGGCAAGGCCACGGCATTATCGAATGCCTTGCCAATCCCCGGCGTGCCATAAGCGCCGATATCCACATACATTTCGTCCACTGTGCCATCCGCCATTTTCAACGGCTGGATAAACCCAGGCTTCCCACCATTATCCTTGATCGCCATCGGCGACAGCCATAAGGGATAAACCTGGAAATGTTCATCGAAATAGCGGATGGATTCCTTGAGATAGCGGATCGGCACCAACATATCCTGGATCACATGATAGCGCTCACGCAAACGCTGGGTAGTGCGGGTTTCGGTATATTTCAGCAATTCGATCCGGGGCGGCAAGGCCCAGCCCAGGAGATACCGGAACACCGGATGATGGGCGAATGGGATGATGTCCTCCATGGCCCAGAAATAACTGCGGGTATGGCGGTGGAAATAATCACGCAGTGGTAAATATTCGACGCCAGATTTACGGGCTTCGAGATAGGTTTGGACATGTTTATAAAACCAGGGCCGCATATAACAGCCCATGGAATTGAAAGCCCCGTCGGAGCCCAGTTCGTCGGCGAATTGCCCGCGCATAATCACCGCCGTCCCGCCGCTATAAACCAACCCTTCGACGAAATCGTTATTCGCGGTATCGCGGGAGGCTTGCTCGAACACCTCGACCATTTCGTCCAAACTATAGACCGGCTGATAATGCAAGCGGATATAGGGCTTGGCCCGGACAATCTTGAGTTCGACAGCAACCAGGAATCCCAGAGTGCCATGGCTCCACGGGATTTGATAATACAGTTCGCTATTTTCGACCGGGCTGCATTTCAATAGCTTGCCTTCCGCCGTGACGATCTCGAAGGATTCGCAAATATGCTGGAATAAGCCATATTTATGGCTGCTGGTTTCCACCCCGAAACCCATAATCAAGCCGCCCACCGTCAAATCGTCCAATTCCGGCACCACGGCCAAGGTCCAACCCTTGGCGATGAGACTGCGGGAAATCTGGCCCATACTCGCCAAAGGCTCGACCCGGACCACGGCTCGCGCCTCGTCTATGCCTAAAATATCGTACAGTCCGACATCGATCTTGCGATGGGTCAGCTTATATTTCGGCACCAATTCGCTCATGGTTTTCCAGCCGGAACGCCCGGTGGTGAGTTTTTCCTTGCAGCCGTCTTGTTTCCAAGCTTCGACTTGGGCGATGACGGCCTGGACACGGGCATCGTGCCGGGCCGGGGCGCTGTTGCGGCGGAAGGCGATTTGGGCGCGGAGGGTAGAATAAGCCCCGTAAACCACCGAAATCGGCAAGAGGAATAGCGTGGCGAACAGACCACGATAACGGGTCAGGATATGCTCGAACAAATCGCCGGGTTTTATCATTGTTATTTGACTCGCATAAAAAGATACCGCCGACCCCAGAAACCTGGGAATCAGCGGTATGGTTTTAGAAATCGATTTACGGCAAGCGGCGCTTAGGAAGCCACGGGTTTTAGGCGGCGGCTTGCGCTCCGTCTTCGGTCGGTTGGGCCGGGTTTTGACCATCGGTTTTGCGGGCCAGATATTCCTCCCACTTGCGGGCGGTCAGTTTCTGGAACAGCGGCACCACCGGATTCAACTCGATGGGCGGGGCATCCCAATGTTCCTCATAACCCAGTTGCTCGGCTTCCAGAGCCACGCCGTCTTCCAGCAGGATGGGTTTGAATACCAGGGGCTTGGCGATATTCAACACCGTCTGGGTCAACCATTTCGGGGTTTTCACCGAGAGGAATGGAATCGTCACCGCGTCGAAATAGAACAGGAAAAACGCCCGCGTGGTGCGGTCGTTGATCGGTAGCATGAACGACCAGTTCTTGATGCTATCGCCGGTATTGGTCCATTGATAGGGATATTGATAACACAACTCGATGGACTGGGTATTAACCCGGTTGCGGTCCACGAAGATACCGGAAACCCTGCCGCCCGCCATATAGGCATCGTAGGTCAAATAGACCCGGTCATCGTCGGCCTCGTGATGGGTCAGTTTGGCATCGATGAACGGACGGTATTTGCGGTGCAAGAAGGCATGGGCGAAATCGCAGATATTATCGATCACCATGGAATGATGGGTTTTCCAGGTGAAATCCGCCGCGAACGACGCCCAAGGATTATCGCCGCTCAATTCGGGAATCTCGGGAATTTTATGCACCTCGGCCAAGGCCGGATCGCCGGGGAATAGCCAAATCAGGCCATAGCGCACCCGCACCGGATAGGTCCGCAATTGGGTTTTGATTAAGGGCTTGCCGAAACTATCGTGGGAATAATCCACCAGCTTGCCCTCGCGGTCGAAGGCCCAGCCATGATAGACGCAGCGCAGATGGCATTTGTCCACCACGCCATGGGTGAGCTTGAGATGGCGGTGCGGGCAGCGGTTCTGCACGGCGTTGAGTTGGCCTTCCTCGTCGCGGTAGAGGGCGATGGAATTGTTCCAGAACACCACTTCCTTGACTTGGCCCTTCTTGACCGCCTTGTCGTATTCCACCACGTACCAGCGGTCGGGGTCCAAACCGGCGGAGCGGGCTTTTTGGCGGGTGGTTTTGGCGTCGGTGAAAATGGGCGGTGGGCTTTGGGTCTGGGCAGAACTCATGTCAGGCTCCGGGGCTTGGGGGTTTTCGGGGTTACTGGGCCGGGACAATCACGCCGCGGCGCACGAAATCTTGATAGGCGGACTCGACCGCCGGGCGTAATCCGGTGGGCTGGTAGCCCAGTTCGCGCCGGGCCTTGTCGTGGCCGGCCTGGCGGCGCAGGGTCAGGAGACGCACCGCCGCCGGGGTGAAGCGGCGGGGCTGGTTGGGAAAGAGGCGGAACCAGGTTTTATCCGCCACCTCGGCCACAGCGGCCATCACCTGTGGCGGCAGCTTTAACCTGGGCAGGGGACGGCCCGTGACCTCGCGGAACAGGCCGAGCAAATCATCCACCGAGGCATAGGCGGTGCTGAAGATGTATTTCTGCCCGGAACGGCCCTGGCGCATGGCGAGGAGATGGCCTTCGGCGACATCCCAGGCCGAGACGAACTCGAACCCACCGGGGATATACGCCCTGAGCTTGCCATGGGCGAAATCGACCAACACCCGGCCCATGCGCGAGGGCACATAATCGTGCGGGCCGATGATGGCGCAGGAAGTGGCGACCACCACGTTCAGCCCATCGGCATGGGCCTTGAGGCATTCGTGTTCGGTCAGATGCTTGGTGAAACCGTAGGGCAGATGGCGCTCGAACGGATAGAACGGCATGTCCTCGTGGCTGGCGCGGTCGGGTTCGTAGCCGGTGGCGCTTAAAGAACCCGACACCACCACTTTTTCGACGCCATGCTCCCGCGCCGCCGCCAGGATATGGCGGGTGCCGCCGACATTGGTGTCGTAAATCTCGCGCTTATGGGCGGCGTCGCCCTCGATGGTCGAGACCAGGGCGGCGCAATGGTAGACGCGGGTACAGCCCCGCACGGCCTGCGAGACGGCGGAAGCATCGCGCAAATCGGCTTGGACGCGCTCCACATCCAGCCCATCCAGGGCGCCGTTGTCGCGCCCGGCCCGCAGCATCACCCGGACGCTTTCGCCCTCTTCGAGCAGGCGGCGGACCAGATTGGCCCCGAGATGGCCGGTGGCTCCGGTGACGAGATTGATACCGGCGCTCATGGGTTCACTCCGGGATTCAGGAGGAAACAGGCAGGTTTGGCTTGCATAGTGGGTCTAAAACAGGCGGATGAGGGTCTACATGGTATCGCAACGGCTTCAAGCCGCTATTTCCGCGCAACCCCGGATGGAATCCGGGCTAAGTCCGGGCCATTCTAGCCCTTCCCGGCTATTGCACACCCTGGCTGGTCAAATAATCCTCATAATTCCCGCTGTAGTTGACGACGCCTTGCGGGGTCAATTCGATGATGCGGGTCGCCAGCGAGGACACGAATTCGCGGTCGTGGCTGACGAAGATCAAAGTGCCGGGATATTGTTCCAAGGCGGTGTTCAGCGATTCGATGGATTCCATGTCGAGATGGTTGGTGGGTTCGTCCATCACCATGACATTGGCCTGTTGCAGCATCAGTTTGCCGAACAGCATCCGGCCTTGCTCGCCGCCCGATAGCACCCGCACCGGCTTCTTGATTTCATCCTGCGAGAACAGCAAGCGGCCCAAGGTCGCCCGCACCGATTGTTCGTCGTCGCCTTCCTGTTTCCATTGGTCCATCCAGTCGAACAGGCTCATGTCGGTGGAAAAATCCGCCGCGTGGTCCTGGGCGAAATAGGCCAGGTTCACATTTTCCGACCATTTCACCGTACCCCGGTCCGGCGGCAGTTCGCCGACCAGGCTCCGCAGCAAGGTGGTTTTGCCGATGCCGTTGGGACCGATCACCGCCACCCGCTCGCCCACTTCCACCATCAAATCCAAGCCCTGGAACAAAGGTTCCGCGCCATAGCCCTGGGCCAAATCCTTCACTTCCAGCGCCAAGCGATACAGCTTCTTCTTCTGGTTGAAGCGGATGAAGGGATTGACCCGGCTGGACGGTTTCACTTCGTCCAGCTTGATCTTGTCGATCTGGCGGGCGCGGGAAGTGGCTTGCTTGGCTTTGGAGGCATTGGCCGAAAACCGGCTGACGAAGGTCTGCAATTCGGCGATCTGGGCCTTCTTCTTGGCGTTGTCGGCCAGGAGCCGTTCCCGCGCCTGGGTCGAGGCGATCATGTAATCGTCGTAGTTGCCGGGATAGACCCGCAGTTCGCCGTAATCCAGGTCGGCGATATGGGTGCAGACGCTGTTGAGGAAATGGCGGTCGTGGGAAATGATGACCATGGTGCTATTGCGGTCGTTCAGCACGTTTTCCAGCCAGCGGATGGTGTTGATGTCGAGGTTGTTGGTAGGTTCGTCCAGCAACAGGATATCGGGATCGGAAAACAAGGCTTGGGCCAGCAACACCCGCAATTTCCAGCCGGGAGCGACCGCGCCCATCAAGCCGTAGTGCTGTTCCAGCGGGATGCCGACGCCCAGGAGCAATTCCCCGGCGCGGGATTCGGCGGTGTAGCCGTCGAGTTCGGCGAACAGGATTTCCAGGTCGGCGACCCGCATGCCCTCGTCTTCGCTCATCTCGGGCAGCGAGTACAGCCGTTCGCGCTCGGCCTTGACCCGCCAGAGTTCGGCATGGCCCATCAGTACGGTATCGATGACGGTGTATTCCTCGAAACCGAATTGATCCTGGCGCAGTTTGCCCAGGCGCTCGTGCGCATCGAGCGAGACATTGCCGGCGGTGGGTTCCAAATCGCCGCCCAGGATTTTCATCAGGGTCGATTTACCGCAGCCGTTGGCCCCGATCAGGCCGTAGCGGTTGCCGTCGCCGAATTTGACGGAGACGTTCTCGAACAGGGGCTTGGCCCCGAATTGGATGGTGAGGTTCGCTGTGGTTAACAAGGGAGTTCCGGGATTGGGGAGGGTGAAAGGGAAACCGCGAAAAGCGCCTATCTTAACCTGGGTCGCCCGCTAAACCAGCCTGGACCATGCGCCCGGCGTCCCGGCGCTGCCAAGGGAGGCTAGGGAACACCCGCCGCGCCACGGCAGCGGCCGGGTTAAAATCGCGAAGCCGGGTCTTTCCCGCCCCGCAAGATTTATACATTCCCCAGTCCGGCCCCGACACAAGGATTTCGAGCTGCCTCCGAATCTGCCTGTAACGGTCGGCTTTTTTCGGAGCCATCGCATGAAGAATCGCGGTTTGATCGCGCTTGCCGGTATCGGCATCCATATTTCCATCGGCTCGGTTTACGCCTGGAGCGTCTTTTCCAAACCGCTGCAACAAGCGTTCGGTTGGAACCTCAAGCAGGCGAATTTCACCTTCGGTTTGGCCATCTTCACCTTGGGCATTTCCGCCGCCCTGATGGGGCATGTGGTGGAACGCCGGGGGCCGCGCTTCTCGGGCAGCCTGTCGGCCTTGCTATGGGCCACGGGACTCCTGGGCTCGGCCTTCGCCACTTCGAGCCATATCGCCTGCGAAGAATTGCGCCTTTGGCTGCTGTACCTGTGCTATGGCCTGATCGGCGGCTTCGGCCTCGGCACCGGCTATATCACCCCGGTGTCCACCTTGATGAAATGGTTCCCGGACCACCGCGGCTTGGCTACCGGGTTGGCGATCATGGGCTTCGGCTTCGCCTCTTTCCTCGGGGCGCCGCTGATCGGCCGCTTGATCGAGGCGCAGGGACTCAGCACGACCTTCGCGATCCTGGGCGTGGTCTACCTGGTCGTCATGCTGGCTTCGGCCTTGTACTTGGCCCCGCCCCCGGAAGGCTGGCAACCGGCGGGCTATTCCGGGCGGGAGGACGGTCCGCCGGTCCGGCGCAAGCCCATCGATCTGATGCCGATGACCGCCAACGAAGCGGTGAAAACCCCGCCATTCTACGGCTTGTGGCTGATGATGTTCATCAATATCGGTTGCGGAATCGCCGTGATTTCGGTCGCCTCCCCCATGACCCAGGAATTGACCGGCATCGACGCCGTAGCTGCGGCCGCCATCGTCGGCATGAACGGCTTGTTCAACGGCCTGGGCCGCCTGGGCTGGGCCTCGCTGTCGGATCGGATCGGGCGGCCCAACACCTATATCGCATTCTTCGTCCTTGAAATATTGGCCTTCGGCTGCCTGCCCGCGTTGCGGGATATCCTGGCGTTCCAAGCGCTGTTATACCTGATCATGACCTGCTATGGCGGCGGGTTTTCCACCCTGCCCGCCTATATCGGGGACTTGTTCGGCATGCGCCAAGTCGGCGCGATCCACGGCTATGTCCTGACCGCTTGGGCCTTGGCCGGCATCACCGGCTCGTCGCTGGCCGCCTACTTGCGGGAGGAAACCGGCAGCTACGGGGACATGATGCGGATATTCGCCTTGGTATTCCTGCTGGCCTTGGGCGTGGCCATCGTCATGCGCGGCTTCGTCCGGCGCGAATTGGCCCGGAAACACCTGGGATACGCCGAGGTGGAAGGCGACGCCTTGGAAGTCGCGGTGTCCGAAGGCGAAACCGGGGACGGCTGATCGGCCCGCCGCCCGGTTGCGCCGGGAACCCAAACCCGCGCCCCAGCCCGCCAAGCAGCGATTACCCCGCAGATTCAGGGCGCTTTGGCGACCAGTTCATGCAAGAGCGCATCGCCGAGGAAAATCCCGCGTTCGTCGAAAAACACGGTCAAGGTCTGCCGGGAAGCGCTGTGGCGGGTTTCGTCGAAACCCTCGGTGTAATACTGCCAAGCCTCCTTGCTGCCCGCGGGAATCGCCGCCAGCGGGAACGGCGCGGCCCCCAGCCGGATATCCAAGGCGGGCAAGGTGATCGTGGTCGGCAAAAATGCCTTGCCATCGGGCACGCCCAGTGCGGTCTCGACCGCGTGCCGGGTCGATTGGCCCTTGGACAGCTTGGCCCGGCCCGACTCCTCGAAACCCAATTTGGCCGGGATGCCGGTGTCGTGGAAGGCGTAGCCGGTCAAAACGCCCTTGGCGAATTCGCAGACCAACAGCTTGTAGCGCGGCTCGTGGTCGTCGTCGAGATCGTCGGCGAAGTAATAGGCGACCTCCAAGGCCCGTGCATCCAGGCGGCGGGCATCGATCTCGTCCGGCTCGCCGAATTGGCGGACGATGTCCTCGCGGGAAGTCTGGCCCAGCGTGGCGCCGCGCGGGGGCGCGAGCGGGCTTGCCGTATCCAGGAAGGCATCGCGCAGGGTGCCGCAGCCCGGAAGCAGGAGGAGCGAAAGGGCCAGCGCGGCCCAGGGAACGTGGTTCATCTTGTACGGCCTGTATCGGATCGAAGGCGCAAGGTCATACCACGAATCGCCCGCCGCGTCAGCCTGGGTTCCGCCCCGCGCCCATCGCGGCGATAATCCCGCCCCCATCCGCATGAAGAACTCCCCGATGAACCCCAAGAAATCCTCTAGCGGCGGCGGCCTAGTCTATTCGACCGGACAAGGCCGCATGTGCCCGGCCTGCCGCCAACCCGTGGCCCGCTGCGCCTGCCAAAAAAGCCCGGCCCTTCCCAAAACGGACGGCATCGTCCGGGTGCGGCTCGAAACCAAGGGCCGCAAGGGCAAGGGCGTGACGGTCGTCACGGGTGCCTCGACCGATCCCTCGGAACTCGACAGCCTCGCCAAGCAGCTCAAACAGCGCTGCGGCTCGGGCGGCACGGTGAAGGAGGGCGTGATCGAAATCCAGGGCGACCATGTCGCCGTGGTGATGGAAGAATTCCAGAAGCGGGGGAAGACGGTGAAGAAAGCGGGCGGCTAGCGCCCCTGCCTGGAGGGAAGGCGGAATCCGGCACGCCGGCGTTCCCGGATTCCGCCGCGCCGCGTCCGGGCTGGCCATGGGTTCCGCCCGGTCGGAAAGGTTCAAGGTCTGGCGTTCTGCATTTGCCGTTCCACCTGGGACTTGGTTTCCTCGTAGGCCTTGGTGGGGATGCTCTCCATTTCCCTGCCCTTCAACAGCAGGACACCGATGATCGCCGCCACGATGATCGCGCCGACATATAGCCAAAAGTTATCCTTTTCCTGGTCCATGCGGGCTACTCCTTAAGATGTTGCGCCAAACGTACCGTCTGCTGGAGCGGGATGACCGCTAGCGGTGCCTATTAACGTCCAGCCCCGCCCCGAAGTAACTACGTAGTGTCGCTTAAACCGCGATCCTCCCCAGAGACGGGCGGGAATAACAAGCGGAACACGGCCCCGGTACCGGGCGGCGATTCCACCAGGATATGCCCCCCCGCGTGGTGGACGATGCCCAGCACCACCGGCAGGCCCATCCCCGTGCCCTTACCCAGCGGCTTGGTGGTGAAGAACGGCTCGAAGATGCGCGGCAACACCCCATCCTCGATCCCCGTGCCGCTGTCGGCCACGCTTAGTTCCACGAAGCCGCCCCGCACCCGCCGATGGCAGGCGGCGCAACCGGCGTCCACCGCGACCCGCCGCAGGACGATGTCGATCCGCCCGGCCTCCCCGATGGCGTCGCGGGCGTTGAGCGCCAAATTGGTCAGCACCTGATGGAAATCCACCGGCTCGATCAGGATATCCGGCACCGCCGGGTCCAGGTCGGCGCGGACCTCGACCCCCGGCGGCATGACCGATTCCAACATCCCGATCACCTCGGCCACCAAAGGTCCGGGCGCGAGCGGCGGCAAGGCCCGCGCCTCGCCATCGCGGGAATACGCCAGCATCTTGGCGACGAGGTCGCGGGCGCGTTCGCCGGCGGTCTTGATCTGCCGCAGGTATTCGGCCAGTTTGCCGTGGGGGTCGGGGACGTGGCGGTCCAGCGCCAACCCGGTATAGCCCAGGATGCTGGCGAGGATGTTGTTGAAATCGTGGGCGATGCCGCCGGTGAGCCGGCCGATGGCCTCCATATGCTGGGCCTGCTGCAACTGGCGCTGCAAGCTTTCCCGCTCGGCCTCGACCTCCTTGCGCCGGGTGATATCCTGGACGGTACCGACCATGCGCAGGGGCCGCCCTTCCGGGTCGCGGCCGATCTGGGCACGCTTGGACAGCCACACCACCCGCCCATCGGGGCGGATGGCGCGGAACTCCACCGCATAGCCGTCGATGCCGGCCAAGGCCCGCTCGACCGCCCGCCACACCGCCCCGGCATCGTCCGGGTGCAACAGGCGGCCGAAGGCGGCGGCCGTGCCGTCGAATTCGGGATACCCGTAAATCCTGAAGCACTCCGGCGACCAGTACACGGCATCGGTCACCACATCCCAGGACCACACCCCCATCTCCGCCGCCTCCAGGGCCAGGGTGAGCCGCTCCTGGCTTTCGCGCAGTTCGGCCTCGGCCTGTTTAAGCCCGGTGATATCCCGCCCCACACATTGCACCCCCAACAACCCCCCCTCCGCGTCGAACAAGCCCCGGTTGATGAACTGCATCCAATGGATCCGCCCCGCGCCCGAATAGACCCGGTTTTCGATGGCCACCACCGGCTGGACAATCGAAAGAGTGGCCAGTTCGGCCTCGATCAACGCCACATCCTCCGCCACCACCCTGGGATGCCATTTGTGGCCGACCAATTCGCCATAGGATTTGCCGAAGAAGCGGCAATAGACCTCGTTGACGAAGGTCAGCGTGCCATCGGGGGTGAAGCGGGCGATGACCTCGGTCTGGTCCTCGACCACCGCCCGATAGCGTTCCTCGCTCTGGCGCAGGGCTTCCGCCACCCGCCCACGCTCGGCCAATTCCCGCTCCAGCCGCCGCGCCTGCCGCAAACTCAGGGCCAAGGCCCGCCGTTCCGCCGTCCGCAAGTGCGCGATGGCCCGGCTCAACGCGCCGCCCATGACCAAGAGCATCAGGATGCGCGGTCCTTCGTAGGCGTCGAGGATTGCGGGAAACCGGACGGATGGGTGGAAGAACAGCCAATGCGCCAGGACGCTCAGCAAGGTGGCGAACAAGCCGACACGGAATCCGCCTTGCCAGGTGGCGAACATCACCCCGAGCAAGAAAGGGCTGAC
Source organism: Methylomagnum ishizawai (assembly GCF_900155475.1). Classification (NCBI taxonomy): domain Bacteria; kingdom Pseudomonadati; phylum Pseudomonadota; class Gammaproteobacteria; order Methylococcales; family Methylococcaceae; genus Methylomagnum; species Methylomagnum ishizawai. The sequence goes on along the minus strand of NZ_FXAM01000001.1, from coordinate 506,850 downwards.
CGGCGGGATATCGCCGAAAAAAGGCTCGACCAGGCCCAGGACCGCCGCCAATCCCAGCGTCACCCAGGTCGCCTGGATATAACGATGCGCCCGCCAACGCCAGAGCGCCCCCTTCTGCTTCAAGCCACCCACCCCGGCGGGACGCGCCCCGGACTAGCCGGAAACCACCGGGAGTCCCAACGCGGACAGCAACTCGACCGTGTCCACGGGCTTGCCCAGGCAATGCACCGCGCCCTCGTCCAAGCTGCGGCGGAAGTTTTCCGGCGTGGGATAGCCGGTGATGGCGACCACCCGGATCGCGGCGGTGGCCGGGTCTTGCTTGATCTGGCGGCAGACTTTGAAACCATCGAGATCGGGCATCATCAAATCCAACAGGATCACGTCCGGCCTGAAGGTGTGGACCTTACAGCCGGCCTCGAAGCCGTCGTTCGCCACCGCCACCGCCACCGGTTCCGGCAAACCCTCAAGGAATTCATTGAGATAGCCCGCGAACTGGCGGTCGTCGTCCACCACCAGCACACGCAAGCCGCGGGCCTGCCGGGACTCCAGGTTCACGCCGTTCTCGCGGGCGAAGCGCTCCACCTCATCGCGGAGGAAGCGCCGGTGCCCACCGGGCGTGGTCATGGAATGCAACAACCCCTTCTGCGCCCAGGCCCGCACCGTCACCGGAGCAACCATCAGCAATTCGGCCACTTCGTAGGGCGTCAAATAATTTCTTTCGTTATCAGCGCTCATTGCCCCCTCCTTCTTAAATCTTTTATGCCTCCCAGGCAATACATAAACACTGGAATTCCCACAAAATTGGGACATGTTCCACTACAGATATACCCGACACCACGGCGATCAGTCATGGATGGATTTTCACCCTATCCTTCCGCAGCATCGGCACACACCTCACGACGGTGGAAATACCTGAAGTATCCATAGCGCTATAAGCGTTCCATAGGTGCAGTCTACACCTCTCTCGCATCCGTACAAACGGGGCTCTGCATCTTGGGGTTCCGTTCAAAATATGTTCATACTTTTTTAATTTTACCCAAAACAGCTCGCAACCCTCCCTCCGCCTGTCCAGCACCACCGCCCGGAAGTAGGCGGCCAAGCCTGCGGATACCGGAACCCGACCCCCGCCACGCCTCTCCAAGCTATCGAGTCCGGCCTTCCCTGGCGGGCGGATGTTTCAAAATAGCCTCGCCGTCGTGTCGATTCCATATTTTTTATCCTGGGATACCCGGAATCCATATCCGCCATAATGGACACCGCAAACCCTTGACTGGATTCACCGGCGGCGGCCACGTAAAAGGAGTTAGCCATGTCTCAGTATTATCTCTACGAATCCGGCCATTTCGCCCCGCTGATGGCTGGTATGTTATGGGTTTTTTCTGGTGCGGCAGTGGGCGGGGAATGCTGGCTGGATATCTACGACCAGGGCGACTACCGGGGGGCGCACCGGCGCATCGAGGGACCGGCGGAACTACCTAGCCTCAAGGACTTGGACGGGGAGGATTGGGGCCACCGGATCGAGAGCCTGAAGGTGGGCAAGGCCGCCGAAGTCACCGCGTTCCGCCAGGAGGGTTTCCGCGAGGAGCCGAAAGGGCCGGTCAACCATCCCGAAGCCTTCGCCCGCTGGGGCAAGCAGGAAATCCCGGCCTACCAGGAATTGGAAATCTCGTTCGGGCCGGGCAAGCAGGAGCATCATCTCGGCGAACTGGATTTCCACCGCAATATCAATTCGCTGAAAATCCGTTGCAAATAATGGCGGCGTTGCCCCTGCCTGGGGCCGGGGCAACCGCTCAAGTACCCGCGCGGCAGCGGGCCATGAAACCGTCCAGCGCGGTGGCCCGGAACGCTTCCACATCCCAAGCCTCGGGCAGCAGCAAACCGTAATGCTCGGGCGGCACCACATAAACTTCGGCGCGGGTCCAAGCCCCGGAAGCCAGCCGGACCCTCAAACTTTCGCGCCGGTAGAAACCGTCCTCGAAATCATCCAGCCGCCGGAGCGCAGCGGCGTCGATATCGCTATAGAGGATGCCGTCGGTGGCAGTCCCGGCCTGGGCGCGCAGGCCGGGATAGGCCAGCCCGCGCAGGGCGTAGCGGGCATAACCCGGCAGGGTGGCGGGCTGGGCCGGCAACACGGCGCGGGTCACGGCGTGCATGACTTCGGGGAGTTGCAGGGTGCCGTAGGTGAAGACGTTGCCAATACCGCCCATGATTACCGCCCAAACCCACAGGTCATCGGATAACGCCGGTCCCGCCCGAACGCCCGCTTGCTGATCTTGACGCCGGGTGGGGCTTGGCGGCGCTTGTATTCGTTGCGGTCCACCATCGCCGCCACCCGCCGCGCCTCGTGTTCCGGGAAACCCAAAGCCACGATCTCGGCCACCGATTTATCCTGCTCGACATAAAGCTCCAGGATGGCGTCCAGCACCGGATAGGGCGGCAGGGAATCCTCGTCCTTCTGGTCGGGCCGGAGTTCCGCCGAGGGCGGGCGGTCGATCACCCGTTGCGGAATCACCGGCGACAGGGTGTTGCGGTATTCGCACAGGCGGTAGACCAGCATCTTCGGCACATCCTTCAAGGGCGCGAAGCCCCCCGCCATATCGCCGTACAAAGTGGCGTAGCCCACGCTCATTTCGCTTTTGTTGCCGGTGGTCAGGAGGATTTTGCCGGTCTTGTTGGAAAAGGCCATGAGCAAAATGCCGCGGCAACGGGCCTGGATGTTTTCCTCGGTGGTGTCGGGCGGCAGACCGGCGAAGCTCGGAGCCAACATCTCCAAGAAGGTGTTGAAAGCCGGTTCGATGGGAAGGGTGTGGAAACGGCAGCCCAGCGCCTCGGCTTCCAAGCGGGCATCCTGGTTGCTCATGTCGGCGGTATAGCGGGAGGGCATGGCGACCGCTTCCACCCGTTCCGCGCCCAGGGCATCGGCGGCCAGGGCCAAGGTCAGGGCCGAATCGATCCCGCCCGACAAACCCAGCACCGCGCCCTTGAAGCGGTTTTTGTCCACGTAATCGCGGATGCCCAGCACCAGGGCTTGGTACACGCTGGCCTCCTCCGGCAAAGGCTCGGCGATGGGACCGGGCAAAGGCTCCACCGTGTCGCGACAGACGAAATCCACCGCCGCCAAAACCTCCTCGAACTCCGCCGCCCGGTACACCACGGTTCCCGCCGCGTCCATCACGAAGGAAGCCCCATCGAACACCAATTCGTCCTGCCCGCCCACCAGGTTGGCGTAGACCAGCGGCACTTGCGCCACGGCCAAACGCTCGCGCACCACGGCCTCGCGCTGATGGGCCTTGCCCGCTTGATAAGGCGAGGCGTTGATGTTCAGCACCAGCTTGGCCCCCGCCGCCGCCGCGCGTTCCACCGCGCCGGGCACCCACACGTCCTCGCAGATGGTGACACCGACCGGCACGCCCTCCAGATCGAACACACAAGGCTCGTGCCCGGCCAGGAAATAGCGTTTCTCGTCGAACACCCCGTAATTGGGCAAAGCCTGCTTGCGGTAGATGGCCTGGACCGCGCCATCCCGCAGCACGGCGGCGCTGTTGTAGGGCATCCCGATCCTTTGTTCGGGAAAGCCGACCAGGGCGGTGATGCCGTGGATTTGTGCGGCCAGGGCTTGCAATTCGCGCTCGGCGGCGGCGAGGAAATCGGGCCGGAGGATCAAATCCTCGGGCGGATAGCCGGACAGGGTCAGTTCCGGGAACACGACGGCGTGGGCCTTGAGGCGGTCGCGGGCGTCGAGCGCGGTGGCGAGGACGCGGCGGGCGTTGCCCTGCACGTCGCCGACCAGGAAGTCGAGTTGGGCGATGGCGATACGGAGTTTCACGGCTAGGCACCTGTGGAGGCTGAGGGAGACGGCGGTATTTTCCCCGGATCGCCGGGTTGGTGATAGGCCAGGATTCCCCAATATCGCCGATGGGCTAGACTGGCGGCCCGGCTTTATCCAATTTCACAACGGGAGGAACAGGCCATGGCGCGGAAAACGGTCTTGAACAGCCTGCACCGGGAATACGGCGGGCGCATGGTGGAATTCGCGGGCTGGGAATTGCCCCTGCATTTCGGCTCGCAGGTCGAGGAACATCACCGGGTGCGACGGGAGGCCGGGATGTTCGATGTGTCGCATATGAGCCTGACCGACCTCGATGGCGCGGACGCCCCGGCCTTTCTGCGGAGGCTGTGCGCCAACGACACCGGACGGCTGGTCCGGCCCGGACTGGGGCTTTATACCTGCTTGCTGGACGAGGCGGGCGGTATCCTCGACGACGCCATCGTCTACCGCACCGGGGACACGCGGTTCCGCTTGGTCAGCAACGCCGCCACGCGGGACAAGATCGCGGCTTGGCTGGAACGGCAAGCCGCGGCCCATCCGGCCCTGCGCATCGCGGTCCGGCCCGACCTCGCCATGATCGCCGCGCAAGGGCCAACAGCCCGCGCACGGGTCGAAACCTGTTTGCCCGCACCGCTACGCACAGAAGCCGCCGCGCTGCCGCCCTTCGGCTGCGCCGAAATGGGAGAGTGGCTGGTATCCCGCACCGGCTACACCGGCGAGGACGGCTATGAAATCCAGTTGCCGCTGGAGGCCGCGCCCGATCTGTGGCGGGCGCTGGCGGCGGCGGGCGTCGCGGTTTGCGGGCTGGGTGCCCGCGATACCTTGCGGCTGGAAGCGGGCCTCCGGCTCTACGGCGCGGATATGGACGAGAGCGTGACGCCTTTGGAAAGCGGTTTGGCCTGGACCGTGGCGTTCGCGCCGGAAGAGCGGGATTTCATCGGGCGGGCCGCGCTGGAAGCCCAGCGCCGACGGGGTGGATTGCGGCGCTGCGCGGGCCTGGTGTTGGAAGCACCGGGGGTGATGCGCGGCGGGCAGCGGGTCGTCGTGCCGGGCATCGGCGAGGGCGTGGTGACCAGCGGGATTTATGCGCCGACGCTGGGACGGTCGGTGGCTTTCGCCCGCCTGCCGCCGGGCGGATACGAGCGGGCTTGGGTGGAAATACGCGGCCAGCGCAAGGCGGCGCGGGTCGGGCCGACCCGGTTTCTTTCCCAGGTAGCCCGGATGGGGTGAAATGGAATCCGGGCTACGCGCGATTACTGCCCGCTCGCCGCGGGTGTCGTCGCCGGAGCCGGTTCCGGCTTCACCGTCGAGCGCATATTCATCAGCTTCTTCAACAGATCGAACCAAAAGCTCGCGCCCAGCGTGGTGGCGGTGGCGGTCAGGAACAACCCCACCAACTTGGACAGGATACCCCAGAAGCCGGTCGGGAGGGGATTCCCTTCGTTCCAGCCCATCGGCACCCCGGCGCTGGGGGTCTTCTTCTGGACCTCGTCCAGGAAGGCGCTGAAATCCTGGCCCGCGTTGGCCGTGACCGGCGCGGGCCGCTGGGCATAGCCCTGGGCCACCGCCACGAACGCCTCCCGCATCGCCCGGTCGCGGGACAGGTTGGCGCTGATGCCGATGGTATCGGCGTTCAAGGACGCCGCCACCAAGAAACCCACCACCAAGGCCACCCGCTTGGTATGGCGCTGATACCAGCCCGACACCCGTTGCATACTGTCATCGTACCAGACCGCCAATTCCGCCCGCACCTGTTCCACGTCGTCCCCAACCTTATTGAGGATGGCGGTCAAGGCGGACTTGAGTTGGCCCTCGGGCAGTTTATCCACGGATTCCCGGACTTGCTGGATGCCCAGCGGGGCCGTGCCCACGCCGTCGGTTTGCTGGACCACGATATCCAGCAAGGCCGTGGCGAATTTGCGGGAAGGGATATAGGACGGCAGGTTGCTCCCGCCGTCCTTGAATTCGCCCCGGAACAACGAAAAGACCATGGGATGGTTATACACCTGGGCGACCACGCCCCGGCCATCGGACCCCAGCATTTCCTTCATGCCCTCCAACAGGAAGGCGCTGCGTTTGTTCAGGACGTTTTCCACGAATTCGATCAAGGTGGTGGCGATCAAGCTAATCAACAGGTACAGGAACACCAGGCTTATCGCCACATCGAGCAAATCAAGTCCAGGCATGGGAACACTCCTCGAAGCGGGTGGTTGGTAAACGGGCCTGGCCCTGCCGCGAGTGCGGAACTCGCGGCACACGGGAAATGACGCCTCATGAAAGAGACGCCGCCATGCCCATACCTATGCTACCTATGCCTTATCTGGATTGCCATATGCCTATGACAGGATACGTGTCGCCACGCCAGGCTTTTTAGAAAAGACAGCCGGAGACATGGCTGCTTCCGGCCTTAGCCCGGCGGGGTCCATTGATAGAGCCAGGTCTCGGTCAACGCACCCTTGTCGTCGCGCAGATAGCAGCGCAAATCCACCGGCTCCCCGCCTTCGCTCATCAGATCGAAGTTACAGCGCCACAGCGGCGTGCCCTGGAGCGGACGGGCGGCGGGTTCCTTGACGATGCCCCGCGAGGACCACACCACCGGCTCGACACGGGCGTTGCCCGCCAAACCGGCCAGCCTACCGCCCGCGAAATCGATCACGAACTTGCGCGAAGGCACCCGCCCGCGCTGGCCCGGCACCCCGCCCGCCCCGATGCGGGTCGCCACCGTCGCCGCGATGCCCGGACGGTCCACCGGGACTTCACCCCAGGACAGCCGGTAGCGGAATGTCCGTTCCTGGCCCGCCGCCCAAGGTTCGGCGGGGTTCCAAAACGCCACGATATTGTCGAAGGTCTCGTCCGCCGTGGGGATTTCCACCAATTGCACCGCGCCCCGGCCCCAATCGCCCAGGGGTTCGACCCAGGCCGATGGCCGCAGATGGTAGCGGGCGCCATCGTCGAGATAATGATCGAAATCGCGGTCGCGTTGCAGCAGGCCGAAGCCCTTGGGGTTGTGGTCGAGGAAGGAATTGACCCGCACCACCGGCGAATTGACCAGGGGCCGCCAAATCCATTCGTCCGCGCCGGTGTGGAGGCACAGCCCGTCGGAATCGTGGATTTCCGGGCGGAAATCGTCGGCGACCCGGCGGTCGTTCTCGCCGAACTGGTACACGGAGGTCAAGGGCGCGATGCCGACCCGCTCGATGGGCCGACGCGGGAAGAGATGGGCCTCGATCTCCATCACCGTGTGGGTGCCGGTGCGGACCTCGAAGGTATAGGCACCGGCCACGCTGGGGCTGTCGAGCAAGGCATGGAGCCTGAGATGGTCGGCCCGCGCCGAAGGCCGTTCCAGCCAGAAGGCACGGAATTCGGGGAATTCCTCGGGCCGGGGCAGGCCGGTATCCAGCGCGAGGCCACGCGCCGAGAGTCCATATTGCCGGGTCGCGCCCACGGCGCGGAAATAGCTCGCCCCGAGGAAGGAAAACAGGTCGTGGTCGAGATCGGGCGGGGCGTAGACCCGGAAACCAGCGAATCCCATATTGTCGGTGGCGTCCGGCGCGGCGGTTTTGCCGAAATCGAACAACTCCGGGCAATAATGCACCGGCTCGGCCACGCCATGCACGACCTCGTAGAGCGCCACCGGATGTTTGAAGAACAACCCCAGATGGAACATGCTGGCTTGGAACGGCAGGCCCAGCCCAGCCCAGAGCGCCTGCTCGGGCCGGAAACGGATGGCCTGGTAGGCATCCCAATCAAGCTCGGCGACCCAATCCGGCAACGCCTCGTCCGGCACCGGCACGAAAGGCTGTTGCGCCAAGCGCTGAGCCTCCAGGCGCAACCAGTCCTGGCTGAAAGGCCTACCTTCCGGCGCGGGCCGGTGGGATTCGCCCCGCGCCGCCAGCAAGCGTCCGGGCGTCCACACCCCCCAGGCCGCCACGGCCATCAACCTCAGTAAAACTTCCCTGCGGATCATATCGAACCCCCCGCGTTGTAAGGTGATCTCTCCTGAAATCTAGCCCGGTCCGGGGCATCCGTCCACCCACGCGGCGGGGTATGATGGCGCGTTGTCCGCCCCAGAGGAATCCGCCATGCCCATCGCCCGTGCCGACCTGCAACGCTTCCTGACCGAACTGCTCAAACCCTCGGACTATGCCGATTATGGTCCCAACGGCCTGCAAATCGAAGGCGCCGAGACCCTCGAACGCATCGCCTTCGCGGTCTCGGCCACCGCCGATTCGGCCCGGCTCGCCGTCGCGGGCGGGGCGCAGGCGCTGATCGTCCACCATGGCCTGTTCTGGAAATTCCACGGCCCCAAGACCCTAACCGGCCCGTTCGCCCGGCGGGTATTCCCGCTGGTGCGGCACGGTGTGAACCTGTTCGCCTACCATCTGCCCTTGGACGCCCACCCGGAAATCGGCAACGCCGCCAGCTTGGCGCGGGCCTTGGGGATGGTGGAACTCGAACCCTTCGGCGACCACGAAGGACGTCCCACCGGGATCAAGGGTCGCTTGGCCGAACCCATGGCGGCGGAAACCTGGCGCGGGCGCTTGAACGCGGTGTTGGAGCATCCGGTGATGATGGCCAGTCCGGACCCGGAAGCCCCGGTGCGTTCGGCGGGTATCATCACCGGCGGGGCCAACCGCGATTGGCCCAGGGCCGTGCGGGAACGGCTGGACGCCTATGTCACCGGCGAGATGAGCGAGCATGATTGGCACGAAAGCCAGGAGGCGGGACTGCATATGTATGCCGGGGGCCACAACGCCACCGAGCGCTTCGGCATCCTGGCCTTGATGGCGAAGGTGGAGGCCACCTTCGCGGTGGAATGCTTTTTCATTCCCAGCGGGAACCCGGCATGAACGAGGCGGCAACGACCACCTATCAATTGCTGATCCGGGTCGCGGAGCCGGTGCGGGTCCGGGTCGGACGGCTGGGCCAGTTCGATTTCCCGGCGGGACGCTATATCTATACCGGCAGCGCCCAGCGCAATCCCGAGGCCCGTATCGCACGGCACCTCGCGGCGTCCAAACGGCTGCACTGGCATATCGATTACCTGCTGGATGCGCCCGGCGTCGCCGTTACCGGCACCCTGCGCTTCGGCGAACCCGAGTGCGTGGTCAACCAGATGACCGCTGGCCGCATCCTGGTTCCCCGGTTCGGATCAAGCGACTGCCGGGCGGGTTGTTCGAGCCATCTCAAGTGGCTGGATGGCGAGGCGGGGCTTGTGTCCAGGCCATAGGCTTCAGGCCGGTCCGCCTGGGAGCCCACCTTTGGCAAGCTCCGCTGGGCGTGGGCCGGGAGCGGAGCCGCCATGGACACCGGTTCGGGCCTGGGATCAATGCGCCGGTGCCGCCGCCGGGTCGCCATGCTGCATCCCGCCCATGCCGCCCTGGCCACCACCGTGCTGCATCCCGCCCATCCCTCCACCCTGCCGCATCATCTGCATATGCTGCTGCATCATCTGGTGCATGGCTTTCTCGTTCTCGCGCATCATTTCGAGCTGCTCGGCCTTGAGGCGGTCGCGTTCCTTGTCGTCCTTGGCCGCCAGGATTTTGCCGGTGGTTTCGTACATCTTCAGGAAGAACTCCTGCTTCTGCTTGAGGTGGGCCTCGTCGCCCATGCCGCCCATCATGCCGCCGCCCATGGGCGGCTTGGCTGCCGCAGGGGCAGCGGCGGGCGCGGCGGGTTGGGGTTCGGCCAGGACCGGCAGGCTGAGCGCGGCCGCCAACAGGGTGGCGGCGAATCCGGTTGCGAATTTCATGGCGTTGTCCTCGCTTGGTTGAAAAAGGTTGTTATCGCTCCGCCTCGATCCGGGCGGTACGGCCAGCTTAGCAGAATCACCACGCAACGATTTGAGCGATATCCAAATCCCGCCGCGCCGGGGAAAAACACAGCGCCCCAGGAGCCCGCATGATTTTCCCGTTCCCGCTCCCGCCGCAATCTGCAAGAATGGCGGGTCGGCGCTTCCCTGCGGGGAAACCCGTATCTTGTTGGGTAGACTCTCGAGGTATTGATCGTGAAATTCAGGCGGGCGGGATTTTTTTACGCTTTGGGCGCTTGGCTGGCGCTGTCCGGGGAAGCCTACGCCCAGGCGCAATCCTTCGGGTTGGTCATCGCCGCGGTCGACGAGGCCGATAGCGAAGACGAGGACGAGGACGATTCCGGCGCGAACCCGCAGCAGCGCTTGGACCAATTGCGCGGCTGGCTCCGGCAACGCAACCAGGAGCGGCAAGGCACGGAGTCCGACGCCCCCGCCGGGAATTATCCGGCCCCGGCCCATAGCTATTACAACGGCAGCGATTGGGAACGACCCCGCTATACCCGCGCCCATTATCGCCCGCACCGCCACCATGGCCGGGGCCACCGGCACTACCGGCGCGTGCATCGCCACAGCCATCACAGCTATCATGGGCACCGCCATCACACGGCGCGGCATGGGTATCGGCAGGTCGCCGCCCATCATGGGCGCGGACACGGCCACCACCACTACGCCACCCATGCCAGCCACCGCCAGATGGGCTATCCAAGGCACGGCCACTACCTCGCCAGCCACGCGAGCCACCGCCATCTGGGCTATCAAGGACACGGCCACCGCGGCCACGCCAACCACGGACCTACGCACCGGACCCACGCCTTGCCGAAACGCGGAACTTCCAAAGCGGCACACCAAGCCCGGCCACACGCGATCCAGGCGGGCTTCACCGCCAAGCGCCGGACCCACCCGGCCCCCCAAGCCAAACACCGCCCAGCGGCCCACAAACCCGCCCGGACCTTCAAGCGCGGCGGACACCGGTCCCGCCGCTGAAGGCCATCGAGCTACGGAGTCATCCCATGGCGTCCAATCCCTTCACCCTGCCCTTCGAGCGGCTACCCTCCAGCCTGCCGATCTTCCCCCTGCCCGACGCGATTGTCATGCCGCGTTGTCAATTGCCGCTCAACATCTTCGAGCAGCGCTATCTCGACATGGTGCTGGACGCCCTGGGTTCAGAACGCCTGATCGGCATGGTACAGCCCGATGCCTCCGCCGTGGACGAGGACGCGGTCTACAGGACCGGCACGGCAGGGCGCATCGTGTCCTTCAACGAAACCTCCGATGGACGGCTCCTGATCGTGCTGACCGGGGTGTGCCGTTTCGATATCGTGGAGGAAATCCCCACCGAGCGGGCCTACCGCCGGGTGCTGGCGGATTGGACGCGGTTCCGACGGGATTATGAAACCCCCAGCGAAAGCGTGGGCTACGACCGGCTGCGGCTGATGGCCTTGCTCAGGGAATATTTCCAGCGCAAGGGTTTCGAGACCAATTGGACCAACCTGGAGCAGGTGCCGGTGCCCTTGCTGGCCAACGTGCTGGCCGGGCAACTACCCTTCAATCCGCCGGAGCGGCAGGCGCTGGTCGAAACCGCCGCGCCCGAAGATATCGTCGCCAAGCTCATCAACCTGTTGGAATTCGACGTGGTGGGGGCGATGGTCGGCGACGGCAGGCAGCATTAGGCGGGCGGATGGCTTCCGCCATCGAGAAAGGCAAGCTCAAGCGTTGGGATGGCGCACGGGGCCGCAAGCCGCCTAGAGCCAAGACGCCGCCCGCTCGATCACCCAGTAAGTCCCCAGCGACCCAATCGCATAGGCGGGAACCCAGCCGACCGGCCACGGCCAGCGCAACGGCATGGCCTCCAGTCCGGCGCGGCCCGCCAGGATCGCCGCGACCCATAGCACCTGCCCGGCCTCGATCCCTACATTAAACGCGAACAAGGCCAGCGGTATCTCCTCCGCCGGTAGCCCGACCTGGGCCAGCGCCCCCGCGAAACCCAGCCCATGCAGCAAGCCGAACGCGAACGCCACGGCCCACGGAAACCGCCGCGCCCAGGTTTCCCGCCCCGGACCCCGCCGGGCCAGTTCCACGGCGACGACGACGAGGGTCAGCGCGATCAAGACCTCGACCGGCTGCGGCGGCACCTGGACCACGCCCAGCACGGCGAGGGCAAGGGTGATGCTATGGCCGGCCGTGAAGGCCGTGACGGTCCATAACAGCCGCCTCCAGCCCAGAATCAGCAACACCAGCCCGAGAACGAAGAGCAGATGGTCCGGCCCGCCCAGGATATGCTCGAAGCCGAGGCGCAGATAATCCCGTAATACATCGAACCGACCCGCCCGTTCGGGAATGAGCAGCAAGGGGGCGTCGCCGCGCAGGACGTGTTGGATCAAGCGCCCATCCGCCAAATGGACCCGCAGCAAGGCGTCGGTCTGCCGTTCGCGCAGGCCGGTGACGGCGATGGGCCGGCCGACCAAGTCGGCGGGATCGCACACGGCCCGCCAGCGCTGGGTCACTTGCGGGCCGGAACGGTCGATGCTGGGCGTGGACACTGGCTTGCAAGTGTCCGGCAGGACCGCCCGCAGCGGCGGTTCGGCGTCCTGGGCGGGCAAACGCCATAAAATATCCAGGATGCCCGCCGTCGATTGGCGGATTTCCAGCAACGCCGGGTCGAGCGGATGCGCCATCCCGACCGACAGCGCCCCCACCATCCACAAGGCCAGCGCCAACAGGCTCCCACGCCATGGACCCACCATGTCAGGGCTGTGCCGCCAGGGTGCGGGGGCGGGACAATTCGCCGTGCCCTTCGACCTGGATATCGTACAGCCCGCGCAGCCGTTCCATGCCCCGTGCCAATTGCGCCTCGGCCTGCTCCGCCTGCACGCCCTCGACGAGTTGCTGCTGGATCGACGCGGGCTCCGGCAGGCGCGGGGCGGAGATGTCCTCCACCCAAACCAAGTGCAGACCATACGGCGATTCGATGGGACCGGACCAAGCGCCCGGCTTCAGGGCGAATACCTGTTCGGCGAACGGCTTGCCGAAACGCGCCGTGACGCGGTTCCCAGTCCAGGCTTGTATCCGCAAGCCCAGCAGGAACGGGTCCGACAGCTTGGCCGCTTCCAGCGGCGACAAGGCGCGGACCCGGCGGAGCAAAGTCTGGGCATCCCGCTTCAGATGGGTTCCATGCCGGTCCTCGCTTAAAAAGACCTGGGTGAAAGTGACGGCGGGCGGCAACTCGAAGCGCTCGCGGTGCCGCTGGAGATAATCCCGCAGTTGCTCTTCAGTGAACGCCGGTGCTTGCGGGTCTTGCGCGAGGAGGATACGCATTTTCTCCACCAGCAGGCGGCGGATGACCGCGTCGTCGTCGAGCCCGAGCGCCCGCGCCTCGCGAACCAATTCATCCGGGTCCCGTCCGGGGTGGCTACCCACCGCCCGCATTTTTTCGATCAAGCGACGGCGCACGCTGGGGTCTTCATAGTCGAGCGCGAGCAACCGCGCCTCCCGGTATAGCAGTTCCTCATCGAGGGTCTGGACGATGAGGGCCGATAGCTCCTGCGCGGTGGGCGGCTTGCCCCAGCGCCGGGTGAAATCGGCCCGCAGCGTCTCGACGCGGGCTGCGGTGACGACCAGCGACTCCCGTTGCGCCGGGGGCCGGCCGCCGGGTTCGGCCCCCGGCCAGAACGCCCGCAGCGCGAACAAGGCCGCCCCGATCACCATGAAATGCAGGAGCGGATGCCGAAGCCAGCGCCGAATCATGGCATGCCTCTTTTAGCGGCCCGCCAAAGCGGGAGTGTCCTTCAAAAGGTCGGCGAGGGGCGACGCCGCTGGCTTATACCAAATCGGCGAGGTCCAAGCCCGCTGTTGCACGGTCTGGGGCACGACGCCACTACAACATTGGGTGTACTCGTATTCCTCGTAGCTTTGCGGCGGGGTGCAAACCCCGCCGCCGCACTCGGCATTGCTATTGCAACCTTTCCCGTTGAAGGAGCGGCTCTCGGCGCGGCAGGTGCCCATCGGTTTGCTGCAATCGACGTTGCGGGCGTTGCAGTAATACTGGGTCCAGCGGCAGCTGGGGTTTTCAAGTACGCGCACATAATAGAAAGCGTGCTGGGCCGGATTGAACGCCGGGTCGGTCCAGACCGTGCAAAGTTGCTTCGCTCCTTCCCACCGCGCCGGCTTGCAGGTACGCAGGTTGACCATGTCTTCCGGTGCCTTGCCAGAAGCCTGGCCGGCCACGTCGTAGACCCGTTCGTGCGTCGCGCCGCCCGCATCCACCCAGCCCTTCACGATCTGCGCCCGTTCCAAGGGCGTGCCGGCATGGCCCGGCCAACCCGCATCCATGAGCGCGCTGACGGCGAAGCTCGGTGCCTGCCCGCCGGACGCGCCCGTCAACGTTCCGCCCATGGGCACGCCGCCAGCATAACCGCGGGCCGCGAAATCGCTCTTATCGCACAGGTTCTTGGGCAGGTCGAAACCACCGAAGACGCGCACGATGGGCCGGGTGCCGCTGGTGGCGTAGGTTTCGCGGTTTTTGAGCGCGGTGAAGATCGCGTCGCGGGAGTTCTCCTCCGCCCAAGCCACGGTCAAGCCGCCGGCGTTGGTTTCGATGCCCAGGAAAAAGCGCTCATCCAAAGCCCCGGAAGACGTGGCGAAGCTCTGGATGCCGTGGGCACCGATCTTCGCGTACTGGGCGGCGTCGGACTGCCCCGGCGTGCCATTGTGGCTGTCCAAGGCCCCAGCGAAACCGAGCTGGAACGGATTGACACCGTGCTTGGCGGCATAAGCGATGCCGTTTTCGAGGGTGTTGCGGACATAGCTGCGGGCCGGGATGGTGTCGGTGGTTTGCAGTTCGTCGGTGAGATAGCCGTCGGCCACCCCGCCGAGACGCGCCCAGCCTTCGTTCTCGAAACCGCACAGTTCGTCCGGGGGATTGGTCCAAGCCATGCCCGTTTTGGCGTTATAGCGGCATTCCGACTGCCCTTTGATCTGGGTGATTTCCACCAGCGGCTCGAACTCTTGGCGCAGCGCCGCTTCGATCAAGCCGTTGGGGGTATTAGCCGGGGGAATGAACATGCTGCCCCGGCTCATATTGGGATTGTGGGGAATGGTCAGCACATCGCAATCCGGCTTGCTTGGATTGTCGGTACAGGCTTCCTTCAGCTTTTGCAGCATCGGCACCGGGGATGCCACCGGCCAGCCGGGAGCCGCGGTGCAATCGGCCCCCGCGCCGCAGCCCAAGGGTGCCTCGACATTGCTGAGCGGTTGATCGACCACCTGGTCGTTACGGAAAATCACGTTGCGGTGCAGGTTGTCGGCCCCGGAATCGCCGGTGAAATTCATGAGGCAGGCGGCACCGCTCGGACAATCGGCGGAGGGCGTGTTGCTATCGGGCTGGTTGGGCACTTTGTTGTCTTGGCGCTGATCCCAGCAGGGCAAGGCGGTGGCGTCCGCGCAACGCCCGTTGGCGGCCATCGCGGTGTACTCGTAGGCGATGAAGGAAGTAAAGGCGCAGGTGGAAGAGCGGTCATAGGCCGCGTTGGCCATGGTCCGAACCTTGTCCCAGACCAGCTTGGCTTGTTGGGCACAGCGTTGTCCGTCGGGGCCGCAGACAGGAGGACGGGCCGGGTTTTCCGCCACGTTCTCGAAACCCGCGATGATGCCGGGCACAGCGCCTTGGCGCAGGCGCGAGAATTCGTCGCGGGCGGCCACGCAAACCGTGTCGTTATAACCCTTGGGCCGACACATGCCGTTAAGGCATTTCTGCCCGTTCCGGGCATCGCAATCGCTGTCGGCGGCGCAAGATTGGGTCGCCTCGAAGGTACAGATGTTGGATTCGCCGAACTGCTCGGCATGGTCGGTGATCGCGGCGAAATCGAGCGCGCGCCCCTCGGGGAATTGGACGGTCCGCGTCGCCATGAATTGGCAATGTTCGCCGGGCATGCAATAGGGATGCTCGGTCACCAGCGTCTTCTGGTCGGGTGGGGTGGTGTCCTGGATGCGGGTATCGGCCCAAGGCGGCAAACCCACCCGCCCACCCTTGGCATAGATATAGGCTTGCTCCGGGGTGTTGCGGGTCTCCAGCACCACCGCGTCGAACGAGTACGCGGTATGCAGGTGGGTCTCGCCGAAAAAGGGCTGCTTGGTGGGCGTGTAATTGGCGCAGGGTTCGCGCGCCTCGGTCCTTGTGAAAGGCAGCCCCCCGGCCACCGGGTCGCCCCAGGCCGCTCCGGCCAGGGATACCATCGTTATCAGCATCCCCAGGATGATCGTTTTGAATGACTCGCCCATACCCGTCTCCTCAGTTGGAATAAAAATTATCCAAACGCCTGGAGGAGAAAAGCGCGGAAGAGCCACT
This sequence comes from Methylomagnum ishizawai, assembly GCF_900155475.1. NCBI lineage: Bacteria > Pseudomonadati > Pseudomonadota > Gammaproteobacteria > Methylococcales > Methylococcaceae > Methylomagnum > Methylomagnum ishizawai. The sequence goes on along the minus strand of NZ_FXAM01000001.1, from coordinate 490,866 downwards.
CCACCCAGGAAATGCAAGCACCGCCCTAAAGATTAGGCTATGTTCGCATAAAAAAGAGGTCGCCGCAGGATGTGGCCAAAGGGCATCATGCCGTGGATCGAATCAATCCCCGCCGCCGTACAGGGTATAAATCCGCTCCAACATGTCGATATCCTCCGGGATCGGTTCCACCCATTCGGCATAACCGAGTTCGGCCAGGAGCTTCCGGCCTTCTTCGTCGTGGTTCATACCGATAAGGAAATCGCGCAAGGGTTCGGCCAATTCCGCACGCCGCGGCGACAAGCACCACAGATGAAAGGCGAAACCGGCCTCGCTATGGTCCAAGGCCCGCACCATGCGCCGGGTCATGCCGGACAGGCGGCGGTAGTTCTCCCCGTGCATGAACAACAAATCGGCCTCGCCCTTGAGCAGCATTTGCACCGCCTTGATCTCATGGCCGGGGAATTGATAGCGCATCGCCCCGGAGTCCAGCCCGTGTTCGTCCAGCAGATACCGGCCCAGCAGATAGACGAAGGTATCCGGCGTGGCGGCGGCGACCTTGCATCCGGCGAATTCGGCCAGGGTAGCGCGGCCATCGTCGGCCCGCGCCAGGAGGGTGACTTCGTCGCTCTGGTCCGAAGGCCGGGCCAAGGGCCGGTAGCCTTGCCGGGTAATCAAGCGCACCGCGTCGAAAGGCTTGATGAAAACCAATTCCGCCGGGGCCGGGGCCTTGCCGCGGTCGGCCAACAGGTCGTCGGCAATATCGAGATGCGCCGCCAACCCCAGGCGCCGCTGCAAATGGGTATTGAGGAAATACCAGCCGTTGAGTTGCTGGTTACTCTGCATATGGACCTGCCAGTTCAAGGCTTGGCCCCCGGTGGCGGCCACCGGCGCGGTGGCGGGCGGCACCATGGCCCTGGGTCCGGTGGACACGACCGGCTTGGCGTAGGCCGAGGGCTTGGCCGGAGCGGCGGGGCCGTCCAGGCTCAACCCGGAATTGACCGCCAGCGCGGGTTGTGCCGCCGCCTCGGGCACCAGGAAACGCTCCAGTCCGGTCATCTTGAATAGCATCGCGGTCATACGCCCGACATGGCTGGCGCGGATGCCAATGCCCCTGGCTTGCCAATGCTCGAACAGCTTGAGCAATTGCGCCAACCCCATGGAGTTGATCCGCTGCACCTCGGCGAAATCCAGTTCCACCTCGGCCCCGTCGGGCAGTTTATACAAGGGTTCCAGGGTGGCGATGGCGTCGATATCGAGGATACCGCGCAGGCGGACCCGGATGCGCTCGGCGGGGGCCGGGGGCGTGGCGGCGGGGGCCGACTTCGCGCCGCTAGCGCCCAGGAAACGGTCCAACCCGGTCATCTTGAACAGCATGGCGGTCATGCGGTTGGCGTTCTCGACCCGGATATCGATGCGCTTGGCCTGCCAATGCTCGAACAACTTGAGCAATTGCGCCAGCCCCATGGAATTGACCCGCTGTACCGCCGCGAAATCCAGTTCGACCCGGATGCCGTCCGGGAATCCGTAGAGCGGTTCCAGGGCGGGAATGGCGTCCACGTCGATAATGCCGCTGAGGACGTAACGGCGCAGATTGGGATCAGCCGAATCGACCGGCTGGATATGCAGGAGGGTTGGAGACATGGTGGGTGGTCTCGTGGACTTCGCTATGGAAGAGGAATTGGAAGCCCTTGTCCGCTTCGGTATCCACCGGGCGGGCAAGGTCGAACAAGACGGTGATCTGGGTCCGCCGGTACGGCAGCACCCGCAATTGCAGATAGCTGGACAAACGCCACAAGAGATAGAAGCCCGCCCCGCCCTGCCCGGAAATCAAGCCATCGCCCTCGACATGGCGGGCCAGCCGCTCCAGGAACACCGCCGGGGTCAAAGTGCCCCAGCTATCGGCCACGGCCAATCCCAGGAGATTGTCCTTGAGCGCCAAGGACAGGCCCAGGCGTTCGTCGCCGGCCAGGGCGCGGCGTCCGCCCTTGGCATAGAGCGGGACGCCCTTACCATCCTTGGGCGCGGCATACAGGCCGTTTTCCAGCAACTCGTCGATGGCAAGCAGGGCCGGTTCCAGGTGTTCGCTCTTGACCCCGGCTTCTTCCAGGAACGCGCCGCATTCCTCGATCAAGAACGGCTTGTCGTCGCTATGGGTCACGCTGAAATCGCGCCATTCGCCGCCCGCGCCGGGGATGAAACCGGCCAGGTCGGCGGCGGCATGGCCTAGATGCTGGTTGATGAGGGCGTCCCAACCCAGGCGCTGCACGATGGGCTGGTGGCGCGGCAACACCCGGCGGATGCCTTCCTGGGCGAAACGCGGCAGCAGGTCGGCGAATCCGCCCTCCGCCAAAAACACCAGGTTCTGCCGCGAGATATAGGGCGACAACGGTACCGCGTTGGCCCGATACCAAGCCTCCAACAAGCGCACCAAGCCGGGTTCGTTCAAATCGGGGGTCTCCTGCGTAGGCGTCGCGGCCACCCGCAGGGGCCGCTCGTGATATTCGGCGGAAAGGAAAGTGACATCGTCCTCGAAGTAGGGATGGCCCGCGTGCCGCGCCACGGCTTCCAGCAAGGTATCGCGTAAAAACTCCAAGGCATCGCCGCCATGGTCGTTCAGCAGGCTTTCCAGGCGCTCGTAGCCGAAGGGTTCGTCCGTCGCGTCGGGTTCTTCCAACAAGCCGTCGGTATAGAGGAACAAGCGGTCGCCAAGGTCCAGTTCGACCTGGACTTCCGGGTATTCGGCCTGTTCCGACTTGCCCAGCGGCAAGCCCGCCGCTTCCAGCATTTCCAGGGTGCCGAGCATGGCGCGGTGGAGATAGGGGAACTGGTGCCCGGCGTTGGCATAGGTCAACTGGCCGGTGAGGGTGTCGAGGCAGGCCACGAAAAAGGTCATGTACAGCGTCTGCCGGGCGGTCTCCAGCAGGGTGATGTTGAGGCGGTGCAGGATTTGGGCGGGGGAACGCTCGCCCGTGGTGGCCAGCATATTGACGCCGGCCTTGACCGCGCTGACCAGGGTGCCCGCCGCCACCCCGTGGCCGCTGACATCGCCGATCATCAACAGGATGTAGCGCCCTTCCACCGCGTAGCAATCGTAATAATCGCCGCCCACCTCGCTGGAGGTCAGCAAGGTGGCGAGTCCCTTGACGCCGGGCAGGTCGATCTCGGCGGGCGGCAACAATTGGCGCTGCACCTGGGCGGCCAGGGCCACTTCCTGCTTGAGCCGGTCGCTGAGCGAGCGCACCGCGCTCAGCAGCTTGCCCTGCGACTCCGACAGGCTGAGCATCATATCGGCGATGGCGACCACGCCGACGATGCCGTCGTCCGCCACCACCGGCAGGGCGTCGTAGAGCATCCCAGGATCGCGGGCCAGATAATCGATCAACACCCGGTCGATGCGCTCCTCGGGGCCGGGGTTGGCGGGGGCGGCGGCGAGTTCCGGCATGGCCTGGATGAGGTCGGCCACCGAGCGGCGGGCATAGATATCGCGGGCATAGGAGCGGCTCATAAAGCTCATGAACGCCCGCCGCGACACGATGCCGTGATAGCGCCGCTGTTCGTCCAGCAAAGGGACGGCGAGGAGGTCTTCGCGCTTATGGAACAAGGCCAGGAGCTGCGGCACCTGGGCCTCGGGGGAAATCGATTCGACGGCACGAGCCAGATCGCCCATTTGGGGCGTGGAGAACCCATCGGTGGCGAGGTACAAAGCGGAAGGCGTATCGGACATACCGGAGGGACTCGAAAAGCGACCGGCCCGAGTATAGGAAAGCTGTATTACATTTCGATTAAATCGCTCTTCCAAAAGGTGACAGCTTTATCACCAAAAAGAAACAAGCCCCGTCCGAGCTTCAAATCTCAGCCATTTGACGCATAGGCTTGCCAAGCGTCTGGATGGGGACAGGCGCATAAGCCCAAGACCAAGCATAGCGCGGCCTGGAGATGATCCTGGGCGGCTTGGGAGAGGGCCGCGCCCAGCTCGAAATCATCGCCCCGGATACCCAGCAAGAAACAAGGTGGCGGCGCGACACCATTGATCCTTTGGTAGACACCCAGCACGGCGGCGGGGCTGAGGGCGTGGGTGGTGTAGGCCATGGCTTCGGCGGGAACCAACCGTTCGAAACGATAGGGCGGGTCGCAACGGGTATGGGCGTCTGCGAACAACACCAGTTTCCGGCCCGCGAGGTCCAGGGCGTGTTCGACCTGCAATTGGAAATCGGTCAAGCACTCGATGCCGCCCGCCGCGTGGCGGGTATCCGGGTCGAGATGGGATTCCAAAAGGTCCAGCAAGGCCGGACCCAGGGCGTCGTCGCCGCGGCTGGGATTGCCGTAACCGAAAATCAGGAGGTCAGCCATGAGGTCGCCTATAGGAGATGGGGTTGGGGCGGGTTCCCATGCCCCGTTTGGGAACCCTGAAATCCGCCGGAAAACGCGCTAACCGCCGGGCCGGTTGAGGGGCTTGGCGGGCTTCCATTCAAAACTGGGCTCGTCGAGGGCGGCGGCGGCGGGCGTTTCCTCCTCGCTGGCGATGGGTTCCAAACTCAGGCCCGAACGGCCCGGCGCGGGCTTGGGTCTTTCGGGCGGCGGGGTTTCGGCTTTATTGCCCGGCGCGGGCGCGGCCTCGGGCGGGGGGGCTTCCTCCTCCGGCTCGACCATCCGCGGTTGGCCCAGGTTGATCTTGAGCCGCACATTGTTGGCCGAATCGGCGTTCTTGATGGCGGTTTCCTCGCCGATCAAGCCCTGCCGGTACATGCGGACCAGATGGTTGTCGAAGGTCTGCATCCCCACGCCCTCGGATTTTTCCATCACCTCGCGGATGGTATGGACCTCGCCCTTGCGGATCAAATCGGACACCAAGGGCGTGCCGATCAGGATTTCGATGGCGGCGGCGCGCTTGCCGTCCACCGTCGGCACCAGGCGCTGGGAGATGAAGGCCCTGAGGTTGAGCGACAAATCCATCAACAACTGGTTGCGCCGCTCTTCCGGGAAGAAATTGATGATGCGGTCCAGGGCTTGGTTGGCGTTATTGGCATGCAGGGTCGAAAGGCAGAGATGGCCGGTCTCGGCGAAGGCCAGGGCGTATTCCATGGTGTCCTGGGAGCGGATTTCGCCGATCAGGATCACGTCGGGGGCTTGCCGGAGGGTGTTCTTGAGCGCGTCCTCGTAGGACTGGGTATCGACCCCCACCTCGCGCTGGTTCACCAGACTCTTCTTGTGCGGATGGATGAACTCGATGGGGTCTTCGATGGTGATGATATGGCCGGCGCTATGGGTGTTGCGGTAATCGATCAAGGCCGCCAGCGAGGTCGATTTGCCCGACCCCGTGCCGCCGACGAACAGCACCAGCCCGCGCTTCTCCATGATGACGCTCTTGAGGGTCTCGGGGAGGCCCAATTCTTCCAGGCTGGGAATCTTGACCTTGATGTTGCGCACCACCATGGCATAGGCGTTGCGCTGCTTGAAGATATTGACCCGGAACCGCCCCACGCCCGGCTCGGTGATGGCGAGGTTCATCTCGGGCCGATGCTCGAATTCGCGGCGCTGCTCGGCGTCCATGATCGAATGGGCGATTTCGCGGATGCTCTCGTCGGTCATCATCAAGTTGTCGATGGGCGTGAGCTTGCCCTGGAACTTAGCGGCGGGCGGGGCGTTGGCGGTCAGGTAAAGATCGGAACCATCCTTGTAGACCAGGAGTTTGAGATAGGCTTGGAATTTCATGGAGCGCTCTCCAGGGCTGGATTCATGGGCGAAGAAGAGGAAGAACGCAGGGCCGCGCCCCGGTTCATTGTCCATTATATGATGATACAGGGGTACACTCCGGTCGGACACGGGTCCGACCGGAGGACGCGGGTTCAGGCGTGGCGTTGCAGGCGGGAGACGAGTTTCTCCTCGGCATCGAGGATTTCCAGTTCCAGGGGCATCTTGCCCAAGGCGTGGGTGGCGCAGGACAAGCAGGGATCGTAGGCGCGGATGGCGACTTCCAGATGGTTGAGCAAGCCTTCGGTCGGTTCCACCCCGTCGAGATAGGTCGCGGCCACCTGGCGGATGGATTCGTTCATCGCCTGGTTGTTGCTGGTGGTCGAGACGATCAAATTGGCCTTCACCACCAAATCCTGGTCGTCGATCTGGTAATGGTGGAACAAGGTGCCGCGCGGGGCTTCGATCACGCCCACGCCCGTGTAGCGCTTCTGGCCTTTCACCACCAAGTCGGTGCCCAGGATTTCCGGGTCGAGCAGATAGCGCTGGATGCCCTCGGCGGAATGCAAAGCCTCGATCATCCGCGCCCAATGGAACGCCAGGGAACCCTGCATCGGCCCGCCCGCGCCATAGGCCATGAAGTCCTGGCGGGCGGCTTCCGCCAGCGGGGTATCGATGAAATCGCAGTTATTGACGCGGGCCAGGGGACCGACCCGGTACCAGCCGTTTTCCTTGCCCTTGGACACGATGTAAGGGAACTTCATATAGGACCAGGGCCGCACCTCCTCGCGCAGGTAATCGGTGTATTGGCGGTAATCGACGTGGTCGAAGATGTCCTGTCCCAGGTCGTCGCGGGCGCGCAGGCCACCATGGTAGAGGTCCATCGCGCCATCCGCGCGGATCAGGCTGAGGAAGTTGGAGCGGATATAGGCGAACTGGCCGTTATGTTCCAAATCGGCGAGATGCAGGCGCTTGGCCAGTTCCACCGCTTCCTGGCTCCATTGGACGGCCTCGGCGATGCCTTCCAGCAAATAATCGCGTTCTTCCGCCGAGAGCGCCTTGTTCATGCCGCCGGCGATGGCCCCGGTGCCATGGACGCGCTTGCCGCAAATCATACGGATGACTTCCTGGCCGTATTTCCTGAGCTTCACGCCCTTGAGCCCCACATCGGGATAATCCTGGATCACGCCGACGATATTGCGCTTGGCGAGGTCGCTGCCGAAGCCGAACAACAAATCGGGCGAGGCGAGGTGGAAGAAATGCAGGGCGTGGGATTGCAGCATCTGGCCGAAATGCAGCAAACGGCGCAGCTTGTCGGCGGTCGGGGTCAGTTGATCGACGCCGACCAGTTGGTCCACGGCCTTGGCGGCGGCGAGGTGGTGGCTGACCGGGCAGATTCCGCACAGGCGCTGCACCATGATCGGCAGTTCCCAATAGGGACGGCCCTGGATGAAGCGCTCGAAGCCACGGAATTCGACGATATGGAGGCGGGCCTGTTTGACGCGGTTGTCCTCGTCCAAGAGCAGGGTGACTTTGCCGTGTCCCTCGACCCGGGTGACGGGATCGATCACGATCCGCTTGAGGTTTTCCGGGTTGGCGGCGGTTTCCAAATGTTCGTACATAACCTATTCCCCACGGGTGGGCCGCCCAGCCGGCGGCTTCCCGAAGCATAACACAGGCGCTGGAAACGACTGTTTAGGTCCAGGGAAATCACCCGCCGCCGATCCGACGAAACCCGTTGCAAATCGCCGATATTGGCGTATGTTTGCAGCTAGGAACTCCCGCCGGCGGTGGTTCCGCCGTCCGGCGCCGGTTTCCCCCAGCGGGGAACACGGTCCCGCCGGTCTCCGCCCGCGCCAAGCGCGGCGGAGTTCGCTTCCAACAGGGGTGGACCCCACCCAGGAGCGCGTTATGTACCTCAAACAGAAGAAAGACGGACATCTGGTTGAAGTGCTGGGCCTCAACGACCTCGTCAACCCGATCCACACCCAGGTCATCGGCCGCCTGCATTACGGCGAAGAAATGCAGGAACCCGATAAATTCCCCAAAACCGAGCTGATATTCCCGTCCGGCGAGGCGCTGCCCCGATGCTGGATGGATGTGCATTACCGCGACCAGGAGTTGCACCGCTAGCCACTACGGGCCGGGCGCTGGCCCGGCCCCCGACACCCAGCCCGAGGCGAGGCGGTGCGCCTGCCGCGTCGTCTCGGGCAAGCGGAACCGCCCGGTACAGCGCAGCACCCATTCCACCGCCGTTTCCAAGCCTATCCTGTGCCCCGCCGAGACATAGATCGGTTGCACACCCCGCCGGGTACGCAACACCGCGCCGATGATTTCTTGTTTATCCACCAGCGGCACCCATCGCCCTTTCTCGTCCGGGACTTCCTCATGCCTGCCACAGAGCCGGGTCTTGCCGACCCCGATGCTGGGCAGGTCGGTCAACAACCCGAGATGGCAGGCGATCCCCAAACGGCGCGGATGGGCGTAGCCCTGACCGTCCACCAGCAATAAATCCGGCAACACCGCCAAGCCCGCCAGCGCCTTGAGGATCGCGGGCACCTCGCGGAAGGACAGGAGGCCCGGCACATAGGGGAACACGGTCGGCAGGCGGGCGATGCTGCTTTCGATCAAGCCGAGTCCGGGATAATCCAGCACCGCCACCGCCGCCCGCGTCACTTTGCCCTCGTCCTCAAACCCCACATCCACCCCTGCCACGCGCCGGATATCGGCGGGCAGTTCGTCCTCGATCTTCACCAGCCTACGCAGTTGGTTTTGCAGGGCTATCGCGGCTTTGGAATCGAGGTTCCAGGGATGTTCGTGGTGGATTCGCATGGCCTGACCCTTGCTTCTGGCTGGGTTGGTTTGTCAAACGGCTGGTGGTAGCGCGGGGGTTCGCTGGCTCCCTGCGGGCCGGGGCGGAGTTGATTGTAAGGCTGATCCAGGTCCGGTCCGTTCCGCGCAAGTATCATCGTAAAATTTTACAGTTGCCCGCCGTTCCCCAAATATGCCTGCCAGCCATATTTTCATCTTTTTGTTTTATCTGACACTTTTATATTTTGGCTTGGTTTGTGCTTTAGCGGCCTAACCAACGAAATCGGCCTAAAAATTTGGCCTACCACCCACCCAGCATAACTTTATTGATTCAGCAGGTACGGAATGAAAAAACTCAGAACCCTCCGCTTCACCGCCCTTCTCCTTGCATTCTCCGCCCTCGCGCCCAGCGTGGACGCGGCCCCCATGCTGGTCGGATCCGGGCCATATACTGGAATATCCGATATCGACATCTCGGGCACCAGCTACGACGTAACCTTCATAGAAGGCACTTATAGTTCGCTTGTTTCCACCCATTTCGGGCTGACCCAAGGCAACGACAGTTTGGCCGATGCCATAGCTTCCGCCATCGCAAGCGTGCTTCTTGCCACTCCCACCACGCGGGCGGAGGTTTACGGGCTGACTGGAACAGCATCGGGTAGCTCGATCATGATACCCACCGGCATCGGTTTCCCATTCGGCCCTGGCACACCGTTTGTCATCGGTTCCAATGTGCATTCGGATTTCGCCGCCAGCAATTGGCAAGTAGACACCTCCCCGGTGCCGCTAAACTCTCCGACCGACGACACCACCACGGGTGATCTGGTCTACGTGGACGTCACGCTCTCGGCGGCGGCGGTTCCAGAACCCACCTCCCTCGCGCTCTTCAGCGTCGGCCTCGCCGCGGCCGCCGTCCGCAAAAGCCGCCGCAAACCCGCTTAAAGCCTCCGCCCCACGCGGGCCCACCACGGCCAGCGGGCCACGCATCTATCCCACCGGGCGGCTCTTCGGAGACCGCCCGCTCCGCTCCAATCCTCGTCGAAAAATTTTACAGCCGCAAACCGCTCAGGACCGGGTGCCCCGGCGCTTGGCCTCATCCCACAGCGCGTCCATTTCGGCAAGACTGCTTTGGTCCAGGGTCTTGCCCAAGGCGGCGACGCGCTCCTCGATATAGCGGAACCTCTGGCTGAATTTACGATTGCCGTCGCGCAGGGCCGATTCGGCGTCGATATCGAAATGCCGGGCCAGATTCACCACCACGAACAACAAATCGCCGATTTCCTCGCGGATATGTTCGGCATCGCCGTCAACCTGGGCTGCTTCCAGTTCCAGCAATTCCTCGCGCACCTTGTCGAACACCGGCCCGATCTCCGGCCAATCGAAACCATGGCGGGCGGCGCGTTTTTGCAGTTTCTGCGCCACCATCAGGGCCGGGAGTTTGTCGGTCAAACCGTCCAGCACGCTGGGGACGGGTTCGGTCTTGCCTTTTTCCTGGCGCTCGGCTTGCTTGGACTCCTCCCAAGACCGCTGCCGTGCCTCGTCGCTGTCGAACACCACGCCGCCGAACACATGGGGATGGCGGCGCACCAGCTTATCGGCGATGGCCCCGGCCACGTCGTCGAAGCCGAACAGGCCGCGTTCCTCGGCGATGCGGGCATGGAAAACCACTTGCAGCAGCAAATCGCCCAGTTCCTCACGTAAATCCTCGGCATCGCCGCGCTCGGCGGCATCGGCCACTTCGTAGGCTTCTTCCAGGGTGTAGGGGACGAGGCTGGCGAAATCTTGTTGTACATCCCAAGGGCAACCGGTTTCCGGGTCGCGTAAACGGGCCATGATGTCGAGTAGGCGGAGGGTGTTTTGCATGGTGGTATGGATGCGATGGTAGGGTGGGCACGTCTTCCGCGCCCACCAGGATGGGTTAAGCGGCCTCGGCGATCCCGTTATGCCGCAACAAGGCATCGATATTCGGCTCGCGCCCCCGGAAGGCCACAAATACATCCATCGCTTTGCGGCTACCGCCGGTTTCCAAGATGTTTTCCATGAAGGCACGGCCCGTGTCGGCATCGAACACGCCCTTCTCCTCGAACAGGGAATAGGCGTCGCTCGACAGGACTTCCGCCCATTTGTAGCTGTAATAGCCCGCCGCATAACCGCCCGCGAAGATGTGCGAGAAGCTATGCGGGAAGCGGTTGAATGCGGGCGGCACCACCACCGCCACTTGCTTACGCACCTCGTCGAGGATGGCGTAAACCCGCCCGCCCTGGGCCGGATCGTATTCGCGGTGCATACGGAAATCGAACAAGGAGAATTCCAACTGCCGCACCATTTGCATCCCGGATTGGAAATTGCGGGCGGCGGTCATCTTGTCGAGCAAGGCTTGCGGCAAGGGTTCGCCGGTCTGGTAATGGCCGGAAATCAGGGCCAGGGCTTCCGGTTCCCAACAGAAGTTCTCCATGAACTGGCTCGGCAGTTCCACCGCGTCCCACTCCACGCCATGGATACCCGACACGCCCAGATGGTCCACCTGGGTCAGCATATGCTGCAAACCATGGCCGAATTCGTGGAACAGGGTTAGCACCTCGTCGTGGCGCAACAGGGCCGGAGTGTCGCCGGTCGGCGGAGTGAAATTGCAGGTCAGGAAGGCCACCGGGGTCTGTATCGCGTCGCCTTTGCGGCGGCGGGTCAGGCATTCATCCATCCAGGCACCGCCGCGTTTCTTGGGGCGGGCGTATAAATCCAGGTAGAACGCGCCGCGCTTGTGGCCGTCGCGGTCGTGGATTTCGTAGAAGCTCACGTCGGGATGCCAGACCTCCACGCCCTCGACGGCCTGTATGCGCAGTCCGTACAGCTTTTCCACCACGGCGAACATCCCGCTCACCGCCTTGGACGCGGGGAAATAAGCCCGCACTTCTTCTTCGGACAGATCGAACTTGTGCTGGCGCAGCTTTTCGCTGGCGTAGGTCAAGTCCCAGGATTGGGCCTCGGCCAGTCCCAGATGCCCGGCGGCGAAAGCTTTGAGTTCGGCCAAATCGCGGCGGGCATGGGGCAGCGAGCGTTCGGCCAGATCGGTCAGGAACGCCACCACCTCATCGGTCGAAGGGGCCATCTTGGTCGCCAGCGACAATTCGGCGAAATTGGCGAAACCCAGCAACCCGGCTTCCTCGTGGCGCAAGGCCAGGATGCGTTCCATCAGCTCGGTGTTGTCGAACTGGCCCGCGTTCGGCCCGAGTTCGGACGCCCGCGTGGCATAGGCGGTGTAGAACTCCTGCCTGAGTTCGCGATGGTCGGCATAAGTCAGGATGGCGATATAAGACGGGAATTCCAGGGTGAACCACCAGCCCGGCAAATCCTTGGCGGCGGCGGCCTGGCGGGCCATGGCCTTGGCCGAATCGGGTAGCCCGGCCAAGAGGCTCTCGTCCTCGATATGCTTGGTCCAAGCCTGGGTGGCGTCCATCAGGTGGTCTTGGAACTGGCTGGTCAGCTTGGATAATTCCTGGGCGATGTCCTTGTAGCGGTCCTTTTGCTCGGGCGGCAGATCGACGCCGGACAGACGGAAATCGCGGAGGGCGTTGTCGATGATCTTGCGTTGGGCCGGGTCCAAACGGGCGAACTCGGGACCGTCGGCGATGGCGCGGTAGGCCCGGTACAGGGCTTCGTTCTGGCCGACCTCGGTGGCGTATTCGCTGAGCAAGGGCAGGCAGGCGTTATAAGCCTCGCGCAGCGCGTCGCTATTGACCACCGAATTCATATGGCCGACCGGCGACCAGGCCCGGTTCAGCTGATCGTCCAGGTCTTCCAAAGGCTCGACCAGATTGTCCCAGGTGTAGGTCTTGCCCGGCTCCAACAGGGCGGCGATGGCGGCGCGGTTAGCGGCCAGGAGTTGGGTGATGGCGGGCACCACCTGCTCGGGCTGGATGCGGGAAAACGGCGGAAGGTCGTGGGATTCGAGTAAGGGATTGCTCATGGGGTTGTCGATCCGGGATGGGGTGTTTAAGGCAACAAGGGCAGGGGTTCCGACCCGTCAGCCCTCGAAAAATTTCATGGCCTGGGCGATGGCGTCCTTGGCCTCGTGCAGCACGCGCAGCGAATACGCGGGCGAAAGTTGGTGGTTCTTGAGTTTGGCGCAGGCCGGGATGGCGTTGATGGCGGGCAGCGCGGCCATCTGGGGCGTGCCGATATAGGCATGCAGCTTGGACAGGATGACGATATCGTTCAGGGTCAGCCGCTCGCCGCCGTCGTAATACCAATCCTCCGCCACCTGCGGAATGATGCCGAGTTCCGGGGGGAAATCCCAGCGTTTGAGGAGATAAGCCCCCACCGGCCCGCGCACCAGGGGCAGGATGGCTTCGACCTCCGCCGGGGTCCACAGCGTCCTGGGCAGGTTCTCGGTGAAATAAAGACAGGGCACCGCCCCGATATCGGCCAGCAAACCGGCCAGCAAGGCTTCTTCCTGGCTCATCCCCGGATTATCCGCCGCCAACACATAGCACAGGGCCGACAGATGGATGCTGCGCCGCCAATGGTTTTGCGCGATCCGGGCGAGGTCCTCGTCCTTGCAGCGGAACACCTGCTTGAGCGAGAACGCCATGACGAGGTTGCGGGTCGCGAGCAACCCCAAGCGGCTGACCGCGTCCAAGCAGGTCACCGCGGGCCGGGACGGCAGGTACAAGGGGCTATTGGCGATATGCACCAGCCGCGCCGCGATCACCGGATCGAGTTGCACGATACGGGCGATCTCGGCCAGGCCGATATCTTCCCGCACCGCCTGGCCGACCCTGGCGGCGACCTCGGGCAGGGAGGGCACGCGCAATTCGTCGTCGCGGTAATGCTGGCTGAACGCCTGGAACAAGGAGCTTTCCCGCACCGCTTCGGGGATGTCCAGATTGTCGGCGTCCAGGCTATGGGGAACCTCCTGGGTCAAGGTCGAACCCAGGCTCATGATCTTGGCCGAGACCCGCAGGATTTGCACATCGGTCTTGGCTTCGGCGGTGGCGGTGTAATGCTTGCCATAGCACAGCGGGAAGCGGGCCTTGGCGGTGTCCGCGCCGATTTCGTAACGGGTGCCCGGCCCCACGTCCATGACGACGGTGCCCTCCAGCAGGTAATGCACATATTTGATGGGATAGCCCGCCCGGAACAGGATGGAACCGGGGCCGCAAACCTCGGCCTTGCGCTCCAGGGCGTAGGCGCCCAACTCGTCGTCGTCCAGGTTGCGGATGGGGAACAGCTGCTTGAGGATGTCCAGGGTGATGGGCAGGGGGAGCCGCGCGGAAGGCAGGATCACCCGGCGCTCCGGGCTGGCTTCCACCAGTTCGGAGATTTCGGAATCGGGTTCTCGATGTTTCACCCCGAACAGGCGGCGGAGGAATCCCATGGGTTTCAGCCCTGTGGACGATGGTCGGAAAGGGTGGAAATACACGCTATGGCGCGTCCCCATCATAACCAGCGGGCCGTTATTCGGCAAAGGCGGACCCCAAGGCCGCTTCCGGCCCGGCCCATGGCCAAGCCCGGTTTTTGCCCCGTCTATAATGAATGGTCTTGATTTGCGCCAAACACACCGCGTGGAGCGTGCCCGTCCATCGCACCGACACCCGGCCCAGCCCCACCGACACGACCGCGCCCGATGCCACAAGCCACCCGCCTCCTGATCGTCGATGACGATCCGCTTACCCGGACCCTCATCGGCGGCACGCTCAAAACCATGGGATTCGATATCGCCGAGGCCGGCGATGGCCTGGAATGCCTCGCCTTGTTCGGGTCCGAGCCGGTGGACGCGGTGCTGCTGGATGTGATGATGCCCGGCATGGACGGCTTCACCGCCTGCGCCGAACTGCGGAAACTCCCCCAAGGCCGACATACCCCGATACTCATCATGACCGGGCTGGACGACCTGGAATCCATCACCCACGCCTTCGAGGCCGGGGCCACCGATTTCATCACCAAACCCATCAACTTCCCCCTGCTCGGCCACCGCGTGCGCTATGCGCTGAAGGCCAGCGACACCACCCGCCGCTTCGCCGACAGCGAACGCCGCCTGCACCGCCTCGCCTATTTCGACAGCCTCACCGAGTTGCCCAACCGCGAGTTCTTCAAAGAACACCTGCACTACATGGTGTCGCTGGCAGCGGCGAAAGGCAGCCCGCTGGCGGTGTTGTTCCTGGACCTCGACGGCTTCAAACGCATCAACGACACCCTGGGCCATCCCCTGGGCGACAAGGTGCTCAGGGCCGCCGCCGAACGCCTGCGCCAGAGCCTCAGGGCCGGCACGGCGGTGGGCTGGTCGGATCGCTTCCGGGAAGGCGACGCCCTGGCCCGGCTGGGCGGCGACGAATTCACCGTGCTGCTATCCCGGATCGAGCGGGCGGAGGACGCCTCCCTGGCCGCGGAGCGCATCCGCACCGCGTTGGGCCAAGCGCTCAAGATCGGCGGGCAGGAACTTTACACCACCACCAGCATCGGCATCGCGGTGTTCCCGGAAGACGGCGGCAACGCCGACGAACTGCTGCGTAATGCCGACCTCGCCATGTACTACGCCAAGCGCGACGGCGGCAACACCCACCGCCGCTTCTCCGGGCAGATGGCGGCGGCGGTGCTGAAGCGCATGACCCTGGAAAACCTGCTCCGCAAGGCCATCGAACGCGGCGAACTACGCCTGCACTACCAGCCGCAGTTCAACATCGGCAACGGGACGGTGGCGGGCGCGGAAACCTTGCTACGCTGGACCAACCCGGAACTGGGCATGGTGTCTCCCGCCGAGTTCATCCCACTGGCGGAAGACACCGGCTTGATCGCGCCCATCGGCGAATGGGTGCTGCGCAACGCCTGCGCCCAGGCCCGGGCTTGGCGCGACCAGGGCTTGACCCTGCCCAGGGTGGCGGTGAACGTCTCGGCCGTGCAATTCCTGCACAAGGGCTTCCCCGACCTGGTGACCCGCATCCTGGAGGAAACCGGCCTGGAACCCCGGACCTTGGAACTGGAACTCACCGAAAGCGCCCTGATGCGGGACGCCGATAGCGCGGCCCTGGCCTTGCGTACCCTCAAGGACATCGGCGTGCAACTCGCCATCGACGATTTCGGAACCGGCTATTCCAGCCTGAGCCGCCTCAAGCAATTCCCCATCGACCGGCTCAAGATCGACCGCAGCTTCGTCCGCGATATCGAAACCGACGCCGACGATGCCGCCATCGCGGTCGCCATCATCGCCATGGCTTCGAGCATGAGGCTGGAAGTGGTGGCCGAGGGCGTGGAAACCCCCGGCCAATTGGAATTCCTGAGGAACCGGGGTTGCCACGAGGTACAGGGTTTCCTGTTGAGCCGCCCCCTGCCCGCCGAACAGATCGCCGCGCTCCTGGCGCGGCCCGGCGCGCGGCGGACGGGCGGCGCTTAAGGATCGCCGGTTTCCCAACCCCGCCTGGAACGGGCGCGCGCCGCCATGCCGCGAACACCCCGCCCACGATCACGCGCCACTCTATTTCCCCGCAACGCCGCCCCCCCGCCCGCGAAATCGGCGACACTGGCGACCCCGCCTTCCCGACTCCCGGAGACGATCCCCATGGAATCCATCAGCGCGTTCGAAATCATCAAAATCGGCATCGGCCCGTCCAGTTCCCACACCATGGGACCCTGGCGGGCGGCGGCCCAGTTCGTGAAGGAGTTGGGCGACCTGGACGCCGTGGCTCAAATCAGCGCCCGGCTCTACGGCTCCCTGGCCAAGACCGGGGCCGGGCACGGCACCGATATCGCCGTACTGATGGGCCTTTCCGGTGAGGACTACACCCGGATCGACACCGGCGCGATCCCGGCCAAGGTCGAAAAGATCAAGCGCGAGGGCCGTATCCACCTGGGCGGGGTCCGGGAACTCCCCTTCGTCTACGCCAGCGACCTCGTATTCGAATACGACACCACCCTGCCCCGCCACGCCAACGCGATGCGCTTCGGCGCGATCCTCAAGGACGGCTCCATGGTGGAGCAGACCTATTACTCGCTGGGCGGCGGTTTCATCGCCACCGAACACGAGCCCGATCCCGCCAGCGTGAAAAAAATCGTCACCCCCTACCCTTGCCATACCGGCGCGACCCTGGAGGACAATTGCCGCAATCTGGGGCTGTCGGTGTCCGAACTGACCTATGTCAACGAGCAGGCCTGGCGCAGCCGGGCCGAGATCGACGCCCTGGCCCTGGGGCTGTGGAAGGAAATCCGCGAATGTATTTTCCGCGGCGTGAACAGCGAGGGCTATCTGCCGGGCGGCTTGCGGGTGCGCCGCCGCGCCGCCGAGATGAACCGGCGGCTTTTGGGCGATGCGGTCTACGCCAGCCTCAACCAGTGGCTGGACCTCATCCAAAGCCAGCCGCGCGACTTCACCCGCGTCAACAAATGGATTTCCTGCTTCGCCCTGGCGGTGAACGAGGAAAACGCCTCGTTCGGACGCATCGTCACCGCCCCGACCAATGGCGCGGCGGGGGTGATCCCGGCGGTCTTGATGTATGCCTGGTGCTTCCTGGACGGTTTCGACGCGGATAAAGTCATCCGCTTCCTGCTCATCGCCGGGGAAATCGGCACCTTGTTCAAGAAGAACGCCACCATCTCCGCCGCCATGGGCGGTTGCCAGGCCGAAATCGGCGTGTCCTCGGCCATGGCGGCGGCGGGGCTGGCCGAAGCCCTGGGCGCTTGCCCGGCACAGGTTTTGATCGCCGCCGAAATCGCCATGGAACACCACCTGGGCCTGACCTGCGACCCGGTGGGCGGGCTGGTGCAGATTCCCTGCATCGAGCGCAACAGCATGGGCGCGATGAA
Organism: Methylomagnum ishizawai; assembly: GCF_900155475.1. Classification (NCBI taxonomy): domain Bacteria; kingdom Pseudomonadati; phylum Pseudomonadota; class Gammaproteobacteria; order Methylococcales; family Methylococcaceae; genus Methylomagnum; species Methylomagnum ishizawai. Next base: position 473,589 of record NZ_FXAM01000001.1, on the reverse strand, counting down.
AGCCATCACCGCCGCCAATATCGCGCTGGAAACCGACCCCAAGGATGCCCGTGTCAGCCTCGACGCCGTCATCAAGACCATGTGGGAAACCGCCCAGGATATGAACAGCCGCTACAAGGAAACCGCCGAGGCCGGCCTCGCCATGCACATCCCGGTCAGCGTGCCCGAGTGCTGAGGCCGGGCCGCAGGTTCAAGCCGGACGGACTGTAGGGTGGGCACGTATTCCGTGCCCACCGGGATGATCCGCAAAGGGTGGATGGGTACATTCCCACGATTCAACCCGCGTGATAGCCATACAACCAACGCGCCTGGCCGCCGCCCAGGTTCCGCACCGAATGCACCGCGCCCGCCGGGATTAATAATGCCTCCCCGGCTTCCGGGTGGTGGGCCACCCCGTCGATCTCGAACTCGACCCGGCCCTCCACCACCATCACCAGTTCATCGACGCCGTGGACGAAATCCTCCCAGCGCTGGCCGGGCGGGTCCACCCAGAGATCGCAACCGAAACCGCGCCGACGCCAATCTTCCGCTACCGCCGCCCTATCGACCATGGTGCTACCTCCCCAGTTGTTGGAACCTCAACCCCGGACCCAATAAATCCCGGCCACGACCACCCCCACCCCCACCACGATGCCGCGTAGCAGGGCCGGTTGGATCCGCCCGGCCAGCTTGCCCCCCAAGGCTCCACCGACCAAAGCCCCCGCCGCCATCGCCAGCGCCACCGGCCAATCCACCCGCCCCGACAGCGCCAGGAACAGCGCCGCCGCCGTGTTGACGGCGAAGGCGATGCCTTGCTTCAAGGCGTTGAGCCGGGTCAGGGTATCGTCCAGCACCAAGCCCAGCATCGCCAGCACGATCACGCTCACCCCCGCGCCGAAATAACCACCATAGACCGCCGCCAGGAACGCGGGCACCACCCCCAGGGTTTCCAACCAGCGGGCCGAATCCGGATGGCGGGCGCGGCGCAGCAGCCAGCCGCGCACCCAGTCCTGGCAGGCCAGCAACAAGGCGGCGAACAGGATCAGATAAGGCACCAGGGCGCGGAAGGTCCGTTCCCCGGTATGCAGCAGCAACACCCCGCCGACGATCCCGCCCAAGATGGCGGTGGGCAGGTACCACCACAAGCGGCGGCGTTGCGTACGCAAATCCCCGGCCTGGGCCAGGGTGGCGGCCAAATAACCGGGACACAGCGCCACGGTATTGGTGATATTGGCCTCGATGGCGGGCAGGCCCACCGCCGTCAACAAGGGGAAGGTGATCAAGGTGCCGCCGCCGGCCAGGGCGTTCACCGCGCCCGCCGCCAGTGCGGCCAGGGCGACCAGCGCCCATTCGATGTCGCTCATGCTTGGATTTCCGATCTAGGGAGAAAAAGGCGCCGCTCAGGCCGAGCGCTTGAACGCCAAGAAGGCGCGGGCACAGCCTAGGTCGTATAGGATCAGGCAAGCGGCCAGCCCGGTCTCGTCCGGTACGGTGGCCTGGGTCGCCAAGGTTTCCCAAAGGCCGGGCGGCTCCGGCGGCGGATCGGGCAATTGCCGCAGCAATTTGGCGAACTTGGCCTCGTGGACATGGGCCATGGCCGCCACGAAAGCGTGGTTCCAGCTTTCCAGTCCTTCCGGCAAACGGCAGGACCACCGGGCCAGCGCCTCGCGCATATTGTTCCGGCCCACGTCGTCCAGGCCGCGCATATTATCGGCCAGCACCGCGTTCATGGTTTGTAGCCGTTGCACCACCGGGGGCGGCACCTCGGCGAACAACAACCCCGCGAAGATTTCGGCCACCGGACGCGGCGACGGGGCGCTGGGTTTTACGGATTTTTGGGGTCTGTTGGGCGGACGGCGCATGGAAGCAATAACGGGTGTATGGAGTGAAACAATAATAGCGGCCCCTGGGCCGACCCGGCATAAGGGAATCGCTTATCGCCACGGAGCAATCTGTCAACGCAAGTCGAATTCCAGGGGCCGACAGCGACAGGCAGGGAGGACGGAAGGTTCTGCCGGGGAAGGTGGCGTCAAGCGGTCCGATAGTCCGGGGCGGAATCCATCCACCGAGTTATCCACAGGTTTGGGCAGGTCCGGCCTGGGTTTCCCCATAACCCCTACCCTTTATAGCCAACTGATTTATAAAGCAAAAAACCCGTTGCCCCCGGAGTTTAGCGCTTGTGGCACCGTTCGCCGGGATAATCCACCCCACGAATATCCACAGGCCAGAGGGAACCTTCGGCGGGGCGTTTTCCATAAAGGGATATTTCACTGGTTCCCAAGCGCCGCTTGGGAATAACCGAACAATAAAACGGCGAGACCGCGGGCCGAATCAAGCGGTTTAGAGGCGGAGCTTCCAATATAGATAGACCGCCCAGCCCAGCAAATGCGCGGCGATGATGATATGCAGCAGAATCTTATAGGTCGATTTCCGGGTTTTATGGCGCAATTGGTTCTGGGCCACCAAAGCGCCCGGCCAGCCGCCCATGAGTTCCAGGATCAGGAGGTAGTTTTCCGGGACACGCCAGCGACGGGTGGCGGCATGGGTTTTGTCGGCCCCGTAGATCATGATGGTGATCAAGCTGAAGATACAGTAGGAAAAGAACGGCAGCGGGTTCCGGACCACCCACAGCGCATAGGACGACAACACCAAGGGCGTCAGGATCAACAGGTTGGTCAGCCAGGAGCGGGGCTTGGGCACCAGGGAGAACGGCTTGGGTTCCTGGTGTTCGTAGTCCATGCCTTCGATGAGGGCGAAGACCACCCGCTTCTTGTCCCCGGCCTCGGCGCTATCGTCGGGCCGGAAGCGTACCCCGTCGCCGATTTCCGGGCGGCGGCCCATGCCCTTCTTGAAGGCGGTGATATGGATGAAATGGTCGTCTTGGTCGCCGTCCGCGGGTTCCGGGCGCACGAACCCGAAACCTTTCAGGTCGTTCCACATGACCAGGGTACCCTTGAGCAAGGGGGTTTTGCGCGAGGCGGATTTCTCGGCGGTGGACATAGGCGTTCGCGTGGGTGGGGTGGAGGGTTCGGGACCGCGTGGCGGGCCATCCATGGTGTTGTTTTTATCAACCGGGGCCGGGGTTGGCCTATTTGATCGCCAGCATCCCGCAGAAGTTATACCAGCGGAAAAACACATCGCAAGTCCTGAAGCCGTTGCGGAGCAGGAGTTCGCGGTTTTCCTCGAAATGGTAGGGGATCAGCACGTTTTCCAGCGCCTCCCGCTTCTGGGCGATTTCCAATTCGGAATAGCCGTTGCGCTTTTTGAAATCGTAGTGGTACTTGATGAACAGCCGGTTCACGGTCGAATCCTGGCCCAGCACCTTTTCCACCAGGATCAAGCAACCGTTGGCGCGGGTACCCTGGGCGATGGCGGCGATCAGGCGGTCGCGGTGCAGGGGCCGGACGAATTGCAGGGTCAGGTTCATGACGACCACGGAGGCATCGACCAGGGCGACGCCTTGATCGAGGTTCTGCCGGACCAGTTCGCAAGACCGGGCCAGACCATGGCGGGCCAATTTTTGGCGGGCCTGTTCCAGCATCTCGGGCGAAGCATCCACCCCGACGAAGGCCACGCCCGGCGGCACCACCCGGTCCAGGCACAACAAGGTGGTGCCGGTGGAACAGCCGAGATCGTACAAACGGCTGCCCTCGGCGGCGAAGTCGGCGGCGATTTCGCCGATCATGCGCTGTAGCTCGGCGTAGAAGGGCACGGAGCGGTCCAGCATATCGTCGAACACCAGGGCGGTTTCCTGGCCGAAATTGAAATCCCCGGCGATGGGCTGGGGCGCGCGGAACAGTTGGTCTTTACTCATGGCGGGCGGCGGGTGGCGACTCGATACCCGCAAGCATACCAGCCGCCGCCGGGTGGGCGCTCGCCGGACTCAGAACGCGGCTTGCCGCAAGTGGTGGCGGGTGATCCGCTCCAACAGCACCGCCGAGTGATAGCAGGCGTCGGTGGTGGCTTCCAGGAGTCCCAGGATTTCGGTCCAATCCAGCTCCGAAATCAGCGACAGCGAACTATGCCGCCGGTGCGATTTGCGCCATTCGTGATAGATGGTGTCGGCTTCCTCCTCCCAGCGCTTGAGCGCTTCCCGGCAGTCCCGCACTTCGTCCAAGGCGTTGCCGGGATAGCGCCGCACCTCGACCGCGAGCCGCGCCGCCATCTCCAGGATGATCGCGAGGATGCGCTGGGCGTCCGGCTCGGCCCGTTCCGGCGTGAAGATATCGATGACCCGCGCCGTGTTATTGAGTCCGTCGATGATATCGTCGAGGTGCTTGACCCAAAGCTGGGTCAGGTGGATGAGTTCCGAATAGGGGGGGTCTTCCAGGGCGCGGTGGGCCTCGGCGGTCAGCCGGTCGCCGAATTCCTCCATACGCTTGATTTCGGCGATGTGGGCTTGGGGCGTGTCGAGGTGGCCGAACAAGCGCTTGAGTTCCTGGCCGCAGGCGATGGAATTGTCGAGATGTTGCCGGAGCAGGCTTTCGAGCGGGCGGAAGCGGGGATCGGGGGACATGGGAACCTGTGCGGGCCAAGCCGGTGGGAGGGGCACGCTAACCGGCTTATGTTGCTGGCGTGTGAATCCCCCCCAAACCCCGCCGCTACGACCCCTCCGCCAAAAACACCGCCCGCCTTGGCGCGGGCAAGCCCTCGACCGTCAAACCCGGATTCGCGGGATCGAGGCAATCCGGCAAGGACTGGAACCGCATCCAATCGGTGGAGCGCTGTTCCTCCGCCGTGGTCGGGGTCACGTCGATCAAGCGGATATTGCGGTAACCACAGCGCTTCAACCAGCTTTCCAGCGTCGGGCAGGACGGGATGAACCAGACATTGCGCATCCGGGCATAGCGGTCCTCCGGCACCAACACCTGTCCCGCCCCACCTTCGATCACCAGGGTTTCCAGCACCAGTTCCCCGCCCTCGCGCAAACAGCCCTTGAGTTCCAGCAAATGATCCAAGGGCGAGCGGCGGTGATAAAGCACGCCCATCGAGAACACCGTGTCGAACGCCCCGAGGTTGGGCGGCACATCGTCGATGCCCACCGGCAGCACATACACCGGGAAATCCCCCGCGAAATGGCGGATCGCCAGGAATTGCACCACGCTCAGCAAAGTGGGGTCGATACCGACGACCCGCTCGGCCCCGGCCCCGATCATGCGCCAGGCGTGATAACCATTGCCGCAGCCCACATCCAGCACAGTGCGCCCGGCCAAGGGCTGGATAGCGGATTCCAACCGCCGCCATTTCAGGTCGGAACGCCATTCGGTGTCGATAGGGATGCCCAGCACGTCATACGGCCCTTTGCGCCAGGGATGCAGCTCCCGCAGCAGGGTTTCGATCAAGGCCAATTCCGCCGCCGCGTCGGCCCGGCCCTTGAGTTGCACGGCGTCGACGTTCAAATTGACCCAGGCGGGCTGGATGGGCGGCAGGCGGCGCAGGACTTCGCGCCAGCGCGGCCAATCGCCATGGCGGTCGGCGGCGAAGGCGCGGGCGAGTTGGGCGGGCAAAAGCTCCAGCCAGGGCCGGAACACGGGTTCGGGGAAGGTCTCGGCCAGGGTGGCGTAAACGGAAAGTTCGGGAATATCGATCATCGCGGCGTGGGCATCATCCAAGAGCGGAAAGCAACATCATAGCCATTCGACCCGCCGCCGCGTACCATGCGCCGGGCGGTACGCGGCGCGTACCCTATCGCATCACAGCCAGGAGCCTATCGCATGAATACCCCGGACCTCGCCGCCGTCAAAGCCTATTTGCTCGATCTACAAGACCGGATTTGCGCCGCGCTGGCAACGGAAGAACCCGAAGCCCGTTTCCAAGAGGATAATTGGACCTATGCCAGCGGCCTCGGCGGAGGCCGGACCCGCGTCATGGCGGGTGGCCGGACGTTCGAGCAAGCCGGGGTCAATTTCTCCCATGTCTCCGGCCAAACCCTGCCGCCCTCCGCCACCGCGCACAGGCCGGAACTGGCCGGGCGCGGTTTCCAGGCCGTGGGCGTGTCCCTGGTGGTGCATCCCCTGAATCCTTATGTGCCGACCTCGCACGCGAATGTGCGTTTCTTCATCGCCGAGAAAGAGGGCGAAGCCCCGGTTTGGTGGTTCGGTGGCGGCTTCGACCTGACGCCGTATTACCCGTTCGAGGAGGACGCCGTGCATTGGCACAAGACAGCGCGGACCGCTTGTGAACCCTTCGGCCCGGAGGTCTATCCCCGCTTCAAGCGCTGGTGCGACGAGTATTTTTTCCTGAAGCACCGCAACGAAACGCGGGGCGTGGGCGGGCTGTTCTTCGACGATGTGAACGCAGGGGGCTTCGAGCGCAGCTTCGCCTTCCTGCGCAGCGTGGGCGACCATTATCTTCCGGCCTACCTGCCCATCGTGCGGGAGCGCAAAACCACGCCCTACGGTGCGCGGGAACGGGAATTCCAGCTTTACCGGCGCGGGCGCTACGTGGAATTCAACTTGGTGTACGACCGGGGCACCTTGTTCGGGCTACAGTCGGGCGGCAGGACCGAATCCATCCTGATGTCGCTGCCGCCGGTGGCGCATTGGCGTTATGATTGGAAACCCGAGGCGGGCGGCCCCGAGGAAGCCTTGTACCGGGACTTCCTGCGGCCCAGGGAGTGGCTATGAGCCTTTCTTGCCGACCGGCTCTTTCAGCGCGGCGGCGTTGCGCTCGGTGAGGTGGGTGATGAGTTGGTCGAGGGAGCCGGTGCGGGCGACTTCATCGGTGAAGCTGGAGCGGTAGTTCTGCAACAGGCTGACGCCCTCGATCAGCACGTCATAGACCTTCCATTGGCTGCCCTCCAGGATCATGCGGTAGTTCACGCCCACAGGCTGGGCACCGGATTGGAGGATTTCGGTGCGGACCATCACCTTTTTATCGGCAGGGTTCATTTCCAGCGGCAAATAGCGGATTTTCCAATCGGCGTATTCGGTGAAGGCGGTGGTATAGGTGCGCACCAGCAACAGGCGGAATTCCTTCTTGAAGCGGTCCTTTTGTTCCGGGGTGGCGGTTTTCCAGAGCTTGCCGAGGATCAACACCGATACCCGGTCGAAGTCGATTTGCGGCTCGATGATCTGGTCGACCAGGGCGGTGGCTTTGCGGAAATCGGATTTGTATTCCGGCTTTTGCAAGGAGACCTGCAATTGGTCGGCGGTTTTTTGGATCACCACTTGCGGCGGGAGCAAGCCTTCCTCTGCCCGTACCGTCGCGGCGCACAGACCCAGCAACAGCCCAAGCACACCGGCCCAACTCGCCAAGCCGAAGGAAGATTTGGTAAATTTCATTTATAAACTCCTGAAACTCTAAACCTTTGATCTTTTTTATCATAACCCGAGAGGCCGGGATACACTACCGAGTCCCCGCCCCGGTCGACCGCCCGGACCGATATGCCATCGAATCATAGCATTTTCTACCCCCGAACCCGATTACGCCGGATGCGGCGCGATGAGTTCAGCCGCCGCCTGATGCGCGAAACCCGGCTCGCCCCGGACGACCTCATCTATCCCTTGTTCGTGCTGGAAGGCGGGAACCGCCGCGAAGCCGTAGCCTCCATGCCCGGCGTCGAGCGCCTCAGCATCGACCTCCTGGTCGAGGAATGCACAGCGGCCCACGCGCTGGGCATCCCGGCGGTGGCGCTGTTCCCGGTGACGCCGCCGGAGCTCAAATCCCTGGACGCCGCCGAGGCCCACAACCCGGACGGGCTGGCCCAACGCGCTATCCGCGCCCTCAAGCAGGCCGTGCCGGGACTGGGGGTGATGACCGACGTGGCGTTGGACCCGTTCACCACCCACGGCCAGGACGGCTTGATCGACGATCAAGGCTATGTGGTCAACGACGCCACGGTCGAGGTGCTGGTGAAGCAAGCGCTATCCCATGCGGCGGCGGGCGCGGATATCGTGGCGCCTTCCGATATGATGGATGGCCGCATCGGGGCGATCCGCGCCGCCTTGGAAGCCGAAGGCTATGTCAATACCCGCATCCTGGCCTATTCCGCCAAATACGCCTCGGCTTTTTACGGTCCCTTCCGCGACGCGGTGGGTTCCGCCGCCCATCTGGCCGGGGGCGACAAATACAGCTATCAAATGGACCCGGCCAATTCCGACGAAGCCCTGCGCGAAGTGGCGCTGGACCTCGCCGAAGGCGCGGATATGGTGATGGTGAAACCGGGCCTGCCCTATCTCGATATCATCCGCCGCATCAAGGACGAATTCGGCGTGCCCACCTTGGCCTACCAAGTCAGCGGCGAATACGCCATGCTCAAAGCCGCCGCCCAGAACGGCTGGCTGGACGAGCGCAAGACCGTCCTGGAAGCCCTGCTCTCGCTCAAGCGGGCCGGGGCCGACGCCATCCTCAGCTATTACGCCAAGGATGTGGCGCAGTGGCTGCGCGAAGCTTCCAGTCGATAATGCCTGCCTCCCCCTGAAAACGCCGCCATGCCCCAAATCGACCGCTACGCCGTCTTCGGCCATCCCATCGGCCATAGCCAATCGCCACGCATCCACACCTTGTTCGCGGCGCAAACCGGACAAGTCCTGACCTACGCCGCCCAGGACGTACCCGCCGAGGATTTCGAGACCGCCGCGCGGGAGTTTTTCGTCACGGGCGGCAAGGGCTTGAATTGCACCGTGCCGCTCAAGGAATTGGCCTTCGCCTGGACCGATCAACTCAGCGAACGGGCGGTGCAGGCCAAGGCGGTCAACACCTTGGCGCTCAGGCCCGACGGCGCGGTGTTCGGCGATAACACCGACGGCGAAGGCTTGGTCCGCGATTTGACCGGAAACCTGGGACTGGGCATCGAAGGCCGCCGCATCCTGCTATTGGGCGCGGGCGGGGCCGGTCGGGGCGTCTTGGCCCCCTTGCTGGCGCTGGCACCGGAACGGCTGGTCATCGCCAACCGCACGGTGGCGAAAGCGGAAATCCTGGCCGGGGAATTCGGCGACCTCGGCCCGGTCGTGGGCTGCGGTTTCGCGGACTTGGCGGGGGAAAGCTTCGATCTGATCCTGAACGCCACCGCCGCCAGCCTGGGCGGCGAAGTGCCGGACCTGCCCGGCGGCCTCCTGGCGGCGGGGGGAAGTTGCTACGACCTAGCCTATGGCAAGGAACCGACGTCCTTCGTGCGCTGGGGAAAAGCGGCGGGCGCGGCGCTCAGCATGGACGGCATCGGGATGTTGGTGGAACAGGCCGCTGCGGCCTTCGAGCTATGGCGCGGAGTGCGCCCCGCGACCCGCTCAGTCATCGCGGCGCTGAACGCCGGACGGGGCTTGGCGGCCTAGGACAGCGCCAACCCGGCATCGCGCAGGTATTGGTTCTTCAGCAACACATAGCCATCCTTGGAATAGCTGAGATATTCGAGTTCCTCGTCCTTGAGCGTGCGGACCTGCTTGGCGGGAGCACCCACGTACAGGAAACCGCTTTCCAGGCGCTTGCCGGGCGGCACCAGGGTACCCGCCCCGACGATCACCCGTTCTTCCACCACCGCGCCATCCATGATGATGGCCCCGATGCCGATCAGGCACAAGTCGCCGATCCGGCAACCGTGCAACACCACCCGGTGCCCCACCGTGACCCCGTTGCCGATGACGAGCGGATGGCCCTCGGGATTGGATGCGCTACGATGGGTGACATGCAGCACGGAACCATCCTGGATATTGGTTTCGTCGCCGATCTCGATCAAGTTCACATCGCCCCGGACCACGCTCGTCGGCCAGATCGACACGTCCTTGCCCAAGCCCACATCCCCGATGACCACGGCGCTCTCGGCGATATAAACCCCCGCGCCCAGTTTGGGTTCGGTGCCGTGAAAACTCTGGACTGCCATTGTATCCCCCTTGCGGCTACCCATGCGGTTGGGATCGTTGCGATCCCCGGACATGATAGCGCAAAGCCGCCCCCCCGGCGTTCAGGCGTTTTCGTCCTCGGAATCCAATTCCACTAAGCCGGAGCGCACGAAAGAGAGCGTGGCCTCCATTTCCTCGCTCACCCAATAGCGGGTCAATTCCCCACCCGCCCGCACCCGGACGGTCCCGCCCTGCCGTGCCACACCCGGCAAGGCCAGCAATTCCGGGGTTTTGCGCAACACCCCGTCGGCGGCGAGCAACAAAGCCTTGCCCCTGGGTTTGGAAGCGCTGTCGTAAATCTCCACCACTTCGGCGGAAGGCGCGAACAGTTCCACCCCGAAGGTCAAGCCCTGCTTGCCGCATTCCAGCCAGCGGATCACCGCGATGAAACGCAGGTGCCGCTCGGGCGTGCCCAGCCAGAGGCCGATCAATTCGCCCACCTTGGTCCGCGCCGCCGCTTGCGCCGGCCAGAAGATGCAACAGCCCTGGGCGCTGGAATTGACGATCCGGCCCTCGACCATCGCCGGGGCGGCCTCCGGGGTCGCGGTGGGTTCTTGATCGACCGACCAGATATCCGCAGCGCTGATCGCCGCCACGCCCTTCCGCCGCTTCGCCAACAACTTGCCCAACCCCACTTCGCTGCGTGACAGCCGCGCCTCGGCCTCGCCACCCACCCGCGGCGACCACGCCTCCCGGATCAATTCGAGTGCCGCCCTGGGCGAGGCGGAATCGTCCCGCCCCGAGTCCGGGCGGCCGCCCAAAGCGGCCACCAAGGGCGACAAGCCCACCACGCACCCGCACCTATCGGACTCGGCGCGGCGGGCATAGCGGCGCTTTTCCAATCCGGCCAGGCTACGCGCCACCCGGATCAACACCGCCCGCTCGTGCGGGGATTTGCCCAGCACCACCTCGGGTTCCAACAAGGTGTTGGCCAACGGCTGGGTATGGAGGAACCGCGGCTCGCTGACCTCGAAGCCGTTCGGGAGCCGGGTGCGGGCGGGCGGCAGCGCCCCGCCCACATCGACATAGATTTCGGCGAGTTGCCCGTCGCGGACGACTTCCGTGCCGAACCCCACCCGGTCCACCCATTGGCCCAGCAGCCTGAACACCAGCCCCATATCGCGTTGCCGCAAGCGCCGGGTATTCGCCGCCGCGAACAGCACGTTCCTGACGAACACGCCTCCCGCGGTGCGGCAGGGCGCGGGCTCGTCCATTTCGTCGAACACCAAGTCGAGCGTCCGCCGCGCCTCGGCGACCCGGAACAAACGGTAAAGGATCAACCAATAAGCCTCGTCCACCGGGCGGTAAAGCCGCGAAGTCCACAGCAACACCTGTCCCCAATGCGTCAGGGCGCGGTACAGGGCAAGCGCCTGGGCGTTTTCGGCCCGGCCACGGCGGGACACCCCCACCGCGTCGAACGCCGCCAGCACATAGCCCATGCCCAGTTCCCGATGCAGGCCAATTCCCTGGTGGATATAGCGTTCGGCTTCGGCGGCATAGGGCAAGGCCGCGTCCAGGAAACGGGCTTCGGCCTGCCGTGCCAGCATCAGCACCGTGGGCCTGAGCAATTCGGCCAGTTCCACCCGGACCCATATCGGCAACTCCGGTCTATGGTTGAAGGATTCCAGGGCCGCCTCGATCGCATCGAAGCAATAGCGCGCATTGGCGAGGGGCAGCTCCGCGAGCCAGACGGAAACCGCCGAGAGGGTGGGTTCTGGGACCATGACGCCTAATTGTTGCCCGCCCATGGGACTGAAATATGTGCTTGCTTTCATGGATGATGACCCGTTAAAGGCGTCCTTGCCGTCGAGAGGGAGACCGACCTTTGAGTTATAGGAGGTAATATGTTTACTTTAATCCAAGTGTAATCGGATTTCAGCCGGACGCGGACTGTGAACCATGCAGGAAAAACACGGTATAGGCCGATGCCGGTGGGAAATGCTACGGGAGGGGCGGCGGCTTTATCGGGGGGAACGGGCGGCTTTTTCGTCCAGCCCCGAAAGGCCGAAACGGCGCTGCAACTCGGCCAGCACCTGATCGGGATGCAAGCCCTGCTGGGCCAGCAACACCAAGCTATGGAACCAGAGATCGGCCACTTCGTAGACGATCTTCTCGGGCACGCCGTCCTTCGCGGCCATCACAGTTTCGGTGGCCTCCTCGCCGATCTTTTTGAGGATGGCGTCCAAGCCCTTGGCGTAAAGCCCGGCCACGTAGGAGGATTTGGGGTCTTGGGTTTTGCGCTGTTCCAGCACAGCGGCCAATTCGGTCAATACGTCCATCGCTTCACGCCGTGTAGATCGATTCGGGGGATTTCAGCACCGGCTCCACCGTTTCCCAGCGGTCCCCGCGCAGCACCCGGAAAAAACAATGGTGGCGGCCGGTATGACAGGCGATGCCGCCGATTTGCTCGACCTTGAGCAGGATCACATCCTCGTCGCAGTCCAGGCGGATTTCCAGCACCTTCTGCCGATGGCCGGATTCCTCGCCCTTACGCCACAGCCTCTTGCGGGAACGCGACCAATAGACCGCGTGACCTTCCTGGGCGGTGAGTTCCAAGGCTTCGCGGTTCATCCAAGCCACCATCAGGATTTGCCCGGTGGCGGCTTCCTGGGCGATGGCGGGAATCAGGCCGTCGCCGTTCCAGCGCACCTCGTCCAGCCAAGCGCTCATAACCGCACCTCGATGCCTTGGGAAGCCATGTGTTCCTTGGCTTCGCGGATGCTGTATTCGGCGAAATGGAAGATGCTGGCGGCCAGCACCGCGTCGGCCTTGCCCTGGGTGATGCCATCGGCCAGATGTTGGAGATTGCCCACCCCGCCCGAGGCGATCACCGGCACCGGCACCGCCGCGCTGATGGCACGGGTCAGGTCTAGGTCGAAACCCTGCTTGGTGCCGTCGCGGTCCATGCTGGTCAAAAGGATTTCCCCCGCGCCGTATTCCACCATGCGCCGCGCCCATTCGACGGCGTCGAGGCCGGTGGCTTTGCGTCCGCCGTGAGTGAAGATTTCCCAGCGCTTGGGATCGTCGGAGACCTGCTTGGCGTCGATGGCGACCACGATGCACTGCGAACCGAAGCGCTCCGCCGCCTCGCGCACGAATTCGGGCCGGAACACGGCGGCGGTGTTGATGCCGACCTTGTCGGCCCCGGCGTTCAACATGCGGCGGATATCTTCCAGGGTGCGGATGCCGCCGCCCACGGTCAGCGGGATGAACACCTCGCCCGCGACCTGCTCCACCACATGCACCATGGTTTCGCGGTTATCGGAACTGGCGGTGATATCGAGGAAGGTGATTTCATCCGCGCCTTCCCGGTCGTAGCGGCGGGCGATTTCCACCGGGTCGCCGGCGTCCTTGATTTCCACGAAGCGGACGCCCTTGACCACCCGGCCATTGTCCACGTCGAGACAGGGGATGATGCGCTTGGCTAGCATGTCAGTATTGCTCGGCGATTTTGCGGGCGGAGGCGAACTCCAAGGTGCCTTCATAGATGGCCCGGCCCGTGATGGCCCCCATGATGCCATCGCCGACCACTTTACCCAGGGCGTGGATATCGGCGATGGTGTGGATGCCACCCGAAGCGATGACCGGGATGCGGATCGAGCGGGCCAGCCGGGCCGTGGCCTCGACGTTGACCCCGCCCATCATGCCATCGCGGCTGATGTCGGTGTAGATGATGGCCTCGACGCCATCGTCCTCGAATTTCTGCGCCAGATCGATCACATCGTGGTGGGACAGCTTGGACCAGCCATCGATGGCGACCTTGCCCTCCTTGGCGTCCAACCCGACGATGATATGGCCGGGGAATTCCGCCGCCACCTCGCGGATGAAATGCGGGGCGCTCACCGCCTTGGTGCCGATGATGACGTAATCCACCCCGGCGTTGAGATATCCCTGGATGGTCTCCTCGTCGCGGATGCCACCGCCGACTTGTATCCTGACCTCGGGATAGGTGGCGCGGATGGCATGGATCACCTCGGCGTTGCGCGGCACCCCGGCGAAGGCACCGTCCAAATCCACCAAGTGCAGGCGCTCCGCGCCTTCCGACACCCATTTCCCGGCCACCGCGACCGGATCGTCGGAGAACACCGTATCCTCGTCCATGCGGCCTTGCCGCAGACGGACGCACTTGCCATCTTTCAGGTCGATAGCAGGTATCAAGAGCATGGGGAAATCCTCAACAGGGGATGGTTAGCGAATGGAAAGGCTTAGGGTTCGGGATGCCAGCGCAGGAAATTGGCGAGCAGGCGCAATCCGGCGGTTTGGCTTTTTTCCGGGTGGAATTGCACGGCGAAGATATTGCCATGGGCCAGCGCCGCCGCGAAAGGCTCGGGATAGTTCGCCGTGGCGGCGATATCGGCCTCCTGGCTGGGCCGGGCGTAATAACTATGGACGAAATAGAAGCGGCTGCCCGGCGCGATGCCTGCCCATAGCGGATGATCGCCCTGCGGGAAGACTTCGTTCCAACCCATGTGGGGGATTTTCAGGGCGTGCCCGGCCGGGTCGCGCAGGGTATCGGCAAAGCGCAGGACGCGGCCCGCAATCAGGCCCAGGCAGGCGGTGCCGTTGTTCTCTTCGCTTTCGTCCAGCAAAGCCTGCATCCCCAGGCAGATACCCAGCAAAGGCTTGGTGGCGGCGGCTTCGCGCAACACTGGTGCGAGACCACGTGATTCCAGCGCCGCCATGCAATCGCGGATGGCCCCGACGCCGGGAAACACCACCCGGTCGGCTTCCAATATGGCTCTGTGCTGGTCGGTCACGATGACGGAAGCGGAGGGATCGGCGTGCTGGACGGCCTTGGCGATGGAGTGCAGATTCCCCATTCCATAATCGATGATGGCGACGGAAGACATAGGCGGGGGTTGGTCAGAGGGTGCCTTTGGTGGAGGGAATGGTGCCTTGCATACGCGGATCGGCTTCCAAAGCCATTCTCAGGGCGCGGCCAAACGCCTTGAAGATCGTTTCGGCGACATGGTGTGCATTCTGGCCTTTCAGATTGTCGATGTGCAACGTCAGCTTGGCGTGGTTCACGAAGCCCCGGAAGAATTCGCCGAACAGGTCGACATCGAAATCGCCGATCCGGGCGCGGGGAAAAGTGACATCGTAAGATAACCCTGGACGCCCCGAAAAATCAACGACCACACGGGACAGCGCCTCGTCCAAAGGCACGTAGGCATGGCCGTAGCGGCGGATACCTTGCTTATCCCCGACCGCGCGGTCGATGGCCTGTCCCAGGGTGATGCCGATATCCTCGACCGTATGATGGGCGTCGATATGCAAATCGCCCCGCGCCCGGATATCGAGGTCGATCAGGCCATGGCGGGCGACTTGGTCGAGCATATGGTCGAGGAACGGCACGCCGGTCTCGAAGACGCCCTTGCCGCCGCCGTCGAGGTCGAGGCGGATGCGGATTTGGGTTTCGGAGGTGTTGCGTTCTACTTCCGCGGTACGGTGGTTCATGGGTAAGGCCGGATGGAATACGAGGTCGGCCATTTTAGCAGGCGGGCGGCGGACGCGGGGAGGAATAGCCTCGCTTGGGCTTATTGGACCCAAGGATCGATATTGACGATGCCCAGCACCGCGCCGGTATCGGCATCGACCAATACCGTCTGGTCGTGAGCCTTGGCGCGCATGGGGAGGAATTTGACCTTGGCCGGGTCGAGGTCGTGGCTGGAAAGATAGGCGGACAGCTTATCGCGGGTGGCGGCGTCGCGCTGGGTTAAGGCATCCAGTGGCTTGGCTTTGCGGGCGGCTTCGGGGGCTAATTCGGCGTAGGGGACGTAGTAATGGGGGAGTTGCGCAAGATCGGCTCCACCTTGAACACTGGAAAATAACAGTTTTCTACGTTCGGCAGGGTCAGTTGGCATCTGTACGGCTATGATCTCAGGACCAGTCAGTGGCAAGGATTTAAATTCTTGGCGTATGGCATTTTCCAATTCCCCCTCTGGAACATCGACAGCAGCAACCAAGTCGAATTGATTAACAGCAAATACCTGATATATAGGTCGCGCTAAAAACGCGGTATATACTCCATACCACAACCCCATCACCTGCAAACAAACAATAACCGCCATATCAAATCGGAGGCTTGGTTTATCTACATTCCAGACTATGAGCGTCAACAGTGGCCCCAGACAAGCATCGACACTCGCCAATATCATGATGAGTCCCAATCCACCCATCGCCCAAGCATAAATGGGCGGATACCAAGTCAATGCCATGATCCCGACTAGGACCGAGATAACCAATAAGCTGATACCCAAATGTATGGCACAGGCTTTCCAGCGGGACATAAGCTACACCAATACTCAAAGGCAAATGCAAAGCCCCTCCAAAGAGGGGCTTTGCAGGCGAGGTACGAATACCCCAGAACCTATGCAGATGGCGTATTACGCACCAGTGCGGCAAGAAGAAGGCAAATATCTGTCCAAGATGTTGGTGGTGGGCACGCCTTGACCGGCTGGCGCAGTGGTAGCGGCTGGCGCGGTTGCATTACCACACTGCCAGATCAAACCACCGGCATTGTTAACCCATGGAGTCAAGCCCAAAGTTTGTCCATTGATGGCAGCGTTTGCGGAGTTGCCATAAGTAATGGTGAGTCCACCCCCAGCCACACCCACCGACAGCACATATTTGCCGCTAGTATCGGTCGCAGCTGCCGGAAGCCCCAAGCTGTTATCCGCAGCGTTTACGAGAGTCCCTTGAGCGCTCCAAATATCGCTAATAGTGGATTCTAGGCCACCAGCCAAATTCAAACCCTCAGACACCTGGGTTCGGACGGTGTAATCCTGATAAGCCGGCAGCGCAATCGCCGCCAAAATACCGATGATCGCGACCACGATCATCAATTCGATTAGGGTGAAACCCTTTTGCACCTGAGCTTTGATGTTCATACGAACTCCTTTGGATTTTGAAAATAAAACAAACCGGGAAACCGTCGATCATTAGGCCATCCGGCCCTCGGGCTTACAAAAAGCACGAACGGTGCCAACCTTAGGGACCACGGAATCAAGGGGCTTGGGAGCCGACAGACGCCGGGGCTGGCAAGAAACGGCGGTGCCTGCGGTCATGAAGTGACGCAATCCGTCACCCGCCTGTCACTCCTTCACGGGCCGCTTTTCCAGCTTGCGCTGCAAGGTCCGGCGGTGCATCCCCAGGGCGCGGGCGGCGGCGGAAATATTGCCGCCATGCTCGACCAGCACCTTCTGCAAATGCTCCCATTCCAAGCGCCGCACCGACAAGGGTTTTTCCTTGATTTCGACGGTTTCGTCGCCCCCTTCCTTGTGCAGGGCGGCGACGATCTCGTCGGCGTCGGCGGGCTTGGTCAGGTAATGCACCGCACCCAGCTTGATGGCCTCGACCGCCGTGGCGATGCTGGCGAAGCCCGTGAGCATCACGATCCGGGTATTGGCGTCGAGTTCGTGCAGCCGCCGCACCAACACCAGCCCGGACTCGTAGCCGATCCTGAGATCGATCACCGCGTACTCGGGATCGACCCGCTCGGCCAGGGCCGTGCCGCCTTCCACATCGTTGGCGGTGTGGACCTCGAAACCCCGCTTCGCCAAAGCCGATTGTAAGACCCCGCAAAAGGTCGGATCGTCATCGACCAATAGCAGCGTGGGCAGGTGGTTGCCGACCTCGTCCAGCGCGGCTTCCAATTCCTCTTCGATCTGCTCTTCCATACCCAATCCTCTTCGGCTAGCCAGGAACCAAGGGCAAGATGATTATCGTGCAAGTGCCCCCACCGGAGCGGGCCACCATCTCGATATGCCCCCCCAAGCGCTCGATGGTGGAAAAAGCCAGGAACAAGCCCACGCCCAAGCCCTGCTCCTTGGTCGAAACCGGCGCCTTGCCCAAGCGTTCGGCCACGGCGGGCGCGATGCCGGGACCGTGGTCCATGATCCTCAAGGTCGCGTGTTCCCGGTCCCAACGGGCCTCCAATTCTATCCCGGCGGGCGAAACCTCCGCCGCGTTATTGAGGATGTTGATGAGGGCGTGGGTCAGGGTCAGTTCGGCCAGGATGCCGGGAGCGGGCACGGGACCGGCACTTTGGTAGTCCAGCCGGGTGCCGGGCGACTGGTGGCGCCAACCCTCGACGGTTTGGTCCAGGTACGCGGTCAAGGGCATGACATGCCCCGCCTCGGCGCGGATTTCCCCGGCGCTGGCCGACATCACCGACAGCGCCTTTTTGCAGCGGTCCACCTGCTCGCGCAGGATTTTCATCTTGGCCATGAGGTCGGCCCCGCCCTCGCAATCGCAGTCGCCCTCGATCTCGTGGATCAGGATCGCCATGATGCCGAGCGGCGTGCCCATCTCGTGCGCGGCCCCCGCCGCCAGCGTGCCCAAGGCCACCACCCGCTCGTTGCGGAGGCTTTGCTCGCGCACCTCGGCGAGACGGCGGTCACGTTCGCGCAGGGTATTCGCCATCTCCACCACGAAATAGGCCACCAGCACCGCGCTGAACACAAAGCCGAACCACATCCCGAAGGCGTGCAATTCCAACCCATGGTTCTCCGACAGCGCGTGCATCATATGGCCGGCGTCGTTCTGCAAGGTCACGGCGTGGATTTCCGGCAAGGGTTCGTAAAACCCCATCAGCACCGTATAACAGCCGGAAGCGAAAATCACCATGTACCAGGTATAGGATTGCGGCAGCACGGTGGCGGTGATGATGAGCGGCAACAGGAAAAACCAAGCGACCGGGTTGGTCGCGCCGCCGGTGAAATACAGGATGGCCGTGATCGCCAGTACATCCACCGACAATTGGATGAACAGCTCGAACTCGGCGATGGGGTCTTCGGAACCCAGCCGGAGCCAAGTCCACCAGTTGAAAGCGCACAACAGGGTCACGATGCCCCACAGGGGCGCTTCCCGCAGCGGGAAATCCAAGCCATAGATGCTGATCCACACGATCAGGCATTCGCCCAGGATCATGAGGTTCCGCAACACGAACAACCAGCGCAGGTTTTGCCGGGCGTCCGCCGCCAGCGCGGCGGGCGTGGGGATACTGGTCAAGGGGCTTGAATTCATCACGGCGGATTCCAGGATTCCGGGGGTTCGGGCCGCCAATGCGGCAATTTGACACATTCCCCAGGACTCCGGTGATTGATAATATTGGGAAATAGATATTCCGGCCCGTGCTTTCCAGTGCCGGGAGGAATAGGCCGCAAGCACTCGATAATTTTCCTCAGGGGCAGAAGTTGCTTACTTCTGCCTTTTTTGTTGGCCTCGACAAACCCCGCCCTCATGGCGCGTCCACCGGGCAGCCCACCCCGGTCCCTCCCAAGCCGCAATAGCCATCGGGGTTTTTGGCAAGGTATTGCTGGTGGTAGGTCTCGGCATAATAGAAAACCGGCGCGGGGCCGATCTCGGTGGTGATGGCGGCGGGTTTCCCGGCCTGGGCCAAGGCCGCCTGATAAATCCGCCGCGATTGTTCGGCCAGGGCCAGTTGCGCATCGCCATGGGCATAGATCGCCGAACGGTATTGGGTGCCGATATCGTTGCCCTGGCGCATGCCCTGGGTGGGATTATGCGATTCCCAAAACACCTTCAGCAGCGTTCCATAGCCCACCCGCGCCGGATCGAACACCACCCGCACCACTTCGGTGTGTCCGGTCAGTCCGCTACAGACCTCCTCGTAGGTCGGATTGGGCGTGAACCCCCCGGCATAGCCCACCGCCGTGGAATAGACACCGGGAATAGACCAGAATTTCCGCTCCGCCCCCCAGAAACAGCCCAGCCCGAACTCGGCGATTTCCATGCCTTCGGGAAAGGGCGGCGCGATCCGGTGGCCATTCACATGGTGCGATTCCGGCACGGCCAGCGCGGCCACCCGCCCCGGCAATGCTTGGCGCGGCTCCGGCATAACGGCTTTTTTCATTCCAAACATCGTGTTGTCTCCTGCCCGCATCGGCTGGGCCTTATAATATCGCTTCGCCTTTCAATGGGTTAAGACGATGAGCGAATACGATAGCCTACAGCGTTTCCTGTTCGAGGATTTGGGAATACGCGGCGAACTGGTCCGGCTGGACGCCAGTTGGCGCAGCGTACAAGAACGGCATCCCTATCCTCCCAAAGTGGCCGAGCAACTGGGCCAAGCCCTGGCCGCGACCCTGCTGCTGTCCGCCACCATTAAATTCCAAGGTTCCTTGATCCTGCAAGCCCAAAGCGGCGGACCCATCCAAACCTTGGTCGCCCAGGCCACCCATAGCCGCGGCCTCCGGGGCTTGGCGCGGTGGCAGGGCGAGGTGGCGGGCCAAAGTTTGGCCGAACTGTTCGGCGAAGGCCGGCTGGTGCTGACCATCCAGAACGAAGGCAACGAGCCTTATCAAGGCATCGTCCCACTGGAAGGTGCCAATCTGGCGGCCGCCCTCCAAAGCTATTTCGCGCTGTCGGAACAATTGCCGACCCGGCTGTGGCTGGCGGCGGACGGGCAGCGGGCCACCGGCCTGTTCATCCAGGAACTGCCCGCGCAACGCCGTAGCCAGGAGGATTGGGACCGGATCGCCTATCTCGCCGATACCGTCACCGAGGCGGAGTTGCTCAAACTGCCGCGCCAGGAATTATTGTACCGGCTGTTCAACGAGGAGCGGGTACGGGTGTTCGAGTCGGAGCCGGTCGCGTTCCGCTGCGGCTGTTCCAGGGAGCGCATCGAAGGCTTGCTCGCCCACCTCGCCCAGGACGCCATCGAATCCATCGCCCACGAGCGGGGCTTGATCGAGGTCGATTGCGAATTCTGCAACCGCCACTACAGTTTCGACCCCATCGACGTCAGCCTGATGTATTCGCCACAGATCAAACCGCCCTCCAGCACCACCCGCCAATGAAAAAAGGCACCACCCCCAGGGGAGTGGTGCCTTCGCGGTTCCAATGCCGCCGTGGACGGCGTGCCTACAGCCAGTACACGAAGATGAACAGACCGAGCCAGACCACGTCAACGAAGTGCCAGTACCACGCGGCGGCCTCAAAGGCGAAATGGTTTTCCGGGCTGAAATGGCCCTTGGCGCTACGCAGCAACACCACGGTCAGCATGATGGCCCCGATGGTGACGTGCAGGCCGTGGAAGCCGGTGAGCATGAAGAAGGTGGAGCCGTAGATGCCGGTGCCCAGGGTCAGGCCCATCTCGCTGTAGGCCTCGTGATACTCGAAACCTTGCAGCACCACGAACAAAAAGCCCAGGGCCACGGTGGCGATCAAACCCTTGATGAGCTGGCCGCGGTTGTTCGCCAGCAAGCCCCAGTGCGCCCAGGTCACGGTGCCGCCGCTGCTCAACAGGATCAAGGTATTGATGGCGGGGATGCCCCAAGCCGCCATCGGTTCGAAATGGCCACCTTCCTTGCCGCCCAGGGTGTCCGGGCCGTTGGTCGGCCAGATGGCCTCGAAACTCTTCCACAGCAATTCCTGGGATTCGCCCAGGGCACCCTCGCCACCCAGCCAGGGGATCGAATACTGGCGGGCGTAGAACAAGGCGCCGAAGAAGGCCGCGAAGAAGAAGACTTCCGACATGATGAACCAGATCATGCCCATGCGGAACGAGACATCCACCTGGTGGCTATAAACCCCGGCGATGCTTTCCTTGACGACCTCGCCGAACCAGAAAAACATCATGGCGACCACGATCAATGCGCCGATGATCATGAACGTGCTGCCGGAGCCGTGCCCGTTCATCAGGTTGGAGAAGCCCGCCAGCAGCGTGAAGAGGCCGATGGACCCCATGATGGGCCAATGGGCGTGATGCGGTAGGTAGTATGAGGTTTTGGTTGCCATGGTTTGCCCCTGGTTCGTAAAAGGTATGGAGATGCGTTAATCCGGCTGCTTGTTGGTGATATCGAAGAAGGTATAGGACAGCGTCATATTGATGATCGTATCGGGCAGGGCCGGGTCTATGGTGAAGCGGACCGGGAGCTTGCGCTCCTCATGCGGCTCGAAAGGTTGCTCGGTGAAGCAAAAACACTCGGACTTCTTCAAGTGCGGTGTCGCGACACCGGGGGCGATGCTGGGGATGGCCTGCCCCACCAGCTTCCTATCGGTCAGGTTCTTGGCGTAGAAATTGACCGTATAGGCCTGCCCCGGATGGATATCCATCTTCGCCTTCTCCACCCGGAACGCCAGCGGCGTATTGCCATTGACCGAGGTGACGAATTCGATGGTCAATTGCCGCGTCTCGTCCACCTTGTAATCGACCGGGGCTGCGGCTTCGGTCTTGACCTTGCCGTTCAGCCCGGTGAGTTCGCAGAACACGTCGTATAGCGGCACCAGGGCGAATCCGAAACCGAACATGCCGACCACGACCAAGCCCATGGCGGCGATCAAGCCCTTGGTGGATTTTTTATGCTGGCTCATTGGCTTTTGGAAGCGATGACCATGAAGATCGCGGACACATAGAGCGCGATGGCGATAGCGGCGATCAGTCCCGCCAGCAGCAGATTTTTTTTCCGGGTATCCATATCTTGGGATAACCCCCGCCCAGGAACGGGCGGGGAAAGCTCCTAATCGTTACTTGATTTCCGGCGCGGTTTCCCAAGTGTGGTAGGGCGGCGGGGACGGCAACTGCCATTCCAACCCATGCTCGCTCGCGCCTTCCCAGACTTCGTCGGTGGCTTTGTCGCCTTCGTGGCGGCACGCCTTGTAGACGATATAGACGAAGATCAATTGGGCGAAGCCGAACACGAACGCGCCCACGCTGGACCAGGCGTTGAACTCGGCGAATTGCAGGGCGTAGTCCGGGATACGGCGCGGCATACCGGCCAGACCCAGGAAGTGCTGCGGGAAAAAGGTGACGTTGACCGAAATCGTGGTCAGCCAGAAATGCAGCTTGCCCAAGCGTTCGTCGTACATGCGGCCCGTGAATTTCGGCATCCAGAAATAAGCGGCCCCCAGCAAGGAGAACACTGCGCCGCTCACCAGCACATAATGGAAGTGGGCCACGATGAAATAGGTATCGTGATACTGGAGGTCGGCGGGCGAGATCGACATCATCAAGCCGGTGAAACCGCCCATGGTGAACAACACCACGAAAGCGATGGCGAACAACATCGGGGTCTCGAAGGTCATCGCACCCTGCCACATGGTGGACAGCCAGTTGAAGACCTTCACGCCGGTCGGCACCGCGATCAACATGGTGGCGTAGGTGAAATAAAGCTCGCCTTCGATGGGCATGCCCACGGTGTACTGATGGTGCGCCCAGACGATGAAGGACAAAAAGCCGATGGACGCGGTGGCGTAGACCATCGAGCTATAACCGAACAAAGGCTTGCGGGCGAAGGTCGGGATGATCTGCGACACCACGCCGAAGGATGGCAAGATCAGCACGTACACTTCGGGATGGCCGAAGAACCAGAACAGATGCTGGTACAGCACCGGGTCGCCGCCACCGGCCGCGTTGAAGAAGCTGGTATCGAAGAACTTGTCGGTCAGCAGCATGGTCACCGCGCCGGCGAACACCGGCATGATGGCGATCAACAGGAACGCGGTAATCAACCAAGTCCACACGAACAGGGGCATTTTCATCAGGGTCATGCCCGGCGCCCGCATGTTGAGGATGGTCACGATGATGTTGATCGCCGCCATGATCGACGAAACACCCAGTAAGTGGATCGTGAAGATGGTGAACGGCAGGGCCGCGCCGGTCTGGAGCACCAGCGGCGGATACAGGGTCCAGCCCGCGGCGGCGGCACCGCCCTCCATGAACAGGGTGCTGGCCAACATCACCACCGCGAACGGCAGCAACCAGAAGCTCCAGTTGTTCATGCGGGGCAAAGCCATATCCGGCGCACCGATCATCATCGGGATCAGCCAGTTGGCCAAGCCGGCGAAGGCCGGCATCACCGCGCCGAACACCATGATCAGCGCGTGCATGGTGGTCATGGAGTTGAAGAAAGTGGGGTCTACGAACTGCATCCCCGGTTCGAACAATTCGGCCCGGATCACCAGGGCCATCGCGCCGCCGACCATGAACATGACCAGCGAGGTCAGGAGATAAAGGGTACCGATGTCCTTATGGTTGGTGGTGAACACCCACCTCAGCAACCCCTTGGCGGGACCGTGATGGTCGTGGTGTTCATCGTCATGGGATGCCGTGACTGCTGACATAGCATTTCACCTCGTTGGGAATGGGTTGATCGATCTGATTACTCTACCGGAATCTCGGACGGCTGGACCATGTCGCCCACGCCGTTGCCCAGCGCGTTGCGCTGATAGGTCACTACGGCGGCGATTTCGGCGGGCTTCAGGATGTTCTCGAAGGCGGGCATCAGCTTACCCTTGCCATCCATTACGGTGGTGACATGGGCCATGATAGGCCCCGTAGCCACCGGGCTGTGGGTGATCGCCGGGAAGGTGCCGGGGATGCCTTCGCCATTGGCTTGGTGGCAGCTCATGCAATTCGCTTCATACACCTCTTTGCCCTTCGCCATCAGTTCGGCGCGGACCGCGGCGTCATCGGCCTTGGGTGCGGGAACCGGCGCGGCGGCTTTCGCCTCCTCTTTGACCGGAGCCGGCGCGGCGGCGGACGGTTCGTAGGCAACGCCCTTCTGCGCGGCGACCCACTTCTGATAATCCTCCTGCGACTTCACTTCGACCACGATGGGCATGAAGCCATGGTCGCGGCCGCAGAGTTCGGTGCATTGGCCACGGTAGGTGCCCACTTTATCCACCTTGACCCAGCCATCGGTGATGAAACCGGGGATGGCGTCCTTCTTCCAGCCGAACTCGGGCACCCACCAGGAGTGGATCACGTCGGCCCCGGTGAAGACGAAACGGACCTTCTTATTGACCGGGATCACCAAGGGATGATCCACGTTCAAGAGATAATGTTCGACCTTGCCCAGATCGGATTTGGCCCCCAATTGGCGGGCCTCGTTGCTCTTCTGATCCAGGGTGCTGAAGAAATCGATACCTTCGTCGAGGTATTCGTAGCGCCATTTCCACTGGTAGCCCGTCACCTTGACCGTCATATCGACCGGCTCGCGGCTATTGTCGAGGTCGTACATATTCAGCATGACCTTGGTGGCGGGAATCGCCATCGCCAATAGGATCAGGAAGGGAATGATGGTCCAGACGATTTCCAGCTTGGTGTTCTCGTGGAAAGTGGCCGGCACCACGCCCTTGGACTTGCGGTGATAGATCAAGGAGTAGATCAACACACCATACACCACGACGCCGATCCCCACGCAAATCCACAGGATGAGCATGTGCAGGTCGTACACGTCGCGGCTCAGCTCGGTCACCCCCTGCGGCAGGTTGAGCGCGTAATCGGCCCGGGCCTGGCCCGCGGCCAGCGCGCCCAAACCCGCAAACAGTCGTCGTAAATTCTTCACGGAGCCCTCTCCTAAAGTCTAAAAAGAAAAGCCAAATTTCGAATTATTTGCCATCGCGCAAAATCTGCCGCAATTCATGAGCAAGCCGCTCGCGCTCGGATTCCGCCAGGAACCGCCCGATCTCGATTGCTTTTCCATGCAAACGGAGGAACAAGCTGCTGGGATGGCCTGGGATGGGTGATTTGACCCAGTCCAACGCGACCCAGGCGCGTTGGAACCGGTAAGTCTGCTCCGGCTGGTTCCGGCCCTTCTCCAACAGGACCGTGGCTTCCGTGACGGTAATCACCTCTTGCAGCGTGGAGGCTTTGAAGCTGAGCCTGAAGCAATAAACCAGCAACAGCCATTCGGCCCCCGAGAATGGCAAGACCGGCCACAGCCCCAAACTGGCGAACCCGATGGCGATGCCCGCCATGACCAAGGCGACGGCGCACAGCAAGCGCCGGGCATCGCGGCGGTCGAGCGAGGCATTGGGCCGCAGGATAAGACGCCTGCCGCCGCCGCTATCGTCCTGTTCTGATTCGACCATGGCCATGCCCGAATTTGACGCGCATCAGGAAACCGGGATTATTTTTTCGCCCTCCGCCGATTGGGCACGGAAAACCGAATACACCCAAAAGGCGTGTGTGATTTTTCGCTAAATAAGCGATTGGGTTTCGACCGGCTGGAAGGGTGGAGAATGTAACTTATGAACCCGGCAGGTGCAAGGTTTCATCCCGGCCCCGGACAGGAAACACGCCATGGAACCAGCGGCGGTTCCAATCCTCCGCAAGGCAGGACCGCGAGCGGAGGAGCGGCGAATTCGCGGGTCAAGGTATCGATGTTTTGCCCGGCGGAAGCAAAATCCGGTTCGATCCGGTTGGCGACCCAGCCCGCGAATTCAGCCCCGGAAGACACCATCGCGGCCTGGGTCAATAAGGCGTGGTTGAGACAACCCAGGCGCAAACCCACCACCAGGATCACCGGCAAATCCAAGGCCAAGGCGAGATCGGCCACCCGTTTGCGCCCATCCAAAGGCACGGCCCAGCCGCCCACCCCCTCGACCAACACGTGGTCGGCGGCGGGCAACCCCTTGAAAATCTTGACGATATACTCGATATCGACCGGCCTCCCGGCCTCGGCGGCGGCGATATGCGGCGAGACCGGAGGTTCATAAACATAGGGATTGACCTGTTCATACGGCACGGCCATCGACGCGGCGGCTTGCAAGGCCAGAGCATCCTTGTTGACCCAGCGTCCTTCCCGCCAAACACCGCCGGTCGCGACCGGCTTCATCCCCAGCACACATAACCCCCGCGCCCGCAAGGCCCGCATCAGGGACAAGGTCGCCCAGGTCTTGCCGATACCGGTATCGGTTCCCGTGATGAAAAAGCCTGTTTGCCGCATAGGTGACTCCCATCCGCCCCGTGAAAAAACCACCTTAATAAAAGGAATCTTTCCCGGCGCTGGAACGGGCCGTTAACCACCCGCCCCCATGCCGGAAGCCCGCGCTCCAGACGGGGGCGGTCAACCCGCCCGGAACTCGCGTCGATACGTCTCTGAACTTAGAATCCTGTTCAAAATTTGAGTAGTATCCACAACTTCCAGTCACGCCTTTTGGAGAAAATCGTGTTTTCAAGACATCAACTGCTCGCGTTGGCGCTCGGTGCCCTGCCCTGCCTGGCCCAAGCGGGCCTGCCCGATTACGGCAAACCCGGCCCGATGGCGGTGGTCGGTGGCGAATACCGGCTCCCGGCGGCCCTGGACCCCTTGGTCACTTCCGAACGCATCACCGAAGTCTGGGCGGCGGTGTTCCGCCCCGCCAACGCCCCCAAAAAACCCTGGCCGCTGGTGGTGTTCCTGCACGGCAACCACGGCACCTGCGGGCGTTTCGACGATACGCTGGGCATCCGCATCGACGACGACACCACCTACACCGTCGAGGGCGATTGCCCGCCCGGCTATGTCGTCACCCCCAACCACCGCGGCTATGACTACCTCGCGCAAAACTTGGCCTCCTGGGGGTACGTGGTCGTGTCGATCAACGCCAACCGGGGCATCACCGCGGATTTCGGCCCCTCCGAGGACCCGGGCCTTAACCTGAGGCGCGGACGGATGGTGCTGCGCCATCTGGCCCTGCTGTCCCAATGGAACAAGGGCGAGCAGCCCACCCCGTCCAGCCTGCCGTTCCCACTGGAAAAGACCATGGATTTCTCCGAGGTCGGCCTGATGGGACACAGCCGGGGCGGCGAAGGGATGCGGGCCGCTTGGCGGCTGTACCGCGACGATGGCAGCCCGTTCCGGGTGGAAATCCACAGCCCCTTGACGGTCCGGGCCATCTTCGAGATCGCCCCGGTGGACGGGCAAACCTTCCGCGAACTCGATGCCGAGGACGTGTCCAGTATGGTGCTGCTCTCGGCCTGCGACGGCGATGTGTTCGATCTGGAAGGGGTGCATGTGTTCGACCGTGCCCTGCTGGGCTTGGCCGACAGTTTCATAGGCCCGGCCCGGCCCCACCCCAGGGGCACCTTCAACGTCCTCGGCGGCAACCATAATTTCTACAACACCGAGTGGCAGCAATCGGATTCATCCGGCTGCGCCGGCCACCCGGCCCTGTTTCCGGACATCAAGGGTTCGCCCGCCCAACGCCTGGCCGCGCTCAACACGCTCATCCCATTCTTCCGCGGCACCCTGGGCAAAAAGCCCGATGCCACCCGCCTGGCCGTATTCGACCCGCGCGTCCCGTTCACCGGCCCCCTGTCCACCCTCGGCGGCCTGGAGCGCGGCTTCGCCCACTCGACCACCTACGCCGACCGCTGGATACTGGAGGACTTCGACGCCCGGAAGCCGATCAGCACGGCGGGCATTCCGCATTTCGCCCAAGGCGCGAAAATCACCCACCAAGCCGCGCCGCCCGAACATGACCAGCGCCTCAGGATGGCACGTATCGATTGGCCTTTCGGGGCCGGTTCCGATATCCCCCAAGTCGATATCACCTTGGCCGACCCCGGCTTCGGCATCGATATCAGCGCCTTCCGCTATCTCGGCCTGCGCCTGACCACCGCCTGCCATCTCGGCTCTTGCGGCCCGGACTGGCTGGACGCGCCCCAATTGGACGCCAGCCTGAGCCTGCTGGACGCGGACGGCAACGAGTCCAACCGCATCGCCCTCAAGGATGTCATCGACCTGCGCAGGCCCGTGGGCACGGATTTCGGTTTTCCTGGGTACTCGCCGCCGTTTCCGGGCGCGGGGCTACACAGCCTCTTCCAACACGCCTATTTGCCCCTGGCCGGCCTGCAAGGGATCGACCTGACCAAAATCACCACCTTCCGGTTCAACTTCGACCGCAGCCGCGGTGGCCGCCTGCTCTTGGACGCCATCACCGCGCAAAACGACCCGCTCGACCTACCGGCACCGCCCACGCTCTTGGCGCAACCGGCGGTCCCCTTGGCCGCGGGCGTCACCATCAGCGCCCCGGCGCTCCCCGGCCCCGCCGCGACCATCCAAGACGGGAACCGGGTCGTGGGCGTGGCCCGCCGCGAGGCCGGAACCGCTCCCTCGACGGCATCCCGCCCAGCCCAGGGCGGCTGGGTCGATCTCACTCTCAACAGCGACCACCCCTTCCCGATCACCGACAGCCTACCGCAAGCCACGCTGGGCCAGGCGCGGTCCCTTTATGTGCGGCGGAGTGTCGATGGCCATTCGGTCGTGGCGACCTTCTCCGCCAGCGACTACGACCGCCAGCCCGGCGATGCCACGCTTTCCGTCCGGGTCGGCAGCCAGCGGCTATGGAACTTCGGCACCAAGCCGCGGTGAGGGTTGGCCGGGGCGGTATCAAGGCTTCCAGGCACGGCCATATACCGCCTCGAAACCCGCCTGGATACCGCCCTCCCCCCCCGGCGCGGCATAAGCGTCGAGCATCCGCCGCAGGGTACGCTTACCGGTGAGGTGGCGGGGCCGGTCGGCGGTGATGTTGTGCGCTCCCAACCCTTTAAGTTCGCGCATGAGGGCGTGGACATCGGCGTAGTGGAGCCGACAGGTTTCGCGCTCGACCCCGGCCCGGACGAATCCGGCCCCGGCCAAGGCCTCCCACACCTCCGCCGCGTCGGCGAACTCGTTGACATGGGTATGCCCCGGATCGGCCACGGCCCAGGCGCGGCGCAGTTCCGCCAAGGTGTCCGCGCCGAAGGTGCTGAACAACACGCGACCCCCCGGCTTCAGCACGCGCCGGAATTCGCGGAACACACCGGCCAAATCGGCGCACCATTGGATCGCCAGATTGGAAAACACCAGATCGACCGAAGCCGCCGCCAAGGGCAAAGCCTCGGCATCCCCGCGCAAATAACAGGCTCCGGGTCCGACCCGCTCCCGCGCCGTCCGCAACATTGCGTCCGCGATATCCAGCAGGATGATCCGGGACCCTGGATAAAGCTCCCGCAGCCGGGTGGAACCGTAGCCCGTGCCCGCGCCCACGTCCAAAATCACGGCGGGCGGTGCGCCATCCGCTGCCAAGCGGGATAGCAAGCGCTCGGCGATCCCGCGTTGCAAGCCGGCCACGCCATCGTAACCCGCCGCCGCCGCGCCGAACGAACGGCCCACCCAGCGCTTATCGGGATGGGCGTTCATGGCGGGCGATGAAATCCAGGATGGCGGCGGCAGTTGGGTCGGGATGGGTGGCGAACGGCAAATGGGCGGCACCGGGTAAAAGGCAAACCTCCAACTCCGGCACCAGCGCCCGGAGCGCGGCCCCGGCCTCTTTGGGCACCAAGCGGTCGTGCGCCCCCAACACCGCCAAGGCCGGACCCGCCGCACGAGCCAGCGCCGCCCGCACATCGGCCTCCCGCAGGAGATTCAAGCCCCCGCGCAAAGCCTCGATGTCCGGCGGATCGCATTCGTCCAAGGCCGCGCCGATCTGTTTGACCAACTGGCGGGCGTTGTCCTGGCCGAAGGTTTGCAGACCGATGAAGCGCTTGAGCGTCAGACCATAATTGGCTTCCAATTCCTGGGCGACCCGTTCCAAAGCATTCGGCGCGACGCCGGGCCAATCCGGCGCGGCGATGAACCTGGGGCTCCCGGCCATCAGCACCAAGCCGCGCACCCGTCCAGGATGGCGTTCGGCGCAAGCCACCGACAACAGGGCGCCCAAAGACCAGCCCAGCCAATAGGCCCGCTCCGGCGCGGCCGCGATCAAAGCCCCGGCGACGGTGTCCAGCGAGAAGTCGGCCAGACTGCCACTACGGCCATGGCCGGGCAAATCGATCAAGATGACGCGGACCCGCTCCGCCAGCCGTTCGGCGAAGTCCCGCCACACGCCGCTGTGCATGGCCCAACCATGGACCATCACCAAATTCGGCCCGGTGCCGAAGGTTTCGGTATGCAAGCCCGGCGTCCGTCCGCTCATGGCATGGCTCCGACCCGAAATTCCGGCCTTGCGGCCAGATCGGCCAGCGCCGCCAACAAGCTATCCACCTGTGTTTCGGTATGGGCCGCGCTCAAGGTGATCCTGAGCCGCGCCGTACCGACCGGCACCGTGGGCGGGCGGATGGCACCGACCAGGAAACCGGCCTCGAACAACGCGGTCCCGGCCCGGACCACGCTGGCGTTAGCGCCCAAGACCACGGGTTGGATCGGGCTGGTGCTGGGCATCAAGACGAGCCCCAATTGTCCGGCTCCGGCCCGGAAGCGCTGGATCAAACGGTGTAGATGCCCGCGCCGCCAGGATTCCTCGCGGGCCAAGCGCAGGGCGGCACGGCTCGCTTCCGCCATAGCGGGCGGCAAGGCCGTGGTATAGAGATAAGTACGGGCGCGCTGGATAAGATATTCGATCAACTCCGCGCAGCCCGCGACGAACGCCCCGAACGTCCCGAACGCCTTGCCCAAGGTGCCGACCAAGACCGGCACCGCGTCCTGTCCCAGGTCCGCCAGTTCCAACACGCCGCCGCCCCGCCCGCCCAGCACGCCCAGGCCATGGGCATCGTCGATCATCAGCACCGCGTCCAACTCGCGGGCCACGGCGGCCAGTTCCGCGACCGGGGCCACATCGCCATCCATGCTGAACAGCCCATCGCTGACGATCAACCGGGTGGACGCATCGCCCGCCGATCCCGCCGATAAGGATTGCCGCAACGCCGCCGCATCGGCATGGGGATAGCGTTTGAGCCGCGCCCCGGACAATAACGCGCCATCCAGCAGCGAGGCATGGTTCAGCCGGTCCTCGAACACGGTGTCGCCGCGCCCGGCCAAGGCGGTGATGGCCCCGAGATTGGCCATATAGCCGGTGGAAAACAGCAAGGCCCGCTCGCGCCCGGTGAATTCGGCCAGTTCCTCTTCCAGGGCGTGATGCGCCCGACCGTGGCCGGACACCAGATGCGCCGCGCCAGCCCCTGCGCCGTAGTCCTCCGCACCGCGCCGCAAGGCCGCGACCACCTCGGGATGATTCGCCAGCCCCAAATAATCGTTGCCGGAAAAATTCACCCGCTGCCGCCCCTCGACCACCACGTCCACGCCCTGCGGACCTTCCAGCACCCGGCGGCGGCGGTACAAGCCATCCCGTTCGAGGGCGGCCAACCGGGCGCGTAATTCCCCGCGCAAATCCATCCTCACTGGACGCCGAGACCCGACATCCGCAGCCCCAAGCGCCGGAACAAGCGCTGATCGCTTTCGGCCACCGGATTGCCGGTGGTCAACAACCGTTCGCCGTAGAAAATGGAGTTGGCCCCGGCCAGGAAGCACAAGGCTTGCATTTCATCGCTCATATCGCTGCGGCCCGCCGACAGCCGCACCCGCGCTGCGGGCATCATGATGCGGGCGGCGGCGATGGTACGGATGAACACGAAGGGATCGAGCTTTTCCGTTCCAGCCAAGGGCGTGCCCTCGACCTGGACCAGCATATTGATCGGCACGCTCTCGGGGTGCTTGGGCAGGTTGGCGAGTTGGACCAGGAGTCCGGCACGGTCGCGGTCGCCCTCGCCCATGCCGACGATACCGCCGCAACATACGCCGATACCCGCCTGCCGCACCCGGTCCAAAGTGTCCAGCCGGTCCTGGTAGGTGCGGGTGCTGATGATTTCCGAGTAATATTCCTCGGAAGTGTCGAGGTTATGGTTGTAGAAATCCAAACCGGCGTCCTTGAGCCTTTGGGTCTGGCCATCGCTCAGCATCCCCAGGGTGACGCAAGTTTCCAAACCCAGCGCCTTGACGCCATCGATCATGGCGCAGACCCGCTCAATATCGCGGTCCTTGGGACTACGCCATGCCGCCCCCATGCAGAAACGGCTGGCCCCTTGCGCCTTGGCCGTCCGGGCGGCGGCCAAGACCTGTTCCACCGGCATCAATTCTTCGCGGGGCAAGCCGGTGTCGTAGCGGGCGCTTTGCGGGCAATAGGCGCAATCCTCGGCGCACGACCCGGTCTTGATGCTGAGCAGGCTGCTGATTTGCACCTGGTTGGGATCGAAATGCTGGCGGTGTACCGTCTGCGCCCGGTAGACCAAATCGTTGAACGGCAGGGCGAACAGGGCCTCGACTTCTTCCACGCGCCAATCATGGCGGATTTCGGCGACCGGGTGGTCGTGCCAGCCTTTGAAGTTTGAGGTGGAATTTTCTCGCATGGGGACTCCGGGAATGATCGTTCGGGCGGCTTGGGCGCGGGTCCGTCAACTCGGCCAGGGGGTCGGCGCGGACAACTGGCCGCGTATTATACAAGAATGGCTGTATCCACCCACTTGCCTGTTATGCGGCGATCCGGGCGAGATGGGCTTGGACCTGTGCCCGGCTTGCGCCGCCGACCTGCCCCGCATCGCCGTGGCCTGTCCGCGCTGCGCCTTGCCCCTGGCCGCGGACGCGCCGCATTGGTGCGGACGCTGTCAAATCCACCCGCCGGTCTACAGCGCCGCCCATGCGCCCCTGCTTTATCACGGCCATAACGCGGCCGGTTTCCTGGTCAAGGGGCTGAAATTCGCCCGGCGGCAAGCCTGCGCCCGCTTGCTCGGGACGCTGCTGGCGGACAGCCTCGCAGGCCGGGCCGATCCGCCCGAAGCCTTGATTCCCGTGCCCTTGCATCCCCGGCGCTTGCGGAAACGCGGCTTCAACCAAGCGCTGGAAATCGCCCGCTTCGTCTCGGCCCGCCTGGAGATTCCGCTCGCGCCGGACGCCTGCCGCCGGGTGCGCGATACCACCGCGCAATCCTCGCTCGACTCGGCCAGGAAGCGGCGGCTGAACCTCCACCAGGCGTTCCAGACCGCGCCGGACCTCGCCTACCGGCATGTAGCGGTGATCGACGATGTCTTGACCACCGGCACCACCGCGACCGAATTGGCGCGGACCCTACGGCGGGCGGGGGTGGAAAAGGTGGAGATTTGGACCTGTGCCAGGGCGGGTTAGCCGGGCTCAATCCATCGAACCGCGCCCAGGCCCGCCGCCCACGGGCCAAGGACCCGCCCGTCAATCCAACCTGTCACAATCGCCTTGGCTATCGGACGGGAAATTGTCTACCATCCTCCCATGGCGGACCCAAAACGCCATCGGATTCATATAGATATAAAAAACATCGCCACCACAGGAAACCCCACAGGAGTCCCCTTATGCGTATCGCCTTCGCCTTGCCCCTCCTCTGGCTGGGCTTCTCGACCGCCCAGGCCGCCGCCCTCGCCGGTCCCGCCGCCAGCTACAACGCCTTCTTGTTCGGCGACTTCACCAGCGCCAACTCCGATACCGAGGGCAATCTGGCAGCAGGCGGGGCCGTCAACGTCAGCAATTACTCGGTGGCTTCGAGGATCACCGGCAATCCCGCCACGTCCCCCAACCCGGCCCGCTTGGTGGCCGGGAACCTGACCGCCAGCAACGGCGGCGTCGGCAGCGGCCAGAACGGCGCGATCTACGCCGCACACGCCTCGCTCAGCAGTTTCACCGCCACCGGCGGCGTGTTCTCGCAAACCCTGATCGATTTCGCCGCCGCCCGCACGCAATACCAAACCCTGTCCACTTATTGGGATTCGCTCGCGGCCAACGGCAGCGCGACCAACAATTACGGCAGCCTCACCCTCACCGGCAGCGACACCGTGCTGAACGTGTTCGACCTCGGCGGCAGCACCATCACCAATACCAACTCCGTCGATATCTACGCCCCCGCCGGTTCCACCGTCCTCATCAACGTCAGCGGCACCGGGCAGACCTTCCAGAACGGCCAAGTCACCTTGCACGGCATCGACCCGACCCACGTCATCTACAACTTCTTCGATTCCCGCTCGCTGAACCTGGCCGGCAGCAAGAACCCGAACGGCTCCATCCTGGCTCCCTGGGCCAGCGTGTCCGGCGGTTACGGGCAAATGTACGGGCAACTGCTGGCCGAATCCTTCAACGGCAACATCGAGTTCCATAATTTCCTGTTCGCGGGCAGCCTGCCCGATCCGGTCGCGGTACCGGAACCGGCGACATTCTGGCTGTTCGGTCCAGCCTTGCTGTGGAGCCTTGGGAAAACCGCCCGGCGCGGCACCCCGGCCCATCCGCCACGGGCATAAAAAAGGCGGTGGTTCCGCGCCAGGAACCACCGCCGAGCGCCACAGCGTAGACAATCGATACGGCCCGGCTTGGAAGGAATGGGACAGGGTTTGCTGATGTCCTGCTGCCGGGCCAGCAGGGTTTGAGCCGACCCCGTCCGACCGGCCCGGCGGCGCGGACCACGCTCCCGCCACCACCGAATTTTGTTATCCTCTGGACAATATCTTCCCGCGAACCCATCGGCGCCCATGCCCAAACCGCCCATGCCCCCCGAGGACTTTGAACTGTTCCGCCAGGAAATGGCCGATGTCGAGCCCTTGTCCACCCCCGGCCTCGCCCTGTCCAAGCCGCGCACCGCGCCCACGCCCGGCCAGGACTACCGGCGCGAAGCGGCCCAGCGCGAAGCCGGGCTGTTCGACGAGAACCAATTGCCCACCGTGTTCGTCGAGCCGCTGCACCCGGAAGCCATCCTCAGTTTCAAGCGCGGCGGCATCCAGAACGGCGTGTTCCGGCGCTTGCAACGCGGCGGCTACGATATCGAGGCCATGCTCGACCTGCACGGCTTGAACGTGGAGCAAGCCCGCCACGAAGTCCACCGCTTCATCCAGGATTGCCTGCGCCACGATGTGCGGCTGGCCCTCATCAGCCATGGCAAGGGCCGCAACAACAAGGAACAACGCCCGGTCCTCAAGAGCTTCCTGGCCCGCTGGCTGCCGATGTTCCCGGAAGTCATGGCCTTCCACAGCGCCCAGCGCTATCACGGCGGGGCCGGGGCGCTCTACCTGCTGCTGCGCAAGAGCGAACGGCAAAAACACAAGACCCGCGAAAAACTCGGACTCGTCTCCGGCAAACCCGAACCATGACCCCCTCCCCCTGCGGCCCCGCGACCACCCCACCCGACCTGGGTTCCCCGCCCTTCCAAGCCGCCGCGCGGTTCGCGCCCGAACCCATCGCCACGGTGGAACCCCTGGGCCGGGGGCTCATCAACGCCACCTTCCTGGTCGCGACCGCCCGTCGCCGCTTCGTCCTGCAACGCATCAACGCCAGGGTGTTCCCCGATCCCGTGGCGATCATGGCCAACCTCCGCATCCTGACCGATCATCTCCGTGGCACCGGGGCCAACACGCCCGCCCACCCCCTGCGCCTGCCCGGACTCCTCGCCACGGTGGACGGCGCGGATTTCCACCGCGACGGGACCGGGGAATACTGGCGGGCGCTGGATTACATCGAGGATTCCCGCACCCTGGCCCGGCTGGACCATCCCGCCCAGGCCGAGGCCGTGGGCCGGGCCTTGGGCCGCTTCCACGTCCTCGCGGGCGGCATCGATCCCGCTTCGATGCGCGATACCCTGCCCGGCTTCCATATCGCGCCCCAATATCTGGCCCGCTTCGACGCCATCGCCGCCCGGCCCCGCCCGGCGGACGGGGCGGCGCTACGGGCGGCCCTGGATTTCGTGGCGGCGCGGCGCGATGGCCTGGACGTGCTGGAACAAGCCAAGCGACGCGGCGAGTTGATTCCGCGCGTGGTCCATGGCGATCCCAAACTGGATAATGTGCTGTTCGACCCGGAAGGTC
This sequence comes from Methylomagnum ishizawai, assembly GCF_900155475.1. Classification (NCBI taxonomy): domain Bacteria; kingdom Pseudomonadati; phylum Pseudomonadota; class Gammaproteobacteria; order Methylococcales; family Methylococcaceae; genus Methylomagnum; species Methylomagnum ishizawai. The sequence continues at coordinate 437,415 of NZ_FXAM01000001.1, read as the reverse complement.
GGCACGCGGTCGGCCTGGTGGACCTCGATACGGTGAAGCCGGGCCTGATCCATTACGACCTGGGCGATTGCCTGCGTTCCTGCTGCAACCGGCAGGGCGAATGCGAACGCGGCGGATCGGCCCGCTTCGACCTCGACCTCTGCCGCGCCATCCTCGAAGGCTACGGGGCCGAGGCCCGCGCCCTCCTGAGTCCCGCCGACCACGCCTACCTGTACGACGCCATCCGGCTGTTGCCCTTGGAATTGGGGCTCCGGTTCCTGACCGACCATTTGAACGGGGATGTTTATTTCCGGGTCGATGCGCCGGGGCAGAACCTGGAACGGGCGCGGGCGCAATTCCGCTTGGCGGAAAGCGTGGAGCGCCAGGAAGCCGCGATCCGGGCCTTGACCGCCGGTTGGGCCTGATCCCCGCCGGAACCCCGAATGGAATCGGTTAATCCACACAAACCGCTTCGGGCGGTTTTCTGTTTATACTGTCCGCTATTTTCAATCCGACACCATTCCGCAACATTTGAGCCGCAGAACATCCGTGGTCAAGAACCTCGTCAAAACCCGAATTCCCACCGGCTACGGGGAATTCAACCTTTATCTTTATAACGAACACGGCAAGGAACACCTGGCCCTGGTCAAGGGCGAAGTGAGCGGGCAGGCTTTGGTGCCCGTGCGGGTCCATTCGGAATGCCTGACCGGGGACGTGTTCGGTTCCAGGCGCTGCGATTGCGGCGACCAGCTCAAGCATACCCTGCAATACCTGGGACGCCTGCCCTGTGGCATCCTAGTCTATCTGCGCCAGGAAGGCCGCGGCATCGGCCTCCGCAAAAAGCTGGAAGCCTACAACCTCCAAGACACCGGCATGGACACGGTGGAAGCCAATATCCACCTCGGCCACCAACCCGACGAACGCGATTACGGCATCGCCGCCCGCATCCTCCGCGATCTGGGTCCGCAATCGATCCGCCTCATCACCAACAACCCGCACAAGGTGGACGAACTCACCGCCCATGGCATCCAGGTCGAGGCGCGCATCCCCATCGAGGTCGGCCACCACCAGGACAACCTGGACTACCTGCGCTCCAAGGCCGCGAAGATGGCCCACCTGCTCACCTTCCGCGAAGAAACCCCGGAACACCGCGACCTCGCCTTCATCGAACCCCTGCTGGACCAGTTGTCCCTGGCCCGCGCCGCCGCCAACGAAGCCGGGCCCTTCGTGACCCTGGCCTATGCCCAGGACCTGGACGGCGGCACCGCAGCGGAGGCCGCGCCGACTTCCCGCCCGGCGCTGACCCTGACGCGCCACCTCCGCGCCCAGCATGACGCGCTGCTGGTGGATATCGATTCCCTCCCGGCCGCTCCGCCCAGCCTGCGCCAAGGCCAGGGGACCGATCCGAGGCCGGTGTTCCTCGACGACCAGCTTCGCACGCCGCCGGAGGCGCTGGTCCAGGGCGGCCACCCGCCCCTCATCCTCACCACCGGCACACCCGACCCGGCCCGCGTGGCCTCGCTCACCGAGCGCGGGGCCGAGGTCGTGGCGGTCGGAACCGATGCCGAGGGTGGCATCGACCTCCTGCTCGCCCTCCGCGCCCTGCGCGAGCGGGGCATCCATACCCTGATGGTGGAAGGCGGAGCCGCCACCATCCGCCGTTTCCTGCGGCAGCGCTTGGTGGACTACGCCGTCATCGCCATCACCCCCAGGCTCGGCGGCGGTCCCCAGGCCATCGGCGGCCCCGGCCCGGCGGGGGAAGCGCCCACCCTGGGCATCACGGACTGCCAGTACCAGACCCTAGGTTCGGATATCATCGCCCACGGCCCCGTGGGCTACGGGTAGCGCCGCCGCCCGGCGGGTCCGGTCCCGACAGCCCGCGCAACACGTAAAACAACAAGCCATTCGCCTCAACCTCAATGGATTCCGGTAATACACCATGGTTTACCCCATCGAACCCTCGCACGCCCTGTCGGCGCGCAATCCCTACCGCGCCCCGCGCCCGCCCTATGGCAAAAACAACCGTTCCCCCGGAGCGGCCCCGGCCCAGGCGGTATTCCATACCGCCCGCCATTCGGTGAGCGTCCGCGACACCGAGGTCCCCGCCCCCAAGCCCGGCGAACTGCTCATCAAGGCCCATTGCTCGGCCATCAGCCCCGGCACCGAATCCCTGATCTTCCGGGGCGGGATGCCCGAGGGCTGGGGGCTGGACGCCGCCCCATCCAAATCCGGCGGCGAATTCCGCTACCCCTTCAAATACGGCTACGCCCTGGTCGGCGAGGTGGTGGAGGTAGGCGCGGGCGAGGACCGCGATTGGCTGGGCAAGCGGGTGTTCGCCTTCCATCCCCACCAGGACTACATCGCCATCGACCAGGGCCAATGCCAGCGCCTGCCGGAAGGGATGCCCGCCGAACGCGCCTTGTTCCTCGCCAACCTGGAAACCGCCCTGAACCTGGTGCAGGACGCCGGCCCCCTGGCCGGGGAACGGGCCATGGTGTTCGGTCAGGGCGTGGTGGGGCTGCTGACCACGGCCCTCCTCGGCCAATTCCCGCTGTCCGAACTCATCACGGCGGACCCCCTGCCGCTGCGGCGCGAGCGTTCCAAGGAATTGGGGGCCGGCCTCGCCATCGACCCCTCGAAGGGCCGCGAATTGGCGGTATTGGAAGAATGCCTGTTCCACGGCGACCACAACGGCCTGGACCTCGCCATCGAGGTCTCCGGCCATATCGAGGCGCTCAACCAGGCCATCGCCCTGACCGGCTTCGATGGCCGCATCGTGGTCGGCTCCTGGTATGGGCGCCACGCCGGGCCGGTGGATTTGGGCGGGCATTTCCACCGCCGCCGCATCCGCCTGGTGGCGAGCCAGGTCGGCACGCTCAACCCGGCGCTCAGCGGGCGCTGGAGCAAGGACCGGCGGCTCAAGCTGGCCTTCGACTGGCTGGACCGCATCCAGCCCGAGCGCCTCATCACCCACCGCTTCCCCCTGTCCGAATGCCAGCAGGCGTTCGAGGTGGTCGGCGACAAGTTGGCCGGAGCCTTGCAGGTGGTGTTCGAATACCGCGGCTGAACCCGCCCACAAAAAAACCCCGTGCGTTCCCAGCGGAGCGCACGGGGTTTTTTCATGCCCGGACCTCAGGCGGCATCCGGCCCGGCGGCGGGGACGGCGTCCGGCAGCTTGACCTTGCTGAAATAGCGCAACAGGTCGGTGGTGGTGATGATGCCCACCAGTTTGTTGTCCTTCACCACCGGCAAGGCGCCGATACGGTGCTTCGCCATGATCGCCGCCGCGTCGGAAATCTGTTCGTTCGGGTTGATGGTCAGCACGGCGCGGTGCATTATGTGGCGCACTTTCTGGGGGACGACATGCAGGGCCGCCGCCTTGTCCCCGCTCTCCTCGATCACATTCGAGTTGTTCTTGGGACCGAGCGCCTTGTACAGGTCGCGATCCGAGACGATCCCGATGACTTCGCTCTTTTTATTGACGACCGGGACGTGGCGGATCTTCTCGTAGTGCATCAGGAAAAACACCCGCTCGATCAAGGCTTCTTCTTCGACGGTGAACACCTTGGTGTGCATTAAATCGCCGACACGCATAACAACCTCTTTTATGTAAGTAAATCGCGGGAACATACAAGAAAACCGCCCGCGGTTCAATTCATAGTTAACGGAAGCACAACGATGGGGCCGCGCGGAGTCCCCGGACACCGCACGGCACGATACCGCCCATTCAGATATCCGACGCCCAACATGAGCATCTCATTCCGTGACTATCCCGATATCAAATCCGCACTAGACGAACGCAGCCTCAACCCCCAAGTCCGCACCGCCTTCCAGCACGCCCTGCGCGGGCGGGAATGGCTGTCCTGCCTCGACCTCGGGGCGGGGGCGGGCGCGTCGCTATGGCGGCTCCTCAACGCCGACCTCAAGGCCGACCTCGCCATCACCGCCGTGGACCCGGACCGCGACCTGCTGGAGCTAGCGCTCCGGCGCCTCGCGGTCCTGCTCAGGGCGCGGGATTTCGAGGTGGCGACGCCCGGACCGGACCACATCCAGGCCCGGCGCGGCGGACGCTCGATCAGCATCGAGTTCGTGGCCGCCGGTCCCGAGGACTTCAACCGCCAAGAACCCACCCGCCAATTCGACGTGGTGGTCGCCCACCATGTGACGGACCTGCTGCCGACCCAGGCCATGGCCGATCGCATCGCCTCCTGGCTCAAGCCCCAGGGCGTGTTCTATGCCGCCCTCAACTACGACACCGGCACCACCGTGTTCCCGGCCTACCGCGACGCCGACCTGGAACAGCGCATCCTCGCGACCTACGACTCCGCGATGGAGACCCGGCGGATGCGGGACCAACCCGCCGAGGCTGCGAAACCGGGGGGGTGGCTACACGGGGCGCTGCTCGAAAGCCAACTGGACATCCTGGCCCAAGGGGCCTCCGATTGGAACCTGACCCCACTACGCCGCGCCTACCGCGACCAGGACGATCTTTGCCTGGACGCCGTTCTCGCCCACATCCGCGACGAAGCGGACCGCTCCGGCGGGATCGGACCCCGCGCGCTCGACGCCTGGCACCGCGACCGCCGCCAGGAAATCGACCGCCGCAGGCTGGGCCTGATCGTCCACCAGGTGGATGTGCTGGCCCGGCGCGGGGCTTGAAACCTTCCACAAGCATAGTCCGCCCCGCACGGGGCGGATTGTCAAAAGGGCTCCGGGACCATCCGCCGATGAGTTGCGGTACACTGGAAAAACAAGCCCCCGGTCCCATCGGGCCGATTTTCTACACAGCCACCGCATTGAGCGCTACGGACGGGACTTCCCAGCCCGTCGATCCATCCTTGACACCATGAACGACAACTACGACGCCTCTTCCATCGAAGTCCTTTCCGGCCTCGACCCGGTGCGGAAACGCCCCGGCATGTACACCGACACCGCCCGCCCCAACCATCTGGTCCAAGAAGTCGTCGATAACAGCGTCGACGAAGCCCTGGCCGGTTTCGCCAAGACCATCGACGTGCGGCTCATGGCCGACGGTGGCATCGAAGTCCGCGACGATGGCCGCGGCATGCCGGTCGATATCCATCCCGAACTCGGCGTGTCCGGGGTCGAGGTCATCCTGACCAAGCTGCACGCGGGCGGCAAATTCTCCAACAAGAACTACCGCTTCTCCGGCGGCCTGCACGGCGTCGGGGTGTCGGTGGTGAACGCGCTCTCCGACAAGCTGGAAGTCGAAGTCCGCCGGGGCGGCAAGGTATCCGCCATGGCCTTCGCCCGCGGCGAAAAAACCCAAGACCTCCGCATCATCGGCGACGCCCCCAAACGGGAGACCGGCACCACGGTCAGGTTTTGGCCGGAAGCCCATTATTTCGACACGCCCAAGGTGGCCGCGCCCCGGCTCAAAGCCTTGCTGCGGGCCAAGGCCGTACTCTGCCCCGGCTTGAAAATCAGCCTCAGCGACGAAGCCACCCAGGAAACCGAAACCTGGCACTACCAAAACGGCCTGCCCCAATACCTGCTGGACCGGATCGGGGCCAGGGAATGCGTGCCGGAAGAGCCCTTCGTCGGCAGCCTGGAAAGCCGCCAGGAAGCGGCGGATTGGGCCGTGGCCTGGACGGTGGACGGGGACATCGTGGCCGAAAGCTATGTCAACCTGGTGCCCACCCCGCAGGGCGGCACCCATGTCAACGGCCTCCGCACCGGCCTGACCGAAGCCGTGCGGGAGTTCTGTGAATTCCGCAACCTGCTGCCGCGCGGGGTGAAGATCGCCCCGGAAGATGTGTGGGAACGCTGCCATTACGTGCTGTCGGTCAAGTTGCAAGAACCGCAGTTTTCCGGGCAGACCAAAGAGCGCCTGAGTTCCAGGGAATGCGCCGCCTTCGTTTCCGGCGTGGTCAAGGACGCCTTCAGCCTGTGGTTGAACCAACACCCGGCGGTGGGCGAGCGTATCGCCGAATTGGTGATCGAAAGCGCCCAGAAGCGGCTGAAAGCCAGCCGCCAAGTCACCCGCAAGAAAGTCACGGCGGGACCGGCCCTGCCCGGCAAACTGGCCGATTGTTCGGGGCAGGATATCAACCTGTCCGAGTTGTTCCTGGTGGAAGGCGATTCCGCCGGGGGTTCGGCCAAACAAGCCCGCGACAAGGAATACCAAGCCATCATGCCCTTGCGCGGCAAAATCCTGAACACCTGGGAAGTCGAGCCGGGCGCGGTGCTGGCCTCGCAGGAAGTCCACGATATCAGTGTCGCCATCGGGGTGGAGCCGGGTTGCGCCGACCTGACCGGGCTGCGCTATGGCAAGGTCTGCATCCTGGCCGACGCCGATTCCGACGGCAACCATATCGCCACGCTGTTATGCGCCTTGTTCGTGCGGCATTTCCGGCCCTTGGTGGCGGCAGGCCATGTGTTCGTGGCGATGCCGCCCCTGTACCGCATCGACGTGGGCAAGCAGGTCTATTACGCCCTGGACGAATCGGAGAAAAAGGGCGTCCTCGACCGCATCGAGGCCGAGAAGATCAAGGGCAAGATCAATGTGCAGCGCTTCAAGGGCCTGGGCGAGATGAACCCCTCGCAACTGCGGGAAACCACCATGAACCCCGATACCCGCCGCCTGGTGCAACTCACCTTGGAGGAACTGGCGGAACAGGAGACCACCGACGAGCGCCTCGACATGCTGCTGGCGAAAAAACGCGCCCCGGACCGCAAAGCCTGGCTGGAGGCCAAGGGCAATCTGGCCGAGGTGTAGCGCTCATCGCGCCGCGCCCGCCACACACAAAAACGCCCGTCTCGGGAGACGGGCGTGGCATGGACCGGAAAACGCCTGGGGTTATTGGGCTTGGCCGCCGGAGTATTCCCGTGCGACGGTCCAGTGATATGAACAGGTATTGCTATGTCCCGCGTAGGAAGCCGACGCGGTCACCTTGAAGGTCGCGGATTCCCTGAGCTTCAGGGTGTTCCCCTTGGGATTGAGACTGCCGACAAAAGCGTATTTGACCGGGCTGAACTTATAGTTGTAGGACGCGCCTCCCGCCGAGCCGCTGCCACTCAATTGCTTGGTTTCATCCTGGAACACCTTGGATTGCTGGAAAATATACGAATCGTTCTGGTCGTCAACCATGAAGCTCAAATTGCGGCCCTTGCCTTTCCAGTCGCCGGCGAAAACACCCAAGCCCAACGTGTCGCCGGTAATGGTGAAGGTCTTGTCCGGGTTGAACTGGACACTGAGGCCGAGATTGGCCTGGCCTGGCAGCTTGACCTTCTTCCGACCGGCCCCCTGTCCGCCCACCTTGCAAGAAAAGGCATAGCTCACGTTATAGGCACCGGTCAAATTCCAAGTCGTGTCGCCCAATTTCGAGGCCTTGGCCGCCGCCATGGCCCCACCACTGAACGCGAAAGTGGCCATCGAAACCCCTACCCACAAGATTTTTCTCATCATATGCACGGCACAGCCTCTTCAATTAAATCAATTATTTAGGACATAAAAGCAGGTTACCGGGCATACTGGTGAAATAAACCATAGTACCTCCCGGAACCGGCTCTTATGCACCAGATTTTGAAGGTCGCGCCAAATTTTGCAAGCACCGCCCCAAAATTTGCCGTTCAGGGATAGCGCCGGCTCCGGGACGTGAGATACCGGCGGGGAACCGGCTAAAAACAACGCGGCCTGGAAAATTAACGCGCCCCGGACCGCCATCCGTTCTACAATCATGCTTGGTTTCAGCGCGACCGGATCGATATTGTGAGCAAACGGCGGGGCATAGGGGTGGGGATGTGGTGGCTGGCCTTGGCGGGGCGGGCCTTGGCCGGCGATAGCGACCCAGGCGACCTGGCTCCGGAAATCCAGGCCCCCAAAGCGCCCGACCAAGCCAGCCCGGTATTCAGCGAGGACGAACAAAAGCGCCTCCAGGAACTCAGGCGCTGGCTGCTGTTGCGGCAACAAGAACGCAAGCTCCAGGAACCGGGCAAGCTCGACGCCCTCAAGCAAGCCAGGGCGGCGGACCTTGCCGACCCCGCGCCCCGGCCCAAGAGCAACCCGGTCCTGCATATCGGGCGCGGTCCCGATGGGCGCATCCACCACCGCTATATCTTCAACGAATCCGGTCCCGACCAACTCCAATCCGCCGTGCCGGAATACAGCCCCGCCCTGCGCCGCAGCCGTTGACCGGCCCTATTCGCCCGCCTTCAGCCGCTCCCAATAATCGGTATACAGCGTGACCGCGTCGCCGATATCGGTCTGGTACTCGCCTTTCCGCAAGACCGCCTCGCCAGGATACACGGTCGGATCGTCGCGCAGTTCCGGTTTGAGCCGCCGGACGGCCTCGGCGTTGGGCGAGGCATAACCAATCTTCTCGGTGACGAGGGCCGCGATTTCGGGCCTGAGCAGGAAATCCAGCAGGCGGTGGGCGTTGTCGGGATGTTCCGCGCCCTTGGGGATCACCCAATTGTCCATCCACAGGATGCAGCCTTCTTTCGGGTAGATATAGCGGATATCGGGGTTTTCCCGGCGGGCGTGGTAGGCGTTGCCATTCCACACCACGCCGATATCGATCTCGCCCGTAACCAGCAGCACCAGGGGCGAGTCCGAGTTGAACAGCCGGATATTCGGCATCAAACCCCGGAGTTCGGTGTAAGCCGCCTCGATCTGGCGCGGCTCGGTGGTATTGCCCGACAGGCCCAAGGTCCGCAAGGCCAAACCGAACACCTCGCGCATATCGTTGGGCAGCAACAACGCGCCTTTGAACCTTGGATGCCACAGGTCGGCCCAGCCGTCCACCGAAGCCGGATCGATCTTGCGGGCATCGACCGCGATCCCGGTCGTGCCCCACAGATACGGCAGGCTGTAGGCATTGCCCGGATCGAAGGCTTGATTGAGATGGCGCGGATCGAGGTGGACGAACCCCGGCAGCTTGACCCGCTCCAAAGGCCGCAACAAACCCGCCGCCCGCAGTTTGTCCACGAAATAGGTCGAGGGCACCGCCAGATCGTAGCCCTTGCCGTCCAGCAGCTTGAGCTTGGCGAACATGGCCTCGTTGCTGTCGTAGGTGGACACCGTGACCGCGATGCCGGTTTCCGCTGTGAAGCGCTCGACCACCTCGTCCGGCAGATAATCCGACCAATTGAAAACCCGCAGTTCTGGCGCCTCGGCCCGCGCGGCGGCGGCGAACCCACCCAACCACAGCGCCAGCCACAGCCTCATCGCGGCCCCCGGCGCAACAAGCATTGGGACAGGGACACCAACAGCAAGGACAGCGCGAACAACAAACTCGCCAGCGCGTTCACCTCCGGCTTCACACCCAGCCGCACCATGGAATAAATCCGCAAGGGCAACACCTCGAACTCCGGCCCGGTCACGAAAAAGCTCACCACCACATCGTCCAGCGACAAGGTGAAACTCAACAGCCACCCCGCCGCGATGGCCGGAAGGCACAAGGGCAGGACCACCCGCGCCAGCGCCGCCGTTTCGCCCGCGCCCAAATCCTGGGCCGCTTCGATCAAACCCCGGTCGAAGCCTTGCAAGCGCGACAGCACCGTGACCACGACGAAAGGCAGGCAAAAGCCGGTATGAGCCAGCAACAAGGTCCAGAATCCCAGTTCCACCCGCAAAGCGATGAACAACACCAGCAGCGACACCCCCACCACGATATCCGGCGACATCATGCCCACCAGCAACAAACCCTGGGCCAGCGCCCGCCCCCGGAAGCGGTAGCGGTACAGGCCCACCGCGCCCAAACTGCCGACCACGGTACCCAGACTCGCGGCCCAGCCGGCCACGGTCAGCGAATGCAGCGCGGCTTGCTTGAGGCCATCGTCCAGCGCCAGGTTGCGGTACCAATCCAAGGTCCAACCTTCCCAGCGGGTGGCGTACTTGGAGGGATTGAAGGAATACGCCACCAGCAAAGCCATCGGCAGGTACAAAAAGCCATAGACCAGTGCCAGATAAGCCCTAGCCATGGCCGATCCCACGCCGGACCCGGCCATACAAAGCCAAGAACACGAACAACAGCGCGATCACCAAAACGCTGGCGGCGGCCCCGAACGGCCAATCGCGGGCGTCGAGGAATTGGTCCTTGAGGAAATTGCCGACCAACAACCCCCGCGCCCCGCCCAGCACATCGGTGACATAGAACATCCCCAGCGCGGGCAGAAACACCAAAAGGCTCCCCGCCGCGATGCCCGGCGCGGTCAAGGGCACGATCACCCGCCAAAAGGTGGCGAAGCGACCCGCGCCCAAGTCGCGGGCCGCTTCGATCAGGCGGCGGTCGAGTTTCTCGAAGCTCGAATACAAGGGCAGGACCATGAACGGCAGCAGGACGTAGACGAGGCCGATGGCGACCGCCGGGCCGGTATAGAGCAGGCGGATAGGCTCATCGATCCAGCCCAGCGCCAATAGCCCGGTATTCACCGGCCCCTGGGCGGCGAGCATCCCACGCATGGCATAGACCCGCGCCAGCGAATTGGTCCAGAATGGTACGATCACCCACGTCAACAGCACGGGCCGCCAACCCGCCCGCACCCGCGACAACAGATAGGCGAAGGGATAACCGACAATCAAGCACAAGGTCGTCGCCACCGCCGCCAGCGCCAGTGAATGGCCGAACACCTTGAGATAGAGCGGATTGAGCAACCGGGCATAATTGGCGAGGGTGAAAACCGGCGCGATCAAGCCGGATTCGTCGCGGCGCATCAAGCTGACGGCGACCACCATCAGCAGCGGCAGCAAGGTGAAAAGGATCAGCCAAAGGGGGAGGAGATAGGCGAAGATTGGGGGTTGGGTTCGCATCGGGAAAACAGGCGGATTAATCATGCCGGGTCAAATTATCGGCACCGCCCGTTTTCGCAAGTCCATACCTCGCTTTCAAATAGCCCAAGGGCCAGAGATAGGCGGTATCGCGCAGCACATAGACTTCCTTGCTCCCGAACTTCATTTCTTCGGCGAAAGCCCGCAGCAAATCGATCCCGGCCAAGACCTCGTCCTGGCTCAAGGTTTGGCAAAGGCTTTGCGCGTAAGCATCGAAACGATATTGGCTGTCGGCGCAAACCTCCCGCCATACCCCCGGTTCGGCCAAACGCCGCCGCGCTTTTTCCAAATCCCGTGGACCGATCTTGCCCATTTCCGGCGTGGCATGGAGCAGCATCGCCGCAGCCCAAACACCCTGCCCCGCCAAATACATGGCACGGCGATGGATGATACCGGGTTTCCGCTCCACCATTTCCCGGACGATCGGCATTAGGAAATCGTTTTCCAACCGCTTGGAAGCCTGGGCGAAACCCTCCACAAAACCCCGATAAGCCACCTCGTCGGCATAATTCTTAAAACCCCATTCCAGATCGAACGTGGTTGTCCTAGGCTCGGATTCGCCCGCTGCCCGATAAGCACCGAACGAAGCACTCTTACCCACCTCCAGAAAAACAATATCTTCGGGTTTATAATGGGGCAAAGGAAATAACTCCAGAGCTGCCGCAAACGCCAAAGCCGCCACCTCTTGGCGGTCGATGAAATCCATTTTCACCGCTCCGCCAGATTCGGATTCCAAACCGGCCTTCAACCTAGCACCTTCTTCCGTAGCCCCTAGACCTTCATGGCCTACCACCTGGATTTGTTCCGGTCCGACCGAATATCCGGTACCCAAGCGATCCCGTAACGTATCCACCGCTATCAAAACCTCCCGCAACCCCCGGTCTGGGGCGGCACCCATTGTCACCGATGGTAATTGGGTAAAACAGGCACCTATCGCGGCTTGGCTATTCAAACAAGCTTTACCTAAATTGGCCACCCATGCCCTGACCTCCGGCCCGGCCACCTCGATCAAACCGGACAGGTCGGGATTGAATTTCCGGTTACTATCGGGTTTCTCTGCTCCATTTACATATCCCAGACCACTCCCACCATAAACCCCACTTCCAGTGGCGGACAATCCTTGCCCATACACCATGGACGGTTCCGGTTTTGGTACCCAAGTGGTCCAAACCAATCCACCCAAAACCACCACCAGTAGGACGGCCCAGGCTCCCAAGGGCAGCCAGGTAGCTGGATGTCGGGGGAATTCGACCGTTTCCGGCTTGAGCGAAGCGCCGCATTCCGGGCAGATGGGAGGATCGCCGGTATCGGAAGCAATTACTACCCGCTGGTCGGCCAGACCACAGGTTCCGTAACGGATACATCGATATTGAGGTGCCATGAGGACTCGCGCAAAGAATTCCGCATCGACGCGGGCTATGGCGGACGTTCCTGGCAATAACCAGCGCAGCATCGGGAAAGGTTGATGGAACGGCTCACATTACCGGAAAGCCTGGCAAAACAAAATGGAGGCGTTTTGGATGGAGCAGGTTTGGCGAAGGCCATGGGGCGGAAAGGTGTGAGCAGATTAACATCAGATAGGCACAGGCCGGTGGGAATCGATCCACATCCTTGTGGAGTGTGTCAGCAAGCCTGTCAACTCATTGCAATTGAATCACTTGGTACAGGGATTCGTTTAATTTCCGGTCCGGCTCGCCATCGAATTTCGTGACACGGTCATCGTCGAATATGACCACGATCCTGTCACCGCCCAAAACCGCGAGACCTTCGGCCTTATGGGCGAACTTTACCGGTTTGCCGGTAATCGCGTCTTTAATCAAAACTGGATGGGCCTGCTGCCCCGGTTCGCTTTCCAAAGCTTTTTCATCCAAAACCCAGAGGTAAGCGCCCAGTTTCTTGGAAGGTTCTTCGCCTTGCTCGAAACTAGTCAACAAATAAAGTCTTTTATTGGCCGGGTCGTACTCGACGCTGGAAAGTCCAACCGCTTGCGGCACACCCGCTGCTTGATCTTCCGGCGACACATCGAATTGATATTTGAGTTTATAGTCGCTCCCCAAGCTTATCTGATTGTTGGCGATGGTATATCCCACCTCCACCAATTTTCTGGCATAGTTAAATTTATCGTAGCTCTCGCCCAACTCGCGAATCCCGAATAACAAGCGACCGGTATTATCCTGAGGTGACTTGGCCGGGATGGCGGCAATCCCTTCGATCTTGAAATACCCCGGCTTCTTGCCGTCCTCTGCCACCGTTTTTTCGATTTGCTCGCGGAATTGGTCGATATCCTGTTCCGTCTTCCCAATCAGCACTTGGGGTTGATCGTGATGATCCGAGGGCCAAGCCAAAATCCGGTTATAAGCGTTCCAGTCCGGCTTGTTTGGATCAAAACGGTCGAAAGCCGTGGTGGCGATCACCCATGCCCTGTCGGGGGTGGTGGCCATGCCTTCGTATTTGCTGGACTTGATATAGGCATCCGGGATTTTGAAGTAATCCGGCGAACTATCCATCCTGCTCCCATCGGTCCATCCTATAGCGAATACCGGCGAACCGTCGGGGATGGCTTTATCATTGGCAAAAACCAGGGTTTTTTCGGCTTTCGCCACCGCTGATAGTTCACAGGTCGGTGGTTTTTCGATTTTTAATTTTTCGGTGGAGAAGCAGGCGATCCATTGGCTGGATTGCACGGAGGCGGTTTGAGGTCCGATTCCACTGCATCCGGCGTTGGTGAAAAATAATGACAAGCAGGCCAGCCTTAATAAATATCTATTATATTCCAACCTTTTCATTTCATAACTCCCCTAGTTTTATCATGCTAATTAATAAGATAAAAAACCAAACTAACACTTATCATCCATCATACATTTTTCTTTAAGATACCCTAAAGACCAAACCAATAAGGCATCCCGAATAAAAAATATTTTATCCTTCTTTTCAAAATCCATCACCTTGGCAAAGGCCCTTAATATATCCATTCCTGCAATAACTTGCCTTGTTGTGAAAGTATCGCAACTCTTTTTTATCTCGAGATTGCTGGTGTCTCTACATATAATATCCATCTCACCATCCACAGCCAGCTTCCTTAGCTTCTTGATATTTATAGGATTTATCTCAGGGAATCGACGCCTATCCCCCGAATGCATGAAATTCGTGAGCGCCCAATTGATCCCCCCAATCAGATAAACTCTACTACGGCTTTTCATTCCCGGCTTCCGCTCCGCAATCTCAGCAAACTCCGGCTCCAGCTTCGTCTCCATAATTTGATTTGATCTTACCTGAAAATCAGCGTCGTTTTTCATCGAACCGCCATTAGGATCACCATTGCTTTGCTGAAGGCTGTTTTCAACGAACTCAGCGTATCGCTTAACGCCCAAAGGATATGAAAATGTCTCGATCCTATCCTGTTCGCTAGCTAGGTAATAAGACCCAACGATGCCTCCGCTGCCAACATCCAGAACTATCACTTTTTTCTTTTTGTCCGCCCTATTTCTACCACCAACACCATTTGGTATAATAATATTCAATATACCCTCAGCATTTAATCTAGCCTCATCATTAGATTTTATAAATTCCATTTTTCTTGCCCAACCTATTTCTTTTTCTATTCTTTTTTTCAAATCAGCCTTATCTTCTTCAGGCATTTTTCCAACACTGCTGCTGCCCACGATATAAATATTATTAATATCTACCGCTCGCGCCTTAGCGCTAATCATGGCTTCGATCATTTCACGGACGCTCCGCGCGACTTCATCGAAGGCTGTCTTATCAATCGCATTGACATTGTACGGTTCTATCATAGTATCCCGATTGAACAAGCAGCCTACCATATCGACTTCACTTCTCTGGCATTGCTCACTCTTATCTATTTCATTGAAATTGACAAGCAACCCCTTGACTCCTTTACCACCTACTTCAATAACAGCAAATAAATCTGGATTCTTCACAGTCCCGGATGGTTCCTCCATCCCCCATGCCTTTATTACATTCCTAGCTACATCAGCCACATCACTGGGTGGATTAGAATACTTCGCTATAAATTCTATATATTCTAATATATCTTCATTTTCCTGTTTAATCACCTCACTTTGATCAGTACCTTTCAATTTACTAATAAGCCTATATCCCTCATATTGAACGCCACCAGACTCAATCAGCGCTTTAATTCTAGAAACATGCTCAGGTTTAGTTAGCCGCCCATATGCAGCCTTAAACTTGGCAATTTCAGGATCGGTAGGTATCACCACAGCGTAAGCAGAGTCCACAACCGCGTACTGAAAAATCAACAAAGTGAATACCAAGAATTGCGATATGGGTCTAACAAAGAAAATTACCGAACGCAGCATGGCCTATCTCCAAGCTAGATTTATTTCAATGAGCCTTAACGGCGCTTAACGGATGGAAAATCTTCCCTCCACTCGGACTCAGGCTTAGGTTCCCAAATAGAATTGCCTCGCTCCGAAGCTGGCTCTAACTTTGCGTCCGGTTCCAATCGCGGCGATGACTCGGGTCGCACTTCCACCACCCGCTTTTCCGGCGTTGGCGTAGATACCGGAGCCGGCACAATCGGCTCTTGCCTACCGGGAGAAAGTAATAAATACCCCACACCCACGGCGATGGCCAAAACCGCCACCGCCACGCCGCCGATGATCCAATACCCCTGCCCGTCCCCGGCTTTGCCGGGATCGGCGACCAACACCAATGTTTTTCCGCATTCCGGGCAGATGAAATTGGTATCATCGGCCTGCAATAATTTGCGGCTATCCGCGTTGGCGCAGACGCCGTAGTTTTTGCACCGCCCTGTTTTCTGCGTCATAAGCCCACCTTTCGCAATTTTCGACATAACCCCGCCAGACCGGGCTTAGCTTACTACTCCGATTTATCGGGGTATCGCCGCCTGCAATGCCGCTAGCTCGCGCTTCAACCTATCCCGTTCGGCGATTTGCGGATTACCTTTTTTAACCTTGGCTTTCATCGCTTTAATATCTGTTTGGTATTGACCTATTCGCCGGTTTAGGCGGGCATTGGCCTTACCTGCTTGTTTCAAGGCCCCACCGATATCACCCAATTCCTTTTCCATGCCATCTAAATCGGCCTGTGCTTGCGCCAGAGCGGTTTCGGTATCCTGCTTGGCCTGTTCCACCTCGGCGGATTGTTGGGCCAATTGTTGTTTAAGCTCCTGCTCGTTCGCCAATATTTTCTTGCCTTCGTCGATCCGGCCTTGATAGGCATCGCTGGCATGGCAGTTGACACTGCCGAAAAATCCAGGATCGTAACGCGGATCGCAATCACGGGTGGTGGCGCAACCGGACAGGCCCGCCACCAATATCAAGCCCGCTAAATATTGGTAATGCATGGGTTTAACCACTGACGGTGGACACATCGAGTTTTTGCGTGAACCCCCGGACCTCTTGATCCGCCGCGTTCACCTGTTGTTGCAGGGATTGCACCTCCTGGCCGATGCGCGGGTCGGTCGCCACGGCATAACGGTCCTGCCATTGCTTATCGACATGCCGCAAATCGTCCAGCTTCTTCTCCAGCAACGCCTGGGTTTTGCGCAGAGCGGCTTTGCGCTTCTTGGCTTCGTCTAGGCTGATTTTGTGCTGGGCGTAGTCCTGTTCAAGCTGGGCGAGCTTCGCCAAGTTTTCATTGACGACCTGCTGTTGAGTAGCGACATAGGAAGATACCCGCTGATTGTCTTGGCGTACATCGGTGATAACCGATTGCAGGAATTGCTCTTGGTTGGCGTATTGCTGGCGCTTCTGGGCCATGTATTCCGCGGCGGTCAAGCCGAGGCCGCACCCGGCCAGGGCCGAGGCCACGCAGGTTCCGGTGCTGCCCCCAGCGGCGGCGCAGATGCCACCCCCCAACGCCGCACCCAGCAGGCAGCCCTGGAGGTGGGAACTGCTGAACCATTCGCTTTGCGTCTCCAAGCGCTGTTCGGATGGGCTACGCGGCACGGAGGCGCAGGCGGACAGGGCCAAGGTCGCCAGGGCGACGGCCAGGGTGTTGATGGTCGATCTGGGTTGATTCATCGTTTTCCCCCTTTTTAGGTAGTTCATTCCAAACGGACCGCCGCGCAATCCCGATACCAAGCCTCCCGGTTTTGCTTGCCATCGGCGGCGTAGCGCTGGGCGTGTCCGTACAGCAGCTTCACGAAGGGCATGAAATCCTGGTATCTGCGCTGCTCGATCCGGGTCAGGAGCAGGTCTTTCTCGGCGGTCAGGATGTCCATGGGGTAGCTCCGGGCCAGTTCCAACACCGCATCGGCGTAGAAGCCGAGATTATTGGCGACCCGATCCTTGAGCTTGAGAATTCTTGTTTCATCGTTAAGGCAATCCTGCCCTTTGGTATCCCTTAGGCAATGGGCTTTCTTCCGATTTTCCCAAGGTTCGATGACATTGTACTCATCGTCGCGGAGTTTTTGACAGATCATCGCGGCAGTGCGTAGCGCTTCCCTGGCGGCACGCCTGCGGTCTTCGTTTTGGAATTCGATCACACGGGCGGTTTCACCCCAAACATGGTTCAAACGCCTACGCAGTAGCGGATGGTTAGCTTGGCTCGCCAAATCGCTGATATCGGCCAGCAGGTCGCTGCGTGATTCATTAGACAGCTTGCCCAGAGGATCGGGACAAGCACTCACCACCGCGCCAGACTGGACCGGAGCCGGACCAATCGGCACCACCGCAGCCTGGGCCGCCTGGCAGTGCTGGAGCGCCGCTTCCGCTTGCCCGAGCCGCTGGGCGAGACGCGGGTCCGGGGTGGGGGTTGGCGGTGCCGGTTGTGGCTGCGGCTGTGCCGCCCGCGACGGAGCCGCTTCGTCCTTGAGGTTCGCCCACTCGGCCTCGATGGCGCGGAGGTTCTGTTCGCTGATGACCGGCCCGGCCACGGCGACGCGGAAGCCGGTGGTCTCGGCCCGGCGCGGTTGCTTGTCGGTGTAGTAAGGTTCTTCGCGGCGCAGGGAGGAACGGATATCCCCGGCGGCGGTGTCGAAATTGCCGCCGCGCACCACGAAACCCCCGGCCCGCCCATGCCAATGGGAATGCTTGGTCAGATGAAACAGGTCGAAGGCCATTTCATCGACATTGCCCAGAATATCGTACAGCCCCAACGGATTCGGACCCAGCAGTCCGATGTACTGGACCTTGCCATTGGCGGATTCCGTGCCCTGGTGCTGGACATAGCGGTATAACTCGCCATCCTTGATGAAATTGGGACCGCGGAAATCGGCCTCGTTCACGGCATTGCCACCCCGCGCCGCGAATTCCCATTCCACCTCGGTCGGCAAGCGGACGAAACCCAGCGATTTGCCATCCTTGGGCACTTGGTCCTGGGCGTTGGCCAGCAGCCATTGGGTATAACCATCGGCGAAAGCCACCGCGTCGAACCAGCTCAGACCGGCCTTGGGAAAGTTCTCCTCGGGCAAGCCTTGGCAATCCAGCGGCCCGTCCTTATGGGCGAGGGAGCGCCGGACCGCCTCGTATTGGCGCTGGGTCACCTCGTATTTGCCCAATAGGAAATAGCGCCGGGCCGCATTGCCCGCGATGGGGAAGGCCCCCGCCAAATAGGCATCCACCGCGCCTTCCTTGGGACCGAGTACCGCGCCGGGGTTTTCCTCGCCCAACCGCAGCTTTTGCTCGCCCAAGGCACCGCCGCCCGCGGTTTCGACCCGTCGGAACACCATCTTGCCGCCGCAAGGCATGGGCAAGGCCACATCGTCCGGCAAGGGTTTAGCCGGATCGTTCAAGGCGTCCAGCCCATCGGCCCCCAACGCCAGCCCCCCGGCCAGCCACAACAGCAAGCCCAGTCCCCAATCAGCCATTCTCACGCAGGCATTCCGCCGGCTGGATCGATTGCGCATGGAAAACCCCCAGTAACGAAGCCAACAAGGTAAAACCCAAGGTGCCGGCGGCGGCGGTCAGCGCGTCCCCGACTTCCAGGCGGCAAAGCGCCCCGGCCACGCCGCCGTAACCCAATAATTCGGCGAACACCCCCGCACCGTAGTGGTTGAGCGCCATGGCTCCCGCCGCGTACAGCGCCCCGGCGATGACGAAGGCCGCGCCACCCAGGAGCAAAGCTTGATACAGGCAGAAAGCCAGGATTTCGCAGCCCGCGAGACCCATCAAGCGCAGCAAAGCCAAACTGCCGCGCTTGCGTTCGAGGGTGATCCAACTGGCGCCGCCGAAGGCGCAGCCCCCCCCCACCAAGGCTATCGTGCCGATCCAGGCCAAGACCCAGCCCAGCAGCCGGTCGGTGGCTTGCAGACGGGTGAGGTCGTCCATGCGGGTGCGGGTTTCCAGCCCGGAAGCCCGGAGGCGGTCGGCCAGCGGAATCACATCCTCGGGCCGGTGGGCATAAAGCCGGGCCTTGGCATAGGTGGTGCGCGGGCCGGCACGGTGTTTGCCCGCCAGCAAGGAAGAAGCGGTGCGGGCCGGAGCAGCGGTGGCGGGCTGGACCAAAGGAAACAGCGTGAACTCCGCACCCGTCGGGAACAGGTCATCGGGCGCATCGGGCCAGAGCAGCCAGGACGGTAGCGGTCCGCCCCAAGCACTGCCGCAAACGGCGGACGGTGGCGCTCCCGCCTCGGGAAGCGCTTCCCGCCCGAATAGCAAGGCGGGCGCGGCATAGCCCTCCTTGTAATCCTCGACGGCTTCCAGGAATTCCAAGCGGGTGAACAACGCGGGCCGGGCCAACGATGCTTCCGGCACGATGCCCGCGACCGTCAATGCCAGGGCTTCGCGCTGGTCGATGCCGTCCAGGGTGCGCGTGATCCAAACTTTGATGCGCTCGCCGGGCGACACGGCCAGTTGGGCGGCGGCGGGATGGGTCAGCAGGACGGAATCGATCCGGTCGGGCGGGACCAGTCCCGGCGGCAACAAGGGATCGCCCACCGCCGTGGGCACGATATCCACCTGCCGGAGTTGCAGGCCGTCCTGGTTTTCCAGATCGACCACGGCGCTCAGGGTACGGGTGCCGGGAATGACGAAGCGGACCTGTTCGGTATCGGCGCGGAGTTGCTCGAACCAAGCCGGGGATAAACGGGTGTTCTCGAAAATCAGGACTTCGAGGTTGCGCGGGTCTTTGAGCAGGATTTCGCGCAAGGTGTACAGCACCCCGGCCTTGAGTCCCAGCAACAACAACAGCGGGGCCAGCACGCTGACGATGGACAAGGCCAGGGCCGCCGACACCCGCCAATCGTGGCGCAAATCCTGGAACCCCAAGCGCAAAGCCAAACCCCTGCGCGACTGCGGCGCGGGATTCGGATGGACCGGGGCGCTCTCAGACCGCATGGTCGAACCTCGCCAACCGGCCTCCGGCATCGACCCAGGCCCGCATTTCCCGCAGGCCCAAGCGCTGGATCAAATCGCGGTCGTGGGTGACGATGACCGCCATGCCACGCCCGTCACGTACCAAACCCACCAACAAACCCAGGACGGCTTCGGCGCGGGCCGGGTCCAGCGCGGCCGTGGGTTCGTCAGCCAGCAGCAAGGGCGGAGCATGGGCCAGGGCGCGGGCGATGGCGACCCGCTGGCGTTCGCCCACCGAAAGCTGGCCCGGTTTCTTCGCCAGTAGATGGCGGATATCGAGGGTATCGACCAGGCGGTCCACCTCCGGGCCACCTTCCGACAGGCCGACCAAGCGCCGGGGCAGGCCGATATTGCCGCGCACGTCCAGGAATGGCACCAAACCGCCGCTTTGCAGGATGAAGCCGAGCCGGTGGGCGCGTAGCCCACAGAGCGCGTCTTCGCGCCCATGCCGCCATAAAGCGGGGATGTCGAGCGGCGGCTGTTCCGCGTCCACCCGCCATGCCAGATGGCTGCCGGGACCGGGTTCCAGCACCAGTCCGAGCATTTCCAACAGCGTGCTTTTGCCGCAGCCGCTGGGGCCGGTCAGGGCCAGGATTTCCCCCGCGCCCAGCGTGGCGCGGGCGGTCCCTACCCTGAAATCCTCGTCGCCGACGCCCCTGGTGCGCCGCAACTCGAATTCAAGGCGGGGCGCGGCGACCATGACCATGGTTCAGGGCAAGGCGTCCAAGGGCACGGGATAGACCTTATCGCCGTCCTCCACCGCAGAGTCCGGCCCGCCCAAGGCAATCCAGCGACGGTTATCGCTCTCGTACTCGCGGTAGCGCTCCAGTTTGTTCTCGACCTCGCGGATGAAATCGTCCTGTTCAGTCGGCCCGAGACCGGCCCAGCGCTCCGGCGTCATGCCCATCACATGGCTCTGGTAGGGAAGCCCATCCAGGTATTCGCCCAACAGGCCCATTTCGGCGAGGCTGAGTTTTTCCTGGTGGCGGGCCTGGGTGGGATCGCGGCCCAGGGCGGCGATATAGGAACGCAGGCTGTTGTAGAACTCGCCGGAGGATTTCTGCCCGGCGCGGGCGGCGTCGAGGATGGCCTTGACGGTATCGGCCAGGTTGCTGAGTTCGTTGCGGGACAACAAGACCTTGACCTCGACATTGGGCCGCACCGGATCGACGAGGTCGCGGTCGTTCATCCAGCCGGCGAAGTCGGCGGGCACGCCTCCGGCGGTTACTTTGCCAAGATATTCCAGGCGCAAGGCATGGCCCAGCACTTCGGCATGGCGGCGCATCCGGTCGAGTTGTTGATTGCTAGCCGTGTTGCCGGTTTGGAGCGGCGGGCACAGTTTGGCCCAATCGACTTTCCCACCCTGCCCTGGTCGGCTGGCGGCATCGATATTGTGAGTCATCGACCGCGCCACACAGTCGATATACGCCCCGAAATCGGCGATATCCCCGGCGTTCTCGACCGGGTAGTACAGCGATTCCCCGGTTTGCACATTGCGGGTCAATTGCCGGTATTGGTTGGCGGCCTTGGCGTGGTCGTTATATTCCTTGCCCTGTGAGGTTTTGAGATGGATGGCGTAGAGCGTGACGCCACGGTCGTCCAAAGCGCTATCGCGGATTTCCTCGGCGGTCTTGCCGGTAGCCGAAAGGGGTCGGCCCTTGTCGTCGCGGTCGCCCGGACCCAAGGCACCGGCATCGGTGATAAGTACGGCGTATTTGGCGAGATAGGGCTGCCAATCGATGGACTTGAGCGCCCGGTCGATACCGGCATAGGCGTCCTCGTCGAATTTCGCGCTGGACACGTGGGCCTCTTCGACGCTGTCGATCCCGGCCTCGAAAGTGCGGATGTTATCGGGCGCGTTGGGATCGACCACCAATTTATCGACATATTCCAGACCCGGCGCGGCCTTGACGCTGGAACGGAACGCCACCAAGCCGAAATGAATTTCGCCTCCCATGGGGGAATGGCGCAATTGGTCGAAAATCTGCCTCACCGCCTGCTTGGTGCGGTCGATGTAGGGCTTCATCGAAATCGTGGAATCGATCACGAACACCACCGCCGCCTTGGGTTTTTCCGGCAGTGGCGGAGGTGTTTCGTCGCCCTCGGCCTGGGTGACAGCATGGACTTTGAGCAAGTGCATCGGCCTCCCGCCACCGTTGCGGATTTCCCTGGAATCGGTGATCGGCAGCAGGTAGAACTTCTGATTAAAGTCGATGTAATTCTCGGGTTCGGCGGAAACGATCCGGGAGTCGCCGACCCGTAGCTGACCCACGTCCGCCGCCGGATCGGTGGATTTGGCGATACTTTCCAAAGCGGTATCGTCTTTGAACAGCCAGACCCGCTCGCGGCCCGCCGGGTTGTCGAACACCACGGTGATTTGTTGCTTCCAAGCTACGGCGGAAGCACCGCGCAGCCAACCCTCCGGCTTGCATTCGGCGCTACCGCCGACTTGCAACCATTCCTCGCCGCCGAGCGACTGCCGTTGATAGACATAGAAGCGGGTCAGCGGCGCTTGGGCCTCGCCCTGCCCGTTCCCCGGTTGCGTGGTCAGGACCGCGCCGGGTCGGGTCAGGATGCGCTCGTACAGGCTGCGCTTGCCGGGCAGGAGCAAGGGTTGCGGCACGCAACGGGCGGGAGCTATAGGCGGGGGCTTGGCGATGATCGGTGTCGGCACCGGCGCGGCTTCTGGCTTATCTTTGCCGGACAGCAGCCAATACCCCGTACCGCCGATCGCCCCGGCCGCAACCAACCCGAGCAAACCCAGCAGCGGCCAGTTCGGTCCCGCAGATTTGGGACGCACATAATCTGATAGGCCAGAGCCGCACTCCGGGCAGACGAAATTGAATTCGTCGGCGTCGATGACCGTGTGTTGCTTGGCCTTGGCGCAGCCATCATAGTTTTTACAGCGCCCCGCCTTCTTAGCCATAACTCCCCCGAGCTATCGGTTATTAGATGCGATATACGCGGACACCGGCATCCGCCGCTATTTCGGCGACCACTCCCGCCAGCGATTCCGCGCATACTCGTTCGCCACCCGCTCGTACTCGGTGGCGGGATTGGAATACTCGGCCACGAAAGCGAACAAGGTCCGCCGGTCCTGGTTTTCCTGGCCGACCAAGCTCCGCTGCTCCGGAGTCAGCCGGGCCCCCTCCACGGGATTCAGCAGGCCGGACTCGCTGCCAACCAACTGGCCGGCCTGTTTGAGCGCATCAATATCGAGCGACCGCGCCTTGATCCGGCCCACCGCGCCCCAGGCCAGCCGCAGCTTGCCGGGTGGCAGGGTTTCGGGGGCTTGGGCGGGCGGGGCGGCGAATTCGTTCATCCATTGCTCCATGGGCTTACGCATCGCGGTACCGCCGCCACCCGCGAACCCGGATACTCCGGCGGCGGCCATCCCCTCCGCCGCCGGACGCGACAGGTAATACCCCAACCCGCTACCCAGCCCGGCCAACAAGACCAGCCCCGCACCCAGGACCAGTCTGCGCCGGACGACACCGTCCGGTGGCCCACCCTGGCCGGTGCTTTCGGCCAGGGGCGACCGGCACTCGGGATTGCCGCACACGAACTCGGCCCCCGCTTCCACCGCCTGCAACAGCCGGTCGTCGGCGAAATGGCAGACCCCGTAATTCCTGCACCTGCCTTGCCTCAGCGCCATGGCCCCACCCCGCTCAACGCAGCGCCATCACCCGCTGGATCGCCGCCCCGCAGGCTTCGTCCATCTTGAGGTAGATTGGGTCGCGCTCATTGTGGTTGCGGTTGTGCTGGACATTCTCCAATTGCGCCAGCAGCTTTTGCTTGAGTTCCTCGCGGGCGGTGGCGATGCGGTATTGCTCCGCCGCCAAGGCATCCCTCACCCGTTTTTCCACCGCCTCGGATTGCTCCTGGGTCAGTTGCTCGATCAAGGCGCTGAGGACGGCGGTTTCGGTGGCGGGACGTGGTGGCGCGTCGAACAAGCCCAGCAAGGCATCGGGGTAATAGAAGAAGCGCGGACGGCCATCGGCATCCAACAGCTTGAGCTTGCGTTCCTGCTGGCCGGTGGCGTCGTTGTAGGCTTGCTCAAACACCCCAAGCGCGGCGGCGATTTGCAAAGCGGGCAACACCCGTTTACCCGCCTCGCCCGGCGCGGGCCGGAACAAACCGGGCAAGGCGGGCTGATGGTCCTCGATATGCACTTCCAACAGCGCCCGCTCGCGGGAACCGACATTAAGCCGGTAGTCATAGCGCTCTTTGAGCTGCCACACCGGCTCCAGATAGCGCAGGGGGAACACGTACTTGAAGGCGATCAGGCAGATTTCGTTGCCGCGGCGACCGCTGTCGATGATTTCCACCTTGCCCTCGAAACTATCGCGGAACAGGGCTTTGAGTTCCTCGCGGAACGATGCCCGTTCGTCGCAACGCGGCAGGCTGACCGCCAGCATGGAGTTGGGACCGACCCCGCCGCCGAATTCCACGCCACGCCATTGCATGAAGGTCAGGGAGCTACGCACCAAGGTCTTGATGTAATCGCGCAGCTTTTCCCGGTCGGCGAATTGCTCGGCCAGCTTGGTGACGATGTTGACACCGAAATGGCGGTTGTTGGGTCCGGTACGCTCGTCATGGGCCTGTTCGGCGTTCTGCCGCGCCACGTCCTCGAACACCCGCATGGCGTCGGCTTCCTTGATGAAATGCTGGACCATCATGGCGAAGCCTTTTTCCCGACCGCTCTTGCGCTGCTTGTTCTCGGCGGCGGTATCGACCGCCTTGCGCCGCAGGACGCCAGCCCAACTGCGTTGCATCTGCTCCAGTTCCAGCAAGCTGCGGCAGAAGCGCCGGACCCCGGCGGGTTCGTAGAATTTCACAACATTGGCAGTTTCGACGTTGCTGGCGGCATCATCCTGACAAGTCTGGCCGAGGCGGCGTTGGAAAAAGTCATTGACCTGGGACAAGCCGACCCGGAATTCGGCCAAACCGGGACGCAAACGGTCGCGCAATTCGGCGACAACCCGGCGCAGCAACTTCTCGGCGAAGGTCCAGGCCTGGATCAAGGTGCGCTTTTCATAGACTTCGGTCAGCAAATCGGCCTGGGCGTTGAAGATATCGCCGGGCCGTCCCATCGCCTTGCCCAGCAGCCCCACCTTGGCGAAGCGGGAGCTATTCTCATCCATACGCTCGTTGAGGGTGGAAAGGCTCTTCTTGATGGCTTCCAAGCGGGCGGGGATGGCCCCTAGGCGGCGCTCCAAATCCTCGATCAAATCATCGAGGAAGGTCTCCAGTTCCGTCACCGAATAGGTGCCATCCTGCCATTGGTCGAACATCCATTGCTCGACGGTATCGCAGATTTCGGCGACATGGCGGTCGGGCAAGCCCACATCGCGGCTCACTGCCTCGTACAGCTTATCCACCCCGATGCCCCGGAAACTATCGTTGTAATATTCCTGGAACGCGATCTCCAATTTGCCGAGGCGGGGATCGATACCATTGCCACTGCCACCCTCCCAGGCATCGGTCTTGAGATGGGGGGCGATATCGTTCCAGGTCTCCTGGATCGGTTTCCAGCGCTGGTTGGCAATTTCCGTGGCGAGGATGCCTTTGCTCAGGGTGATTTGCTCGTCGCTGAGTTTCCAGCCCGCCAGTTTGTCCTGTTTCTGCACGTCCAGTTTGAAGGCGATCTTTTTCTTCTCGTCCACGAAGGCGGTGGCGGTTTCGGCGGGCCAATGGTTGTAGAGCATCTGCAAAGCGGCCTGCGAGGCGAAACTGGCGGCGAAATGCTC
This sequence comes from Methylomagnum ishizawai, assembly GCF_900155475.1. Classification (NCBI taxonomy): domain Bacteria; kingdom Pseudomonadati; phylum Pseudomonadota; class Gammaproteobacteria; order Methylococcales; family Methylococcaceae; genus Methylomagnum; species Methylomagnum ishizawai. The sequence goes on along the minus strand of NZ_FXAM01000001.1, from coordinate 411,592 downwards.
GCGGATTTCTTCCTCCGGCACCAGCAGCCGCTTGAGTCCGAAGCTCAGGAAGCGGGTGCTGCGGACCTTCTGGGTGGGATCAGTGGTCTGGCCCTCGTCGTCGATGATGGTGTTTTCCAGGGTGATGGCATCGCGCAGGGGGCGGTATTGGCCGGCATCGGCGCTGTCGATCAGGAAGATGCGCTGGAACGCCAGTTGGGCGATGAGGTTGTGGATTTCCTCATTCTTGACCCCAATCACCAAGCCGCGCTCGTTGATATTGGACAGCACGAAACAGCCTTGCAAGCGGTCCAGCAGATGGGTGCGGCCCCCGGCAGCGATGTTCTCGAAACGATGGGCCGGGCCGGTATTGGCGGTGAGGTCGTAGGGGGTGAACAGCGGTCCGCCCTTGTTGGGACCGTCCTTGGGATCGGACAGCAGGTAGGCGTTGAGTTCCTGCAAGGCGGCATAGCCGTTGGCGTAATAATTGGTGCGCTCGCCATTGCTGGCCCATTCGGAATTGGGCTCGGGCAACAAGAGATAGAGGAAGATCGGGAACTCCCTGGAATTGGGGAAATGGCGGCGCAACTGGGCGATAACGTGCAGGAACGCCCCCGATCCGGTACCGCCAGCCAGGCCGCAGCACACATGAAAACTTACGCCCTGGACCCCGCTGGTGCCCGACAACTCGTTGCACAGGGTTTTCACCCGATCCACGAAAGCTTGGCATTGCGGCTCGAACAAGGCTTCGCCCAAGCGCCGCATCTGCCCGCCCGCCGCCTGCTGCACGTTCATCTGGCTGAAAATATCAGTCCACAACTGGGGGTTGCCGATATAGCGGTGGGTGACCGGGAAATGCTCGCGGTCGCGCAAGCGGGTTTGCAAGTCATTGTGGGCGATGGAGAGCCGGTGGCGCTCGTTGAGGGCGATCAAGGCACCGATATCGCCCTGGGTGCGCCAGCGCTCGCTGGCGGCGAGGTCGTTGGCGCTGGAATCGACATATAGATAGCCGATATGCACCACATGGTGCTTGCCGTCCGGGCCGATAGGCTCGACATTGCGGAATTCTTCGTACACCCCTTTGCGGAACGCCTTGATGACCTTGCCGCCGGTACCGCCCAGACCGATGATGAGATGATTGTTGCTCATGGTTTTCCTGTGATGGGTTCGAGTTTTTTCCAAGCGTCGTCAATGGCCGGGGCCAAGCCCAAGGCCGGGAAAGGATCGCCTCATGCTTTCAAGGTGGTGGGTTCCAAGCGCTTCCAGGCGTCGTACACGGCCAGCGCGGACAAGGGCAGCCACAGCAGCAACAGCAATCCGGCCAAGCCCAGGCGGGCCATCAGCACGATCCGCCCGATCTTCTGTTCGAGCAGGCGTTGCATTTCGGTCCCGGCCAGTTGCACCGCCTTGAAATGATCGTAGGCCGTGTCGGGGTTGTCGCGGAAGAATTTCTCCATGTCGCCACGCAAAACCTCGGGCAAAGGCCGCTCGTCCGCCCATAGCAATTGGGCGAGCAAGGGCAGCCGGGTCTGGAAATGCTCGGCCACGCGGTTGGAGTCGATGGTGGCGATGACGGATTGGGATTCGCGGTGGCTGGCGGGGATTTTGGTTCCGCCCTGTTCCGGGGCAGGATAGCCCGAGAAGTTTTCCAAGGGCTGGCCGTCGGGGGTTTTGAGGGCTTGGACCGCCCAGTATTGCTGGCGGAAGGATTCTTGGTTCCAGGCGTCATCGTGGGTGAAGCCGGTTTGCCAGGTCTTGAGGATGGTTTCGGCGGCGGGCTTGAGATAGGCGGTGGCGGGCAGCGACAAGAAGATCAGGCACGTCAGCGGGAACCACAACCCGGCCACGCCCCCCAAAATCCACCCCGGCCGCCAATCCCGCAACACCAAGCGCCCGCACAGCCAGAACAAGGCTTCGACCAAACACGCCAATATCACCGCGACGACCACCCAGCGATAAAAATCCGCGCTCAGCCCATGGAATTCGTTGAGCGCTTGCAGCAGTAATTCGTATAGCCCGTATAGCATTTTTCTGGTTTCCCGGATTTTGGTCCCCAACTTTTGCCCGGCCCGATGGAACAGTCCCGCACCGGACGCCTACCCATCAGCTAGCGGGGATTATATTCCGAATCCAGTCCTATAGAAGTTCCAAACCTTTACCGGAATGTAGCGCGGAGTTTAGCCTATCCCCAAACCCGGTATGTCACGGGCGGAATTGTTCGGGGATTGGAATATCCGGACGCCGGCAAGCGGGGTCCGCGCCAGGGCGGACCGTATGGCGGGAACGATGGCCTGTTTTCGGAATGGCTCTACGATTGCCAGAAAGCCCTGGAGCGCAAACCTTCAGTTTGCGCGGGCGGAGGGAACGCGGGAAACCGGGCCGCTCAACGCCAGCCCACCGGCACCATCGACCGCAACAGCCGGGGAAATTCCACCCCCAACCGCGCCTCCAACTCACGGGAGACGGGCCGGAGCCGCTCCAAGTCGGGCTTGGGCACGTCCGGGCCGAAGCCGAAGCCGATGACATTGCCCCGGCCTATAACCGGCAGGCGCAGCGTATGACTACCGTAATATTGGCGGAGCAGGTCCACGGCCTCGCGGTACGAATCGCGGTCGCTACCCCACAGGTTGAGGGAAAACACCCCGGAAGGCTCCAGCAACCGGGCGCAGGCGGCGAAGAAATCGCGTTCGTTGACCGAGGCCGACAAGCCCCGGTCATCGTAGATATCGACGAAGATGTGGTCGTAAACGGATGCCCCGGCCACAGCCTGCCGACGCACGAACTCGCGGGCGTCGCCGATATGGATGGCGAGGTTCGGTGCTTCCGGCAACCCGAAATAGCGGTGCGCCACCTCCACCACGGCGGCGCGGAACTCCACCACCTCGATCCGGCAGTCCGGGAAGTTCCGCGCCAGGAACTTGGCGAGCGACCCGCCCCCGAGGCCCAGCGCCAACACCCGGCGCGGCGCGGGCACGAACATCAATCCCGCTAGCATGGCCCGGATGTAGGACAGTTCCAGCCGCTCCGGCTCGGCCAAGGCCATGGCGCTCTGCCGGGGCGGCGTGCCGAAATGCAGGGCGCGCACCCCATAGCCATCGACCACCTCGATCAAGCCTTCCGTATCGCGCCCGCAATACACCAGCGTCCCGCCATACCTACGCACGGGCTCCGCGTCCTGTGCCCCCTTGCGGAAACCGAACATCATCATCCTCCTTTCAATTCCGTCCCATGGGCGTCCGCTAGGCCATACGGCGCAAAGACTGTGGTATTTCCCCGAACCCGCGCTGCGCCCACCGGCGACCAGCGGGAATAAACCCTTGTTTTCAAGGCAAAATCGGCTTTCGGCACGCTAACTGCACCGTAGATCGTCGCATAGCCTCTTCGACTGGGACACCGCGGGCCGGCCAAACCTCCTCTTTGATCTTCCTGACTTCCCACCGTTAATCGCACCCTTCCGAGCTATCCTCAAGCGTTCCGCCTCCGGTGTCCATTTTTTTCCCAGTCCGGCTCCGTCCCGTCCGGTAATGGCTATAATCCTGGGCCGACCCGCATCCCCGGATGCCAGCGCCCAACCCTCCCGGACCCCCAGCCATGACCGCTCCCCCACCCTATCCCAGCGAAGACAACCACTATCTGGCCGAGCATGTCGCCCTTTTACGCGACAGCCACCGCCATTGGACGGGCCGCCCCTTGCTCGATCCCCGCCTGACCCACGAGGAAGCCGCCCGCCACCTGTTCGCCGCGCCCTTCGTGGTGGTCTCCCACGACACCGCCCCCGACCCCCTCTTCAACTACGCCAACCAGACCGCGCTGGCCCTGTTCGCCATGGACTGGGAAGAATTCACCGCGCTGCCTTCGCGGCTCTCCGCCGAGAGGATCAACCAGGAGGCGCGGGCGGAACTGTTGGCGCGGGTGGCCGAGCGGGGTTACATCGACGATTATCAGGGAGTCCGCATCGGACGGCATGGACGGCGCTTCCTGATCGAGGCGGCCACGGTGTGGAACCTGCTCGATCCGCGCGGCGTGATCTGCGGCCAGGCGGCCTGCTTCAAGCATTGGAAGTTCTTGTGAAATCCCGGCGGCGGTCGCCCGGCGGCTAGGCCATCGCTTCTTCCGCCCCGGACTCGGCCAGCGTATAGCGGTAGAACGACGGCGAAGCCTCCACCAGTTTGACGATGCACACCCGGCGCTTGCCGCCGGGGAAATCCAGCATCACCCCGTCCCCGCCCCGCCATTTGCACGGCTCGGTGAGCAAGCCGACCTGCCCGTCCGGTTCGGACGCCTCCAGCCACACCGCGTTGCGGGCCCCGTCCTTCAAACGCTCGTTCCTGGCCCGGATCAAGCGCGGATTGGCTCCCAAAAGCTCGAAGCTATGCCAGAACCGGCCATCGCGGATTTGTCCGCTACGCAGGACGCCGAGTTGCACCCATTCGTCGTCGGAATTGAGTCCGATCAACGAACCCGCCCGCAGCATCCACCGCCCCGAATCCAACAGATAGAAACCCGGCAGCGCCGAAGGCACCACCTCGACCATGCGGTTTTTCTCCGCCGTCTCGCTGGCCACCACGGCCTCGGCCAGGGTACGCCCGGTGAAGCGCGGCGCGATGTGGAGCTTGGTGCTGTCCAGCGGCGCGAGTTCCAATTCGTTGCCCGCCCAGGTTTCCGTGCGGCGGCCGGGCTTGGAACGGCGGAACTCGATATCCTTGAGCATCGGCACCACGGCCTTGAACCCGGTGGCGAGCGAGACCCGACGGCCCCCGGCGACCTCCAGACAGGGCAGGCGATCCCCGAGCCGCGGCAAAACCCGCCGCAGGGGATGGGTTTCGGGCGCGACCGGCACCCGCAGGGTCTCGCGCAAGACCGACAAGACCCGTTCCGCCGACACGCAAGGCAATCCCGCCGGCGCAGGCACGCCCGGCGCGACCGGCACCAAAATATCCAACTCCTCGGGATCGAAGCAGAACGCCGAACGCAAACCAGCCTCGTCCGCAACCGGCGAACCCTGTTTGGCCGGGAGCGCCAGCCCGTCGAACAAGCGCTGCGTCTCGTCCTGCGGCAGGCCGCGCGGTACCGCCAAGCCGAACAAGAAAAAGCGCAGGAACAAATCGCGCAACACCACCGGCGGCCTGCCCTCCAGTTCGGCGGCGGCGTCCAGCACTTCCGCCGCCACCGCGTGGCGGTATAGCCTGCGGAACGAGGACAGCACCGAGGACGACGGCGCCTCGTAGACCTGGGCCGAGCGCAACATGCTTTGCAGCAGGTGTTCCAGGCAGCGGCGATAGATGAATAAACGGCACGGCGCGTCGAACGCCTCCTGGAACGCCGCAGCCTCCACCAGTTGCCGATAACCGAGCGCGGCCTCAAGATGGAAGCGGGCCGCGAGGCTGGCGATCTTGCGGGCCTTTTCCTCCATGGGAAAATCGGCGTCGATGAAATGGGGCAGCAAACCCCGCTCCAAGCCCTGGACCATCGGATGGCAGCGCTCCAGCAACTCGAAACGCAATTGCAAAGGCATGGGATAGACGTTCAAAGCCTGCTGCACCGGCAGGAACCGCTGGCAACACTCGCGGATATTGCCCAGCGGTAGTTGATCCAACCAAGCGGTGGCCGATTGGACATCCAGGGCGAAGGGCAGGGCCGGTATTTCCTGAAGCAGCATGGCGGGTAGAACCGACTATCGTGGGGTTTAAGGGAAGAAAAACGTCCAAAGTTTAGCCTTGTCGGCACATTCTGACAAAGCCGCGCCCGGACCAGACCGGCGGTTTGTGAAATAGCGCTCAATACCAGGGCCAATCTGGGACGGCCAAACCGCCACCCAGGATAGACTCGGGATCGCGCTATCGATAAGAAGAGGAAGGGAATCGCGCCCCGGCCCCTCTTCAGCGAGACGGGCCGGAACGGAAGGGGCCACAGCCCCGGAGCGAGCCACCGCGTAGAGGCGATGGCTCCAAGGGAAGATCAACCCCGGCCGGCGGCGGTGTTGCGGATGCGGTGCTTGTCCATCAGGCGATAGAGCGTCATGCGCGACACGGCCAGTTGCCGGGCCGCCCGCGAAATATTGTTCTCGGTCGCCCGCAGGGTGACCTGGATGATCTCCTTCTCGGCCTCGGCCTTGGCTTCGTCCAAGGTCATCACATTGCCCTGGAACTTGGTGGTGCCGGGCTCGACCACGTTCAGCCCCAGGTCTTGCGGGGTGATCCAGCGGTCCTCGCACATGACCATGGCGCGGCGGACGCGGTTGATCAACTCGCGGATATTGCCGGGCCATTCATAGCGCTGCATGGAAGTGACTGCCTCGGGCGTGTAGCCGCTGATATGGCGGTACTTCTCGTTGACGAACAGGTCTAGGTAGTACTTGGCCAGCAGTTCGATATCGTCGCGGCGTTCGCGCAGGGAAGGCACGTTGACCACGAACGGACTCAAGGCTTGGTACAGTTCTTCCAGGAAATGCCCATCGGCGACGGCTTTCGCCAGATCGGTATGGGAAGCGGCGATGATGCGGACATCGACCGGAATATCGCGGTCGCCCCCCACGCGGCGGATGGTCTTCTCGCGCAGGAAGCGCAGCATGACCTCCTGGAGGTCGGCGGGCAATTCGCCCACTTCGTCGAGGAACAGGGTGCCGCCGGAAGCGGCCTCGATGCTGCCTTCCTTGGTGCGGTAGGCACCGGCGAACGCGCCTTTCTCGAAACCGAACAACTCGGACATCATCAGGTTGGAGGGCAAGGCGCCACAGCTCACCACGATGAACGGCCTATCGCCACGCATGGAACGGCGGTGGATGGCGCGGGCGGCGATTTCCTTGCCCGAACCGTTCTCGCCCCGGACCAAGACCGGAACATCCAGGCCGGCCGCCCGTTCGATATCAGCGAACAGCTTGGTGAATTTGGGGCTGCAACCGATGATGCCCTCGTCGCCGTGGCTCGGGGTCTGGGCACGCAGGCGCTTCATCACCAAGGCCATGCCGTAGGCGTGGCCGAGGGTGAATTGCAGGCGCTCGGGATCGAGCGGCAGCGTGTGGTAATCGTAGAAGCCCTGGGCGATCAACTGGCAAACCTCGCGGTTATGCAGAGCTTGCGGCGGCAGCAGCGCGATCCATTCCATGGGATAACGCATCGCCAATAGCGACTGGATGGGTGAAATATCGGCTTGTTCGCGGGAACCGAACAAGACCATGCCCAAGTGGAAACCGTGGGCATCGATAAGATTCTTGGCCTCGTCGAGCCGGGTCACGGTGATGATATCCCAGCCCCTGGCACGCAACGCGTCCAGTACGCCGTTATCGGTTCCCGTGGGATCGAAGCACAAAAGTTTGCGCGTATCCATGTATTGCTCTCCTATGTTAGCTAGCACTGAGTTGAACATTAAGTTTTCTTATGGTGGCCACCCCGGCCACCCTATTTCTCGGGAACGCTCCCGAATCCATCATTCCAAACGCGGTCCCCTGGATACCGCTCCCTAACGGCTTTGCGGCGTATCCGCACACAGCGCCTTAACAAGCAGGGGGCAGGTGGTTCCTCCCTTTCAATCAAAGCGGGAATAGAACCTGTTTCTTCCTTAACATATTTCTCCATTAGCTAACAGTGTAAAAGATTATTTGAAATCTGCCTACCCTGCCCAGCATAAAATTTGAGGCATATGCTTTCAACTAGAGTCACTCATCCCTGCGGTGGGCGGTGCGTCAACCACTGTTGGAATCCCATGCAGCCCTTGAAAGATGGGCCTTTGCTCCAACCAAACCCCATCGAGGCCCGGAAATAAGCCAGATGCGGACCGCCCGGATAAGTGGCATGCGCCCCATGATATGCTTGCACTATAAGACAAACTTTGGTGCAAAAATGCGGCGGTAGTAGCCCAAAAATACCGTGACACCATCAATGGTCCAATAGTGGCAATAAACATCGATTGAACAGCACAAAACTCTCCATACCGACGTAACCCCCCTGTAACTGGGGCTTAATTTATACCGCGCGGACTTCCGAAGAATCGGTATTTCCACCTACCTGGCACTTTTCCGTCATGCCTTGGAGCCTATGCGGCAGAAGCAAGACGAATCATGGCCCATGCATGGGGACTAGCAAAACGCCGCTCCACCGCGGCGGACGGAGCGGCTCCAGCCCCAGACCGTCCCGGTAGGGACTGAATCACCCTCCTGTATGGAACACGATCCCGTCGCCGTCCGCCGCGTCCACCCGGACCACATCGCCCGGACCCACCCGGCCCGCCAGGATGCTCTGGGCCAAAGGGTTTTCCAATTGCTGCTGGATCGCCCGCTTCAAGGGCCGCGCCCCGTAGACCGGATCGAAACCGGCCTCGCCCAACCGGTCCAGCGCGGCCTCGCCGACCGCCAGTGTGATATCGCGCTCGGCCAGACGCCGTTCCAGATAGCCCATCTGGATGCGGCAGATGGCGCGGATTTGCTCCCGCGCCAGGGGATGGAACACTACCACCTCGTCCACGCGGTTGATGAATTCCGGGCGGAAGTAGCGCGACACCACTTCCATCACCGCCGCCTTCATAGACTGGTAATTCTCTTCGCCCGCCAACTCCTGGATACGGTCGGAACCCAGGTTAGAGGTCATCACAATTACGGTATTACGGAAATCCACCGTGCGGCCATGTCCATCGGTCAAGCGGCCATCGTCCAATACTTGCAGCAGCACATTGAACACATCGGGATGGGCTTTCTCCACCTCGTCCAAGAGGATCACCGAATAGGGCCGCCGCCGCACCGCCTCGGTGAGATAACCGCCCTCCTCGTAGCCCACATAGCCCGGAGGCGCGCCGATCAATCGCGCCACCGCGTGCTTCTCCATGAATTCCGACATGTCGATGCGGACCATGGCCTCCTCGGTATCGAACAGGAACTCGGCCAGCGCCTTGCACAATTCGGTCTTGCCCACGCCGGTCGGCCCCAGGAACAGGAAGGAACCATTGGGTCGGCGCGGATCGGCCAGCCCGGCGCGGGAGCGGCGGATGGCGTCGGACACGGCCTTGATGGCCTCGCCCTGCCCCACCACCCGCCGACCGAGTTGGGCTTCCATGTGCAGCAGTTTTTCCCGCTCGCCTTCCAACATCTTGGACACCGGGATGCCGGTCCATTTCGACACCACCTCGGCGATTTCCTCATCGGTGACTTTGTTACGCACCAATTTGGCCTCCTGGGCTCCGACCTGCGCCGCCGCGTCCAGTTCCTTCTGCAAGCGGGGAATTTCCCCGTACTGCAATTCCGACATCCGTCCCAGGTCGCCCGCCCGCCTTGCGGCCTCCAGGTCCAACTTGGTCTTTTCCAGCTTTTCCTTGATCGCCGTGCTGCCCTGCAAGGTGGCTTTCTCGGCCTTCCAGATTTCCTCCAACTCGGCGTACTCGCGCTCCATCTCGCCGATGCGCTCCTGCAACTCTTCCAGGCGGCGGCGCGAAGCCTCGTCGGCTTCCTTCTTCAAGGCTTCGCGCTCGATCTTGAACTGGATCAAGCGCCGCTCCAGCCGGTCCATTTCCTCCGGCTTGGAATCGATCTCCATGCGGATACGGCTGGCGGCCTCATCCACCAAATCGATGGCCTTGTCCGGCAGGTTGCGGTCGGTGATGTATCGGTGCGAGAGCATCGCCGCCGCTACGATAGCCGGATCGGTGATCGTGACACCGTGATGCACTTCATATTTTTCTTTCAAACCGCGCAAAATCGCGATGGTATCCTCGACATTCGGCTCGTTTACCAACACTTTTTGGAAACGGCGCTCCAAAGCCGCGTCTTTCTCGATGTATTGGCGGTACTCATCCAACGTAGTCGCTCCAATACAGTGCAACTCGCCGCGGGCCAGGGCCGGTTTCAGCATATTGCCGGCATCCATCGCGCCTTCGGCCTTGCCCGCGCCGACCATGGTATGCAGTTCGTCGATGAACAGGATGAGCTTGCCTTCCTGCTTGGCGATATCCGTCAATACCGCCTTCATGCGCTCCTCGAATTCGCCACGGTACTTGGTCCCGGCGATCAAAGCCGCCATGTCCAGGGCCAAGAGGCGCTTGCCCTTGACGCCTTCCGGCACCTCGCCGTTGACGATGCGCTGGGCCAAACCTTCGACGATGGCGGTCTTGCCCACGCCGGGTTCGCCGATCAAGACCGGGTTGTTCTTGGTGCGCCGCTGCAAGACCTGGACGGTGCGGCGGATTTCGTCGTCGCGCCCGATCACCGGATCGAGCTTGCCCTGCTCGGCGCGGGCGGTGAGGTCGATGGTGTATTTCTGCAAGGCTTGGCGCTGCTCCTCGACATTGGCATCGTTGGCCTTCTGACCACCGCGCAGTTTCTCGATGGCCTGTTCCAACACCTCGCGGTTGAGGCCGGATTTGCGCAACGCATCGCCCAACTGCCCGCGATCCTCCAGCGCCGCCAGCAAGAATAATTCGCTGGTGATGAATTGGTCGCCGCGCTTTTGGGCCAGTTTGTCGGTGAGGTTCAAGAGGCGCAGCAAATCGTTGGAAATCTGCACATCGCCGCCCACGCCCTCGACCTTGGGCAGCCGGTCCAACGCCTGACCCAAAGCGGTGCGTAGCGGATTGACGTTGATGCCGCATTGCGCCAATAAGGGCCGCACCGTGCCGCCGTCCTGGTCGATGAGGGCGACCATGGCGTGGAGGGGTTCGATGAATTGCTGATCCTTGCCCAAGGCCAGGCTTTGCGCCTCCGCCAGTGCGGCCTGGAATTTGCCGGTCAATTTGTCCATTCGCATAAAAGATTACCTGCCGGGATATGATTCAGTGATGCCGCTTAAATGAGGCTTAAACCGGCCATTTTCAAGCCAGCGCCCCGCCACCGCGCCCCGGAATGGTGCCGCCCGGCCCGCTTGGTGCGGGCTTTGCGGGTCTTTTATAATGGCCGCGGCCTCGCGCTCCCAAGCCTCCCAGGCGACCGCCTTCCCGGCGTCAAGCAACCACAGTTCCGGTGACCAATGGCCTTGCGCCTCCCACGATTGAACGGCGACCTGTTTCCACTTTTGCTGCTGCTGTCGGTTTATGGCTTCGCGCTTTCCCTGCTGCTCGGACGCGGCAGTTACAAACCCTGCCTCTACCTGTGCGGCTACGCCACGCTGGGCATCCTGGCCTTCACCCGCCCGCCGCGACTGGACCGGGATATCCTGGCGGTGGTCGGCCTGGGGACGCTCCTGCTGGGGCAGGGATTGGCGATGGCGGGCGACAAACTCTGGGGCAGCGCCCATACCGCGCTGTTCGGGGCGACGCTGTTGGTGTTCGCCCTACGCCTATTGCCGGAACGGCTGGCGTGGGGCCGTCCGCCGCCCCATGCGGCCATCGCGGCGGCGTTCCTGCTGGTCGCGGTGCTGGCCCATGCCCTGGCCTATCCGCTTAAGCTCAACCACGCCGGGCTATATTCCAACCTGCATTATCTGGCCCTGTTTTCGGTCACGACCCTGCCCCTGTTATTTTATTTCGCGGCGACGATCCAGAGCCGATTGCGCTGGTTATGCATACTGGCCTTGGTGGTGGATTTCTGGCTGTTGCTAAAAACCCAATCCCGGCCCGGTTATCTGGCCTTGCTCGCCAGCGCCCTGGCAAGTTTGCCCTTCCTATCACGGCGTTGCCAATTCATCGCCTTGGGGTCCATCGTGTTATTACCCTTGGGATTATATTTCTCGGGATTATTCGGTTTCGCCGCCAGGGTGGACGACCTCGCCGCCAACTTCCTCAAGGAAGAACGGATGATTATTTGGCGGGAAACCTGGGCCATGCAATTACGCAGCCCCTCTTTGGAATGGGCTTTCGGCCATGGTTTCGGGGCGTATTTCTGGAATTACCAGCCGATTTCCAGCTATCACGGCAAAGAGGATTTTACCTTTCCCCATAATTATTTCCTGGAAGTCCTCTATAGCCATGGACTTCTGGGATTGACCCTGGTCACGCTGGCCTATGCCTCATTCTTCTGGAAGCTAGCCACAACCACCTGGCGCTGCCGAGATCAAGCCGGGACAAGATTCGGCATCATGCTCATCAGTGTCGCCAGCGCCGAACTGGTGCAAAGTTTCCTCACCCTGCCCTTATTTTCCCGGCACCAGCTTTATCCATTCGGCCTGTTGTTAGGGGCCAGCCTTTATTACTTCAGAAAACATACTCTCCATGAGCGCCCTTGATTTCCCGCCGATCAGCCTGATTATTCCCAATTTCAACGGGTCCGCCTTGCTCAAGGCCAACCTGCCCGCCGTGCTGCGGGCGGCGGCGGATTATCCTGGAACCGCTGCCGTCATCGTGGTGGACGATGGCTCGCGGGATGACAGCGCGGCCCTGGTCCGCAGCGAATTCCCCCAGGTGACGCTGATCGAGCATCCGGTCAACCAGGGTTTCGCCGAAGCCATCCATTCCGGCGTCGCGGCGGCTCCAACCGAAGTGCTGGTTTTCCTCAATTCCGATGTTTCCCCCGCCCAGGATTTCCTCGCGCCTTTGGTCGGACATTTCGAGCGGCCCGAGATATTCTCGGTGACGCCACTGGTTTTGGATAAGCAAGGCGGCTGCAACGAGGTTTCCTGGCGCTGTTATCACCTCCAAAGCGGGCGGTTCCGGGCCATGCAATGGGCACCGCCCGCTATTTTCAACCACCCCTGGAAAACCCTATTCGCTTCCGGGGGTTCGATGATGCTGCGGAAATCCATGTTCACCGCGCTGGGTGGTTTCCTGCCGATTTTCAAGCCGTTTTATTCGGAGGATTTCGATCTGGGTCTGAGGGCGTGGCGGCGGGGTTGGATCAGCCTGTTGGAACCCCGCAGCCGGGTGGTCCATGACAGCGGTTCGGGTTCGATCAAAACCAATATCGCCGCCAAATATATCCGCGCCGTCCGCATTCGCAATCATTTTCTGTTGGAATGGTTGCATCTCCCGGCGCGGGATATATGGTTACGCTTGCTGCCGGGTTATCTTTGGCGTTCTGCCAGCCGTTTAGTGACTTTCAATTGGGTTTATTTCGCGGGTTTGGCCGGAGCTTTAATCCGGCTCCCGGAAGCCTTGCGTTTACGCACCGAAATCCAGGCTTCCGCCACCTTGGATTTTTGGACCCTGATGGCGGATATCGAACATTCCCAACATCATTGATACCCCCCAAACTCATGACTCCCGAACAACGTCTCGCGGTACTGATTTCGTTTTCCGGCGCAGGTGGCGTGGAACGGATGGTCCTCAACCTGTTGCCGGCCATCCTGCGGCAGGGCATCGCCGTGGACCTGCTGGCGATCCTGCGCCAGCCCGTGCCGGATTTGGTGCGGATCGAAGGCTCGGGGCTGCGCTTGTTCGATTTGGGGGTGGGCCATACCACCCTGGCCGTGCCCGCCCTGGTCCGCTACCTCAAAACCGAACGGCCCGCCGCCCTGCTCGCCGCCAAGGACCGCGCCATCCGCGCCGCCGTGCTGGCCAAGGCGCTGAGCGGGGTGGAAACCCGCTTGGTGGGACGGCTGGGCACCAATCTTTCCGCCGCCCAAGAAGGCAAACCGGCCTGGCAACGCTGGCTGCGGACCCAGCCCATGCGCTGGGTTTATCCCAGGGTGGACCGGGTGGTCGCGGTTTCGACCGGCGTGGCCGAGGACACGGTGCGGCTGACCGGGCTACCGGCCTCGCGGGTGGTGGTGGTGCGCAATCCGGTCATCACCCCGGACATGGCCGACAAAGCCGCCGAACCGGTCGAACATCCCTGGTTCGCCGATAAAACCTGCCCGCTGATCCTGGGCGCGGGGCGGTTGACCCGGCAGAAGGATTTCGACACCTTAATCCAGGCGTTCGGGCAAGTGCGGGCGCAGCGGGAATGCCGCCTGATGGTCCTGGGCGAGGGCAAGCTGCGCGGCGATCTGGAACGGCGGGTGCGGGAACTGGGCTTGGAAACTTCGGTCGCCCTGCCCGGCCACGTGCGGAACCCTTATGCCCATCTGGCCAAGGCCGATTTGTTCGTGCTGTCCTCGCGCTGGGAAGGTTCGTGCAACGTGCTGACCGAGGCCATGGCCCTGGGCACGCCGGTGGTCTCGACCGATTGCCCCAGCGGTTCGGCGGAAATCCTGGGCGGCGGGCGCTACGGGCCGCTGGTACCGGTGGGTGACGTGGACCAATTGGCCGACGCCATGCTTTACGCCCTGGACCATCCCACCGCGCCGGATTCATTGAAAGCGGCCGTGGCCGAATACAACGCCGAGCATAGCGCCCGGCGCTATTTGGAAATCCTGGGATTCGCCCCCCGCGAAGAAAATACCCCCGCAACCGCCAACGCCGCCTAAGCCCCTATGCTGCTCTCCCTCAAATACAACTTCCTGTTCGTCCACATCGCCAAGACCGGCGGCACCAGCGTCCGCGATTCCTTGTGGCGCTACAAATGGGCCGACCCCTACCGGATTCCGCAATTCCTGTGCAGCCGCCTGAGCGCCCTCACCGGCCATAGGATCGGGGCCAAATTCCCGCGCCATGCCAAGTTGATCGCGGCCCAGGAAATGCTGCCGCGCGAGGTGTTCGAGCGGTTGTTTAAGTTCGCCTTCGTGCGGAACCCTTGGGATTTGCAGGTCAGTTCCTATCACCACATCCGCCGCGAACGGCCCCAACTCATCACCCATGTCGATAGCTTCGAAAGCTTCCTGCGCTGGAAGCTCGACCCCGAACGCCCGCCGCAATACCACGCCGATATGTCCACCGAACGCCAAAGCGATTACCTGATCGACCTGCGCGGACGCAATCTGGCGGATTTCGTCGGGCGCTACGAATACCTGGCCGAGGATTTCGCCGAAGCCTGCCGCCGCATCGGCATCGCCTGCCCCAAGTTGCTGCACGCCCGCCAAGCCACCGACCGTGGGCGGGACTACCGGAGCTACTACACCGACACCACGGCGCAATGGGTGGCGGATCATTACCAAGCCGACCTCGCCCTGTTCGGCTACCGCTACGACGACCCCCAAGCCTTCCATTTCGATCCATGAGCCAGTCCCCGCCCCGGAGCATCCTCATCGTCCGGCTCAGCGCCATCGGCGATGTCATCCTGGCCTCGGGCCTGATCCCGGCCCTGCGGCTCGCCTACCCGGACGCCCGCCTCGCCTGGCTGACCGACGCACCCCAGGCCGATTTACTGCGCCACAATCCCCGGCTGGACCAGCTACACCTGTGGCCGCGCCGCCGTTGGCGGGAATTGCGGCAGAATGGCGAATACCGGCAACTCTTGCGTGAGGTGGCCGGTTTGGTGCGCGAACTCCGCGCCGAGCGCTACGACTGGGTGCTGGACCTGCAAGGCTTGCTGAAAAGCGGGGTGTGGGCCTATGCCGCGGGCGGCCAGCGCCGCATCGGCCTGGGTTCGCGGGAAGGCAGCGGCCTCTTGATGACCGAGGTGCTGGACCGGAACGTGGCAAGCCCCCTGATCGGCAAAGAATACCGCAAACTGGCCGGGTTCCTGGGTGCGGATAATTTCGCCCTGGATATCGCCGTGAGCGCCGCCGACCGGGCCGAAGCCGCCGCGATCAAGGCCGACGCCGGGATCACGGGCGCTTACGCGGTCATCGCCCCGTTCACCACCCGGCCCCAAAAACACTGGTTCGATGAACGCTGGGCCGAATTGGCGCAGAAAATCCAGGCGGAACGCGGCTGGCCGGTGCTGATGCTGGGCGGTCCCGCCGACCGCGCCCACGCCGCCGCGCTCCGCGCCCTGGCGGGCGATGCGCTGACCGACCTGGTGGGCCAGACCAGCCTGGGATTGTGCGCGGCCTTGATCGAAAACGCCCGTGGCCTCGTCGGGGTCGATACCGGCCTGACCCATCTCGGCATCGCCCTCAAAACACCGACCCTGGCCTTGTTCGGCTCGACCCGGCCCTATCTCGACACCGGCAGTCCCACGGCGCGGGTGCTGTACCAAGCCCTGGATTGCTCGCCCTGCCGCCGCCGCCCGACCTGTGGCGGCACCTACGATTGCATGAGGCTGCACAGCCCCGCCGCGGTATTGGCCGCCCTCGCCCCACTCCTGGAAACCGCCGCATGAAAACCATCCACATCGATCTCGGCCGCCATCTCTACGGCGGCGGGCGGCAAGTCGTCCATTTGCTGGAAGGGCTGGCGGCACTACCGGGCGAGCCGGTGCTGGTGTGCCGGGAAGGCTCGGAACTCAGCCGGGCGGTGCGGAATCCCGCCGTCCGGGTGCGGACGCTGCCGTTCGGGGGCGACCTCGACCTGGCGTGGACGGGCCGTTTGCGCCGCCTCATCCGCGAGGAAAAGCCCGACCTCCTGCATGTCCACAGCCGCATCGGCGGTTTCCTGACGGCCCTGGCCGGGAAGTTGGAAAACATCCCCATGGTCCATAGCCGCCGGGTGGACAATCCCCCGCATTGGATCGACCTTAAGTTCCGGTTCCCGCTGTTCCGGCGCATCGTCACCATTTCCGAGGGCATCCGCCAGGTAATGCTGGCCCATGGCGTGCCGGAGGCCCAACTGGTCTGCGTGCCCAGCGCGGTCGATACCGGACACTACCAACCCGGCGGCGAGCGCGGCGCGTTCCGGCGCGAATTAGGCTTGACCGAGGATTGCGTCCTGATCGGCGTCGTCGCCCAGATGATTCCGCGCAAAGGCCACGAAGTGCTGTTCGACGCCCTGCCCGCGGTTTTGGCCCGGCATCCCGCTATCCGGGTGCTGCTGTTCGGCAAAGGGCCATTGGAGCCGGAATTGCGGCGCATGGTGCAAACGCGGGGTTTGGAGAGCAAGGTGATGTTCGCGGGCTACCGCATCGACATGCACCGGGTCATTCCCTGCCTGGATGTGGTGGCGCATCCGGCCTGGATGGAAGGCCTGGGCGTGGCGCTGCTGGAAACCGCCGCCTGCGGCGTGCCCCTGGTCGCGGCGCGGGCGGGCGGGATGCCCGAGATCGTCCATCCCGGCGTGAATGGCTATTTGATCGAGCCGGGCGATAGCGCGGCCCTGAGCGGATATCTGCTGGATTTGCTGGACCATCCAGATCGCCGCCGGGAATTCGGCGAGGCCGGGCGGCGCTTGGCGGTGGAGCGGTTTTCGGTGGAGCGGATGGTGGCGGGGAATTACGCCGTCTACCGGGAAGCACTGGATCAAGGCGGGAACGATGGTTCAATCCGCCGATGACAGCCCCCCCTCCCGATTGATCCCGCCCACGACAAAAACCGGCATGGGGAGCGTTCTCCGCTGGGAACCTTGGGGAATCGGCGGAAGTCAGGGTTTGAACCGGGAAGGCATTTCCCGGTGCGTTTGAAACCCCGGCTACTCACATGGAGGTTGCCATGATCGTAGGACAAGCGATTTTCCTGGTATTGGCCCTGAGCCTGATGCTTAGCGCATTGATCGCCCGCGCCGCCAAGGAGTGATCGTCGCGCCGGGCCGTGGGAAAACCCGCCCATGGCCCACCTACCGGGCACCCAAGACCACTATAGTCTTGCCCTTCACCGTCACCAAACCCTGCTCCTCCAGATTCTTCAGCACCCGTCCCGCCATTTCCCTGGAACAACCCACCAAACGCCCGAGTTCCTGGCGGGTGACGCGGATTTGCATCCCGTCGGGATGGGTCATGGCGTCGGGCTGCTTGGAGAGTTCGATCAAGGCATGGGCGATCCGCCCCGATACATCCAACAGCGCGAGGCTCCGCACCTTGCGGCTGGTATCGAGCAGGCGCGTCGAAACCTGCCGCCCCAACGAAGACAGGATGGCGATAGCATGTTCCGCCAGATCGGCGGTCAGGAGGTGGTGCAGGCGTTGATAGCCGATTTCGGCCAGCTGGCTGGCCTCGCGGGTACGTACCGTCACATCGCGCACCATGCTTCCCATGAACACGCCTATTTCGCCGAGGAATTCGCCCCGGTTGAGATAGGCCAGGACGATATCCTCGCCGGTTTCCTTGTTGTGCATGCTGACCGTGCAGGAGCCTTCGACGATGTAATACAGCGTGTCGCCGGCATCGCCGGGCTTGATGATGGTGGCCTTGCTGGGATAACGGCGGCGGTGGCAGTGTTGCAAGAGCCGCTGCAAAGCCTCGTCGGCGGGCGGGCTCACGGAAGGTATGGGCATGATGGATGCTCGCGATGACATAAAAACCTTGGCCTAGCGCGGAAGTCTAGGGCGAATTCTATTCCCCCGATGCTGGCGGGGTGTGATACATTATGCCGCTATTTTTTCCGGTGGGGTTCTTCCGATGAAGGCTCGGGTCAAATGGGTCGAAAACGCGCTGTTCCTGGGAGAATCCGGCAGCGGCCATGTGGTGGCGATGGACGGGCCGCCGGAATCGGGCGGCAAGAACCTGGCCGCCCGCCCGATGGAAACACTCTTGATCGGCATGGGCGGCTGTACCGCCTTCGACGTGGTCCATATCCTCCGCAAAGGTCGGCACGAAGTGCGCGACTGCGAAGTCCAACTCGAAGCCGAACGCGCCGACACCGACCCCAAAGTCTTCACCAAGATACACATCCATTTCGTGGTCAAAGGCCACGGCCTGACCGACAAGGCGGTGGCGCGGGCCGTGGAACTCTCGGCGGAGAAATACTGTTCTGCCTCCATCATGCTGGGCAAGACCGCCGCCATCACCCATGATTACGAAATCGCCGAGGGTTAAAACGTCCTCGCCGCCCGCCGCGGTTCCCGCCCCGGCCCTCCCATCCACCATCCACCGCTGACAACCGGCGGTCCCAACCCAGACAGGGGGTAGCGTTAGCTCGATGGAAATCGATAAATTGCAATTGCACGGCTTCAACAATCTGACCAAGTCGTTGAGTTTCAATATCTACGACATCTGCTACGCCAAGACCGAGCAACAGCAGCGTCGCTATATCGAATACATCGACGAGATGTACAACGCCAAGCGGTTGACCCAGATTTTGACCGATGTGAATGCGATCATCGGCGCGGAAATCCTCAACATCGCCCGCCAGGACTACGAGCCGCAAGGCGCGAGCGTCACCATGCTGATTTCCGAGGGGCATGTGCCGGACACCATCACCAACCTCGAAGCCCCCGGACCCATGCCCGACTCCGTGGTCGCGCACCTCAACAAAAGCCACATCACGGTCCACACCTACCCGGAAAGCCATCCCTACGGCGGCATTAGCACCTTCCGAGCCGATATCGATGTCTCCACCTGTGGCCGCATCTCGCCCCTGAAGGCGCTGAACTACCTGATCCACAGCTTCGAATCCGATATCGTCATCATGGACTACCGCGTGCGCGGTTTCACCCGCGATATCAGCGGCCAGAAGCACTACATCGACCACGAGATCACCTCGATCCAGAACTACATCTCGGATGTAACCGCCGAGCGCTACCAGATGATCGACGTCAACGTCTACCAGGAGAAAATCTTCCACACCAAGATGATCCTGAAGGACTTCCACCTCGACAACTACCTGTTCGACACCGACAAGGACGCCTTGACCCTCGAAGAGCGCACCGCCATCCAGAAGCAATTGCAGCGCGAGATGGCGGAAATCTTCTACGGGCGCAACTACAAACTGCGCCGTTGAGGCATGACCGATAGCCGGGTCCGGTACCGACGCCGGACCCGGCTTTTTCGTGGGCGGTGAAAACACGCCCCGGCCCCTTTCCACCTGGCGGATTCGCCTTTTGTCGGATTGGTTTGGCCCGGTCGGGGGCGCTTTGCCATAATCCACCGCACCGTGCGCGGCCCTATCGAGTGACCTTTTCTGTCACTTTGATACGTAAACCATCCCCCGTCCCGCTGCCGCCCCGGCGGAATTCCACGCCCGGCCCGGAGTCCGTGGCTTGTAGAGCTTGGCTTTGTTCGTGCATGTCCCGGACGACACGCCAAGGCGCGGCACGATCATTCCGTAACCACCTCCCGCCTGGATTACCATCGGATCATCCGGCCAGAACGGAGTTTGCCCAACCTTACCAAGGATATCGGACACCGCCCTCCTATCCTAACTGCCTCCCATCGCCAAAGCCGGGAGCGCCCTGATTGACCGCTCTATCGTTTTATCCACATATATATAGAGGTTAAAGAACATGGCTAAGTATTTTTGGAGTACGACTTCCGCCGGCAACCTAAGCTCCACGTTCAATCCAAGCACCGATATCTTCATCTTCGACCTCGCCTCTCCCGGCGTTGAAATTTCCGCCGCGGAAGTCACGTTCGTACAAAGCGGCAGCAATGTCGAAATGACCTTCGGCGGCAAAACGGTAATCCTACAAAACGTCAACCTTTCGCAGTTGACCACCTCCACCGCCGACGTGCTGGGCAATATCCGCTTCAACGACGAGAGCAAGCTGATCATCGGCGACAACATCTCCAACACCGCCGGTGCCACAACCTTCGATAATGCCGCCAACACGCTCACGGGCGGTATCGGCGACGACCAATTGATGGGCCTGGGTGGCAACGACACCCTGAAAGGCGGGGCCGGTAACGACAAACTCCTGGGCGGTGAAGGCAACGACAGCCTGGATGGCGGCGGCGGCACCGACACCATGAATGGCGAAAACGGCAACGATATCTACGTCGTGAGTACTGCGGCAGAATCCTCAACCGTCAGCGACAGCGGCACCACTGGCAGTACCAACGATGTCGTCAACGTAGTGAGCAGTTTCACCGGCACCTTCACGCTCGGCACCGGCCTCGAAACCCTGAACCTGAGTACCGCCACGGCGACAACGGGCGTCAACGGCACCGGCAACACGCTGGCCAACTCCATCGTCGGCAATTCCGGGGCCAACACCCTATCCGGGAGCGATGGTAAAGACACGCTGATCGGCAACGCGGGCAGCGATTCCCTCAACGGCGGGAACGACAACGACTCCCTCGACGGCGGCACCGGCAACGACACCATGGATGGCGGCGACGGCGCGGATACCTATAAAGTGGATAGCGCGAGCGACTCCGTCACCGATACCGGCACCGACGGTGCCATCGATACCGTCAATGCCGAAAGCAGCTTCACCGGCACCTTCACGCTCGGCAACGGCGTCGAAGTCCTTAACCTCAGCTCCGCCACGGCGACATCAGGCGTTGGCGGCACCGGCAACTCCCTGGACAACACCATCACCGGCAACGGCGGTGCCAATACCCTATCCGGTCTGGGTGGCAACGACTCCTTGGTCGGCGGCGCGGGCAACGATTCCCTGCTCGGCGGAAACGGCGACGACACCCTGGATGGTGGCACTGGCCAAGACACCCTGAACGGTGAGAACGGTAACGACACCTACACCATCGATTCGCTAAGTGATTCGGTAAGCGACTCCGGCAGTTCGACCTCGGAAATCGACACCATCAACGCCGCTATCAGCAGCGGCACCGGCACCTACTCGCTGGGAACGGGCATCGAGAACCTCATCCTGACCGGTTCCGCCGCCATCGGCGTCACGGGCAACACGCTGAACAACAGCATCGTCGGCAACGCGGCAACCAACAGCCTAACCGGCGGCACAGGCAACGACACCTTGGACGGCAAAGGCGGCAAGGACACGATGGTGGGCGGTACCGGCAACGATGTCTATGTCGTGGACGTCTCCACCGATGTCATCACCGAGTCCAACGGTACCACCGACGGCATCGACGAAATCCAAACGGGTATCACCTACAGCCTGGCCTCCCTGTCGGCCATCGAAAAACTGACCCTGACCGGCACCACCGCGATCAACGGCACCGGCAACGCGGCGGCAAACACCATCGTCGGCAGCGCCGGAGCGAATATCCTGGACGGTGGCGGCGACGATGGCGTCGTCGACAGCCTCGATGGGGCCGGTGGCAACGACACCTACAATGTGTACGATAATCTGGACGTTATTAGTGATTCCGGGAACAACGCGACCAGCAAGGACACCATCAGCATCAGCCAAACCACCGGCAGCTATACCCTCACCGATGCCAGCAATGTCGAGAACCTCACTTTGACCGGTAACGGCGACGTCAACGCTACCGGCAATTCGCTCGACAACCTGATCACCGGCAACAACGGCAACAACAGCCTGGTCGGCGGCGATGGCAAAGACACACTCAACGGCGGCGCGGGCAACGATACCCTCGACGGCGGCGTGGGCAACGATAGCCTCAATGGCGGCACGGGCAGCGACACTTATCTGGTCGATAGCGCATCCGATACCATTTCCGATAGCGGTACCAGCACCGCCGATGTGGACACTGTGATCGCAACCTTGACTAGCGGCACCTTCAACCTGTCCAGTATCACCACCATCGAAAACCTGACTCTGGGCGGCAGCGCCAACATCAACGGCACCGGCAATTTGCTGAACAACACTATCACCGGCAATGCCGGTGCCAACATCTTAGTGGGCAGCAGTGGCAACGACGTCTTGTACGATGCCGCCAGCACCGCCGCCAACTCCAGCACCGGTGCCGACACCTTGAACGGCGGTGTCGGCAACGACACCTACTATGTCACCAACTCCGCAGCCACCGTTTCCGAAGCCAAGACCGTCGGCGGGGAAACCGTCGTGGGTTCGGGCACGGATATTGTGTTCGCATCGGTCGGTTTCACCCTGACCGATACCAGCGGCATCGAGAATCTGACCCTGACCGGGACAGGTAGCAACGCAGGAACCGGCAACTCCCTAAACAACGTCCTCACCGGCAACAACAGCGCAAACACCTTGACCGGCAACAACGGCAACGACTCGCTGTCCGGCAACAACGGCAACGACAGCCTGGATGGCGGAGCCGGCAACGACAGCCTGGACGGCGGCAGCGGTACTGATACCCTGGACGGCGGGGCCGGTGCCGATACCCTGCTCGGAGGGGCCAATAACGACAGTCTGCTTGGCGGGAACGACAACGACAGCCTGGATGGCGGGTCCGGCAACGACACGATGGACGGCGGCAATGGCAGCGACACCTATAGCGTTGACTCGTTGAGCGATTCGGTGAGCGATACTGGCACTTCGGGTACCGATACCCTCAACATCACCCTGAACAGCGGTAGCGGTACATTCAACTCGGGCTCGGGCGTCGAGAACTTCAACCTGACTGGCACCGCCGCCATCGGCATCACGGGCAACGACATGGCGAACATCATCATCGGCAACAGCGCGAGCAACGCCTTGAGCGCCGGCTCCGACGCTCTGAACGACAGCCTGCGGGGCAAGGGAGGCAACGATACCATCACCCTGTCCATCAATGCCGGTGGTTCCGACACGGTGGTCTTCGAAGACACCGCGGTCAATAACGGCCAGGACGCTATCAGCAACTTCACCGCCGGTTCCATCGCCGGTGGCGACAAGCTCGACTTCAACCTCTTCTTCGGCAGCAGCACCACCATCAGCCTGACCGCCGTGAAGGCTGATACCGACACCACCCCGCTGACGGTGCAAAGCACTTCGACGGTGGGGAACGTGCTGCGGGTGGACGACACCGGGGCCGCCATCACCACTGGGGCTGGTGTCGCCGCCCTGATCGGCGACACCAGCCTCGGTACGCAGACCACCCCCTTCCAGGACAACATCGGGGATGCCAGCGTGGAGCGCTACGTGGTCCTCACCGTGAACGCCACTAGCGGCACCAGTATCTGGTATGTCGATACCTCGCTCGATTCCGACAGCAGCGACTTGACCAGTAACGATGTCACCTTGGTCGGCACCATCGCCGGCGTCACGGGGGCAGCTTTGTTCGCCAGCGCCAACATCGTGGTCTAAGCAACCCACCCGCCGGGCACGGCCCCGTGCCCGGCGGTGGCTCAACCCAAATCCCAACAAAAAAGGCCGGAGGACGCGCAACGCGCCCTCCGGCCTTTTGCTTTCACGGAACGAGCCGCGCTATCCCGGCAAGCACCTTGCCAACAAAGCCACCGGGTGCAACACCTCGACCCCACCCAATCCGCGCCGCTTCAAGCCCGCCCGCAGGTGCATGGCGCAACCCGGATTGGAAGTCGCCAGGAAAGCGGGCCGCTCGGCGGCCACTCGGTCCAGCACCTCGTCGCGCAGCGCCCCCGCCATCGCAGGATGCTCCAAGGAATAACTCCCCGCCGCCCCGCAACAACGCACCTGGACCGGCAGCGGCACCACTTCCAGCCCCGGAATCCGCCGCAGCAGCGCGGCGGGGTGGCGGTCGGCCTTCAATACATTCTTGAGGGTGCAGGGCGCATGCACCACGACCTTGGCTTCCAAGGGCGCGAGCACCCAATCGTCCGGCCAGGGCAACCCGGCCAGGAATTCGCCGACATCCCGGACCCGGCCCGCCCACCGCGCCGCCGTTTCCGTCGCCGCCCGCTCGCGGTAATCGCGCAGCATCGCCCCGCAACCGCTGGCGAAGCCGACGATGGCGTCTTCGCCATCGAACGCGGCCAGATTGCGTTCCATCAGCGCCGATGCCGCCTGCGCGTCCCCGCCATGGCCGTGCAAAGCCCCGCAACACGCCTGCGCTTCCGGCACCCGCACCCGGACGCCCAGCCGGTTGAGCAGGCGCAGCGTGGCGGACACGGTTTCGGCGTCCAGCAGGTTGGCCGTGCAACCCAGGAACACATCGGCACGCCCGGTTTCCGCCGGGCCGGTGGCGGGATGGATGCCGATCCAATCGGTCGCCGTGGCGGTTCCGGGCAGGCCCGCCGCCACCTCGCCCAAGCCGACGGCTTCCAACAGGAAACCGCCGCCCCGCAACAAAGGCCCGCCCAGTGCGCCCGCCATCAACGCCTCGGCGCGGTGGCGCACACCGACCCCGGTCAAGAGTTTGCGCAAGGCGGCGGTTTTGAGCTTGGCGGCGCTGGATTTGCCGAGTTCGCCGACCTCGCCCCGGAAACGGTCCACGATGCCGCCATAGGGCACGTAAGCCGGACAGGCCGCTTCGCAGGCCCGGCACAGCAGGCAGTGATCGACATGGCGAGCCAGTTCCGGCGTGGCTTCGAGCGCACCCCGCGCCCAGCCCTGGATCAGGGACAAACGGCCCCTGGGCGATTCGTTCTCGTCCTGGGTCTGGAGGTAGGTGGGGCAATGCGGCAAGCACAAGCCGCATTTGACGCAGAGGTCGGTATCGGCGGCGAGATCGGGGCGGTTCAAGGGGGAACCTCGGGAGTTTGTGAGGGAAAGACGGCGGGGCCGGGACGCTCCCACAAGACCGTGGGAGCTTGGAAGGCGCGGGAACTCAGTGGCGGAAATGCCTCATGCCGGTGAACACCATCGCCAAGCCATGCTCGTCGGCGGCGGCGATCACCTCGGCGTCGCGCACCGAACCGCCGGGCTGGATCACGGCGGTCACGCCCGCCTCCGCCGCCGAATCCACCCCGTCGCGGAACGGGAAGAAGGCGTCGGACGCCACCACCGAACCCGCGACCCGCAAACCCACATCCTGGGCCTTGATGGCGGCGATGCGGGCCGAATAGACCCGGCTCATCTGTCCCGCGCCCACGCCCACGGTCTGGCGGTCCTTGGCGTAGACGATGGCGTTGGATTTCACGAACTTGGCGACGGTCCAAGCGAACAGCAAATCGCCGATCTCGGCTTCGGTGGGGGCGCGGCGGGTCACCACCTGGAGTCCGGCCCGGTCGATGCGGCCCCAGTCCTTGTCCTGCACCAGCAAGCCCCCGGCCACCCGTTTATAGTCCCATTCCGGCTTGGGTTCGGCGGGCCAAGCGCCGGTTTCCAGCACCCGCACATTGGCCTTGGCCGCCAGGATCGGCAGGGCTGCGGCATCGATGCTCGGGGCCAGGATCACCTCGACGAATTGCCGCTCGACGATGGCGCGGGCGGTAGCGGCGTCCAACTCGCGGTTGAAGGCGATGATGCCGCCGAAGGCCGAGGTCGGGTCGGTGGCGTAGGCGCGGTCATAGGCTTCCAGCAAGCTTTGTCCCTCGGCCACGCCGCAGGGATTGGCGTGCTTGACGATGACGCAGGCGGGCGACTCGGCGAACTGCTTGACGCATTCCAGGGCTGCGTCGGCGTCGGCGATGTTGTTATAGGACAGTTCCTTGCCCTGGATTTGCCGGGCGGTGGCGACGGTGCCGGGCGCCGCACCCGGATCGACATAGAAGGCCGCGCGTTGGTGGGGATTTTCGCCATAGCGCAAGGCCTGTCCATGACGGAACCGCGTCACCAGCGGATCGGGGAAGGGTTCGCCGCCTTCGATCTTGCCCAGGTAGGTCGAGATGGAGGCGTCATAGGCTGCGGTATGGCGGAAACTCTTGATCGCCAGCCGGAACCGGGTGGCGGCGGACAAGGCGCCGCCGTTTGCCTTCAGTTCGCCCAGCACCAGCGGATAATCCAAGGGATCGACCACCACACCCACGGCCTCGTGGTTCTTGGCCGCGCCCCGGATCATGGCCGGGCCGCCGATATCGATATTCTCGATGGCCTCCGCCAAGGGACAGCCGGGCTGGGCCACGGTGGCCTCGAACGGATAGAGGTTCACCACCACCAGATCGATGGGACCGATGCCATGCTCGGCCATCACCGCCTCGTCCACCCCGCGCCGCCCCAGGATGCCGCCGTGGATTTTGGGATGCAGGGTCTTGATGCGCCCGCCCATCATCTCGGGGAAGCCGGTGTGCTGGGAGACCTCGATGGCGGCGATGCCGCTGTCCAGCAACAGGCGTGCGGTGCCGCCCGAAGACAGGATTGCTATGCCCAGCGCGGCCAGTTCGCGGCAGAAATCCACCACGCCGGTTTTGTCGGAAACGCTGATGAGGGCTCGGGTTACGGGATTGTTCATGGCGGTAGCAAGGTTGGAGGATGGAAGGAAGCTTATTCGATGCCGTATTGGTTCATCTTCTTGCGTAGGGTGCTGCGGCTCAGCCCCAAGACCTGGGCGGCACGGCTTTGGTTATGGCCGCAATGTTCCAGCACGGTTTCGATCAAGGGCTTTTCGACCTCGCTGATGACCATGGCGTAGAGTCCGGTCGCGGCGTGGCCATCCAGCCCGGCGAAATAATGGCGCAGGGCCAAACGCACCTGTTCGCTCAAGATCGGGGCGGTCCCCGGCCCAGGCGGGATGGCCGCGTCCGGCGCGGGCGGGATGTTTGCGGGGTCCACCGTCATGCGGCCACTCCTGCCCGGTGCGGGTCGAACAAGGTATCGATCAGGGCGAGTTGCCGGGCGGCGCTATCCAGGCCGTTGAACAAGGCCAGGAAACCCGGCGGGCACGGTAGGTATCGGAGATACCAAGCGACATGCTTGCGGGCGATCCGCAAGCCCCGATATTCGCCATGCAGGGCGTAGAGCTCCCGTAGGTGTTCCACCATCACCGCATGAACCTCGGCGGGAACGGGCGCATCCACCGGACGCAACCCATCGAGGCGGGCCGCGATGGCCCGGAACAGCCAGGGACGGCCCAAAGCGGCCCGGCCTATCATGATGGCGTCGGCCCCGGTCTCGGCCAGGACGGCGGCGGCTTTGTCGGGGCTGTCGATATCGCCGTTGGCGATGACCGGAATGCCCACCGACTGCTTGACCTGCCGGATCGTTCGGTATTCGGCCTCCCCGGCGAAGGCGCAGGCGCGGGTGCGCCCATGCACGGCGATGGCCTGGATGCCCGAATCCTGGGCGATCCGGGCGATGGCCGGGGCGTTGCGGTGTTCGGGGTGCCAACCGGTACGTATCTTCAGGGTCACGGGCACGGCCACCGCGCCGACCACCGCCTCCAGGATGCGCCCGACCAGGGTTTCGTCCTGGAGCAGGGCGGAACCGGCGGCTTTGTTGCAGACCTTCTTGGCGGGACAACCCATATTGATGTCGATGATCTGGGCACCACGGTCCACGTTGATACGGGCGGCTTCGGCCATTGCCGCCGGGTCGTTGCCCAGGATTTGCACCGAATAGGGTCCGGGTTCGCCGACATGGTCGGTGCGGAGCAAAGTCCTAGGGTCGTCGCGCAACGCGGGATTGGCCGAGACCATCTCGGACACGGCCAACGCGGCCCCGTAGCGCCGACACAGACGGCGGAACGGCCTATCGGTGACCCCAGCCATCGGGGCCAGGATCAAGCGGTTGGAAAGTCGGTAAGGGCCGATGTGCATTGGGGTTCGGGAGGGTCGGGCAGGGGCGGGAAGTCTAGCCGGAACCGGCGGGGGAAGCCAAGAGTCCAACCGCAATCTCCCGGTCCGGCAGCGGCGGTTCGCTCATGAAGGATAGCAGTTCCCCCGCGCCAAACGGGCGATTTGCCTATCGTGGCGACGGCCCAGCAGCGCGACCGCCAGCACCGCCCCCAATAGCGCAGCGGCCATATCCGATTGGGCATCCCAGGCATCGCCCTGGATCGCCAGGAAAGCCTCGGCCCGTCCGCCCAAGACCCAAGCCACGCCCCATTCCACCAACTCATAGGCGGCGGAAAGCGCCAAGCACAGCGCGGGGACCAGATAATCCAGCCCCGCCCGCCACGTCCACACCCCGCCCCGGATCAACAACTCGCGGAACGCGAGGGCGGGCGCGAAACCCTGGAAGAAATGGGCCAGCTTGTCGAAATCATTGCGCCCCCCGCCCAGCGCGTCGAAACCCGGCACCCGCGCGAAAGAATAATGCGCCCCGAGCAGGATCAAACCGCACAGGATCAACAGCGCGGCATAGGCCAACGGGGTCAACGGGAACCGGCGGCGCGTGGCCCGGAGCGCCAGGAAGATCGCCAGCGCGGGCGGGACTTCCAAGCACCATGTCACCAGATCGTAAGGCGCGATGGCGGAACCGGCGCAGGCGGCGAGGAAAACGGGGGTCCAGTAAGCGGGCATGGCATCCCCGGTTCGGATGGGACGGGGAACCCGCGCCGACCCGGATGGGGAACAGCGCGGACAGGGGCTTAACCGCCCAGCACGCCGCCGTAGGGCTTGAAGGATTCGCCGATATGGTGGGCGCAGGCGAGGAACTGGTAGACCTTGCCCTCGATGGTGCGCTGTATCCGCTCCAGGCCGCTGGTATTACGGCATTGGGTGCCTTTCAGCGTGCTGGCTTGGCATTGCTTGGCCCCGGCGGCAAGATCGACCCAGTCGC
The DNA here is from genome assembly GCF_900155475.1 of Methylomagnum ishizawai. Lineage (NCBI taxonomy): Bacteria > Pseudomonadati > Pseudomonadota > Gammaproteobacteria > Methylococcales > Methylococcaceae > Methylomagnum > Methylomagnum ishizawai. Next base: position 382,720 of record NZ_FXAM01000001.1, on the reverse strand, counting down.
TGGCGGCGGGCGTTTCGGCGGCGACCGCCGCTTCGGGTTCCGCCACCGCCTCCGGTGCTTCGGCGGGGACCGGGGCGGCTTCCGCCGCTGCGGGAGCCGGAGCGCTGGACGCAGCCAGATTGGCCAGATATTGCTCCACGCGGGTTTTCTTGACGACCACCGGTATTTCCGGCAAGCCCAGACCGCCTAGATAATTCGCGACCCCGGTCTTGCCACCCGCCCTGGCCCGGTAGGCGGCGGCGGCGGCGCGGTCTGCCTCGGTCTCGCCGGAAACCGCCGTTTCGACGGCCAGATTCGCCAAATACCGTTGCACCCCGGTGCCCTGCGCCGGGCTGGGATTCTCGGCCAGGGCCGCCACATACCTGCCGACACCGGTATCGAACTCCACGACCACTGGCCCCTGGGCCGCCGCTTCCTCCGCGGCCAACTGGGCCAGATATTTCGCGACGCCGGTAAGCTGGGCGGCTTCGGGCTGGGCCTCAGCCGCCACCGGGGCCGGGGCGGGCGGCACGCCGGGCGAGCCGCCAAACAAGCCACGAATCGAGCCTAGCACTTGACCAATGATATTCGCCATGAATCATACCTTTATGTTCTTAGGTTGAAAGAAATCCAGCCCCCGCGGAGGAACCGCAACCGCTATTTTATACACTATCTACAGAGCGGAGCGCAGCGCCCTGAATCCAGACCCGCCCGGTTCCTAACCCGGCGCGGCCCAGGCGCGGGAAATTTCCCGCAATAGCTCGATGAGCTTGCCGATCAAGGGACCACGGGCCGTGGTCTTGCGCCAGACCAGGCCGATCAACCGCCGCGGTTGCGGCTCGGCGAACGGCAGGTAGCGGATGCCGGTATGGTCCTCCCGCGCCGCCGTCCACGGCATCAAGGTGATGCCGGTCCCGGCCCGCACCATCATCCGCAGGGTTTCCAGGCTGGTGGCGCGGAAATCCACCTCCTCATGGCCACCATGGCGATAGCACAGGTTCAAAGCCTGGTCGCGCAGGCAATGGCCCTCGTCCAGCAGCAGCAACCGCAAATCGGCCAAATCCCGCAAATCGACCCGCTCTCGCGCCGCCAGCGGATGCTCCGGCGACACCGCCAACAAAAAGGGATCGTCGAACAAGCGCATCGACACCAGGGCCGGATCGTTCACCGGCAAGGCCAACAGCGCCGCATCGCAACGCCCGGCGCGCAATTGCTCGACCAGGGCATCGGTCTTCTCCTCGATCAACAGCAGTTTCAGCTTGGGCAAGGCTTGGACGATGGCGGGCACCGCCGCCGGGAACACGTAGCTGGCCAAGGTGGGGAATCCGCCCAGCCGGAACGTCCCGGCGTAGGGGTCGCGGGTCCCGGCGGCGATCTCCTCCATCGCTTCGACCTCGGCCAAGACCCGCCGGGCCACGGCGATGATGCGCCCACCCGCCTCGGTGGTGCGCACCGAACGGTTATTGCGCTCGAACAGCGCCACCCCAAGTTCGTCCTCCAATTTCTTGAGCTGGGTGCTGAGGGTCGGCTGGCTGACGCAGCAACGCTCGGCCGCCAAGCTGAAATGGTTCAGGTCGGCGACCGCCACCAGATATTTCAGGTCGCGGAGGTTCATGGGAGGCCATCGGGCGGAGGAAGGGAGCGCCGGGCCATTCTAGCCCAGGGAACATAGCCATGCTCAATGATTAGCATAAGAACAAACGATTTTATGGATGCCCCAGGTTCCGCCACAATGCGCCGCCTTCCCCCAGCGCGATCCAAGGAGAAACCCATGACCCCCGTCGAAATCGGCTTGACCCTGATGCTGCTCGCCACCGCCGGCGGCTCGGTGGCCTATTGCGCCCACCACGCCAAGCGGCTGGCGCAAATGGAACCCCAGGGCACCGAACCCAGGCTGCCCCTGCGCCTCGAAGGCCACTAACGCCCCGGCGCACCCCAAAGGCTGGAGCGCAAGCAAGGCCAAACACCGATCATGCGCCCGGCTGCCAATACCCCAGGTGGTAGCCGACCGCCAGGATCAAGGTCAGCGCCAACAACCCCATCCAGAACACCACGGTCATCCCCACCAAACTCAGGGTATAGGGCCGGGATTCGTCGAGCTTTTCCAGGCGCAGTTCCCAGCCCAGCTTGGGGTGGACGCCGAACACCTCCTCGACCTTGGTCAGATAATTCCCCGCCCGCTTCAAGTGCAGCCACAGCATCAAGGTCCGCATCCCGCCCAGCAAGGTGATGGCGAACGGCAGGGCGAAATAATGCGGATCGACCTGGGCCGGCGCGATATAGCCGAAGGCCAGCAGCAGGATATTGAGCAAGATGACGGTATGCTCCAAGCGCCATTTTTCCTGGGTGGCGCTGAGGATTTCATCCTGGAGCTTGCCGAATTCGATCAGCAGGAAATCGGCTTCGCGGTCCTTGAGATAATCGGTGCGTTCGCCATCCCTGTCGCCGCCATACGGCGCGGACCGCTGCCCCGGTGGTCTTGGCTGTAGCATCTTGGAACCCCTCGCGCCCTGGCGCGGATGGATGGCTGGCCGGACTGGTTCGAACCCGCCCGCGAACCGGCGGGCGGTCCCTCCGAGTATAGCGCCGCCGGACCGATCATCCGGTTTTGCGCCGCGCCACCACCATGCCGTCGCGGGTGGGATTGACGAAGGCGTCGAAACCGGGATCGGTGAAGATCAGGCGGTTATGCTCGCGGATGGCCTCGGTCCAGCCGGGCACCGCATCGGGCAGGCATTCCCGCGCCACCCGGCCATGCCATAGCACGTTGTCGGCGATATAGCACCCGCCGGGCCGCACCCGCTCGCGGGCCATGCGCCAGATATCGGGATAATCGCACTTGTCGGCGTCGTTGTAGCAGATATCGAATTCCCCACCGACCGAGCGGAACACGCCCTGGGCCTGCCCGATGCGGAATTCCACCCGCTCCCACAGCCCCGCCTCCTTGAGGAAATGCTTGGCCAAAGGCAGGTTGGCGGGATCGCTGTCGGCGCAGACCACCCGGCCTTCCGGTCCCACCGCCGTGGCGAACCAATGGGTCGAGTAGCCGAAGCCGCTGCCGAACTCGAACACCCGGCGGGCACCGATGGCGAGCGCGAGGGTCTTGAGGAACACCCCGCACAAGCGTCCCACGATGGGGAAGCTCTGGCGGACGGCAAGGCTTTCCATCCCGATCAGGGTCGGGGTGTCGGTGGGTTGGGCGAGATCGGCGAGATAGGCCTCGATCTCCCGGTGGACGGGAGCGATCAAGGCCGGTCGCGAAGGGATTTGGGGGGTGTCGTCCATGGGAACCTCCTGTTTGACCATGAAGCTGACGAGGACTTGAAGATACCACGATCCGGGCCTTGGACCCGGCCACGGGGCAGACAACAACCTATTGCCGACGGACTCCGGCGTCCCTGCCGAAATCCAGGCATGGAGGAAAATCAAGCCTTCCGGTAAATCTCCGCCCCCGCCTTCACGAACTCCCCGGCCTTCTCTTCCATTCCCGCCGCCAAGGCCTCGGCCTCGTCCACGCCATGGGTCTTGGCGTATTCGCGCACGTCCTGGGTGATCTTCATCGAGCAGAAATGCGGCCCGCACATCGAGCAGAAATGCGCCAGCTTCGCGCCTTCCTGCGGCAGGGTCTCGTCGTGGAATTCGACCGCCTTCTCCGGGTCGAGGCTCAGGTTGAATTGGTCGGCCCAGCGGAACTCAAAGCGGGCTTTCGACAGCGCGTTGTCGCGGGACTGCGCCCCCGGATGGCCCTTGCCCAGGTCGGCGGCGTGGGCGGCGATCTTGTAGGCCACGATGCCGTCGCGCACGTCCTGCTTGTTGGGGAGGCCGAGATGCTCCTTGGGCGTCACGTAACACAGCATCGCGGTGCCGAACCAGCCGATCATAGCCGCGCCGATGGCGGAAGTGATGTGGTCGTAGCCGGGCGCGATATCCGTGGTCAGCGGGCCGAGGGTGTAGAACGGCGCTTCGTGGCACAACTCAAGCTGCTTATCCATGTTCTCCTTGATCATGTGCATCGGCACATGGCCCGGCCCTTCGATCATGACTTGGACATCGTGCTTCCAGGCGATCTCGGTGAGTTCGCCCAGGGTCTTGAGTTCGGCGAACTGGGCCTCGTCGTTGGCGTCGGCGATGGAGCCGGGCCGCAGGCCATCGCCCAGGCTGAAGCTCACGTCATACGCCTTCATGATTTCGCAGATGTCCTCGAAATGGGTGTAGAGGAAGCTTTCCTTATGATGCGCCAAACACCATTTCGCCATGATGGAACCGCCGCGGCTGACGATGCCGGTGACGCGCTTGGCGGTCAGCGGGATGAACGGCAAACGGATACCGGCGTGAATGGTGAAGTAATCGACGCCCTGCTCGGCCTGCTCGATCAAGGTATCGCGGAAGATTTCCCAGGTCAGTTCCTCGGCCTTGCCATTGACCTTTTCCAGCGCCTGGTAGATCGGCACCGTGCCGATGGGCACCGGGGAATTGCGGATGATCCATTCGCGGGTTTCGTGGATATTCTTGCCGGTGGAAAGGTCCATCACGGTATCGCCGCCCCAGCGGATCGACCACAGCATCTTTTCGACTTCCTCCTCGATGGAGGAAGTCACGGCGGAATTACCCAGGTTGCAATTGATCTTCACCAGGAAATTGCGCCCGATAATCATCGGCTCGGATTCCGGGTGGTTGATATTGGCGGGAATGATGGCCCGGCCCCGCGCCACCTCGTCGCGCACGAATTCGGGCGTGATGAGCTTGGGGGTGGCCGCGCCGAAAGCTTCCCCTGGGTGCTGGAACCGGTACATTTCGGCCAAAGCTTCCAGCTTTTGGTTCTCGCGGATGGCGATGAATTCCATTTCCGGGGTGACGATGCCCCGCCGGGCATAGTGCATCTGGGTCACGTTGGCCCCCGGCTTGGCCCGGCGCGGCGGCTGGATATGCTCGAAGCGGAGTCCGGCCAGCGCTTGATCCGACTGGCGCTGGCGGCCATAGGCGGAACTCGGCCCGGACAATGCCTCGGTATCGCCGCGCTCGGCGATCCAGCCCGCCCGCAGCGCCGGGAGCCCCTGCCGCAGGTCGATTTGGACCTCCGGGTCGGTATAGGGACCGGAGGTGTCGTAGACATGCAGCGGCGGATTCTGTTCCGCGCCGAAGCCGGTGGGCGTGTCGGACTGGACGATCTTGCGCATGGGCACGCGGACATCCGGGCGGCTGCCCTGGACGTAGACCTTTTCCGAGGCGGCGAAGGGCTGGATGGAGGCGCGTTTGGCGGCGACGGCCAGATGCGGAAGTTCGTGTGCGAGAGCGTTCATCGCGGGCATTCTCCTGGATCGAGGGACGGGGGACGCAGGAGAAGCGGTCGGGGACGGGCTGGCGGGGACTGGCAACCCCGGCCCTGTGACTGGCTTCCCTACGCCGGTATTAGCCGGTTCAGGTTCGAAGGGTGTGTCTCAGCCCCGCCCGGTACACGGCGGAGCACCCCTAGCCTTACGGGTATCGGCTAAGCTAAAACATGGGGGGCGATTTGGCAAGGCGGAGGAATCGCCATGCCAAGGCGGCCAGGGCCCTCCGGGCCGGGACCACGGCCTCCATGGCAACGGAGATACAGAGCGATACATCACACCGCCACTATCGGTTTACCCTGGCGGGAAACTATACTACCCTGCCGCCCGCAACAGCCACTTCCCCACGGAATCCAATAAAATCAATGAGTAAATCCGCGGAGTAACTCCGGTCAACGCCCGGCCCAGGCTACATACGGATACAACCGCGCCCATCCTCACCTATCGTTTCGTCAGAGGCTGAGACCACCGTGCCATCCACGCATACGCCGCCAGGACGGCGTCCATCGCCCGCGGGGGCCATGCCGCCATGACCGGGCGCGAGCGGCGGACCCGACCGAAATTCCAATTGGGCTGGCTCCCCTTGCTGACCGCCCTGGGCGGGGCGCTATTCAGCCTGTCGCCGCTGCGGGGACCGCTGGAAGAAGGCATCGGGCTGGGACTCCTGTACGCGCTGCGCGGTCCCGCCAGTCCACCGGGCGAGGTCGCCATCCTCGGCATCGACCACGAATCCGCCCAGCGCCTGCAAGCCCCCGACGACCCCCATAATTGGCCGCGCCACCTGCACGCCAATATCCTCCGCAACGCCCAGCGCGGCCAGGCCGAATTGCTGGCTTTCAATATCTTCTTCGCCAATGCCTCCGCCGATCCGGGGGCCGACCGGACCATGGCCGAAGCCATGCGCGACCTGGGCCGGACGGTGCTGACCGATTATGTCAAGCCGCGCCAATTGCGCTCGGGGCTGTATGTCGAATCCTTGGTGGAACCCACCCCCGAACTGGCCGACGCGGCGCTCGCCACCGCGCCCTTCCTGCTGCCCCGCGATACCCTCAGCGCGTCCAGCGCCTTCCTCACCTTCTTCGGCGACGAGGAGCGGCGGGCCACCTTGCCCACGCTGTTGATGCTGGCCTATATCCAACGCACCCATTGCGCCGAACTGGGCGCTTGGCTCGGGTCCGCCGATCCCGAACTGGCCCGGATCGCCGCCCAAGCCCCGCCCTGCCAAACCCGCCCCAAGGAATTCGAGCCCACCCTCCGCCTGCTGATCGAACAGTTCCGCGCCCGCCCCGAACTCGGGACCGACCTGGAACAAGCCCTGCTGAACAGCCGCTTCCCCGCCGCCACCCGGCGCTTGCTGCGGTCCTGGGCCGGGGTGCTGGCGGGCGGGGAGGTGCGTTATTTCAATCATTACGGTCCTTCGCATAGCTTCCCCATCCTGTCCTACCAGGATTGGGTGGGCGACCCGCCGGAATCCACCCTGGCCACGCTGGCGGGCAAGATCGTCCTGGTGGGCTATCTGGAGGATTTCCAGCCGGAATCCACCGAGGGGCTGTTCTACACGCCGTTCTCGGCCATCAGCTCGGTGGAACTGGCGGCAACCGCGCTGGCGAACCTATTGGAGGACAAATGGGTGCGCCCGGCCTTCTCCCCGGTCGGCGAGGGCTTGTGGCTGCTGCTGTGGGGTGGGGTTTTGGGTTTGTGCGCGATGCGGCGGAGCGCGGCGCAGGGGTTCGCGCTGATCCTGGGACTGGGCGGGCTGTATCTCGCCGCCGCCAGCACCTTGTTCGGGCTGCGGGGGGATTGGCTACCGCTGGTCGCGCCGCTGGGATTGCAATTGCCCATCGCGCTATTGACCTGGGGTTGGCTCAACTATGTGCGCCGGGCCGAGCGCGAACGCACCATGCAATCGGTGATCCACCGCTTCATCCCGGTGGATGTGTTCAGCCAACTGAGCCGCCACGAGGACAGCGCGACCCTGCCCAATTATGGCCGCATGGCCCAGGGCATCTGCCTCGCCACCGACGCCGGGCGCTACACCGCCCTGGCCGAAACCCTGGAACCCATGGCCCTGGCCCGGCTGATGAACGCCTATTACGCCGCCTTGTTCGAGCCAGTCACCCGCCATGGCGGCTGGGTGTCGGACGTGGTGGGCGATGCCATGCTGGCGATCTGGATCGCCCGCGACGACGACCCCGGCGCGGTAGAAGCCCGCGCCAACGCCCTGGCCGCCGCCAGCGAAATCCGCCGCGCCGTGCGCCGCTTCGAGAAAAACCACGAACTGGTGTTCCCGGTCCGCCTTGGCATCCATTACGGCGAACTGCGCATCGGCTATGTCGGCACCGCCGAACGCGGCGAAATCCGTGCCGTCGGCGACACGGTGAACATCGCCGCCCGTTTGGAAGGGCTGAACAAGCTGCTGGGCACCCACAGCCTGGTGTCGGAGCGGACCCTGGAGGATTTGCCGGACGCGGGCACCCGGTCCCTGGGCGCGTTCCTGTTGGCTGGGAAATCCAAGCCGATCTCGGTGGCGGAATTGATTACCGACCCGGAGTCCGGCCCCTGTCCCGAATTGCGCCAGCGTTTCGCCGATGCGCTGGCTTTATTCAACGAAGATCGTTGGCAGGAAGCCCATGCGGCATTCACCCTGTTGAATCTACAATTCCCCGACGATGGACCGACGCGCTTTTATTACAAGACCTGCCAGGGTTATCTAGCGGAACCGCCCCAAGCAAGCGATACTCCCGGCATCGCGGTCGAGAAACCTCCACCGGCGGAATTGTTCAATCAAAAGAAATAAGCAGGACTCTCAACATGGCCCGTATCCTCCCACCGGCCCGGCGGCACCGCCCGGCCAAACCCGACGGCCCGGCCCCACGCCGGGCTACGCCTTTGTTCTGGCTGGTCTTGGCCTGGACGTTCGCGCCCTGGGCCGAGGCCCAGACCTGCCCAAACTGGGCGGCGCGGCTGGCCTCCGCCGAGGGCCAGGTCGAGGCCCATACCGACACCGGACATTGGCAGCCGGTGGTGGTGGACCAGCGTTTCTGCGCCGGTGACAAAATCCGCACCCAGGCCCAAAGCCGCGCCTCCCTGCAACTCGCCAACCAGACCTATATGACCCTGGACCAGCGCAGCACCCTGGTTTTCCGCACGGTCGAGGCCGAGAAACCATCCTGGGTGGAATTGATCGCGGGCACGCTGTTCGCCCGCAGCCGCACGCCCCGGCAGTTGGATATCCACAGCCATTTCATCAACGCCGCCATCCGGGGCACCGAGTTCCTGGTCAGCGCCGGGCCGGACCGGGGCGAGGTGATGGTGATCGAAGGCGAGGTGGAAGCGTCCAACCCGCAGGGCAAGGTGACGGTCAAGGATGGCCAGAGCGCCGTCGCCCGCGCCGGGCACGCGCCCGAGTTTGGCCTGGTCGCCCATCCCGAGGACGCGGTGGAGTGGGCGTTGTATTTCCCGCCCTTGTTGGACACCGCCAGCCTGGCGCACACCCGCCAGCCCGCCCTGGCCGAGGCGGCGCGGAGTTATGCCGAGGGCCGGGTCGCCGACGCCCTGGCCCGGTTGCAGCAAATCCCGCCCGCCCAGCGCGACGCCGACACCACCGCCGCCCTGGCCGGTGTGTTGCTGAGCGTCGGGCGGGTGGACGAGGCCGAGCCGCTGTTGTCCACGCCCAGGGGCAAGCCGGTACCGGCCAGTTTCACCGCGTTGCGTTCGGTCATCGCCCTGGCCCGCAACCACAAGGCCGAGGCGCTCAAGCTGGCCGACACCGCCCTGGCCGCCGACGCCCAATCCACCTATGGCTGGTTGGCGCGGTCCTATGCCTTGCAAGCCGGGTTCGACCTGGAAGCCGCCCTGGCCGCCGCCGACCGCGCCGCCGCGACCAGTCCCGACAACGCCTTGGTGCAGTCGCGCCGGGCCACGCTGTTGGCTTCGCTGGACCGCTGGACCGAGGCCCAGGCCGCGGCGGAACTCGCCACCCGCCTGGACGGGGGGCAATCCCGGCCCTGGGTGGTGCGCGGTTTCGCGGAATTGCGGCGCGGCGATCTGGACGCGGGGAAGTCCAGCTTCGAGGAAGCCGCCCGCTTGAATCCCGCCGATCCCATGGCGCGGCTGGGGCGGGGTTTGGCGCTGATCCGGGAGGGCGATTTGGCGGAGGGCACGGCGGATATGGAAATCGCCGCCAGTCTCGATCCCGGCGATTCCTTGATCCGCAGCTATCTGGGCAAGGCGTATTACGAGCAGAAGCGCGGCAAGGTGGCGGAGAAGCAATTCGAGTTGGCCGAGCGCTTCGACCCGAACGATCCGACGCCTTGGTATTACAACGCGATCATGAAGCAGACGGTGAACCGTCCGGTGGAGGCGCTGCACGATTTGCAGCGGTCGATGCAGTTGAACGGCAACCGGGCGGTGTACCGTTCCAAGCTGGCCTTGGACGAGGATTTGGCGGCGCGGGGCGCGGCCCTGGGGCGGATTTACGGGCAACTGGGGTTCCAGCCCCGCGCCTGGATCGAAGGTTGGAAGGCCTTGGAGGACGACCCCACCGACTACACTTCGCATCGGCTGTTGTCGGACAGCTATTTCGCCCTGCCGCGCAGCGATATCGCGCGGGTCAGCGAGTTGCTGCAATCGCAGTTGTTGCAGCCGATCAATATCACGCCGGTGCAGCCTTTGTTGGCGGAAAGCTCGGTGTTCCTGCTGGGGGGTTTGGGTCCGGCGGACCTTTCGCTACAGGAGTTCAACCCGCTGTTCCAGCGCAACCGTTTCAGCCTGTTGGCGTCGGGGATGGTGGGCAGCAACGACACCTATAGCGACGAGGTGGTGCATACCGGGTTGTGGGACGATTTTTCCTATAGCCTGGGGCAGTTCCATTACCAGACCGAAGGCTTTAGGCCCAACAACAATATCAATTCCAACCTCTACAACGCCTTCGTCCAGGGGCGGGTGACGCCTTGGCTGAATTTGCAGGCGGAGTATCGGCATCAGGAGGTGGACCGGGGGGATTTGGATTCGCGCTTCGCGCCGGATGCGTTCCAGCAACTTGTCATCGACAACTATGGGCAAGCTTCCGAAACCGATACTTACCGCTTCGGCCTGCACGCCAATCCTTCCGAGCATGGCGATTTCCTGGCGTCCTATATTCATCTGGACCGGACAGCCACTGACCGACTGTTGATCGACCGCAGCCTTGATGCACGCTATCAATATCATGGCGATACCGGCGAGGCGCAATACATCCAGCGCTATGAAAATGTGAAAGCTATCCTGGGTGGCGGTTACTATCAACTCGACTCTTCTGTCTCCACCGGCCTCACCAATAGCACTTCGCAAGGCAATGGCTATCTCTATACCCATGTCCGCTATCCCCAACAAATGAACTGGACGCTGGGACTCAGCGTCGATGCCCTGGACAATGGATCGGCACCGACCACTACCCAAGTTAATCCGAAATTCGGCCTGTTGTGGAACATCTCGCCCGATACCGTGCTACGCATGGCGGCATTCCGCACCATGAAACGCAATCTGCTAACCAGCCAAACCCTGGAACCCACCCAGATTGCCGGCTTCAACCAATTCTTCGACGACCCCAACGGAACCGACGCTACCCGTTGGGGACTGGGACTGGATCAGCGTTTCAATCTCGATGTTTTGGGCGGCGTGGAATTCTCCCGACGGGAACTCGCCGTACCAAGAGGCGTTGACGAAGTAAATTGGCGGGAAACCCAATATCGAGCTTATCTCCTGTGGACCCCGCATCCCCGCTGGACCACAAGTCTTGAATATTTCCGTGAACAATTCGACAATTCTAGCGGCTTCGGTGCATTGAATACCCGCACCCAAACCCTGCCCTTGACCCTATCGTATTTCGATCCTTCTGGGTTCTATACGAATTTCAAGGCTAGTTATTTCCACCAGGACGTGGACTTGCCGGGGGGCTGGCAAAGCGAGGATGTGCCATTTCTGGACCTAGGACTGGGCTATCGTTTACCCAACCGCTGGGGCTTGGCCGAAATCCAGTTCCAAAACCTCTTGGACCGCAACTACCACTACGAGGGATTGCAGGACCGTAGGCCACCGCAAGTCGGCGGCATCCCGGCGTTCCTGCCTTTCCCGCCCGAGTTCACCGTGTTCGCCCGCTTCACGCTGGCGCTCTGAACCAAGCGGGGCCAAGGTCGGCGATCAATACAGCAGGGTCGCGGTGAAACCGCCACTCTCACAACGATAATCACACGACCTAGGAGAACAACAACATGCGTAACCGAATTCTCCCTTTCGGCTTGATCCCAGCCTTGCTGGGATCGGTCCTGATGTTCGCCACCGCCGAACTCCCGGCCCAGGAAACCGCGGTCACTACACCTGAAACTACCACATCCGAATCCACTACAACTCAAACCGTCACCGATTCAATCAGCACCACCACTAAAGCTCCCTCGACAGATGCGACTGCTGGTGCTTGCAGCAAATCATGCATGGACGCTTCTGGAAATCTCCAAACCTGCAAAATCGTGAACAGCATCCCCAAGTACACCTGCGCCAATCCGACCACTATTTGCTCGGGTGCCTGCTTTTAAGCCCCGCCCCCCAATAAAACCCGCCCACCATGGCGGGTTTTTTATCGCCCGCCAACCACCGGATGCCACTGTCGCCAACCTGGGATACAATCGCCACGCTTCCACCCTCCGCCGGGGAAGCGCCACCCACGCTCCGATCCCCCACCACGACAGGAGAACACCCATGTTGACCCGCGCTTTACGCCATGGCCTCGTTTCCGCGCTACTTGGTGCCACGCTGGCGCTAGCCACCCTTTCCGCCCAGACGGCGGAACCGCAAGCCACGACCGCAACGCAGTCGGCGGACGCCACAACCCCGGAAGGCCAACCGCAGAGCCTTGGCCGCGCTGCTGGTACACAATTGAAGATCAATCAGGAAGCGGAAGCCGCCGCCGCTTGCACAAAACGTTGCGCAGATGCTTCGGGAAACCTCAAAAGCTGTAAAATTGTAAATAGCATACCGATGTATACCTGCACCAGCCCCAACAACATTTGCTCAGGTGCCTGCTTTTAAGCCCCATCCCACAATAAAACCCGCCCACCGTGGCGGGTTTTTTATCGCCCGCCAACCACCGGATGCCACTGTCGCCAACCCGGTGTCTACCGGGCTTCGCTAATCGGGGCTTGTACGTGGGCCGCACCGGACTCCGTGTATACTTCACACCCCAACCTACAGCCTGGGAAGGCCCGCCATGAATTACCGCGACATCATCACCATCGAGGCCGACAAACGGGGCGGCAAACCCTGCATCCGTGGTTTGCGGATCACCGTATACGATGTGCTGGACTATCTGGCTTCCGGCATGACCCCGCAGGAAATCATCGACGAATTCGATTACCTCACCCTCGACGATATCCATGCCTGCCTGAGCTATGCCGCCGACCGCGAACGGAAACAACTGGTCGTCAACGCATGAAGTTGTTGTTCGACGAAAATCTATCGCCCCGCTTGGTGCCGAGGCTCGCCGATGTTTTCCCGGACTCGGCCCATGTGGATCGTATCGGCCTCGGCAGCGAACCCGACCCTGTCATTTGGGAATATGCCAAAACCCATGGCTACATCCTGGTCAGCAAGGATTCCGATTTCCACGAAAGAAGTTTGATTTTCGGCGCTCCACCCAAAGTAGTGTGGATTCGGCGCGGAAATTGTTCGGTGCGTCAAATAGAGTTGATGCTGCGTAACAAACACGCCGAAATAGAACGGCTTGCCATCGACGATGGCCTGACTTATTCGGTGATTCTGTAAGCCGAGAACATCACGGTGGGCCGGGGAATACCGACCCACCCTACGGGACGCCGCGCAATCGCGCCCCAACCTCAGGCAGCGAACACCACCCGCACCCGCAAGCCCCCGCCCGCCCCGTTCTCCAAACCCACCCGCGCCCCATGCCGGTCGGCGATGGTCTTGACGATGGACAAGCCCAGCCCGGTGCCCGGCTCGTGGGTCGCCTCCCCCCGGTAGAAACGGTCGAACACCCGCGCCCGGTCCGCTTCGGGAATGCCGGGTCCGGTATCGCGCACCTCCAAGAGGGGTTGCCCCCCCGCCCGCCACACCGACAAATCCACCCGCCCGCCCTCCGGGGTATAGCGCAAGCCGTTCTCGACCAGGTTCGCCACCAACACCCGCAAGGCGGCGGGATCGCCCTGCACCTTCAAACCATCGTCGGTGGCGACCACGCCCAGATCGATATGCTTGGCCTCCGCCAAGGGCAGATGCTCCGCCACCACCTGCCGCGCCAGTTCGCCCAGCAACACCGGCTCGAACGGCCTGGCCGCGAGGTCCGGGTCTTGGCGGGCCAGGGTCAGGAGTTGCTGCACCGCCCGCCCCGCCCGCCCCACCCCGGCCTTGAGATCGTCCAGCGCGGCGCGGCGGTCCTCCTCGGTCTCGGCCCGCTCGACCAATTGCGCCTGGAGTTGCAAGGCGGCGATGGGCGTGCGCAGTTCGTGGGCGGCGTCGGCGATGAAGGCTTGTTGCGCCGCCAAGGCATCGCCCAGCCGCACCAGCAAATCGTTGAGCGAACGCACCAAGGGCCGGGCTTCCTGCGGGGCTTGGGCCTCGGGCAAGGGGTCCAGCGCCTTGGGCGTGCGGGTGGCGACGGCGCGGGCCAGCCGGTTCAACGGCTCCAAACCCCGGCTCACCAACACCCAAATCGCCACGCTCAACACCGGCAACAACAACAGCAAGGGCAACAACACCCGCAACGCCGCTTCCAATGCCATGTGGTTGCGCACCCGCATCGGTTGGGCCACCTGGATCACCTGGCTGCGCGAACGGATGGCGAACACCCGCCACGCGCCCTCGCGGGTCTCTACCGTGGCGTAGCCGCCAGCCATGAAGCCGGGCAATTCCACATGCGGCTGCGAGTAATACAAGCGCACCCCGGTCGCGTCCCACACCTGGATGACGAAATCGAATTCCTCCTCGTCGGCGTCCACCGGCGGCATCCACACCGCGCCGAAGGCCGGGTTGCGCAGCGATAGGGCGATTTGGCGCAAGTGATAATCGAACAAAGCCCCCGCCTCCTCGCGGGCCGTGAAATAGATCGCCGAAGCCCCCAGCAGCAAGGCGCTGGTGATCACGCCCAACAAGGTGGCGATGAGTTTGCGGCGGATCGACTTCATGGCTGGTTCGGCAACAAATAGCCCACGCCGCGCACGTTCCGCACCCAATCCGGCCCCAGCTTGCGGCGCAGGGCGTGGATATAGACTTCCACCGCATTGCTCTCGATTTCCTCGCCCCAACCGTAGATGCGGTCCTCCAATTGCTTCCGCGACAAGGGCACCCCAGGCCGTTCCAACAAGGCGCTGAGCAAGGCGAATTCGCGGGCCGAAAGCGCGATGGGCTGGCCGTCCAGGCTCACTTCGTGGCTGACCGGATTCACCCGCAAAGCGCCATGCTCGATCACCGGCTCGGCGCGTCCATCCCTCCGGCGCAGCAAGGCCCGGATGCGGGCGGTGAGTTCGTCCAGGTCGAAGGGCTTGACCAGATAATCATCGGCCCCGCCGTCCAAGCCCTTGACCCGGTCGGCCACGGCGTCGCGGGCGGTGAGGATCAAGACCGGGAGGGTGTTCTTCTTGGCCCTGAGGCCCGCCAGCACCTCCAGGCCGCTCTTGCGCGGCAGGCCCAAATCCAGCAACAGCAAATCGTACACATCGTTGCCCAGGGCCAGTTCGGCGGCGATGCCGTCCCGCACCCAGTCCACCGCGTAGGCTTCTTTCTTGAGTCCGATCTGGACGCTCTTGCCGATCATGGGATCGTCTTCGGCCAATAACAGGCGCATGGCGGGATTCCTCTTGATGTTGTCATGGCGGATGTAGGACGTTTTCACGTTATTCGTAGGCTGCCGCCAGCATTGTGGAGTCCAAAGCTCGCTTTGGAGGATGGAAATATCCAAAGCAAGCGTTGAACCCCAGCCGCGCCGGGAAGCAACGGCCAGCGGAAACCGGGGATTTTAAGCGGGGATCAACGGGAAGGCGGCGGCGGCTGGACTTCCACCGGGTCGGTGGGCGCGGTATCGGGCGGGGGCGGCGGCGGATAATTGCTTTGGCGGTCCTCGTACAGGAGATGGCCGGGCACGGGCACGCGATGGCCCTTGGCATACATGCATTGGATATAGCCGATATCGTAGCGCTCCTGGGCATCGTCCCCGGCGGCCTGGGCCGTGCCGGTCCCGGCCAGGGTGCCCGTCGCCAGCCCCACGCCGGAACCGACCGCCGCCCCCTGTCCGCCGCCGATGGCCGCGCCCGCGGCGGCCCCCACCGCCGTACCTATCACCGCCGCCCCGACGCCGCTCGCCAACGCGGCCTGGGCTGCGGTCTTGCCGCCGGTCTGGAACAAGGCGAATTGGCGGCACTGGTAATCGTCGCCCCGGAATTGCTCGAAACCCTTGCCCGTGCCCGGCAGCACCAAGACGCTGGGACCGCTGGGCGGGGTGGCGCAGGCATTCAACAAGAGGGCGGCGATACCGGGCAGGAAGCGGAACGACGGGTTCATGGTGGCTCCATCGGGTTGGGATTGGGGGCGGGGTTCGTGGCGGCGGGTTCCGGGATGGCCTTGCGCCAACCGGAAGGGCAATCGCGGATATAAGGATAACTTCCACGCGGATCGGCGCAGCGGTACCAATAACCCGGCGCCTGCCCCGTGGGCGCGGGCGCGACCGCCTGCCAACCCGCTGGGCAATCTTTGACATAGGGCGCATAGCCCGGCGGGTCCGGGCAGTAATACCATGGGCGCGGGCCGGCGCTCCCGGCATCGCCGCGCTCGATATAGACCGGCGGCTCGGCGGGCACCGTGACTATCGCCGGGGGACCGGCGTAATAGGGATAATAATACGGCCAGCCCCAGCCCGGCCCGAAGTAAAACCCGAAGCTGGAATAACCACGGAACGGATGACCGCCATAATAGCCATGGCCCCCATAGCCGCCACCGCGATATCCACCGCCCCAGTGTCCCCCGCCATCATGACCGCCACCCCAATGTCCTCCGCCGCCATGGCCTCCACCACCGCCGCGGGCCCAGGCGGTTCCGCCCAGGCTCCACGCCAGGGCCAGTATCCCGATCAACTTGACCACTCGCATCGCCCTCCCATCCCGTGGCGGACCCGGCCATACGCCGCGGCCCACCGCCCATGATTATTGGACCGCGTGGCCCCCGCCCGGTTGCCGTGGGTCCATCCGCCGCGCTGGCCTTGCTGGCGCTCGTCGCCTGCTCCGGCTGCACCCTGCTCCAAACCACGCTGACCCTGCCCGAGCGGGCCATTTCCCGCATCCTGCCGCACAAGGACGGCGGCACCGCCGATCCGGTGGAACTGCAACAGCAATTGATGCGCTTCTCCGACGACTTCCTGGCCTCGATGCTGAGCGCCAGCGAGTCGCTGCGACGCAACGGGCAGAAGCTCGATCCCATCGAATTGCGCACCCTGCAATTGCAATATACCGACAACATCCAGGCCGTCGCCACCGGCCAGAACGCCTTCGCCGACCTGTTGGACATGGCCGCCCTGGTCGCCCTGACCCGCATGACGGTGGAAACCCATTGGATACCCGGCGAATACCACGAGTCGGCCCGGCCCCTGCTCAACGCCTGCCGCGAAGGCGAAAAGCAAATCTGGCAAATCGCCGCGGGCGTCCTGGCCCCCGAACAACTCGCCGAACTCCACAAGGCCATCGCCGCCTGGCACCGCGACAACCCGACGCCGGAAGCCTTCCGCACGGTACGCGCCCTGGGATTTTCCAGCATGATCGCCAAAGCCAGCCGCCCCACCGACGCATCGCGCTTCCCCAGCGTGTTCAGGTTGCTCGATATCGATCCATTGTCGGGACTCGACCCCGCCACCCGCGAGTTGGCCCAAACCCGGCTGTTCGCCGAACGGGCCTTGTTCCTGGCCCAGCGGCTACCGAACCTGGTGCGCCAGCAAACCGAACTGCTGGCCCTGCAAACGGCGGGCTTGCCGGAACTGCGGGAAGCCATCGCCGCCTCGACCCGGCTCGCGGCCGCCGCCGACCGCTTCAGCCAAACCACCGAGCGCCTGCCCGAGGTCGTCGGCCACGAACGGGCGCAAATCCTCGCCGCCCTGGCTGACCAGCAACGCGGCCTCACTGCCCTGGCTTCCACAACCCGGCAGGCGTTCACGGCGGGAACGCGCATGGCCGCCACCACCGACCAAACTTTGCGGACCTTCGGCACGGTGGCCGCCCAACTGACCGCCGATACCGGCCCGCCCCGGCCCGATGCGGAACCCTTCCACATCGCCGACTACACGGCAGCGGCGGCGCGGATCGAACAGGCAGCGGAACGCCTGACCGGCTTGCTCGACGCCTTCGGCCACAGCACCGACCCGGCCCGGTTCGAGCGGCTGGCGGCGGGTTTCGACCGCCTGGGCGCAAAGGCCCGCACCGAAGCCCAAGCGGTGGTGGATTATGCCTTCCAAAAAGCGCTGTGCTTGATCGCGATCCTGTGCGGCGCGGTCCTGGCGACGGCCCTGGCGTACCGCTGGGCGGCGGAACGCCTACGCCGTCCGTCCTAGGACCGATGATGCCGGTCCGGTGCCGAACCGTTATGATGCGCCTGCCAACGACCACGCCCCCCGTTTCCATGACACTGCGCCTGCAATACTTCGACGATGTGCCGATCATGCCCTATACCCGCCTGCTGGGCGGCGGCTCGCCGCACGAGGGCGGGCCGGTGTGGCCGGATTGGGAGCGCCAGACCACGGCGCGGCATTGCCGCAAGGGCCAGCCCTGCGACCATCCGCCCATCATACTGCCCATCGAGGATATCCTGGCCGAGCCGGTCGCCTGGGCCGGTCCCATCGTCCCCCATTTCGGCCATCAGCTCGCCGAGTTCTCCTTGCGTATCCTGCCAACGCTGGCGGAATGGCCGGACGCCGTGTTCGCCTTCGCGGCCAATCCGCCGCGCAAAATCACCTCGCTGGCCACGGCCCCCGGCTTTTTCCGGGAAATCCTGGCTTGGTTCGGCGTCGCCCCGGAGCGGACGCGGGTCTTGGTCAAACCGACCCTGGCTGCCCGCCTCCGCGTCGCTCCCCAAGCCGAACAACTGGGCCGGATCGGCCCCGCGCCCGATTACCTCGACCTGTTGGATACACTCACCCGGAAGCGCCTGGGCCGTCCGGGCCGGCGGGGCCGGCTATACGTCTCCAGGGCGGGCCAAAGCGCCCGCTTCGCCGGGGAGCGCTATCTTGAAACCGCCCTGGCGGCGGCGGGCGTGGCGGTGTTCCGCCCGGAAAGGGTGGCCCTGGCCCAGCAACTCAGGCGCTACGCCGTCGCCGAGCATGTGATCTTCGCGGAAGGCTCGGCCTTGCACGGCACCCAACTCCTCGGGCGGGCGCTGGGCCGGGTCAGCGTCCTGTGCCGCCGCCCGAGTTCCAGGCTGGCCGAGGTTTTCGTCCAAGCCCGCGCCCAAAGCCTCGAATACCTGGATTGCGGAGCCCAGCTGATTTATGGCCTGGATGCGACGGGCAGGATCGCCGATAGCCGGGCCCTCACCGTCCTGGACGAAGCCTTGTTGCTGGACCGCCTGGAATGGCTGGGCATCCCGCTCCGGCGGTACTGGGACAGCGCCCAGTATCAGGCGGCCTGCGCGGACGATATCCGGGAATGGCTGGTAAGCTTCGCTCAAAGTCCACGCCTAGCCGTGCCCGGTTCACGCGAGCGAATCCTGGCCTGCCTCGCCGCTTGCGGCTTCGCCGCCCTCGCCCCGGCCATCGACGCGCCCACTCCGCCAATCCGATGAACCCACCGCCCATTGTCCACTTCCAAGCCGTCGTCAAACGCTACGACGGCAAAACCATCCTGCCCGGCCTGGACCTCGCCGTGAACGAGGGCGAATTCCTGACCTTGCTCGGTCCTTCCGGCTGCGGCAAGACCACGGCCTTGCGGTTGCTGGCCGGGTTCGAGACGCCCGACGCCGGGGAAGTGCGGCTCGACGGCAACTGCGTCAATACCTGGCCGCCCCACCGCCGCCCGGTCAATACCGTATTCCAGAGCTACGCCCTGTTCCCGCATATGACGGTGTTCGACAACGTGGCGTTCGGACTGCGGATGGCCAAAACGCCCCGCGCCGAAATCCCCCTGCGGGTGGCGGAAGCCCTGGCCGGCGTCCGGTTGGAGGATTTGGCCGGACGTAAACCGCACCAGTTGTCCGGCGGGCAGCAACAGCGGGTGGCCCTGGCCCGCGCCCTGGTCAACCAGCCCCGCGTGCTGTTGCTGGACGAACCCTTGAGCGCCCTGGACCACCGGCTGCGCAAGGCGATGCAGCGCGAACTCAAAGCCCTGCAAGCCCGGCTGGGCCTGACCTTCCTGTTCGTCACCCACGACCAGGAAGAAGCCTTGTCCATGTCCGACCGGGTGGCGGTGATGCGGAATGGGATGATCGAGCAAATCGGCACGCCCCGCGAGATTTACCAACATCCCGCCAGCCTGTTCGTGGCCGGGTTCGTCGGCGAGAGCAACCGGCTCGACGCGGTCGTCACCGCGCTGCCGGAGCCGGGCCGGATCGCGGCGCGGGTCGAAGGCTTGGACCGCGTGTTCGGCTCCGGGCGGCCCTGGACGGTGGGCGATAAAATCCATGTGCTGCTCAGGCCGGAACATCTGCGGCTGGAACCGGAAGCCGCCGCGCCGGACCGCTTGCGGGGCACCATCACCGCGCAGACCTATAAAGGCATGGGCCTGGATACGGTGGTCGAACTGGACGGCGGCAAGACCGTGCTGGCGAGCGGGTTCTGCGGCGGGGCGGACCAGGATTACAGGGTCGGACAGCGGGTGGCGGTGGCTTGGGCGGAAGGGTCGGAGACGGTGTTGCCCGCCGGGGCATAGGATCAAACATCCGCAGGATCGGGCAATCCAGGTCCACGGTCAAAAAGCCTTCCGCAAGCCCGGTGCGCGTTGGACAATTTCCCAGTCATTCCACACCCAGGACACCGCCATGCCGAACCCTTTCCTCGACACTTCCCTGGACGACCGCCTCGCCCAACACGCGGCCCTAGACGGTCAAACCGCCCTCATCGACTGGTTCCGCGCCACCGCGGCAACAGTCCCGGCCTACCGCCACTTCCTGGCCGGGCATGGCCTCGCGCCCGAAAACGTGGCCACCTACGAGGACTTCGCCCGCCTGCCGCTCACCGACAAACCCAACTACATGCACGCTTACCCCCTGCCGGAACGCTGCCGGGGCGGGAGCCTGTTGGATTGCGACCGGGTGGCGGTATCCTCGGGTTCCACCGGCCAACCCACGTTTTGGCCGCGTTCGGTCCGGCACGAATTCGACATCGCCCTGCGCTTCGAACAAGTGTTCCGCGACAGTTTCCAAGCGCACGAACGCTCCACCCTGGCGGTGGTCTGCTTCGCATTGGGGAATTGGGTGGGCGGACTCTACACCGCGTCCTGCCTCTGGCATCTGGGGCAAAAGGGCTATCCGCTATTGGTGGCGACCCCAGGCAACAATAAGGCAGAAATCTTCCGCGTGGTGCGCGAACTCGCCCCGCATTTCGAACAGACGGTGTTGCTGGGCTATCCGCCCTTCGTCAAGGATGTGATCGACGCCGGACTGGCCGAAGGCATCGATTGGCCACAACACCGCATCAAACTGGTGTTCGCGGGCGAGGTGTTCAGCGAGGAATGGCGCAGCCTGGTGGGACAAAGGACCGGCTCGACCGCGATGTGCTACGACTCGGCCTCGCTCTACGGCACCGCCGACGGCGGCGTCCTGGGCAACGAAACGCCCTTGAGCATCGCCATCCGCCGCTTCCTGGCCCAACACCCCCAGGCCGCCCGCGAATTGTTCGGCGAGTCGCGCCTGCCGACCCTGGTGCAATACGACCCCCTCAGCCGTTATTTCGAGTTGCACGAGGGCACCCTGGTGGTTTCCGGCGACAACGGCCTGCCGCTGTTCCGCTACCACATCGCCGACAAGGGTGGACTCGTCGGCCATGCCGAATTGCTGGCGTTCCTGGCCGACCATGGCGCGAAGCTGGCGGATTACGGGCTGGACCCGGCCCGGCCCACCCGCGCCCTGCCCTTCGCCTATGTGTTTGGCCGGGCCGATTTCACGGTGTCGTATTACGGGGCCAATATCTACCCGGAAAATATCGCCGTGGGCCTGGAGCAACCGGATATCCAGGCTTTCGCAACGGGGAAATTCGTGCTGGAAGTGCGGGAAACCCCGGCGGGCGACAGCGAATTGAGGGTGGCGGTGGAATTATTACCGGGCATCGCCGCCGATATGGGGAAAGCGGCGCGGCTGGCGGAATCGATCCGGGCGCAATTGCTCAGGCTGAACAGCGAATTCGCCAATTACACCCCGCCGGAACGGCAAACGCCCCGGATGGAACTCAGACCGTTCGGGGATGCCGAGTATTTCCCGGTGGGCGTGAAACACCGCTATACCCGGCGCTAACGGTGGGATGAAAACCCAGGACCGCGCCCCGGTGTGGGGTTTATCAGCCGGTTTTGGCGGCATATGGAAATGCCAAACCCAGATTATCCCAAAACATCGCGCAAGGCCGACTCCAGGGTTTCAAAGCGGAACTCGAATCCCGCTTCCCGCGCCCGCTTGGGCACGACCCGCTGACCGCCCAGGAGCAATTCCGCCATTTCTCCCAAACCCAACCGGAGCGGCCCCGCCGGAACCGGCAATAAAGCGGGCCGCTTCAACGCCGCCGCGAGACGGGCCGTGAATTCAGCATTGGTGACAGGCCGGGGCGCGGTGGCGTTGAAGACGCCGACGAGTTGCGGGGAATCGATGAGGTAGCGGGTCAAAGCGATATGGTCGTCGAGATGGACCCAGGACATCCATTGCCCGCCATCGCCGATCCGCCCGCCCAGCCCGAACTTGAACAAGGGCAACATCTTGGCGAGGAATCCGCCGCGTGGAGCGACCACCAAGCCGGTGCGCAGTAGGCAAACCCGGACGCCCAGGGCCGTGGCGTTCAGCGTTTCCGCTTCCCAGGCCGCACACAGGCGCTCGCTGAAGCCTTCGCCCTGGCAGGTCGAAGCCTCGTCCAGCGTCTCGTCGCCGCGACTGCCATAAACACCTATGGCCGAGCCGCCGATCAACACGGCGGGTTTCTGATCGGCCCGGCCCATGGCCTCCACCAACCGATGGGTCAAATCGACCCGGCTCTCCCACAAAGCCCGCTTGCGGCTTTCGGACCAACGCCGGTCGGCGATGGGTTCGCCCGCCAGGTTGATGACCGCATCGAACCGGGAAGCGGGCGTCCAGACCTCCAGGCTATCCACGAGCTCCACACCCGGCCCGCATTTAAGCTTGGCGGCGGCGGTATCGCGGCTGAGGACGGTAAGGTAGTGCCCATTTTCCGATAACGCCTTGCACAGCGCCCGACCAATCAGGCCGGTACCGCCCGTGACGAAAATCCGCATGGCTTTTGCAACCTAAAATGTTGTGGCAAACCCGCCCCAAGGATAGAGGGAAAACCGAACGGCATCGTGGAATGCGTCCTAGGCTGGCGTACAGGCGGGAGGAAGACCGCTGGAACCTGTTTATTTCAGGCGAACCAGGGTTCTGGAACAGATTATGGGTGGGGAGTGGGGGAGAGGAAAAGTCTTTTCACTGGCCGATTACGGCGGATATAGGCTTTTCATAACACGGTGAAAAGCGTTTTCGAGAGAAGCCTATACCCACCGCGAATCGAAATACTTACTTTTTTTCTTCGTCGTTGAAAACCCAACGAACAAAGAACACGCCAACGGCGATGATCACGATGGTGACCACGATACCGACGGGGGATCTCATTTTTTCAACCAGATCTAGTATGGCTCCCATTCTTAACCTACCTTCTTAACTTAAAATTTGTTCTATTGGGTGTCTTTTGAAATAGCAACGAACGCTATTGCGGCGACTATTCTTACCTTACGCTCGGCCCCTGTCAAGTCAACAGGCTCCACCGCCGCCAAATTTAACCATGAAAACCACGCGACAAAACGCCGCAGGCCAATTAATCCGGGTACAAAAAAGCCCAGAGGATATTATCATCTGGGCTAGGATTCGGTGCCTGAAAAAGTTATTTTGATTTCGCCGCTTTACTTGGCTTAAACAAAGCTGCTTTCAAGGACGGGAATCTTCAGGCTTGAATTACCGGATAACTTAGTTCATGGAAACCGGGGCTTCCAGCTTCTGCTTGTCGCCGTCCGGGGAGTTACCGCAGCCAACAACAACCAGAGACATCATGAGAACGCTAACAACGCAAAGCAACTTTTTCATAAGATCCTCCTCAATTACAAAGCTCTAAGATTTATAGTTGGTAGTGCCGATAGCACGGCGACTTTATAAAGAAGATTTCCCAAAAATGCAAGAGGGGCTTTTATTTTTCGCCCGCCACGCCCGCCGCATCCTCGCCGAGAACGCATCCAGGCTTATAAGGACAACACCTCCAAACCCGCCACACCGGATTCCCCGGCGGGCCCGCCCGCCGTCCCGCGCAGCCGCTCCAAACCCGCGAAATCGAACAAGGCGCGGTCGGCCAGTTGCGAAGGGGCCACATTGCCCAGCGCCGTGAAAATGGTTTCCACCCGCCCTGGATGGCGCTTTTCCCATTCGGCCAGCATGGCTTTCATGGCTTGGCGCTGGAGGTTTTCCTGGGAACCGCACAGGTTGCAGGGGATCAAGGGGAAATCCCGGACCTCGGCATAAGCCGCGATATCCCGCTCCTTGCAATAGGCCAAGGGGCGGATCACCACGTGCCGCCGGTCGTCGCTGAGGAGTTTGGGCGGCATGGCCTTGAGCGCCCCGCCGTAGAACAGGTTGAGGAAGAAGGTTTCCAGGATATCGTCGCGATGGTGGCCCAAGGCGATCTTGGTGATGCCGTTCTCGGCGGCGTAGCGGTACAGCACGCCGCGCCTGAGCCGGGAGCATAGCCCGCAGGTGGTTTTGCCCTCGGGGACCACCCGCTTAACGATGCTATAGGTATCCTGCTCGATGATGTCGAAGGGCACTCCCCGGCTTTCCAGATACTCGGGCAAGACCCGCTCGGGAAAGCCGGGTTGTTTCTGGTCCAGGTTGACGGCGACGATCTCGAAGCGCACCGGGGCGCTGGCCTGGAGGCTGAGCAAGATGTCGAGCAAGGTGTAGGAATCCTTGCCCCCGGACAGGCAGACCATCACTTTGTCGCCCGCCTCGATCATCCGATAATCGGCTATCGCCTCGCCCACCTGGCGGCGCAGGCGCTTTTGCAGTTTGTTGAACTCGTAGCGCTGCTTTTCGCCAAGCGCGGCCGTCGCGCTATCCACCATAGCGTTGGAACACCAAGCTGGCATTGGTGCCGCCGAAGCCGAAGCTGTTGGACATGGCGATATCGATGCGGGCATTGTCGATCCGCTGCCGCACGATGGGCACGCCGTCCGCGCCGGGGTCGAGGGTGTCGATATTGGCCGAGGCGCAGATGAAACGCCCCTCCATCATCAACAGCGAATAAATCGCCTCGTGGACGCCCGCCGCGCCCAGCGCATGGCCGGACAGGGACTTGGTGGAACTGATCGGCGGGATTTCGACCCCGAACACTTCCTTGACGGCCTGCAATTCGCGGATATCGCCAATAGGGGTGCTGGTGCCATGGGCGTTGATATAATCGATAGGGCCGCTCACGCTTTCCATGGCCTGCCTCATGCAGCGTACCGCGCCTTCGCCGGAGGGCTGGACCATGTCATAGCCATCGGAGGTCGCGCCATAGCCGATCAATTCGCCGTAGATTTTGGCCCCACGCGCCTTGGCGTGTTCCAGTTCCTCCAGCACCAGCACCCCGGCCCCGCCCGAGATCACAAAGCCATCGCGGTCGGCATCATAAGCGCGGGAAGCGATTTCCGGCGTGTCGTTGTACTTGGCGGACAAGGCTCCCATGGCATCGAACAACACGGTCATGGTCCAATGTACTTCTTCGCCGCCGCCGGCGAACATCACATCCTGCTTGCCCAGTTGGATCAATTCGGCCGCGTTGCCGACGCAATGGGCGCTGGTGGCGCAGGCCGAACTGATGGAGTAATTCACGCCCTTGATCTTGAACGGCGTGGCGAGGCAGGCGGAATTGGTGTTGGACATGGTGCGCGGCACCATGTAGGGACCGACCTTCTTAACGCCCTTCTCGCGGTAGCTATCCCAAGCCAACAGCAGATTGGAGGTGGATGGCCCGCCGGAACCCATCACCAGGCCGGTGCGGGGATTCGAGACCTCGGATTCCTCCAGGCAGGCGTCGGCGATGGCCTCCTGCATGGCGAGATAATTGTAGGCCGCGCCATC
Organism: Methylomagnum ishizawai; assembly: GCF_900155475.1. Classification (NCBI taxonomy): domain Bacteria; kingdom Pseudomonadati; phylum Pseudomonadota; class Gammaproteobacteria; order Methylococcales; family Methylococcaceae; genus Methylomagnum; species Methylomagnum ishizawai. The sequence continues at coordinate 357,095 of NZ_FXAM01000001.1, read as the reverse complement.
GCCCATGAACCGGCGGATTTTGCGGTCGATCAACTCGTCCGGGTCCAGCTTGATCGGGCCATGGACCTGGCTGCGGAATTTCATTTCCCGGTATTCCTCGCTGAAGCGGATACCGCTCCGGCCCTGCCGCAAGGCGTCGGTCACTTCCGAGCGATTGTTCCCGAGGCTGGAAACCACCCCGATACCCGTTACAACTACGCGCTTCATATCGTGCAACCTCGTCAAAAGGCGTCCGTGGAGGTGAAGAGGCCGACCCTGAGATCGGAGGCTTCATAGATGACCTTGCCATCGCACTCCAATTCGGCGTCGGCGATCCCCATGACCAATTTGCGCATGATGACCCGCTTCAAATTGATCCGGTAGACGACCAGCCGGTTCGTGGGCAACACCTGGCCGCGGAATTTGACCTCGCCCACGCCCAAGGCCCGGCCCCGGCCCTTCCCCCCCATCCAACCGAGATAGAAACCGATCATCTGCCACATGGCATCGAGTCCCAGGCAACCGGGCATCACGGGATCGTTCATGAAATGGCAATCGAAAAACCACAGGTCGGGATGCACATCCAATTCGGCGATGATCGAACCTTTTTCGTAAAGGCCGCCCTCGGAATTGATATGGGTGATACGGTCGAACATCAGCATGGGCGGGAGCGGTAATTCGGCGTTGCCGGGACCGAACATTTCTCCCCGTCCGCATTGGATCAATTCCTCGCGGGTGTAGCTATGCTGCCTTTGCTTTAATTCTGGTTCCTTGCTTATCATGATATTGCCCGATGTTGCCTCTATACCGTGTTATAGTGCGGAATCCCCCGGCGCGGACGGCCTCCCGCATTCCTTGACGATCAGCCGATGCCGCCGCAGCGGAAACCCTCCCCATCGTCCGAACCAATATAATAATCCGAACCGACGCGGGCGGAGAATCCGTAAATCCCAGCTGTTATTAGCGAGTTTTTGTTAAACGTTCTATTGTACCAGGAAAAAACCCGCTTGATGACACGGCACTAGGCCGTGCGCAACCCCCCTCCCCTAGAATATCCCAAAATCATGTGGGAGCGGCTTTTAGGCCGCGGCCATCGCTTACGCGCCTAAAATCCACCCCCACCCAGAACGTCCGGCCCGACAACGCCCCGGCCTGGACGGTCGATCCTCACAAGGGAGCACCACGCAAGCCTTTCACCGCCGCCGCCACATCGCGGCTGAGATCGTTCAAAGCGTGGTTCATCGCCTCCACCGTGGCCCGGTAGTCCGGTCCCGCCGGGTGCGCCGTGTAGCTGGCTTCCCGCGCCAGCAACTCGTTGTCGTTGGTGGGACTCGACACACTCCAGCGCGCCTTCAACACCACATCGCCCGAATCCGCCCGGTCGTAGCGGACCACCCGCACCGCCACTTGGTAATCGATCTCCTGCGAACGATTCCAGGGATAGATCACCACCTTCTGGCCAGGCAGCAGCAGCGAAAGGTTCTCCGCCAAAACCTGCACCACGTTGTCCTGGACCGGCTCGGCCCAGCGGTCGAACTCGGCTAGTTGCAATTCGTTCGCGCCGCTGCGGGTGACGATCTGGGGCCGGTCCATCGATTTGGGCAGTTCCACCGGACCCAGGCCCAGCGCCAGGCCCAGGCCGGCGGCCTCGGCCTTCGCCCCGGAAGCCTGCAAGGGCGCGAGGGTGTAGAACCGCGTCGGCGGCGTGCTGCCGCAACCGGCGGCGGACAACAAAACGGCGTAGGCCAGGATCAGGAAGCTGCGTCTCATGGTGTGGCTCCGGATTTGCCCTTCAACAAGGCTTCGGGGTGGCGGTCGAGGTAATCGCTGAGATTACGCAGGGAACGGGCGGCGGAGGACAATTCCTCCAGCGCCTTGTTGAGGTTGACGGTCATCGGCGCGCCGGGTTCGAGTTGGCCCAGCGCCTTCTTGACCGAACCCAAGCTCTGCTCCATGCCGGTGGCCAGGGCGGCGACATGGGTATCCGCCGTCCTGGCCAAGGACTGGACCTGCTTCATGGCCGCGTCCAGGTCGCGGATGGTCTGCTGCAATTCGGGGGCGTTGGTCAGCCGGTTGGCCCCCTGGACCGTGCCCAGGAGTTCGTTGCCGATCTTCTCAAACGGTATCTTCTTGAGGCTCGCCATGATATCCATGGCGGACTTCTGCAATTCGTCGCTCAAGGACGGCAGGGTGGGAATCTCGGGGTAGGGACCGCCATAAACCAAGGTCTTGGGCGGAACATCGGGATAGAGGTCCAAATCCACATATAGCTGCCCGGTCAGGAAACTCCCGGTCTTGAGCCGCGCCCGCATGCCCTGGGCGACCAGGCTTTCGATGACCGGACGCCGGCCTTGGGCGATCTGGTCCTGGTAGGCCGCCATATATTTCCTCACCGCCTCGCCGCTGGCGAAATCCTCCGGGTCGAGGTCGATGGTGACCGGGATGCGGAATTTCTTGGTCTGGAAATCCAAATCCAGATGCACATCGGTCACGGTCCCGACCCGCATCCCCCGCACCTCGACCGGCGCACCGCGCTGCAAGCCACGGACGGAATCGTCGAAATACAGCAGGAAGGTCTGCTTATGGCTATGGGCACCCTCGCCCACGTCGGTGAAATTGGGATGCAGGGTGAATTCGGTGCCCGCCACGCTTTCATGGCCGTTGGGATCGGCCACGTCCGGGGTATCGAAGGCGATGCCCCCGACCAACATGGACAACAAGGAACCCACCTTGAGGTTGAAGCCCTGGGCGTCCATCGACATGTCGATGGCGTCGGTCAGCCAGAACCGGGTCTTGTCGTGGATCAGTTGATCGAATGGAGCGTCGATGAAAATCTCGGTACGGACGCTTTGCTTGTTATCGGCCAACCGGGTTTCCACCACCCGACCCACCTGGATATTGCGGAAATAGATGGGCGCCCCTTCCTTCAAGGCACCGGCGTCGTAGGACACCAGGATGAACGAGCGTCCCGGCGTGTCGGCGCTGATCTTGGGGGCGTGTTCCAGGCCGATGAAATCTTTGCCGGGCTGGCCGGAACCGAACTCCACCGCGACGTAATTGCCCGCGATCAAGGTATCCAGGCCGGAAACCCCGCCCAGGCCCAATTGCGGCTTCACCACCCAGAACCGGCTATCCGCGCCCAGGTGCGAGGCCACGGTCTTGCTCATGCGGGCGGTGGCGACCACCTTGGACAAATCGCCGCTCAGTTCCACCGTCTGCAACAGGCCGACCTCGACATCCTTGTACTTGATCTTGGTCTTGCCGGCCTCCAGGCCCACGGCCTCCTTGAAAGTGATGGAGATCAACGGCCCCTGCTCGCTGAGGGTCTTGTAAGCCAGCCACAAGCCGATCAAACCCGCCACCAGCGGGATCAACCACACCAGGGGGAGGCTGCGGGATTCTTCGACCAGGGCTTCGGGAGAGGTATCGGTGGAGGGAGGGGAAGATTCGTTATGGTTTTGGCTCATCGGATTGTTCCAGGGCGTCCCAAATCAAACGGGGATCGAAGCTCATGGCCGCGAACATGGTAATCACCACCACCCCCGAGAAGGCGACGGCACCCGCGCCCGCCTCGATGGTGGCCAGGGCGCCGACCTTGACCAAGGCCACCAAGATCGAGATCACGAAGATATCGATCATGGACCAGCGCCCAACGCTCTCGGTCAGCCGGTAAAGGAAGGTGCGTTGGCGGGGCCGGATGTGCGATTTGCGGCCCACCGAAATCAGCAAATAGGTCAGCGTCAACAGCTTCAACACCGGCACGGTGATGCTGGCGAAGAACACCAGCAGCGCCAGCGGCCACATGCCACTTTCGATCAATTCCTTGACGCCGCTCAAGATGGTGTCCGGCTCGCCGTGCCCCGACATGATCACGGTCATGACCGGGAGCAGATTGGCCGGAATATACAGGATATAGGCGGCAATCGTCAGCGCCCAGGTGCGGCTAAGACTGTTCGGTTTGCGCGAACGCAATTCCGCCCCGCAGCGGGGACAACGGGCATGACAGCCTTGCGCCAGGGGCCGGGCGCGGACCAGCAGGTGGCAGGCGTCGCAATTCCAGAAACCGGCGCTGCGGGCGGTGGCGAGGGGTGGATTCATTTCAAGGACTCCAGACGCTCCCAGATTTCGTGGGGTTCGAGCATGGCGTCGGTCGCGGCCATGGCGACGATCATGGCGGCGAAGGAATACAGCGACAAGCCCGGCTCGATGGTGGCGAGATCAGCCAGTTTCACCACGGCGACCAGGATGCCGAGCATATACACCTCGGCCATGGCCCACGGCCCCAACAGCGCGATCCAGCGGAACACCGTGGTCATGCCCGGCAGCCTACGGTTCAGCCGGAGCGGCAACAGCACATAGAGCCAACCCGCGATCTTGAGGCCGGGCGCCAGGATGCTGACCCCGAACACCAAGGCCGCCATCGCCGAGAAACCCTGATGTTTCAACTCGAACACCCCGGAAATAACGGCGCCATATTCCACCCGGCCCTCGATATTGAGGCCCAGCAAGGGAAAGCTATTGGCGAGCGTGAACAACACCAGGCAAGCGAACGCCATCGCCAAACTGCGGCCCAGGGTATCGCGCTTACGTTGCAATAATACCGCCCCGCAGCGGACGCACAGGGCTTTCTGGCCCACGGCCAGCCTGGGCACGGGATAGAGCGCGTCGCAATCATGGCAGGCGATCCAATGTGGGTGGTGTTGCGCCGGGGTCTGGGTCGCGGGCCGCATCCTGTCCTCCCCCTCAGGCCTGTTGATGCCAGAACGGCGTGCCGATGACCGGCGTGCTGGCCTGGGCCGAATCATGCTCCGCCATGGCCCCACCGAGATAGGCCAGCCGCCCCGCCGCCACCGCCTGGGCGAAGGCCCGGGCCAGGGCCACCGGATCGCCGGCCAAGGCCACGGCGGTATTCAGCAGCACGCCATCGTAGCCCCATTCCATCACCTGGCAGGCATGGGACGGCAGGCCCAACCCGGCGTCGATCAGCATGGGGACTTCGATGCGCTCGCGCAGCAGCCGCAAGGCATAAGGATTGACCGGACCCTTGCCGGTGCCGATGGGCGCGGCCCAGGGCATCACGGCTTGGCAGCCGACATCGACCAAGCGCTTGCACAGCACCAAATCCTCGGTGCAATAGGGCAATACCTTGAAGCCCTCGCGCAGCAGTTTATCGGCCACCGCCACCATGCCTAGGGTATCGGGCTGCAAGGTGTAGTCGTCGCCGATCAATTCCAGCTTGAGCCACTCGGTATCGAAGATTTCCCGCGCCATCATGGCGGTGGCGTAGACCTCTTCCGGGCTATGGCAACCGGCGGTATTGGGCAGGATCGGCACGCCCAACCGGGCGAGCAATTGCCAAAAGGCCTGGCCGCCGGTTTCGTGGTGGGCGGCGGCTTGGCGGCGCAGCGACACCGTGAGCAGGGCGGGCGCGGCGACCACGACCGCTTGCTCCAGGATTTTGGGGGAAGGATACCGCGCCGTCCCCAGCAGCAAACGCCCGGCGAAGGATTGGCCGTAGAGGATGAGCGCGTCGGCGGTTTCGGTAGGAAGATTCATGGCTTCACTCACAGATAAGGTTCAACCCCCGGCGACGGGTTGGACGACCTCGACCTGATCGCCCGCGCGCAGCCGGGTTTCGCCGTACAAATGGCGGTGGACGAATTGCAGGTTGACCGCCACCGCGAACGGCGGGGCCGCGCCGAAACGGGCGAGGGCTTCCGCCAAGGTGGCGTCCTCGGGCAGATCATAGGGCTTTTGGTTGATGGTTATGCGTATGCTCATGGGAAATGGAGCGCGTTGCGCTATTAACGCCGGTAGAGCGAGGGGAACGGCTGGGCGGCGCACCAGGATTCCAGGTCCGCGCCACCCCGCTCCGCCACCCGCCGCAGCAAGGCCAGGGCGGCCTCCATGACCGCCGGGGCGATCAGATAGCCATGGCGGTACAGGCCGTTGACCTGGATCAAACGCCCGCCATCCCAGCGGATTTCCGGCAAATTATCGGGCAGGGCCGGGCGGCAGTGCGCGGCCAGTTCCAGAATGCGGGCCTCGCCGAACGCGGGATGCACCGCGTACAAGGCCGACAGCAGTTCCAGCGCCGAGCGCACGCTGGCCGGGGAAGTATCCTCGGTCTCGATCTGGGTCGCGCCGATGACGTAGACCCCACCAGGCTTGGGCGCGATATAGAGCGGATAACGCGGATGCAGCAAGCGCACCGGGCGGGTCAGGCCCACCTCGGACGATTGTACCCGCACCACCTCGCCGCGCACGCCGCGCAGGGTCCGCCATTCCGGCTTGGCCCCCAAGCCCCGGCAATCGATGATCCAATCGGCCCGGATGTGGTCCGGCGCGGTTTCGGTATGCCAGTGCAAAGCCACTGCGCTAGCTTCAAGTTGGGCCAGCAAGGCGTCCAACAGGCTGCGGTTGTCCAGCTGGCCTTCGCCCGCGAGATAAATCCCTTGGGCGAAACGCTGGCCCAAGGCGGGTTCCAGGGTTTGGATATCGGTGCCGGAGATTTCGCGCACCCGGTCGCCGCCGCGCAAACCGGGGTCCAGGGTCCGCAGCCGGGCCGAGAACTGGATGGCTTGGTCGCGATCCTGGGGATGCCAGACGACGAGGGTGCCCGCCTGTTGGAAAAACACCGGGCGGAGCAAAGCGGCGATGATCCGGGGCCAGCGTTCCAGGCTGGCCAGGCCGAGCTCGACGATGACGGGTTCGGAGACCACCGATTCGGCCCAGGGCGCGAGCATGGCGGCGGCGATATGGGCCGCGGCGGTCTGGCCGTCGGAACCGCCGCGCTCGTAGACCGCGACGCGATGCCCGGAGCGTGCCAATTCGACGGCCAGCAACCGCCCCATCAGGCCCGCGCCCAGAACGGCGATATTCAAAGACATGGAATTACCGGGGTGGTGAAAAAATCCCGCGCCCCAGTCCGGGCGCGATAGGGGATTTTCTCACGAATTGGCGGTGCGGGGGCAGGTGGCGGATCAGCGCGACAGAATCCGGGAAACCGGCGCTATGCCCCATCCGGGCTACGCGGGTTCGATGCTCGTTCCTGGGAATACGCCTTGAGGAAACCTTCCTGCAGGGTCTGCCACAGTTTGAGGTTGTGCTGGGCGAGGTCGGCATAGATGGACGCGGGCGCGGTCTGGATGAGGTTCGCCATCTGTTCCTGTACCGCCTGTTGCTGCTTGAGGAACACCGCCATGCTCTGTTCGAGATAGCGGGTCATGAACCCCTGCATGGCGTCGCCATAGGTGCGGATGATCTGCTCCAGCATCTCCTGGGTGAAGATCGGCTTGCCCCGTTCTTCTTGTTCGAGGATGACTTGCATGAGGATGGAACGGGTGATGTCCTCGTCGGTCTTGGCGTCCACCACCTTGAACTTGACGCCGGCTTTCACCAGCCGCCGCACATCGTCCAAGGTCACATAGGCGCTGATCTCGGTGTCGTAGAGGCGGCGGTTGGAATATTTTTTGATGATGCGTTCTGGTTGCACAACTTTAGGGAGAGTGAGGGAGGTTTGAAAGGGACGGTCCTGGACGGCGCATGGGATTCCGGCTGTTTCCACCGCGCCGTCAGGCCATCGGCTTATTGCATATGCTGGCCGCCGTTGATGGCGATTTCAGCCCCGGTGATGAAGCCGGATTCGTCCGCCGTCAGGAAGGCGATCAAGCGCCCGATCTCGGCGGGCTTACCGAAACGCCCGACCGGGATTTCGGCCATGATCTTGGCGCGGTGTTCTTCCGGCACCGCCATGATCATGGGCGATTCGATATAGCCGGGCGACACCGTGTTGACCGTGACGCCCTTGCGCGCGCCTTCCCGCGCCGCCGACATGGTGAAGCCATGGATGCCGGCCTTGCTGGCGGCGTAATTGGCCTGGCCGAACTGGCCCTTCATGCCGTTCACCGAGGAGATATTGACGATGCGCCCGAAACCCCGGTCCATCATGCCGGGGAACGCGCAGCGGGTGGTATTGAACACGCTGTCGAGATTGGCCGCGATGACCTCGCGCCATTGCTTGGGGTCCATCTTGCGCAACGTGGCGTCGCGGGTGATGCCCGCCGCGTTGACCAGGATATCGACCGGGCCGATATCGGCTTCGATCTGGGCGAAAGCCTGGGCGGTATCCTCGTAATCCGCCACGTCGCAGCCCACGACCCTCATGTCATAACCCTCGGCCTTGCGGGCCGCTTCCCAGGTGTCGGGCACGCAATCGGGCGTTCCCGGCAAGCACAGCGCCACCACCCGGTGGCCCGCCGCGCCCAGATGCTTGCAGACTTCGGTGCCGATGGTGCCGGTACCGCCCGTGACGACCGCTACTCTTCCGCTCATGGATCAACTCCTTAGCTTGGTTATACCGCTACTCGTTCAACGTTCCACCGCCACCGCGATGCCCTGGCCACCGCCGATGCACAAGGTCGCCAAGCCCTTCTTGGCATCGCGCAACGCCATCCCGTACAGTAAAGTCACCAAAATCCGCGCCCCCGAAGCCCCGATGGGATGGCCCAAGGCGATGGCTCCGCCATGGACGTTCACCTTGGCGGTATCCCAGCCCAGTTCACGGTTGACGGCGATGGCCTGGGCCGCGAACGCCTCGTTGGCTTCCACCAAATCCAGTGCGTCGATACTCCAACCGGCCCGGTCCAGCGCCTTGCGGGTCGCTTCTATCGGCCCCAGGCCCATGACCGCCGGATCGACCCCGGCACAGCCGAAAGCGGCGATCCGGGCCAAGGGCGTCAAGCCCAGCCGCTCCGCCGTACTTTCCGCCATCAGCAGCACGGCGGCGGCCCCGTCGTTGATGCCGGAAGCATTGCCCGGCGTCACCGTGCCCTCGGGCCGGAACGCCGGTTTCAGCTTGGCCAGCGCCTCGGCCGTGGTGCCGGCGCGGGGGAATTCGTCGGTATCGAACACCAGGGGCGGCTTTTTGCCCTGGGGCACTTCGATGGGAATGATTTCATCCCGGAACCGGCCCGCCGCGATAGCGGCCTCGGCCTTGTGCTGGGAAGCGGCAGCGAAAGCGTCTTGCTCCTCGCGGGTGAGGCCGAAGCGCTGGGCGATGTTCTCCGCCGTGCAACCCATATGGTAGTCGTTGAAAATATCCCACAGGCCATCGACGATCATGCTGTCGGCCAGGGACCAATCGCCCATGCGCTGGCCATCGCGGGAATGGGGCAGGAGGTGGGGCGCGAGGCTCATGTTTTCCTGGCCACCGGCCACGACGATCCCGGCATCGCCGCACCGGATGGCCTGCGCCGCCCATTGGATGGCCTTGAGGCCGCTGCCGCAGACCTTGTTCAAAGTGGTGGCCGGGGTCTCGTAAGGCAGTCCCGCGTACAACGCCGCTTGGCGGGCGGGATTCTGCCCGGCCCCGGCGGCGAGGACTTGGCCCAGGATGACTTCATCGACCTGCCGGGCTTCGAGCCCGGTCCTGGCGAGCAACCCGGCGATCACGTTCGCGCCGAGCCGGGCGGCGGGGATATTCGCCAAGGCGCCGCCGAATTTACCGATGGCGGTACGCGCCGCCGCGACGATAACCACTGCTGCCATGATGGGGGTTCCTCTCTATATCTTGGAAAGACCGACGGGCATGATTGCCTAGGGTTGCCCATGGGGGTTAAATGATGTCGCGCCCGCCGACCGGGTGCCGAGCCTCGCATCGCTTTCCCCCATCGAGAACCGACCTATGAAAAAATCCAGCTTGATCCTGTTCGCCTCGCTGCTGTTCGCCGCCTCCGCCACCCAGGCCGAAACCCCGGCTCCGGCGGCACCGGCAACAGCCACGCCCCCAACCCCGGCGGCGGCTCCCGCCACCGCGCCCGCCCACAAGGCCAAAAGCGCTTGCTATCAAGATATCCAAGCCCTGTGCGCGGGCGTCCAAAAAGGCGAGGGCCGCATCCAGAAATGCCTGGACGAACACGCCGACCAAGTCTCCGCCGCCTGCAAGGCCGAACACGCGCAAAAGAAAGCGGAAAACCAAGCCATCAAAGCGGCCTGCAAGACCGATATCAAACAGTTCTGCGCCGACAATAAACACCACGGCGCTTGGCTCGGCTGCCTCAAAAGCCACGCCGCCCAGCTTTCCCCCGATTGCGCCAAAACCCTAAACGACGCCATGGATTAATCCATACCGCCGCCGGACCGAAGCCAGGACACCGGTCCCGCCCCGATCCGGTCGCCGGGCCGCTAGAGGGTAGCTTTGTTATCGCCGCCGTTGTTGTTGGCCCCGGCGGCGGTCTTGGCCAAGCTTTCGGCGATCTGGCCGAAAGCGTCCTGGGTTTCCAGCGCGAACTTCAAATAATCGGCGGTACGCGCCACCAGCTTCTGGCCGAATTCCGAAGCCAGCTTGCCCTGCTCCAGCGCCCAGCGCGAGGGGTCTTTCACCTCGCCCAGCAATTGGGCGTTGCGGGTGCCGAATTCCACATAATCCTGGGCCACGGCCAAACCTTGCGCCACGGCTTTCTGCGCCGTCTCGGCGGTGACTTCCTGCCAACGCACCACCGGAACCCACGCGGCCCGGTTCGCTTCCACCCATTGTCCAAACAAATCTGCGTTCATGGCTTACCTCCTTTGTGAGCGCCTGGGCACAACGAAACATTTCGTTGTGCATCGCAGCATAGACCCCGGAAATAGGCTTGTCAAAGCTTTTTAAATTTACCATATCACGCACCAAACTCGGCCAATACCCAGCAATATGGTAGGAAAACCGCCCCGATACGCGGAACGTAAAAATCCACCACGCCATGTTGCATCGCACCAAAAGCTTGCTATAGTGACCGGGCGGACCCCGATTCCATCCATCCAGCGAGGTGCTTCCATGAGTTCCAAAGCTTCCAGCGACCCCGGCGACTGGACCGCCGTATGGGCCGACGCCCAGCAAAAATACTGGCAAAGCTGGCTCGACCTTTCCCAACAAGCCGCCGCGACCCTGACCCAACCCCCGGAACCCCCGCCCAATCCCTGGACCCAGGCTTTCGACTTCTGGGCCAAGCTCATGCCGCAGGCCGCGCCGCCCGAAAACCGCGACTGGATCGGCAAGCTGACCGCCCTGAACAAAGGCTATCTGCAAATGGGCGAACATCTGTGGAAAACGCTGTCGGCGGGGCAGAATCCGCCACCCGATCCCCAAGCTTGGTGGGAAATGGTCAGCCAAGGCTTCAAGTCCATGCAGAATAGCTTCGCGGCCCCATCCCACAACAACCCAGACCCCTGGGCCGGATTCGCCACCTTCTGGGGCATGCCCATCGACAATTGGCGGCGGGTCTGCTCGGCCTACTCGGCCATGCCGGGCGATATCGAAACCGCCTTGCGCGGCTTCATGGGACCGGGGGCCGGGACGCCCGAAACCGCGCTGAGCCGCTGGCTGTCGCTGCCGACCTTGGGCTATACCCGCGAAGCCCAGGAGGAAATGCAGCGCCTGGGGCAACTCTGGCTCGAACATAGCCGGGCGCTGCGCGAATACGCCGGCGGGGCGCTGGCGAAAGTGAGCGCCAAGGCCGGGGAGGCGCTCATGGCGAAGCTCCACGACCTCGCGGCGCAAGGCAAGACCCCGGAATCCCTACGCGAGTTCTACAACCTCTGGGTGGATTGCGGCGAGGACGCCTATGCCGCCCTGGCCCCCACCCCGGAATTCACCCAGGCCCAGGCCCGTATGGTCAACACCCTCCTGGCGGCCAAGCGCCAAGAGCAAAAGATGGTGGACGAGTTCCTCAGCGCCTTCAACATGCCCACCCGCCGCGAGCTCGACACCAGCCACCAGCGCATCCACCAGCTCCAGCGGCAGGTTTGGCGCTTGCAGGAAGATTTGGAGGAAGCGGGCATCGCCGCCCTACGCGAGGAGGTCGCGGGGCTGCGCCGGGAACTCGAAGCCCTCCGCGCCGACTCCAACCCATCCAAGGGCGGCAAACCTCCCCGCGCCGCCCAACCCACCGCCTAAGCCGCAGGAGGCACCACCATGCTGCGCCCGGACCAAATCGTTCAGGAAGCCTTCGACTTCAACCGCCGCATCGCCGCCGGGATGACCACCCTGGGCCAGGTCGGCCAGATCGAAACCGGCGTCTCCCCGCGGGAAGCCGTCCATCGGGAAGACAAGCTGACCCTCTACCGCTACCATCCCAGGGTGGCGGACCCGGCCAAGGTGCCGGTGTTGATCGTCTACGCCCTGGTCAACCGGCCCTATATGGCCGATCTACAGGAAGACCGCTCGCTGGTGCGCGGCCTGCTCGACCAAGGGCTGGATGTGTACCTGGTCGATTGGGGCTACCCAGACGCCGCCGACCGCTTCCTGGAACTCGACGACTATCTCAACGGCTATCTGCGCCGCTGCGTGGACTTCATCCGCCGGGCGCACAAGCTGCCCGCCATCGACCTCCTGGGGATTTGCCAGGGTGGCACCTTCTCGCTGTGCTTCACCGCCCTGCATCCAGAGAAGGTCCGCAATCTCGTGACCATGGTCACGCCGGTGGATTTCCAGACCCCCGACAACCTCCTGAGCCTGTGGACCCGCCAACTCGACACCGACCTGATGGTGGACACGCTGGGCAATGTGCCGGGGGAATTGCTGAACTGGGGGTTCCTGTCGCTGAAGCCATTCCGGCTGACCGGGCAGAAATACGTGGACATGGCGGAAATCTTGGAAGACCCGGTGAAGCTGAAGAATTTCCTGCGCATGGAGAAATGGATTTTCGACAGCCCCGACCAAGCGGGCGAAGCCTACCGGCAGTTCATCAAATGGTTCTACCAGGAAAACCGGCTGGTCAACGACAGCCTGGAAATCGGCGGCAAAAAGGCCAGCCTGTCGCGGGTCACGATGCCGGTGCTGAATGTCTATGCCACCGAGGACCACTTGGTGCCGCCCTCCGCCTCCATTGCCCTGGAAAAGCATGTCGGGAGTCGGGATTACACCGCCTTCGCCTTCAAGGGCGGGCATATCGGGATTTATGTCAGTGGCCGGGCGCAGAAGGAGATTCCGCCGATGATCGCCAAGTGGATCGGGGCGCGGGCACATTGAGGGATACGTTGGGCGGGGAGACATGCGGCGGCAGTTTGGCGGGGTGCCTGCTTCATGCGGGATGAATGACAGCGCAACCGTGAATATTCACCACCAAACCCGTGAACATATCACTGAACCTGGGCGCTGCATCCGGTCAAATCTTCAGCGAAATGTGAAAAACATCACACTCCAATTCCCAACCCAGAAAAACCCGTAAGGATATCCCCCTATGTTGAAGCCACTCCGCCGCCTCCTGCCCGCTTTGCTGCGGCTGTTCCACATCGGCCACGCCCCCGGATTCGCCGGTTGGGCCTCGCCTACGCACCGCCCGGCCTGGGACAACGGCATCGATTACGATATCCCGACCTTCCTGAGACGCCGCGCCGGATAACGCGCTCCCCGATACGAAAAAAGGCGGAACCCCACAGGATTCCGCCTTTTTTTATGGGTGTAAAAACCCATCAGTCGTAATGCACTAGCTCGTAGGGCAATTCGGGTTCCTTGCCGGAGGCCACATCGGTCAGGAATTTCCAGAACACATCAGCGGACGGCGGGCAGCCCGGCAGGAAATAATCCACCTTCACCACTTCATGGATGGGATGGACCTTGCTGAGCAGCAAGGGCAATTCGGGATCGTTGGGAATCTGGGCGTTCTCGACTCCGACGCCCTGGAGATAGGCTTCCTCCAAACATTCCTGCAAAGGGATGTGGTTGCGCAGGGCGGGAATCCCGCCGTTCAAGGCGCACGCGCCCACCCCCACCAGAATCCGGCAATGCTTGCGGAATTCCCGCAAGGTGTGGACATTCTCGGCATTGCACAGCCCGCCTTCGATCAAGCCGATATCCACCACCTCCGAGCAATGCTTGATGTCGGTGATGGGGCTGCGGTCGAATTCGGCCACCTCGCACAAATCCAGCAAGCGCTCGTCGATATCCAGCAACGACATATGGCAGCCGAAGCAGCCCGCCAGCGAAGTGGTCGCGACTTTGAGTTTATTAGCCATGGTCCGCTCCTAATACCGCCTGATCGTGTTCCAGGCTGACTTCGCCGATGTTGTGGTGGTCGAACACCCGCTCGCCGATGGGCACTTCGTAGCCCTTGCGCTTGACCAGGATCGCGCCGACCGGACACACCTGGGCGGCCTTGTCCCCGACCGAGAAAGCGGTGTCCTTCAACAATCCCGAGGCGGAATTGACCACCAGGCGGGTTTGCAGGCCGCGCCCGGCGAGGCCGAACACGTTCTTGCCGTCCACGTCGCGGCTGGCCCGGACGCAGAGTTCGCATAGGATGCAGCGGTCCAAATCCAGCATGACATCCGGGTGGGAGGCATCGACCCGGCGGGTCGGGAAGAAATGCGGGTAATGGGTGTCGAGCATCCCGACGAAATAACCCACCGCCTGCAACTGGCAATTACCGGTCTTTTCGCAGCCGGGGCAAATATGGTTGCCTTCGACGAACAGCATCCGGGTGATGGCCCGGCGGGTTGCGTTGAGTTCAGGGGTGTTGTTCTGGACTTCCTGGCCTTCACCGGCTGGCAGGGTGCAGGCCGAGGCGCTGCGGCCATTGACCTTGACCGTGCAGAGTTTGCAACTGCCGTGCGGCTTGAATTCCGGGTTGTGGCAGAGGTGCGGGATATACACCCCGGCGGCGGTGGCCGCTTCCATGAGGGTTTGGCCGGGTTGGTAGGGAACCGCTTGCCCGTCGATACTGATGTGATACGGCTTCATCTTGTCACCTTACTGGTTGGCCTGTGCCAAATGGGCATGGGCGTCGTCGCGCCCGGTGAGTCGCCGGGAGACTTCCAGCGCCCCATCCAGATCGAAACCGGGCTGGAACACGGTTTCCTTCAGCCGCGCCGCGTACAAATCGGGATAACGTTCCAGCGTGGTGAGGATGGGATGGGCGGCGGTCTGGCCGAGGCCGCAATGGCTGGCTCCCTTGATGATCTTGCCGAGGTCGGCCAATTCGGCCAGATCGTAGGGCGTGCCATGGCCCGCGCAAATCTTGTCATGGATGTTTTTCAACAGCGCAGTCCCGACCCGGCATGGCGTGCAGAACCCGCAGCTTTCATGGGCGAAGAAATGGGTGAAGTTGCGGGCGACTTCCAAGGGGTCGCGGCCCTGGCCGAACACCATGAAGGAACCGCCGGTGGCGAGGTCTTCGAAGGCCAGCTTGCGGCCAAACTCCTTATCCGAGATGAAGGTGCCGGACGGTCCGCCCACCTGCGCCCCGAACGGATCGACCGCGCCGCAATCTTCGAGGATTTGCGCGACCGTGGTTCCGAACGGATATTCGTAGATGCCGGGCCGGGCGCAATCGCCCGAGATGCTGAGGATTTTGCTGCCCTTGGATTTCTCGGTGCCGTGGGCCGCGAACCACACCCCGCCGTGCAAGGCGATCATGGCGGCGGACAGGAAGGTTTCCACGTTATTGACCACGGTGGGCTGGCCCAGATAGCCATGGGTCACGGGATAGGGCGGGCGGTTGCGCGGATTGCCGCGCTTGCCTTCCAAGGATTCGATCAAGGCCGATTCCTCGCCGCAAATATAAGCGCCCGCGCCCAGGTGGATTTTGATGTCGAAGTCGAAGCCTTCGCGGCCCTGGATATTCCGGCCCAACAGCCCCAAGCGGCGGCGCTCTTCCAACACCGCCAGCAAGGGCTGATAAAGGTGCAGGTATTCGCCACGTAGATAAAGGAATCCCCGCTTGGCCCCGACCAGGGCGGCGCATACGGTCATGCCCTCGAACACCCGGTGGGCGTGGCTGTTCAACAACACCCGGTCCTTGAAAGTGCCCGGTTCGCCCTCGTCGGCGTTGCAGATCACGAAGCGCTGGACTTCCGCACGCTTATCCATCGGGCAGAACGAATCCTCGTCCGGCCCTTCGTAGCAGAACCGCCATTTCCAAGCGGTGTTGAAACCGGCACCGCCACGTCCGCGCAGGCCGGATTGCTCCAATTCGGCGAAGGTGGCTTCCCGGCCCCGCTCGAACACTTTCGCCAGCGCCGCGCCCGGCTCGAAACCGTCCGCCAACAGCAGGCCAGGTTTATGGACGTTGTCGGCCACGGCGAAGAATGCCTCGGGCCAAGCTTCCAGCGGCGTGCCCGCCTCGACCAGCTCGGCGATGCGCTCGACCCGCGCCCGGTCCAGCCGGGTCAAGGCCAAGCCATTCACCAAGCCCGCCGGGCCTTGTTCGCACATCCCGGTACAGGAGGTGTAATCCACGCTGACCGCGCCATCGGCGCGGGTCTCGCCCAACTTCACGCCCAAGCGTTGGCAGAGGTCGTCGGCCAGGGCGCGGCTGCCGAGCATCTGGTCGGTGATGGAATCGCTGATGCGGAGGTCGTAGCGCCCCCTGGGCATGGTGGACAGGAAACTATAGAACTCCACCACGCCCTGGATTTGGGCGGGCGGCACTTGCAAAGCCTCATACAAAAACACCATGGCCTCGTGCGGCACATGGTGTAGATGGGCTTGGACTTCGCGGAGGATTTGCAGGAGTTCGGTGGGTTCGCCGCCATGGCGGGCGACGATGGCTCTCAGATGGACTAGGTCGGCGTCGGAAAGGGGCATGACGGTCTCCTTGGCGTTGTTCCATTCACACAAATATTAACAGGCGATTCCGGGAACATGGCCCGGATGGCGAAATAATCCATTCGGCAAATCCACTCGAACTACAAGGTTTTTCCAGGTCCACTGGAGTACCAGCGGGAACGGCGGGAAGGCGGTTCCCCCGCCCCTTGCCCGTCCCAAGGCTAGGTATTATCTTACGCCCTGGCCGGACCGCCCCAAAACGCTCCAAAAATCCGTCATTCCAGCCCCGCGGGCGGATACGCCGACACCGCCCCCCTTCCCCGCGTCGATCACACAACAATCAAAAAATCCACGAGGACTCTATGCGAAATTGGAAAAGGCTCCTGATGGTCATGGCCCTGTCGGTGTTCGTGCTGGCCGGGGTGCTGTTGGCGTCGGGCATGGCCCTCACGGACTTCATCGTGGATTATTGGTGGCACACCGAACTGGGCTACGGCGGCTATTTCTGGCTGAAGCTGCTTTACCGCTACATCCTCTCGGGCAGCGTCACCCTGTTCTTCTTCCTGATCTTCTTCCTGAACTTCCTGGCGGCCTCGCGCTTCCTGGGCGTGGACGAGGACGCCTTCGCCCGCCTCGGCCGCGGCGAAACCAGCCGCTACCGGAAACTCCTGGCCTTGTTCCAAACCGGATCGATGCAGGTTTATATCCCGGTTTCCCTGATCCTCGCCATCGCCATCGCCTTACCGTTCTATGACCAGTGGCAACAGGCGCTGTTGTTCGTGTTCGGGCCCGAGGCCGGCACCAACGATCCGGTGTTCGGCAACGATGTCAGCTTTTATCTATTCTCCTACCCGGTGTTCGAGCTGATCCAGTTCGAGTTGCTGATGGCGGCGATCATCCTCACCCTGGGCGTGGGCGTCCTCTATTTGCTGGAACACCAATTGCTACCGGGACGGCAAAAACCCTGGCCGACCGGGGCCAAGCTGCATATGGCGGGGCTGGTGATACTCACCACCTTGGTGCTGTGCTGGGATTTCGTCCTCGACCGCTTCCAACTGCTCTATACCGATGCCCACGAGCCGCAGTTCTTCGGCCCCGGCTTCGTGGATTTCCATTACCACCTGCCCTTGATCTGGCTGTCGGTCGCCAGCTTGTTCGGCCTGGGTATCGCGGTGCTGTATTACCTGAACCGGCGCAACCGGCTGGGGCTGGCCCTGGTCGTGGGCCTGATGGCCTTGCTCCTGGTGTCGGTGGGACTCCGCAAGATCGATTCCATCCCCCAAGGCATCGATAAATTCATCGTGAAGCCCAACCCGGTCAAGACCGAGCGGGGGTACATGCAGAACAACATCGACGCCACCCTCGCCGCCTACGACCTGAAAAACATCAAGATCATCGACATGGTGCCGGGCCTGCCCGAAGAGGATGTGCTGGACCCCGAACTCCGCGCCCACCTTTATAACATCCCGGTCTGGGACCCCGAATTCCTGGACGATGTCTACCAGCAAATGCAGGGCATCCGGCCCTATTATCATTTCACCGATGTGGACGTGGCCCGCTACCTCATCAACAACCAGCTCTATCAAGTGAACCTCGCCGCCCGCGAGGTCAATATCACCCGGCTCCCCCAAGCCGCCCAGAATTGGGAAAACACCCATCTGCGCTATACCCACGGCTATGGCGTGGTCGTCACGCCCGCCGCCCAGGACGGCGAAACCCCGATGCGCTGGTATCTAAGGGATTTGAACCTGCAAACCAAGGAAGGCTTCACCATCGAGAAACCCGATATCTATTACGGCGAGGAAGACCTGACCTACGCCATCGTCCCCAACAAGCTGAACATCGTGGGCATCCCCAGCTTCGACGAGGAATCCAGCTTCAACTACACCGGCGGCGGCGGCGTGCCGATTTCCTCATTGTTCCGCAAGCTGTTGTTCGCGCTGTATTTCCGCGACCGCAATTTGTTCTTCTCCATCAATATCGACGATAAGAGCCGGGCCTTGTTCCACCGCAACATCGTGGACCGGGTGAAATCGCTAACCCCCTTCCTGCAACTCGACCACGATCCCTATATCGTCGTGACCTCCAAGCGCCTGCACTGGATCATCGACGCCTACACCACCTCGGATTGGTATCCGGTTTCCAAGCGCTCCTCCGCCCGCTTCAACAACGACCGGGAAGACCAGGATTTCAACTATCTGCGCAACTCGGTCAAGATCGTGATCGACAGCTTCTCCGGCCATGTCGATTACTACGTCGCCGACCCCAACGACCCCATCATCCAGGGCTACCGCAAAGCCTATCCGGGTCTGTTCAAAGACATCAACACCCTGCCGCCCGCCCTCAAGGAGCAATTGCGCTATCCCAAGGACCAGTTCACGGCGCAGATGAAAATCTACGCCCGCTACCACCAGACCGCCCCGGAATTGTTCTACGAACAGGCCGAAACCTGGGATTTCGCCAAGGTCAACGGCAATGTGATGAAGCCGTTCTATTTCACGACCACCCTGCAGGATTACCTGGACAACCAGCAGAGCTTCATCCTCATCAACCCGATGACGCCCATCGCCCGCAGCAACCTCAGCGTGCTGGCGGTCGCGGGCACGCCCACCATCGGCGCGAACATCGCACCCACCCAGGGCTATAGCAAGCAAATCGCGCTCTACCGCTTCAGCCGGGAAATCCAGGTGGACGGCCCGGCCCAGGTCAGCGCCCTGATCGACCAGGACCCGGAAGTCTCGCGGCAGTTTTCGCTGTGGGACCAGAAGGGTTCGCAGGTGCTACGGGGCCGCATCATCGTGCTGCCGGTCGGGCATTCGGTGCTGTACGTGCAGCCGGTCTATCTTTCCTCGACCAGCGGCACCCGGATTCCCGAACTCACCCGCATCATCCTGTCGATGGGCAACGTGGTGGTGATGGACGCTTCGCTGGAACAGGGCATCGTCAAGCTGGAACAGCGCCTGCGGGAAGTCCGCCACCTCATGCCGGGCCCCCAGCCGCAGCCCGCGCCCCAGCCCCCGCCCCAGCCGGGAGAGCCGGTGTTCAAAGCCATGTAAGACGGCGGGAAGCGCCGAAAACGACAAACCCGGCGCGGGGACGACCCGCGCCGGGTTTGTTTTTGCCTACGGGAAAATACGCTTTCAGGGCGTTTTGGCGTCCGGCAAGGGTTCGAGGCCGGGCGGATTATGCAATGGCGGCAAATCGAGCGCCGGAGCGGCCGGCGGCGGAGCCTTTTCTTTCTTGGATTTGGGTGGAGTCACCGGCTCCAAATCCCGCGGGGCGGTCGGCGATGGCGGCGGCGCGGCCTCGCCCGCGGGGGTCTCGCCGCCCGGCGCGGCCCCTTCCTCGGCGGGGAAATCCATGGTGTCGAGCTTGTCGGCGAGGGTGTAGCCGGTATCCAACGAAATCACGCATTTGTCGGGAAACGTCACCTTGTGGCCGGGCTTCTTGAAATTGATCTTGAGGATACCCCGCAGGCTGCGCGGTCCCACCGCCAGATATTGTTTCTTGGCGGAATGCTCGAACATGGCCGAATCCAATTCCGCCCCCACGGTGAAATCGAAGGCTTCGGCAATCGGGTCCTCGGATTTGCCCTGCGAGAACAAGGAACGTAGATTGAGCTTGTCGCCGGTCGGCACGCCCACGCCGCTCTCGGTGGCGAAATAACCCTGGAGCTTGGTCCTGGCGGTGATCTTGCCGTTGACCCCGGACGGGAAATCATGCTCGAAGCGGATCACGATTTCCTTTTGCAGGGGCGCGGTGGCGATGAGGGTGGCGTTGGCGATGCTGATCGAATTGACCCGCGAGGCGTTGTGGCAAATCCTGGCGGTCTGGCCCGGCTGGTCGGCCTCGATCCTGACGCCCGGATAGTCCCCGGCGATGGCGACGCAGCTCGCGGCCTCCATCTCGGGCTGCAAGCGCACCCCTTGTATATCCGCCGTCAGCGCGGCCACCGTGGCGGGGGACAGCAGGGGCACGATCCACCAAACACGTAATAATCGATTCCAAGACATTGGGATTCCTCTGGTTTTTTACCGGGGCCGGGAGAACCCCGGCGACGCTGGGCCGGGGCCGGGGAATGGTATCGTTTGTGGCCGGGGCGATGAAGGGGGTGTCAAACCGGGCCGACTTGGCCCCTGGTTGTGCGCCCATGGCCCCGAGCCACTTACGTAGATCATAGATGGCGACCGCACGGTATTCCCTTAGAATCATCCGCCATAAAAAAGGCGGACAGTTTAACCCTGCCCGCCCTCTTTCACGGTCAAACCTCAGTGGCTAACGTGGACCTTCCCACCCTTGGCCTGCCCGATCTCCTCAAGCATCTGGCCGAACCACGGGGTGTCGATGTCAAACGGCTTGCCGCCCTTGATGCGCGGGAACTCGATGGCCCGCAGCACGTTGCCGTTGTCCTCGTCGTGGCCGATCACGCCCGGCTCGCGCCGCATCGCGCATTCCACCGCCAGATCGGCGCAGGACTTGATGAGGCGGATGTCCTCTGCGTTGGAAGCGGCGGCGCGGGCGAAATAACCGGACTTCTGCACCAGGGTTTTTTCCGCGCCCAGCATCTGCGCGAACTGCTCGCCGAACCACTTGCCGGGGTTCACGGCGTCGAGCTTGATATGGCCGAAGGCGTCGCGCGGCACTTCCTGGCCCTTGGCCTGCATCTCGGCGACGATGGCTTCGACGCCCGCGCCTTCGGAAATGAAGATATTGACGCAATCGTGCTTGTCCATCACGGCGCGGAGGCGGGCGGCCTCGGCGGCCAGATCGACCTCCATTTCGGGGATGAACACACCGTGGACTTCATAGCAGTCGCGGCTGAGGCCGATACCGGGCAGCCAGGACGCAGCGTCCAAGAGCTTGCGGTATTCCTGGGCGGTGGCGGCGGTCAGCCAGCCGCAGTTGCGGCCCATGACTTCGTGGACGATCAACATGCGGGGATTCGCGCCGGTCTCGGCCACCACGTTCCAGAAGTAGCGCGCGCCCTGCTCGGCGGCGGTCCAAGCGCCCAGCGATTGCTTGATGGGGAACACGTCGTTATCGACGGTCTTCGGCAGGCCGATCACGGTCAGGCCGTAATCGTTCTTGGCCAGGAAGGCGGCGAGGTCGGCGGCGGCGGTGTTGGTGTCGTCGCCGCCGATGGTGTGGAGGACATCCACGCCGTCCCTGACCAGCTGGTCGGCGGCGACCTTCTGCGGGTCTTCGCCTTCCTTGACCAGGCCGCGCTTCACGCAGTCCTTGACGTTGGTCAGCTTCACCCGGCTATTGCCGATGGGCGAGCCGCCGAACTTGAGCAGGAGACCGGCGTTGGCGCGGATTTCCGGGGTGATCTGATAGGAGTCGCCCAGCAGCAGCCCTTTGTAGCCGCCGTGGTAGGCGATGATCTCGATGGACGGATCGATCTCGTTGTAGCGCTCGATCAGGCAACCCACGGCGGTGCTGAGGCAAGGGGCCAAACCACCGGCGGTGAGGAGTGCGACTTTCTTGGGTTTGCTCATAGGTTTCTCGTTGGCAGTTATCGGTTTGACGACGAAAGGTCGAACGCATATTGAACCCGGTTTAAACAGTTTTAGGCAAGCGGCGGAATGGGCCGTCCAAGGCATTACGATCCCGAAAAACTACGCCATGCTTAGATGGCGAAGACTGCCCCGCATCGCCCCCGCTTCCCCAGCGCCATCCCGGCAAGTACCGCCATGAAAAACGACACCTATGAATTTTCAAGGTCCATCTTGGACTCGCTGAACGACGGCCTCTATGTCTGCGACACAGAGCGCCGCATCCTGTATTGGATGCAAATCGGCGGAACGGATCACCGGCTGGCATTCCCAGGAGGTGATCGGGCGCAAATGCTCGGACAACCTCCTCTGCCATACCGACAAGGACGGGCGGCAACTCTGCGGCGAGGAATTCTGTCCCTTGCACCGCAGCATCATTACCGGCAAATCCGCCACCTATCCGGTGCTGCTGTTCGCCCAGGCCAAGGACGGACGGCGGGTGCCCCTGGTGGTTTCGGTCTCGCCGATGCGCGATGGCGACGGCGACATCGAGACCTTCCACGATTTCAGCGAGTCCTACGCCAACCTGGAACGCGCCCAGCGGATCCAAAGCCTATCCCTGGCGCACGATCTGCCCGCCGACCCCAGGGTGGCGTTCTCGACCTTCTACCTGCCCCATGACCTGGTCGGCGGCGATTTCTTTTCCATCCGCCCCCTGGACGGCGACCGCTACGGCTTCTTCCTGGCCGACGTGATGGGCCATGGCTTCGCCGCGGCGCTCCATACCATGCACCTGAATTCGCTCTGGGTCCGCGCTTCCGACACCCTCACCACCCCGGCGGAATTCGCCCGGCGCATGAACCTCGAACTGGGCAAGGTCGCCAAGGACGAATCCTTCGCCACGGGGTTGTGCGGGATGCTGGATGTGGCGGCCAAGCGCCTGCGCTTCGTCTCGGCGGGCGGCCCGCCCATGCTCCTATGCCGGGCCACGGGGACCATCGAAGAATTGCGCGTGTCCGGTTTTCCCTTCGGCGTGGTGGGGGAAGCCCAGTATGAGGAATTGGAAGTGGCCTTGGCGGAGGGCGACAGCCTGCTGCTGTTCAGCGACGGGGCCGTCGAGGTGCAAAACGACCAGGGGCGGCTATTGGGAACCGAAGGACTCTTGGCCATCCTGCAAAGCCTGGACTATCCGCGGGCCGGGCTCAGGATCGAAGCGCTGCAAGCGGCCTTGCTCAAATATTCCAACGCCATCCGGCTGGACGACGATGTCACCTTCCTGGAAATCCGCCTCGCCGCCCAGACTTGACCGGCGTCCGGTGCCGCCGCGCTTCAATGCCAGCGCAGCGAACCTTCGGCCAGATGGCCACGCAAGCCTTCCAGCAATTCCCCGTCCAGCCCGTCGAGGGGACCGGCGGTGATGAACACCAGCCGACCCAAGCCATCCTGCCCGGCCCGCACGGCCAGCACCGCCGGGGGATATAAACGCCCCGCCGCGCCGTGCAGCGCCACCGGCTCGAAGCGCTCGCGCAAATGCACCACGCCCTTGATCCGCACCAGCCGGGCGCCGTGGCGGTCGAGCAAGTTTTCCAGGACTTCCCGCAACAACGGCCAGGACACGGCGGTACGCAAATGCAGGGAGAGGCTACGGAAACCATGTCCGGGCACTTCCGTGCCGCCGGGCATTTTACGCTCAGCGCCCAGCATCGCGGCCAACAGCGCCGCCGGGTCGATGGCACCGTGCGCGGCCTGGAAACGCGGCACGGCCGGGGCCAAAGCGTCCAAACGGGATTCAAGCAGCGCGAGATCGGCGGGCGTGCCGAGGTCGGCCTGGGTCAACAGTAAGGCATCCGCCCAGGCCGCCTGGGCCTTGGCTTCGGGAAAATGGTCGATCTGCCCCGCCGCCGCCGGGACCGCCAGGGTGGCGACCACGCCCTGCAAGGCGTAGTGCCCGGCCAGCCAGCGGTCGCGCAGCAAAGTATCCAGCACCGGCTCGGGACTGGCGACCCCGCTGGTTTCCAGGACGATCCGGTCGAACCGGGGCGCACCGGGCTTGCCCCAAGCCAGCCACAGGTTCTTCAAGACCGGGGCCAGCGCCCCCTTGATCTGGCAGCACAG
Source organism: Methylomagnum ishizawai (assembly GCF_900155475.1). Taxonomy (NCBI): domain Bacteria; kingdom Pseudomonadati; phylum Pseudomonadota; class Gammaproteobacteria; order Methylococcales; family Methylococcaceae; genus Methylomagnum; species Methylomagnum ishizawai. Next base: position 332,981 of record NZ_FXAM01000001.1, on the reverse strand, counting down.
GCAACCGCCCGACAGGGTCATCAACGGCAGGTCTTGCCGTTCCAGCAATTCATGGTCCACCGGGGTCTGGCCGAATTCGTTGATGAGGACCGCCGTGCGCGGCCCGTCGCGCAGCAGCCGGTTCAAAAGGGTGGTCTTGCCGCTGCCCAGGAAGCCGGTCAGGACCAGGATCGGCAGGCGCGCTATCTCAGCCATGGGCGTGGCAGGTCTTGAGGGTGGCGACGATCTGCTCGCGGGGCAGGTTGCGCCCGATGAACACCAGGACCGACTCGCGCTTTTCATCCTCGCGCCAGGGTGCGCCCAGGCTTTCGTCCAGCAGCCCATGCACGCCCTGGAATACGATCTTGTTCGGGTTGCCCGCGATATGCAGGATGCCCTTGTAGCGCAACAGGTCGACCCCGAATTCGGAGATCAGCAAATCCATCAGGGCAAGCAGTTTGGCGGCGTCGAACGGACGCTCGGCACGGTAGACGAAGGCATGGACCTCGTCATCGTGTTCATGGCCGAGGTCGTTGAGGAAATCCGGTTCGATGCCGAGGATGGCGTCCAGGTCGAAGCCGTGGATATCCAGGATATCCCGCAGCGGCGCTTGCCCGAAATGCACCGGCTGGATCGGCGCGCGCGGGTTCATGGCCCGCAGCCGGGCTTCGAGTTCCGCCAGGGCGGCGGCGTCCACCAAGTCGGTCTTGGACAGCAAGATGCGGTCGGCGAAGCCCACCTGTTCCTGCGCCTCGTGGTGTTCGTCCAACTGCCGGGGCGCGTGCTTGGCGTCCACCACGGTGAGGATGGCGTCGAGCCGGTAATCGTCCCGGATGGTTTCCTCGACGAAGAAGGTCTGCGCCACCGGGGCCGGGTCGGCCAACCCGGTGGTTTCGATGACGACCCGGTCGAAGCGGATTTCCCCAGCCTCGCGGCGGCCGGCCAGATCGCCCAGGATGCGCAGCAAGTCGCCACGCACCGTGCAGCAGATGCAGCCGTTGTTCATCTCGACGATCTGCTCGCCCGCCTGGAACAGCAATTCGTTGTCGATGCCGGTCTCGCCGAACTCGTTCTCGATCACGGCGATGCGCTGGCCGTGCGGTTCCTGGAGGATGCGGTTCAGCAGCGTGGTCTTGCCCGCGCCGAGGAAGCCGGTGAGAAGGGTGACGGGAATGGGGTGGGTGTCGGTCATGGCTTGCTCCTGGGCAGGCGGTTCGGAAAGGGGGAAATCCGCTTCACAGCGGGTCCAGGGTCAATAGCAGACGGCGCGGCTGTTGCGGGGTCGGCGTGGGCGAACGGTGGACGATGCCCCGTTCCTCGTTGCCTTCCCAGCGGCAGCCCTTGAGCAGGCCGATGGCATAGGCCGGCACGGCCCGCGCCATCCCAGGATCGAGGACCAAGCCGGAAACCTCGTCCGGCTGGCCGCAAGCGCCCCGGCCCAACCGGGTCCGGTCGACGGTGGCGTCCGGCAGCCATTCGGTGCCCAGCCCGCCATAAGTGCAAATCAAGCGCACCGGCACATTGTCCACATGGAAACGCGGGCACATGGCTTTCTCCAAGGTTCGGAGCCGCAGGCCCAGCCCTTCCGGCCCGAACAGGTCGCGGAACAATTCCACCAGATACTCGACATCGGCCAACCACGCCTCGGCACCGGGTAGGGCGTGGACTTCGTCCGGTAATAGGGACGCGACCGGCGGGCGTTCCATCCCGATCCGCAATTCGCGCTCGAACACCCAAGGGCCGGACAATAGCCGCGCCACGAAGCCTTGCATCCAAGGTGTGACCGGGCGGCGCAGCACGCACAGGTTGACTTCGGGCCGATAGATCAAGGCCAAGTCGGCGGGCTGGGTGGTTTCGATGGCATGGGGCCATGCCATGGGAGCGGACAAGGGGGCGGCGCTGGCCATGGGAATCTCCTGCGGGGGAATCAATGGGTGGCGATCAAGGGTTCGGGGACCACCACCGACTGCATGAAACCCACGCCCAGGGCGAAAGCTGGCACTTGCCCCCAGCCGGTATCGGCAGCGGGCTCATGCAGGGCGGGGATGAAATCGGAAGCGGCGATGTAGATGAACCCGCCCGCCGCCATCGGCAGCAGCAGGGTCAACGAAGCCTCGGCGTAATGGCCGAGCAACAGGGTGGCGGCGATACCGGCCAGCACGGTCAGGGAGCAATAGAAGTTGTAGCGGATGGCCTCGGCGGGCCGGTAGCCGCCATGGATCAAAGCGCCCACGTCGCCGATTTCCTGGGGAATCTCGTGGGCGACGATGGCGAGGGTGGTGGTGGTGCCGATCCAGGGATCGGCCCAGAAACTCCCCGCGATGAGGATGCCGTCGATGAAGTTATGCACGGCGTCGCCGATCAGGTTCATGCGGGCCATGGGTTGCACACTGGCGGACCCCGGACCCTGGGCGGGCGCGTGGTCGTGCCGCCAGCGCACCCATTTTTCCAGCACGAAAAACAGGAACAAGCCACCCAGCACCGCGAGGCAGACCCCGCCCACGTCGCCATGACGGGCCACGGCGTCGGGAATCAGGTGGATGAAGGCATCGCCCAGCAATATCCCCACCGCCAGCGCCACCAGGTTGGGCACCCAGCGCCGCAAGCGTTCGGGCGGCAGCCACAGCACGAAAGCGCCGGACAACGCGACCAGGCTGACCACGAGACCGGCGGCCAGGGCGTAGAGGCTGGTGGCTAACCAAGGCTCCATGGCGGCTCAGTCCCCGCCCCCGGTCCAAGCCGGGAAATCATCCGGGTAGCCGCGCCATGCCACCGGCCCGGCGGCGAGTTCGGCATCGGTCAACAAGCAAGCGTCCAATTCGGCGCGGAGCCGGGCTTCGTCCAGGTTTTGGCCGATGAACACCAATTCCTGGCGGCGGTCGCCGTAGGGTTCGGCCCATTCGGCGCGGATGGCGGCGAGGGTCTCGGGATCGTCCGGCCAATCCTCCGGCGGCACCGAGGCCCACCAACGGCCCGCCAGGGCGTGGCGCATGACACCACCGGCCTGGGACCACCCCCCCGCGTGGTCGGGGCGGGACGCCAACCAAAAGAAGCCCTTGGAACGCAAGAGCGTGCCATTGTCCCAGCCGCCCTCGTGCAAAAAGGCATGGAAGCGCCGCGGGTGGAAGGGCCGCCGCGCCCGGTAGGCGAAGCTGGCGATGCCGTATTCCTGGGTTTCCGGGACGTGTTCGCCGCGCAGTTCCTTGAGCCAGCCGGGGGCTTGCTCGGCCTGGGCGAAGTCGAAACGCCCCGTGTCCAGCACCCGTTCCAAAGGCACCCGGCCCATCACCACGGGCAGGATATCGGCGTCGGGATTGAGTTGGCGGAGGATGGCGGTGAGGTTGCGGAGTTCTTCGCCGCTGACCAGATCGGCCTTGCCGATGAGGATGACATTGGCGAACTCGACTTGATCGACCAGCAGGTCGGCGAGGTTGCGCTCATCCTCCTCGCCCAACCCCTGGCCGGTCTCCCGCAGGTCTTGGGCTTCCAGATAGTTGGACAGGAAGTTCACCGCGTCCACCACCGTCACCAGGGTATCCAGCCGGGCGATATCCGACAGGCTCAAGCCATCCTCGTCGCGGAAGGTGAAGGTCTCGGCGATGGGCAGGGGTTCGGCGATGCCGGTGGATTCGATCACCAGATAATCGAAGCGGCCCTCCCGCGCCAAACGGCCCACCTCCACCAGCAAGTCTTCCCGCAAGGTGCAGCAAATACAGCCATTGCTCATCTCCACCAGCTTTTCTTCGGCCCGGTTCAGTTGGACCTCGTTGCGGACCAGGGCGGCGTCGATATTGACCTCGCTCATGTCGTTGACGATCACCGCGACCTTGAGACCGGCGCGATTGGCCAGGATGTGGTTGAGCAGGGTGGTCTTGCCGGCTCCGAGAAAGCCCGATAGCACCGTGACCGGCAGTTTCTCCCCCGCCGCCTGGGATTTCAGCATTGCATCCATCGGTTGCTCCTGTTCTTCAATAGGCGATCCGCACGCCCAGTTCCGCGCCGCGCCCCGGTTCGGGCGCGAAATTGCGGAGGTAGGAAGTCGAGTTGCGGATATTGTCATCCAGCAGGTTGTTGCCTTGGGCGAACACCCGCAGCTTGGCCCCCTCGAACGCCTGGACCTCGTACTGCACCGCCAGATTCAACAACACATAGCCATTGGTCTCGGTGTCGTTGGCTCCCGGATGGTCCTGCTTCTCGCCACGGGTCAGGCGCAGGTTGGACGACCAATGGTCGTCGTAGGCGTAATCGACCTGGAAGCCATAGCGCAGCGGCGGCATCCTCGGCACATCGCCGCCCGCGACGAATTCGCCGCGGGTGAAATCGCTGAACAAGGTCAAATCGACCATGCCGTAAGCATTCTCCATCAGCGGGAAAATGGCCTTGGCCTCGTAGCCCTTGAAAGTGGCGTCGGCTTGGCTGCTCTGCACCACCGGGGCGCAGGCACCGGGCGAAGAGCAACTGGCCTGGAAAACCCCCAAATCGTCGTTGAACACACCGCCGGTCTGTTGCTGATAGATGTAATCGTTCACCCAGTTCTGGAACAGGTCCAGTTCGGCGCTCATCCACGACGCCTTGAAGCGGTAGCCCAAATCGAGGTTGTAGGAGGTTTCCAACTTGAGGTTGGGGTCGCCGCTCTCATAGCTGTGAGTGGCGTCGTGGAAGCCATGGGAGAACAACTCCTGCACTTGGGGGGCGCGTTGGGAGCGGGTCACGGCGAAGCTGACCGCGTGGGCTTCGTCGATCTTCCATTGCCCGGACCCTGATGCGCTGATCGGCGCGTAATCCCGGCCCGGCCCGCCCTGCGGCGACACCGAGGCCGATTCGCCCCGCAAACCCAATTCATAGCGGCCCGGCCCATGCTCGAAAGACTCGACCGCGAAGGCCCCGTAGTTCTGGATTTGGGAATTCGGCACCAAGGGCACCGGGTCTTCCATCGATATCGCGCCGAAATCGCTGGACACCGCCTGGAACCCCAGCACACCCTTGACCGGCCCGATGGGCGCATGGGCCAGTTCCAACCGCCCCTCGTAAGTCTGGTTGTTGAACAGGGTGGCGGCCTCGCCCCCGCTCAGTTCGGTGTGGGTGTAGTCGACATGGGCGAAGCGCAGGCGCAGCGCCTCGATGGCGGCCAGCGGGTGCTTGAGTTCGCTTTTGAAGTCGTAGCGGGTCTGCTTCATATTGATGCGGGTATCGGGACCGCCCGCGCCATCCGGCGGGATGCCGTAGTTGTTGCCCAGATAGTTGATCGACGCCCCGGCATAACCCTGCTCCCCCACCAGCGAAAACCCCACCGTGCCGCCCTTGGCCCTGGCGCTGGTGTTGGGGATGACGCCGTCGGAATTTTGGATATCCACGCCCTGCAAGGCGGCGTCGCTCTGGCGGGCGGCGTTCTCGGCGATGGCCGGGCCGCCGATATGCAGATTGCCGCCGTCGCGGTAGAAGCCGTCGAGATGGAAGGCGAACGCATCCTGCCCGCCTTCCAACTTGAGATTGCTGATGCTTTGGTCGGATACCGAGTTATAGCGTTGCTCGAACACGCCGGAAACCGGCTGTTCCGCCCGCCGTTCCGGGACGCGGTTATCGAGGATGTTGACGACGCCGCCGATGGCCCCGCTGCCATAGAGCAGGGTCGCGGGCCCGCGCAAGACCTCGATCCGGTCGGCCAGCACCGGCTCGATGCTGTTGGCGTGGTCGGGACTGAGTTGGGCCACGTCGCCATTGCCGAGGCTGTTACTCATCACCCGGACCCTGGGACCGCTCTGGCCCCGGATCACCGGGGTGCCGACGCCGGGACCGAACGACTGGCTGGTGACGCCGGCTTCGTTCTTGAGGGTTTCGCCGATGGTGGCGCCCACTTTCAAGTCGAGTTCGTCGCCCGTCAGCACGGTGGCGGGACGGGCGACCTCGGACAGTTTTTGCTCCAAGGGAGCGCTGACGACCACTTCTTCCAAGGGTTGGGCGGCTTCCTCGGCCTGGGCCAGGGGAACCAAGGCGCAAAGGGTGAATGGGGCAAGGGCGCGGTGCATGATGGGGGTCTTCCGTAGGCGGCTGGGGTATTGTGATAACATCACATAAATTCCAGCTTACGGAAGAATCCGGGATACCGCAAGCCCGCTGTCATACGGTGTCTATGCACCAGCCCCCAGGTGGATATACGCCGGTCCCCGTCCCACCCACGGAGACGGCACGCCAAGCCCTTGAATTTCCGGCCCCGCTTTGCTCCGTGCCGCTGGCGCGGGCTTTGCTTTGTGTCACGGGCCATGTTTTTTGACGGACAGACGCTGCCGTCGTCCCGGCTTAACCCCTCCCCCCCACATCCCTCGTTAGGCCGGGCTTTTTCCTTTCCCCTCCACGGCGGCACCGCCCCGCCCCGCTATGCGATAATCCGCAGCCTTCAAAATCCACAAGATACGGGTATAGCCATGTGCAAAGGTACGCTGTTCGTGGTGTCCGCGCCTTCCGGGGCGGGCAAAACCAGCTTGGTGAAGGCGCTGCGCAAGGGGATGGACGGCTTCACCGTTTCGGTATCGCACACCACACGGGCACCGCGGCCGGGCGAGAAGGACGGGCGGGATTATCGCTTCGTGGACCGGGCCGAATTCGAGCGCATGATCGCGGCGGGCGAATTCCTGGAACATGCCCGCGTGTTCGACAACCATTACGGCACGGCCCGCGCCACGGTGGAAGCGGCCTTGGAGCAAGGCGGGGATGTATTGCTGGAAATCGATTGGCAAGGTGCCCGGCAGGTGCGGACCCTGCTGCCGGACAGCGTCTCGGTCTTCATCCTGCCGCCGTCGCTCGCGGCCCTGGAACAGCGCCTCACCGGGCGCGGCCAGGACGATCCCGGAACCATCGCCCGCCGGATGGGCGACGCGATTTCCGAAATGTCGCACTATGGGGAATACGATTATCTGGTGGTGAACGACGATTTCGCCGTGGCCTTGCGGGAATTACGCGCCATCGTCATCGCCCACCGGATGCGGAGGGCGCGGCAAGCCGAGCGGCACCGGGATTTGATCGCCGGATTGCTGAAGGCTTCATAGCTCCCGCTCCTCGCGCAACCACGGCTCCACCGTCACGGGCCGATACGCCGCCAAGGCTTCGAGCAAGGCCGAAGGTTCGGCCCGGTCCAACAACAAGCCCCGGTCATCGGCGCGGAGGAAATCCTCCGCCACCGCCTGATCGCACAACGCCAGCAAGGGCCGGTAATAATCCGCCACGTTCAACAGGCCGACGGGCTTGCGGTGGAACCCGAGTTGCGCCCAGGTGAGGATTTCGAACAATTCCTCGAAGGTGCCGAAGCCGCCGGGCAAGGCGATGAAACCCTCGGCCAATTCCGCCATCCGCGCCTTGCGGGCGTGCATGGAATCCACCACTTCCAGCCGGGTCAGGCCGGCATGTTCCACCGCCCGGCCCGCGACCTCGCGCCCGACCAGGGACCGGGGAATCACCCCGATCACGCCGCCGCCCGCCGCGAGGCAAGCATCCGCCACCACGCCCATCAGGCCGATATTGCCGCCGCCATAGACCAGTTCCACGCCGCGCCCGGCCAGTAGGCGGCCCAGTTGTCCGGCTATTTCCTGGTATTCGGGTCGCGCCCCCGACCGGGAGCCGCAGAAAACGCAAATTCTTCGCATGACATCACTCCCGCCGGTTATAAGGACCGCCATTCCCGGCCTTCTTGGCGACCATATAGCACATAATGCAATAGGGGATGGATATAAGCCGCCGCGACATCGGGATAGTGCTGGAGATACCATTCTCCGTCGAACCCAGCCAATAACTCATCATCGACTTGATCGCCCAATTCCCGCTTGAGGATCAAGGCGGACGGCGAGGTTTGACCACAAGGTATTCCAGGGTCGATCCCGGCAGCGGCGATGGCCTGCCGGACTTTTTCGGCATACCGGGTTTCTATGCCGCGCAATAGATCGCCGAGTTGGAATTGCTCCACGAATTTCCGCATGGCTTCGCCCACCAAGGCACCATAACGCCCGGCCAGCGTGGTGTCCTCGATACTGTTCCAGTCATGGGAGACGAAAAACAGCAGGTCGCGTTGGGATTCCGCCGTCCCGCGCCGGATGCCGCCGATATTGGCGGCCCCTCTGGCACGTCCCCGTTTAATCAGGAACTCCTCCAGGGATTTCACCACATAATGGTTCACCTGGACGATGGCCCTATCCGGCTGATAAATATAATGGGGCGCGGCCTCCCCAGAATTTCCATGGGCGGGAACCTGCCGGGTGAATACGGTATTTTCCACCCGGAGTTCGGGCAGATGCGGGTCTTTCCAGTCCGCAATCACCTGGGTTTTGGCGAGGGTTTTTATAAACGGGTTGGCGATACCCCTGGTGAAACGCTGGATCACCGGCTCCGGTCCACGTTGGAAGCGATGGCTGGACCCCATGAGGAACCAATTGATATAGATCACCGAACACCACTCATGCTCCCTCAAGAAATCGACTAGCCGCGCATGGCGCTTGAAACACAGGAATTCGTCGGCGTCCAACACGCATATCCAGTGGAACGAGCGGACATAATCGGAGCGCATGGCCGATTGATAAGCGAATGCCTGGGGCGATTGGTCCTCGGGGATATGGTCGGTGGTGGACACATGCCGGATCAAGCCCAAGGCGGCGAGCCGGTCGAGCAGGAAGTCGCCGTGGTCGTCGTTGTCATTGGAAAAGATCAAGATGTCATCGAAGCCGATGAGTTTGTGGTAGAGGATCCATTCCAGCAGCCACGGCCCCTCATTGCGCACCGCCGCGACCAAGATCGCGCCGCTTGTGTTCATGGCCCGGTGTCCGGGGGTCCGTAGCCACCGCCGCCCGGCGTTTCAATCACGAATACATCGCCCGCCGCCATCGCCACCTCGGCCCGGAAATCCAGGGCTTCGACCGTGCCATCCTGGCGCACCACGCGATTACGTCCGGTCGCGCCCGCCGCCCCGCCTTCGAGCCCGAACGGCGCGTGATAGCGGCGTCCCGACAAGATGGCGGCGGTCATGGGTTCCAGAAACCGGATGCGGCGCACCACGCCATCGCCGCCGCGCCAAGCGCCCGCGCCGCCGCTGCCCCGGCGGATGGCGAAGCTTTCCAGCCGCACCGGGAAGCGCCATTCCAGCACTTCGGGGTCGGTGATGCGGGAATTGGTCATATGGGTCTGCACGGCGTCCGCGCCGTCGAAACCCCGGCCCGCGCCCGCCCCGCCGCAAATGGTCTCGTAATACTGGTGGCGGGCATTGCCGAAGGTGAAATTATTCATGCCGCCCTGCGAGGCCGCCAGCACGCCCAAAGCCCCGTACAGCGCGTCGCAAATCTGCTGGGAGGTCTCGACATTGCCTGCGGCCACGGCGGCGGGCGGGCGCGGATTCAGCAAGGAACCCGCCGGAATGATGATCTCCAAGGGACGCAAACAACCGGCGTTGAGCGGGATTTCCTCGCGGACCAGGGTGCGGAACACATACAACACGGCGGCTTGGCACACGGCGGCGGGCGCGTTGAGATTGTCGGGTTGCTGGGGCGAGGTGCCGGTGAAATCGATCCGCGCCGCCCGCCGTTCCCGGTCGATAGCGACCGCCACCCGGATCATCGCCCCCGAATCCATCTCGACCGCGAATTCCCCATCGGCCAGCCGCTCGATGACCCGCCGCACCGCCGCTTCGGCGTAATCCTGCACATGGCCCATATAGGCCCGCACCGTGGGCAATGAGTAGCGTTCGATCAAACGCCGCAAGCCCTCGGCCCCCTTGGCGTTGGCGGCGATCTGGGCGCGGAGGTCGGCGAGGTTTTGTGCCGGGTTGCGGGCGGGATAAAGGCCGGCGGCCAGCCAGGCCCGCACGGTGTCTTCCCGCATTTGCCCGGCCTCGACCAGCCTAAGACCCGGGCTCGACGCGCCTTCCTGGTCGATGCTCCGGGAAAAGGGCGGCATGGAACCCGGCGTGATACCGCCCACATCGGCGTGATGGCCGCGCGAGGCCAGATAGAACAGGATGGACCGGCCCGCGGCGTCGAACAGCGGCGTGACGACGGTGATATCCGGCAGATGGGTGCCGCCGTGGTAGGGGGAATTGATGAGCCAGGCATCGCCGGGGCGGAGTTCCGGGCCGTGGTTTTCGATCAAGGCCCGCACGCTGCCGCCCATGGAACCGAGATGCACCGGGATATGCGGTGCGTTCGCCACCAAATCGCCCGCGCCATCGAACAGGGCGCAGGAAAAATCCAGCCGCTCCTTGATGTTCACCGAATGGGCGGTGTTTTGCAGGGCGTAGCCCATTTCCTCGGCGATGGACATGAACTGGCGATTGAAGATTTCCAGCCGAGCCGGATCGACCCCGGCGTCCCCGGTGGATTCTTGCGCCAAGGCCACGGCGCGGGTCAGGATCAAATCGCCGCGCGAGGTGATTTCCCCGCACCAGCCCGGTTCGATGACCGTGGTGGCGGTCGGCTCGATCAACAGGACCGGGCCGATCAGCCGGGTGCCCGCCGCTAAATGCTCGCGCCGGAACACTGGCGTATCGTGGTGGCGGTCGCCAGAATACATGGGCACGCGGGCGATAGGCACGGGCGGCAAACCCGCGGCGGGCAAGGCGACCCCGCTATCCGGGCGCGGGTTCAGGCCGACCAATTCCACCACGGCGGTTTCGACCAGCAAGCGCTTGTCCGGGTAGACGAAGCCGAAACGCTGCCGGTGCAGCGCCTCGAAGTCCTGTTTCAGCCCGGCCAGTTCGCCGAAAGCCACGGGGAACGTGGTCTCCGTGCCTTCGTAGCGCAACATCAGCCGGGGCCGGGCCTGGATTCGCTCCGGCGCGACGGCCTGTTCCGCCAACTCCCGCCGCCCGGCGCTTTCGAGTTCGGCGAGCAGGGCCGCCAAGCGCGCCATCAAAGCTTGGTCCAACACCGCCACCACCGCCCGTTCCTGCAACACCCGGTAATCGGCCAAACCCATGCCATAGGCCGACAACACCCCGGCCAGGGGGTGCAGCAAAATCCGGGAAATTCCCAAACGATCCGCCACCCGGCAAGCGTGCTGCCCGCCCGCCGCGCCGAAACAGCACAGGGCGTAATCGGCCAGATCGTAGCCGCGCTGCACCGAAATCCGCTTGATGGCGGCGGCCATATGGGTGGCGGCGACCTCGATGAAACCTTCGGCCACCGCTTCCGGCGTCACCGCCCGGCCCGTCGCGGCCCGTACCGCTTCCGCCAATCCGGCGAAACCGCGCTCCACGCTGGCGGTATCCAAGGGCAGATTCCCCTCTGGGCCGAATACCTGGGGGAAGAATTCGGGGCGGAGTTTGCCCAGCCGCACATTGGCATCGGTCACGCACAACGGTCCGCCGCGCCGGTAGCAAGCCGGGCCGGGATTGGCCCCGGCGGATTCCGGTCCTACCCGGAAACTCAGCCCGTCGTAAGCCAGGATGGAACCGCCGCCCGCCGCCACCGTATGGATATGCAGGATAGGCACGCGCAACCGCGCCCCGGCCAGTTCGGTTTCCAGGGCGCGTTCCAATTCACCGGCATAATGGGCCACATCGGTGGAAGTGCCGCCCATGTCGAAGGTGACGATCTTGCCGAAACCCGCCGCCTCCGCCGTCGCCACCGCCCCGACGATGCCGCCCGCCGGACCCGACAAAACGCTGTCCTTGCCCTGGAAACGCCCGGCCTCGACCAAGCCGCCGTTCGACTGCATGAACAACAAGCGGGGCGCGGATTCGCCACCGGCCAAACCCTCGCCCACCCGTTCGACATAGCGGCGCAATACCGGCGACAAATAGGCATCGGCCACCGTGGTATCGCCACGCCCGACCAGCCGCAATCCGGGACTCACTTGGTGCGACAGCGAAACCTGGGTGAACCCGATGCGGCGGGCCAGGGCTTCGAGCGCCCGTTCGTGATCGGGCGCCCGCCAAGCGTGCATCAGCACCACGGCCAGGGCGCGGTAGCCCGCGTCGTAGGCGGCACGCAAATCCCGCTCGGCGGCGTCCAGATTCAGCGGCGCGAGTTCGCGGCCTTCGGCATCGTGGCGGCCCTCGATTTCCAGCACCCGCGCATACAAGGGCGCGGGGCGGCGGATTTCCAGGGCGAAGATATCGGGCCGGTTCTGATAACCGATCCGCAACGCATCGGCGAAGCCTTGGGTGATGGCGAGCAGCGTGGGTTCGCCCTTGCGCTCCAACAGGGCATTGGTGCCGACCGTGGTGCCCATTTTGACGGCTTCGATCCCCGCCAAGGGCGCGTCGGCGGCCAGCCCCAGAATATCGCGGATGCCTTGCAAGGCGGCATCGGCATAGCGCTCGGGATGGTCGGACAGCAGCTTATGCGTCAGCAAAGCGCCATCGGGACGGCGGGCCACGATGTCGGTGAAGGTGCCGCCACGGTCAATCCAGAATTGCCAAGTCGTCATAGGATTGGAAGGGGGAGGAAACGGCGGGAAATCCCGGCGGCGGGCGAAATAGTTGACTCTTTTGCTAGGATATGTAACCCTACAATTTACATGCTATCCGTGTGAATTCCAGGGAGCCACACCGTGCGCTTAACCACCAAAGGCCGCTATGCGGTCACCGCCTTGCTTGATCTTGCCTATCATAGCGAAAAAAGGCCGGTGACATTGACCGACATCGCCAAGCGACAGCATATCTCGCTGTCCTATCTGGAACAGTTGTTCGCCCGTCTACGCCGGGCCGGTATGGTGGAAGGCGTCCGGGGTCCGGGTGGCGGCTACCAACTGAGCCGCGACGCCGGCCAGATCAGCATCGCCGATATCATCGCCGCCGTGGACGAGACCATCGATTCCACCCGCTGCGGCGGCAAGGGCAACTGCCAGAACAGCCAGCCCTGCCTGACCCACGATCTGTGGATGGGCCTCAGCGACCAAATCCGCCAGTATTTGGATTCCATCAGCCTGCAAGACGTCCTGCAACGCAAGAACGTCCGCCAGGTCGCCGAACGCCAGGACAAGCAAGCCACCACCTTCGGCCTGGACATACCGCTGCAACGCGACCTCATGATGTGATCCCTCAAGACCATGGTCTATCTGGACCACAACGCCACCACCCCGCTGGACGGGCGGGTGTGGGAGGCGATGCGGCCTTATCTCCAGGCTTTCTACGGCAATCCATCCGGCTTGTATAAGCTCGGCCGCCTGAGCCGCAGCGCCATCGACACCGCCCGCCAACAAGTCGCGGCCCTGGTCGGGGCCGATCCTGCCGAAGTCATCTTCACCAGCGGCGGCACCGAGGCCAACAACCTCGCGTTGAAAGGCTTGGCCCAGGCGCTGCCGCCCGGCCTCGCCGTGGCCGGTGCCACCGAACATCCCTCCGTCAGCGAACCCTTGCGCTTCCTGGAACAACTGGGCTGGCGGGTGGTAACCCTGCCAGTGGACCGCGCTGGACAGCCCGAGACCGATCATCTCGATACGCTGCCCCGCGATGGCTTCCGCTTCGCCACCCTGATGCTCGCCAACAACGAAACCGGCGTGATCCACAATATCGGCCCGCTGGCGGAGTGGGTGGCCGGACGCGGCGGCTTCCTGCATTGCGACGCGGTGCAGGCGGCGGGCAAGATTGCGCTGGACTTCAAGCGCGGCGGGGCGCATTCGCTCGCGCTGTCGGCACACAAGATTTATGGTCCCAAGGGCGTCGGTGCCTTGGTGGTGGACCGCTCGGTGCCGCTCGAACCCCTGCTGCACGGCGGCGGACAAGAGCGCGGCCAACGCGGCGGCACCGAAAACGTGGCGGCAATCGTCGGCTTCGGCCAGGCGGCGGAACTGGCGCTCACCGAACTGGAAGCGCGTAGCGCCCGGCTGCTGCAACTGCGCCAGCGTTTGGAAGCGGGCTTGCGGGAACTGCCCGGAATCAACATTTTTGCCGAGCGGGCCGAGCGCCTGCCCAATACCGTGCAATTCGCCATCGCAGGGTTCGACGGCGAAACCCTGGTGATGAACCTGGACCGCCAGGGCATCGCGGTCTCCAGCGGTTCGGCCTGCGCCAGCGGCGGCGGCGAGCCCAGCCCGGTCTTGACCGCCATGGGCGTTCCGGCGGATTTGGCCAAGGGGGCTATCCGGGCCAGCCTGGGCCAGGACAACACCGAAGCCGATATCGAGCGCTTCCTGGCCGCTTTGCGAACCCTGACCAGCACCCTACGCGGCTGAAACCTCGTGATAAACTGACGGAACCCCGTCTAAAGCACACAGCCCGACTCATTCCATCCCCACCCAGAGGATTCCCCACCATGTCCATCATACTCACCGAACCCGCCGCGACCCAGGTCTCCAAGCAATTGGCGAAACGCGGCACCGGGCTAGGGCTACGGCTGGGCGTGAAGCCCGCAGGCTGCACCGGCTTCGCCTATGTGGTCGATTACGCCGACGCCATCGAGGCCGACGATACGGTGTTCGAGCAGCACGGGGCCAAGGTCGTGGTCAAACAAGGCGACCTTGCCTACCTGGACGGCGTCGAAATCGATTTCCGCCGCGAAGGCATCAGCGAAGCCTTCAAATTCCACAACCCCAATATCAAGGCCACCTGCGGCTGTGGCGAAAGTTTCGCGGTCTGACGCGGCTTTTCTTACTTCCCGCACATAATTCCAGTAAAATCCGCGACTTTTACCCGCAACCCAAGAACCCAGGAGATTCCATGGCGGTCGAACGCACCATTTCCATCATCAAGCCCGACGCTGTTGCCAAGAACGTGATCGGCGCGATCTACAGCCGCTTCGAGCAGGCCGGCCTCCAGATCGTGGCGGCCAAGATGCTGCACCTCAGCCGCGAACAGGCCGAGGGCTTCTACGCCGTCCACCGCGAGCGCGGCTTCTTCAACGACCTAGTGGGCTTCATGATCTCCGGCCCGGTGATGGTCCAAGTCCTCGAAGGCGAGGACGCCATCCTCAAAAACCGCGAAATCATGGGTGCCACCAACCCCAAGGACGCCGCCCCCGGCACGATCCGCGCCGACTTCGCCGTCAGCATCGACGAGAACGCGGTGCACGGCTCCGACAGCCCGGAAACGGCGGCGCAGGAAATCGCTTACTTCTTCCAACCGAATGAACTCTGTCCCCGCACCCGTTGATTCCGGCGAAATCCCCGGAACCACCAACCTGCTCGGTCTCGACCGGAAGGCCATGGAGGCCTTCTGCGCCGGGATCGGCGAAAAGCCGTTCCGCGCTTCGCAGTTGCTGCAATGGATCCATCAGCGCGGCGTCGACGACTTCGCCTTGATGACCAATCTCAGCAAAGTATTCCGCGCCAAGCTGGCCGACACTTGCGAAATCCGCGCCCCCGAGATCGTCCTGGCACAGAAATCCGCCGACGGCACCTGCAAATGGGTGTTGCAAACCGACTCCCAAAACCGGGTCGAAACCGTGTTCATCCCGGAGGAAGGCCGCGGCACCTTGTGCGTGTCCTCGCAAGTCGGCTGCGCCCTGGAGTGCTCGTTCTGCTCCACGGCCAAGCAAGGCTTCAACCGGAATTTGAGCGTGGCCGAAATCATCGGCCAAGTGTGGACCGCCCAGCGCGAATTGGGCGAAGGCCGCATCACCAACGTGGTGCTGATGGGCATGGGCGAACCCTTGCTCAACTTCAACAACGTGGTGTCCGCCATCTCGTTGATGCTGGACGATTTCACCTATGGGCTATCGAAGCGGCGGGTGACGCTCAGCACCTCCGGCGTGGTGCCCGCGCTGGACCGGCTGGCCGAAGTCACCGATATCAGCCTCGCCGTATCCCTGCACGCGCCGCACGACGAACTGCGCGATGTGCTGGTGCCGATCAACCGCAAATATCCGATCCGGGAATTGCTGGCCGCCTGCAAGCGCTATATCGGCCAGGATGGCCGCCGCAAAGTGACTTTCGAATACGTCATGCTGGATGGCATCAACGACAGCCCGGCCCATGCCAAGGCGCTGGTGCGCCTGCTCAGCCATGTGCCCTCGAAGGTGAACCTGATCCCGTTCAATCCCTTCCCCGGCACCGACTACCGCTGTTCCACCCCGGAAAACCTCCGTAGGTTCAGCGAAATCCTGCAACAAGCCGGGCTGATCACCACCACCCGCAAGACCCGCGGCGACGATATCGACGCAGCCTGTGGCCAATTGGTGGGCAAGGTCAACGACCGCACCCGTAGGCAAATCCGCCTGCAACAGGCCGCCACCGCCGCGCCATGAACGTCCACCGCTCGACCGCCTGGGTTTTCGCAAGCTTGCTCGGAGCCTGTTCGTCGAGTCCAGAAACCATCCAAACCTTGCCGCAACCCGCGCCCGTCAAATACAGCCCGCAAGAGGCTTCCAAGATTTATGTCGAAAAAGGCGTGAAATACATGGAAGCGGGCAGCTACGAAATCGCCTTGCAGGATATGAAGCGGGCCATCGACTTGGACGACGACAACAGCGAGGCGTATAACTCCATCGGCGTACTCTACGAACGCATCGACGACTATCCCAACGCCGACGCCAGTTTCAAGAAGGCGCTGTCGCTCAAGCCCGATAATTACGGGGCTCGCAACAATTACGGGCGCTTCCTGTGCAACCACGGCAAGGCCCAGGACGCTTTCGAGCAATTCAACCAGATCATCGGCAACAAGCTGTACGACCAGCCCTGGGTGGTCCTGACCAATGCCGGCATCTGCGCCCGCAAAACGGGCAAGAAAACCGAGGCCGAAGGCTATTTGCGGCAGGCTTTGGACGCCGCACCCAATTTCCCGCCCAGCTTGCTGGAAATGGCGAAACTGAGCCGCGAGAACCGCCAGCTCATGTCGGCGCGGGCCTTCCTAGAACGCTATTTCGCCGCCGCCGGCCCCAATCCCGAAGCGCTCAAGCTCGGCATCGAAATCGAAACCGCGCTGGGCAACGAGGAAGCCGCCCAGGAATACGCCACCACGCTCAGGCAGCGCTTCCCCGGCGGCAAATAGCCCCGAGCATCCGCCGCCCCGTACCGCCGGGGCGAATCTTCATCAGGAGTATCAATGGCTGAAAACATCCAGGCGATCCGCGGGATGCACGATATCCTCCCGGACCAAACGCCGCGCTGGCACCATGTCGAGGCGGTGCTGCGCCGGGTCATGGCGGCCTATGGCTACCGCGAAATCCGTATGCCGCTGGTGGAAAAGACCGAGTTGTTCAAGCGTTCCATCGGCGAAGTCACCGATATCGTCGAGAAGGAAATGTACACCTTCGAGGACCGCAACGGCGATTCCCTGACCCTGCGCCCGGAAGGCACGGCGGGTTGCCTGCGGGCCTGTTTGGAACATGGTTTGATCCATAACCAAGCCCACCGGCTGTGGTACGCCGGGCCGATGTTCCGTCATGAGCGCCCGCAGAAAGGCCGCTACCGCCAATTCCATCAACTCGGCGTCGAGGCTTACGGGATGCCCGGCCCCGATATCGACGCGGAACTGATCCTGCTGTGCCGGAGGCTGTGGCGCGAACTCGGGTTAGGCCACAAGCTGGAATTGCAGCTCAATTCGTTGGGCACGGCGGAAGAGCGCCTGGCCTACCGCGCCAAGCTGGTCGAATACTTCCGGGCGCATTATGAACAGTTGGACGAGGACAGCCGGCGGCGGCTGGAAACCAATCCCCTGCGCATCCTCGACAGCAAGAATCCCGAGTTGCGGGAAGTCATCGAAGGTGCTCCGGTGCTGGCCGAGGAATTCGGCGAAGAATCCAAGGCCCATTTCCAAGGACTCTTGGAACGGCTGGATGAGGCCGGTGTCGCTTATGGGGTCAATCCCCGGTTGGTGCGCGGGCTGGATTATTACTGCCGCACCGTGTTCGAGTGGGTCACCCAGGAACTAGGCGCCCAAGGCACGGTCTGCGCCGGGGGCCGCTACGACGGGCTGATCGAGCAACTGGGCGGCAAAGGCTCGGCGGCGGTGGGTTTCGCCTTGGGCATGGAGCGGCTCATCGACCTGTTGGACGAGCCCGAGCGCTTCGAGGCGGCGGCCCAGCCACACGCCTATCTCATCAGCGTGGGTGGCTTGGCCGAACGCAAGGCCGTGGCCCTGGCCGAATCCCTGCGCGACGCCCTGCCGAGTTTGCGCCTACAAGAACATCGCGGCGGCGGCGGCTTCAAAAGCCAGTTCAAGCGAGCCGACAAGAGCGGTGCCCAGGTGGCTTTGATCCTCGGCGACGACGAGGCCCGTGACCTGACCATCGGCATCAAGCACCTGCGCACCGACGCCGGGCAAACCACGCTGGCCCAGGCGGAACTGGTGTCTTTCCTACAAACACTCATCTGACGGCGAAGGGACCGGAATGGAAGATTTATCCGAAGAAGAGCGCCTCGAAGCGCTACACCGCTGGTGGAAAACCAACAAGCAATCGGCGTTCCTCGGCGTCCTGCTGGGACTCGCCATGGTGGGCGCTTGGAACATGTGGCAAAACAACCGCCGCGGCACCGTCGAACAGGCCAGCAACCTCTACCAGCAATTGCTCAAAGCCTCGGAAGCCCGGCAAACCGACCCGGCCCTCAAGCTGAGCGAGCGCCTCATCGAGCAATATGGCTCGACCAGCTACGCCGAATACGCCCGTCTTTTCCTCGCCAAGGCCAAGGCCGACAAAGGCGATCTGGCCGGGGCCAAACAAGCCCTGGAACAGGCATTGGCCAAGAGCCATGACGACAACCTCAAAGCCCTGGCCCGGCTGCGGTTGGGCCGGGCCTTGCTGGCGGGCGGCGAAACCGACGTGGCCTTGAAGCTGATCGAGCCGGTCACCGAACAGCAAACCGGCAAGCTGGCCGGGCTGTACGAGGAACTCAAGGGCGATCTCTACGCCGCCGCCAAACGTCCGGCGGATGCCCGCCTCGCCTACGGGAAAGCCAAGGAACTCGGCGAAAACTCCCCCCTGTTGGAACTCAAACTCAACGACCTGCCCGGCACGGCGAACTGATGCGCCTGACCCTTCTTTTGCTGAGCTTGGGACTATTGTCGGGCTGCGCCGAATTCAGCGCGTTCAAGGATTTGGCCGAATCGGTGCAAGGCTTGATCTCGGGCACCGACAACGCCGACCCACCCAACGAATTGCAACCCCTGGAACCCAAGGTCAAGCTCACCGTGCTGTGGGACGCCACCGTCGGCGACGGCTACGACGAACAAGTGGTGAACCTGGTGCCCGCTGTGACCGAGGAGCGGGTCTACGCCGCCGACCGCAAGGGCGTGGTCGAAGCCCACAACCGCCTCAAGGGCGACAAGCTCTGGTCGGTGGAAACCGAATTCGCGTTTTCCTCGGGTCCGGTGGCGGCGGGCGACAAGCTTTTGTTCGGCACCAGCAACGGCGAATTGGTGGCCCTGAACGCGCTGGATGGCTCGCTGGCCTGGAAAACCACCTTGACCAGCGAAATCCTGGCCCTGCCCCGTGTCGAAAACCACACCATCGTGGTCCGCACCAGCGATGGCCGGGTCATCGGCCTGGACGAACCGAGCGGCGGCACCCGCTGGTCCTATGAACGCAGCATCCCGCCCTTGTCGGTGCGTTCCCTGGGTTCGCCGACCCTGGCGGGCGATCTGGTGCTGGACGGCTTCGGCGGCGGCAAACTGGCCGCGCTCGGGATCACCGACGGCAAACCGGCCTGGGAAGCCGTGGTCGCCCTCCCCCATGGCCGTTCCGAGGTCGAGCGCCTGGTCGAGTTGGACGCCGACGCCTATATCAAAGGCGGCACCGCCTATGTCACCGGCTATCAGGCGGGCGTGGCGGCGGTCGATCTGCACGGTGGCGATGTGGAGTGGCGGCAGGAACAGGTCTATTCCAGCCACGGCCTGGCCGGCGACCGCCGCGGCCTGTTCCTGACCGACGCCAATAGCGATGTCTGGGAACTGGATATCCACAGCGGCAACGACCTGTGGAAACAAACCGATTTGCACATGCGCCGCCTCACCGTCCCCGCCTTGGTCAAGGATTATCTGGTGCTGGGCGATTTCGAGGGCTACCTGCACGCCCTGTCCCAGGACGACGGCGGCTTGTTGGGTCGGGTGCGCCTGGACGACGACCAACCGATCCGCGCCGCGCCCGTCGTCTACGACGATATCATTTACGTATATACCGCCGGCGGTGTGCTCGCCGCCGTCGCGCTGGAGTAGCCATGTTACCCGTAGTCGCCCTGGTGGGCCGCCCCAATGTGGGAAAATCCACCCTGTTCAATTATCTGACCCAAACCCGCGACGCCCTGGTCGCGGACTACCCCGGCCTGACCCGCGACCGCCAATATGGCCGGGTCAAGCGTGGCGGGCAGCGGAATTTCTTCGTGGTCGACACCGGCGGCATCGTCGAAACCGAACTCGGCATCGACGAGCAGGCCATGCGCCAAGTGCGGGTCGCGTTGGAAGAAGCCGACCTGGTGTTGTTCCTGGTCGATGGCCGCGACGGCCTCAACGTCGGGGACGAGGCCATCGCCGCCCATCTCAGGCGGATCGGCAAGCCGGTGCTGCTGGCGGTGAACAAGCTCGACCGGCCCGGCCAGACCCTCGCCGCCCACGAATTCCACGCCCTGGGCCTGGGCGAGCCGCATCCCTTGTCCGCCTCCCACGCCCTGGGGATAGACGACCTGCTCGACGCCGTGCGGGACAAGCTCCCGGCGGAAGACCCGGGAGATTCCGCCGACGCAGCCCCCGGCATCCATGTCGCCGTGGTGGGCCGTCCCAACGTCGGCAAATCCACCCTGGTCAACCGGATGCTGGGCGAGGAGCGCGTGGTCGTGTTCGACCAGCCCGGCACCACCCGCGACAGCGTCTATATCCCCTTCGAGCGCCAGGGCAAGCCCTACACCCTGATCGACACCGCCGGCATCCGCCGCCGCGGCCGCATCGCCGAGACCATCGAGAAGTTCAGCGTCATCAAGGCCATGCAGGCCATCGAGAAGGCCCATGTGGTGGTCTATATCATCGACGCCCGCGAGGGCGTGACCGACCAGGACGCGACCCTGTTGGGCATGGTGCTGGAGATCGGCCGGGGGCTCATCGTCGGCCTGAACAAATGGGACGGCCTGGCCCACGACCACAAGGAAGAAATCCGCCGCCAGATCGACCTCAAGCTCGGCTTCGTCGATTTCGCCGAGAAATATTTCATCTCGGCCCTGCACGGCACCGGGGTCGGCAATTTGTTCGACGCCGTGGAAGGCGTGCATGCCGCCTCGATGCTGGACATGTCCACCGCCCGGCTGACCCGCTTGCTCCAGGACGTGGTCGCCGCCCATCAGCCACCCTTGGTGCGCGGCCGCCGCATCAAGCTGAAATACGCCCACCAAGGCGGCAGCAACCCGCCCACCATCGTCATCCACGGCAACCAGACCGACGAAATCCCCGGCAGCTACAAGCGCTACCTCGGCAACGCCTTCCGCGAAGCGCTGGACCTGCACGGCACGCCGGTCCGGCTGGAATTCAAGGGCGGGGAAAATCCCTACCAGGGCAGGCGCAACCCGCTCACGGAACGGCAAATCCGCAAGCGGCGCAGGCTGATAAAACATGCGAAGAAATAGCGGGGCCTAAAAAAACCGGGGGCGACCCGGTTTTTTTAGGCCCGTGTTGGCGGAGACCTATCGCCTGGCATTGCTGCGGCGGCGGGACCACCCCATGCCCAGGAGGCCCAGGCCGGTGAGCGCCAGGGTGGCGGGTTCCGGGACGCCCGGATCGCTACGGGTTTCCAGGGAGGTGGCTTCGAGATAATACCCGAGCGGACCGCTGATGCTGAGGGCGATGGCGTTAACATCCGCGAAGTCCACCGCGCCGCCCGTGAAACTGCTGAAGGAGAAAAACTTATAGAGGGAACCGCACAGAGGGCTGCTGAGGGGACAATCCAGCAAATTATGCAGCGTACTGCTGGCCGATACCGCGCCCGAATTCGACCACACGGTGATGGTCAGGTCCACGCCCGCGCTGAGGTAGTTCAAATCCAGATAGAATCCTTGAGCCCCGGAAGCCGAGAGGTTTGCGCCGGTCAAGCCCATCGCGGGCGTGGTCGAGCCGGATTCGAGAGCGCTATTAGTGCCATCCCACAAGACCTGCGCGGTCGCGTTGACAGCGCCTTCGTTGTAAACCACCAAGCCGGTAGTCCCGATATAGGGCGCGCAATTGCCCGAGGAATCTCCGGCGGAAAGGCAGGTGAACGTACTATCGGAACCCCCGCTAGGATGGTTCAAATACAGGTCCCGATAGCCACCGATAGCCCCGCTCGCGCTGTCGTCCGTCGACCAAGCCGATGTATCCGTCTGCTGGTTTAAAAAAGTATCGTTGGCGGGATTGGGGTTTTTGAAGTTATCCACCATAAGGGCGTCCGCGCCCGTGGATGCGCCGGCCAAGGCGGCCAACAGGGCCAAGTAGGCTGGTTTTCGGTTAAACATGTCGCTTGCTCCATCTTGCAAAGCAGGGTCGAAAAAGACCCTTAAAGGCTGCTGATGCCGTTAATTAAAGTTATCCGTTTTTAGCAGCATCCATGCCTGCGAGAATTTATAGTTATATTTCATCGGCCTAGACAACCCCGCGAACCAAGCGCCCATTGTAACCCCGGCGATTGTCAAAAATTCGGACAAATAATGGCTTGACATTCAAGCCTCTTTCCCCCTGTGCCCGCCCCCCAATGGTCTGTGATTGAATTGCCTTTTCGCCACGGGCGCGGCGCTTAAATGGATTTGCGGCGGGCGCGGGTGGCCATGCCCGCCAATCCGGTACCGAACAGCAGCAGGGTGGCGGGTTCGGGCAGGCTGGGAGGGGTCGCGGGCGAGTTGAGTGTGGCGGAACCCGACAACGCGCTACCCGTTTGGCTGAAAGAAAAGGTCAACGCCGCGAAGGTATCGGCCCGGGTATGGGAGGAATCGTGCAAAATGCCGTAGGTCGCGACGCTCAGGTTCGCCTGGACCGTGGGAGTGGTCGCCAAAAGGTTGCGGGCGATGCTACTGATACTCGTCAGGTCGAAAGTGAATACACTCCCGCTTCGATTGAATTGCAGAAAATTCAGTATCGGTGAAGATAAAGTCCCCACCGCTAGCGCCCAAATATTGCCGTTGGTACCAACGGCGCTGCCATTGAAGTCAAAAGCGCCGGTAATTTCACCGCCCGTTATGGGCATCGGACCGGTCGGAGCCATATCGCCGATACCATCGGAACCCGCGACGGCCTTGGTGCCGTCCTGTGTGGGATTGGCGACGTTAGGGAGGTTGGCAGCGAAGCTCAAGGTGGTAGCCGTGTTGAGATAAGTACCGCCCGAAAAGCCGTTGAGGGTCAGGGTGATATTGCTAAGCGAAGCGGTAATCCCAAGCGCTTGCGCCGGGGCGGTCACAAGGGTTGCCACACCGAAAACCGCGGCGCTGGCAACCGCCTTTAAATTGATGTTCATGCTGAGAGGTCTCCATGTACTAAGGTTGATCGAACCTTACGATAAGATGTTTTGATTTTTTTACATCAACGCTTTTTGGCTTATCGATACTTTCGATCAAGCATGTTCCATGCCTATAACTCAAATGACTGAATATAAAAGATTTATTTTTTCAGCCCAGCCGCTGGAACCAGCGTGTAAATCTTTTTGACATCTCTTCTCCGCCGCTTTGGATCAGGATAAGGCCATGAAAAAAAAGGTTTTCCCAATCCACCCGGCGGAGGGGGGTCGGCCCACGCCGGGATCGGCCCATGGTTTCCCCCCGGATTGCGTAAAGTATTCCGACACACGGGCTTACCGGATCGAGAGAAACGCAGATTGGTTCGCATATTTTTTGTCTAAACCTGCTTGACTTAGACAAAATAGCCGCTATCAAACCCAGCCGTTCGGCTCCCCTCAATCTTCCCGCGCCAAACCCTGCACGATATACCCCCCCGATTTCTCGTCGAATTCCAAGGCCAGGAGCTTGCGGGCCTGCGCCTCTTCCAGCAAATCGGCGAAGCTGCGGAAGCCATGGTAGGTTTCGTTGAAGCCGGGTTTGCGCCGCTTGAGCGCTTGCTTAACCATCGAACCCCAGACCTTGCCTTCGTCGCCGCGCTCCTCGAATAAATCCTCCACCGTCTCCACCACCCAATCCAAGGCCTGTTGCCGCTTGTCGGGCGGCTTGGCGGGTTCGGCCACGGGTTCGGCGGGCGCCTTGGCCGCTTTAGCGGACGTGGCCTTGGGCTTGCGCTTGGCCTTGCGCTGTTCCTTGGATTCGGTCTCGCGCACCAAATCGTCGTAATAGATGAACTCGTCGCAATTGGCGATCAACAGGTCGGAAGTCGATTCCTTCACCCCGACGCCAATCACCAACTTGTTGTTTTCTCGCAACTTGCTGACCAGGGGCGAGAAGTCCGAATCACCGCTGATGATGACAAAGGTATCGACATGGGCCTTGGTGTAACACAGGTCCAGGGCGTCCACCACCATGCGGATATCGGCGGAATTCTTGCCCGATTGCCGTACATGGGGGATTTCGATCAACTCGAACGCCGCCTCGTGCATGGCGGCCTTGAATTCCTTGTAACGCTCCCAATCGCAATACGCCTTTTTCACGACGATATTGCCCTTGAGCAGCAGGCGTTCCAGCACTTTCTGGATATCGAAGGCTTTGGATTTCAGGGCGCGGACGCCGAGGGCGACGTTCTCGAAGTCGCAGTACAAGGCCATGATGCGGGTATTGGGCGGTTGTGACATGGGAATCAGGGGCCATCGGGGTGGAGGGGATAATCCAGGGGCGCCGCGGGGTTCCAGCCCAGTCCGGCCAGGATGGCGCGGAATTCCGGGTCGAGCGGCGCGGTGAGCGCCAAGCCAGCCCCGGTGGCGGGATGGACGAAACGTAGGCGGATCGCGGCCAACAATAGCCGGTGGCAACCGAAATGGCCGCGGAAGAATTGGTTATGCCGCCCATCGCCATGGCTGGTGTCGCCCACCACGGGATGGAAGATATGTTTCATATGGCGGCGGATTTGGTGCTTGCGGCCGGTCTTGGGCGAGATCGCCAGCCAGGAATAGCGGCAACTGGCATAGCGCCCAACCGGAAACGGCAGTTCGGTGGTGGCGAGGCGGCGGTAATGGGTGAGGGCGGGCTGGGCGGGTTTGTCGGGTTGGGCCAAGGCATCGGTCATGGGGTCGGCCTCCTCGGCCAAGGCGTAGTCGATGACGCCCCACCCGGCGGTATGGCCGCGCACCACGGCGGTGTAAAGCTTTTCGACACCACCCGCGGCGAACACGCCGGTCAGTCGCCGGGCCATGTCCACATCCAGGGCGAATAGCAAAATTCCGGCGGTGGGTTTGTCCAGGCGATGCACCGGATACACCCGCCGTCCCAACAGATCGCGGGTCATTTGCAAGGCGTAGCGGGTTTCGTGGCGGTCGATGGCGGAGCGATGCACCAAGAGTCCCGCCGGTTTATGCACCGCGACCAGCCAATCATCTTGATAAAGGATATCGATCAAGCGCGGCCACCCCGGACGACTGGCGCGGGTCGTCCGGGCCTCAAGCCAAAGGCTCCACCGAATAGCGCACCCACAGCCGATGTTCCGCGCCCGGTCCCAGCACCACGGCGTCGTCCGCCGCGTTGGCGCTCTCGACACAGAGCATCTTGAGATGGCCACCCGCCTCGAAGTCGCCCAGCTTGGCGGCTTTGTCCTCCCAAGGATTCCACACCACGGTGGCGCGGCTGCCGCTCTTCTCGATGCGGATGCGGCGGTTCAGGGACAGGTCTTCGATCAGGCAGGTGGACCCGGTGCCCAGATAGACCCGGTCCACCTCGCCGCCCACGGTGACCGGCCCGGCCTGCCGTTTGCGGCGGCCACCGTCCACCTTGTCGATATATTCGACGCCGTCCAGGCCCAACACCCGGACCTCGCGCACATCGCCGACGCCGAAATAGGTGTGCAACGCCTCGCCCAGGACCAGGGGATTCGGGCTGCGGCTACGGGTGCCGAGTTCGATTTCCAGGGCCGCGCCGAAGGTGTAGCGCACTTCCAGCGGCGTGCAGTGCGGCCATAACAGGTCGTCGGCGTCATTCCGCAATAACCGGAAGCCGAGCCGGTTGGCCCCGCCTTCCAGGGTGGCGACCTCGATCACCTCCCAAGCCGCCGTGCGGGCGAAACCATGGGCCGGGAACGCGGCCTCCTCGGCATGGGGTCCGAACCAGGGCCAGCAGATCGGCACCCCACCCCGCGCCGATTTCCCGCAGGCGAATTTGGCCTGGGGCGACAGCCACACCACGGCGGCCTGATCCTTGGGCGCCCAGGTCAGCAATTGCGCCCCCTGCAACGCCAGGACGCCGGAACCCTGGGCGTTGTTGACCTCCACCACCGGCATCCCGTGCCGCTCGGTGAAATCCACGGTGCCGGATAGGCCGAAGCGCTTTTGCAGATCGGAGAGATAGCTGGTATCCATGAAGTTTCCTTGACTATATGGCTTATTTGAGGATGGAACGACGGTGCGGTGGCCGGTCGGACTGGGGGCGGGCTGGCGTCGGGGCAAGGGTAGGCGGATTGCCCTGGAAGAGCAAGCACGGCGAGCGGACCGCCGGGAACCCCGGTCAGGGGCGGCGCGGCGGTACCGGCTCGGCCAGCGCGCCCTGGAACACGGCGGCATGGATGGCGTAATTGCCGCCACCGCCCGCCCCCGCGGCGGACAACACGCCGACGATCCAGGCCCGCCCCCCCTCACGCAGCAGCAGCGGCGAGCCGGAATCGCCGTGGGTGCCGTCGCAATCGCAGACCAGCACCCGGCCTTCCGCCAGCCTGCCACTCACCCGGCAGCCATCGTGCAGGGAGAGGAGGTTGGGCCGGTCCTGGCCATAACCGGCCCGTTGCAGCCGGGGGGACGGCCCCGCGTCCGGCAACGGGCGGATCGGCACGGGCCGGATCGGCAGGGGATGTTCGAGCCGGACCACCGCCCAATCCCCGGCCAAGGCTTCCAGCCCAGGGGCCGTCCCCAGGCCGGCGGGGGGGGCGTGGTCCAGCGTCCGGCCACGGGCATAGCCCAAATCGTCGTCGCGCCGGAGGTCGGCCACGAACACCAAATCCCGCGCCGCCAGACGCTGGCCGGTGCGGCGGTCGGTCAGGCAATGGCCCGCCGTCAACACGGCGTCGGGAGCGATCAAAGTAGCCGTACAATAGCCGCCATGGGGTTGATTGAGCCGACCGATGGCCTGCCAGGGCCAGGCGGTCGAATCCAAGGGGGCGCGGTCGTCGCCGCCCAGGATGCCGGGCGGCGAGAACACGCGGGCGGCATCGGCACGCGGCGCGGCCAGGGACAAGACCGCGGCCAAGGCGAAGCCAAGCCGGAAATCGGCGCGGGAAAACATGCCGGACCTCCCATATATGAAACAAGCCGGCACTCCGGCCCCCCATCCGACCGCCCATGGTTTATATTCTCCTTGAGGGGCCGCGGCAGATTGAATTCCACCGCGCCCCGCCCCGTCTAAGCAGGCAGGACCGGGATTCCACACCGCTTGGACCGGGGAACCGCCCGGCCCTCCGCCCACCGATGCGGGCAGGGTCCGCCGTCACCGCAAGGAAAAACCGCGCCCCGCTCCGCAAGAACTCCACAAGGTGCCAAGATGCAAATCGCGACCGCAAAACACGACGGCAAAACGGTCCTGAGCCTCAAGGAAGAACGGCTGGACGCCCACAATTCCAGCGACCTCCGGGACCATATCCTCAAACTCCTGGAAAACGGCGACACCCAACTCATCGTCGATCTGGCGGGCGTCCGCTTCATCGATAGTTCAGGACTGGGGGCACTGCTCTCCGGCTACAAGAACGCCTCGCTGAGATCGGGTTCGTTCGTGCTGGCCGGACTCCAGCCCAGGGTGCAATCGATGTTCGAACTGACCCGGCTGCACCGGGTGTTCGATATCTACCCCAGCGTCGAAGGAGCCCTCAACAAAGCCTAAGCGAGGACGTGGCCATGTGCGAAGAAGGCTGCTGCATACACCTGGATATCGTGGTGCCCAACCAGACCCGCTATCTGGGCCTGATCGGCAATATCGCCGAGGAATTGGCCAGGGTCTTGGACGGCTACAGCGGCGACCGCGACGCCCTCGCCTACCATCTCAACCTGGTGCTGACCGAGGCCATGGTCAACGCCATCGAACATTGCCCCGAAAACCAACCCCGCAAAACCGTGCGGGTCTGCATCTACATCGCGGACAAGGAACTCAACATCCATGTCCACGACCAGGGCCAGGGCTTCGACCTCGACGCCGTGCCCGCCCCCGACTTCGACGACCCTTGCGAACGGGGCCGGGGCATCTTCCTGATCCGCACCCTGATGGACACCGTCGCCTATCGCAAGACCGAGAGCGGCAACGTGCTGGAAATGTATAAAAAACTCGAATAACACCCGCGCCCGAACCCGCGGGGGGAGTTTCGCCATGTCCTGGGAACGCGCCTTCAAGGCCGACCTCGCCCGTAGGCTGGCCGCGGCCGGCCAGCCCTGCCCCGATTCGCTCGCCAGCGCCGTCTTCGCCCCGGAATACCGCGCCACCACCCCGCCCGGACTCGCGGCCCGCGACGCCCTCCGCCTCGCCGCCTTGGACCGGGATGGCGGCGAAGGCTTCGATCTGTGGGAACCCGATCCCGACCTGGGTGGTTGCCACCAACTGCGGCTTTATAGCGGACGGGAACGCGGGCTGGACGAAATCATGCCGCTGGTCCAAAGCCTGGGTTTCCGGGTATTGGACCAAAGCTCGTTCCGGCTGGAACTGGGGACGCGGCGCTGGTGCCTGCGCGGTTTCGCGGTGCGGCCGCAAGCCCCCGGCGTCGATCCACTGGCGTATAAGGCCCAGGTATTGGAAGCCTTGGACGCGCTGTTGGCGGGCCGGGTGGACAACGACGCGCTGAACGGCCTGCTGCTATCGGCGGGGCTGTCCTGGCGCGAAATCGATGTGTTCCGGGCCTACCGCAACTATTACTTCCAACTGGGCAGCCATTTTGGCCGCTTCCGTTTCCACCAAGCCCTGCTGGCCCACCCTGGGGTGGCCCGCTTGTTGTTCCGCTATTTCGCCGCCCGCTTCGAGCCGGATGGCCGCTGGGACACGCCCGGCCAGCGCGAGGAAGAAGCCTTGTCGCCGCTGCGGCAGGAACTCGCCACCCTCCTGGACGGCGTGGCCGACAGCGCCGAGGACCGCATCCTGCGCGATGTGTTCAACCTGGTCGACGCCACCCTCCGCACCGACTACTACCTGCCCAAAGCCCCGGATCAACACGCCATCGCCTTCAAGATCAACAGCCTGGGCATCATCAATATGCCCGCGCCCCGGCCTTTGTTCGAAATCTACGTACATTCGCGGCTGATGGAGGGCATCCACCTGCGCGGGGCCAAGGTGGCGCGGGGCGGCATCCGCTGGTCGGACCGGCCCGACGATTTCCGCAGCGAAATCCTGGGCCTGATGCGGACCCAGATGATCAAGAACGCGCTCATCGTACCCTTGGGCGCCAAGGGCGGTTTCGTGCTGAATTCGACCGAGCCACGCCCGGAAGAACGCGAGCGGCTGGCGCAAACCGCCTACGCCACCCTGATGCGGGGCTTGCTCGACCTGACCGACAACCCCACCGTGGAACCGCCCCACCGCCGCATCGCCTACGACGCCGCCGATCCTTACCTAGTGGTCGCCGCCGACAAGGGCACGGCGCGAATGTCCGACACCGCCAACCGCATCGCCGCCGAGTATGGCTTCTGGCTGGGCGATGCCTTCGCCAGCGGCGGTTCGCAGGGTTTCCACCACAAAAAACTGGGCATCACCGCGCGGGGCGCTTGGGAATGCGTGAAGCGGCATTTCCGCGAGGCCGGGCTGGCGCTGGACCGCCCCTTCAGCGTGGTGGGCATCGGCAGCATGGACGGCGATGTGTTCGGCAACGGGATGTTACTGTCGGAGAATATCCGCTTGCTGGCGGCTTTCGGCTCGCACGAAATCTTCCTCGATCCCGACCCCGACCCGGCGGTGTCCTTCCGCGAGCGCCTACGGTTGTTCGAACTGGCCGCGCCCGGTTGGGAAGCCTACGACCGCGCCTTGATTTCACCGGGCGGCGGGGTGTTTCCCCGCGATGCCAAGGATATTCCGCTGTCGCCCGCCGTCCGCGCTTGGCTGGGCCTGCGCCATGCCTCGGTCGATGGCGAGGAATTGATCCGGCTGTTGCTGGCCGCGCCGGTCGATCTGCTGTGGCTGGGCGGCATCGGCACCTATGTCAAAGCCGGTTCCGAGCGCCATGAATCAGTGGCCGACCGCGCCAACGACGCGGTGCGGATCGACGCGGTCCAGGTCCGGGCCAAGGTGGTCGGGGAAGGCGCGAACCTGGGCTTCACCCAGAAAGCCCGCATCGAATACGCCCTGGCCGGGGGCCGCATCAATACCGACGCCGTGGACAACTCCGGTGGGGTGGACCTGTCCGACCACGAGGTCAACCTCAAGATGCTGCTGGCCCTGTTGCGCCGACGCGGGCTGATCGACGGCGTAGAGGAACGGAACCGGCGGCTCGCCGATCTCTCCGGCGCGGTGGTCGGGTCGGTGCTGGCCCACAACGCCGCGCAAAGCCTCTGCCTGTCGCTGGACCGGCAGCGCTGCGCCTTGGACGCCGAACCCTTCCTGGACGTGGCCGACCGGCTCGCCAACGCCGGACTTTTGGACCGGGCGGTCGAGGACTTCCCCGCCCGCAAGGATATCCTGGCGCGGGGTGGCGGACTCACCCGGCCGGAACTCGCGGTGTTGATGGCCTATGCCAAACTGGCGTTGAAGCGGGCCTTGCTGGACCGCCCGGACTTCCCGGGCGAGTGGACCCAGGATTGCCTGTCGGCCTATTTTCCTGGGCCGTTGCGGGAGGAGTTCGGCGCTTATCTGCCAGAACATCCCCTGGCGCGGGAAATCACCGTCACCCAGATCGCCAATGCGGTCATCGACCAAGCCGGGGTGGGTTTCCTGGCCTGGGTGGAGGAATTAGATTCGACCCTGTTGGCTCGGGCCGTGGAAGCCTATGCGCGGTTCGACCGCATCGTCGGGGGTCGCGCGTTGCGGGAACAAATCCACAAGCTGGATGGCTCTTGGGCCATCGACCGGCAATACCTTGGGCTCTTGCGGCTGGAAGGTTTGCTGGCGGAATTATGCCGCCGCTCTTTGGACCGGAACCCAATCCCAGCCTTCGCAGCCGGACGCGGCGGACTGCGGGACTATCTGGATTATTTGGCCGCGGACACCACCGCGACCGGAACCCTGGCCGAGTTAACCGCGGCGGGATTCACCCAGGAACAGGCGTGTTTGCTGGTCCATGCCGAACGGCTGGGCCAATTCCCGGCCTTGCTGGAATGGGCCGGAGCCCAAGGTCTGGCGCTGGCCGAGGTGGCGCGCCTGTCCGATACCATCGCCGCCCAGCTCGGATTGCCGCGCTTGATCGCCTGGTTGGCGGCGGTCCAGTCCCGCGACCGCTGGGAACGCCGGGCGCGGTTGGCGCTGATCGACCGCTTCCAAACCGCCCCGGCCCGTCTTGGCGCATCTCTATCGCGGCAAGGAATCCAGGAGCCTGCGGCCTTGTCCGCCACCCCCGCGCTACAAACCCGTCTGGCCCACTTTCAACGGCTGGCACGGGAATTGACCGATGCCGCCGCCACTTCCGTGGCTCCCTTCGCCGCCCTGGGCGCGGCACTGGAAGCTTTACGGGAGGCTGGCGACGGAGAGGCTCAATCCGAACGTGCGATCACCGTCCCGAAGGCATAGGCCCGTTGCTCCTTATACAGGATCACCCGGCTGGGCAAGGCGGTCGCCTGCCAGCCGGGCGGCAAGCGCTTGAGGACGGCTTCGATGAATTGGCGGGTGGTATAAGGCTTGGGCGGCGGGACGACCTGGGTATTCACAAGATCGGGATGTGGCCTACGGCTGCCGCGCCCGGCGTTCTCGACCCGGAAGGTATACGGCAAACACTCCTTGAGCAAGGTGCAGGCCAGGGCGGCGGTGGCGGGAAAAGGCAGGCCCAGTTCAATGCCGCGGTCGATATCCACCGGATATTGGGCATCGAAACCCTCGGGCTTGAGATTGGTGGTATCGCGTTCGCGGCCCGGATCGTTCGAGCCGAAACCGCTGTTGTTCCACGGCACCGGCGCGATATTGCCGTAGTGCTTGATGAGTTGGGTTTCCAGGTCCATCGCCGTGAACACGAATACCCGCACCGCCTTGAAAGCCACCTCGGCGGGTTCGAGCTTGACACGGTGCTGGATGGTGCGGGCGTGGCGTTCCAGCCGCTTGCGCAGGCCGGCCTCGGCGTCGGTCTTGCCGATATAGACCAAATCGCCCCGCAACAACAATTGGTAGACGCCCTGGGTCTCGGGAATCCCCACCAGATTGCCGGGCAACAAGGGCGCGGCCGCCATCGCGCCGAACACCTCGACCAGGTTCCGCAAGAGCGCGGCGGGCAGATCGAACTCGAATTCCCGATAGCCCGGCATCAGGCGCGGTCCGGGGTCGCCGCCTGGGCAAGATGGGCTTTGATGCTGCCCGCCACGATGGCGGCGAGTTCCACCGGGACGGCGTTGCCGATTTGGCGCATCGATTCGGTCCAAGAACCCTCGAACCGGAAATCGTCCGGGAAGGTTTGCAGGCGGGCGCTTTCCCGCACCGTGAAATAACGCACCGAGCCGTCGGGACGCAGCAACATGTTCTCCCCGCCCGGAACCCCGTGGTCGCCCGCCTTCAAGGTCTTGGCCGGTTCGTCCAGCGGACTGCCGGTATGCCCAGGATAGCTGCGGGCTCCCGGCTGGAAACGGTGGTTGGCATAGGCCGCGGCCGCCGTAGGCTGGATTTCCGGGTCGGGCAAATCCGCGATGGCATCGCGCACCGTCCGCCAGGGAAGCGACCTGGGTTCTTCCGCGAGCGTCAAAGCGCGGGCTTTGGCTTTGCCGCCCTCGGGGCGGTGGCGCTGGGCGATCCGGTGGCGTTCCCAATACTCGCCGCTATGCCATTGCGACCACAGCAGCGCGTCCAGATCGTGGGTAGGTTCCGGGAAAGACCATTCGATACCCAGATCGGCACGGAATCCGACCAGGAAAATGCGCTCGCGGCGCTGGGGAATGCCGTAGTTGGCGGCGTTCAGGAGGCCGCGGGTCAGGATGTGATAATACAAGCCGTCGTGTTTGCCGCCCGAATGGTGCTTTTCCAAACGGGCGCGGTGCGTGGTCCAATCTTCGCCGGGCTTGGGCGTCATTTCGGGATAGGACAAGCGCAGGCGGATGTATTCGAGATAGGGGATGAAATTGGCGCGGGTCAATCCCTTGACGTTCTCGAACATGAAGGCTTTGGGTTGGAGTTCGCGCACCGCCCGGATGGCCTGCGGGAACATATCGCGTTCGTCCAGACAACCGCGATGCTTGCCCCCGAGCGAAAACGGCTGGCAAGGCGGCCCCCCAGACACCAGATCGACCCCACCCCGGATCGCGCTGAAATCGAAGTCGCGGACATCGCCTTCGACCAAGGGCCAATGCGCCACAGGTTCCAACCGCTTAGCCTGGTTTTGGCGCAGGGTATGGCAACAATGGCGGTTCCACTCGATCACCGCCACAGGCTCGAACCCGGCCCGGCTGATCCCCATCCCCAAGCCGCCCGCTCCGGCGAACAATTCAACCGACCGCATGTGGTTTATTCATCCTCCGCCAGGAACATCTGTATTTTTTCTATTAGGCTGGGAATATCCCAGGTTTCGCATTCCCAGACCACCATGAAATGCCAACCCAGGTCGAGCAGGGCTTCCTGCTGCCGCTCATCGCGGCGGCGATTGCCTTCCAATTTGGGGTGCCAGAATTCCGGTCGGGATTTGGGCAAACGGGCAATCTTGCATCTTGGATTTGGGTGTTGGTGCCAGAAGCAGCCATGTACGAACAAGACTTTGCGCAGGCGCGGGAACACTAAATCGGGGGAACCCGGCAACCGCCCCACATGTAAACGGTAACGATAACCCATGGCATGGACTAAACGCCGCACCAAGATTTCCGGGCGAGTATCCTTGGAGCGGACCCGGGCCATAAGTTCGCTGCGCTCGGCGGGCATGAGGGTATCGACCATGGCCCATTTTAGCGTTCAGGGATATTGCCTCGCTATTCACGGCCAAAGAAAAAGCCCCATGTCCTGTGGAGGACAAGGGGCTTTCCTTGTTTGGGTGCCTGGCGGTTCCCTACTTTCACATGGGTAACCACACTATCATCGGCGCTAAGCGGTTTCACTTCCGAGGTCGGGATGGGATCGGGTGGTTCCCGCTCGCTATGGCCACCAGGCAAAACTGGTTGGTCGGAGCTGCGTAGCTCAACAACACTGGAAAACGTACACGTCGCGTAATGTGTCAACACCACACCGTTTGGGTGTTATATGGTCAAGCCTCACGGGCAATTAGTACTGGTTAGCTTCATCCATTACTGGACTTCCACACCCAGCCTATCAACCTGGTGGTCTACCAGGGCCCTTCGGGGGACTCGAGGTCCCAGGGAGATCTCATCTTGGGAGGGGCTTCCCGCTTAGATGCTTTCAGCGGTTATCCTGTCCGAACATAGCTACCCGGCTGTGCCACTGGCGTGACAACCGGAACACCAGAGGTTCGTTCACTCCGGTCCTCTCGTACTAGGAGCAACTTCCCTCAAATCTCCAACGCCCACGGCAGATAGGGACCGAACTGTCTCACGACGTTCTAAACCCAGCTCGCGTACCACTTTAAATGGCGAACAGCCATACCCTTGGGACCGGCTACAGCCCCAGGATGTGATGAGCCGACATCGAGGTGCCAAACACCGCCGTCGATATGAACTCTTGGGCGGTATCAGCCTGTTATCCCCGGAGTACCTTTTATCCGTTGAGCGATGGCCCTTCCATACAGAACCACCGGATCACTAGAACCTACTTTCGTACCTGCTCGACTTGTATGTCTCGCAGTCAAGCGCGCTTTTGCTCTTACACTCATAGCACGATGTCCGACCGTGCCGAGCGCACCTTCGTGCTCCTCCGTTACTCTTTGGGAGGAGACCGCCCCAGTCAAACTACCCACCATGCACGGTCCCCGGTCCGGATCACGGACCTAGGTTAGAACTCCGAATTCACCAGGGTGGTATTTCAAGGTTGCCTCCGCCGGAACTAGCGTCCCGGTTTCACAGGCTCCCACCTATCCTACACAAGCGAAGTCAAAGTCCAGTGCAAAGCTATAGTAAAGGTTCACGGGGTCTTTCCGTCTAGCCGCGGGTACACTGCATCTTCACAGCCAATTCAATTTCACTGAGTCCCGGGTGGAGACAGTGTGGCCATCGTTACGCCATTCGTGCAGGTCGGAACTTACCCGACAAGGAATTTCGCTACCTTAGGACCGTTATAGTTACGGCCGCCGTTTACCGGGGCTTCGATCAAGAGCTTCGCTTGCGCTGACCCCATCAATTAACCTTCCGGCACCGGGCAGGCGTCACACCCTATACGTCCACTTACGTGTTTGCAGAGTGCTGTGTTTTTAATAAACAGTCGCAGCCACCGTTTTCTTGCAACCCCCATCCGCTGCGCCCGCGAGGGGCCTCACGTACCGGGGGCGTACCTTCTCCCGAAGTTACGGTACCATTTTGCCTAGTTCCTTCACCCGAG